>NZ_JAKHEX010000022.1 GCF_023130475.1 Aciditerrimonas ferrireducens
AGCGGTGTTCATCCCCTTGATCTTCGTCATGAGCGGCCGCTGGCGGCCCCGCAAGGCCCGCGAGGACGCCGAAGCCCACGAACGCATGGTCGCCGCCGAGCTCGCCAAGCTCCACGCCGGCGGCAACCCCGAGACCGCCGGGACGGTGGCCTAGCCAGCGACCCGGACAGCGGCAACTAGGTGGCAGATGGGGCCCGGGGTCCAAGACCCCGGGCCCCATCGCGTCGGGCCGTTCGTCCACGAGCACCCCAAGGTGTCCCAACGGTCACCCCACCGCCGGTCAACCCGGCAGCGCCCCCCGTCGATGCTCCGCCATGGCCCGTCGGCGGTCCTGGTCGGTGCAGTACGCCAGCCAGTTCTCGAGCGAGCAGGCGCGCCTTGGCACCCAGCTGGCGGCCCTGGCCCTCTCGACAGCTGCCGTGGTGGACCTGACCATGGCTATCCCTCACGGGGTGCGGGTCGACTGGACCCTGGTCGCCATCGCCGGGGCCCTGGTTGCGGGGGCCATGGTCTACACCGCGGTGCTCGTCGTCCAGCTCCAGCGCAAGGGGGTGGTCGAGCCCCCGAGCTGGCCGATCCTGGTCTTCTCCCTGGCCTGCTTGGCCTCGACCGGGCTGGCGAACGTGGCCGGCGACGGCGCCCGGGAGCTCTACCTGCCGATCTTCGTGACGGTCCCGGTGTTCTGCGCGGTGAGCCTGAACGTGGCGGGTCGGCGGGTGATCGTGCTGGCCACCGTCGTCGCAGTGGCCAGCACCGAATGGGCCCTGCGCGTCCACCACGGTGCGGCCTACGTCTTGGCCGTCGTGGTCTACGCCTGGGTGGTCGTGGTGGTCGACGCCATCGCCGGCCTGGTCTTCGGGGTGTTGCGCGCCCGGAACGAGGCCCGGGGCGCCCTGCAGCGGTTGGTCGACGAGCTGGCCCCGGTCGAGGATCTCGAGGAGGGCATCGGGCGCTGTCTGGGCGGCCTCGGGCAGGTCCTGCCGGTGGATGCCCAGCTGCTGGCGGTCGACGCCGACGGCCGGGTGCGTCGGCGCTGGTCCTTGGCCGACGCCCAGCCGGCCTCGGGGGAGCCGCTGGCCGCCAGCCCCGAAGCCGCCACCGAGATCTCCAGCCGGGCGCTGAGCAGCTGGACCGCTGACCTCGCCGACCAGCTCGCCGGGGGCGATCCGGTGGTCCGTCGGGCCGCGTCGGGCGCGCCGGTGCTGGAACCGAGCCGCTGGGTCCTGCCGGTGGGCTTCGACGACGCCGGTCCCCTGGTCCTGGTCCTCGAGCACCGAGAACCCCTGGCCGGCTTCGCCCGCCAGTTCCCCCGGGAGCTGGCCGGTGCCGTCGGTGACGCCGTCTTGGGTGTCCTCACCCGCTTGTTCCACCTCGAGCAGCTCCGGCGGGCATCGGAGACCGACCCGCTCACCGGCCTGGCGAACCGTCGCCGACTGCACCGCGAGCTCGCCCAGGCCCTGGCCGTGGCGGCCCGCAGCGGCAGCCCTCTCTGCCTGGCCATGGTGGACCTGGACGCCTTCAAGGCCTTCAACGACAGCCGAGGCCACCTCGAGGGGGACCACCTGCTGCGGCTCGTGGCCGCCGTCCTGGCCAGCCGGGTCCGCAGCACCGACCTGGTCTGCCGTTACGGTGGCGACGAGTTCTGCCTCCTGCTCCCGGCCACCGACCAGGCTGGGGCCCAGGAGCTCCTCGAGGACCTTCGGGCCCTCGTGGCCGGTGCCGTGGCCGGCTCCGGGGTCACCGTCTCGGCGGGACTGGCCTCCTGGGACGGCCAGGAGTCGGCCGAGGACCTGCTGGACCGGGCCGACCACGCCCTTTACCAGGCCAAGCAGCGTGGTCGAAACGGCCTGGTGGTGGCCAGCCCGGTGCTCTGTGAGCCCTGAGCGATCCGGCACCAGGGCCGGGTAGCGTCGGGCCGTGCCGGCACCCGACCCGACGACCGCCGTCCCTCGACCCTGGCCTGAGCCCTGGGTCGCCGAACCCTGGGTCAGCGTCGAGGGCGCCGGCGGCCTGCCCCTGGCCGTGTACCGCTTCGGCGACGGACCGCCGGTCCTGGCCCTCCACGCCACGGGACTCTGCGCCGCCTGTCTCGAGCCCATGGCCCAGCAGCTGCAGCCGACCGCCAGCCTGGTGGCCTTCGACGCCCGGGCGCACGGCCGCTCGGGTCGGCCCGCCGACGGTGACCTCCGCTGGGAGCGGGCCGCCGAGGACACCCTCGCCGTCCTCCGGGCCTGCGGCCTCGAGGCGCCCGCCGGGTTCGGGCACTCCTTCGGCGGGGCGGTCCTGCTGCTCGCCGAGGCTGCCCGTCCCGGGACCTTCCGTCACCTGGTGCTCTTCGAGCCGGTGGTGCCGGCCCTGGCCGAACCGGTCCCCGGCGGCGTGCCGGACAACCGGCTCTCCCTCGGGGCGAGAAGGCGTCGGCGCCAGTTCGGATCCCGCGAGGAGGCCTTGGCGAACTTCGGGGCCAAGCCGCCCTTCTCAGGGGTCGACCCGCTGGCCTTGGCCCGCTACGTCGACAACGGCTTCGAGGTGACCCCCTCGGGAGGGCTGGCCTTGCGCTGCCGGCCCGAGGACGAGGCCGAGGTGTACGCCCTCGGCTTCGCCCACCGGGCCTGGCAGCTCCTTCCGGCGATCCGCTGCCCGGTCACGCTGGTCTGCGGCGAGCACACCGACGCCTTCGGCCCGGCCGCCTTGGAGGCCATGGCCGCTCGGCTGCCAGAGGCCGAGGTTGTCGTCCTCCCGGGCCTCGGCCACTTCGGTCCCCTGGAGGACCCGAGGGCGGTCGCTGGTGTCCTCCTTCGGGCCCTTGGCTCCTGAGTCGATACCACCGACAGCGACGGTCCGGGAACACCTCGCGTCTTCATCGGCTCGCAAGCCGATTCCCACGGTTCTCCAAGGCGCGCCCGGCAGGCTGGCCTCCCGTGCGTGCCGCCGACCAGCACCCCGAGCCGCGGGTCCGCCTGCTCGGCCACCGCCCGCCCCTCGACGGCATCCGGGCCCTCGCCTTCCTCGGTGTCTTCGTCGGCCATGCGGCGCTCGCGGCCGGCGGCGATCCCGGAGCGGTCGCCATGTTCGTCTTCTTCGCCCTCTCGGGGTTCCTCATCACCTCCCTGCTCGTGGGGGAGCGCTTCACGACCGGGCGGGTCGCCCTTCGCCGCTTCTACGGTCGCCGAGCCCTGCGGCTCCTCCCGGCCCTCTACCTCTTCCTGGCGACCTGGCTGCTCGTCATGCTGGTGGCTGGCGGCTTCCCCTGGGCCACGTCGGTCCCCCAGGGCGGGCCGGGCGGCCCCGAGCCCCTCCACACCGCGCTCCACGCCGTCTGGGTGGCCGCCTGCTACTTCATGAACTGGGCCGAGGTCCTGGCCCTGTTCCACCACTACATGGCCATCGGCCACCTCTGGTCCCTGGCCGTCGAGGAGCAGTTCTACCTGGTCTGGGCTCCCTTGGTGGTCGCGCTCTGCGCCTGGCGGCTCCGGGCGGTGACCGCAGCGGCCCTCGCCCTCGCAACCGGTTCCCTCCTCGAGGTGTTCCTCCTCTACCACCACGGCCAGGGCGAGCTCCGGGTCTACATGGGGACCGACACCCGGGCCGCCGCCTTCCTCCTCGGCGGCGCCCTGGCGGTGACCTGGGCCCGCGGCGGCCTGCGCTGGCTTGAACAGCAGGCACCGACCCTGGTCTTGGCCGGGCTGGCCGGCCTCGGCCTGCTCTGGGCTGCGGGCCCCTGGTCGGCTGCTGGGGCTGTGCTCGGCCCGACCAACGCCACCAGCGCCTTCCTGGCCCGCTGGGTGGTCGCCACCTTCGCTGCCCCGCTGCTCGTCCTGGCAGCGGTGACCCGACCGACCGGCCCCCTCGCCCGACTCCTCTCGGGTCGGCTCCTCGGCTACCTGGGCAGCCGCTCCTACGCCCTCTACCTCTGGCACTACGTCTTCCTCACCTGGTTCCGCTCGCTCGGCACGCCGGGCGTCGTGCTCGCCCTGGTGTCGACCCTGGCCGCCGCCGAGCTGTCCTGGCGGCTGGTCGAGCAGCGGGCCCTCGGCCTGAAGCGTCGCCTGACGAGCCTCCCCGACCCAGCCCCGACCCCCAGCCACCTGGCCCGCTGAGCTCGCCGGCCCCCAGCCGGGTCGGTGGCGGGGTCACAGCCCTCCCCTAGGCTGCGACCGTGCCACTGGCCGTCCCGCGATCGCTCACCCCCTCGAAGGTGGAGGCCTTCGGTCAGTGCCCCCTGGCCTTCCGCTTCCGGGTCCTCGACCACCTGCCCGAACCTCCGACCCGGGCCAGCCTGCTCGGCACCCTCGTGCATCGGAGCCTCGAGCTGCTCTTCTGGGAGCGGCCCGCGGGCCAGCGAACGCCTTCGGCCGAGGCGGAGGCCCTCGAGGCCGCGTGGGCGGAGCCGAGCTGGCAGGCCAGTCTCGCCATGTTGGCTCTCCCGGACGACGAGCAGCGGGCTTTGCGCGCGGAGGCCGCGGCGCTCGTCGGTCGGCTGCGGACGGTGGAGAACCCCGATGCGGCCGACGTGGTCGGCGTGGAGCTGACGGTCGAAGCGCCGGTGGAGGGGGTCCGCCTCCGGGGGGTCATCGATCGACTCGACCGCCAGGAGGACGGACGCCTGGTGGTGGTCGACTACAAGACGGGCCGGGTGCCGCCGGCCAGTGCTGACCAGGCCCGCCTCGCCGGGGTTCGGCTCTACGCCCTGCTGGTGGAGCAGGTCCTGGGGGTCGTGCCTGCGGCCGTCCGCCTGGTCTACCTGCGAGGCCCCGTGGTGGTCGAAAGCCCGGTGGACCAGCGCCAGACCGTCGCGACCCGCCGGCGGACCCTGGCCGTCTGGGCCGCCATCGAACGGGCCTGCGAGCGCGAGGACTTCCGGCCCCGACCCTCGGTGCTCTGCCGGTTCTGTGCGTTCCGGGACCGCTGCCCTGCCCAGGGCGCGCACCCGCTCAGCGCCTCGGGGTCGGCCTCGGCTCAGCCGCCGCTGCCCGGGGTTTGAAGGACCCCGCCGGTAGCCCCGTCGAGAACCGTGACGTTCGAGACCCGCCAGCCGGCCGCCGTCTTGACCAGGTCGAGCTGGAGCCGGAGGACGTCGGACTGGGGGCTGGAGAGCTTGTCGTTCGTGTAGCTCACGTCGACCACGGCGAAGCTCGAGGCCGTCGACCCGTTCACCTGCTCGACCGCCAGGGAACGGATCTGTCCCTGCTCGACGGCCTTGGCGCTGATGAGGGCGTCGCGCACCGGCGGGCTCCCGCTGTCGAAGAACGAGCGGGCTTGGTTGGCGAAACTCCCGGTCGAGGCGGCGAGCAGGTCGGTGATGCGCTGGTCGACGGTCTGGGGGGTGAGGTTCGTGAGGTCGAGGACGAAGGCTCGGCTGACCGCCTCGACCTGGCTGGTGGCCTGCTGGGTGCCCTCGAGGTTCGCCCAGGCCAGGCCGAACCCGATGGCGGCGAGGGCACAGAGCACGGCCGCGGCCAGGGCGGCGAGGAACGCCGAGCGCCGCACGGTCCGGGCGGTCCGGGGCCCGTCGGTTCCGCGGCCCGATCCCGGCTCATCGGCCGGACCGGCCTCGAGAGGCGATGGCCCCGACGCGCTCGCCCTCGGGTCCCCCTCGTCCGGCTCCTGCTCCAGGCCCTCGCCCGCCCGCTCGGCGCGGCGGCTGGCCACCGGGTCCTGGACCCGGCGAGGACGGCGCTCCCCGACCACGGCCACCCCGCCGCCGACCGGGCCGGCCAGCGACCCCCGTGCCGTGCCGTCCTCGTCGGGGGCGGTGCGGGACTCGTCCGTGGTCATGGTCTCCCTCCTTGCCGATGTCGCCGCATCCAAAGCCGATGCCGGGCACCCCGCCGCGCCTCGGCCACGGCCCGCTGGCCGGGTCGCGCGGCCTGAGCGACCCGGACATTGCGTCGGCGGGTCACCACCAGCATGACCCCCCCAACACCCCCTATTGCCACAATCAGTGGCCACAACGATACAGGACGCGTAGGAAGCTGGTCGGCGGTTGCGGTGGCCGTGCTGGCCGGGGCCGGCTGGATCTGGCCGGTGGCCGGAACGGACGCCTCGGCGGCAGTGGCCGGCACCAGGGTCCCCCCGTCCGCCGGGCGGAACCCGGGTTGGCTGACCGCCGGCACCCCGGGCCCGAAGGCGCTCTCACAGGCTGCTCCGGGTCGGATGGTGCCGAGGCCCTTCGGCGTGGCGTACTGCTCGGCCGGGGGGCTCTGGGGCGGCAGGAGGAGCCGTTCGCGGAACTGGACCTGGTCCTGGCGGGCCTGGTCCCCCGCCGTCAGGGCCTTCGCCGGCCCGGCTGGGGTGACCGCCTGGACGATCGAGAAGAAGGTGTGGTTCGTGGCCAGGAAGGTGGCCAGGTTGGAGAAGTTCGGCGAGCTGGACAGGTTGGTGACCGTGTCGGCCAGGTCGTGGACCAGGCAGCTCAGGTTCGCCCGGTTCTGGACCACCAGGTCGTTCCCGAGGGTCGCGGCCCCGGGGGCGCTCTGGAGGAGGTTCACCAGGTTCTGCTTCGTGGCCGCCAGCTCGGCCAGGAGGCTGGCCGTGGCCGCCAGGCCCTGCTGGAGGGCGCTGGCGTTGGCGGTGACCGTCTGGAGGACCGGCGGGGCGTTCTGGAGGAGCTGCTGGAACTGGTGCTGGTAGGCGAGGAACTCCTCGGAGAAGGCAGCCGAGGCGGCTGCGATGGTCCGCAGGTTGTCGGCCTGCCCGTTCACCGCCAGGGCCGCCTGCTCGAGGAGGCTGTTCAGGTCCCCCGGCGGGATGGCCTGGAGGAGGTGGGCGGCCTCGGCGACCAGGGTGCCGACGTTCGCCGGCTCGCTGTCGGGGGCCACCGGCAGGACCTCGCCGTTGAAGAGGTCCCGGTGCGCGAGCTCGGCGGTCGTCGTCACCCCACCGGGCGCTCGGGCCGAGCCGGCCAGGTCGGCCCCGCGATCGGGCACGAGCTCGATCTCCTGCTGGCCGAGGGTGTTGGCGATGACCACCCGGGCGGCCACGTCCGCGGGGACGTGCTCGCCAGGGTCGATGGTCATGGTGACCTTGGCGCCCGTTCGCACCAGGCTGATCCGGGAGACCGAGCCGACGACGATGCCGTCGTAGGCCACCGAGAAGCCGGGGGTGAGGCCAGCAGCGCTCGGCAGGACCGTGGAGACGGTGGTGGTGGGGGCAAAGGGGTTGCCGAGGAGGTCGAAGACCCCGTAGGCCACGAGGGCCAGGGCCACGAGCCCGAAGACCACGAGGTTCACGAGGACCCGGCGGGTGACCCTCACGACCCACCTCCGTTCGGGGTGCAGGTGTTCGTCGGCGCGTTGCCCTCGCCGAGGCCCGGCACGCCGCAGACGATGATGTTCTGGAGGATCTGGACCTCATGCTGGTAGGTGGCGCTGGCCAAGTTGGTGTTGGCCGTCGGCACCTCCTGGAGGAGCTGCGCGAGCGCCGCTTGGTGGGCCGCGAGCTGCGAGGCCGTGGCTTCCAGCGCGGCCACCTGGTCCTCGATGTCGGGCAGACCGGTGTCCAAGATGGCCCGAGTCTGGGTGGCCAGGGTGTCGAGGGACCGCAGGAGGCTCACGAACTGGTTCGACTGCTGGGCCAGGACCGAGGTGGCCTGGGCCAGCTGGGACACCGCCGCCGCGTCCTGCTGCGCGTTCGGGGCGAGCCCGGCGGAGAAGGCGTCGAGGCGGTCGATGAGCTGACGGATCTGGGTGGTCTGGGTCTGGTACCCGGCGAGGACGGTGCCGAAGTCGTCGAGGAGGGAGCGGATGGTGCTCCCCTGGCCGCCGAAGGCTACGGCGCTGTTGTCGATCAGGGAGCTCAGCTCGGCGGCCGAGATGGCCCCGAAGACCTCGGTGCCGCTCTGCACCAGCTCCTGGAGGCCGGGCACCACCTCGGTCCGGGCGATCCGCTGGTGGTTCGCCAGGAGGCCCACCGGTCGGCCCTCGGGCACGAGGTCCACCACGTACTGCCCCAGGATGGTCGTCTGCTCCAGCTCGGCGGTCACGTTCGCCGGGACCTCGGCGCTGCGGCGGACCGCCATGGTGACCAGGGCCCGGTCGCCGTCCAGGTGGATGCCGGTGACCTGCCCGACGTTCACGTCGGCCAGCTGCACCGAGGCCCCGGTGGTCAGGCTGTGGACGTCGGAGAACACCGCCGAGACCGTCAGCGAGCCGTTCCCCGATCCCCCGCTGGCGCATGCCGTCAGGCCGACCCCGGCGAGCAGCAGCGCCGAGAAGGCGCCGAGGACCCGCCACCCGCACCGCCGAGCCCTCCCGGCTTGGATGCCGACCCGGCCGCTCACCACGCACCCCCGATCGGCAGCAGTGCCCCCAAGAGGCTCTGCAGCAGGCCGCCGAGCAGCCCGCCGCCGCTCGAGGGCGGCGCCACCGGGGCAGCCGGGTGGAGCGCCGTCGGTGCCTCGACCGAGTCGGCGCTCGACCCGGTCCCGCTCGTGGCCCCGCTGGTGGCCCCGGCTGCGGCCAGTTGGCTGGGGCTCAGCTGGCTGAGGGCGCCGCGCTGGCTGCTCGAGAGGCCGGGGATCTCGGCCAGGCCGTCGTTCAGCAGCTGCTGGGCGCTCGGCGCCGACGGCGCCTGGCCGGCCAGGAGCTCGGGCACCAGGCCGAGGATGGGGTCGAAGAACCCTGAGGCCGGGTTGCCGCAGGTGCTGAGGGTGCTCTTCTCCTGGCTGGAGAGGCCGCTCGAGTGGTTGGCCAGGACCCGCCGGCAGATGGAGGCGAGGAGGTCCCGCACCAGCCCGACCTCCTGCCCGGCAGTCTCGTTGCCGTCCAGCTGGATGTTGAGGTTCAGCCAGTTGTGGACCGGGTCGTAGGCCCGCTGGGCGCCGGCGAAGAGCCGGTCCGAGGAGGAGAGCAGCTGGTCGAGGGTCGGCAGGTTGCGGTCCAGGGTCCGCCCGACCTGGGTGATGGTGGCGATGTCCTGCTGGAGGGGCACGAGGTTCGGGGAGAGGAGGAGGGCGAGTTGCTGGCTCATCTGGGCGAGGGCCTCGATGGCCTGGGCCAGGGGCTGGCGGTTGGCGTTCAGCACCCCGGCCACCGTGTCGTAGTCCTGCAACAGGGTGGTCAGCTGGCTGGTCTGCTGGCGCAGCGTGCCGGTGATGGCCGCCAGCGAGCCGTCCAGCTGGCCCAGCTGGTTGCCTTTCTGGGCGAGCAGGGAGAGGGTGCCGGCCCCTTGCTCGATGAGGGTCCGCAGCGCCAGGCCCTGGCCGGCCAGGTCCTGGGCCAGGCTCGAGACCGTGCCGCCGACCGCCTGCGGGTTGATCTGCCGGAGGGCGGTTTGCAGCTGGACGAGCAGCTGGTTGATCGAGACCGGCACCACCGTCCGGCTCTCGGGGATGGTGCTGCCCGGCGCGAGGCTCGGCCCGCCTTGGTAGCCGGGGCCGAGCTCGACCGACGGCGTGCCGAGGACCTGGGGGTTCACCAGGGTGGCGTCGACGTCGGCCGGGAGTCGCACCCCGGGGTCGAGGTGGAAGGTGACGAGCACGGCGTTGCCGTCGGGCTCGACCTTCGTGACCGTCCCCTCCCGGACCCCGAGCACCTCGACGGGGTTCCCGGTGTAGAGGTTGTCGGCCGAGGCGAAGACGGCCCGCATGGTGCTGCCGCTCCCCCCGCTGCCGCAGGCGGCGAGGCCCAGGCCCGAGAGGGCCAGGACCAGCGGCCCGACGAGGACCGACAGGAGCCGGCGCCGGGCTTGGCGGCTCATCCGAGACCTCCGAGAAGCCCGCCGAGGACTTGGCCCAGGGGGGTGAGCAGCACGTTGGCGCCGTTGGTCTCGTTGCTCGTCCCTGTGCCGCCGTTCGAGGACCCGCTCGTCGCCCCGGCGCTCGTGCCCTGGCCAGCGGTGACGGCCTGGCTGGCCGGCGTCGAGCTGCTCGGCGTCGCCGACATCACCGGCCCCGAAGTCGAGGTGATCGGTGGCCCGACCCGCTCGCTGCAGGGCAGGGGGTCGGGCCCCAGGGTGGCTCGCAGCACCGAGCTCACCACGCTGTCGCAGCTCCCGAGCAGCTCGTTCACGCCGGTGGAGCCCAGGACGTCGAAGTAGATGTTCGCCCAGGGCAGCGGGGTGGACCCCGAATAGCCGATGGAGGCGAACCCGGTGATGGCCGAGTCGAGGTAGGAGACCGCTTCGGCCAGGTCGTCCTGGTGGGCGGCGACCACCCCGAGGACGCTCTGCAACCGGTCCAGGAGCTGCTGCAGCTGGGGCCGGTTCTGGCCGATGAGACTGGCCGTTTGGGAGGCCAGCTGGTCGGTGTCCTGGATCAACGAGGCCAGCTGCCCCGAGCGATCCGCCAGGCCCTGGACCACCTGGGTCAGGCTGGCCACCACCCCGGAGAGCTGCTGGTCGTGCTGGGCGACCGTGGCCGAGAGGCGTTGGGCGGCGTCGATGAGCTGGCTCACCTCGCTGCTGCGGGCGTCGATCACCCCGGTGAAGCGGTCCAGGCCGCTGATGATCTGCGCCACCTGGGCCTCCTTGCCCTTGGCGATGTCGGCCACCGCGGTGAGCAGCTGGTTGAGGGCGTGGACGTCGGACTGCTCCAGCAGTCGGCCGCCGGTGTTCTCCACGTTCTGGAACTCCACCGGCACCGAGGTGTCGGTGATGAGGGCCCCGTTGCGCAGCGGGTGGTCCCAGCCCGAGAGGGGCTGGAGGGCCACGTCGAGCACGCCGAGCACGGTCTCCACCTCGATCGCCGCCGCGGTCTGCGCCGGCAGGGTCACCGACCGATTCACCGACATGGTGGCCAGCACGCTGTTGCCGTCGAGGCGAACCGACCGGACGGTGCCCACCTGCACCCCGGCCACGGTCACCGCCGCCCCGGGTCCGAGGCCAGCCGCGTTCGAGAAGCGGGCCTCGACGGTGTAGGTCGAGGTGAAGATCGAGCGGTTCAAGAAGAAGACGCCGGCCGCGAGGGCCACCATGACGGCGACGGCGACGGCCCCGATCCGACGGGGGTTCCGTTCGGTGAACGCCTTCATCCGGCCCCTCCCCCGCTCAGGGCGCCGGCGAGGGGCAGGTTCGCCAGGCCCGAGAGGGCCTGAAGGCCGCTCGGCCCGAGGGCGCTCGTCGGGGCCCCCGACCCGCCGGTGCCCGAGGTGCTGGTGGCCGAACCGCTCGAGGTGCCGAGACCGGGCAGGGCCGGGAAGCTGAGCGGCGGGCTGCCGAGCGGTCCGGAGCCGGCGGGGGGACTGGTCGGGTCGTAGTAGCTGCAGACCTGCTCCCCGGCGAGGCACGTGTAGACCGCCCGGACCTGGAACCACTGGCCATAGTTCGAGATGAGCGTGTAGGGGGCCAGGCCCTGCCCGATGGTCGAGAGCCCCTTGGCCAGGCTGCCGTCGTTCGCCTCGATGGTGCCCGCCACTTGGTCGAGCTGGCCGATGGAGGCCGAGAGGTCACCCCGGGTGTGGGCGACGAGCTCGGCGATCTCCTTCGCCGCGGTGGCGAAGTTCCCGATGGTCTGGTCCAGGAGGCCGTTGTTCTGGGCGAGGGACTGGCCGATGGTGTCGAGGTGGTCGATCAGCTGGGCCACGTCGGCGCTGCGCTGCGAGAGGGCCGTGAAGACCTGGTCCAGCTGGGAGATCACTTGGCCGACCTGGCCGTTCAAGGAACCCAAGGTGGAGGAGACCGAGGCGGCCGAGTCGATCAGCTGGTTCAACTGGGCCTCGTTGCCCGAGAGGGCCTGGGCGAAGGCCACGACCACCTTGTTCGCCTCCTTCGGCTGGACCGCCGAGAGGACCGGCTCCAAAGCGTCGAGGAACGCCCCGATGTTCGGGCTGGCTACGTCCTGGCTTGCCGGGATGGTCGCCCCGGGCCGGAGGTCCACCGGCGAGGTCCCGGGGTAGAGGTAGAGGTACTGGTTGCCGATGACGTTCTGCCACTGCATCCCGACCTTCGTGTCGCTCGGGAGCTTCACCCCTCGGTTCACCGAGAAGGTCACGTCGGCCAGGCCGTGGCGGACCCGGATGCTGTCGACCTCCCCGACCGTCACCCCCGCGATCTTCACGTCGGCCGCCGGCTGGAGGCCCGTGGCGTCGGTCAGCACCGCGTGGTACCGGACACGGTGGGCGAAGAACTGGATGTTGCCGAGCTTCGCGGCCAGGACGGCCACGATGAGCAGGCAGGCCAGGGCGAAGAGGACGACCTTCAGGGTCACGCCCCGCAGGAGCCCCGAGCGGCGGGCCGCCTGGCGGAGCCGGCCGAGGAAGCGGCCGCCGTCCCCCGGGCCGACGAGGGCCAGGCTCACAGCAGGCCCCCCAGGACGGACTTCAAGACGTCGGTCGAGGACGACGACCCGCTGGCCGCCGGCGTCGAGCCCTGGCTCGCAGCGGCGCCGCTCGGAGCGCTCGAGCTGCTTTGGCCGCCGTTCGAGCCGCTGGTCGAGCCGATGCTCGAGGCCGGCACGGGCTGGCCGAGGATGCCGTAGAGCTGGGTCGAGAGGTGCCGGGCAGCCTGGGCCACCGAGGGCGTGGACGTGGCGCTCGAACCGTCGACCACGGGGTTCGTCGGGCTCGGGGCGCCGCAGTCGATCAGGCTGCCCACGCCCGTCAGGGCCTGCTGGAGCGGGGCGAGAAACGAGACGTTGGGCAGCTGGGGGTGCAGCAGGGAGCAGACCAGCTGGGTGATGCTGCCCAGCTCGACGAAGATGTCGAAGTAGCCGAAGTGGGTGCCGTTCGGCAGGGTCTCGGCCGGGTCCACGGCGTTGGCGAACTTCGCCTCGTAGACCGTGAGCCCGTCGATGAGCTGGCCCAGGTCCTGCTGGTCGGCCACCACGAGCCGAGCGATGTCGTCGCCCTGGGCGAGGAGCTGGTCGATGTCCGGCCGGTAGCCCGAGAGGAACTGGCTGAGGTTGTCCGCAAAGGGGGCCACGTCGGCGAGCAGCTTGGCGTAGGCCGCCCGGTTGGCCACCAGCGTGGGGAAGAACTCGTTCGAGGCTGTGCTGATGGCGTTCAGCGACCCCGCGGTCGGTTCGATCGCCCCGGCGAAGCCGTTCAGGGCGTCGAGCGCGGTGAGCTGGGCGGGGAGGGTCTCGTCGAGGAACGCCGCCAGCTTGGCCCCCTCGTCGATGCTCCGGGCGATGGTCGGTCCCTCGCCCTTCGCCGCCTCGGCCAGGTTCGCCAGGACGGTCTCGAGGTTCTCGGTGTTCACCTGGTTCAAGAGGGGCTCAGCGGCAGCGAAGAGGCCGTTGAGTCCGGGCTGCACGCTGGTCAGCCGGATTCGCCCGCCGGCGGGGAGCGCCGGGGCGCCGGTGCCGGCCGGGAAGGACAGCGCCACCTCGTCGGCCCCGAAGACGTTGATCGGCTCGATGGTGGCCCTGGCGTCCCTCGGCACCGTGAAGCTCGGCTCGATGGCCATGGTCACCAGGGCCCGGCGGTCGACCAGCCGAACGCTTTGGACCCGGCCCACCTGGACGCCGCGGTAGACGACCTCGGCGCCGGGGAACAGGCCGTGGCTGGCCTCGGGGAACGAGGCCGTAAGGGCATAGTCGCCGCTGAAGTCCCCGTTCGAGAACCGCAGCACCACGTCGACCGCCGCGACGGCCACTGCCAGGGCCACGAGGGCGACCAGCAGCCGGGACCACCAGTGCCGGGGCCTCATCCGACCAACCTCGCCGTCACGTTCACCCCGCCGAAGAGGAGGAAGGTGAGGAGGAGGTTCAGGACCACCACCGAGATGATCGAGGCCCGGATGGCCCGGCCGGCCGCCACCCCGACGCCCGCCGGCCCGCCGCTCGCCCGGTAGCCGTAGTAGCAGTGGATCATGACCACGACGACCGTGAAGACCATGGCCTTCACGAACGAGTAGGCGATGTCGATGGGCGGCAGGAAGAGGTGGAAGTAGTACTGGTAGACACCCGGCGAGAGGCCGAAGAACAGGGTCACGACCAGCTGGGTGGCGATGAAGCTGGCGAAGAGCGCCGCCAGATAGAGGGGGATCATGCAGATGAGGGCCGCCCAGATCCGAGTCGAGACGAGGTAGGTGAAGCTGTCGACGCTCATGACCTCCAAAGCGTCGATCTCCTCGGAGATCCGCATGGCGCCGATCTGCGCCGTGAAGCCCGCCCCGACCTGAGCCGCCAGGGCCACCCCGGCGACCAGGGGGGTGATCTCCCGGGTGTTGGCCAGGGACGAGATGACGCCGGTGAAGGCCTGGGCCCCGATCTGCTGCAGCCCGGCATAGCCCTCCAGGCCGACCTCGGTCCCGGTGAAGAACGAGATGCTCATCACCACGAAGAACATCCCGCCCCCTACGATGAGGGCCCCGGGCCCGATGGCGATCTCGGTCAGCAGCGCCAGGATCTCCTGGCGGTGCCGGAGGCCCTTCGGCAAGGTCCAGAGCGCCTTCAGGTAGAAGAGCACCTGGTCGGCGATCAGGCTGACCGTCGCGCCGACCTGCTCGCCGACCCCGTGGACCCGCCGGCCGAGCCGGGTCGCCACAGGGGTCCGCGGCGTCGCCGGCGGGCCCGCAGGCGCGCTGGGGGGCGCCGCAGTGACGACCGCCGCGCCGGCGGCCTCGGGAGGCGGGGGAGGGGGTGCCGGCGCCATCAGATCCCCTTTTGCGGGATGAAGTTGAAGTAGAACACCGTGAGGACGAAGTTCACGACGAAGGCCAGGATGAAGGTAATGACCACCGCCTGGTTCACCGCGTCGCCGACGCCCTTCGCGCCCCCCTTGGCGTAGAGGCCCTTGTAGCAGGCCACCATGGCGGCGAGGAAGCCGAAGACCGCGGCCTTGAACAGGGCGATCCAGAGATCGGCCAGCTGGGCCAGCTCGGAGAAGGTGGCGAAGAAGCTGGCCTGGGTGATGTGGATCGAGTGGACGCCCAAGTAGAGGCCGCCGAGGATGCCCGCCGCGCTCACCACGGCGTCCAAGAGCACCGCCACCACCGTGGCGGCCACCAGCCGGGGCAGGACGAGGCGGTGGATGGGGTCGATGGCCATGACCCGCATGGCGTCCAGTTCGTCGCGGATCTTGCGCGACCCGAGGTCGGCGCACATGGCCGAGCCCCCCGCCCCGGCGATCAGCAGGGCGGTGGCCACCGGGGCCTCCTCGCGGACCACGGCCAGGACCATGGCGGCCCCCAGCTGGGACTGGGCCCCGATCTGCTGGAGGAGCTGCCCGACCTCGAGGGCGATGACCATGCCGAAGGGGATGGACACGAGGATCAGGGGCAGGGTCGTGACCCGGGCCAAGAACCAGCACTGGTCGAAGAACTCGGCGATCGGCATGCCCCGGCGGAACAGCTGCCGGAGCGCCTCGAGGCCCATGGCGAACATGGCCCCGACCTCACCGAGGGCGGTGCCCGCCTTCTGCCCGATCCGGCGCCCGACCTGCTCCGTGGCCCCCAGGGGGCTGCTCAGGCCTGCCACCTCGGCTCCCTCTCCTCTCCCAGTCCCGAACCTGCGGTCCTGAACGTGCGGTCCTGGTCCTGGGCCGGCCGCCCAGGATCCAAGCGGTCGAGGGGGAAGCCCGACGGCGCCCCCCTCCGCCGTCCTGCACCCTTGGGAACGCTCGAGGTCCCCCAACCTTGCGGTCCACGATCCCCGCGGACCGTGCCGGCCGTTGTGCCAGCGCAGAGCGTCAGCCGGCCGAGCGCCGCTACAGGCCGCCCAGCAAAGAGCCCAGGGTGCCGGTCACTCCCTGCACGAGCCCACCCACGGCGCTGCCGACCGAGGCCACCGCCTGGCCTGCGGCGCTGCTGCCGCTTCCGGACGCCGGGTCGTTGGTGCTGGTGGTCCCCGCTGCGCTCCCGGCGGCGCTGCTCGAGGACCCGGTGGATCCGAGCACCCCGGAGAGCCCCTGGGTCACGGACCCCACCACCGACCCGACCGTCCCCGTGACTCCCTGCACGAGCCCCGAGACGGTGCTGCCGAGCGCGCCGGCCAGGCCACTGCTCGACGAGGTGGCCGTGCCGGCCGAGGTCGAGCTCCCCGACGACGAGCTCCCCGACGAGGAGGCCCCCGAGGAGGAAGAGCCCGAACCGTCCGTCTGGGCTACGGACCGAGGGGGCGCAGCACTCGTCCCCGAGGCCGAGCCGCTCCCCGTGGTCGTCACCTCGGGGAGGACCCGCGGATCGGCTCCAGCGGACCCTCCCGAGAGGGGCGTGCCGGTCGAGATCCTCGGTTGGACCGGCGGGCGTTGCGAGCTCGTCTGGTGACCCACACCGCTGGCTCGACCGGCCCGGGCCGAGGAGACCGGGAGCGGGGCGAGAGCTGCCACATCGGCGGCGCGGAGGACGGCGGCGCCAGAGGCTCCGGCCAGCGGCCGGACCACGGGACGGCCGGCGGCGGCCAGCGGCTCGGCCGATGGGGGCACGCCCTGCCACGCGCCCCCGATCCAGGCGCCGACCACCAGGCTGGCCGCACCCCCTGCGAGCACGATCCCGGCGCGCCGGCCCCGGTGGCCGGCCCGGGGGACTGCGCCGGTGCTGGTCGCTTCGACCAGCGGTGCTTCGTGTGGTGCCGCCGAGCCGGCATGGGCCGCCGGGGACAGGAGGTCCCGGAGGACCTGGGCGATGACGTCATCCGACACGATTGGCCTCCCAGGAGGTGATGACGAGGGTCGTGCCGTGCACGGCCTCAGTCACGGTCATGGCATAGCGACCGGGAGCCGAACCCCCGGCCAGGGGCAGGGTGGTCTGGAGGGTGACGGTCTGGGGCTCGTCACCGCTGGCCTGGATGGTCACGTTCAGCGGACTGGCGTCCGAAAGGAGCGGCTGTGCGCCGACGAGAGCAGGAGGCATGGCCAGACCCGGAGCCACCGAGGCCCACCAGGCCTGGTCGTCTCGCTCGGCGGCGTGATAGCCGCCGAAGTAGTCGGCCAGGGCCGCCACCTGGACGGCCAGGGGACCCGGCGACTGGGACCAGGCCTGCGAGGGCGACCCGGTGATGCGCAAGGTACCCATGGGCTCCTCGTTCTGGGTCAGGGCCAGGCCCGTGGCCGCCAGGGCCGGGCTGGCCGAGGAGCGGTAGGCCACGGTGGCCGTCGGGCCGACCACCGGCGCCGGCTTGCCGACCGAGATCCCGACCTCTTGCGCCTCGACCACGTAGCGGTCCGGCGTGAACCACAGAGCGTCGGTGGGCCAACAGGTGTCGAGGTCCAGGCCGCTCCCCGGCACGGCGGGCAGCGGAGCCCCGTCGTGGACGATCTGGTGCCCCACCACCCGGAAAGTGACGGTCACGCAGCCCGACTGGTACTGGAGCGTGTCGCCCGGTTGGAGCTGGTCGATCCGGGCGAAATAGCTCACGTCGTGGGCCAGCAGGGCTGCCGTGCCCGGCTGGCCCGGCCAGGGCGAGCCGTCGAAGTGGCCGACGGCCACGGCCAGCACGGCGTCGCTCGTGCCGCTCTCCACGGGAGCCTGGACCCCCAGGGAGGGGATGTCGAGCACCCCGGCCAGCTGCCCGTCGAGGACGGGGGTGACCTGCGTCCCGCTGCAGCTGCCCCCTGGCTCCTCCGAGGCTCGGTCCACCGTCCGGGCTTGCTGCAGCAAGGTGGCCTGGCCCCGCCTGAGGTGGAGCTCCCACCCCAGGCGGTAGCCGAGGACACCGAGGGCCCCCCAGACGAGCACCAGGCCGAGCACGACCCGGGCTCGCCGTGTCATCGCCGTGCCGACCGGGCGAGGAGCCGGGCCAAGCGGCCGCTGCGACGCAGCCGGGGCCAGCCGAGCAGCAGGCCGCCGAGACCCGCCGCCCCGGCCAGGTACGGCAGGGAACCCGCCCACCAGGCCCCGGTGTGGACGCTGGTGGCACTGGTCACCTGGGCACCGGTGGGGCTCGTGGTGACCTGGCTGGTCACCCCGGTGCTCGAGCTGCCCCCGCCAGGGCTGGTCTTGGGCGGGGTCGCTGTCCCGGTCCCCCCGGTCACGCTGGCCGAGCCGAGGTTCAAGAGGATGCCGCCGTTCACCCCCTTCAGCAGGTCGATGCTGGCCCCCTCGGCTTGGGCGCTCGAACCCTGCACCGAGGTGGAGCCGAGGTCCACCACGGTCTCGAGGGGCGTGCCGGCCAGCAGGGTCTGGGCCTGGCCCGGGGCGAGGGAGATCTGCTGGCGGAACCCGGGGATGTTGAGGTCGATGGTGGCCAGGGCCGCCGTCGCCGAGGGCGTCCAGCTCGACCCGTCGTAGCTGTCCGAGGCGCTGGCCGGGGCGACCTGGATCTCGATGAGGGGCGCCGCGTAGGTACTCGGGTCGCTCACGCAGGCGGTCAGGCTGGCCGCGTCGCAGCCGACCCCGGGCAGGATGGCGACGTCAGCGGTCGACCCGCTGGCGCTGGCGGTCGCGGTCCCCGAGTCCGTGCCGTTCACGTTGGCGCTGACCGGCCCGAGGTGCACCGTCACCGTCTGGGTCAGCGTGTTCGTGGCGCTCGACGCCACCCGCTGGACGTTGACCAGGGTCTGGCAGAGGCCTTGGATGAGGTTGCCCAGCAGGCCCGAGAGCGGGGTGCTGCTCCCCGAGCCCGTGCTGCTCGGGGTGAAGCTCAGCCCACTGCCGCTCCCATTGGCCGATCCGCTCAGACTGCCGCCCAGACCGCCCGTCAGACCGCTGGTCAGGCCCGAGAGGGGGTTGCCCGACCCGCCGAGCCCGCCGAGCAACCCGGTCAGCCCCGAGAGCGGGTTCGAACCCGATCCACCCAGGCCGAGCGAGCCGAGCACCTGGGTCAGCGGGTTGCTCGAGGATCCCAGGCTGCCGAGCAGGCTGCTCAAGGGGTTGCCGCTCGAGCCGCTCGACGAGCTGGTCACGCTCGGGCAGCTGGCCGTGCCGGTGCCCAAGGGGGTGGCGTTCAACTGGCCGAGGAGCTGCTCAAGGCCGTTCACGAGGGTGTTCCCCCCGCTGCTCAGGATCTCGCCCAGCAGCCCCGTGACCGAGGCGTCCACGCCGGTGACCCGGCCCTCGGCGCTCCCCGAGGGCACCCCAGCGCTCGACAGGCTGGCCGAAGCCCCCGCGCAGGCCAGGCCCAGGCTGGCCCCCACCGGGGTCCCCGCCGGCGTCCCCCCACCCTGGGTGCAGGTGTAGGGCTCGTCCTTCGAAGCGCCGTCCGCGTTCGCGCTCGCCGACACCTGCTCGACGAGTCCTGGGGTCAAGGTGGCCGAGCCGCTGGCTTGGACCGAGGGGGCCGTGGTGTCCACGGCCACGGTGGCACTGGCCCCGGTCAGCTCGGTGCCGAACAGGTCGATCTGCGCCCCTTGCCCGGTGGCCTGGGCGGTGTAGGCCGGCGTGGTGGCGGCGTGGGCCGCCGGGAGGGCCACCGCGCCCACCCCCACCAGGCCGAGGGCTGCACCGCTCAGGGCCACCAGGGCCCGTCTCGGCCACCCGGCCCGTCTGGCACCTCCCGCCTGCGGCTGCCTCCCGATCCCCTGCTCGTCGTGTCGCATCTCGGTCCCTCCAGGCTCGATCTGGTCGTCTGCCGGGTCGGACCGGCCCCCCGAAATGACCCCGCTGGGCGTGGTCTGGATGCCGGCCGAAGTTGCCCGACGGGGGAACCGCGCAGCGTGGGCAACCTTGCGGTCGGTCGAACATTTTTTTCCGAGGCGTCGCGCAAGCCGTCACCTCGTTCCAGTTGCAAGTGGAGCGAAACAGCATAAGCACACATGAAAAGAGTGAGAGTATCAACGTCCTGGGCCGAATTTCGCTGTTCTTGTCACGCTCCGTCTCTGCCGTTCGGTGACGAGATGGGGTAGGATGACGACAAACCAGAGACCGAGCGTGGTCGCGGGTCGCTCCCACGACCGCTTCCCCGACCACCTCGGCGACGGAGGCCGGCAGACCACGGCGCAGGATGCGCCCGAGCGCAGGGGGTGCGGGGGGTGACGGTGCTCACGACGAGCAGGGCCGCCGGGCCAGGGCGGGTGGACGACGTGGACCTCGAGCGCGACCGGGTCCTGGTCGAGCGGGCCCAGGCCGGGGACCAGGCCGCCTTCGACCTGCTCTACCAGCGCTACTACCGACGGCTGCTGCGGTTCTGTCTGCAGCGGCTCCACGACATCCACGAGGCGGAGGACGTGACCCAGGAGGCCTTCGCCCGGGCCTGGCGGGCCCTGCCGACCTTCGGCGGGGAACGCCGGTTCTACCCCTGGTTGTCCGTCATCGCCGCCCACCTCTGCACCGACGTCCTCCGGCGCCGGCACCGGGCGACCCCGATGGCCGAGCTGGAGCGGACCCGGGACCTGCCGAGCCAGGACGACGACGGCGAGACCCGGCTCCTTGCGGCCGCCGAGACCGACCTCGTGGCCCAGGCGTTCCAGCGCCTCTCGGACCGCCATCGCCGGGTCCTCGAGCTGCGGGAGGCCTCGGGCCTCTCCTACCAAGAGATCGCCGACCACGAGGGCGTCGGGGTCAGCACCGTCGAAGCCCTGCTCTGGCGGGCCCGGCAAGCCCTCAAGCGGGAGTTCAGCGCCGTGGCGGGCACCGGTGGCCGGCTGGCCGGTGTGCTGGCTGGGCTCCTCGGCCTGACGGCCCTGCGCCGCTGGCTGCGCAGCCTTGGACGCCTCGCCCACCACGTGGCCCAGCAGCCGCTCTTCCAGGCCACGGCAGCGGTGTCCACCGCCGCTGCCCTCGGCGCGGGGGTGGTGCTGGGCACCGGGGTCCTGGGGAGCCCGACACCCCACCACGCCGCCCCCGCCACGGCGGCGCCGTCCCCAGGGACGGGGGTGGCACCTAGCGGTCTGGCTGCTCGGACTCCGACCGTGCGTTCGATCCCGAAACCGGGGACCGCGCAACAAGGGGCCGGGACCGCCGACCAGGCGGCCGCCGGTCGACAATCTGCGGGGAGGACCAGCCCGAGCGAGCCGGCGAGCACTTCAACATCCTCGGCGTCGCCGGCCAGCGGAACCACGAACGGGGCCGGAAGCTCGCTCAGCCAAGGCCTCGCGGCCACGACCTCGGGGCTCGCCGCCACCGCGGGCGGCCTGACCCAGACCCTCGGTCACACGGTCGGCAACCTGGTCGGCACGCTCGATGGGAGCCAGAGTCTTGCCGGCACCGTCTCGGGGCTGACCTCGGGCCTGGGCTCGACGGTCGAGGGCCTCGGCTCGACGGTGAGCGGCCTCGGGAGCACCGTGAGCGGCACGACGAGCGCCCTGGGCGGGACGCTCAGCAGTCTGGGCGGCCCGCTCGAGGGGGTCACGAGCGCCGTCGGATCGACGGTGCAGCAGGCAGGGTCCACGGTCGGCCAGGTCGTGGGCGCCCTCGGGTCGACGGTCAGCACCGTCGGCTCGGCGGTGAGCGCAGCGGGGAGCCAGCTGACCCGCTCGGCCAGCGGGAGCGGCACGACGCCGACCACTTCGGGGAGCTCGGGCAGCTCGCTCGGATCGACGCTCGGCACGCTGAGCTGCACGACCGAGTCCCTGGTCGGTGGCCTGCTGGGGGGCACCACGAGCAGCTGCGGTTAGATCGGCGAAGGACGTCCATGACGTGGCGACGACGACGCTTCGAGCCCGAACCGGCGACGGCGGCGGAACCCGGGACGATCGAGAGCAGCGCTGAGACACCGGCAAGCCGGGGACCTCGGCCCCCTGGTCCGCTCGCCGACGCGCTCGCAGACCTCCAACCGGGCGCAAACGGGCCGGCGGACCAGGCCGGGGCGGGCGAAGCCCCAGGGGCCGGCGGTGACCCGCCTGGGACCGCAAGCCGAGCCGACTCGGAGCGTTCCTCCCATGTGCGCACCACCACCCCGACCCTCGTCCAGCCCCCGGCGATCATCTCGATCCAAGGGGTGACGAAGCGGTTCGGCTCGCACACCGTCCTGCAGGACATCTCCTTCGACGTGCCCCGGGGGAAGACCACCGCCGTCCTCGGCCCCTCGGGCACCGGGAAGTCGGTCCTGCTGAAGGTCATCATCGGTCTGCTCAAGCCCGAAGCCGGCCAGATCCTGGTCGACGGGGAACCGATCGTGGGGGTCCGGGAGCGCGACGTCTACCGCATCCGGCGGAAGTTCGGCGTGCTGTTCCAGGACGGAGCCCTCTTTGGGTCGATGTCCCTCTACGACAACATCGCCTTCCCCCTTCGGGAGCACACGCACAAGACCGAGCGCGAGATCCGGGCCACCGTCCTGCAGAAGGCCGAGCTGGTGGGTCTCGTGGCCCACCTCCACAAGCTGCCCGGGGAGGTCTCCGGGGGGATGCGGAAACGAGCCGGCCTGGCTCGGGCCCTGGTGCTGGACCCCGAGATCATCCTCTTCGACGAGCCCGACTCCGGTCTCGACCCGGTCCGGGTGGCCTACTTGGACGAGCTGGTGAACACCGCCCAGCAGGAGACTGGCGCAACCTTCTTCGTCATCACCCACAACATCGAGTCGGTCATGCGCACCGCGCACTACATCGGCCTGCTCTTCCGCTCCCGGCTCGTGGCCTTCGGGCCGAAGGAGCAGATGGTGGCCGACCCCAACCCCATCGTCCAGCAGTTCCTGGCCGGCCGGGCCGAAGGCCCCATCGGCATGGACGAGATGGCCGACGCCGACACCCCGAGCACCCAGGGCCCGTCCTCAGGCGTCGGGTCGCCGGTCACCGCCACCCTTCCCCTGCGGGCGGCCGCCGGGCGGAGCTGAGCCCCGGGCCTCCCGGGGCCACGCCGTGGAACGGCCTGCCTGAACCGTTTTGTTCGGCTGCCCTATGATCGCTGGGGTGCCAGCGAGGGCGAGCCAGAAGCCTGCCCGCACCGGCCCCCCCGGCTGGCGTTTCCAGGCCGTGGTGGCCGGGCTCGGCATCCTGGTCTCCAGCTACGACCTCGGGGCCATCTCGGTCGCCTTCGACCCCCTCCGGCACCGCTGGCACCTCAGCACCCCGGTGCTCAGCACCCTCGGCACGCTGACGCTCCTCGGCATGCTGGTCGGCTCCCTCGTCACCGGGGTCCTCGCCGACCGCTACGGCCGGCGCCGGCTGGTCGTGGCCGACGTGGTCCTCTTCGTGCTCGCCGCCACCGCCGCAGCCCTGGCCCCCGACTTCGGGGTGCTGGCCGCCGCCCGGCTCGCCACCGGCCTCGCCTCGGGGGCCGACTTCGCCGTGGTCTTCCCCTTCGTCGCCGAGACCGCGCCCGCGCAGGCCCGGGGCCCGACCATGGCGTGGATCATGCTGACCGCCAACTTCGGCACCCTGGCGGCCTACGGCGCCGGCGCACTCTTCTTGCATCTCGACCCCGCCGAGGGCTGGCGGGTCGTGCTGGGCCTCGGGGCCCTCCTCGCCCTGCCTGTCGTACTCCTGCGTGGCCAGCTCGTCGAGTCGCCCACCTGGGACGTGCTGCGGCTCCCCTCGGTTCGCCAGATCCTCGCCGAGACCCGCCGGGGGCTCCGGCACGACGGCCTGCTGGCCTCGACCGCAGCGACGTTTTCGTACCAAGTGGGCGACCAGGGCCTCGGCCTGGTCCTGCCCCTGCTCCTCGCCGGAGTCCTCGGCACGACCGCGGCGTCCGGCGCCCTGGCCGCCACCGCCGTGAAGGCGGTGACGATCCCGGCAGCCCTGCTCACGGTCCTCGGCATCGAGCGGCTCGGGCGCCGGCACCTGCAGGTCGCGGGCTTCGTCCTGCGGGCCCTCTGCCTCGGCGGGCTCGGCGTCTGGCTGCTCGAGGCCGGGCCGCACGTCCCGGCGGTGGCCGTCGGCGCCCTGCTGGCCGCCGCCTACTTCGTGGGCGCCGCCGGGCCCGACAAGGTCACCGTCATCGGCCCGGCCGAGGCCTTCGACACCACGGTGCGCAGCACCAGCCAAGGCCTCAGCCAAGCCGGGGGCCGGCTGGGCGGCATCCTCGGGGTCACGGGCTACGGACTCTTCGCAGCCCTCGGCGGACCCGGCGCGGGTCTCCTGCTCTTCGCCGTCGCCGCCGCCTTCGGGGGGCTGGTCTCCCGCTGGGCCCCCCTGGCCGAGGGGACAGCGGGGCCCGACGAGCGCACCCCTGCGCCGACCCCGGTACCGAGCGCTCACCGGGCAAGCTGGTCCCGTGGAAGACCACGCTGAGGCCTACGAGGCCCGCTTCGCCGCCCTGGCGGCCCGGGGCCAGTACCTGCACGGCGAGGCCGACCTGGTGGACCGGCTCCTCGGAGGCCCGCCCGCCCGCGTCCTGGACGCCGGCTGCGGGACGGGCCGGGTGGCCATCGAGCTGGCCCGCCGGGGCTACGAGGTCCACGGCGTGGACCGGGACCCCCAGATGCTCGCCGTCGCCCGCCGCAAGGCGCCCGACGTGCCCTTCCTCCTGGCCGACCTGGCCGACCCGGCCCTGGCCGAGGGCCTCGCCCAGCAGCCCTTCGACCTGGTCGTCCTGGCCGGCAACGTGCTCTGTTTCCTGGCGCCCGGAACCCTCCCGGCGGTGGCCGAGACGGTGGCCGCGGCCCTGGTCCCCGGCGGCCGGTTCGTCGCCGGTTTCCAGCTGGCCACCGGCGCCCGTCCCTCAGCCGGGCTGCTCGGCCCGTTCCACCCCCCAGCTCGGCGCGAGGCGGAAACGGCCTTCGAAGCGGCCGGTCTGGACATCGAGGATCGGCTGGCCACTTGGGAGGGCGAGCCGTTCGACGGCTCGGGCGACTACCTGGTGCTGCTCGGTCGTCGACCCTCGGCCGACCCTGACGGCCCTCGGCCCTGACCAGACCGCGGTCCGCTCTCCGATGATCGACACGGTTGCCTGGTGCCCGTAGGCTGCCCAGCGACGGGCCCCAGCCGGGGGGGCGCAGGCACGAGGCCACGAAGGAGGTCCTAGGTGGGCAACCCCCGGTGCCCCGCTCCCCGGGGCGGTCGGTCGTTCGCAGGCTCCCACAACGAACGGCGCGGGCACGCCAGTGCGCGCCGGCAGCGGAGCTGAGCCAGATGCGCGTCGCGGTGAGCGGATCGAGTGGCCTGATCGGCACCGCGCTGATCCAGGCGCTCCGAGCCAGGGGGGACGAGGTCCTTCGCCTGGTCCGCCGCCCGGCAGGCGCCCCCGACGAGCAGACCTGGGATCCCCGCGCCGGCCAGGCGCCCGTGGAGGCCCTGGCCGAGGTCGACGGCCTGGTCCACCTGGCCGGTGCCGGCATCGGGGACCAGCGCTGGACGCCCCAGCGCAAACAGGAGATCCGGGACAGCCGGGTCCAGGGCACCTCGACCCTGGCCGCAGCGCTGGCGGCCGTGGGCTCCTCGGGCCGTGCGAAGCCCCCCGTCTTCGTGAGCGGCTCGGCCATCGGCTACTACGGCGACCGCGGCGAGGAGGAGCTCGACGAGACCAGTCCCCCAGGGACGGGCTTCCTCGCCGAGGTCTGCCAGGCCTGGGAGGCGGCCACGGCACCCGCTGCCGAGGCCGGCGCCCGGGTGGTCCTGCTGCGAACCGGCGTGGTGCTCTCGGCGCGAGGCGGGGCCCTGGCGCGTCAGCTGCCGCTCTTCCGCCTCGGGCTCGGCGGCACCTTGGGCGACGGTCGGCAGTGGCTCAGCTGGATCACCCTGCGCGACGAGGTCCACGCCATCCTGGCCTGCTTGGACCGACCCGAGCTCGAGGGTCCGGTCAACCTCACGGCACCCACCCCGGTGCGCAACGCCGAGTTCACCCAGGCCCTCGGACGGGTCCTCAAGCGTCCGGCCCGCCTCGGGGTCCCCCGGGGCGCGCTCCGCCTGGCCCTCGGCGGCCAGCTCACCGACGAGGCCCTCCTGGCCAGCCAGCGGGTCCTCCCCCGTCGCCTGGTCGAGGCCGGCTTCGCGTTCCAGGACCCGACCCTCGAGGGGGCCCTGGCCACGGCCCTGGCCGACTGATCCCTGGCCGACTGGTCAGGTGGCCGCAGCGCTCCTCGCTTGCGCCACCGACGCTGGCTGGGCCCGGCGTCGCAGGACCCGGATCCGGGGTCAGCGGGGGGCCAGGTCCCGCACCGCCTGCTCGAGGTCGGGGGCGCCGGGCAGGAGGGCGAGGACGGGGACCGTGACCCCGTTGTCGACGTAGCGCTGGATGTGGGCCCGGCACTCCTCAGGGGTCCCGTGCACGATCAGCTCGTCGACCAGCTCATCCGGGATCGCCCCGAGGGCTGCCTTGCGGTCCCCGGCCGACCAGGCCTCCCACATCGGCGCCAGGATGTCCTCCCGCCCCAGCCACCGGTGGAACTCGGCGTAGACCTGGACGTTGAGGTACGCGGCGATGCCCATGCGGCCCACCTGCCGGGCCCGCTCGGCGTCGGTCGTCGGGCAGACGAAGATCCGGGCCACGATCTCCTTGCCCGGTCCGACCTCGGCGGCCACCTGGGGCACGTCCCGGGCGGCCAGCCAGTTGATGATGGCCCCGTCCGCCTCCCGGCCGGCCAGGCGCAGCATGCCGGGCCGCAGGGCCGCCACCAGGATCGGCGGCGGCTCGGCCAGCCGGCGGGCCAGCCGGAACCCCTGGACGGCGAAGGTCTCGTAGGTGGCCTCGACTTTCTCGCCCCGCAGGGCCTGGCGCAGGAACCGCACGGTGTCCCGCACCCGCTGATAGGGCCGGTCGAAGCGGCCGGCGTTCCAGCGCTCCACGATCACGTCCGAGGACGAACCGATCCCCAGGGCGAAACGCCCCGGGGCCAACTCGGCCATGGTGGCGGCCTGCATGGCCAGCAGGCCCGGACCTCGGGTGTAGACCGGCACGACGGCCGTCCCAAGGCGCAGGCCGGGCGCGGCCATGGCGGCCACCGCCAAGGGAGTGAACCCGTCGGCAGCGTTGGCCTCGCCGGTCCAGACGTCGCTGTACCCGAGCTCTGCCAGCAGGGCGTACCAGCGGGGGTGGTCCCGAAGGGGAATGTCGTCGAAGGGCACCGTGATCCCGTAGCGATCCATCCCCGCAGTGTTACACCCGCCGGGCACCCTGGGCCCGTGACCAGCCAGCAGGCGCTCCCCCTCGAGCTCGAGCCGCCGGTGCCGCCGGCGTCTCCGACCGTCGCCGTTCCGGGGCCCGACCGGGGCACGCCCGGGCCGATGCGCCCGGCGGTCCCCGGGGAACGGTGGCGCCTGGACGCGCACACCCGCTCGGTCGGCCTGGCCGGGGTGCGGGCCGCCCGCGCCGCCTTGGCCGGCACGGGGGGTCCAGGTGGCCCCTCCCCGAACCCCGCACCCCGGCGGGGCGCGGGTCGACGCTCGCTCGAGGTGTGGGAGGAGCCCCGACCTCTCGACCAGCCCGCTCGACGCCAGGGGACCCCGCGGGCCTCCCGATCCGGGCGGGCAGGACGGGGCCACCGACGGCCGGCCGCCGCCTGAACGGCCGGCCGTTGCCGAGCTCAGCGCCGACTACGGTCATGGCGGTGACCTCGTTGGTCGAGGAGCTCGGGTACGGCGAGCAGGACCTCGTGCTGATCCTGACGGCCGACGACCTGGGGGCCTGCCACGCCGTCAACACGGCGGTCTACGACGGTCTGCGACAGGGACTGGCGACGACCGCCGGCCTCATGGTGCCAGGCCCCTGGGCCCGGTCGGCAGCCGGTGCCTACCGGGGCGAGGACGTGGGCGTCCATCTCACGCTGAACGCCGAACTCGACTCGGTGCGCTGGGGACCGCTGACCGCCGCGCCCTCCCTGCTGGACGGTGACGGCGGCTTCCCCCGGACCCTGGCGGACCTCTGGCAGCACTGCGACCTGGACGAGCTGCGGCGGGAGTGCCGAGCCCAGGTCGAGCGGGCGATCGTCTGGGGCTTCGACGTGACCCACTTGGCGGCACACCTGGGCGCCATGTGGCTGCGGCCCGAACTCTTCGACGTCTACCTGGAGCTGGCGGTCGAGTTCCAGCTGCCGATCCGGCTCTCCGGGCCGAGCGACCAGGGACGGGCCGGGTTCCCGTTCCGGGAGCTGGCCGCCGAGGCGGGGGTGCTGGCCCCCGACGAGCTGCTGCCGTCGCCGGGCACCGTGGGGGCGCGGGCCGCCCTCGAGGCGCTCCTCGCCGACCCCCGACCCGGGGTCGTGGAGGTCCGCCTGCACCCGGCCCTCGACCAGCCAGAACTGCGGGCCCTGTGCCCGGACTGGCCGGAGCGGGTCGACGACCACGAGCTCCTCACCGGCGGGGGTCCGCTCCACGAGGCGCTCCAGGGCCCCGGGGTGCACCTCGTGGGCTACCGCCAGCTCCGGGAGGTCATGCGGCGGCGCACCAGCGCAGACCAGCCAACCCGATGAACGACGCTCCCGCTCCCCAGACCGGGCCTGGGCCCGAGCCGACGCCCACCGGGCACGGCGGGGGATCCGACCTGGCCGAGCTCCTGCGGGAGCTCGAACCGGGCTCCAGCCGGCTCCCGGTAGAGCCTCCGTCCCCTCCCCCGACGGGCAGCGGCCGGGGCGGCGGCACCGCCGCCCAGCTCCTGCGAAACGTGCTGGGCGCAGTCGTGGCCTTGGCGGTGGCCACGATGGTCGCCCTGGTGGTGGCCCAGAGCGTCGGGGCCGTGCGGTTGGGGTGGCTGGGGAGCGACGGGCCCCCGACCCTGCCGAGCTCCACGACCAGCTCAGGCCTGGCTCGCTGAGCCCGCCCCGGGACTGTCGGATCGCCGAGCGAGCAGCGAACCCCAAGTCGGCGAGCCCGCCAGGTGGGTGCGCAGCACCTCGCGCACCGGCTCGCCCCCAGGGCCCGTCCACCAGCCGAGGAGCCCGAGCACCGATCCGGTTCGACCCTCCAGCCGGGTCCGGCCCTGCATGTAGCTGACCGCCAGGGCCTTGGGGTCCCCGAGCAGGTCGGGCAGGTCGTCCAGCGCCGCCTCGACCACCAGGGCGGCCGCCGATGCCGGGGCGAGCCGACCGACCGTCACGGGCAGCTCGCCCGAGGGACGCCCCACACGGTCCGGGCTCGGCTCGCCCACCCACACCTGGGCGGTGCCAGCCTCGCCTGCACGACCACCCCGCCGCCCGTCACCGGCCGCCGGCGGGCGCAGGACGAACACCAGGGGCAGGCAGGGACACTCGGCCAGCGAGGCCCCCACGACCGCGGGCCGAAGGGCCTCGCCCAGCGCAGCTGCCAGCTCGCTCGCCACGGCGTCGAGCGCCGCCCGCCCCTCAGGGTCCCTGGACGGACCAGGTGACGCCCCCGGCACCGCGCCGTCACCCGTTCCGGTGGCCACGGGGCCCCGTCCCCGAGGGGGCTGTCGCCTTCGGGGCTGCCCCCGAGCAGATCGGGTCCTCCTCGGTCCCGACCCCGGCGAAGAGGTCGTCCTCGACCGGCCCGGGACCCAGCGGGGCGGGCAGGGGGGCCGTCCAACCCGGGGCCACCCGCAGCAGCCAGTACTCGTCGACCGGGTAGGCCTCGGCCTCGACCTCGGGAGGCAGCCCGAACCACCAGCGGGACGTCGGGTCCACCTGGGTCCGATGGGCGAGCAGGGCTTCGCGTCGAACGAGGCTGAACGCCCGGACGTCCACCTGGGTGGTCGGGGGTGGCTGGGGGGTGCGGGCCCGCTCCAGCCAGCGTTCGTCGAAGGGGGACTCCAGGCCCAGCTCCAGGAACTTCTCGTGCAGGGCCAGGACCCGACGACCCGAGAACCCCGAGGCGTAGACCTTGGCGACCTGCCAGGGTCGACCGGCCTCGGGATAGGCCTCGGGGTCGGCCGCCGCCTCGACGGCGGCCATGGTCACCTCGTGCACCCGCAGGTGGTCGGGGTGTGGGTACCCCCGCTGGTCCTCCGGGTAGGTCACCACCACCTGGGGCCGCTCCCGCCGAAGGACGGCGACCAGCCGGCCCACGGCTTCCCCGAGGTCAGCCTGGGCGAAACAGCGCGGATCGGCGTTGGCCGGGGTGCCGGGCATCCCCGAGTCCCGGTACCCCAACCAGACCAGCTCGTCATACCCGATCACCTCGACCGCCGCCTCCAGTTCCCGGCGTCGGATCGCCGCCAGGTCGGCACGGACCTCGGGCCGGTCCATGGCCGGGTTCAAGATGTCTCCCGCCTCGCCCCCGGTGCAGCAGACCAGCACCGTCCGGACCCCCGCCGCGTGGTACCGGGCCACGGTGGCCGGCCCCTTGGAGGACTCGTCGTCGGGATGGGCGTGGACGGTCAGCAGACAGCGCCGCGCCTGGTCCGAGAGGCTTCCCATCGGGACCCCACCGTACCCGGTGCCGGCCGTCGCCCAGCCGGCCCGTGGGTCACCAGCCGGGTCCCCGTCGGAGCCGGCGAAGCGGCCCGGGGCGAAGCCGCTTCGACCGACCCCTCCCCTACACTGACCTCGGACGACGCTCTCCGTCCGGCTTCCGTTCCAGGACGCGGGCCTCGGAGCGAGGACCGCAGGGGCGGCAGCCTCGAGGGCCGGCCGATCGAGGGCCGGTTCCTGGAGGGCAGGGAGCGTCGTGCAGGAACGAGACCTGGAGGGAGAGGACCGGAGATGGCCACGACCAGTCGCATCCCGGCCGACCACGGCCTGACCGTCCGGATGTTCATCACGGGCCTACTGCTGGTCGTGCTCTACGCGGTGGTCGGCGGGATCCTCTACGCCTTGGGGGTGGGCATGGCCATCGTGGTGGCCATCCCCCTGGCCCTGGCGGTCTGCCAGTACTGGTTCTCCGACAAGATCGCCCTCTGGGGCATGAAGGGCCACATCGTGACCCCCGAGGAGGAGCCGGAGCTCCACGGCATCGTGGACCGGCTCTGCGCCCTGGCGGACATGCCGAAGCCCCGGGTCGCCGTGGCCGAGGTCGACATGCCGAACGCCTTCGCCACCGGGCGGAACCCGAAGAACGCGGTGGTCTGCGCCACGCGGGGGATCCTGCGGCGCCTCGACGAGCCGGAGCTCGAGGCGGTGCTCTCCCACGAGCTGTCCCACGTCGCCCACCGGGACGTGGCGGTCATGACCATCGCCAGCTTCCTCGGCATGGTGGCCGGGATGATCACCCGGATGATGTTCTGGATGGGCCTCTTCGGCGGGTTCGGCGGCGGCTACGGACGGGACCGACGCAACGCCGAGAACCTGGCGATCATGGAGCTCGCCGTGCTGCTGTTCTCGGTCATCGTCTACGCCATCAGCTTCCTGTTGACCATGGCCCTCTCCCGCTACCGGGAACTGGCAGCCGACCGCTCGGGCGCCATCCTCATCGGTCGACCGGCGCTGCTGGCCTCCGCGCTGGTGAAGGTGAGCGGGGAGATGGGGCGGATCCCGACCCGGGACCTGCGCCAGGCGGAGCACTTCAACGCCTTCTTCTTCACGCCGGCCCTGACCAAGGGGACGAGCGTCTCGACCCTCTTCTCGACCCACCCGCCCCTGGAGAAGCGGCTGGAGCAGCTGGCCAAGCTGGAGCGGCAGCTGAACCAGGCCTGAGCCGTGGGACTCCTCGACACCATCCTCGGTCGGTCCAAGCCGGTCAAGCCGAACCTGGACCAGCTCTTCTCGCTGTCGGGGGCGGCCGTGACCCTGCAGGCCGCCACCGGCCTGGTGCCCTCGGGCCAGGCCGGGGTGTGCGCCAAACCCCCGACGGGGCCGAGCTTCGCCGAGATGCAGCGGGACATCGATGCCCTCTTGGCCACGGCCTCCATCCCCGGCGGTGCCGCCCCGGTGGGGCTCGACGTGGCCGCCGCCCCCGAGACCAATCAGCCCCTGCCCCTGGACGACGACGGCAGCGGCCTCGCCCTCGGAGCCGACACCCGTCTGCGCCACGCCACCGACTCCTTCGGCTACAGCTGGATCGTGGTCGACGGGGGATCGGTCGAGGACCTGGTCACCCGGGTCCACATGGTCCACAGCTCCTTGAGCGACGCCGGCTGGGGTCCGCAGCTGCTCTGCTCGGTCTTCGGCTTCCGGGCCGGCCCCGAGGCGGACCGGGACCTGGCCGGTCGACGGGTCTACCTCGTCTACCTGGCCAAGCGGGGCAGCTTCTACCCGTTCGTGCCCACCGGACCCCAGCGTCGGGACAACGAGCTGGAGCTGCGGATCCGGAGCGTGCTCGGGTCCGACCTGCCCTTCGAGGCCGACCTGAGCCGCTGGTTCCCGCTCTGGGACCTGCCGCTCGCCTGACCCGGCCCAGCGCCTGAGCCGACCCAGCGCCTGACCCGGCCCCGGGTGAGCCACCCCCACGAGCGGGGCGGGCCGGGCCAACGGGCCGCGTGCCCCGATCAGCCGGTCGGCGCGGCCGGCACCGGGGACCGAGCCTCGGGGTCCCAGGCGGGGAGCTGGCGGTCCCGGCGATCGAGTTCCGCCCGCAGACGATCCAGCACCGCTTCGGGGTCGGCCACCGGCCCCGCCGGCGTCAGCCAGGGCACCACGGCCGCGGGCCCCGGGAACCGCCACGGTCCCCCACCGTCCGGCCAGGCGGAGAGCTCGGCTGCCAACGGGCCGAGGTCCACCCGGGGCCGCATCCCGCTTGGCCGCCCCCGGCCGAGGCGGACCCAGGTCTCGTAGCGGAACCAGCACACCAGCCGGTCCTCGCCGACCAGGCAGACGCGGCTCCGGGGACTCGCGCTGTGCAGAGCGGCGGGGTGGACCGGCAGGTCGCCCAGCCCCCCACCGACCGGCCAGCAGCCAGCGCGTGGCCGCACCACCAGCAGGTCCCGCTCGGGCTCCTCGCTCAGCACCACCTGCCCAGCCGCCAGGGCACGCTCGCTGGCCCGCCAGCCGGCCAGCTCCTCGGCCAGCCCCGCAGGCCCGTCCGCGCCCGGCCGGGCGCCCGCACCGGCAGCCTCGCCGTCGGCTCCGGCCCGGGCCCAGCCCAGGACCCTTCGGGCCACCTCCAGGGCCTCCACCAGCGACCAGGCCTGCGTCGGCCGCGCCCCGGCCCGGCCGAAGCCCACCATCGGGTCGACCCCCAGCCAGTAAGCCAGGCCGAAGGCCAGCATTGCGGCCCGGGGATCCCGCACCACCCCGAAGTCCCCCACCCGAGCCGCCTCGACCAGCAGCGATCCCTCGCCCTCGGCCACCGACGGCTCGGCCAGCACCAGCAGGCCGAGGAGGCCGTCGACGTCCAGGTGGTCCAAGGTGGCACCCGCCACCCGCCGGGGCAACGGCCAGCGGCGGGACACGGCGGCCAGGGCGATCTCGGTCGACAGGTCCGCCCGGAGCGCCCCCGGGGTCGGCGTGCCCGGCCAGTGCGACAGGGTCAGGACCGTCCGGGCCCGGGGCGCCCCGTCGACCAGCACATGGGCCACCGGCTCGGCCACCGGCAGGTCCAGGACCGCGAGCGGCCGCTCGCCGAGCCGAACCCGCCGCCAGCTCACCCGCCCGGGGCGCCCGGCGCGGCCCCCGGCGGCGGCCCGCCAGGAGGGACGCCGAACGCGGCGAGCCGCTGGTCGATGGCCGCCGCCAAGGCCAGGTCCCGCCGGGTCAGCCCGCCGGCGCTGTGCGTCGTCACGGAGAACCCGAGCCGGCGATAGCGGAGGGTCAGGTCCGGATGGTGCCCCTGGGCCTCGGCTACCTCGGCGACGCACACGATCGCCGCCACCGCCTGCCAGAAGCTGGCCAGCTCGACCTCCCGGACCAGGGCTCCGCCCTCTTGGCGCCACGCCGGCAAGCCGGCCAGGGCCTCGGCCAGCTGGGCCTCGTCCAGCAGCTCCTCCGACCCCGCCATCGCTCCTCGGCTCCCCCGGTCAGCCCGGGTGCACCATGGCCTCGGGCCGCACCGCCTGGTCGAACTCCTCGGCACTCAAGTAGCCGAGGGCCACGCAGGCCTCCTTCAAGGTCGAGCCCTCCCGATGGGCCTTCTTCGCCACCTCGGCCGCCTTGTCGTAGCCGATCAGGGGGTTCAGGGCCGTGACCAGCATGAGCGAGCTCTGCAGGTGCTGCTGGATCCGCTGCCGGTCCGGTTCCAGGCCCTCCACGCAGAACTCCCGGAACGTGCCGCAAGCGTCGGCCAGCAGCTCCAGGGAGTGCAGGACGTTGTGGGCGATCACCGGCTTGCAGACGTTCAGCTCCAGGTTCCCCCGGCTGCCGGCCACGGCCACCGCCGCGTCGTTCCCCATGACCTGGATGCAGACCATGATCATGGCCTCCGACTGCGTCGGGTTGACCTTCCCCGGCATGATCGAGCTGCCCGGCTCGTTCGGCGGCAGGATCAGCTCACCGAGGCCCGCTCGGGGCCCCGAGCCCAGCCACCGGATGTCGTCGGCGATCTTCGTCAAGGAAACCGCCAGGGTGCGCAACGTGGCGCTCAGCTGCACCAAGGCGTCGTGGGCCGCCAAGGCGGCGAACTTGTTCGGGGCCGAGACGAAAGGCAGGCCGGTGATGGCCGCCACGTGCCTGGCGGCCCGTTCGCCGAACTCCGGGTGGGTGTTCAGGCCCGTGCCGACCGCCGTGCCCCCCAGGGCCAGCTCGTAGACCGCCGGCAAGCTGGCCTCCAGCCGGGCCAGGTCGGCGTCCAGCTGGGCCACCCAGCCGGAGAACTCCTGCCCGAGGGTCAAGGGCACGGCGTCCATCAGGTGGGTCCGGCCGATCTTCACGATGTCGGCGAACGCCTCCGCCTTGGCCGCCAGGGCGTCCCGCAGGGCCCGGACGGCCGGCAGCAGCCGGTGCACCACCTGCTCGGCAGCCGCGATGTGCATGGCCGTCGGGAACGTGTCGTTCGACGACTGGGACATGTTGACGTGGTCGTTCGGATGCACCGGGTCCTTCGACCCCAGCTTGCCACCCAGGCGCTCGATGGCCCGGTTGGCGATGACCTCGTTGGCGTTCATGTTCGTCTGGGTCCCGCTGCCGGTCTGCCAGATCCGCAGGGGGAAGTGGTCGTCCAGACGCCCGTCCCGAACCTCTTGGGCTGCGGCCACGATGGCCTCGCCCCGCCGCTCGTCCAGCTTGCCCAGCTCCATGTTCGCCCGGGCCGCCGCTTCCTTCAGGATGCCGATGGCCCGGATCAGGGGCCTGGGCATCGTGTCCCGGCCGATCGGGAAGTGCACCAAGGACCGGGCCGTCTGCGCCCCCCAGTACCGATCGGCCGGGACCTCGATGGCCCCCATGGAGTCCGTCTCGATCCGATGGCCCTCCTGGGCCCGTTCGCCTTGGTCCGTCACGCCGCTCCTCCCTTCGCTTCGATCCCCCCACGCCCCCTCGTGGCCGGCCGGCGGGCCGCCCAGCGGGCCTGGCCCTCCCGCACCACCGCCTTGGCCAACGCCACCTGCTCCGCCGTCGGCCCCTGGCCCTCCCCCGGCACCTCCAGGACCGCCGGCACCCTGGCCAAGGCCGGATGGCCCACGAGCCACGCCAGCCGCTCCTCCCCGATGCTGCCCTGCCCCAGGTTGGCGTGTCGATCCCGGTTCGCCCCCCGGGGCACCGCCGAGTCGTTCAGATGCACGCAGCGCAGCCGGGCCAACCCGATCCGTTCCTCCAGCTCGTCCAGGACCGCCTCGGCCTCCTCGGGCCCGCCGAAGTCGACCCCCGAGGCCCACAGGTGCTGCGTGTCCAGGCAGACCCCGACCCGATCGCCCGCATCCAGGGCCGCCAGGATCGAGGCCAGCTCCCCGAAGTCCCGCCCCACGGTCCCCCCCGCCCCGGCGCCCGCCTGGCGGGTCGCCGGCGCTCTCGAGCGCCCGGGCCAAGGCGGCCACGATCTGGTCCATGCAGCCGGCCAGCCCACTACCCCGGTGGCTCCCGACGTGCAGCACCAGCCCGTCGGCCCCCATGGCCGTCGCCAGCTGCAGGTTCGCGGCCAGCGCTGTTTCCGATCGAGCCAGGAGTTCGGGGTCGCTCGTCGCCAGGTTCACCAGATAGCTGGCATGGCAGAAGACCGCCTGCACCGCGTCCTGTTGGCTCGCCCAGCGCTCCCGGAACCCGGCGACGGCCGCCGCGTCGTGCCGGGCCGGCCGCCAGCTCCGGGGACTCTGGGTGAAGATCTGGACCGCCTCCGCTCCCAGCGCCACGCCCCGGTCCACCACGTCGGCCAGCGCCCCGCCGCCCCGGACGTGCGCCCCGACCACCACGACCGGGACGCTAGCGGGCCCGCCCCCCGGCCCGCACGACCGCCAGCCCCGCCCCCAACCGGGCCAGCCACCCCGTCTCGTCCCCCTGGGTGCCGCCAGCCCGAGCCGCCACCCCCAGCACCACCCCGGCCGCCCCCGACGCCGCGGCCCGCTCCCCCCGCCGGCGCAGCCCCGCCAGCACCCCCGCCACCTCCTCGGGCCGGGCCCGAAGCAGCCGGTCGGCGGGCAGGACCACCCAGGTCCCCCGAGCCCAGCCTCGTGGCCGGCCCCGCCCTGGCCCCTCCCAGGGCACCAGCCGCCAGGACCGCCCGCCCCGGCCCGCCGGGGGCACCAAAGTGGCCAGGCTGGGCCCCCCCGGCTGGCGCGGCGGCGGCAGGTTCGGGGCGCCCCGCAGCACCACCCGCCGCCCCTCGACGCTGGCCGGTGGCCGCCGAAACAGCCGGTCCAGTGCCCAGAGGGCCTCCTCCTGCGCTGCCGCTGACGCACCGGTGGCCGGTCCCTCCCCGACGCCCCCAGCCCGCCGCCACGCGCCCGGGCCGCCCCCCAGCACCAGACCGGCCCGCCCGCCGCTCACCCGGTCCAGCGTGGTCACTTCCTTCCCCCACACCCCCACCACCCGCTCCCCCCGACCCACCGACACCCCGCACACCAGGGCCACCCGGGCCGTCCGCTCCGCCAGGGCGCCGAGGATCACCAACGGGTCCCCCGCCCCGGGCCGCCCAGCGGCCACCACCACGAGCTCGGCCCCCACCCCCTCGGCCGCCACCCCGGCCGCCACCGCCCGGTCGGCCCCCAGGCCCGAACCGGTCACGACCAGCAGCCCGCAGCGCACCTGCCCACGCTAACCACCGCCCGGCCCGGGGCTCCGACGCCGCCACAGGCCCGCCTCCTCGACCGCCACGCCGACCCCATCCAGCTCCAGCAGCGCCAGGACCACCTTCGCCAAGGGCAAGCCCGTCGCCTCCACCAGCCAGTCCACCGTCACCGGCCGGCCCCCCAGCCGGTCCAGCACCCTTCGGGCCTCCCCGTCGATCCCGACCTCCCCGGCCCGGCTCGGGGCCCGGCTGCCTTCGCGTCCCACAGCGGCCGCGTCGCCCGGGCCCGTTCGCCCCCGGTTCGCCCGGTCGGCCGCCCCGGCGCCCGAGGGAACGGGCGCCACCCGCCCCAGCGCCGCGAGCACGTCCGCCGGCGAGCACGCCAACGCTGCCTGGCCCCTGGCCAGGAGCTCGTGACCGCCCGCGCTCGCCGGACTCGTGACCGGCCCGGGCACCACCAGCACCCTCGTCCCCTGCCGCCTCGCCTCCCGCACCGTCCGCAGCGCGCCGCTTCGCGTCCCGGCCTCCACTACCACCACCACCTCGGCCAGGGCCGCCAGGAGCCGACAGCGCATGGCCAGCGTCCAAGGCCGCTCCGGCACCCCGGGCGGTAGCTCGCTCACCAGCGCCCCCCGGGACACGACGGCCGCCTGCTGCCGCCGCTCGTCCCCGGCCAGGGCGCGCCCCAGCCCCCCGCCGACCACTGCCAGGGGCCCAGGACCGGCCGCCACCAGAGCCCCTGCGTGGGCCGCGGCCTCGATCCCCCGGCTGAGCCCCCCGGCCACCACCACGCCGGCGCCGGCCAGGGTCGTTCCGAACCACCTCGCCACCTCCTGGCCGTAGCCGGTGGCGGCCCGACTCCCGATGACCGCCACCACCGGACCGGCGCCCAGGGTCGCCACCTGGCCCCGCACGAACAGCACCCGGGGTCCCCCCCCCCCCCCCGGCGCTCGGCCAGCCGGGTCGGGAACCAGGGGTCGCCCGGCCCAAGGACCCGCACCCCGAAGCGGTCCAGCACCGCCCCCAGCCCACCTAGGTCCAGGCGCCGGGCGGCCTCCCGCCACCGCCCCTCGGGGTCCAGGGGATGCTGGCCCCCCCGCAGCGCCTCCCACGCC
>NZ_JAKHEX010000023.1 GCF_023130475.1 Aciditerrimonas ferrireducens
ACCGCCCCCAGCCCACCTAGGTCCAGGCGCCGGGCGGCCTCCCGCCACCGCCCCTCGGGGTCCAGGGGATGCTGGCCCCCCCGCAGCGCCTCCCACGCCTCCACCGGCCCCCACCCCGCCAGCAGCCGACCCACCAGCACCGGGTTCAGCACAACCCGAGCCAGCGCCGCCACGGCCAACTCGGCCTCCCGGTCCCGCCTGCTCGGCCCGGCTGGCGCTGCCCATGCCGGACCTCCTGACCTCACCACCGCCCACCTGGCGCCAGCAGGCCGAGACCGGCTCGGAGCGCCAGGGCCTCGGCCACCGCCGTCTCCCCCACCTCGTCCTCCGCCCCCAGGTCGGCCACGGTCCGAGCGACCGCCGCCACCTTGCCCGCTCCCCGAGCGCTCAGCCGGCCGGCCCGCAGCTGCCGTTCGAGCAGCGCCCGGGCCGACGCCGACCACCCCGCCAGCCCGTCCCGGCCTGCAGGTCCCGCCCGCCGGCTCGCCGCGCGAGCCCGAGCGGCCGCGACCCGGGCCGCCACCGTCGCCGTGCACTCGCCCTCGGCCCGGGACAGCAGCTCGTCGACAGGCACTTTCGGCACCCCGACCACCAGGTCGAACCGGTCGAGCAGGGGCCCCGAGACCCGCTGGAGGTAACGGGCCCGCTCGGCTGGTCGGCACCGGCACCACCCACCGGGCAGCCCCTCCCCGCACGGACACGGGTTCATCGCCCCCACCAACAGCACCGAGGCGGGCAGCACCGCCCGCACCCCCGCCCGGGCCACCCGCACCACCCCCTCGTCCAGGGGTTCCCGCAGACTCTGCAGGGTGGCCGGCGCCACCTGGCCGAGCTCGTCCAAGAACAGCACCCCTCGGTGCGCGAGGCTCACCTCCCCCGGCCCGAGGTCCGCACCGCCCCCCACCAGCCCGACCGCCGTGATCCCGTGGTGGGGAGCCCGAACCGGCGGCCGCCGGGGCAGTCCCTCCTCCCCCCAGCGCAGGCCGGCTGCCGACCACACCCGAGCAACCTCCAGGGCCGCCTCCCGGTCCAGGTCCGGCAGCAGGCCCGGCAGTCGCTGAGCCAGCATCGTCTTCCCCGACCCCGGTGGCCCGACGAGCAGCAGGTGATGCCGCCCCGCGGCGGCGACCTCCAGGGCCCGCCGACCGAGCTGCTGGCCCCGCACCTCCGCCAGGTCCGCTTCCCCCCACGGCCCGGCACCACCCGCCGCTTCACCGCTCCTTCCCTGCGCGGCGGCCAGGCCCGTCAGTGGCGGCCAACGCCGCTCGCCCCGCAGGACCCCGATCAGGACCCCCAACGACGGCACCGGCCGGGCCCGCTGCCCGACCCCCAGGCCGGCCTCGCCGGCAGCCCCAGCCGGCACCACGACCCCCTCCCGGACACAGGAGGCCAGGCAGAGCACCATCGCCAGGAGCCCCGGCACCGGCCGCAGGGACCCATCCAGACCCAGCTCTCCCACGAACCCCAACCCCTCGGCCGCCCCCGGGGGAACGACCCCTTGCGCTCCCAGCAGCGCCACCGCGATGGCCAGGTCGAGACCTGGCCCTGCCTTCCGCAGCCCCGAGGGTGCCAGGTTCACCGTCACCCGACGCTGCGGCCAGCGCTGCCCACACGAGAGCAGCGCCGAGCGGACCCGGTCCCTCGACTCTCGGACCGCCGCGTCCGGCAACCCGACGATGGTGAACCCGGGGAAGCCGTTCGAGACGTGCACCTCGACTTCGACCGGCTGCCCGTCGACCCCCTGCCGGGTCGCCGCCCATGCTCGAGCCAGCACCCGCCACCTCGCTCGCCCGTCGCGAGGCCCCGACGGCGCCCACCCTGTGCTCCGTGGCCGCCGTGCGCCTCGCCATCCGCCAGTTGGGCCGTGCCGGACGCCTCGGTCCACGGGCACACGCCGATCAGCCCGCCCCGACCTGCCCACGGGGGGTTCCCGACGGGACGGCGAGCCTGGCGACCCGCAGGCCGCCCGGCATGCACCGACGAGGCGTGCACACCTCGCTCGGTCGCGTCCCGGGCGGCCGGAGGACGCCATGAGCAGGCTAGCGCCCCGGCGTGACGCGGTCGAGGGGATGGCAGCCCGGGATCTGGGCGGCGGGTCGCCCCTCGGACGGAGCCCGGGCTCGGGGGTGATGGGCGAGGCCCGACCCGTTTCACAACATGTCACACAAACTCCACAACGCCGCTCGGACCTGCCAGACCCCGCCCCCGCTCGCGCCCACGAGGATCCGGTGACGCGGCCGTCGCCGCCGGCCGGTCAGCGACCCTGGAAGCGAGGCGTCCGCTTCTCCAGGAAGGCCCGCAAGGCCTCGGCGGTATCGGCGGTCGAGAAGTTCACCGACTGGGCGAAGGCCTCGGCGTCGAGGGCCTCGGCCAGGCTGCTCCGGCTGCCGTGGTCGAGCAGGCGCTTCGTCATGGCGAGCGCCAGGGGCGGTCCGGCGGCCAGCTCGGCCGCCCAGTCGGCCACCACCGCGTCGAGCTGGTCGTCCTCGACCACCCGGTTCACCAAACCGAGGCGCTCGGCGTCATCGGCGGAGAGCATCCCGCCGAAGAAGGCCAGCTCTTTGGCCCGGTGCAGGCCGACCAGCCGAGGGAGCAGCCAGGAGGCCCCGGCGTCCAGGGAGAGGCCTCGCTTGGCGAAGATGGTCGTGAGGCGAGCCGATCGGGCCACCACCGTGAGGTCGCATCCGAGAGCCAGGCTGAGGCCGGCCCCGGCGGCGACCCCTCGGATCTTCGCGATCGTCGGCTGGGGAAGGTCGTGAAGGGCCTGGACGACCTCCCCGAGGAAGAGCATGCCGCGCAGGCGGTGGTCGTCGGGGTTGCCGCTCAGGCCGGCGCCGTCGGCCAGGTCGGCTCCCGAGCAGAAGTCGCCCCCGGCGCCGGTCAGGACGACCACCCGGTCCTCGGCGCGTCGGCGGACCTCGACGAGGGTCTCCCAGAGGGCCTGCCATGTGGCAGCGTTCGCTGCGTTCTTGCGCTCGGGGCGGTTCAGGGTGACGGTGACCACGCCAGCCGACCGCTCGACCAGGACGGGGTTCTGCACGCCCCGACCCTAGAGGACCCGCGAGCGGCGCTCCATCGGGCGCGCCCGAGCGGCCTGGTGGCGGCCTCAGGCGAGCCCTTCGATGATTTCGATGCGGGGGCGAGCCGAGCCCGCTGGCCAGGAGACAGCGGCCAGGTCGAAGCGGAACGCTCCCCAGGAGGACCGAGGGGTGCTCGAGGGGCCGCGACCTGGCGGGGCCTGCACGGGTGCGGGGTGAGCGGCCAGCCAGCAGCCGGCCGCTCGGCGCAGCCGGGCCCACTTGGCCGGGGTGAGGGCAGCCCGAGGGTCGCCACCGTGCGGGCTGCGGCGGGCCTTGACCTCGACGAAGACCAGGACGGGGTCGGGGTGGGACCGTCGGCAGACGAGGTCGAGCTCCCCGAGGGGACAGGACCAGCGGGTGGCCAGGACGGCCCACCCAGCTCGGCGGTAGTGGGCAGCGACGAGGTCCTCGGCCCGGCGGCCGAGTTCGGCCGGCGACGGAGCGGGAGTCGGGGACGGAGGGACCATGACCCGAGGATTCCTCGGGCACCTCGCAGCAACCTGGCTGGGGAGCGAGCCGGGGGGCGTCAGGTGTCTCGCTCGGGGAGCCGTTCGATGTTGACGTCCCGGAAGGTCAGGACCCGGACGCTCGGGACGAAGCGAGCCGGGCGGTACATGTCCCAGACCCAGGCGTCGCTGAGCTCGAGCTCGACCCAGGGGGGCGAGGTCTGCTGGACGCTGACCTTGACGTCGTTGGCGAGGTAGAAGCGGCGCTCGGTCTCGACGACGTAGCGGAACAGCGGCAGGACCGTCCGGTACTCCTGGACGAGGGCCAGCTCGATCTCGGCTTCGTAGCGCTCCAGCTCCTCTTCGCTCACCGGCCCGCCCCCCAGCCGCTGGCCAGAGAGGCTCGGGCGGTCGAGCACGGGGCCGACGCCGGCGCGAGGGCGGTCATGCGGGGCGGGGGGACCGCTTCTCCTTGATCTTCGCGGCCCGGCCGACTCGGCCTCGGAGGTAGTAGAGCTTGGCCCGGCGCACGTCGCCCTCGCTGACCAGTTCGATCTTGGCCAAGGCTGGGGAGTGGACCGGGAAGGTCCGCTCGACCCCCACGCCGAAGCTGACCTTCCGCACGGTGAAGGTTTCCCGGGCTCCGCTGCCCTGGCGGCGGATCACCGGACCCTGGAAGACCTGGATGCGCTCCCGGTTGCCTTCGACGACCCGGACGTGGACCTTGACGGTGTCGCCGGGACGGAAAGCCGGCACGTCGTCCCTGAACTGGTCCCGATCGACGATGTCCGTGGGCTGCATGACTGGCGTCCTTCCCGGCTCGGTCGATGACCCCACGGCCGCGAGGGACGTGGCCCACGCGGGGGGTCGGGCCCTCTAGGTTAGCCGAGCGGCACCCCCCCCGACCCTTCGCCCGGGTCGGACTCGCCCGAGGACCCCGCCCCGGAGGGAGGAGGGGGCTCGGCGCCGGTGAGCTTGGGCAGCTCGTCGAGAAGGGCCTGTTCCGCGGGGGTGAGGCCGCCTCGGGCGGCGAGGAGGTCGGGGCGTCGCTGCTGGGTGCGCCACAGGGCCATGGCGGCTCGCCAGCGGGCGACGCGGCCGTGGTCGCCGCTCAGGAGCACGGGGGGCACGGCCCGGCCCCGCCAGGTGGCCGGCCGGGTGTACTGGGGGTATTCGAGGAGACCCCGGCTGAAGCTCTCCTCGAGGGGCGAGGCCTCGTTGCCGAGGACGCCGGGGAGCAGTCGGGCGACCGCCTCGAGGACGACGAGGGCAGCCAGCTCGCCGCCGGCGAGGACGTAGTCGCCGATGGAGAGCTCCTGGTCGACGAGGGCCTCGACCACCCGCTGGTCGACGCCCTCGTAGCGGCCGCACAGGAGGCTGAAGCCTGGGGCGTCGGGCAGGCCCAGGTGGGCCAGCTCCTCGACCAGGCCCTGGTCGAGGCGCCGTCCGGCGGGGCTCAAGAGGATGAGGGGGCGTCGGGGCTGGACGGTCTCGACGACCCGGGCGATGGGCTCGGGGGCGAGGACCATGCCGGCGCCGCCGCCGAAGGGGGCGTCGTCGACCGAGCGGCGGGGATCGTCGGCCCCGTGGCGGAGGTCGTGGACCCGCAGGTCCAGCACGCCGGCCGCTTGGGCCCGGGCCAGGAGGGCGATGGAGGCGTAGCCCTGCACGAGCTGGGGGAAGATGGTGAGGACCTCGATGCGCCAGGGACCGGGGCTCGACGCTGGCGCCGGAGCGGGGGGGCAGCTGGCCATGGCCGGGGCGCGGCGGACGGCTCAGGACGGCGGGTCGTCGAGGAGGCCCGCGGGAGCTTCCACGACGAAGCCCTCGTCGGTCCGGCCCACGACAAACCGCAGGGGCAGGAGGCGGCCGTCGGCGAGTTCGAGGAGATCGCTGGCGGGGTTGGCCAGCACGGCCCGCACCTCCCCAACGGGGCGCCCCGTTGGATCGACGAGGCGAGCGCCACAGAGCTCGTCGACCCAGAGGGCGTCGGGATCCGCGATGGGCTGACCGAGGAGCACCGCACCGCGCAGGGCTTCGGCCGCGGTGCGGTCCGACACGGTTTCGAAGCGGACCAGCCAGCGGGAGACGGGGTCCTGGGCGCCGGGCCCAAAGGGGCGGCTGGCCAGCACCACCAGCGGTCGTTCGTGGTCCGGGAGCCGAGCGATGAGCTCGGCCCCAGGCTGGCGCCGTTCGGGACGGTTGCTCCAGAGCTCCACGACGACCTCGCCCCGAAGACCGTGGGCTCGCACCACCCGGCCGACCTCGAGGTTGCGCTGGGCCCGGCCCGGATCGGGCGGTCCTGCGGCGAGCGGTGGGCTCAGCGGTCCTCGAACTCCACGCTGGTCGCGCTGACGCCGTCCCGGGCGCCGGCGACCCGGACCACGGTGCGGATGGCCTGCGCGGTCCGGCCCCGTCGCCCGATGACCCGACCCATGTCGTCGGGTCCGACCTGGACCCGGAAACGGGCACCGGTAGCGTCGTGGTCGGCCTCGACGCGGATCTCCTCGGGGTGGTCAGCGAGCTGCTCGACCAGGTACCGCAGCGTGGCCTCGGCCCGGCTCCGTCCCGGCTGGCCCGAAGGCGATCCCGGTGCCGGCGCCTCCACGGGCTGCTGGCCGTCGACGCTGGCCGGGGAGACCGAGGGGTCGCTCACGACCGGTCGTCCGCCGACGCCGCGCCGATGCCAGCGGTGCGCAGGAGCCGACTGACCGGCTCGGTGGGCTGGGCGCCTCGCTCGAGCCACCGCCGGGCCTTGTCGACGTCGATCTGCACCACGGCAGCCTGGTCCGTCGTGGAACGGCCCCGAGGGGCGTAGAACCCGACGACCTCCAGGAACCGACCGTCTCGGGGAGCCCGGCTGTCTGCTGCCACCACCCGGTAGGTCGGCTGCTTCTTCTTGCCCATGCGCATGAGGCGCAGCTTCACGGCCACGGTCGACGTCCTATCCTCGCTCTGCCCGCTCGGCCTCCCGAACGGGACCTCTTATTCTGCCAGGCCCAGGGTCCGCAGGCCAACAGGCCCTTGCGGACTCAACGGCCTCCCTCGGCCTGGGCACTCGGCGGCGGGTTCAGCGGCCTCCCTTGGGGGTGACCCGTCCGCCTCGCCGCTTGCCCCCCTTGCCCTTCTTGCCGCCCTTGCTGCCGCCGCTCTTCGCGCCCCCGGTCCGGTTCCCGGCCGTTGTTGCGCCCAGGGGGTCCTCGGCCCGGAGGCCGTCGGCCAGGAGGTTCGAGCCGACCCCCGAGAGCAGCCCACCCAAGCCACCCCGTCCTGCGCGCGTGGGGGGACCGGGATCGGGCAGCCCGGGCAGGTCGCCTTGGGCCTGGAGGGCCCGGGCCAGCTTGCCTCGGCCGCCCAGCATGCCCGCCAGCAGGCCGGGCTGGCGCATGAGCTGCTGGGCTTCCTTGAACTGGCGGAGGAGCTGGTTGACCTCCTGGGTGCTGGTGCCGCTCCCCCGGGCGATCCGCTGCCGACGGGACCCGTCGATGATGCTCGGGTCGATCCGTTCGGCGGGGGTCATGGAACGGATGATGGCCTCGACCCTGGCCACCTCCCGGTCGTCGATGGCCGCGTTGGCCTGCTTGAGCTCCTTGGGCACCCCGGGCAGGAGCGAGAGCAGGCCGCCGAGGGATCCGAGGCGCTTGACCTGCTGGAGCTGGGTGAGGAAGTCCTCCAAGGTGAACCGGCCCTCGACCAGGGCAGTCGCGCCCTTCAGGGCCACGTCCCGGTCCATCTCCCGTTCGGCCTGCTCGATGAGGCTCAGGACGTCGCCCATGCCGAGGATGCGGCTGGCCATGCGGTCGGGGTGGAAGAGGTCGAAGTCGGCGAGTCGCTCGCCGGTGGCGGCGAAGGCGATGGGCTTGCCGACGACCTCCTTGACGCTGAGCGCCGCCCCGCCCCGGGCGTCACCGTCGAGCTTCGTCAGGATGAGCCCGTCGAGGGTCAAGGTGGCGTGGAAGGCCTCGGCGGTGCCCACGGCGTCCTGGCCGGTCATGGCGTCGACCACCAGGAAGGTGTAGTGAGGGTCGACCGCCTCAGAGATCCGGCGGACCTCGTCCATGAGCTCGGCGTCGATGGCCAGCCGACCGGCGGTGTCGACGATGACCACGTCTCGACCCAGCCGCTCCGCTTCCTGCCGGCCGGCCCGGGCGACCTGGACGGGGTCGGTGGGTTGACTGAAGAAGGGGACCTGGGCTTGCTCGGCCAGGATCCGCAGCTGCTCCACCGCGGCTGGTCGCTGCAGGTCAGCCCCGACGAGGAGGGGCTGGTGGCCCTGCTGGCGGAACCAGCGGGCAAGCTTGGCGGCCGTCGTGGTCTTGCCCGACCCCTGCAGGCCGGCCAGGAGGATCACGGTGGGCGGCGGCGAGGCGTAGGTGAGGCGCAGCGACTCCCCACCGAGGGCCCGGATGAGCTCTCGGTGGACCGCTCGGACGACCTGCTGGCCAGGGCTCAGGCTGCGGGCCAGCTCCTCCCCGACCAGCTGGCTGCGGACCCCGTCGACGAGGGACCGCACCACCCGGACGTGCACGTCGGCTTCCAGCAGAGCAGCCCGGATCTCCCGCAGGGCCTGGTCGACGTCGGCGGCGCTCAGCCGTCCCCGGCCGCGCAGGCGACCGAGGATCCCTTCGAGCCGCTCGGAGAGGGTGTCGAACATGGTCCGCCCAGGCTACCTGGGCGGACCGCCGCCAACCGACCAGCCTCAGGCCAGGTCGACGCCGGCGAAGAGGCCCTCGACGAACTGCTCGGCGTCGAAGGGCACGAGGTCGTCGGCCCCTTCGCCGATGCCGACCAGCTTCACCGGGATGCCCAGGTCCCGCTGGATGGGAACGATGACCCCGCCCTTCGCGGTGCCGTCCAGCTTCGTCAGCACCACGCCGGTCACGCCGACCGCCTCCAGGAACTGCCGGGCCTGCTGGAGGCCGTTCTGGCCGGTGGTGGCGTCGAGGACCAGCAGGACCTCCCGGACCCGACCCGGTCCTCGGTCCGCGACCCGCCGGATCTTCTTCAGCTCCTCGATGAGGTTGACCTTCGTGTGCAACCGGCCGGCCGTGTCTGCCAGGACCAGGTCGTAGCCGCGGGCCGCGGCCCGCTGCACCGCGTCGAAGACCACCGCCCCGGGGTCACCCCCGGGGGCGCCCCTGACCAGCTCCACTTCGGCCCTGGCCGCCCAGGTGGCCAGCTGGTCGGCGGCTGCGGCCCGGAAGGTGTCGCCCGCGGCCAGCAGGACCCGCCGGCCCTCCTCGACCTGCTGACGGGCCACTTTGCCGATGGTCGTGGTCTTGCCCACCCCGTTGACCCCCACGAACAGCCACACGTCGGGTTGGCCTGGGGCCGGCGCCAGCTGGAGCTCCCGGCTCCCTGCGGCGTCCAGGGTCCGGACCAGCTCCGCCTTCAAGGCACCGACGACTGCGTCCCCGTCCCGCAGCTCCCCGGCCCTGACCCGCTCCCGGAGGCCATCGAGGAGCTCGCTGGTGGTGGCCAGGCCGACGTCTGCCCCCAAGAGGGCTTCCTCCAGCAGCTCCCAGGTCTCCTCCTCCAGGCCGCCGCCTCGCAGGCCCCGCAGGGCGGCGGCGAAGCGCTCACGGGTCCGGCCCAGCCGCTCCCCGATCCGGGGCCGGACGGCCGGGGCGGGGACCTCTCCGGCGGGGGCCTCAGGAGCGGGGGCCGCACCCTCCGGTCCACGCTCGCCGGCGACGGTGTCCGCCGCACCAGGCTCCCCGGTCGGCGCTCGGAGGGCGGGGGCACCGCTGACCGGTGCTTCCTCGGCCGGCGCGCCGGCCGGCGCAGTCTCGGTGGGGACCGCCGCCGGTGAAACCGCGTCGGGCTTCGCCTGAGGGGAGCCCGGAGGCGCCTGGGGGGGCGCGTCGGCCGGCGGGCGCCCAGGCCGGGACGGGGTCGCTGGTCGGGTGGGGGCGGGGGCGGGCCCGGCCGCGGTGGGCTTGGCCCCAGGGGCGCTCCGGCGGGACCGGACCCGGCGCAGCCCGACTCCCCCAGCGGAGAGGAGGACGAGGACGAGGACGCCGAGGACGATCCAGAGGGCCAGCACGGCCTCAGGAGCCTACCGACACGCCCGTGGGGTCCGGGTCGTGGTCCAGGGGGTTCGAGGCCGGGTGGTGGCGCTCGATGCGCTGGCTGACCACCTTGGAGTAGCCGCCGGCGTGCATGGTGACCCCGTAGAGGGCGTCGGCGGCCTCCATGGTCCGCTTCTGGTGGCTGACGATGATCAGCTGGGCCTCCTGGCGGAACTGCTGGACGAGGCCCAGGAAGCGGTGGAGGTTGACGTCGTCGAGGGCGGCCTCGACCTCGTCCATGAGGTAGAAGGGCGAGGGACGGCTGCGGGCCACGGCGAAGAGGAAGGCGAGGGCCACCAAGGACCGTTCCCCGCCCGAGAGCAGCGAGAGCCGCTTGACCTGCTTGCCAGCCGGCCGGGCCTCGACCTCGACCCCAGTGCCGAGGGGGTCTTCGGGGTCGGTCAGGACGAGCCGGCCGCTGCCGCCGGGGAAGAGGGTGGCGACGAGCTGCTGGAAGTGCCGGTCGACGTCCAGGAAGGTCTCCCCGAAGAGCCGGGCCACCTCGTCGTCGACCTGCCGGATGACCGTCTGGAGCTCCCGCTTGGCCGCCTGGATGTCGGCCATCTGCTCGTCGAGCTGCCCGGCGCGCTCCTCCAGGGCGGCCAGCTCCTCGAGCGCGAGCGGGTTGACGGGTCCGAGCCGGGCGAGCTCGGCCTCGACCTGCTGCAGGCGTCCGGCCAGGTCGGCGGTCGGCTCCAGCCCGAGGGTCTCCCGGAGCTCCTCGGCGCTCGTCGGGACCTCCTCGGCCGGGGAACCCTCGAGGGCCAGCTCGGCCAGCAGCTGGTCCCGCCGCACCCCAAGCTCAGCCAGCTCGACCTCGCAACGCTGCCGACGCTCCCGGAGGGCTTCCAGGCGCTGGCCGAGCTCGCTGCGTTGGCCCTGGAGCTGCTCGAGGCGGTTGGCCAGGGCTCGTTGGGCAGCCAGCCGGGCGTCCCGGGCGGCCCGGACCTGGTCCCGCTGGGCGACCGCGTCGGCCAGCACCGGGTCGAGGCGAGCGCCGAGCTGCTCGAGGATCCGGCCCTCGGCCTCGGCCCGGGCCCGGCGGGCCAGGGCGACCTGGGCCCGCTCGGCCAGCCGGTCGCGCTGGGCCCCCAGCTCGGCCACGCGCCGCAGGGCGGCCTTGTGGCGCTCTTGGAGCCCAGCCATGGCCACTTCGCAGCGTCGGCGTTCCTCGGCGGCGTGCCGTCGGCGCCCTTCGAGCTCCTCGCGGGTCCGCTCCGCCTGGTCCAAGGCCGTGGCGGCCTCCTGGGCGGCCTGGGCCAGACCCGGCAGGGCGGCCTCGACCTGCTCGAGGGCTTCCCGCTCGCTGGCTGCCCGCTGCCGGGCTTCGTCGAGGGCGGCCCGGGCCCGGGTGCTCTCGGCCGAGAGGTCGGCCCGACGCTGCTGCAGGCGTTCCAGCTGGGCTCGGCGCTCGCTGGCGGCGCGCTCCGCCGCCCGCAACGAGCCGACCGCCTCCTGGACCGCCGCCTTGGCGGCCTGTGCGCGCTGCTCGGCCGCGTCCAGCTGGGCCGCGGCCTGCCGAGCCAGGGCACCGGCTTCGGCCGCCCGCTCCCGGGCCTCCTCGACGGCCAGGCCGGTCACGATGGCGGGACCGCCGACCCGCCACCCGCCTCGGCCGAAACGGGCACCGTCGGTCGTGACCAGCACGAGGTCCGGGCGGCTGAGGGCCACCTGGACGGCCCGGGTCCAGTCGCCCGGCACCGCCCAGACGCCGGCCAGCAGCTCGTCCACCAGGTCCGCCAGCGCGGGCTGTCGAGCCCGGACCCGGGTGCTGAGGGCCTCCGCCCCGGTGATGGGGGGAGCGGCCGCGGGGCTCGGCTCGGGGCCCGGGGTCCGGCCGGTCGAGGGGAACAGCACGCTGCCCCCTTGGGTGCTGGCCGTGAGGCGGCCCAGCACCGCCTGGGCTTCGCTCGGGCCCTGCACGACGATGGCGGCCACGGCCGGGCCGACGGCCGCCTCGAAGGCCTCCCGCCAACCGGCTTCCACCTCGACGAGGTCGCCCAGGAGACCCAGCACCCCGGGGAGCCCGAGCACCAGGTCGAGACCGGCGGCCCCCCGGGCCTGGGCCGCCGCCTTCTCCAGGGCCTCGGCCTCGGCCTCCCGGCGGTGCCGCTGGCCCTCGGCCTCCCGCAGCGCGCCCTGGGCGACCGCCAAGGCCTCCTCGGCCTCCCGCAGCGCGCCCTGGGCGGTCCGCTCGGTGGCCTGGGCCGCCTGGAGCCGCTCGTGGAGCTCGTGCACCTCGTCCTCGAGGGCCGCTTCCTCGGCGGCCAGCTGGGCGAGCCACTCGTCGGCCTCCCGGACCCGCTGCTCGGCGCCGGCCAGGGCCGCCTCTTCCCGTTCGAGGGCCCGTTGGCGGTGCTGACGGGTGGCCAGGGCTTCGGCGTGGCGGGCCTGGGTCCCCCGGAGCGCCGCCAGGTCCCCATCGACCGTGCCGGCTTGGGCGGCTGCTTCCTCGGCGGCCGCCTGGGCCGCCTGGGCGTCGGCCAGGGCCGCCTGGGCCCGGCCCAGGGCCTCGGTGAGCTCGGCCAGCTCACGCTGACCCTCGTCGAGCTGCCCGGCCAGGTCGGCCAGGGCCTGGTCCTCGCGGCGGTCGGCCAGCGCCTCGGCCACCCGGGCCTGGCGCTCCTCTAGCCGTCGCCGGCACCCCAGGGCTCGCTCCACCAGGCCGTCCAGCCAGCTGGCCCGGGCCACCAGCGCTTCGACCTCCTCGCCGGCGACCTCCCCGGTCGCGCTGCTCAGGGCTTCTTCCACCTGGGCCAGCTCGTCTCGGACATCGAGCTCCTCACGGTGGAGGACCCGGCCCTCGTCGGCCAGCTGGCGACGCCGTTCCTCGAGGTGCGCCAGTTCGGCTCGGCGCAAGAAGCTGGCCAGCAGGTCCCGTTCCCGGCTCAAGCTGGCGTGCCGCCGGGCAGCCGAGGCCTGGCGTTCGAGCGGCCGGAGCTGCCGTTTCACCTCCCGCACCACATCGGCCAGCCGGTCGAGGTTCTCCTGGGTGGCGGCGAGGCGCCGCTCGGCCCGCTCCCGGCGGCGGCGGTGCTTGAGCACCCCGGCTGCTTCCTCCAGGATGGCTCGGCGTTCCTCGGGCCGAGCTTGGAGGACGTGGTCCAGCTGCCCCTGGCTGACGATGACGTGCTGCTGGCGCCCCACGCCGGCGTCCGAGAGCAGCTCCTGGATGTCCAGGAGGCGACACGGCCGGCCGTTCAAGGCGTACTCGCTCTCCCCAGAGCGGAACAGGGTGCGCTCGATGGTGATCTCGGCCATCCCCCCCGGGACCTTGCCGTCGCCATTGTCCAGGGTCAGGGAGACCTCGGCTCGCCCGAGCGGCGGTCGGCCGGCCGAACCGGCAAAGATCACGTCCTCCATTCGCTGGGACCGGAAGGTCCGGGGGCTCTGGGCGCCGAGCACCCAGGCCACGGCATCCACGACGTTGGACTTGCCGCTGCCGTTCGGGCCCACCACCACCGTCACCCCCGGCTCGAAGCGCATGGTGACCGGCTCGGCGAAGGACTTGAAGCCTTTGATGGTCAGGGCCTTCAGGTGCACCGCCGGCCACCATAGCTGGGGGCGCACGGCCCGCTCGGGACCGCGAGCGCGCTCAGTTCTGGCAGTGCTCGCAGAAGTAGGTGGAGCGGCCCTGGACCTTCACCCGGACGATGGGCCGGCGACACCGCCGACAGGCCTGGCCGGCCCGGTCGTAGACCTGGTGCTGGCCCTGGTAGTCCCCCACCTCGCCGAACAGGTCCCGGTACTGCTCGTCGGCCAGCGAGCTGCCCCGGTGGCGGACGGCCTCGCTCAGGGTTTCGACCATGGCCCGGTAGAGCCGCCGGATCTCTTGGGCCGAGAGGGAGGTCGTGAGCCGGTCGTAGCGCAGGCCAGCAGCGAAGAGGATCTCGTCGGCGCGACGCTGGCGCAGGCGGCGGCCGAACTCCTCCCAGCTGAGGACGTCCTCCAGGGGGTCGAACCCGAGGTGGGCCAGCTCGGGCACCTCCTCGCCGACCTGAGCGGCGCTGGTCACGAAGAGCTCCCCGAAGGTGCGGGGGTCCACGAACCGCAACTGCCGGGCCCGCTCGAAGCCGCAGACCACGTGGGTGTGGGGGGCCACGGGGTCCTTGGCCGAGGCCAGCAGCAGCTGGCCGCTCATCCCCAGGTGGCAGACCAGGACGGCCCCGTCGTCGAGGTCCACCAGCAGGTACTTGCCCGCTCGGCGCACCTTGGCCACGGTCCGCCCTCGGAGTCGGGCCACGAAGTCCTCGGGGCTCGGGTGCCGGCGAACGGACCGGGCGCCGCGGACCTCGACGGTCCTCACCTTCGCCCCCACCACCTCCTTCTCGAGGTCCCGACGGATCGTCTCGACCTCCGGGAGCTCGGGCACCTCAGCTCCCCCCGACCTCCAGCCCCCCGAGCCGCTCCAGGGCCGCTCGGGCCGCCGCTTGTTCGGCGTCCTTCTTGGACCGTCCCACGCCCTCCCCGACCTCCTCCCCCCCGACCCGCACCCGAGCCTGGTAGCGACGGTCGTGGTCGGGCCCCTCGCCCTCGACCTCGTAGTGGGGGGGCTCACCGACCGTGCGGACCGCCAGCTCCTGGAGGCGCGTCTTGTAGTCCTCGGCGCCCGGGCCGGCCGCCGCCACCTCGATCCGTTCCCGAAGCCAGCCCAGAACCAGCGTCTTCGCCGCGTCGAAACCCTGGTCGAGGTAGACAGCACCGATGACCGCTTCCACGGTGTCGGCCAGGATGGACGGCTTGCGCCGACCCCCAGAGGCGTCCTCCCCCCGCCCGAGCCGCAGGTGCTCGCCGAGGCCGAGCTCCCGGCCGACCCGGGCCAGGACCGCCGTGTTCACCACCGCGGCGCGGATCTTCGCCAGGCCCCCCTCGGGCAAGTCAGGGAACCGCTGGTAGCAGTACTCGGCAACGGCCAGGCCCAAGACGGCGTCGCCCAGGAACTCCAGCCGTTCGTTCGACGCCGCCTCACCGACCTCCGCGCACCAGGACCGGTGCGAGAGCGCCTGGCCCAGGAGCCCCAGGTCGGCCGAGGTCAGGCCCAGGCGTTGGGCGAGCACCATCTCGTCGGGCGCCCCGCCCGGGCCGGCCCCTGGCCGCCCATCGGCCGCTCCGGGCACCACGGCGCCCGTCCGCTGGTCAGGCGGCCTGGAGCTTGGCCAGGACGTAGTCCACGGCGTCGCGCACCGTCCGCAGTTCCTCGAGGTCCTCGTCCTCGATCCGGAAGCCCACGGCCCGTTCGCCCAGCTCCTCCTCCAGGGCCTCGACCAGTTCGATGAGGGCCAGGGAGTCCGCCCCGAGGTCCTCGCTGAAGGCCGAGGACTCCGAGATGCTCGACGGGTCGATCTCCAAGATGTCGGCGAGCTGGTCCCTGATCAGCTCGAAGACCCCTTCCCGGTCCAACGGCCCCTGGCTCACGTGGGTCTCAGCCGGCACGGCACGCTCCTGTTCCTCGCGGACCACTCGGGCGGACAGCCGCGGCCCGCCTCCGAGCTGGCCCTGGATCCTAGCGCCCCGCCAACGGAGCGGGGCCCTCCCGGAGGGCGTCGGCCAGCTCCTCAGCTCCCTGGTCTCCGGCCACCAACTGGCCGATCCGCTGCACCAGCTGCCGGTCGGCAGCGTCGGCAGCGACCCGGATAGCCGAGAGGATGGCCTGGTCGGAGGAGGAACCGTGGCTGATGACGCAGACGCCCCGGACCCCGAGCAACACGGCGCCCCCGGTGTTGTCGGGGTCGAGCTCGGCCACCAGGGGGGCCAGGCGGGGCAGCAGGACGCCGGCTGCCGCCTTGGCCTCCTCGTCCGCCCCGAACGCCTCGAGGACCGCCCCGGACAAGAACCGCAGGGCGCCCTCCAAGGCTTTCAGCACGACGTTGCCGGTGAAGCCGTCGGTGACCACCACGTCGGCCGCCGACTGGCCGCCCAGCAGGTCCCGACCCTCCACGTTGCCCAGGAACCGGAGGTCCGAGCGACCCGCCAGCAGACCGTGGGCCTCCTTCACCAGGGGGCTGCCCTTGCTGGGCTCCTCCCCGATAGACAGCAGCCCGACCGCGGGGTCCTCGAGGCCGTAGCGAACCGCGGCCAGGGCCGCGCCCATCTGGGCGAACTGCAGCAACATGACCGGGCTGCACTCGGCGTTGGCCCCGGCGTCGAGCAGCAGCCGGGGCGCCTGACCCGGACGGGGGATGGGCGTGCAGATGGCCGGCCGGGCCACGCCCCGGATCCGACCCATGCGCAGCAGGGCTGCGGCCATGGTCGCCCCGGTGTTCCCGGCGCTCACCATGGCGGCGGCCCGCCCGTCCCGGACCGCCTCGGCCGCCCGGACCAGCGAGGAGTCCTTCTTCGTCCGGATCGCCCGGCCGGGATCCTCGTCCATGGCCACCACCTCGCTGCAGGGCCACAGCTCGAGGCCAGCGGTGTCCCCGACCAGCTCGGGCGGACCGACCAGGACGACCGGGATGCCCAGCTCGTCGACCGCCCGTCGGGCGCCGGCCACGACGGCCGCGGGCGCGTGGTCGCCTCCGAGGGCGTCCACCACCACCGGCAGCCTGCCCTCCGCCATGGTCCTCCTTCTCTTGCCGCGGGCCCGCTGCTCAGTCGACCTCGACGGCCTGCCGCCCCTTGTACCAGCCGCAGTTGGGGCAGACCACGTGGGGCAGCTTCGCCTGTCGGCACTGCGGGCAGACGCTGCGGGCCGGCGGCCGCAACACCCAGTTGCTCGCCCGCCGGCTCCGGCTCTTCGCCTTCGACGTCTTCTTCTTCGGGACGGCCATGACAGCTCACCTCGCTCGGGGACCGAGCAACGATAGCCGGCCCGTCCCTGCCCTGGGGACGATCAGATCGGACCCTCGGGGCGGGGGCGCTCCCGCAGGACGTCCAGGGCCGCCCAGCGCAGGTCCCGCGCCGGCTGGCACCGGCAGGACTCCCGGTTCCGGTTGGCCCCGCACTCGGGGCACAGACCCCGACAGGTCGGCTTGCAGAGGGGTGCGGGGGGGAGCTCGAGGACGACGGCGTCCCGCGCCAGCAGGCTGAGGTCGACGACCTCGTCCTCGAGGGGGTAGATCTCGTCGCCGTCGCCCCCGGGCGCGTAGAGCTCCCGGACCGCAACGTCCAGCCGGCCGGTCACCGGGCTCAGGCAACGTCGGCAGGCCCCGACCCAGGGGGCCCGGACGGTGCCCACCACGGTCACGCCGCCCGCCACGGCCTCGAGGACCACGTCGACCGCCACGGCCGCACCCCTCGGCACCTCGCTGCCGGTCACGGCCAGCTCGGCCAGGACCCCCTCGCAGTGGCGTTCCCAGCGCAGACCCAGCTGGCGGCGGAGGGCGGCCACCGGCACCACGAAGGCCTGCCGGTCCTCGACCGGCGGATCCGCCGCCCTCCGGCCAGCCTCGGTCGCTGGGGGCAGGCCCGACCGCCTGGTCTCAGCCCCGGTCCTGGTCGTAGAGCCCATGGTCGTCGCCCTCCTCCCTCGACCCGCCCGTGCCCCCACCGCCGGCTCCGCCCGCGCCCGGCCCCTGGCGCTGCCCGGCCAGCCGCTTGCGCCCGGCCCGGACGCTGCCCAGGGTCCGCTCCAGGGCCACTTCCAGCTTGGCCAGCCGCTCGTCGCAGTAGTCCTCCGCCGCCAGCTGCAACCGCCGGGCCTCCTGGCGGGCTGCCTCCAGGATGCGTTGGGCCTGCTGCTCGGCCTGGCGGACCACCTCGCTGCGCTGGACCATCTGCTCGGCCCGGGCCCGCACCTCCTCGAGGATCCGCTCGCCTTCCCGTCGCTGCTGCGCCAAGAACGCTTCCCGCTCCCGCAGCAGGTAGCGGGCCTCTCGAAGCTCGCCCGGCAGGGCCCGCCGGGCCTGCTCCAGCAGGTCCAGCAGCTCCTCCCGGGACACCAGCACCGAGGCCGACAGCGGAGCCCGGCGGGCACCGGCCACCATCTCGATCGCCAGGCCCAGCAGGTCCTCGGTCTCGCTCGTCCCCCCCACCCCGGGCGCCGACGCCAGCGGGTCCAGGGCCGAACGAGGATCCCCGGGAGCGCTCCGGGTCGGCACCTCGCCGGGCCGGTCGACCGGGTCGTCGCTCCAGCCCTCCCGCGGCGGGTCCTCACTCCAGGCCAGGGGCTCGTCCCACCCGGCGGGGACCGGATCGCCGCCCGCGTCGCCCGAGGCCGACTTCGCCACCTCGTCGGCCGGCAGCTCCCCCGTGGCCTCCCAGGGCTCGGGCCCCTCCGGCCCCGCCCCCCTTCGCACCTGGCCCCTGGGCGCCTGTGCACCCGGCCAGGTGCCCGAGGCCTCGAACTCGTCGGGACCCGGCCGACGCCGGAGAGGTCCACGCGACCGCCGGCCAGCCGGCGGAGCACCGAGGATCGACGACCAGCCAGCCCCTGCCCGGTCCCTCACCGCGGGAACCGCTGGTCGAGCCGCTCGAGCACCGCCTTGGGCACGAAGGCCGACACGTCGCCGCCCAGACGGGCCACCTCCCGGAGGAGGCGCGATGCGATGAAGGACGAATCCGAGCTGGTCGGGATGAACACCGTCTCAACCCCGGCCAGCTGTCGGTTCATCTGGGCCATCTGCAACTCGTTCTCGAAGTCGGAGACCGCCCGGAGGCCCTTCACGATGACCGAGGCCCCCACCTCCTGGGCCACGTTCACCACCAAGGTGGCCACCGAGACGATCCGGACGTTCTCCAGGTGGGCCAGGGCCTCCTTGAGCATCTCTTCTCGCTCGGCCAGGCTGAACAGCGGCTCGGCCTTCTGGGGGTTCCGGAGGGCTGCCACCACGACCTGGTCGAAGAGCTTGCCAGCCCGCTCGACCACTTCCAGATGACCGTTGTGGAAGGGGTCGAAGGAGCCCGGGAAGAGGGCCACCTTCATCGGTCGGCAGCCCCTGGCTCGCCGGCCGCCACCGGCCCCTCGGCGTCGTCGAGCTCGGCCACGTGCACGAGCGTACCGCCGTAGCGGCGGGCCACGCGGACCGTCCAGGGCCCTGCGGGGAGGGGCCGGTCGGACTCGGCCACGACCAGGCCCCCGGGGCCCAGGTGCCGGGCCAGGCCCCGCAGGAGGCCCGGCCAGTCGGCGAAGGCGTAGGGAGGATCGCAGAGCACCAGGCGCGCGCCCTGGGCGGGGGCCCTGGCCAGCCAGCGTTCCACGCTGCTCCCCACCACGAGGGCCGTGGGGGCCCGCTCCAGGGAACCGGGCCGGGGCCCCGAAGGGAAGCGCTGCACGACCACCTCCTCGGGGTCGAGGACCCGCCGAAGGTTCTGCACCAGGACCCCGAGCACCCGAGGGTCCTGCTCCACGAAGACCGCCCGGGCAGCCCCCCGGGAGAGAGCCTCGATCCCAAGGGCCCCGGTCCCGGCGTAGAGGTCCAGGGCCACCGCCCCGACCAGCCCCCCGGGGCCGAGCTGGCTGCCCAGGAGGTCGAAGATGGCCTCACGGACCCGGTCCTGGGTCGGCCGGGTCCCCCGGTGCGGGGGACCCAGGAGGGTCCGACCCCGGAACCGTCCGGCGACGATTCGCATCCCCACGCCCCTGCGCCCCGAGTCCTAGCCCGTGCCCAGGTAGGCCCCGGTCCCCCCGAGCAGGCAGTCGACCTCGTCCCGCAGGAGCGGCTGGGCCGTCAGATCCGGGTCCTCGCCGACCAGGTCCTCGGCCACGGCCCGGGCCTGGGCCACCAGGCCACGGTGCTTGCGCCGGAGGCTCGCCAGCTTGAGGTCCGAGCGACCCCGCTGCCGGGTGCCGAGCACCGTGCCCTCACCACGAAGCTCCAGGTCGATCTCGGCCAGTGCGAAGCCGTCGGTCGTGGCCTCCAGGGCCTCCAGCCGGGTCCGGGTCTCGCCGGTCAGCTCCGAGGCCAGCAGGTAGCACCACGAGGGCCGAGCCGACCGGCCCACCCGGCCGCGGAGCTGGTGGAGCTGCGCGATGCCGAACTGCCCGGCGTCCTCCACCACCATGACCGTGGCCTCGGGCACGTCCACACCGACCTCCACGACGGTGGTGGCCACCAGCACCGGGGTCCGACCTTCGGCGAAGGCCGCCAGCGCGGCCTCCTTCTCGTCGGCCGGCAGCTGTCCGTGGAGCAGCCCGAGGGGGATGCCGGCCAGCTCCGCGCTGGCCAGCCGCTCCCGCTCGGCGGCTGCCGCCTTGGCCTCCTTGGCCCCGCCGTCGGCGACCAGCGGACAGACCACGTAGGCCCGATGGCCCTTCGCCACCTCCTGCCGGACCCGCTCCCAGGCCTCGGCCTGCTCGCTGGGGGTCCGCAGCCAGCGGGTCTCGACCGGCTGGCGGCCGGGGGGCAGCTCGTCGAGCTCGGTGACCTCGAGGTCCCCGAGGACCGTCATGGCCGCGGTCCGGGGGATCGGGGTGGCCGTCATGACCAGCAGGTCCGGCACCGCCCGACCGGCCGCCTCCTGCCGGGCCCGCAGCTCGGCCCGCTGCGCCACCCCGAAGCGGTGCTGCTCGTCGACCACCACCAGCCCCAGCCGGGGCAACTCGACCGCTGGGGTCAGCACGGCGTGGGTCCCCACCACCACGTCCAGCTGCCCAGCCTCCAGCCGCTCCAGGAGCTGCCGTCGCTGGCCGGCGGGCAGGCGACCCGTCAGCAGGCCCACGGCCAGGGGCCGCCGACCCCCGAGGGCCCCAGGATCCTCGACCTCGAGCTCGCCGAGCAGCCGCAGCAGGCTCCGGTGGTGCTGCTCGGCCAGCACTTCCGTCGGGGCCAGCAGCACCCCCTGGTAGCCACCCTCGGCGCAGCAGGCCAGGGCGGCGGCAGCCACCAGCGTCTTGCCCGAGCCCACGTCGCCCTGGAGCAGCCGGTGCATCGGCCGAGGACGGGCCATGTCCGCCAGGACCTGGTCGATGGCCCGCTCCTGGGCCCCCGTCAGCGCGAAGGGCAGCCGGGCCAGCAGCTCCCGCACCAGGGCCGAACCCCCGGGTGCCGCGGCCGCCCGGTGGACGACGCCCCGGGTCCCGGCCTCGAGGACCAACCGGCGCCGCAGCACGTCCACCTGGAGCCGCAGCAGCTCGTCGAAGGCCAGCCGTCGCCGGGCCAGCGCTGCGTCCCGCAACCGCTCGGGCCGGTGGATGCCGGAGAACGCCTGGGTCCGATCCACCAGACCCAGGCGGCTGCGCCAGGCTTCGGGGACCGGATCGGCGAACCGGCCGGCTCGGTCCAGGGCCTCCTCGACCAGCTGGGCGATCTCCCAGCTGGCCACCCCAGCCCGCTCCGAGGCCGGGTACTGGGGAGCGATGCGGCCGCTGCGCCGCCCCTCCAGGTCCACCTGAGGGTTCGTCAGCTGGCGTCTGCCCCGGAACACCTGCAGCGGCCCGTAGAAGAGCGCCTCGGTGCCCTCCGGCAACTGCCGCAGCCGGAAGCGCTGGTTGAAGAACGTGACCGTGAGGGCCCCGCTTGAGTCGGCCACCACCAGCTCCACCCGCTGCCGTCCCCGGCTCGGCACCAGCCGGGCCCGCCGGACCACCGCACGGACCCATGCCGCCTCGCCGGGGACCAGTTCGGCCACCTGGGCCAGCCGCCGCTGGTCCCGATACCGAAGCGGGTAGGTGGTGAGGAGGTCCAAGACGCTCGTCACGCCCATCTCGGCCAGCCGCCGCTGGCGCACCGGGCCACAGCCCTGCAGCACCCCGACCTCCAGCCGGGCCAGCTGGCTCAACCGTCGCCCAGGGGGTCCCTCGACCACGCCCGCCAATGGGTCTACTCGACCCCGAAGAGGTAGGGGTAGACCGGCTGGCCACCGTGGTGGACCTCGACGGCGACCCCCGGGAAGGCCTCGGCCAGCCACTCCGACAGCCGCCGGCTCTCGGCGGCGCTCGCGCCCTCGCCCTCGATGATGGTCACCAGCTCGTGGCCTTCCTCGACCAGCTTGCCCAGAAGGCCGCTGGCCGCCTCGAAGAGACTGGTCCCGACCACCGCCACTCCGTCCCGGCTCAAGCCCAGCCAGTCCCCCGCTCGGATCGGCCCTCCGGGCCCCTCGGCCGAGGCTCGGACCGCCTGGACCACCGCCCCTGGCACCACCCGCCGGGCCGAGGCGGCCATCAGCCGGGCGTTCTCCTCGGCGCCGGCCTCGGGGTCGTACTCCAAGAGGGCAGCGAACCCCTCGACGATGGAGCTGGTCGGCACCACCTTCACCGGCCGGTCGGCCAGGGCTGCGACCTGGAGGGCCACCGGGTGGACGTTCTCGTTGTTCGGCAGCAGCACCACCTCGGCCGAGCCGCTGCCCTGGACGGCCGCCAGCAGCTCCTGGGTCGAGGGGTTCATGGCCTGCCCGCCGGTCACGAAGTGCCGGACCCCGAGCGACCGGAAGATCCGCCGAATGCCCTCGCCAGCGCAGACTGCCACCACGGCGGTCCTCGGCGGGGTCCCGCTCGGCTCGGCCGACGGCTGTCCAGCGGCCTGCTCCTGCACCCAGCGCAGCTCCTCCACCTGCTCGCGCAGGTCCGTGACCCGGATGTCCCGGGGGCGGCCCACGTCCAGGGCCGCTTCGATGGCCGGCCCGACGTCGTCGGTGTGGATGTGGCAGTTCCAAAGCCCCTCGCCGCCGACCACCACGATGGAGTCACCCAGCCCGGCCCACACCTCCCGGAACCCCTCGATGGCCTCGTCCGGGGCCTCCAGGAGGTACATGACCTCGTAGCGCAGCTCGCTGTGGCCCTCGGCGCCCTCGTCGCCCCCCGGACGGGTCCCCGCCGCTGCCAGGTCGGCACCGATCGCCAAGGGGGCCGCCTCCGGCCCGTCGCCCTGCCGGGCAGGGGGCGGGGGCACCGGGGTCCCGTCCGCCACGCAACGCCAGGCGTCCAGCAGGAGCAGGAACCCCGCTCCCCCGGCGTCGACCACCCCGGCGGCCCGCAGCACGGGCAGCTGTTCGGGGGTCCTCGCCAGGGCTTCGGCCGCCGCTTCCCGGGCCCCGGCCAGCACCGCTGCCAGGCCCGGGCCTGCCTGCCCAGCTGCCCGCCGAGCCCCCTCGGCGGCCGCCCTCGCCACCGAGAGGACCGTTCCCTCGACCGGTCGCAGGACCGCCTCGTCGGCGAGCCGGCTGGCCGTGGCCAGGGCCTCGGCCAGCTGTTCGCCCCCCAGCCGCTCCGCCTCGGCCGCCACCTGGGCGATGCCCCGGACCAGCTGCGAGAGGATCACCCCGGAGTTGCCCCGGGCGCCCATCAGGGATCCCCGGGCCGCCGCCGTGCACACCTCGCCCATGGCCGGCTCCGGCCCTAGGGCGTCGAGCTCCTCGACCACCGACCGCAGGGTCAGGGCCATGTTCGTGCCGGTGTCACCGTCGGGCACCGGGTAGACGTTCAAGGCGTTCAGCCGGTCCCGGTGCTCGGCCAGGGCCCTGGCGGCTGCACGGAAGGCCTCGGCCAGGTCCCGGGCCTCCCAGCTCGTCGGGGCTGCCACGCCGACCGATGCTAACCTGGTCGCCCGACCTCGACCTTCACCGTGAGGAGTCCGCCGTGGCCGCCGTCTGCGAGATCTGTGGCAAGCACCCGTCCTTCGGCATGCGTCTCAGCCACTCCCACCGCAGGACCAAGCGCCGCTGGGACCCCAACGTCCAGCGGGTCCGGGCCCTCGTGAACGGCACCCCGCGGCGGCTCGCCGTCTGCACGTCCTGCCTCCGGGCCGGCAAGGTCGTGAAGCCCCCGCGCCGCCGCTGGTCCGCCGAGGGGCACGCCCACGACGAGGCCTAGCCCACCGGCTCGGCTGCAGTGCCGAGCCCACCGCCCAGGCTGAGGCGCGCATCGGCTCCCTGGCCGAGGGCCTCCAGGGCGGCCAACGCACCCGCGTCGCCCTCGAGGGCCCAGCGAAGGAAGTCGGTCGTGGCGGCCGCGACCAGCTGCTCCTCAGGTCCCTGCCCCTCGTAAGGCTGGAAGTGCCCAGCCCCCTCGAGCCACAGCAGCGCCTTCGGTCCGCTCTGATCGGCGTCGTAGAGCGCCAGGGCGTCGCTCGGCGGGTTCACCGGGTCGGCGCTGCCCTGGACCACGAGCAGCGGCGGGCTCGTCGGCGGGAACCAGCTCCCGCCGTAGGAGGCCAACTCGGCGCCGGCGAGCACCACCGCCGCCCGGAACAACGGGTCCCGGCTCGCGCTGTTGAAGGCCGCCGCTGCCGCCGCGTCGGCGCCGTCGGAGTGGCCGGCCACCGCGACCACGCCGGGCACCAGCCGCCCCCGCAGGGCTCCGTCCCCCGGCTGGCCGTTCTCGCTGGCCGCCTCCAGGCTGGCCGCCACGCTGGCCAGCTCGGCCGGCTGCCAGAGGACCGTCCACTCCTCTCCCGGGCTGGCCTGGCAGCTCGTGGCAGGGAAGGTCAACGCGGCCACCACGAAGCCCACCTCGGCCCAGCTCCGCAACAACCCGGTGTACTGGTCCACGCACTGGAGGTACCCCGGGGCGAAGACCACCAAGGGCGCGGGCCCGACGCCCGGGCCTCGCCGCATCCAGATCGTCGTCGGCACCACCAGGGCCGGCCGGTCCCCCGCCGCCGGCACCGTCAGCGCCATGGTCAGCTCCTCGAGCGCCGGCCCCCCCCTCGACGCCGTCCGCCCCGGCCGGCTGCCGGACGTCGCCCTGCTGCTGTCGGGCGTCGAGCTGGGGGGCGCCGCACTGGACGATGCCGTCGACCGAGGCCCCCCGGCACCGACCCTGGCCCCGCCGAGTCCGCAGGCCCCGAGGAGCAGGCCGCCGAGGGCGACGAGCAGCGCGACGAGGCCCGCGGCGCGCCGAGGGCGCAGCCTCCTGGCGCTTCTCGGCGTCGACCTCCCCGTGCCTGCCCACGCGGGCATGGGGCCGATCCTGGCACGCCGCTCGCGTCCCCCCGGCGCCACCGCGCCCCGGATCGGGCCCGTCATCGAGCCGTCAGCTCCCCGTCAAGGGCCCTTCAGGCCGACCCGTCAGGCTGCCCCTTGGGTCCGCTGGGCGGGCCCGGCCGAGGGAGGGACCACCATGCGCAGCGAGACCAGCCACACGACCGAGCCGGATTCCTTGGCGCCGAGCCCCTGGCAGCCTGGCCCGCTCCCCGGCCCCGAACCGGCCGTGGCCCGCCGCCAGCGCCGGCGCTGGGACCGGCGGGCGGCCCACTGGCAGGGCCACGTGGCGGCCAACCCCGGGCTCAGTCGGTCCCTGGCCAGCCTCCTCAAGGAGATCGGACCCGGGCCCCTGGGCCGGGTCGTCGACCTCGGGGCGGGTTCCGGTCAGCTCAGCCTGGCCCTGGCCCCCCGAGCCGACCAGGTCCTGGCCGTGGACGTCAGTCCCCAGATGGCCGAGGAGCTCCGCCGCCGGGCGGCAGACGCCGGGATCGAGACGATCGAGGTCCTCGTCCAGCCCATCGAGTCCCTCGCCCTGCCCCCGGCCTCGGTGGACCTGGTCGTCAGCCACTATGCCCTTCACCACCTCCGGGACGCCGACAAGCAGCTCGTCGTGGCCGCCGCTCGCCGCTGGCTGCGGCCCGGAGGCCGGCTGGTCGTCGGCGACCTCATGCTGGGTCGCGGCGCCAGCCCCGAGGACCGGGCCGTCATCGCCGCCAAGGTCCGCCAGCTCCTGCGCCGGGGACCCGCCGGCGTCTGGCGGGTCGCGAAGAACGCCGCCCGCTTCACCTTCCGCCTCCAGGAGCGACCCGTGCCACCGGAGACCTGGGCCGAGTTCCTCCGCCGCGCCGGCTTCGAAGCGGTGGGAACCCGCCGGGTGGTCCAGGAGGCCGGCCTGGTCTGGGGGACACGCTCCTAGGCGCTCCCAGCCGGGCCCTGCGCCCGTCCGTGCTCGTACCCAGCCCGGGGCAACGGCTCGCCCCGCCAGGTCCGGTGGTCGGGGTCGGCCACCACTCGGCCCACCACCAGCGGTTCCGGCAGGCCGGCCCGGGCGAAGCCAGCCCGCAGGCGCGCCAGGTCAGCAGTGGCCATGACCAGCTCGTAGTCCTCCCCACCCCCCAGGGCCTCCTCGAACCTGGCCCCTGGCACCACCGGCACGTCCCAGAGGACCACGCCCACCCCCGAAGCGTCCGCCAGGCGGTGCAGGTCCAAGGCCAGGCCGTCGGAGACGTCCACCATGGCCCTCACCCCGGCTCGGCCCGCGGCCAGGCCCTCGGCCAGGCGAGCCCGGGGCCGCCGATGCGCCCGGACCAGGTCCGCCCACGCGGCCCCCGGCGGCTCCTCGCCCGGCGCGCACCCTCCCCGGTTCGGGTCGAGCCGGCCATCGCGGGTGCCGGCCTCCCGCAGCACCCGCAACCCGGCGGCCGCGGCCCCCACAGGACCGGTCAGCGCCAGCCAGTCGCCCGGGCGGGCGCCGTCCCGACCCACCGGGCCGAACGCCGTCGCCGTCCGACCGACGACGCTCACGCACAGCGTCACCACCGGAGCCTCGGACAGGTCGCCCCCGACCACCGGCACCCCGTGGGCCTCGGCGCAGGCCACGGCGCCCTCCAGGACCGCCTCCGGTGCACCGTCCCGGGGCACCGTCAGGCCGAGCAGCACGCCCACCGGTTCGGCCGCCATGGCCGCCAGGTCCGACAGGGCCCCGGCCACCGCCCGCCACCCCAGGTCCGCCTCGCTGAGCACCCCCAGGTCGGCGTGGACCCCCGCCACCGCGGTGTCGCAGCTCACCACGCAGCGACCCGGGGCCACCTCGAGCACCGCCGCGTCGTCCCCGGCCCAGCGCTCGCCCGCCGGTGCTCTCGGCAAGCGGGCCAACAGCCGTCCGAGCACGCCCGTCTCGCCACCCGACCATCCCCCCTGGCGCCCACCCGCGGTGGCCGTCTCCGAGGAACCAGGAGGGACCGAATTGGGGACGACCACGCTCCATGCCTACCATGAGGGGATCCAGCGGAGTGCGGGGGCCGGCACCGGCCGGTCTGCCGTCGAACCCGGGGTCGGTGGATCGTCCAGGCCTGCCCCCCTCGGCGACGGGGCGGGCGGGACGACCTCGACGAGCGCTCGGGCCGAAGGGAGGAGCGTCCATGGCACCCACGACCAACCGCAAGCTGCTCGACTGGGTGGAGGAGGTGGCGGCCCTGACCACCCCGGAGCGGGTCGAGTGGTGCGACGGCTCCCCCGAGGAGTACGAGCGGCTCTGCCAGCTCCTCGTCGACAACGGCACCTTCACCCGCCTTTCCGACGCAAAGCGGCCGGCGAGCTACTGGGCGTGCTCGGATCCGTCGGACGTGGCCCGAGTGGAGGACCGGACCTTCATCTGCAGCCAGGACCCCGCCGACGCCGGACCCACGAACCACTGGCGGGACCCCGTCGAGATGCGGGCCACCTTGACCGAACTCTTCCGAGGCTCCATGCGGGGCCGAACCATGTACGTCGTGCCCTTCTCCATGGGCCCCCTCGGCTCCCCCATCTCCCACATCGGCGTCGAGATCACTGACTCGCCCTACGTCGTGGTCTCCATGCGCATCATGACCCGCATGGGCCAGGCGGTCCTCGACCACCTGGGCCCCCAGGGGACCTTCGTGCCGTGCCTCCACTCCGTCGGCGCACCCCTCGAGCCCGGTCAGGCCGACGTGCCCTGGCCGTGCAACCCCGACAACGAGAAGAAGTACATCGTCCACTTCCCCGAGACCCGCGAGATCTGGTCCTACGGCTCGGGCTACGGCGGCAACGCCCTCCTCGGCAAGAAGTGCTTCGCCTTGCGCATCGCCTCGGTCATGGCCCGCGACGACGGCTGGCTCGCCGAGCACATGCTCATCCTCAAGCTGACCTCCCCCGACGGCGAGGTCCGCTACGTCACCGGTGCCTTCCCCTCAGCCTGCGGCAAGACCAACCTCGCCATGCTGGTCCCCACCCTGCCCGGCTGGAAGGTCGAGACCATCGGCGACGACATCTGCTGGATGAAGTTCGGTGAGGACGGCCGCCTCTACGCCATCAACCCCGAGGCCGGCTTCTTCGGGGTGGCCCCCGGCACGAACGACCAGACCAACCCCAACGCCATGGCCACCCTTCGCCGCAACACCATCTTCACCAACACGGCCCTGACCGACGACGGGGACGTCTGGTGGGAAGGCATGACCGAGGAGCCTCCCGCCCACCTGACCAGCTGGAAGCGCGAGGACTGGACGCCCTCCAGCCAGGGTCCAGCCGCCCACCCCAACGCGCGTTTCACCGTGCCCGCCGACCAGAACCCGGCGTGCGCCCCCGAGTGGGAGGACCCTCGGGGTGTGCCCATCTCGGCCATCCTCTTCGGCGGCCGGCGCCGCAGCGTCGTGCCCCTCGTGACCGAGGCCTTCGACTGGTCCCACGGCGTCTTCCTTGGGTCCATCATGGCCTCCGAGACCACCGCCGCCGCCACCGGGGCGGTCGGGGCGCTCCGGCGCGACCCCTTCGCCATGCTGCCCTTCTGCGGCTACAACATGGCCGACTACTTCGCCCACTGGCTCCGCATCGGCGCCAAGGCCGAACCCGAGAAGCTGCCTCGCCTCTACTTCGTCAACTGGTTCCGACGCGACGCCGAGGGCCGGTTCCTCTGGCCCGGCTACGGCGAGAACTCCCGAGTCCTCGCCTGGATCTTCGGTCGGGTCGCCGGGACGGCCGAGGCCGTCTCCACCCCCATCGGGAACCTGCCCACCCCTGACGCCATCGACACCACCGGTCTGGCCGTCTCCCAGGAGGACATGGCCGAGCTGCTCCGGGTCGACCTCGAAGGCTGGCGGGCCGAGGTGCCCCTCATCAAGGAGCACTACGCCCGCTTCGGGGATCGGCTCCCGGCCGAGTTGGCTGCCCAGCTCGACGCCCTCGAGCACCGGCTCGCCCAGGCGGACTGAGGCCCTCCCATGACCGTCAGCGCCTACGTCCTCATCCAGACCGAGGTCGGCCGGGCGGCCTCGGTGGCCAGCGAGGTCGGCCGCCTCCCCGGCGTGGTCTCCGCCGAGGACGTCACCGGGCCCTACGACGTCGTGGTGCGGGTCGAGGCGGACACGGTCGACGACCTGGGCACCATGGTGGTCAGCCAGATCCAGCGCATCCAGGGCATCACGCGGACGATCACCTGTCCGGTGGTCCGCCTCCACTGACCCCGAGCGACGCCCCGCAGCCGGCCTTGCCCGGGTCCGCAGCGCTCCGCCATCACTGGACCGACCTCCGACGTCGGTGGACCGACCTCCGGCGTCGGTGGACTGAGTTCTTGGGGTTCTTGGGCCGTTGTGGAGTTTGTGTGATCTGTTGTGATTGACGGGCAGCCCGCCCTCGCTGCCGACGTGTTCGTCCTGGCGGTCTTGGAGCGGGCGTTTTAGCATGCGGCTCATGACGATCCTCGCTGGTTCTGGACGCGACGTGGAGGTGCCGGGCGGAATGGTCACCGGAGAGGCCCAGCGCCGAGCGCAGCTCGTGGACGGCGAGCCGGTGACGTCGGAGGACGGGGAGCTGGTGGTCGAGGAGTTGGTCGTCGAGGAGCTCTCCATCGACGGCATGTGCGGCGTCTACTGAGCCGGTGACCCTCGCTGCAGGGAGCCAGGTGGCTCGTCGGCCGGAGGGGTTCGGCGAGCTGCGCTACGACTACGCCACCCGGCGCTTGACGTTCCTTCGGCCACGGAGGGAGGCTGGTCGGCCTCTGGCCGAGGCCTTGGCTGACGGGTTGGGCGCCCCGATCTGTCTGACCTGGGAGCTCACCTACGGCTGCAACCTGGCCTGCGTGCATTGCTTGTCGTCCTCGGGGCGCCGGGATCCTCGGGAGCTCAGCACCGAGCAGGCCCTGGGGGTCATCGAGCAGCTGGCTGCGCTGCGGGTGTTCTACGTGAACATCGGGGGTGGTGAGCCGACCATCCGCCGGGACTTCTACGACCTGGTGGAGGCGTGTGTGACCCAGGGCGTGGGGGTGAAGTTCTCGACGAACGGCACCACCATGACCCCGGATCGGGCGGAGCGGTTGGCGGGGAGCGACTACGTGGACGTGCAGGTCTCCTTGGACGGGGCTGATGCGGCCACGAACGACGCGATCCGGGGACCAGGCTCGTACGCGGCGGCTCGCCAGGCGATGGCCAACCTGGCGGCCGCTGGCATGGTCGGTTTCAAGGTCTCGGTGGTGGCGACTCGCCAGAACGTGGCGCAACTGGATGCGTTCTTGGCGTTGGCCGAGGAGCACCGGGCCCAGTTGCGGGTCACCCGGCTGCGGCCCTCGGGTCGAGGAGCGCGCAGCTGGGCCGAGCTGCGGCCCACACCCGAACAGCAGCGGATCTTGCACCGCTGGCTGCTCGCCCACCCCGAGGTGCTCACGGGGGACTCGTTCTTCCACCTTTCGGCGCTCGGGGCACCGTTGGCGGGCTTGAACCTCTGCGGGGCGGGCCGGGTGGTGTGCCTGATCGATCCCGTGGGGGATGTCTACGCGTGCCCGTTCGCCTTGCACCCGGAGTTCCGGGCCGGGTCGGTCCTCGACCCGGGGGGGTTCGCCGCGGTGTGGCGCGACTCGCCCCTGTTCGCTCGCTTGCGTCAGCCCGACGCCGGCAGCGCGTGCAGCGCCTGCGGCGCTTACGAGGCGTGCCGAGGCGGTTGCATGGCGGCGAAGTTCTTCACCGGCTTGCCGGCCAGCGCGCCGGACCCCGAGTGCGTCTTCGGGCACGGCGAAGCGGCCCTGGCCGCGCTGCCCGCTGGCGCGGCGCCGGACCCGGGGCCGGGGCACGACCCGATGGGGCGTCCCCGGGCCTTTCGGCAGCCGGTCCGGCTCAGCGGCGTGCGGCTCACCGGCGGGGCGGCGAACCGGCCCTGATCGGGCAGTCCCGGTGGGTCGGGCCCCGGTGCGTTAGGCCCCGGTGCGTCAGGCCCCGCTTGGCTGGTCGTCGGCGCCGAGCGCCCGGGTGAAGCCGGGGGGCACGAGGACGTCGCGGCGTTCGAGCTCTTTGACCGAGGCTCGGCCGAGGCCCATGAGGGTGGACTCGATGCCGCTGCGGAGCAGGTCCAAGACGTTCTCGACCCCGGCCTGGCCGTTGGCTGCGAGGCCCCAGAGGGCGGCCCGGCCGATGAGGACGGCCTTGGCTCCGAGGCAGAGGGCCTTCACCACGTCGCCGCCGCGGCGGATCCCCCCGTCGAGGAGCACCTCGACGTCGTCGCCGACGGCGTCGGCCACGGCGGGCAGGGCCCGGATGGTCGCGGGGGTGCCGTCGAGGTTGTTGCCGCCGTGGTTGGAGACGGAGATGGCCCGCACCCCGCAGTCCCGGGCTCGTTTCGCGTCGTCGACCCGGACGACGCCCTTCAGGAGCAGGGGGCCTTCCCAGGTCTCGACCAGCCAGCGGACGTCGTCCCAGGTGGGGGGCGGGGTCTGCATCCACTGGCCGTAGGCGCCGAAGAAGGTCGGGGCGGGCTCGCCGGGTTCGGCCATGTTGGGGACCGTGAGGTCCGGGAGCTGCCCGTGGCGGAGCCACTCGGCCAGCCAGCGGGGCCGGGCGAGGACCTCGGGGGCGAGCTTTACCATGGCCTGGAGGTCGAGCTTCTCGGGGATCCAGGGGCTGCCCCAGTCCCGGCCGACGGCGAAGGACCAGTCGAGGGTCACGATCACGCCGGCCACCCCGGCTCGCTTGGCTCGGTCCAGGCGGCGGGCGATGGCGTCGCGGCCCCCGACCCAGTAGACCTGGAAGAAGGTCTGCGGGTTGGCGGCCACGACCTCCTCGAGGGGCTTGGAGGCGAAGGAGCTGAGTCCCATGGCCACCCCTCGGTTGGCTGCCGCCCGGGCCACGGCCACCTCGGCCTCGGGGTGGACGGCCTGGACGCCGGTGGGGGAGATGAGGACCGGCATGGACAGGCGCTGCCCGAGGACCTCGACCGCCAGGTCCCGCTTCGGGGGCTGGCCGACCACGTGCGGGGCGAAGCCCAGCTCGGCGAAGGCCGCGACGTTGTCGTCGACGGTCACCCCTCGCTCGGAACCGGCCACGAGGGCCGCGTAGACCGAGCGGGGCAGGCGCCGGCGGGCCCGGCGCTGGGCCTCGGCCACGGTCTCGAACCACGGGTTTTGCCGCCAGGGCCAGTCCATTCCTTCATCCTTCCACGCTCAGCGGCCAGCGTCGCCGGCTGCCTCCTCGGCGGAGGGGCCGAGAACACCGGCGTCGGCGAGCTGGCGGACGGTCGTCTCCTCGAGCCCCCAGGCGACAAGGGCCTGACCGCCGTCGGCACCAGGCTGGGGGGGTGGGCAGCGCACAGCCCCGGGGGTCCGGGAGAACCGGGGGGCTGGGCCGGGCTGGGTCACCCCGGCGACCTCCACGAAGGTGCCTCGGGCACGCAAGTGGGGGTCGGCGGGCGCCTCCCAGGGGGCCCGGACCGGGGCGACGCAGGCGTCGGTGCCGGCGAAGACGGCCTCCCACTCGGCCTGGGTCCGCTCCGAGAAACGCTCGGCGAATCGGGCCTTCGTGGCCGGCCAGGCCGCCCGGTCCATCTGCGGGGGCAGCTCGGCCGGGTCGAAGCCGAGGCCCTCCAGCAAGGCCGCGTAGAACTGGGGTTCGATGGCCCCGACGGCCATGTATCGCCCGTCGGCCGTCTCGTAGACCTCGTAGAAGGGCGCGCCGCTGTCCAGGAGGTTGGCGCCCCGCTCCCGTTCCCAGAGGCCGGCCTGCAGAAAACCGTGGAGCATGGTGGTGAGCGAGGCGGCCCCGTCGACCATGGCGGCGTCGACCACCTGACCCCGACCCGAGCGGGCCCGCTCGACGAGGGCAGCGCAGATCCCGAAGGCCAACAGCAGTCCCCCGCCGCCGAAGTCCCCGACGAGGTTCAGCGGCGGCACCGGCCGGTCACCGTCACGGCCGATGGGCCAGAGGGCCCCGGCGAGGGCGATGTAGTCGATGTCGTGACCGGCCCGCTCGGCCAGGGGCCCGTCCTGACCCCAGCCGGTCATCCGGCCGTAGACCAGCCGGGGGTTGCGGGCCAGGCAGGCCTCGGGGCCCACCCCGAGGCGCTCGGCCACCTGGGGCCGCCAGCCCTCCACCAGCACGTCGGCCCGCTCCACCAGGGCCAGCACGGCCGCCACCCCCTCGGGTCGCTTGAGGTCGAGGGCCACCGACTGCCGCCCTCGGAGCAGCAGGTCCCAGGAGGGTTCGGGGCCCGGGGGCCGACCGAGGCGCTCGACCCGGAGCACCTCGGCGCCGAGGTCGGCGAGGAGCATGCAGCAGTAGGGGCCCGGGCCGATGCCGGCCAGCTCGACGACCCGGATCCCTTCGAGCGGTCCGCTCACCTGTTCCTCCTTCTCGTGACGCGACGGGCTCGTCCCCGGCGCCGCCGGCTCGGGGCTCCCGGGTCAGGCGAGCCGCGGGTCCGCGGCTCTGACGGTGGCCAGGACCGCGTCGAGGACCGTGGGGATCGCCCCGGGGGGCAGCTCGTGACCCATGCCCGGCACGACGACCAGCCGGGCCCCGGGCACCGCCTTGGCGGTGGCCTCGCCGCCCGAGACGTCGATCAGGGGGTCGGCGGCCCCGTGGACCACGAGGGTCGGCACGCGAAGGGCCGAGAGCGCGGCCGTGCGGTCCTCGGCCAGGAGGATGGCCATGAGCTGGCGCGCCACCCCGTCGGGCCGGTAGGCCCGGTCGTAGCGGGCCGCTGCCCGGGTCCGAAGGGCCTCGTCGTCGACGGGGAATCCGGGCGAGCCGAGGACCCGGTGGTTGGCCAGCTCCCACTCGATCCAGCCCTCCCGGTCCGAGGGACCGCCCCGGGTCAGCAAGGCCGCGGCCTCCTCGGTCGGCTGGCCGACGCCAGGCGCCCCGGTGGTCGACATGACCGAGTAGAGGCTCCGGACCCGCTTCGGGTGCCGGATCGCCACGAGCTGGGCGATCATGCCCCCCATGGAGACCCCCAGCACGTGGGCGTCGGGGACCCCGAGGGCGTCGAGCAGCCGGACGACGTCGTCGGCCAGGTCCTCCAGGGTGTAGGCCAGGGCCGACCGGTCCCGTCGGGAGAGCACGCCCAGGTCGAACCGGAACCGGGGGTCCCCGCCGCTCGAGAGCCCGGCGTCGCGGTTGTCGAACCGCAGCGTGGCCAGGCCGGCTGCTCGCAGACCGGCCAGGAAGCTCGGGTCCCAGTCGATCAGTTGGCCGCCCAGCCCGTTGACGAGCACCATGACCGGCCCTTCGGGGTCGCCGACCAGCTCGTAGCAGAGCCGCACCTCCCCGCCGAGGAGCTCGGCGACCCCGGCCCTCGGCTCCTCGGCCGCTCCGCTGGCCTCCTGGCGAGCACCTGCCTCCCCCATGCCGGCATGGTCCCCCGCTCTGGACCGCCCGGTCAACTCGGCTGGTCGGTTCAGAGCTCGGCCAGGAGGGACCGCCGCTTGGCCTCGAACTCGGCGGCGGTCAGCAGACCCTCCTCGTAGAGGGCTTGGAGCTCCCGCAGCCGCTCGGCGACGCTGCGGCCATCCCCGGGGGCCGCCGGGGGCCGCGCCGGCTCGCTGGCACCCGCGCCCGGCCCCGGGAGGACCCAGCCGGCCGGCGGGGTGGGCTCGCCGGTCCATGGCCCCCGGGTCGGCCCGGGCAGCCCGGCGCCGCCGGGCCACAGGGCCCCGGCCGACCGCCAGGCCCCGAGGGCGTCGCGGAGGGCAGCCTCCCAGGCCCGGGGCCGGGGCAGGCCGGCAAGGACGAGCTCTTCGCCGCCCCCGGCCCGCACCGCCACGCTGCCCCGCCGAAGCAGCCAGTCCAGGGCGCTGCGTCGAACCTCGACCTCCCCGATCTGGGAGAGCAGCAGTTCCACGGTGGTCCGCCCGAACAGGCCCCTTCGGCACCGGAGCCGCCAGGTGGTCAGCTGGTAAGAGGTGCGGGAGCGCCGCCAGAGCCGGGCGCCGATCCAGAGGATCAGGATCCCTTCGAGGGCCGCCAGCACCCACCACAGCGCGACCGGCCAGGTCGGGGCCACGACGACCAGGGCAGCCAGGAGGCCGAGTCCGGCCACCCCGGCCAGGGCCGGCCAGCCGATCGTGGTCCACGACGGCTGCCCCTCGAGGACCAGCTGCTCGCCGCCCGACAGCTCGACGTTCCGCGACCGACCGACGGGCACCGCCTGGAGGGTAGCCCCCGGCCCGATCGGGGTCGGGCTCAGGGTGCGTTCGAGCTCAGGTGCCCGCGCCCGATGACGCGCGGACCGGCCAGCACCTCGACCTGCTCGATGCTCCGCCAGCGCCAGGCCGTCGCCATGGTCACGACCGCCTGATGGGCACCCGCGAGCCAGGTGCCGGCCACGACCTGCCCCGCTGGCCCGAAAAGGACGCAGCGCAGGGTCGTGCTGCTCGTCGGCTGGTCCCGAAGGACCAGGTCGACTTCGGTCCCCCACGCCTTCGGCACCAGCTGGACCGTCCCGAGGACCGGCCCGTCTCCCCTCGGCGCCCGGAGGAAGGCGCTCGCCACGACGGCGGCTTGGGCCGCGCCCGGTGCCCCCGTGGCGCTCTGCTCCAGTCCGAAGGCCAGGCCTGCGGCGCCGAGGCTCAGGGCCACCACGACGGCCACCCGGCCGAGCACCCGCCGGCGGCACTCCCGGACGGCTCGTCGGCAACGGGCCGAGAGGACCTCGACCCGGTGCTCCGGCGTGCCCGGGGCCGCTGCGCCGGGGTCGGCCGCCGCACGGTCCGGGCCGCTCGGCGCGCCTCCGGGCAGCACGCCGCTCCCCTGTGCGACCCGCCGGAGCAGGGCCGGCAGGGGGGCCAGCTCGGCCAGCTCCTCCTGGCACCCCGGACAGGCCCGCAGGTGGTCGGCCACGAGGCCGTGCTCGTCGGCGGCGAGGGCTCCGACGAGGTAGGCGCCGAGGAGCTCCCGGATGGCCTGGTGGCTCAGATCGGCCATGCCAGCTCCTCTAGGGCCAGGCGAAGGCTGCGCAGCCCGTAGTAGACCCGGCTCTTCACCGTCCCCACCGGGACCCCCAGCGTGCGGGCCACCTCGGCCACCGGGCGGCCCTCGACCACGACCTGCTGGAGCACCTCGCGGTGGGCGGCCGAGAGCCGCTCGACGGCAGCAGCCACCACGGCGGCCTCGACCAGCTGGTCGGCCTCGTCGAGTGCCGGGAAACCGGGATCGAGCCGGCCGGCTGCCGCCCCGCGGACCCCCTCGCCACCAGGTCCCCCACCGAGCCCCTCCAGGCCGACCTCCCGTGGCCGCCGCCGCTGCCGCCGGCCGCGGTCGACCGCCAGGTTCCGGGCCACCGTGGCCAGCCAGGCCCGAGCCGAGCCGCCGTGGCCGTCCAGGGCCTCGGGGTGTCGCCAGGCCCGCACCAGGGTCTCTTGCATGAGGTCCTCGGCGGCGGGCCGGTCACCGGCGGTCAACCGGAGGCAGAACGAGGCGAGCCAGGACCCGTGCTCGGCGACCAGCGCCCGCAGCTCCTGCTCCTGGGCGTCGTCCCCGCCCTGCCTCCGGCGACCGCGGCCCACGGGGTCAGCCGGCGTCGGCCAGCCCGACCACCGGGCTGCGGGGATGCAGGCCAGCACCCGGCACGGACCCCAGGTACGAGGCGTCCCCGAAGGCGTACACCCCACCGTCCTGGCCGACCAGCCAGTAGCCCTGGTCATCGGGGGTCGGCACGATCCCCACCACCGGCGCCGCCGGCCGCACCCCGATCCCCGGCAACGACCCGAAGAACTGGGCGTCACCGAAGCTG
>NZ_JAKHEX010000024.1 GCF_023130475.1 Aciditerrimonas ferrireducens
GAGCGGCAAGGGCTATTGGGAGGTGACGGCGGCCGGTGACGTCTACAGCTTTGGGGACGCCACCTTCGACGGCTCCACGGGCAACCTCCGCCTGGCCGCACCCGTGGTCGGTGCGGTGGCCGCTGGCTGAGGCCCTGGGCCGCGGCGTCGAAGGGGGGTGGGTGCTGATGCGCCCACCCCCCTGGCGCGCTCGGGACCAGGTCGCACTGGACCAGTTGACAGGAGGGTCCGTTGGGCATAGGAATGCTCCGGGCGCCACCTGCTGGAGGTCGGCATGGCCAGAGGTCGGGTCAGCACCTGGGGGTCGGTCGGTCCGCCGTCCGTCGTGAACGAGGACGTCGGTGTGGCTGCCCTCGCGTGGCCGCCGTGGCCCCGGGAGCTGCCCGGTACCCGCTGCCGGTTCGACTTGGCCCCACCCCGGAACTTCCTCTACCCGGCGGTCCTGCTCGTCCTGGCCGAGCGACCGACCCACGGGTACCGGGTCTGGGAGGTCCTCGGGGAACTGGGCTTCGGCACCCTGGACCGTCCCGCGGTCTACCGGGTGCTGGCGGACTTGGAACGCGACGGCCTGGTGCAACGGGTGCCGGGGCCCCGGGACGGCGCGTCGCCAGAGGAGCGCCGGGGCCTCAGCCGCCAGGTCTACGAGGCGACCGCCGACGGCCGGGCCTGTCTCCAGGCGTGGATGGCGGTGGTGGCCGCCGAGCGGGAGGCCCTCGACGTCGTGCTGCGCCGCTACTGGCAGGCGAGCGCCCTGCCGGCGGCGCTGCCGCGTGCCCGCTCCGAGGACGCCGAGCACCCAGGGGCGCCGGCATCGCAGCCAACGGTCGCGGCCGATGTCCTGCCGGAGGAGGCCGATGGGGGCCCGAGGGGGACGAGGCCGCCGAGCGGCGCCCTGTCACCGGTGCGTTACCGGGTGGCGCCGGACCGCTCGAGCCTGGTGGTGGCTGCCCGTTCCAACGTCGGCCCCATCGCGTTCACCTCCACGGGCCTCTCGGGCTGGGTGGAGGCCGTGGTCGCCGACGGCACGCTGGTGGCCGAACCCTCGCCACGGGCCGAGCTGCGGCTGCCTGTCGCTTCCTTGCTTTCCGGCAACCGGCTCTACGACCGAGAGCTCCACCGGCGAGTGGACGCCCGGCGCTACCCGGACGTGGAGGTCCGCCTTGCCGGTGCCGTGCGGCTCGGGGCCGGGAACTGCTTCCTGGTCACCGGCGAGGTCACCATGCACGGGCAGACGGTGCGGCTCGAAGGGGTGGTGCGGACCACCGTGGTCGGTCCGACGACCCGCCGGGCGAGGTCCGCGGGTCGCGCCGACGAGCGCGTGGTCGTCAGCGGGGAGCACGTGGTGGACGTCCGTTCCTTCGGGATGGCCACCCCGTCGATGGGGCCCCTGCGGCTCGACCCGGACGTCCAGCTCTCGTTGCATCTGGAGGCCGACACCCTCGGCTGAGTGACGAGGCGGCAATGGGTGAGAAATTCACCCGTTGTCGTCGGGCTGTCGTCGTCGTAGAACGACGGTGCGGGTCCGGCTCCGGGGGGCAGTCGGGTGCGCAAGGCGAGTCAGGCGCGGGGTCCGCCGCCGGTCGGTCGCGGGCGCCGCCGGAGGGGGAGGTGCCAGGTGACCCAGGTGCAGGAGCGCGCCGAGGAGACGGTCGTCCACGTGCTCTGGATCAACGCCGGGCTGAGCTGCGACGGGGACTCCGTCGCGCTCACCAGCGCCACCCAGCCGAGCATCGAGGAGATCGCCATGGGGGCCCTGCCGGGCCTCCCGAAGGTGGCCGTGCACTGGCCGCTCATCGACTTCGAGTGCGGTCCGGAGGGTGGGGCCGACGACTTCATCTCCTGGTTCCACAAGGCGGACCGGGGCGAGCTGGAGCCCTTCGTCCTCGTCGTGGAGGGGTCCATCCCGAACGAGGCGGTGAAGCGGGAGGGGTACTGGTGCGGGTTCGGCAACAACCCCGACACCGGCCAGCCCATGACCACCAGCGAATGGCTCGACCGCCTCGCCCCGAAGGCCCTCGCGGTCCTCGCGGTGGGAACGTGCGCCACCTACGGGGGGATGCACGCCATGGCCGGCAACCCCACGGGGGCCATGGGCGTCCCCGACTACCTCGGCTGGGGGTGGCGATCGAAGGCGGGCATCCCCATCGTCTGCGTCCCGGGTTGCCCGATCCACCCCGACAACCTGGCCGAGACCATCCTCTACCTGCTCTACCAGGCCACCGGGCAGGCCCCGCCGATCCCCTTGGACGAGGCGCTGCGACCCGAGTGGCTCTTCGGCCGGACGGTCCACGAGGGATGCGACCGGGCCGGCTACTACGAGCAGGGCGACTTCGCCGGCGAGTACGGCTCGCCGAAGTGCATCGTGAAGCTCGGCTGCTGGGGCCCGGTGGTGAAGTGCAACGTGCCGAAGCGGGGCTGGGTGAACGGCGTTGGGGGGTGCCCGAACGTCGGTGGCATCTGCATCGGCTGCACCATGCCTGGCTTCCCCGACAAGTTCATGCCGTTCATGGACGAGCCCCCGGGGGCCACCGTGTCCACGCTGGCCAGTGGGATCTACGGGAACGCCATCCGTGCCCTCCGGAAAGTGACGGTGAAGACGGTCGACGAGGAGCCCAAGTGGCGGACACCCGGTCGTCGGCTGCTCACCGGCTACACCGCCGAGTGGCGCTGAACCGGCGGTGCCCGTGCTGCGCCGCCGCCGTCCCGCGGCGAGCGGCACCCCCGAGGAAACCCTGGCAGCTGCACTGTCCAGCCGAGCCCGAAAAGAGGAGCGAGAAACGACCATGACCACTACCCAGCCCGGTCCGACCAAGACCCAGACGACGTCGAGCGACGTCGTGGAGATGGCCTGGGACCCGATCACGAGGATCGTCGGCTCCCTCGGCATCTACGCCAAGGTCGACTTCTCCCAGAAGCGGGTCGTCGAGTGCCACTCGACGTCCTCGGTCTTCCGGGGCTACAGCATCTTCATGAAGGGCAAGGACCCCCGGGACGCCCACTTCATCACCAGTCGGATCTGCGGGATCTGCGGGGACAACCACGCCACCTGCTCCTGCTACGCCCAGAACATGGCCTACGGGGTGAAGCCCCCCCACCTGGGCGAGTGGATCGTGAACCTCGGCGAGGCCGCCGAGTACATGTTCGACCACAACATCTTCCAGGAGAACCTCGTCGGGGTGGACTTCTGCGAGAAGATGGTGAAGGAGACGAACCCGGGGGTCCTCGAGCAGGCGAACCGGACCGAGGCGCCGCACGCCGCCGACCACGGGTACCGGACCATCGGCGACATCATGCGGGCCCTCAACCCCTTCGAGGGGGAGTTCTACCGGGAGGCCCTCCAGGTGAGCCGGTGGACCCGGGAGATGTTCTGCCTCATGGAGGGCCGGCACGTCCATCCCTCGACCCTCTACCCCGGCGGGGTGGGCACGACCGCCACCATCCAGCTCTTCACCGACTACCTGACCCGGCTCATGCGCTACGTCGAGTTCATGAAGCGGGTCGTGCCGATGCACGACGACCTCTTCGACTTCTTCTACCAGGCCCTGCCGGGCTACGAGGAGGTCGGGCGGCGCCGGGTGCTCCTGGGGTGCTGGGGCAGCTTCCAGGACCCCGAGGCCTGCAACTTCTCCTACCGGGACATGAGCGAGTGGGGCCGCAAGATGTTCGTGACCCCGGGGGTGGTGGTGGACGGTCAGCTGGTCACCAACGACCTGGTCGACATCAACCTCGGCATCCGGATCCTCCTCGGGCACTCCTACTACCAGGACTGGGAGGACCAGGAGCTCTTCGTCACCCGGGACCCCCTGGGGAACCCGGTCGACCGTCGGCACCCCTGGAACCAGCACACCCTGCCCCAGCCGCAGAAGCGGGACTTCGACGGGGCCTACAGCTGGGTGATGTCGCCTCGGTGGTTCGACGGCACCGACCACCTGGCCCTCGACACCGGGGGCGGGCCCATCGCCCGACTCTGGGCGACGGCCCTCTCGGGGCTGGTCGACATCGGCTACGTGAAGGCCACCGGGCACAGCGTGCTCATCCACCTGCCACGGACCGCCCTGAAGCCCGAGGTGACCTTCGAGTGGAAGATCCCGCAGTGGTCGAACGCCATCGAGCGGGACCGCGCCAGGACCTACTTCCAGGCCTACGCGGCGGCCTGCGCCCTGCACTTCGTGGAGCAGGCCCTGGCCGAGGTGCGGGCCGGTCGGACGAAGACCTGGGAGCCCTTCGAGGTGCCCGACGAGGGGATCGGCTGCGGGTTCACCGAGGCGGTCCGGGGGGTGCTCTCCCACCACCTCGTCATCCGGGACGGCAAGATCGCCAACTACCACCCCTACCCGCCGACCCCGTGGAACGCCAACCCCCGGGACGTCTACGGGACGCCGGGCCCCTACGAGGACGCGGTCCAGAACACGCCGATCTTCGAGGAGAACGACCGGGAGCACTTCAAGGGCATCGACATCATGCGGGCGGTCCGCAGCTTCGACCCCTGCCTGGCCGGGGCAAGGTCTTAAAGAAGCTCCACACCCCGACGGCGGCGCCCGAGCCGCTGGCCCAGTGAGCGACGTCCTCGGCGAGCGGGCGGCCGAGGCGGCCGGGCGGGTCGACCGGTTGCTGGGGCGCCTCGGGGACCTGGCCGACCCCGAGGCCAGGGCACTGGCCGAGGACCTGGTCCGGGCGGTGAGCGACCTCTACGGGGCCGGACTGGCCCGGGTGGTCCAGCTCACCGCCCGGTCAGCCGGGCTCCCCGGCGACCACCCGGCCTGCGGGTGCCTCGAGGCCTTGGCCGAGGACGAGCTGGTCGGGGGCCTGCTGGCCCTCCACGACCTGCACCCCTCGGACCTCCGGGCTCGGGTGGAGCGAGCGGTGGCCGGGGTCGTGGACGGCAGGGACGGCTCGGACGCCACCGTCTTGGAAGTGGACGGCAGCCAGGGCCGGGTCCGGGTGCGGCTGCTGGTGGCCGCCACGTCGCTGACCGGACCCGACCAGGTGGAGCGCCGCGTGCGGCGGGCGCTGGCGAGCGCGGCTCCCGAGCTCGAGGAGGTGGTGGTGGAGCGGCCCCCGGCGCCCACCCCGGTCCGGCTCCTGGCCCGACGATGACCGGCGCCACCGAGGCCGGCTTCGCGGCGCTCCGTCGCCTCCGGGCCCGGGGAGGGGCGGACGGGCAGCGCTGCGAGCTCTGCGGGGAGGCCCTGGAAGCCGCCCACGGCCACCTCCTGGAGGTGCCGGAGCGCCAGGTGCGGTGCTGCTGTCGGGCGTGCCGGCTGCTCTTCGAACACCCCGGGGCGGGCGCCGGCCGTCTGCGAGCCATCCCCGGCGAGGTCGTGCCGCTGGCCGAGCCGGTGGCGGGCGACTGGTGGGCCCGGCTCGGTCTGCCGGTCGGGGTGGTCTTCGTGGTGGTCGACGACGCAGGGCAGCCGAGCGCGGCGTTCCCCGGGGCGGCGGGGGCCGCCTGGGCCGAGCTGGAGGGCGCCTCGTGGAGGGCCCTCGGCGACGCCCATCCCGAGGTGCAGCACCTGCTCCCCGAGGTCCAGGCCTTCTTCCTGTACCACCCCGGTCGGGGCTGGCCGCTCGCCGGCCCTGGCGAGGGGTGGGTGGTGCCGATCGACACCTGCTACGAGCTGGTGGGGGCGCTCCGGCAGTCCTGGCGGGGGTTCGACGGCGGCCCGGCCGCCCAGGCGGTGGTGGCCCGGTTCCGCGGACGGCTGGCCGAAGCCATGACGGAGCGCACGACCGTGAGCGGGAGCCGGCGGTGAAGGGGCTCGAGCTCGAGGTCCTCGGGGTGGAGGTCGAGCGCTACGCCGCGGTGCCCACCCTGTCCTTCCGGGTCCGGTTGGAGGAACCCGACCACGGCAAGGTCCACGCCGTGCTGCTGCGGACCCAGGTGCGCATCGAGCCGGAGCGCCGCAGCTACGGGCCTGCCGAACGCGACGGGCTCGTGGAGCTCTTCGGCCAGCCCTCCCAGTGGTCGGGTTCGCTCCACCCCTTCCTCTGGGCCGAGCTGGCCACCTGCGTGGGACCCTTCCAAGGGGTGACCGAGGTGGCCCTCCCCATGGCCGTGAGCTACGACCTGGAGGTGGCAGCCGGCCGGTACCTCCAGGGGCTCCGAGGGGGCGAGGTGCCCCTGGTCCTGCTGTTCAGCGGCACGGTGTTCCGAGTCCACGACGGCCGGCCGCTGGTCGAGCCGATCCCCTGGCAGGCCGAGGGGCGCCTGGGCCTGCCGAGGTCGCTCTGGGAAGAAGCCATGGACCGCTTCTATCCGGGCTCCGGGTGGATCCGCCTGCCGCGGACGACCATCGATGCCCTGGGCGAGTACAAGGCCCGAGCCGCGCTGGCCACCTGGGACGAGGCCGTCCGGTCGTTGCTGCGCGCCGTGGAGGTGCCCCAGTGACACCCGGGGTCGCCGTGCCGACGACGCTCGAGGCGGTCTTCGCCACGGCCCGCCGGGTGGCCGACGCCGTGCTCACCGAGGGGTACGTCCTCTACCCCTATCGGCGCTCGGCGCCGAAGAACCAGGTGCGCTGGCAGTTCGGGGTGCTCGTCCCGCCGGCCGCCGCTGCCGTCGATCCCTCCGAGCGCAGCCGCCTCCGGGCCCGCGTGCTGCTCGAGGGCGACGACCAGGCCAGCCTGGTGGTGCTGGTCCGGTGCCTGCAGCTCCAGCAGCGGACCGTCCAGCGGGCCACCGCTGGGGGGCGGTTCCGGAGCGCCCCGGCACTCCAGGTGGGTCCCGACGAGGTGCTCCCCTTCGACGAGGCCGTCGCCCACGAGCACCCCCTCGGACCCAACACCCTCGGCGAGCTGATGGCCGGCCCTCGCCGCTGGAGCGTCACCCTGCCGGGGGGCCGGGACCTCGAGCCCGTCGGCCGGCAGGACCGAGCAGCGAGCGAGGTGTTGGGCCGGATCGTGCGGCGCCGCTGGACGGTGCGCGCCCGGGTGTCCCTCCGGGCCGAACGGCTCGGAGGACCGGCCGGGCCGGTCCTGGTCGAGGTGGCCCTCGAGAACCGGACCGTCTGGCACGCTCCTCGGATCGAGGAGGTCGCCTCGCCGACCGGCCCGGGGGTCTCGGCCCGGGCCCGTTGGCGGGACCTGGCCGCCCGGCGGTCCCTCCTCGGTGCCCACCTCCTCCTCGGGGTGGAGGGCGGGGCGTTCCTCTCGAGCCTGGACCCGCCCCCGGAGCACTGGCGGGCGATGGAGCGCTGCGAGGCCGAGGGGGTCTTCCCGTCGCTCGTCGGCGGCAGGCAGCGGGCGGCAGCGCTCTTGCTCTCGCCCATCGCCCTGCCCGAGGATCCCCAGGTAGCGCCGGAGAGCCCCGGGGATTTCTTCGACGCCACCGAGATCGACGAGCTCCTGGCCCTGCGGGTCCTGACCCTGACCGACGAGGAGAAGCGGGAGGCGGCGGCCACCGACCCGGCGGTCGCCCGGATCCTCGCCCGGTGCGAAGGGCTCGGCCCCGAGGGCCTCGGCGCCCTGCACGGCACCATCCGGTCCTGGCAGCCCCTCGGGGCGTCCCCTCCGACCGGACCGACGACCGCGGCCTCGTCGTGCCCCGACCCCCCGAGCGTCGCGACGCCGACCGAACCGTGGTGGGACCCGGGGCTGGACCAGTCGGTCTGCCCCGAGACCGACGCCGCCCTGGTGAGCGGCCGGCCGACCCGGGCCGGGGACCGGGTGCTGCTGCGCCCCGGCCGGCGGGCCGACGCCCAGGACCTCTTCCTCGCCGGTCGGACCGCCACGGTCACCGGGGTGTTCTCGGACCTGGACGGCCAGGTCCACCTCGCGGTGGTCCTCGACGACGACCCCGGCGCGGACCTGCACCGGTGGTTCGGCCGCTACTGGTACTTCGCGCCGGACGAGCTCGAGCGACTGGACGGGGACGGGGCGGAGCGGACCGGGGCGGGCTCCGGCGGAGCACGGCACGACGACGACCCTGCCGAGGGGAGGCGGCCGCGGGTGCTGGTCGCCGGCATTGGGAACGTCTTCCTCGGGGACGACGGGTTCGGGGTGGCGGTCGCCGAGCAGCTCGCCCGACGGTCCTGGCCGCCGGGGGTCACGGTCCAGGACAGCGGGATCCGAGGGGTCCACCTCGCCTACCAGCTTCTCGACGGCTGGGACGTCGTCGTGCTGGTGGACGCGGTGGCCGGTCAGGATCCCCCGGGGACCCTGCGCGTCGTGGAGCTCCCCCTCCCGGGATCCGAGGGCGCCGCGGTCCCCGGGGGCGGCCGGGACCCGGCCCTCGGGGAGCAGGAGGGGGTGGCGATGGACGCCCACGGCATGGACCCCGAGACCGTCTTGGCGATGGCCGGCTCCCTCGGCGCCGAGGTCGGGCTGGTCCTGCTCGTGGGCTGCGTCCCGGGCCGCCTCGCCGAGGAGATGGGCCTGTCGGACCCGGTGGCACGCGCCGTGCCCGCCGCGTGCCGCCTGGTCGAGGAGCTGGTCGAGGAAGCGACGCGGGGCGCGGTGCGGCGTCCCGCCGGAGAGGAGGTGCGGTCGTGATCAAGCGGCTGGTGTTCTCGGTGCTCTTCGCCGCGTTGGCGGCGCTCATCGTTCGGTCCCTCCCGGACATCGCCCGGTACCTGAAGATCCGGGAGATGTGAGGGATGGTCCACGGCGCGCGCCGGGACCCGGGGGCGAGGCCGAGCCCGTGACCCGGTACACGTTCGACCCCAGCCGTTCGACGCTCACCATGGCTGCCCGATCGAGCGTCCACCCGATCGAGGTCGAGAGCAGCGACCTGGCCGGCGACCTCGAGCTGGAGCTGGACGAGGAGGGCCGACTGGTGCCGGGCACCCCGGTAGCCGGCACGCTCGAGGTCCCGGTCGGGGAGCTGGCGACCGGCAACCCCCTCTACGACCGGGAGCTTCGCCGCCGGCTGGACCCTCGGCGCTACCCGAGCATCGAGGCTCGTCTCGAGGACGTGGCCCCCGACGACCAGCCCGGTCGGTACCGGGTGCGGGGGACCGTGGCGTTCCGGGGCGCCAGCCAGGTCGCCGAGGACCTCGTGACGCTCCGGGTGGAGGGAGACGGGTCGGTCGTGGTGGAGGGCGCGCACCAGTTCGACATCCGGGACTTCGGCCTCGAGCCGCCGCGGATCGCCATGCTGAAGGTCTACCCCGAGGTGGAGGTCCGGGCGCGGCTCGTGGCCCGCCCGGCCGGTCCCGGCGCCGGGCAAGGAGGTTGAGCGGTGCACGAGCTGGGCATCGCCGAGGCCGTGCTCGACGCCCTGGAGCGACGGGCCGGGGGGCGCCCCGTGGCCAGCGCCCGGGTCCGGGTCGGAGCACTGCTCCACGTCCACGAGGCGTCCTTCGCCCAGTCCTTCGCCCTGGTGGCCGAGGGGAGCGTGGCGGCGGGCGCCGCGGTGGAGCTCGTGGTGGTCCCGGCCGAGCTGGCCTGCCGGGCCTGCGGCCGGACCAGCCCGGTGACCGAGCCGATGGCGTCCTGTCCGGCATGCGGAGCGGTGGCGGTCGAGCTCCGGGGCGGGGACGAGCTGGTGCTGGAGCGGCTGGCCTACCGGCCAGCCGGGCAGCCCGCGGGTTGAGGAGGTCGGTCCATGTGTCTGGGGATCCCTGGCCAAGTGGTGGCCATGGCTGACGAGGCCCACCACCTCGCCTCGGTGGACGTGGCGGGGGTGCGGCGGAACGTGAACGTCGGGCTGCTGCTCGACGAGGGGATCGCGCCTGGGGACTGGGTCCTTATCCACGTGGGCTTCGCCATGGCGAAGATCGACGAGGAGGAGGCCGCCCGGGCCCTGGAGGGGCTCCAGCTGCTCGGCCAGGCGTACCAGGACGAGGTCCGGGCGGTGGCCGACTCCCGGATCACCTGAGGCGAGGGGCCGGAGTGGCTGAAGGGCGCGCGGGGAGGGAAGCGAAAGCGAAAAAAAGGGCAACGGGCGAGAAGGGAAGACAGGAGGGAGGCGACATGGGTGCACTCATCGGGTTCGTCGTGGGCTACGTCATGGGGACCCGGGCGGGCCGGGAGGGGTTCGAGGAGCTGCGTCGGGCCTGGGACACCATCGTCCGGTCCCAGGAGGTCCGGGACATGGTGAGCGGCGGGATGGCGATGGGCAAGGACCTGCTGCAGCAGGGTCGGGGTCTGCTGGCCGAGCGCATCGCCCCCCAGGGCCCCGGCCAGCTCCGGCGCGTGGCCTGAGCACCGGTCGGCGTGACCCCGGGCCAGCGTGCCAGCTGGCCGTCCCACGGTCGGGTCGAGAGGAGCAAGCATGCGGTTCGTGGAGGAGTTCCGGGATCCGGCGGCAGCCCGCGCCCTGGTGGCCGAGGCCAGTGCCCTGGCCGCCGGGGAGCACGTGAAGTTCATGGAGGTCTGCGGCGGGCACACCCACACCATCTACCGCTTCGGCATCGAGCACCTTTTGCCCGAGAACATCGAGCTGGTGCACGGGCCGGGCTGCCCGGTGTGCGTCATCCCCATGGGCCGGGTGGACGACGCCATCGCCGTTGCCCGCACCGAGGGGGTCCTCTTCACCAGCTTCGGCGACATGATGCGGGTCCCGGGCTCGGCGGGCAGCCTCCTCGAGGCCAAGGCCAAGGGAGCGGACGTCCGCTTCGTGTACTCGCCCCTCGACGCCCTGCGACTGGCCAAGGAGAACCCGGACCGGCAGGTGGTGTTCTTCGCCGTGGGGTTCGAGACCACGGCCCCCTCCACGGCCCTGACCCTGCTCCGGGCGGAGGCCGAGGGGGTGAGGAACTTCTCGGTGTTCTGCAACCACGTCACCATCGTGCCCCCCATCAAGGCCATCTTGGACTCCCCGGACCTGCGCCTGGACGGGTTCATCGGTCCGGGCCACGTCTCGACGGTGGTCGGCCAGCGGCCCTACCGCTTCGTCGCCGAGGAGTACCGCAAGCCGGTGGTGACCGCCGGCTTCGAGCCCCTGGACATCCTGCAGGCGGTGGTCATGCTGCTGCGGCAGCGGGCCGAGGGGCGCTGCCGCGTCGAGAACCAGTACACCCGCTGCGTCAGGGAGGAGGGGAACCCCCGAGCCCTCGCGGTCATGGCCGAGGTCTTCGAGCTGCGGCCGTTCTTCGAGTGGCGCGGCCTGGGGTTCATCGCCCAGAGCGCCTTGGCGCTCAACGAGCGTTTCGCCCCGTTCGACGCCGAGCGGCGCTTCGCCGTGCCAGCGGTCCGGGTGGCCGACCCCAAGGCCTGCCAGTGCGGGGAGGTCCTCAAAGGGGTGCTGAAACCCTGGCAGTGCAAGGTTTTCGGGACCGCCTGCCCTCCGAAGGGGCCTGCGCCGCGTACTACCACTTCGGCCGGCTGCACCGGCAGATGGCGACCGAGGTCGGGGCAGGCGCGCCGGTGCCGGTCTGAGGGCCCGGCCTGCCCTGGGTCGACCCCCTGGTCCCCCCCCTGTGGGCCGGACCGGTTGCTACGGTGAGGGCGTGCAGCCACTGCCGCTCGAGGGGCTCCGGTCCGCGAGCGGCCAAGACCAGGGCTCGGGACCGGCGACCCGTCGCGCTTCTCTCACTGCGTTGGCCTCCCTGGTCGGGCAACGAACCCTCGCCCGGGCCCGGGCCTACGCCGCAGCCGGGCGGGTCCGGCGGGCCGAGTGGCAGCGGCCGGGGGTCGAGGCCCACGGGGTGGTGCAGGGCACCCGCACCACCCCCTACCGGGTGCAGCTGCACCTCTCCTGGGATCCCGAGGGGGAGCTGCTGGACCTGACCGGGCGCTGCGACTGCCCGGTCGGCATCGACTGCAAGCACGCCGTCGCCGTCCTCCTCGTCCTCGAGGGCGCCGGGTCGACCCTTCGGCCCGCGGCTCGCCCCTCCCGGCTTGGGTCCCCCGGGAGCACCACCCGGCAGGGACCGTCCCGGCCCTGGGAGGAGCTCCTCCGAGGGCTGGTGGGCTCGAGCGGGCCGGCCGGGCAGCAACGGGACCCGCGGCACGGGGCCCTGGCCCTCCAGGCCGAGCTGACCACCCGGCGGGTCCCCGGGCGAGGCGGTGCCGTCGAGACCCCAGGGGTCCGCCTCCGGCCGGTCGCCGGGGGCGCCTCGGGACGCTGGACCCGCAGCGGGCTGTCCTGGAGCCACCTTCCCTACCTGCGGGCCCTGCCGACGAGCGGACTCCCCCCTCTTCCCGAGCAGGTCCGCGTCCTCCAGGAACTCGCGACCCTGGCCCAGGTGGGCTCGACGGGCCTCTTCCTCTACGGGCGGGGGGAGACGGTCTGGCTGGAGGGGATCACGAGCCGTCGGGTCTGGGACCTGCTCGCCCAGGCCGAGGACCTGGGCGTGCCGTTGGTGGAACCCGGCCAGCGAGCAGCAGGCCGTCGACCGGGCCCACCGGATCGGCCAGACCCGCGCCGTGCACGTCTACCGCCTCGTGGCCAGGGACACCATCGAGGAGAAGGTCATGGCCCTCAAGGCACGCAAGGCCGCCCTCTTCGCCGGGGTCCTCGACGCCGGCGCCTTCGGGTCGGGGGTGCTCAGCGAGGAGGACCTCCGGCTGCTGTGCGACGCGCCGAAGGAGGAGGGCTCGTCGCGCCGGTCGCCTGGCGGGCGGCGGCCACCGCCGCCTGCCCGATCGAGATCGACCCGTCGTTCGGCGGCAGCTGCCGGTGGGCGAGCACCTCGAGGCCGCGCCCCTCGAGGGCCCGGACGAGCCACTCGCTGAGCAGCACGTTCTGGAAGACCCCGCCCGAGAGCGCCACCCGGTCGAGGTGGAACCGGGCGGCCAGGGCGCCGGCCAGCCGGGCGGTCCCCTCGGCGAGGCTCCGGTGGAAGGCGGCGGCCAGCACCGCAGCGGGCACACCCCGGTGCCGATCGGCGACGAGGGCCCGGAGCAGGCCCCGGGGGTCGAGCACGGCGGGGGCCTGGCCCCGGCCGCCTCGCACCGCCATTGGCAGGACCGGGACGGCCCCCGGGTCGACGGTGGCGGCCAGCGCCTCGAGCTCGACCGCCGCCTGGCCCTCGTAGCTGACGCGCTGCCGGACTCCCAGGAGGGCGGCCACCGCGTCGAACAGCCGGCCCGCGCTGCTGGTGCGCAGGGTGCCCGGGGCCCGGCAGAGGGCCAGGACCGCGGGCCAGCGGGCCTCGAAGCCGAGGTGCTCGGCCTCGTCGGCCACCAGCTGGTCCCCCCCGGTGGCGGCCAGCCACGCCACGGCCATCCGCCAGGGCTCCCGGACCGCCTGGCTCCCCCCGGGGAGGGCCACCGGCAGGAGCCGCCCGACCCGCCGGGCGCGGACCAGGTCGCAGACCAGCAGCTCGCCCCCCCAGAGGGTCCCGTCGGTCCCGTAGCCGAACCCGTCGAAGGCCACCCCGAGCACCGGGCCGCTGACCTGGCGGTCGACCAGGAGGGCCGCGAGGTGGGCGTGGTGGTGCTGCACGCCGAGCAGCTCGGCGCCGAGCTCCTCGGCGAGCACCTCGGCGTGCTTCGTGGAGAGGTACTCGGGGTGCAGGTCGCAGGCCAGGACCTCGGGGCAGAGCCCCGAGAGCCGGGGCAGGTGCTCGACCGCCTGCTCGAAGGCGGCGAAGGCCTCCAGGTGCTCGAGGTCCCCCAGGTGGTGGCTGGCCACGACGCTGCCCCCCTGGGCCACCGCCACCGTGGCCTTCAGCTCCGCGCCGAGGGCCAGCACCGGCCGCGTGGCCCGCACCCCGGGGGGCAGGGGCAGGGGTTCGGGAGCGAAACCCCGGGAACGGCGGACCAGCTGGACGCCGAGGGGCGTGGCCCGGACGACCGAGTCGTCGCACCGGATGTGGATCGGCCGGTCGTGCTGGAGCAGCGCGTCGGCCAAGGGGCCGAGGCGGACCAGCGCGTCGTCGTCCTCCTGGCAGATCGGCTCGTCGCTCCGGTTCCCGCTCGTCATGACCAGTGGCCGCCGCACCCCGTCCAGCAGCAGGTGGTGCAGGGGGCTGTAGGGCAGCATGACCCCGAGCTCCACCAGCCCGGGAGCCACCGCCTCGGCCACCGCCGGGCCCCCGGGGCGGCGGCGGGCCAGCACGATCGGCCGGCGGCCCGAGCAGAGAACGGCGCGGGCCTCGTCGTCGAGCCGGCAGAGGGCCTCCGCGCTGGCCAGGTCAGGCACCATGAGGGCGAAGGGCTTCGCGTCCCTGGCCTTGCGGCGCCGCAGCTCGGCCACCGCCGCCTCCTGGGCGGCGTCGCAGGCCAGGTGGTAGCCGCCGATGCCCTTCAGGGCCAGGATCCCCCCGTCCAGCAGCAGCTGCACGGCCCGGTCCAACGCGCCGTCGGCCTCGGCCACGAGCGTGCCGTCCGGCGCCACCAGCCGGAGCCGGGGGCCGCAGGCCGGGCAGGCGTTGGGCTGGGCGTGGAAGCGGCGGTCCCCCGGGTCGTCGTACTCGGCCTGGCAGGCCGGGCACAGGGGGAAGCCGGCCATGGTGGTCTGGGGACGGTCGTAGGGCAGGGCCCGCACGATGGTGTAGCGGGGCCCGCAGTCGGTGCAGTTCGTGAACGGGTAGCGGTAGCGGCGGTTGGCAGGGTCCCGGATCTCGGCGAGGCAGGCCGGGCAGGTGGCGGTGTCCGGGGCGACCGGCACCCGCGCGTCCCCCTCGTGCCCGCTGGCCCGGATCTCGAAACCCTCGGGCAGGGGACGGCCCCCGGTCGGGTCCAGGCCGGTGGCCGGGTCGGGCCCCTCGGACTCCTCGACCGCCTCCACCCGGGCGAGGGGCGGGGCCTCCTCCGCGAGCCGCCGGCGCAGCTCGGCCACGGCGGCCGGCGGGCCGGCGCAGACCACGAGGACCCCGTACGGGTCGTTGCGGACGAAGCCGCGCAGCCCCAGGGCCTGCGCCGAGCGGTAGACGAAGGGCCGGTACCCGACCCCTTGGACCGTGCCCCGGACCCGGAGGGTCCGCTGGGACCAGCCCGCCTCCACCGACCCGTCGGCCACCACCTCAGCAGATCCGAGGCAGGGGGTCGCCGACGAGCATGTCGACGATCCGGGTGCCGCCGAAGGCGGTTCGCAGGACCACGATCCCCGGCGGATCCCCCCGGACCTCGCCGATCCGGGCAGCCCGGGCGCCGAGCGGATGGGACCGCAGGGCCTCCAGGGCCGCCTCCGCGTCCTCGGGGCCAACGACCGCCACCAGCTTCCCCTCGTTGGCCACGTAGAGCGGGTCGATGCCCAGCAGGTCGCAGGCCCCCCCGACGACCGGGTCGAGGGGCAGGGCGGCCTCGTCGAGCACCACTGCCACCTGGGCGGCTCGGGCCAGCTCGTTGCAGACGGTCGCCACCCCGCCCCGGGTAGGGTCCCGCAGCCAGCGCAGCGACGGGGCGGCGTCGAGCAGCCGGCCGACCAGGTCGGCCAGGGGGGCGGTGTCGGAGGTCACTTCGGCCTCCAGGGCCAGGTCGCCTCGGGCGAGGAGCACCGCCACCCCGTGGTCCCCGAGGGTCCCCGAGACCAGCACCTGGTCCCCGGGACGGACCTGGTCGGCTGCCAGTCGGACCCCGGCTCGCACCAGGCCCACCCCGGCGGTCGTGACGTAGAGCCCGTCGGCCGCGCCCCGCCCGACCACCTTCGTGTCCCCGGTCACCAGCTGCACCCCGGCCGCCTGGGCGGCCTGGCCCATGTCGGTGGCGACCCGTCGGAGCTCCTCCACGGACAGGCCCTCCTCGATGACGAAGGCGCAGGACAGCCAGCGCGGCTCGGCCCCCATCATGGCGAGGTCGTTCACCGTGCCGTGGACGGCCAGGTGCCCGATGGACCCGCCGGGGAAGAAGCGGGGGCGGACCACGAAGCTGTCGGTCGAGAAGGCCACCTGGGCGCCGGGGAGGTCGAGGACCGCGGCGTCGGTGAGCGGCGGTGCGGCGCCCTCGGCGGGGGCGAAGGCCGGGAGGAACAGGGCCTCGACGAGTGCCGCGGAGGCCTTGCCCCCGGCGCCGTGCGCGGAGGTGACCACCTCGTCCCGCAGCCGAGGCGGCCGTCGCCTGGCCTGCTCGATGCGCTCCAGCACCCGCTGCTCGTCCCGCAGCACCGGTTCGCTCATGGGGCTCCTTTCGGCTCGGCTGCTTCCTCGGCCAGGTCCTCGAGCGCGGCCTGCACCGCGTGGCGGAGGGCGTCGAGGAGGCCGTCCTGGGCTTCTTGGACCCGGTGGACGCTCTGGGCCCGGACCACCAGGCAGCAGTCGAGCTCGGCGCACTGGGCCATGGCGCCCCCGTCGTGGCCTGCCATGCCCAGGGTGTAGAGGCCCTGACGGTGGGCCTGGGCGATGGCCGCGAGCAGGTTCGGCGAGTTCCCGCTGGTGGAGAAGGCCACCAGGACGTCGCTCGGGTGGGCGGCCGCGGCCACCTGGCGGGCGAAGACCGCCTCCACCCCGATGTCGTTGGCCAGGGCGGTCAGCACCGCCGGGTCGTCCACGAGGGCCCGGGCCGGGACGCTTCGGCCCGTCGGGGGTCGGGCGAAACTGGCGGCGGCGAGCTCGGCGTCGGTGGCGCTGCCCCCGTTGCCGATGGTGAGGACCCGCCCCCCGGCACGGATCCGCTGAGCGATCGTCGCCGCGGCGTCAGCGAGCAGCGGGGCCGCGGCGGCCAGGGCCTCGGCGGTGATCGTGGCGGACGCCTCGGCCTTCGCCCGACCCGAGGCGGCCAGGGCCGCGAGCAGCCCGGCCTCGTCCCGCTCGGCTCGATCCAAGAACGGGTAGAGGAACCCGGTCGGTTCGGCGCCAGTCACCGCGGGAGCTCCCCGGCCAGGACCGACTCCTCGCGGAGCAGGGCCTCCTCGGGAAGGACCTGGAGGGCCACCCCGGCATGGATCAGCACCAGGTCGCCGGGCGCCAGGGGGCCGAGCAGACCGGTGTCCACGGGCTCCTCCCCTCGCTCGGTGGCGCAGCGAGCCGTGGTGCCCGCCACGGCCAGCACCTCGCCCAGGCGACCCTCGTCGCTGCAGGTCACGCAGTGGTCCCCCACGCAGGCCGTCTCGGCGGTGTCGGTCGAGGGTCCTGGCGCCAAGAGCCCCGGGTGCTCGAAGCAGAGCTGGCTGAGCTCCCAGAGCAGGTGGTAGCCGAGGACGGCCCGCCCCGAGAAGCTGGCCGCCGGGTCGGGGTACAGGTGCACGACGTGGTGGGCGGCGCCGACGGGGGGCGGCTCGCCGACGGCCAACCAGATGCTCGTCACCCCCCAGAGGGCCGCCCGAGCGGCCAGCCGACGAGCGGTCCGATCGGCCCCGTCCGCCACCAGCACCACGACGTCGCCTCGCCGCGCCAGGGGACGGAGCCAGCCCACCGGGTCCTCGGCCGGGACGGCCACGGCGTCCACCGCCCTCGCCCCGACCACCACCGGGTGGACGAACTCCACCGCCACGTGCTGGGCGTGCCAGGGCCAGGCCGGAGCCGCGCTGAACAGCGTCCCCCCGGCCGCCACCCGGCGGGCCAGGGTCAAGGCGGCCCGGGCGAGGGGCTCGAAGGGCTCCTCGGTGCTCGCCTCTTCAAGGGTTCCCGGCACGACCGGCCTCCTCCCCCACGGGCGGCCTCGGGGCCCGATCGCGGCCCCCGAGCGCCCGACTTCGTGCCCCCTTCCTTGATTCTTCGCCCTCGACCCCGCTGTGTCGAGCGGTTTCTCGTGCAGGGGGCGGCGCGCCCCGGGTGCCGCTTCGCTCAGCTCGGCCCGGTCGGGTCGAGGGCGAGGGCTTGGCCGGCGTGGCGCTCGGCCATGCAGAGGAACATGCGGTCCCCCCGCTCGGTCCGCTGGACCAGCATGGCAGCCGCGAAGGCCATGACGAGGCCGCCCCAGGCCCCCCGGCGGTAGTCGGCCCAGCAGGCCGCCAGGGGATAGTCCCGGACCCCGAGCGAGGCGAGCTCGGCGTGGTAGGCCTCGACGAGGTCCCGCTCGAGCCGCTCCCGGTCCTCGGGGAGGAGGCTCGCGCCGAGGAAGTACGCGAGGTCCTCGGGTCCCGGGCCCAGCCGGCAGGTCTGCCAGTCCACCACCGCGCAGCGCCCCCGCCCCTCCTCGTCCCGGTCGAAGAGGAGGTTGTCGAGCCGGAAGTCCCCGTGGAGCACGGTCCCCGGGGTCGAGGACGGCCGGAGGTAGCGGTCGAGCCGATCGAGGAGCTGGGCCCCGGCGGTTTCGACCTCGGGGACCAGGCGACCGGCGTAGCGCTCCTGGAACCCGGCCCACAGGCCGGGCAGGAGCTGGCCGAGGAAGGCCGCGTTCGCCTCGGGGTCCTGGGCCAGCCAGGGCAGCGCCGCCAGGGCCGGGTCGCCCCAGCGGGCGGCGTGCAGCCGGGCGAGCTCCCCGAGCGCGGCGCGGGCCTCGGCCTCGGTGCAGCCGGCCAGCTGGTCCCCGGCCCGGGCCGGGGCGAGGTCCTCGAGGACGAGGACGAAGCGGGTCGGGTCCTCCTCGTCGAGATCGGCGTGCCAGCAGCGGGGGACCCGGACCGGGAGGCTCGGGGCGAGGAGCTGGTAGAAGCGGACCTCCTTCTCGTAGGCCCGGACCACCCGGGCGGCCTCCCGGCTCCGGGGGTCGGCCGCCGGCAGCTTCACCAGGAGGCTCGCAGGGCCGCTGCCCGCCGGGGCCCAGGCGAGGCGGAGCCGGAGGGTGTCGCACATCTGCCCGGTACCCACGGCCTCGGCCTCGGCCCGGGCGACCTCGGCCGCCACCGCCTCGTCGGTCCCCTCGGGGTCCCCTCGGCCGAGGACCGCCTGGCACCAGGCCGGTCCGAGGTCGGCGGGGCCCTCGGGGAAGCGGGGCGTCGGACTCGGCCGGCTCAGGGCAGGCCTCCTTCGGGCAGCTCGGTGGCCGGGAAGTAGCGGTGGTGGTGGGCCCCGGTCAGCTCGTAGATGCCGGTGCCCTCCTGGCCGTCCTCGGCGCGGACCCGCACGAGGTGCAGGCCGCCGCGGTGGAACGGCTCGTAGGGCCGGGCGAAGTCGCCCTCGGCCACCAGCGTGCGGACCCGGCCGTCGGCCAGGTGGAAGCGACAGGTGCCCCCCACCCCGGCGACCTGCTCCCCGTGGCCGCCGTAGTCGGCGGGGCGGCCCTCGCCGTCCAGCCAGTCGAGGTCGTGCTCCAGGCGCACCACGGGCACGGGCGGGCCGCCGTCGGCCGGCAGGAAGGCGCCGTCGGTGTAGACCTGGGCCCCGTCGGCCCGCTCCCAGTGCCACGCCCCGAGGGCCCCCTCGGGGAACTGGACCTGGAGCCAGAGCCACAGGGGGCAGCGGCCGTGGTCCCGGATCCCCCAGGAGCGGTCCCGCTGGCCCAGCCAGCCCGCCACCGGCCGTCGCCGGCCCCCGGCCTCGTAGTGGCCCGACCAGACCCCCGACTGCAGAAGGTGCCGCTGGTCCCAGACCACCTCGCCTCGCTCGGTCCGCAGGGTGCCCCGCCGCAGGGCGTAGGCCCGGGTCCGGGCCGAGAAGGTCAGCTCGGCGCCCACCGGGAAGGCGTCGGGGTCCACCCTCAGGGTCAGTTCCTCGAGGGGTCGGCGGACCCGGAGGACCAGGCCCGGCACGGTGAGCTCCCCGGGCTCCCCGTCCACGGCCCGTTCCTGGCGGCCGAGCACCGGCCGACCGTCCACCCGGCCCATGACCAAGGCGTCGAGGAGCCCCCGGTTCGGGTACCAGCCGATGGCCACGAAGACGCAGTCGCCCCTGCCGGCGGGGTCGTGGAGCTCGAGGAAGGCGCTCTCCCGCCAGTGGGGCGATCCCGAGGCCACCGTCCCGGCCAGCTCCGGCAGCTGGTGGCCGAAGCGCTCGTCGGCCGCGGTCGGCTCGCCCACCGTCGTCCCCTCCCCCGGCGCCCCCGGATCCGGGCGCCCCGGAGGACGGTAGCAGGCGAGGCGGCCGGCCCACCCGCAGTGACCGGCCCGGGCAGGCCGAGCGGGCTGGCGGGGTCCGGGGACCCGGCGGGTAGGGTCCAGCGGCGTGACGGGCTGGACCTTCGCGACGGTCTGGGAGGCGGTGGCCAGGCGGTTCCCCGAGGCGCCGGCCTGGTGGCACGGGGAGGCGGCGGCCGCCTGGGCCGGCTTCGAGCGCCGGGCCGAGGCCCTGGCCCAGGGGCTCGTGGCCGCCGGGCTGGCCCCGGGGGACCGGGTGGGGGAGCTAGTCGGGAACCACCCCGCCTACCTCGAGACGTTCTTCGCCGCCAGCAAGGCCCGCCTGGTGCCGGTCAACCTCAACTACCGCTACACCGCCGAGGAGCTCCGGGGCATCCTCGAGGACGCCGAGCCGGGGGCCGTGGTGGTCCAGGGCGCCTACGTGGACCGGGTGGCGCCTCTTGTCGGGGAGCTCGAGTCCGTCCGGCGCTGGCTCTGGGTGGACGACGGCACCGGGTCGTGCCCCAGCTGGGCCGAGCCCTACGAGGCCCTGGCCGGGGCCGACCCCGGCCCGGCCCGGCGCACCGACGCCGCGGCCCGCCGCGGGGACGACCTGGTGCTGCTCTACACGGGGGGCACCACCGGTCAGCCCAAGGGGGTGATGTGGCCCCAGGACGGCCTCTTCCGCATGCTCGAGGAGCTCCAGGGCGCCACGGTCCCGGCCGAGGCCGACCCCGAGGGCTACGCCGCCCGCCTGGCCCGGCCCGGCCCGGGGGTCCTGCCGGCCGCCCCGCTCATGCACGGCACCGGCCTGTTCTTCGTCCTGCCGGTCCTGAGTCGAGGCGGGGCGGTCCGGACCCTGCCGAGCCAGCGCTTCGACCCGGTCGAGGTGCTCACGGTGCTCAGCCGGGAACGGCTGAAGGGCCTCTGCATCGTCGGGGACGCCTTCGCCCGGCCCCTGGTGGCCGCCTTGGAGGCCGAGCCGGCCCGCTACGACCTCTCGGCCCTCCGGGTCGTGTTCTCCTCCGGCCTCACGTTCTCCGCCGAGACGAAGAGCCGGCTGCTGCGGTTCGCGCCCCGGGCGGTGGTGGTGGACTCCCTGGGCAGCAGCGAATCGGGGGGCATGGCCCGGACCCTCACCAGCGCCGGCGATCTCCCCGCGGACGACGCGGCGGGGGGCGCGGTGGCTCCCCGTTTCAAGGTCGGGGGCCGGACCCGGGTGGTGGACGACGAGGGCCGGGACGTCGCCCCGGGGTCCGGGCAGGTGGGCCGGCTCGCGGTGGCCGGGCACCTGCCGCTCGGCTACTGGCGGGACCCGGAGAAGACCGCCGGCACCTTCCTCATGCTCGACGGGGTCCGGCACGTGGTGGCCGGGGACTACGCCACCGTCGAGGCCGACGGCACCATCCGCCTCTTGGGCCGGGGCTCAGTGTGCATCAACACCGGCGGCGAGAAGGTGTACCCCGACGAGGTCGAGGCTGTGGTGAAGGCGGCCCCCGGGGTGCGGGACTGCGTCGTGGTCGGGGTGCCCGACGAGCGCTTCGGGGAGGTGGTGACCGCAGTGGTCGAGCCCGAACCGGGGGCCGCGCTCGAGCTGGCCAGCCTGGCGGACGCCTGCCGGCCCCACCTGGCCGGCTACAAGCTGCCCCGGCGGCTCGTGGTCCTCCCCGAGGGCCTGGGTCGGGCCGCGAACGGCAAGGCCGACTACCAGCGGCTGCGGGCGCTGGCCCAAGAGCGCCTCGCCACCCCCACCCGCTAAGGTCGTTCGAGAACCGAACCTTCGGCCCCGGCGGCTGGGCGCGGCCCCGGGGACCTGCAGGGGAAGGGGGTGCGCCGTGGCTGTTCGGCTCGTTCGCCGTGCCGGGGTCCTGGGCTGTGGCCTCATGGGCTCGGGGATCGCCGAGGTCCTGGCCCGGGCGGGGGTGGAGACCACGGTGGTGGAGGTCGACCGCGACGCCCTGGCCCGGGGCCGGGCCCGGGTGGAGGCCTCCTTGGCCCGGGCGGTGAGCGGGGGCAAGCTCTCGGGGGCGGCCCGGGAGGAGGCCCTGGCGAACCTCGTGTTCACGACCGACCTCGGGGACCTGGCCGAGGTGGACTGCGTGCTGGAGGCCATCGTCGAGGACGAGGCCGCCAAGCTCGAGGCCTACCGGCGCCTCGACAAGGTCGTGGAGAACGACACGGCGTTCTTCGCGTCGAACACCTCCTCCATCCCGATCATGAAGCTGGCGGTGGCCACCAGCCGGCCCGAGCAGGTCCTCGGCCTGCACTTCTTCAACCCAGTGCCGGTCATGCGGCTCGTGGAGGTCATCAGCTCCCTGGTCACCAGCGAGGAGACCCGGGAGCAGGCCCGGTTCCTCGCCACCGAGCAGCTCGGCAAGCGGGCCATCGCCTCCCCGGACCGGGCCGGGTTCGTGGTGAACGCCTTGCTGATCCCGTACCTGCTCTCGTCGGTCCGGATGCTCGAGTCGGGGTTCGCCACCCGGGAGGACATCGACGCCGGGATGGTCGAGGGGTGCGGGCACCCCATGGGGCCCCTGGCCCTGCTGGACCTCATCGGCCTGGACACCGCCCAGGCGGTGGCCGAGTCGCTCTACGAGGAGTTCAAGGAGCCGCTCTACGCGCCCCCGCCGCTGCTGAACCGGATGGTGGAGGCCGGGCTGCTCGGCCGCAAGAGCGGCCAGGGCTTCTACGGGTACCGGCAAGGGGGCTGAGCTGCCGGGCGACGAGGCGAGCAGCGGGCGCTGGCGGGCCGAGGCCCGGCGGTTCCTCCGGCCCCACCGGGCGAAGCTGGTTGTCGCCCTGGTGGCCTCTGCGGTCTCCATGGGGAGCCTGGCCGCCGTGCCGGTCCTCCAGCGGTCGGTCATCGACGACGCCATCGCCGCCCGGCACCACGTGCTCGTCCCGCTGCTGGTGGCCATCCTCGGCGTGGGGGTCGTGCGCTTCGGGTCCAGCCTGGCCCGGCGCTTCGTGGGCGGCCGGGTCTCCTACGACGTCCAGCTCGACGTCCGCAACGCCCTCTACGCCCACCTGCTGCGCCTCGACCTGGTGGTCCACGACGGCTTGCAGACCGGGCAGCTGGTGGCCCGGGCGAACAGCGACCTGAGCCTCGTCCAGCAGCTGCTGGCCTGGGCCCCCATGGTCATGGGCAGCCTGCTCCAGGCCGCCCTGTCCCTGGCGGTCATGGCCGCCTTGAACGTCCCCCTGTTCCTCGTGGCCCTCCTCGTGCCCCTCGCCACCTTCTGGTCGGCCCGGGGCCTGCGGACCACGGTCTTCCCCTCGAGCTGGGACGCCCAGGCCAAGGAGGCCGAGCTCACCACGGTGGTCGAGGAGTCGGTGAGCGGGGCCCGGGTGATCCGGGCCTTCGCCCAGGAGGACGGGCAGGTGCAGCGGTTCGTCGGGGCCGCCCGATCGCTCTTCGGCTCCCGGCTCCGCAACATCCGGCTCCGGGCGAAGATGACCGCGCAGCTCCAGGCCATCCCCCAGCTCGGCCAGGTGGCCGTCCTGGCCCTGGGCGGCTGGCTGGCGCTCCACGGGCAGATCTCCATCGGGACCTTCGTGGCCTTCGCCACCTACCTGACCCAGCTGGTGGCCCCGGCCCGGATGCTCGCCGGGATCCTCTCGGTCGGCCAGCAGGCCCGGGCCGGCGCCGAGCGGATCGCCGAGCTGCTGGCCCTCGAACCCACCCTGGTCGAGCAGCCCGGGGCCCGGCCCCTCGGACCGGTCCGGGGCGAGCTGCGCTTCGAAGGGGTCCGCTTCGCCCACCGCAACGGGACCGAGGTCCTCCGGGGGGTCGACCTGGCGCTGGCCCCCGGGGAGCTCGTGGCGGTGGTCGGCCCCTCGGGATCGGGCAAGTCCACCCTCTGCGCCCTGGTGGCTCGGCTCTACGACCCGAGCGCCGGTCGGGTCCTGCTCGACGGGACCGACGTCGCCTCGGTCACCCTCCGGTCCCTGCGGCGCCAGGTGGGCCTGGTGTTCGAGGAGAGCTTCCTGTTCAACGGCACGGTGGCCGACAACGTCCGCTTCGGTCGGCCCGAGGCCAGCGACGCCGAGGTCGAGGAGGCCTGCCGGCTCGCCGGGGCCCACGAGTTCGTCGCCGCCCTGCCCGAGGGCTACCAGACCCCCGTCGGGGAGGGCGGCGTGACCCTCTCGGGCGGCCAGCGCCAGCGCCTGGCCCTGGCCCGGACCCTCCTGACCCGGCCCCGGGTGCTCGTGCTCGACGACGCCACCTCCGCCGTCGACCCGGCCACCGAGGAGCGGATCCTCGGCGCGCTGCGCCGCCTGCCCCAGCGGCCCACGGTCCTCGTGACCTCCCAGCGGCCCTCGGTCCTCGGCCTCGTGGACCGGGTGGCGGTGCTGGACGACGGCCGGATCCAGGCGGTGGGGACCCCGGCCGAGGTGGCCCGACGCTCGCCCTGGTTCCGGACCTTCGCCGACCTCGGCGGGGACGGCACACGGCCCGGTGCCGGCCGGCGGGCCCGGGCCCACCAGGACCGGCGACCCCTCGCCGTGGCCGGGCCGCCAGGGCCCTTCGGCTGGGGCGGGCCCCGCCGGGGCGGGGGCGGGGGCGGCGGGGGCTGGGTGGCCCTCCTCGGGACCCCGCCGCCGGCCATGGCCGCCCGCATCGCCCAGCTGCCGCCGGTCAGCGACGAACCGCCGGTCGACGAGGCCCGTGAGGTCCAGGCCCGGGGGGCGCTCCGCCTGCGGGACTTCGTCCGGCAGTGGCGCGGTCCCCTGGCCATCGGCCTGGTCCTGGTCGGCCTGGACGCCCTCCTGGGCCTGGCCGGGCCGCTGCTCGTCCGCTCGGGCATCGACGACGGGGTGGTGGGCCACGACGGCCCGGCCCTCCTGGCCGCGTCCCTGGCGTTCCTGGCCGTCACCCTGGTGGCCTGGTGGGACCAGTGGGCCGAGACCATCTGGACCGGCCGCACCGGGGAGTCGATGCTCTACGCCCTGCGGGTCCGGCTCTTCGCCCACCTCCAGCGCCTGGGCATGGACTTCTACGAGCGGGAACCGGCCGGACGGATCGTGACCCGGATGACCAGCGACATCCAGACGCTCAGCCAACTGCTCCAGAACGGGCTAGTGAGCGCCCTGGTCGGGGTGGCGAGCGTGCTCGGGATCGCGGCGGTGCTCTTCGCCCTCGACGTCCGCCTGGCCCTCGCGGCCCTGGCGGTCCTCCCGGTCCTCGTGGCGGCCACCGTTGGGTACCGGCTGGTGGCCGCCAGGGCCTACGACCGCCAGCGGGAGCAGGTCGCCGCGGTGAACGCCCACCTCCAAGAGAGCGTGGCCGGGGTGAAGGTCGTCCAGGCCCTCGGCCGGGAGCAGGCCGGGCTCGAGACCTTCCAGGAGATCGGCCTGGCCTACCGCCGGGCCAGCCTCACCGCCCTCGGGGTCCAGGCCCTCTACGTGGCCCTGGCCGACCTCCTGGCCACCGTGGCCACCGTGGCCGTGCTCTGGGTGGGCGGCGACCTGGTGCGCTCCCACGCCCTGGCCGTCGGGGCCCTCGTGGCCTTCCTCCTCTACGTCACCCAGCTCTTCGCCCCGGTCCAGCAGCTGGCCCAGACCTACGACACCTACCAGCGGGCCCTGGCCGGCCTCCGGAAGATCAGCGGCGTGCTGGCCGAGGAGCCGAGCGTGGCGAGCCGGCCCGGGGCCCGGCGGGTGGAGCGGCTGCGGGGCGAGCTGGCCCTGGCGGGGGTCTCGTTCCGGTACCCGGGGGCCAGCCGCCTGGCCCTCGCCGAGGTCGACCTCGAGATCCCCGGCGGGCAGCGCCTGGCCCTGGTCGGGGAGACCGGCGCCGGCAAGTCGACCCTGGTGAAGCTCCTGGCCCGCTTCCTCGACCCTACCGAGGGCCGGGTCCTCGCCGACGGCATGGACCTGCGGGACCTGGACCTCCAGTCCTACCGGGCCCAGCTGGGCTTCGTGCCCCAGGAACCGTTCCTCTTCAGCGCCACCATCCGGGACAACATCGCTTTCGGTCGCCCCGGGGCCAGCCAGGCCGACGTCGAGGCCGCGGCCCGGGCGGTCGGGGCCCACGAGGTCATCGAGGCCCTGCCCGGCGGCTACGAGCACGTCGTGGGGGAACGGGGCCGCTCCCTCTCGGCCGGGGAGCGCCAGCTGGTCTGCCTGGCCCGGGCCCTGCTGGTCGACCCGGCGGTCCTCCTGCTCGACGAGGCCACGGCGAACCTCGACCCGGCCCTCGACGCCCAGGTCCAAGAGGCCATCACCGCGGTGGCCGCCGGGCGGACCACCGTCGTGATCGCGCACCGGCTCTCCACCGCCGAGCAGATGGACCGGGTGGTCGTGGTCGCCTCGGGCCGGGTGGTCGAGGACGGGACCCACGCCGAGCTGGTCGGGGCCGGCGGCTGGTACCAGCGGTCCTGGGAGGCCACCCGGGCCGCCCTGGCCGCTGGGCCCACGGGGGCCGGGGACGCCGCCACCGCCGTGGGCTGAGGCCGACGGCCGAGGTCGACGAGCCCGGGGTCGGCGCTGGGCCTCAGGCCCGGGCCAGGACTGCCTGGAGCTGGTCGCAGGTCGCCTGGGGGTCGGCGACTTGCGCCACCACCCGGGTGAACCCGGTGCCGGCCGCCAGCTCGAGGACCAGGACCGGCCGGTTGGCGAAGGTCAGCCAGCGCTCCCGGATCCCCCGGGAGCGGTCGGCGAAGGTCCCGAGGAAGCAGACCCCGGGCAGGGCCGTGCCGTGGGTCCGGACCCCCGGGGGCAGGCCCGGCTGGGCGGACCAGGCCACGGCCAGGACCTGGCGGAGGGGCACGTCGAGGGGACCGGCGAACGCCCAGACCCGCACCGCGCCCCGGGGCCGGATCCGGAGCGCGTCGCCCTCCACCGCCACCAGCGCCGGCGCCCCCCCGGTGCGCGCCGCGACGGCCAGGAGGACGACGAGCACGACGACGAGCAGGGGGCTGAGGCCGACGAGCGGTACGCCGGCGAGCAGCGGGAACGGCCGGGCCCCGACCAGGGCGCCAAGGGGCACGGGGGCCAGTATGGCAGCTCCGACCCGCCGGGCCAGAGAAGCGCGAGGCGGCGGGAATAGACGGGGCCCGAAAAGCGTCTGAGAAGGCGAACCGCCCGGGAGGCGGGCAGGGCGCCCAGGGCGGACCGGCCCGAACCGGTCCTCCGGCTCCCGTCCTCCGCTCGGCGAAGGACCGCTCCGGTCGTGGTGGTGCGAGCGCCGGTCCCGCCAGCCCGGGCGGGCAGAGCATCCGTCGGCCGACCCGTCCGGCCGGGGGAGACCAGAAGGGAGGTGATGGCGATGCTGTTGAGGTTCGACCCGTTCCGTGAACTGGACCGGCTCACCCAGCAGGTCCTCGGGGCGGCCTCCGGCACGCTGGCCAGCGTCCCCATGGACGCGTACCGGCGGGGCGACGAGGTCGTCGTGAGCCTGGACCTGCCGGGGGTGGACCCGGACACCATCGAGGTGACCGTCGAGAAGGACGTCTTGACCATCGCCGGTGAGCGCCGCCACGAGGTGGCCGAGGACGCCGAGGTCCTGGTCCGGGAGCGGCCCGTGGGGACCTTCACCCGGCGGCTGTTCCTGGGCGAGTCCTTGGACACCGAGGGCATCAGGGCCTCCTACGACCGGGGCGTGCTCACCGTGACCATCCCGGTGGCCGCCGAGGCGAAGCCTCGACGGGTGGCCGTGGTCGGCCCCGAGCGCTGAGCCCGTGGCGGCCAGCGCCGCCTGAGCCCACCCGGTTCCCACACACCGTGCACCCCCGGGACCCCCCGGGGGTGCGGCGCGTCCGGGCCCCGGCGCGCCCGACGCCGTGGCGGTCATCGTGCGCCAGCCCGACGGCAAGTTCCAGGTGACCACGAACCACCACCCGGTCGGGGCCGGGGCCAGCTGGGGCCTGCTCTGGGGGGTGCTCTTCAGCCTGCTGTTCTTCGTGCCGCTCCTCGGCCTGGTCCTCGGGGCGGGCTTCGGCGCGCTCGGTGGCCTGGTCGACAAGACCCTCATCGACCGGGAGTTCCGGGACCGGGTCCGGGACCTGGTCCAGCCGGGCACCTCGGCGCTGTTCCTGGTGGTCGAGCGGGTGCCCTCCGACAAGGTGGTGGCCGCCGTGTCCCGCTACGGCGGCACCGTGCTGCGCTCCAGCCTCGACAGCCAGGCCGAGGCCGAGCTCCAGCGGGTCCTCCACCAGGCCGCTCGGGCCTGAGTCGGCAGCCGGTTGGCCGTCCACGGTGCCCGGCGCCGCTGCCGGCCCCGTACCGGCCAACGAGCACAGCACCGCCCAGGAGTCCAGGCACACCCTCAACGACGAACCTCGGCCCAGTGCTCCCTTTCGAGCTCAGCCACCAGGTCCAAGCCGGCGAGCGCACCACGCAGCGTCGGGCGCTCCCGCACCGGCACCACCCGCAGCGCTTCGCCGTCCTCGTCGAGGACGAACGTCACCTCCGACCCTGGGCTGAGCCCGAGGCGGTCCCGGAGCGACTTCGGGATCACGACCTGGCCTTTTGGGCCGACCCGCATAGTCATTTCAAAAGGTACAACTGGTTGGCGCGGCGGTCCGACGCTGCGGCGGAGGGTTCCTCGAGCGGCGGGGAGCCGAGCCGGCTCGGCGCCAGGGCCGCCCTTCGGCCGGGCTGGGCTGATTGAGGGTTCGGCGGGGTGGTTTGCTGCGGACTCTTGGCGGTCCCGGCCTCATACCGTGCATTGACGAGTGCTTCAGAGACGGGGCTTGTCCCCGTCGAACGGACACCGGTCTGCAGCTCATCGGGTTGCTCCGCACGGAAATCGCGCTCTCCGCGGTCACGAGCAGCGGTTGCGGAAGGGTCCCGCCATGTGGTGCGCAGCGTGCTCCGCCTGCATTTCCCCGCGATCTGCAGCTCACCCATGAGCCACACCACCCGCTTCTCGTTGACCACGACCTTCGCTCTCACCACGCTGGCCCGCACCCCGGGGACGTCGTCGCAGCCTCGAGGCCCCGCCCAGACATCGAGGATCGGATGCGCCACGAACGCCTCCGCCGCCTGGCCCAACCTGGGCACCTCGAAGTGGTCAAGGGGGTGCTCGTCGGCTTCCTGGTCTTGGTGCTTCTCCTGGGCCTGGTCCTCGGGGCCGGGTTCGCGTGCGCTCTCGGCGGTCCGCGTCGGCTCCTTCCGCCGGCCTGGTGTGCTCGCACAGCTCCTGCACAGCTCCGTCACGGCTCGGGCTCAGCCTGGACTGCTTTCATGCTGCCGTCAGGTCGGGCCGGCGAGGGGCGTGGCCGGGGACGGAGCCGACGAGGAGGCAGTGGCCATGACGAGGGGAGAGCCGGCCCCGGCCGGGGGCAGCGACCCGGCCGTCGCGGCTGGCGCCGCGACGGCTCCCCTGCCGACCCTCGAGCACCGACCGCCGGTGATCGAGCTGATCGACGGGGTCAAGGTTTACCGGACCGGCAGCCTGGCGGTCGAAGCCCTCCGGGGCGTCAGCCTCCGGGTGGAGGAGGGCGAGTTCGTGGCCATCATGGGCCCCTCGGGCTCGGGCAAGTCGACCCTCATGCACGTGCTCGGCTGCTTGGACGTGCTCACCTCGGGCACCTACCGCCTTGCCGGCCAGGACGTGAGCCGCATGTCCGAGGAGGAGCTGGCCTTCGTGCGGAACCGGCGGATCGGGTTCGTCTTCCAGCAGTTCAACCTGCTGCCGTCCCTGAGCGCGTGCCGGAATGTCGAGCTGCCCCTGGTCTACGCCGGGGTCCACCGCGACGAGCGCCGGGCGCGGGCCCTCGAGGCCCTGGCCCGGGTGGGATTGGCCGACCGGGTCGAACACCGCCCCGGGGAGCTCTCGGGCGGCCAGCAGCAGCGGGTGGCTATCGCCCGGGCCCTGGTGACCGATCCGGCCCTGGTGCTGGCGGACGAACCCACGGGGAACCTCGACTCCGAGGCCACCGGCGAGATCCTGGGGTTGCTGGCCGCGGTGCACCGGCAGGGCCGGACGGTGGTGCTCATCACCCACGAGCCCGAGGTCGCCCGGGCCGCCGAGCGAGTGGTCCGGATCCGGGACGGCCTGCTGGCCGGGGAGCAGCCGGTGGTCGGCGCGGAGGTCGGGCGATGAGCGTGGGGTCCCGGTTCGCCGGGCTGGGACGGGCGGTCCGCCGGCACTGGGGCCGGACCCTGGTCGTGGCGGTGGTGATCCTGGGGGGCGCCGGCGGCGCGGCCTACGCCCTCTCGAGCTCCTCGGGCCTCGTCTACCGCACGGTGGCGGTGACCGACGGGACGGTGGAGCAGACGGTGGCGGCCACCGGGACGATCGAGGCGGCCGAGCAGGCGGACGAGGACTTCGGGGCGTCGGGCACGGTCCAGGCGGTGCAGGTGAGCATCGGCCAGCACGTGAGCGCCGGCCAGGTCCTGGCCACCTTGGACCCGACGAGCCTGGAGGTGGCGGTCGACCAGGCCAAGGCCACCTTGTCCGAAGCCGAGGCGAACCTGGCTGACGCGGAGGACCCGAGCAGCTCGAGCCTGACCAGCGCCCAGGCCCAGGTCGCCAGCGACCAGAACGCCTTGACCGAGGCGGAGCAGGAGGTCAGCGACACCGAGACCACGAACCAGCAGGCCGCGGCCCAGGCGGCCCAGCAGGTGGCCGAGGACCAGCAGACCGTCCAGGACGACCAGGTCGCGCTGACGAACGACCAGAGCGCCCTCGAGGCGGCCCAGGCGGCCGAAGCGGCCGAGTGCCAAGGGGCGAACGCCGCTGGCACCACGGGCAGCCCGGGCTCCAGCGGAACCAGCTCGAGTGGTGCCGGCAGCACGACCAGCTGTGCCAGCGCGGCCAGCACGGTGGGCTCGGACCAGGCGAAGGTCGAAAGCGACCAGCAGGCCCTCGAGCAGGCAGAGAACCAGCTGGCCTCCGCCCAGGCATCCGAGCAGCAGACCGCCACGAAGGACGAGCAGTCCCTCCAGCAGGCCGAGGACCAGGTGCAGACGGACAGGACCAACCTGGCCAACGCCGAGGCCTCGCTCCAGGCCGCCCAGGGCACCTCGACCGCCGACCAGGTCGCTGCCGACCAGGCGCAGGTCGCCGCGGACCAGGCCAACCTCGCCCAGGCGGAGGCCAACCTGGCGGACGCCACCCTCCGGGCCACCATCGCCGGCACGGTCACTGCGGTGAACGTCACCCCCGGCCAGACGGTCGCCGCAGGCAGCTCGACCACCTCGGCGTCGGGTGCCGCCGGGGCTGGCGCCGCCAGCGGGGCCGGCGTCAGTGGGTCCGGCGCAGGGGGTGCGGGGAGCAGCGCCTCGAGTGGCGCCGCCAGCAGTGCCTCGAGCTCGTCCTCCAGCGCAGCGGTCGTGGTGACGAGCCCAGGCAGCTACGTGGTCGACGCCACGGTCAGCTCGGCCGGCGAGCTCGCGGAGCTGGCCACCGGTGACCAGTGCCAGATCACCCCGGCGGGCGCGACCACGCCGGTCTACGGGGTCCTGACCTCGATCAGCACCGTGGGTTCGACCACCGACGGGGTGACGAGCTTCCCGGTCACCATCTCGGTCACCGGCAGCCCCTCGGGGCTGTACGTGAACGAGTCCGCCGACGTGACGATCATCACCCTGGAGGAGCGCGACGTGCTCAGCGTGCCGACCAGCGCGGTGCACGACCTGGGGGCCGAGCACGTGGTTGACGTCCTCGAACACGGCAAGGAGGTCCCCCAGGTGGTGGGGGTCGGGGCCGAGGGGACAACCCTGACCCAGATCACCTCCGGCCTGCACCTCGGCGAGGAGGTGGTGCTGGCCAGGGTCTCGAGCGCCAGTCCGGCGGCCCGGGCCCCGACGACCGCCGGTCGAGCCGGCTTCGGCGGCTTCGGCGGGTTCGGCGGCTTCGGCGGGGGCTTCGGGGGCGGCGGGGGCTTCGGGGGCGGCGGGCTGGGCGGTGCCGCCCGGGCGCTCGGGGGATGACCCGGTGACCCGGCCGGCTCTTTCCCCTCCAGCACCAAGGGGTGCGGCGTGAACCTCCTCGAGACCCTGCGCTCGGGCCTGGAGGCCATCGCTGCCCATCGGCTGCGCTCCGCCTTGACGGTCCTCGGGATCCTCATCGGGGTGGCGGCCGTGATCCTGACCGTCGGGCTGGGCGAAGGGGCGACGAGCTCGGTGAACGCCGCCATCTCGTCCCTCGGGGCCACGACGCTCATCGTGACCCCCGGCAGCACCACCTCCTCGGACGGGGTGCGGGGCGGCTTCGGCTCCTCCACCGCCCTGACCACCACGGACGCCGACGCCTTGGCCTCGAGGGTCGACTGCCCCGATGTCGCCGCGGTGGCCCCGAGCATTGCGCGGGAGGAGGTCCTGAGCGACGGCACCACCACCTGGACCACCTCGGTGGTCGGCACCACCCCGGCCTACGCCCAGATCCTCGACCGAACCATGGCGGAGGGCTCCTTCTTCACCCAGGCCCAGGTCCAAGAGGAGGCCGACGTGGTCGTCCTCGGGCCGACCACCGCCGAGGAGCTGGGCCTGGGCTTCGACCCGGTGGGCCAGACGGTGGACGTGGCCGGGGTGCCCATGACCGTCCAGGGGGTCCTGGCCGAGGCCAGCAGCGGGGCGACCGGCACCGCGGAGGACGACCTGGCCCTCGTCCCGATCACCACCGCCCAGTCCCAGCTCTTCGGCACGACCTCGGTGTCGGAGATCTACCTGGCGGCCCGCTCCACCGGGGTGCTCGGGGCGGCCGAGCAGGAAGCCGAGGACGAGCTGCTCAACCTCCAGGGGGCCACCAGCCCGGCCGACGCCGACTTCACCATCACCAGCGAGACCTCGATCCTCTCGACCGCCGACTCGGTCGACAACACCCTGACCGTCCTCCTGGCCGGGATCGCCGCCATCTCCCTGCTGGTCGGGGGGATTGGGGTCATGAACATCATGCTGGTCTCGGTCACCGAACGGGTGCGGGAGATCGGGCTCCGCAAGGCCCTCGGGGCCACCCCCGCCTCGATCCGCCGGCAGTTCCTCACCGAGGCCTCGACCCTCGGCCTGGCCGGCGGCCTGGTCGGGGCCCTGGTCGGGGTGGCCGGTGCGGTCGGCCTGCCCCACGTCATCAGTGACCACATCGACATCTCCGGGGCGGCGATCGCCGGCGCCATCGTGGTCTCGGTCGGCATCGGGCTGGTCTTCGGGGTCTACCCGGCGACCCGGGCTGCCCGGCTGACCCCCATCGATGCCCTGCGGAGCGAGTGACGGGGACGACCGAGCACGAGTCGGGGGAACGACCGAGGCCACCCCCATCGGCGATCGCCGGGGACCGGGAGACGAGGAAGCGACGAGGAGCGGACGAGTGCGAGCAGCGAAGCAGCGAACCACGGGGCACCAGGGACAGCGGCGCGGGCGGCTGGGCGCTCGCTGGGCAGCGTGCTGCGTCCTCGCGACCGTGGGCCTCGGGGTCGGGACCGCCGGGCTGGCTGGCGCGGCCACGACGACCGACAGTTCGTCGATGGTGCCCCCGACCGTGCAGGTGGTGAGCGGCTCGCTGCAGAGCACCAAGGTCGGCAGCGCCTTCGCCGAGCCGCTGACCCTGAGCGTGACCTGCGCAGGCAGCCCGGTCCAGGGGGCCACGGTGCTCTTCGAGGCACCCTCGAGCGGTGCCAGCGCGCTGTTCGTGACCAGTCAGGAGGTCGTCGAGGAGGTCCAGACCGATTCGAGCGGGAGCGCCTCGAGCGGCGAGCTGGAGGCCAACGACCTCATCGGCACCTACCAGGTCACCGCCACCGCGACCGTGCCGAGCACGCCGAGCACCTCCTGCGCCGGCCAGTCGGCTTCAGTCGGATTCAGCCTGACGAACGTCGCGGGCAACCCGAGCAGCGTGACCGAGGTGAGCGGCTCGGGCCAGGAGGCCGCGGTCGGCACCACCTTCCCTGACCCCCTCGTCGTCTCCGTGGCCGATCAGGACGGCAACCCGGTGAGCGGCGCCACGGTCGACTTCGTCGTGGAGGCGAACGACGGGGCGACCGCCACCTTCGCCACCGGGGGCGGCCAGGCCAGCGCCGTGACCGCCAGCGACGGGCAGGCGAGCAGCCCCGCCCTGGAGGCCGGGACCACCGCGGGATCCTTCACCGTGCTCGCCGAGGTGAGCGGGACGAGCGGCCCGGCGGTCTTCACCCTGACCGACCTGCCCGGCCCACCGGCGACGGTGACCGCCGGGGTCGGCGCAGACCAGCAGACCACCGTCGGTTCGGCGTTCCCCATCCCCCTGGCGGTGACCGTGCGGGACGCCGACGACAACCCGGTGCCGGATGTGAGCGTCACCTTCAGCGCTCCGACGAGCGGGGCGAGCGGCACCTTCGCCGGGGGCGGGACCAGCGTGAGCGTCACGACGAACGGTGACGGGGTGGCGGTCGCCCCGACCTTCAGCGCCAACCAGCAGCCGGGGGGCTACGTCGTCGAGGCCACGGCGCCCGGGGTGGCACCCGCCGTCTTCGCCCTGGTGAACGAGGAGCCCCCGCCCGCGCCCCCCAGCGCCGCGACGACCACCACCGGGACCAGCCAGGCCTCGGGTGGTGCGGGGACGTCGGTGGTGGGGATGGTGGTGGATCCGGCGACGGGGGGGTATTGGCTGGTGGGGGCGGATGGGGCGGTGTTCTCGTTCGACG
>NZ_JAKHEX010000025.1 GCF_023130475.1 Aciditerrimonas ferrireducens
CCTCGCCGCCCCCATCGTCGGCATCGCCCCCACCCCAAGCGGCCAGGGCTACTGGCTCGTCGCCCAAGACGGCGGCGTCTTCACCTTCGGCAACGCCCCGTTCGAAGGCAGCGGGGCCGGCCAGGAGCCGGCGCCGGTGAGCGCCCTGGTGTCGACCGCCGACGCGCAGGGCTACTGGCTGGTGGATCAGGCCGGGTCGCTCCTGGCCTTCGGGGACGCGCCACCGGCTGGCTGAGCCGCTCAGCGGGGCGGGGTCCGGGGGGCCTCGTAGGTCTGCCAGGTCACCAGGAACCGGATCAGGGCCCGCCGGAGCCGCTCCCCCCGACCCGCTGGCGCCCCGGCCTGCCGGCTGGCGCTGCGACCAGGTCCGGTGGCCGCGTCGAGGAGCAGGTCGCGGGCCGCCACCAGTCGGGCCAGGTCGCGGCCTGCCTCGGGGGAGGGCCCCTGGAGGTCCGGGTGGACCTGGCGGACCCGAGCGGCGAAGGCCTGCCGGATCGCCGCCGGGCTCCAGTCATCCCCGAGGCCGAGCACCGCAGCAGCCTCCGCCGCCGAGCCCACGTCGACGCGTCCGTCCTGCCCAGGCCCCACCCCATCAGCCTACGGCCCACCCTGAACGGGAATAGTCGTAGCGTTGTCTACGTTGCTCGTGGCAGGCGAAGCCCCCATCGGGGGTCTTTCGAGGACCGGAGGAAGGAGTCGACCATGACCAGTCCGACCACCACGGGAACGACCGTCGACCGGTCGAGCGCAGCCGAGGAGGTGGTCGGTGCCGCCCAGGCCCTCTTCGAGGCCGGGGTGATGTCGCACGCCGGCCACGCCAACTTGAGCCGCCGGGTCGCCCCGGACCGGTTCCTCCTCACCACGACGGGCGCCGTCCGGCACCTGCGGCCCGACCAGCTGGCCCTGGTCGGGCTGGACGGCACGGTCCTCGAGGGCGAACTCGCCCCGGAGAACGCCGAGATCGTGGCGATGCACGGCGTCGTCTACCGCCTGCTGCCCGAGGTCGGGGCGGTGATCCACACCCACTCGCCGGCTGCCACGGCCTTCGCCCTGGCCCACCAGGAGCTGCCCTGCCGGGCCGAGCCGCTGCTGCGCTTCGGCCAGGCCGAGCCGGTGCCGCTCGTGCCCTGGGGTCCTCGCGGCTCGGAGGTCTCGGTGCGGGGCATCGAGGCGGTCCTCGGCGAGCGGCCGAGCACCCGGGCCGTGCTGCTGGCCAACCACGGTCTGCTGGTCTTCGGACCTGACCCGCTGGCCACGGCCCGCCTGGTGGTGGCCATCGAGGAGGCGGCCGAGGGCGAGCTGGCGGCAGCCGCCCTCGGCGGGGCGAAGGACTTTCCCCCGGGAGCCCTCGAGGCGGTCCGGGCCTCCATGGCACGGGTGGCCCGGTGAGCGGGGAAGCCCCGGCCCCCGAAGGGGCCATGTGGGACGAGCGCTTCGCCCAGGCCAGCTGGCCGACCGAGCCGGATCCGCTTCTGGTCGAGGCAGTGGCCGACCTGCCCCCGGGCCGGGCCCTGGACCTCGGCAGCGGTCCGGGGCGCAACGGGCTGTGGCTGGCTCAGCAAGGCTGGCAGGTCACCTTGCTCGACGCCTCGCGGGTGGCCCTCGAGCAGGCCACCGCCCGAGCCGCCGAGCTCCGGGTGACGGTCGAGGTGCGCTACGAGGACGCCTTCGCCTTCGCCGATCCTCCGGGCAGCTTCGAGCTGGTGGTCGTAGCGAACCTCCACCCCGGCCCCGAGCGCCTCCCCGCGGTCCTCGACCGGGCGGCAACCGCCCTGGTCCCCGGCGGGCACCTCTTCGTCGTGGGCCACGACCTGGCCATGCTCGGCCGCACCGGCCCCCCGGACCCCGAGCGCCTGCTGACCGTGGAGCGGCTCGTGGCCGCCATGCCAAGCCTGGTGCGCGTCGAGCGGGTCGAGCGTCGCCGACGGCCCCCGGACCACGGTGGTCACGGCGGCCTGGACGGCCAGGGCGAGGGGGACGACGAGGACCTGGCCGTCGTGGCCCTCGCCACCCGGCTCGCCTCGTGAGCACCAGACCCCACGGGGTGGGGTTCCTGCTCGGGGTCTGCCACCGCCGCCGTCGGGCCGCCTGGGCGCGGGACCTGGGCGACCTCGGCCTCCACCCGCCCCAGGCCGCCTTGCTCCGCCTGGCTGCTGACCAGCCGGGCCTCGGGGTGCGCCAGGCGGCCCGGGCCCTCGGCACGGACCCCATGCACGTCCAGCGCCTGGTCGCGGGGCTGCTCGCGGCCGGCCTCCTGGAGGTCCGTCCGGACCCCGCCGACCAGCGACGCCGACCCCTCGTGCCGAGCCCGGCCGGGGCCCGGCTGGCCCTCGAGGTAGCCCGGCGGGCCGAGGCGGCCGAGGCCAGACTGGCGGCCGCCCTCGGCCCCGAGCGCTACGAGGGCCTGCTCCGGGGCCTCGAGGCCCTCGCCGCCCTCGAGGAGCACGAGGCCGACCCCACAGCGGACCCCGGGGTGAAGGACCCCGGGGTGAAGGGCCCCAGTGGGAAAAGCCCCGGTGGGAAGAGCCCCAGCGCGAAGGCCCCCCGGAGGGCAAGGGCTGCCGGCACCGTGGTCGGGGGACCTGGCTAGGGTGGGGCCGGTCGTCGGTGCTCGCCCCGGGCCGGAGCCACAGGGTGGGGGGCGGGGAGCCGGCTGCCGGTCGGCCCGTGCCGACCCGAGCCGACGGGCGCCGCCGTCCGCCGAACCTGGCTGACGGCGGCCCCGGGGAGGACACCCTGCCATGCCGCCCATCCTCGTCCGCCACGCTCCCCCACCAGGGCAGCCAGCCAGCCCGGCGGCAGCCTGGGCCCGCTACGAGGCCACCCGGCGCCTCACCGAGGCACTGGCCGCCCCGCTCGGTCCCGAGGACCAGACCGTCCAGTCCATGCCGGACGTGAGCCCGACGAAGTGGCACCGGGCCCACACCACCTGGTTCTTCGAGACCTTCCTGCTGCGACCCGGCCTGGCCGGCTACGAGCCCTTCGACCCGGCCTACGGCTACCTCTTCAACGGTATCCCCGGGCCCGGCGGGGCCTGGTCAGCCGCCCCGGGGTCGCCGAGGTGACCGCCTACCGGGCAGCGGTCGATCGGGCCATGGCCGACCTGCTGGCCGGCTCGACCGAGGACCTCGGGTTCCTCCTCGAGCTCGGGGTCCAGCATGAGCAGCAGCACCAGGAGCTGCTGCTCATGGACGCGAAGCACGTCCTCGCCCAGAGCCCCCTCGACCCGGCCTACGCCCCGTTCCCGACCAGTGCCGGCCCCGGCACGGGAGCTGGGGCGCCGAGGCCGCGTAGCTGGTGGGCCCACGAGGGCGGCCTGGTGGAGATCGGGGCCGGGGGCCCGGGGTTCTGCTTCGACAACGAGACCCCTCGCCACCCGGTCTACCTGCAGCCCTTCGAGCTGGCCGACGGGCTGGTGACCTGCGGGGAGTGGCTGGCCTTCGTCGACGACGGCGGGTACCGGCGCCCCGAGCTCTGGCTCTCCGAGGGCTGGGCCACCTGCCAGGCCGAGGGCTGGCAGGCCCCCCTCTACTGGCGGGCCGAGCCCGGGGGCTGGTCGGTCTTCACCCTCGGTGGCCGCCGACCCCTCGACCCGGCCGAGCCGGTCTGCCACGTGAGCTACTACGAGGCGGACGCGTACGCCCGCTGGGCCGGGGCTCGGCTGCCGACCGAGGCGGAGTGGGAGGCCGTCGCGGCGCAGCTCGGCCCCGCCGGGCTCGGGGACGGCGGAGGGTTCCTCGACCCGAAGGGCCCCGCGGCCGGCGCTCCCCACCCCCGCCCCCAGACTGCCCCGACCCTCGTCGGGGACGCCTGGGCCTGGACCTCCTCCGCGTACCTGCCCTACCCGGGCTTTCGGCCCTGGGCCGGGGGGGTCGGCGAGTACAACGGGAAGTTCATGGTGAACCAGCAGGTCCTCCGAGGCGGCTGCTGCGCCACCCCGCCGGGGCATCACCGGCCCACCTACCGGAACTTCTACCCGGCCTCGGCCCGCTGGCCCTTCACCGGGGTCCGCCTTGCCCGGGACGAGCGGACGGGCCGGTGAGGGGCCGGGTCAGCCTGGAGGTCCTCGTCGGGCCGGAGGACCGCCGGGCGGCGCTCTGCCGGGACGTGACCGAGGGCCTCCAGGCCCGCCCGAAGGCCCTGCCCCCGGTCTGGTTCTACGACGAGACCGGCAGCCGGCTCTTCGAGGCCATCACCGAGCTGCCCGAGTACCACCTGACCCGGGCCGAGCGCCAGATCCTCGACGCCGAGGCCCGTCGGATCGCGGCCGCCAGCCGGGCCGAGTCCCTGGTGGAGCTCGGCTCGGGCACCTCGGAGAAGACCCGCCTCCTCCTCGACGCCCTGGCGGAGCAGGGCAGCCTCCGACAGGTGGTCCTCCTCGACATCGCCGCCGAGGTCCTCGCCGAGGCGGCCGAAGCCCTGGCCGACCGCTACGGCGTGGCCGTCCACGGCGTGGTCGGAGACTTCCGCCAGCATCTCGAAAACGTGCGCGGCGAGGGCCGCCAGCTCTGGTGCTTCCTCGGCAGCACCATCGGCAACCTCCTCCCCGCCGAGCGCGCCCGCTTCTTGGCCACCGTGGCGGGCCAGCTGGGGGCAGGAGACCACTTCCTGCTCGGCACCGACCTCTGCCGGGACCCCGAGCGCCTGGCCCTCGCCTACGACGACCCCAAGGGCTTGACGGCTGCCTTCAACCGCAACCTGCTCCACGTCCTGAACCGGGAGCTGCACGCCGACTTCGACCCCGAGGCGTTCGCCCACGAGGCCCGCTGGCGGGCGCCGGAGGGCTGGGTGGAGATGCGGCTGGTCGCCGAGGAGGCCCAGGCGGTCCGGGTCGCCGACCTCGGGCTCGAGGTGACCTTCGAGGCTGGGGAGGCCCTGCGCACCGAGGTCTCGACGAAGTTCCGCGCCGCCCAGGTGGCCGAGGAGCTCGTTGCGGCCGGGCTCGTCCCCTGCGCCGCCGCCACCGACCCGGCAGGGGACTTCCAGCTCACCTTGGCGCAGCCGGTGTGAGCTGGCGCCGTTCCCAGGCCGCCAGGCCGGGCACGGCACTCAGCACGACCGCTCCGGCGAGCACCCCGACGGCGGCGGCGTAGGCGAAGGCGGCGTCGATGCCCTGGGCGAAGAGCAGGCCCATGACGACGTTGCCGACCAGCGTGCCCACCGAGCGGGCAGCCGAGAGAGCCCCCATGCCCCGGCCGGTCCGCTCCGTGCGGGTGAGGACGGCCATGGCGGTGGGCTCCAGGGTCTCGACCACCCCGAGACCCAGGCCGATCAGGGCCACCCCGAGGTAGAGGGGGCCGAGGCCGAGGTGGGCGCCGGCGGCCGCGGCGACCAGCCCGGCCCCGAGGCCCCCGAGGAGGTAGCCGAGGAGGCCAAGGCGAGCGAACTGGGCCGCCGGGGTCCGGCCCAGGCGGCCCCCGAGGAGGTAGCCGGTGGCCGAGGACACCCCTTGGAGCACGAGGAACGCTCCGAGGCCGGCCACCACCCTGTGCTGCGGCCCGGCCACGGCCAGGACCGGGAAGCCGACGGAGTAGAGGGTGAAGCCGTAGAGGGCGGCGGCGCCGAGCAGGGCCCGGGCGCCGGGCGGCTCGGTCTGCCCCTGGCCCGGCTCGGTGGATCGGGCCGGTTCGCGCCTCGGCTCGGCGGGCCGGGGCGGGTCGAGGGGCTGGCGGCCCACGTCCTCGACGAGGGCCAGGCAGAGCGTGGAGGCCACGAGGGGGACCACGGTGGCGAGGAAGATCCAGCGATAGGGCAGGCCGGCAGCCACCGCCCCGAGCACCGCCACGCCGGCCAGGGCGCCGCCACCCACGTCGAGGGCGTGGAGGAACCCGAAGGCCGCCGAGCGCTCCTCGGCTCGGGGCACCGCCTCCACGAGCATGGCCCGGCGGGACGGGGAGCGGAAGTTCCGGGCCCACCAGCCCCCGGTCAGCAAGCCGACCGCCCAGGCCGGGTTGGCCACCAGGCCACAGAGCGAAAGCAGGGGGATGAGGGCGTTGCCGGCCAGGGCCACCCGGCGGTGCCCGAGCCGGTCCCCGAGGCGGCCCCCGGCGAGGGAGAACACCGCCCCGCCGCCGTAGCTGAGCCCGCTCGCCAGGCCGTACTCCCAGGCCGGCTGGTGGAGGGCCAGAACGAGGAACAGGGGGAACCCGGCCAGCACCGACTGGTAGCCCAGGTCGGCGAACCCGGCAGAGAGGGCGATCCGCCAGACCGTCGGGGTCCGCCAGGTCGGCCGGGGGCGCGAGCCGGCCCGAGGGGTCGGGGGGGCGGGCACGGCCCGAGCCTACCGGCCCCGGCCGCCCGCCCCCCGGGGGTCGTTCAGGCGCCGAGCGTCACACTGGCCGTGACCGCCCCGCTGCCGCTCGAGCCGGTCCCAGCCGAGCCGGTCCCCGCCGAGCCGTCCCCACTGGAGCCCCCACCCGTCGAGCTCGGCCGGGCGGGGAGGACCCGGATCGAGAGGGCCTGCCCGTCGCGCTCGCGGACCGCGACCCGCTGGCCGTCCTGCAGGGCGTCAAGACCCCCGACGGTGCTCGGCAGGACCCGGGTGGTGCTGGTGGTGCTGAAGGTGTCGATGGCCCCCTTCGCGGTGGTCACGGTCACCGAGCCGCTGGCCAGGGCGCTGATGGTGCCGCGCACGGTGTGGTCCCAGTCGGCGGGCACGAGCACCGCCACGGCGGTGCCGTCCTCGCTCAGCACGTCGACCGTCGTGCCGGTCTTGAGCCCGCTGAGCCCCCCGGCCCGCTTCGGGAGGACCTTGGTGGACGAGGACACGGCGATCGTGACCGTCTGGCCGTCGGCCTCGGCCACCTGGAGGCTGCTGCTGGAGAGCGCGGCGAGGCGGCCCCGGTCGAAGGTCCAGGTGTGGGTGGTGCCGTGCTGGACCACCACCACCTGGGCGTGGACGGCGTGCTCGGCCAGGCGGGCGAGGCGAGCGAGGATGCCGTGGTCCACCGGCGGGGCGGGGCTCGTCGAGCCGGTGCTGGCCAGCAGCTCGGTGGCCGCCGACGCGCCGGCCGACCCGCCCGAGAGGGCGAGGGCCACGGCGGTGCTGCCGCCACCGGCGAGCAGGGCGCCGGCGGTCGCCAGGGCGACGACCCGCCGGGACCGGAGATGGGGTCGGAGGGACGAACGGAGAGACATCGGCATGGGCTCCTTCGACTCGGTCCACGGGCGGTCCTGGTCGGACCGCCCACCAGGCACCGTAGGGAACGGAGGTGAGCGCGGAGTGAGCCCCGCGTTCGGGGCATGTGAGGAGTCCGTGAGGACTTCGTGAAGCGCCCGGGCCCGGCCCGGGGCCCGCTGCTCGCTAAGGTCCCCGCCGTGGCCGGGTCGTCGCTGGCACGGGGGGCGGTGCTCTGGGAGCCGCCGGCCGATGCCTGGGAGACCAGCCGCCTCGGGGCCTTCGCCCGGTGGCTGGTGGAGAAGGGGGTGCCCGGGGCGCCGGGGCCGGGCAGCTACGAGGCCCTGTGGTCCTGGTCGGTGAGCGACCTGGCGGCGTTCTGGGGCGCCGTGCAGGGGTTCTTCGAGCTCGGTGACCCGGGGGACCCCCCGGGTCCGGTGCTGGTGGACCGGGCCATGCCCGGGGCCCGCTGGTTCCCCTCGTGGCGGGGCAACTACGCCGGGGCGCTCCTGGAGGCGGTGGCCCGGGTCCCGCCCGAGCAGCCGGTGCTGCGCTGCTGGTCGGAGAGCACCGGGGCGGCCGGCGAGCCGGTGACCGCCGGGGCGCTGCTGGGGGACGTCGCCGCCCTGCAGGCCGCCCTGGTCGAGCTGGGGGTGGGCCGCGGGGGCCGGGTCGCGGCGGTGCTCGGCGCGGGCCCCGAGGCGGTGGTCGGGCTGCTCGCCACCGCCAGCCTGGGGGCCACCTGGAGCTCGCTCTCCCCCGAGCTGGGCCCCCAGGCCGCCTTGGACCGTCTCGGCCAGTTCGACCCGCAGGTCCTGCTCTGCGTCGAGGCCTACCGCTACGGGGGCCGGGTGGTGGACCGCCGGGAGCTGGTCGGGGCCCTGCGGGAGGGCCTCGGGGGACTGCGGGCCACGGTGCTGGTCCCGACCCTCGACGCCCCCCGGCCCGGGCCGGGGCTCCGCTCCTACCCGGAGCTGCTCGCCGCCCACCGGGCCACCCCGGCCGCCGGGAGCCCCGCCGCGCCGCTGCGGGTGGAGCCGGTGCCCTTCGACCATCCCCTCTGGGTGCTCTACTCCTCGGGGTCCACCGGGCGGCCGAAAGCCATCGTGCAGGGCCACGGGGGGATCCTCCTCGAGCACGCCAAGGCCCTCGGGCTCCACCAGGACCTGCGGCTCGGGGAACGGTTCCTCTGGTACACGACGACCGGCTGGATGATGTGGAACTACCTGGTCTCGGGCCTCCTCCTCGGCGCCGAGGTCTGCGTGGTCGACGGCAGCCCCACCTGGCCGGACCTCGGGGTGCTCTGGCGGCTGGCCGCCGAAGCCCGCCTCGGCGCCCTCGGGGTCTCCGCCGGGTTCCTCGACGCCTGCCGACGCGCCGGCCTGGAACGGGAGCTCGGGGACCTGGACCTCGGGTCCCTGCGGGTCCTCGGGTCCACCGGCTCGCCCCTCTCGGCCGCCACTGCCGCCTGGGCCGCCGAGGTGACCGGGGGTGCGCAGGTGGCGTCCATCTCGGGGGGCACCGACGTGTGCACCGCGTTCTTGGGCCCGGCCCCGGTCCTGCCGGTGCGGGCCGGGGAGCTCTCCTGCGCGTACCTGGGCTGCGCCGCAGAAGCCCTGGCCGACGGGCGGCCGGTGCGGGGCGAGCAAGGGGAGCTGGTCGTCCTCGCCCCCATGCCGTCCATGCCCCTCGGTCTGCTCGGGGACCCCGACGGCCAGCGGCTCCGGGCCACCTACTACGCCCAGCACCCCGGGGCCTGGACCCACGGGGACGCGGTGGTCCGCTTCGAGGACGGGGCCTGGGTGGTCCTGGGCCGCTCGGACGCCACCTTGAACCGGGGCGGGGTCCGGCTTGGCACCGCCGAGTTCTACGAGGCCCTCGACCAGCTGCCCGAACTGACCGACCACCTCGTGGTCCACCTCGAGGACACCGACGAGCTCGTCCTCCTCGTCGCCCTGGCCGACGGCGTCACCCTCGACGACACCCTCGAACGCCGCATCCGGGAGCACCTGCGCCGCCAGCTCTCCCCCCGCCACGTCCCCGACCAGGTCCACGCCCTCCCGGCCCTGCCCCGGACGCTCACCGGCAAGCGCCTCGAGGTCCCCGCCAAGCGGATCCTCCAAGGCGCCGACCCGAACGCAGTCGCCGCCCCCGAGGCCCTCGCCGACCCCCGGGCCCTCCCGGCCCTCGCCGACCTCGCCCGGCGCCGCCGGGCGGGGCGCGCCAAGACGGTCGAGCCCGAGGCGGGCTCCGCCCGCTGAGCCGGGTCGCCGAGGGCCGCCAGGCGCGACCAGACTGGCCGGGGACATCCCGGGGCCGGCCGGGGCGGAGCGGGCCGAGGACCGTCGGGAGGTGCCAGGGTGGCCAGCGAGGACACCGAGGTGGTGGTGGTCGGGGCCGGCGCGGCCGGCCTGCGGGCCGCTGCGGTGCTGGCCGAGGCGGGCCGGTCGGTGCTGGTCCTCGAGGCTGGCGAAACCCCGGGGGGACGCCTGGCCAGCCGGCGGGTCGAGGGCTGGGTGCTGGACCGGGGCTTTCAGGTGCTCAACCCGGCCTACCCCGAGCTGCGCCGGGCCCTGGACCTCGAGGCCCTGGACCTCCAGCCCTTCGACCCGGGCATCGCCGTGGCCAGCGGCGGCCGTCTCCACGTGCTGGCCGATCCTCGCCGCCGACCGGCTGCCTTGGCGTCCTGGCTCCAGACCTCGCTGGTCCCGTGGCCGGAGCGGCTCGGCCTGCTGCGGCTGGCCGCCTGGGTCGCTCTGCCCCGCCAGCCCCTCCGGCCGGGCCGCTGGCCCGAGCGGTCCCTTCGGGACGAGCTGGCTCGCCTCGGCGTCCCCGACGGCGCGGTCGATCGGCTGCTCCGGCCGTTCCTCCAGGGGGTCCTCCTGGAGACCGAGCTCGCCACCTCGGCCCGGGTGGCCCGCCTGATCCTTCGCAGCTTCCTCGCCGGCACCCCGGCCCTCCCCGCCCAGGGCATGGCCGCCGTCGGCGCCGCCCTGGCCGCTCGCCTGCCGGCCGGCTGCCTGCGGACCGGAACCCCGGTGGCCCAGGTGCGCGAGGGAGAGGTGCGGCTGGCCAGCGGGGAGCGGATCCGGGCCCGGGCGGTCCTGGTGGCCACGGACCCGGCCAGCGCCGCGTCGTTGCTGCCGGGCCTCCGGGTCCCACCGTGCCGGTCCGTCACCACGCTCTTCTTCCGGGCACCGTCGAGCCCCTGGCGGCGCCGGCTGCTCGTGGTCGACGCGGAGGACCGGCTCGTGGCGAACACCTGTGTCCTCACCGAGGTGGCCCCGAGCTACGGGCCCGCCCCGACCGCCGGCGCGCTGGTCCAGGCCTCGGTCCTCGGTGCCCCCGCCGCCGTCGAGCACGCCGCCCTGGCCCAGGCGGTCCGGGGAAGGCTCGCCCGGCTCTATCGGACCGACACCACCGGCTGGGACCTCCTCGCCGTGGTCCCGGTGCCCGACGCCCTGCCGGCAGCCGAGCCACCCTGGCCGATCCGCCGCCGAGCCAGGCGCAGCGGAAGCATCTTCGTCTGCGGCGACCATCGGGCCACGCCCTCGCTCCAAGGGGCCCTGGTCTCCGGTCGCCACGCCGCCTCGGAGATCCTCCAGGCCCTCACGTCATAGCCGGGTGGGCGAAGATCCCACGGAGCTTCTCGGGGTTGAGGAGCAAGTAGATGCAGGTGATCCGGCCGTCGTGCTGCTCGCCGGTGAGAACGAGGGTCATGGCGCCCTCGAGCTCGACGACGAGCGCAGCTTCGCCGTTGACCACCGCTTCTCCGACGGCGCTCACCCCGCCCCGGCGGGCGAGGTTGATGGCGAGTCGCGCAACGCGATCTGCACCCACGACGGGGTGCCGGGCGGCCCGATGGTCGGGTCCGCCGTCACTGAGGAGTACGGCTCGGGCGTCGAGCAGTTCCAGTGTGCCCTCGAGATCCCCGGCGGAGACTGCCGCCAGGAGCCGTCGGAGGAGACCGGGGTCGAGGGGCTGGGGAGGCCCGGGGCGCTCCTCGCGCAGACGCCGGCGAGCTCTGGTGGCGATCTGGCGGCACGCTGCCTCGCTCTTGCCGACCACCGACGCGATGTCCGTGTAGGGCTCGCCGAAGACGTCGGCGAGCAGCCACACAGCCCGCTCGGTCGGGCTCAAGCGATCGAGCACCAGCAGGAATCCGAGCGTGAGCGACTCGACCAGCTCGGCGTGGTCCTCCGGCCCGCGCTGGACGGCCACCGGCTCGGGCAACCAGGGTCCGACGTAGTCCTCCCGTCGACGAGCAAGGATGCGGGCCCGGTCGAGCGCCAGGCGGGTGGCGATCGTGGTGAGGTAGGCAGCGGGTCGTGCGATCGGATCGTGCTCCACGGCCTGCCAGCGGATCCAGGTCTCCTGGACGACGTCCTCTGCATCCGCGTAGCTCGCGAGGATTCGGTAAGCCAGACCGAGCAGCCGAGGTCGCTCGGCGGCAAAGATTTCGTCGGCGGCGCTCACCGCCACAGCGTCGCGCCGGCAAGAGCCCGCCGGCCCGACGCGTGCGCCGCCGCAGCGATCCCCGCAGCCTCCCCGCTTGCGAGGGACGCATCGGCCAGCAGCCCCACCGGACCAACCCAGTCACCGGCCAGGAACACCCCAACGGTCCCCGTCGCGTCGACGGCTGGCCGCCCACCGAACCCTGACCCCGGGCGTGGAAGGGCGTGGCAGACGGGCATCTCGTGGAGGAACCGTTCGACCACCACGTCGCCCTCGCTGATCCCGCAGCGCCGGGCGAGAGCCCACAGCTGGGCTTCGTCGTCGCGGGAGGACCGGGCGCCGTAGCGCAGGACGTGGACGACCGCCCGGCCGCGAGGGGCGAGCTCTGCGGCCGGGCTGTGGGTGGCGAGGTAGAGCGGTTCGTCGAGCCCGTAGGCGACCCTGACGGCAGGGACGCGGCGCAGCCCGAGGTCGAGGCACGCTGCGGTCCCCGGCGGGCCGAGATCCCACGCAGGCGGACGAGGCAGCAGCGCCCGTGCGGCCCCCGGACTCCCGACGGCCAGCACCACCGAGGCGGCCTGCACAGCCCGTGCCGGCGTACGCACCTCCAGGAAGCCGTCGGCTCGGGTGTGGAGTGCTGTCGCACGCTCGCCCTCGAGCAGCGTCACCCGGCACGAGGTCGCGACCGCCACGAGGCCGTCGACGAGGGACTGCCAGCCGCCGTCGAGATAGATGACGCCTCGAAGGGCGAGTTGCACCTGGCTGACCGCGGCGTCGGCGGAGATGCGTTCGAGGTCACCGGCGTAGGTCGCGACCCGCGTGAGCGCCGAGACGACCGCGGACCCCCGGGAGCTGAGCCCGAGCGAGGCGATCCACTCGGCGGCGCTCACCGAGTCGAGCCCCGCGCGTTGGTGCCTCGAAAGGGTCGAGAGCAGCGACGCCAAACGCATCTTGTCGATGGCGCCGAGAGCTCGGGACCGGAGCAGCGAGCCGGCCGAGACCGGAAGCCGGGTCATCTCTCCCGTCGTCTCGCTGTACCCCGACGCCGCCCGGGAGGGCGGCGACCCGCTGAAGCTGACACCCAAGCGGCTGAGCACTGAGGTCCCAACCCCACCGCGGAAGAGCGCACGAGGCCCCTGGTTCAAGACGAAACCGTTGCGCCGATCGCTTCGCGCCCGGCCGCCCACGGCGCGTGTGTCGCAGAGCACGACCGACATTCCCCTGCGCGCCGCCGCCACCGCCGCCACCAGGCCCGCGAGGCCTCCTCCGACGACCGCTACGTCGACCTCGAACCTGTCACTCACGGGGGCCTCCTCGGTCTCGTCTCGAGGACATGACGCTGACGCCCCCCTGGCTGTGACACCCCGCCGGCTCGCCTGGTCGCTCGTTGACCTCACGGGTCCGACACCGAACGGGAAGCGCCCCTGACCTCAAGCCTCGAGCCTCGGGAGTGCTCCCGAGGGCATCGCCTCCGACGACCTCGAGGCACGCTCCTGCCGACCGGGTTCAGTGGGCGAAGAGGTGCCACCCGGCGTAGGTCCAGGCGATGACCAGCAAGACCCGGGCCCAGAGGGGCCGGCTGATGAAGCGGAGGAGCTCCTCGAAGTCGGCTCGGCGGCCCCCGGAGCGCCGACCAAGGAGGTGGAGGGCGACGCCGCAGGCGACGACCGCCCCGAAGAAGGCGTAGCCGGCCCCGCGAACCCGGGGCAGCAGGAGGCCGAGGAGGACCAGGGCGCCGGGCTCGACGCGCCGGGCCGGCACCGAGCCGGCGTCGCCGATCGACGGGCCCGGGCGCCCCTCCGGCCGGGCTCGGCCAGCGGCTCGCTCGGCGGCCACCCGGGCCCGGGCCCAGGCGAAGAGCACGCCGACGACCATCCAGGTCCACAAGGCGGCGGCCCGAAGGGGCCGGGCGTAGAGGATGAGGGCGCTCAGGGTCAGGTGGGGCTGGTGGGGCCCGGTGTCGAGGCCCAGGATCTCCCAGGCCAGGATGCAGAGGGTGAGGAGCAGCCACGGCCAGGTCCCGGCGAAGGCCCGCGCGGCCCCGCCCCGGCCCGGCCGTGGCCAGGGCGCCGCGGCCGGCCGCACCCGGATCCCCAGACGCCAGCCCCGCGCGCCGCTGGCGAGCAGCGCGCCGAGGACCACCACGGCCGCCAGCGAGATCCCCCAGGTCGCCTTGCCGCCGGTCGTGTAGGCCTTGTACAGGCTGGCCCAGCCGCACCAGGCCAGCGAGCAGGCCAGGCCCACCGCCCCGAGCACCCTGGCCCGCCCCTGCCCCACCGCCCCATCCTGGCCGCCCGCAGGGCGCCGGGGGTGGCGGCCCCCGATGGCCAAAGGAGCCGGCCTCGCCGGTCAGTCGACCCGGGGGGTGGCCCGGACGAAGTCGACGACCACCTGGGCCAGGGCCGGCCCGGCGTCCTCCTGGAGGAAGTGCCCGGCCCCCCGGATCACCGGGTGCTCCCGGCCCTGGGCCCCGGGCACCGCCCGCTGGAAGGCCCGCTCACCGCCCCCGGTGATCGGGTCCTGGTCGGAGAAGGCCGTGAGGAAGGGGCGGTCGAAGCGACGCAGCACCTCCCAGGCCCGGCGGTTCGCCTCGGCCGCGGGGTCGTCGGGCCGGGTCGGCACCAACGAGGGCATGACCTTCGGCCCGGCCTTGAAGCGCTCGTCGGGGAACGGCGCGTCGTAGACGGCCCGGACGGCGTCGGGCAGCGGGCGAGTACAGCCACTGGCCACGATCCGCCCAACAGGCAGGTCCGGGGCCTTCGCCGCGTACTCCTGCCAGGCCAGGAACGCCTGGCTCATGGGCTGGTCCCCGGTCGGCAGGCCAGTGTTCGCCGCCACCACCCGGGCGAAGCGCTCGGGGTGCTCGCCCAGGAGGCGAAGGCCGAGCAGCCCGCCCCAGTCCTGGCAGACCAGCGTCACCCGGTCCAGGCCGAGCTCGTCGAACAGGGCCGCCCGCAGCCACTCGACGTGGCGGGCGTAGGTGTGGTCGCTCGGCGCGGCGGGCTTGTCCGAGCGGCCGAAACCCACGAGGTCCGGAGCCACGCAGTGCAGCCCGGCCTCGACCAGCGGGGGGATCACGGTGCGCCAGAGGTAGGACCAGGAGGGCTCGCCGTGGAGCAGCAGCACCACCTCCCCCTCGGCCGGGCCCGCCAGCACGACGCTGAGCGCCAGCCGGCCCGTCCCGTCCCCCCGGGGCACCTCGACCTCGATGGACCGAAAGGGGAAGTCCGGCAACCCCTCGAACCGTTCGGCCGGCGTCCGCAGGACCTCCATGGCGCTCCTTCCCGGCTGGTCCCGATCGATCCGCCTGAATCGCTACCTATTCTGCCTCGAGGATAGTCGATCGCGCCGGCCGGGGTCGCGACGTTCCCTGGAGTGACGGGCCTGGCCCAGCTGCCGAACGGCGAGTCCCGAAGTGCCCGGTCGGCGGGTCCCGATGCACAACACGACACACAAACTCCACAACGACGCTCGGCACACCGGAGGACGGCTCCCCCCGCTGACCCCGTCGGTTGGATGCTTAGGAGGCGGCTCGCACTCCGCCCGACGCCGAAGACGCCCCCACCAGCGGTGCCTCGGCTCTCTCGCGGTCGGGCGCGCTGAAGCGCAGCACGCCGTCCTCGACGGGACTGAGCTTCATGGCCCGGTAGTCCTTGAGGAAGCTCTGGTGGACCTGCCAGGGGAACCGGCTGCCCTGGCGGGGCATTCGGTCGAGGGCCCGCTGGACGTACCCCGAGGTGAGGTCCAGGAGGGGCCGGGCCGGGCCGGGGTCCCCGTCGTGGACCGGGGTGACGCAGGTGGCTCCCTTCTCCCGCATGGTCCGGAGGATCCGGCAGACCGCCTCGCAGGTCAGCTCGCACTTCAAGGTCCACGAGGCGTTGACGTAGCCGATGCAGAAGGCCAGGTTCGGCACGCCCTCGAGCATCATGCCCTTGTAGGTCAGCCGCGTGGCCGGGTCGACCGACTCGCCGTCCACCCGAAGCTCGATGCCGCCGAGGAAGAGCAGCTCGAGGCCCGTCGCCGTGACCACCACGTCGGCCTCGAGCTCCCGTCCCGAGCGCAGCCGGAGCCCCTCGGGGGTGAAGGTCTCGATCTCGTCGGTCACCACCTCGACCCGGCCCGAGCGGATGGCGGCGAAGAGGTCCCCGTTCGGCACCACGCAGAGCCGCTGGTCCCAGGGGTCGTAGCGGGGGGTGAAGTGCCGGGCCACGTCGTAGCCCTCGGGCAGCTGCCGGCGGACCTGCTCGAGCAGCATCCGCCGCACCAGGCCCGGCCAGCGGCGGCTCAGGCGGTAGAAGCCCTGGGTGGTGAGCGCCTTGTACCACCGCACCAGGGGTGCCGAGAGGCGGGTCGGGAAGCGGCGGCGCAGGGCGGCGGCCACCGGGTCGACGGCGGGGAGGGAGGTCACGTAGGTGGGCGAGCGCTGGACCATGGTGACCTGGGCGCCTCGCTCGGCGAGGGCCGGGACCAGGGTCATGGCGGTGGCCCCGCTGCCGATCACGCAGATCCGCCGGCCGGCGACCGGCAGGTCCTCGGGCCAGAACTGGGGGTGGACCAGCTGGCCCCGGTACTCGGCCATGCCGGGGAAGGCCGGCAGGTAGCCCTGGTCGTAGCGGTAGTAGCCGCTGCAGCCGAGCAGGAAGCGGCAGGTGAGCTCCACGGGCTCCCCGGTGTCGGTCCGCTCCGCTTGGACCTGCCAGCGGGCCGTCTCCGTCGACCACTCGGCGGCCAGCACCCGATGGTGAAAGCGGATCCGCCGGTCGATGCCGAAGCGCCGGGCGGTCTCCTGCAGGTAGGCCCGGATGTCGGCGCCCTCCGCGATCGCCCGCTCCCGGTCCCAGGGGTGGAAGGTGAAACCCAGGGTGAACATGTCCGAGTCCGAGCGCACCCCGGGGTAGCGGAAGAGGTCCCAGGTGCCCCCGATGGCCCCCCGGGCCTCGAAGATGGCCCAGTCGGCCCACGGGCAGTGCTCCAAGAGGGCGTGGCCCGCAGCGATCCCTGAGAGCCCGGCCCCGACCACCAGGACGTCCAGCTCTTCCACCGTCCCCTCCCGCACGTCTCGCTCTCAGGCCGCCTGGCTGCCGGCCAGCTTGTCCACCATGCTCCCACCTTCCCCGAACAGCCGCGCCCGCCAGGTCTCGACCAGGTCGTCGGTGGGGATGTCGCTCGGGTGGAAGCCCCGGCGGTCGTAGGCCCGCAGCTCCTGCCAGAGGGCCCGCCGCAGGAGGGGGGTGGTGCGGAGGTGCCGCCAGCTGGCCCGCAGCCGTCCCCGCTGGAAGGTGCCGGGGTCCTGGGCCAAGGAGACCAGCATCTGCGTGACCACCCCCACCACGAAGAGCACCCGCATGGTCCGCATGGTGAGGATCCGCAGCCACTCGGGACCCCCGACCGCCCGGTAGACGTCGAAGGCCACCGCCTTGTGCTCGGTCTCCTCCAGGGCGTGCCAGACGAAGAGGTCCCGCACCGCCGGGTGCCCGAAGGACGCCCGGACGCTCTCGTCCGAGAGCACCAGGGCCCCGAGGGTGGCGGTGAAGTGCTCGAGGGCCGCGGTGGCCGCCAGGTTCGCGATCGGCGGCAGCAGCTTCTCCCGGAGCTTCAAGAACCGGGCCGTCATCCGCTCGAAGTGCTTCGCCGGGTAGCCCAGCTCCTCCATCCGCTCGTTGAAGGCCCGGTGCTCCCGACCGTGGACCGCTTCCTGGCCGATGAAGCCGGCGACCTGGCGCTTCAAGACCGGGTCCTCGATGCGGTCCCGGAAGTGGCGAACCGAGCGGACGAAGAACTCCTCGCCGTCGGGGAACATCGACGAGAGCGACACCGTCAGGTGGCTGAGCAGCAGGTCGTTCCCCTCGGCGAAGTGCCGGGGCACGTCCTCGAAGGAGGCCTCCAGCTGGACCCGTCGCGTCGGAATGCTCTGGGGCGCTTGGCTCCGTTCGGTCGTCATCCGCTCCCCTCCTCGTCGTCCTGACCCACCCTGGACTCCTCGGCCCGATCGCCGGGCCCCCGCCCAGTCACCCGTGGGCCGCCGATCTCAGGATACAGACTTCGACGATTTTGGTCAACTCCTCAATGAGCGTTCTGCTAGAGTCGGGGCGTGGTGCAGGCACGGTCGAGGCGGGCTGGGGCCGAGTCGTCGGCGGCACCGACCCGGCAGGAGTCTGCCCTCGGATCGGCGGGCCGCGCCGGGACGGCGCGTTCGGCGAAGGGCGAGCAGACGCGACGAGCCATCCTGCGGGCGGCCATCGAGCGCTTCGGGCGCGACGGCTTCCGGGCCACCTCGGTGGCCGACATCGCCCGGGACGCCGGGGTGAGCGGGACCCTGGCCTACGCCTACTTCGCCAACAAGGAAGACCTGTTCCTCGCCGCGGTCGACGAGGACGCCGCCTCGGTCATCCGCCAGGGCCTGCTCGAGACCATCGTGGACCCGAGCGTCGAGGACTGGGCCCAGACCCTCGTGTGGTCCGTGGTGGCCGAGCTCGACGGTCACCCCCTGGCCCGGCGCCTGCTGGCCGGCCTGGAGCCCGACGTGACGGCCCGGGTCCTCGAGATCCCGGCCCTGGCCGAGGTCCGCAAGGCCGCCGTGGAGCGCCTGCGGGACGAGCAGCTCCGAGGCCGGGTCCGGGCAGACCTGGACCCCGAGCTGGTCGGCAACGGGATCGTCACCATCATGCTGTCCCTGCTCATGTCCGTGGTCCAGCTCGGCGTCGACGCGGTCGAGCGCTACGGGGCCGAGGTGGCCTCGGTGTTCCACGCGGCCCTCGAACCCCTCGGCGAGAGGGCCCCGGTCGACGCGCCGTGAGCCAGGCCCCCACGTTCCCGGCGCCCGCCGCTCGGCGAGCAGTGGTGGAGGTCTTCGCCGATATCTGGTGCCCCTTCGCCTACCTGGGCCTGCTCCAGGCTCAGCGGGTCCGGGCCGAGAAGGGCCTGGCCTTCGACCTCCTGGTCCGGGCCTGGCCGCTCGAGCTGGTGAACGGTCGGCCCCAGGACCCCGAGAAGGTCGTCCAGGAAGCAACCGAGCTGCGGGACCAGGTCGCCCCGGACCGGTTCGGGGGGCTCCGGGTCGAGGGTTTCCCGACCACCTCGATCCCGGCCCTGGCCCTCGGGGTGGTGGCCGCCCAGGCCGGCCCGGCCCTCGGCGAGGCGGTGGCCCTGGCGCTGCGCGAGGCCCTCTTCGAGGAGGGCGCCGACATCGGGGACCCGGCGGTCCTGGCCCCCCTCGCCGAGCGTTTCGGCCTGGCCCTGCCCGAACCCGAGCGGGCCCGGGCCTTGGTGGCCGCCGAGTACCAGGACGGCCTGGCCCGGGGGGTGCGGGGATCGCCCCACTTCTTCGCCGGCCAGGCCGAGGCCTTCTGCCCCACCCTCCAACTCCGGCGGTCCCCCGAGGGTCTGCAGGCCGCCCTGCACCCCGAGCGGCTGGCCGCCTGGCTCAGCGGCGCCCTGGGCGCGCCACCCCGGTCCTGAGCTCGCCTGCGACGACCCGGGCTGGTCGGGCCCTCGGGAGTTGCCGCTGGTCGGTCCGGCTGGCTAAGAACGCCCCGGAGCCGGACGGGCCGACCTCGTCCGGTGGGAGACCACGGAAGAGGGAGAGGAACTGGTCATGAGCACCACGCAAGGTGGGACCAGGGCGGCCATCGTGACCGGCGCCGCCCGGGGGATCGGGGCGGGGGTCGCCAAGCGGCTCGCCCAGGAGGGGTTCGACGTCGCCGTCTTCGACCTCGACGAGGCCCAGACGAAGGACACCGTGGCGGCCGTCGAGGCCGCCGGGCGCCGAGGCCTGGGGGTGGGGGTCGACGTCTCGGACCCCGACGCCGTGGAGCAGTCGGTGGCCAAGGTGGCCGAGCAGCTGGGCCCGCCGCTGGTCCTGGTGAACAACGCCGGCATCACCCGGGACAACTTGCTCTTCAAGATGTCCCTGGAGGACTGGGACCGGGTCATGGCCGTCCACCTGCGGGGGGCCTTCCTCATGAGCAAGGCCACCCAGAAGTACATGGTGGAGGCCAAGTGGGGCCGCATCGTGAACCTCTCGAGCACCTCGGCCCTCGGCAACCGGGGCCAGGCGAACTACTCGGCGGCCAAGGCCGGTCTCCAGGGCTTCACCCGGACTCTGGCCATCGAGCTCGGGCCCTTCGGCATCACGGTCAACGCCATCGCCCCGGGCTTCATCGCCACGGCCATGACCGAGGCCACCGCCGAGCGCCTGGGCATCACCTTCGAGCAGATGAAGCAGGCCGCCTCGCAGAACATCCCGGTGCGCCGGGTCGGCGAACCCGAGGACGTGGCCCAGGCCGTCGCCTTCTTCGTCGACGAGCGCTCGGGGTTCGTGAACGGCCAGATCCTCTACGTGAGCGGCGGCCCGAACGTCTGAGCTGAGGACGGCTCGACTCGAGCCGATTGGCACCGCTGGCGGGCGGTGTCGCAGGGCCCCGGACCACGCGCCGGGGCCCTGGCGCGTCCAGGCGGCCGAGCGGATGGCCGCTTCGAGGGCTACGCTCCCGCTGCGGGTCGCTGCCGCGGTCGTCGCAGCGGGTATGAAAAGGGGGCCCCGTGCAGGCTGAGGTCAAAGGCGGCACCATGCCGGTGCTCGAAGTCCTGCTCGAACCGGGGGAGTCGCTCATCAGCGACCGCGGCGAGCTGTCGTGGATGTCGGCCAACATGCGCATGACCCAGACCACCACGACCGGCGGCACCGCCGGGCAGGGCGGCGGGCTGATGGCCGGTCTGAAGCGGGTGGTGGGCGGGGGGAGCCTCCTGCTGACCCGGTTCGAACCTGCCGAGGGCACCGGCCTCGTGGTTTTCGCGGCCAAGCTGCCCGGCCACATCGTGCCCCTCACCGTCGGGCCCCAACAGGCCTACCTCGTGCACCGGCACGGCTGGCTGTGCGGCACCCCGGGGATCGTGCCCACCATGGCCTTCCAGCAGAGCCTTGGAGGCATGGTCTTCGGCGGCGAGGGGTTCGTCCTCCAGCGCCTCGAAGGGGAGGGCACGGCGTGGATCGAGCTCTCGGGCGAGCTCACCACCTACCAGCTGGCCCCCGGCCAGCAGCTCGTCGTCCACCCCGGGCACGTCGGGGCGTTCAGCGAGACCGTCCAGTTCCAGGTCAGTCGGGTGCCGGGCATCGTGAACCGATGGGCCGGCGGGGACGGCCACTGGGTCGTCGTCCTGACCGGCCCCGGCCAGGTCTGGCTCCAGTCCATGCCCCTGCCGATCCTCGCCGCCGCCCTCCGGCCCTACCTCGGCGACGGCACCTCCGACGCGGTCGCAGGCGGAGCGGTGGGCGGCATGCTCGGCAGCATCCTCGGCCGGTGAGCGAAGGGAGTCGGTGATGGCACTCAAGGATCGCCTCGGCAAGCTGAACGAGACGGTCGACCGCTTGAAGACCCAGGCCGGCACTCTGGCGGACAAGGCCCAAGAACAGGCTCGTCTCGGTCAGCAACGCCTCGAGCAGTTCCAGGCGAAGAAACAAGCGGACCAGCTCTTGCTCGAGCTCGGGGGTCTCGCGTACCTCGATCAGGCCGGCCGCCTCGACGAGCAGGGACACCAGCGGATGGCCTCGCTGCTCGACCAGCTCCGGGCCTTCGAGGCGGCGAACGGACCGATCACGGTCACCCGGGCCGTGCCCCCGCCGGGGGACACGGGGAACTACGTGCCCGCCGGGGCCGGCGGCACCCCTCCCGCCCCGAGCCCCGCTCCCTCGCCAGGCACCCCCTCGACCGAGCCGGGCCCCGCCCCCGGGTTCGCCCCGAGCGGCGGACCGCTCCCCAAGGCCACCTACGCGTCCGACCAGGACGCCGAGAACCCCGCAGAGAACCCCGAGCCCTGAGGCCCGCGCTCGAGCGCGGCTCGCCCCTGGCGATCCGCCTCGGGTTTCGCTGGCGGGTTTAGCTGGCCTCGGCGCAGCGCAGGGCGGCCTGGGCGAGGCGGGCGCTGCGGACGTCCCCCGTGGCCCCGAGGCTCATGCGGTTCATGACGTAGCCGAGGGCCAGTTCCCGGTCGGGGTCGGCCCACCCGACCGACCCGCCGGCCCCGAAGTGGCCGAAGGACCGGGGCCCGCCCATGCGGGCTTCCGCGATGACGCCGGTGTGGAGCATGAACCCGAGCCCCCACTGGATGTCGAGGCCGAGGAGGACCCGATCGGGCCCCGTGGTCTGCTGGACGAGGGCAGCCTTGAGCTGCTCGGGGCGCAGGAGCCGGAGGCGCCCGCCCGTGGCCGTCTCGGTCTCCGTGCAGCAGGCGCTGTAGAGCTGGGCGAGGGAGCGGGCGTCGCAGATGCCGTTCGCTGCGGGGATCTCCGCCCGGTGGACCTCGGGACGGTTCCAGATCCCCGGCTCGGCCAGGGCGCCGCCGGGGGCCTGGAGGGCCTTCGTGAGAGGCCCGTCGGGGGCCAGGTACTCGCCGGCCAGGGCCACCATGGCCTCCAGCTCCGGGTCCGGGGCGGCCCCGCCCCCGGACGCGCCAGGGGTCGCTGGCGCCGCCTCGGGATCGAGGGCCGAGACCAGGCGGGCCACCTTCGGCTCCTCGGCCTCGGGCAGGCCGATCCAGGCCCGGGCCCCGAGGGGTCGGCTGACCCGGTCCTGGAGGAACGGGCCGATCCGCTGGCCGGCCACCCGGCGGATGACTTCGCCGACGAGCCAGCCGAAGGTGGTGGCGTGGTAGCCGTGGGCGCTGCCCGGGGGCCAGGCCGGGGCCTGGCGGGCCAGGGCCTCGCAGACCGGGTCCCACGCCAGGGCCTCGTCGAGGGTCATCGGGGTGTCCACCCAGGCCAGCCCGGCCCGGTGGGCCAGGAGGTCGGCCACCGTCACCTGCCCCTTGCCGGCCTGGGCGAACTCGGGCCAGTACCGGGCCACCGGGGCCTGGAGGTCGAGCCGACCGTCCTGAGCGAGGAGGTGGGCGCAGAGGGACGTCCAGCCCTTGGTGGTGGAGAAGACGAGGGCCACGGTGTCCTCGTCCCAGGGCCGCCCCGTCCGGGGATCGGCGAGGCCGCCCCAGAGGTCCACCACCTTGCGGCCCCGGTGGTAGCAGGCGAAGGCCGCGCCGACCTCGAGTCCCTCGGCGAAGTTCTGCCCGAACGCGTCGGCGACCGGTTCCCAGCCGGGCGCCGTCCAGCCCCGCACCGGCCCGTCAGCCGCCCCGGCGTCCCCCAGGTCCTGGCGCTGCTCGACCATGCCGACCCCCTCGTGCCGCCGCTTCCTCCCGAGTGGACGGTAGCGGAGGGCGCGCCGCCGGGCACAGCTGGCGGGCAGCCCGACCCCCGGAAGCGCTCAGGACGCCGGGGCGCTGCAGGTGACCTCGGTGCCGACGACGCTTTGGACGACCGCGTCGGGGAAGCGGGCGGCGAGGGCCTGTTGGGCTCGCCAGCCGGTGCAGTGGCCCGGCACGAGCACCGCGGGAGCCAGCCCGGCCAGCTCGTCGAGCACCCGGGGCAGCAGGGGGGCGAAGACCGGGCCACCGAGGTGGAAACCGCCGATCACCCCGTACAGCGGGCGGTCCCCGGCGAGACGCTGGGCGAAGCGGCAGAGGTTCACCACACCGGCGTGGCCGCAGCCGGTCACCACGACCAGGCCCCGCCCGGCGACGTCCACCACGAGGGCCTGGTCGTCGGCCGTGAGCCGATCGTCCTCCCAATGCCCGCGCACGAACGCCTCCTGCCCGGGCAAGCCGGGTTCGAAGCCGCTCGTGCGGGCCACCTCGCCGGTGAGCAGGACCGAGCCGTCGAGCAACAGGCTGGGGTCGGGACCCTCGAGCACCTCGAAGCCGAGTCCTTCGATGGCGGAGCGACTCGGGGTGGGCAGCTCCATGGGCTCCTCGCCCGGCACGCTGAGCCGCCGGCGACGCCAGCCGTCGGGGTGGAGGACGAGGGGCAGCCCGGTGCGTCCGCCGAGCGCCTCGGCCAGGCCAGCGAGGCCCCCCGTGTGGTCGTAGTGGCCGTGGCTCAGCACCACCGCTTCGATGGCCCCGGGGTCGAGGCCCAGCCGGCGGAGGTTGCTTGCCGCCCCGCGGGGGCTCACGCCGGTGTCGAACAGCAGGGTCCGGGTCCGCCCGGCCCGCTCGACCTCGACCCAGCAGGCGTAGCCGTGCTCGGCCACGAGCCCGTCGGGCCCCACCCCGCCCTCGAAGGTCGGCACCGGCTGGACGAGGGAGCGGTTCTGCCGGACCCGCCGCACTCCGGGCTGGTCGGCCAGGGCGTCCACCGCGTTGTCCAGCACGACCCGCACCGTGAGCCGGTCCACCGGGGCGAGCCGCAGCCCCTCGGGGACCGGCACCTCCCAGAACAGCTCGGCGGGCGCCGCGAGCGAGCTCACACTGGCCGCCCCGTGCTCCTGACACATAGCCCCTCCCCTCTCGCGGCGCACGTCCCTCGCCGCCTCCGCAGCCTACGGAGCCGCTGTCGTCCCGTCGGGAACCTCGACCCTGAAGACCCTCGACAACCTCGCCGGCTCGTGTCACAGTTGCACAACGATGCTGACGCTATGTGGGCACAGAGGTGGGGCAGCTGGGTGGGGCTTGACTCGGGGCGTCGCCCTCGCCTGCAGCGTCGGAGCGCTCGGCATGAGCGGGCTCGTCCCCCTCGGAGCCCCCGGCTGGGCTGCTGGCGTCGCCTCGGCCGGCTCGACCTGCGAGAGCTCGGGGATGGCTGCTCGCAGCGGCACAGCGCGCAGGGACACTGCCGCGGCAGACTGAGATGGCGCGAGCGGGTCGAGCACCAGGCCGAAGCGTCCCGAGGACCGAGAAGGCGGCCAAGGGATGCGGTGCGCGCAGCTGACGGCGGCGGTGACGACGGCCACAGCGGGCCTCGACCGGCGTCTCGGCCGCGGCGGGTCATCCGGCTCGCGCCCGTCCCTGCTGGTGGGGACCCTCACGGTGGATCAGACCATCCGTGCCCAGGCGAACTGGATCGCCTCGACCCAGCTGAGCGATGGGGCCATCCCCGAGGCCCCGGTCCCCGCGGGCAACACGTCGGCGTACGTGACCCCGTACGTGTCGGACTACGCCGTCATGGGCCTGGCCCGGGCGGCGGCAGTGACCGGTGATCAGGCGTACCTGAGCGATGCCTGGAAGATGCTCGATTTCTACGCACGCCACGAGCAGCCGAGCACCGGCTACGTCGACGACTTCAACGTTCCCTACCCCTCGGGAACCGGCGCAGAGCCGACGGGGCATTACAACTCGACGGACTCCTACGCCGCCCTGTTCCTCCTGGGGGCTTATGAGACCGTCGAGGCCGGGGGAGGCACCATCCCTCGAGCCGACAGCTGGGTGGTCGGTGCGGCGACGACCGCCCTCGACGCCCTGCTCTCCACCCAGCAGGCCAGCGGGCTCTTCTTCGCGACACCCACCTACACCGCGGCGCTGGCCATGGACAACGCCGAGGACGACGGCGGACTGCTCGCCGCTGCCAGGCTCTTCGGCATTGCCGGTGACAGCGAAGCAGCAACGAGGGCGAGGACCGCAGCGGAAAGGCTCGGAACCGGCATCCAGAAGGACATGTGGAACGCCACGCAAGGGAGCTTCGACTGGGCCGTCCCGGAGAGCGGTGCGCCGAACGTCTCGAACGTGGCGACGACGAAGTACCCGGATGCTGTCGCCCAGGCCTGGATGGTCGGCTACGGGGCCGTGACACCCACCGAGGCCTTCGAGCTCGTGAACGAGCTGGAGGGCTTCCAACCCGAGCTCTTCTCCTGGGATCTCCGCGGATCTGGTCGCCGCGTCGTATCACTGGCCAGTCACGACGGGTGCCGTTGGGGAGCTCATCGTCGCGGAGACCGGAGGGCTGGGACTCTCCCCGCCCTTCCACCAGCAGTGCGAGCCGACGACGAACACCTCGGGTAGCTGCGCACCGGGGTCAAGGAGCGCCATCCCGGTCGGGACGGTGGGGGGCGCCACCTTGGCCGGCGTGCTAGGGGTGGCCGGAGGCACGGTGCTCGTGTTCGACCGCCGTCGACGGCGGCACCCCCCGAAGGGTTGCCGCACCAGCCGGTAGCCTGACGAGGCCTCGGCGCCGGGCCGGCAGCCATCGGCTCAGCGACCTCGGGGTCCGGCCCGCCCCTTCGACCCAACAACTCGATCGACCGGCACAACCCCTCGACAACGCTGCCCACGCGTGGCACACTGACACAATGATGCTCACGCAGGGTGACCGATGGGGCCGACGGTTCGGGTGGGGGGTCACCCGGCGCCTGGGAGTGGCCTTGAGCGTCGGGGCCCTCGGCCTCGGGGGGCTGAGCGCGGCGAGCCTCGGGAGCGGGGCCGGGACCGGGGCGGCGATCGACCCGGCGTACTCCGGCTGCCAGACCCTGGGCATCGCCGGGGCGTTCAACCTCTTCGCCGGGGGCGGGTTCACAGCACAGAGCGGGGACATCGTCGGCACCCTCGCCGCGGGGGGGAACGTGACGGTCTCCTCGTTCAGGGTCGACTCGGGCAACGACCCGGCGGTGGACGGGGCGACGCTGGTGGCCGGCGGGAACCTGACCTTCAAGCGCGGCTCGATCGCGGGGAACCACGTCGCCGACTACCGGGGCACCCGGGACGAGTCGGGCGTCGCACCGGGCAAGTTCCAGAAGGTCGGAGCTGGGAAGCCGTTCTCGTTCAGCACCGCGCTCGGGCACATCGACCAGGTGAGCAGCTCCCTCGCCGCCCTGCCCCAGCCGAGCTTCGACACGGTCGGCTCGGCGCCCGGCGGGGCCCTGGCGCTCACCGAGGGCCCCGGGGGTCGGAGCCCGAACGTCTTCGACCTGAGTGCCAGCCAGCTCCAGGACGCGGCCGGCGTGGTGATCACCGTGACGCCAGGGTCGACGGTGGTGGTGAACGTGTCGGGCAGCACGGTTTCCTTCGACCACCTGGCCTACGTCTCGGTGAACGGGTCCCAGGCGGCGAACGCCGGGGAGACGGTCCTCTGGAACTTCCCCGACGCGAGGAGCATCAGCTACGCCAGGGGCCTGAACTGGCTGGGCTCGATCCTGGCCCCGAAGGCCGACCTGACCCTGGGCAGCGGCGAGTACCACGGGAACGTCATCGTGGGTGGGTCCGCCGCCTACAGCCAAGGCAGCGAGGTGCACGACCAGCTCTTCGACGGGTGCCTGCCCTTGCCGAAACGGACGAGCACCGTCCCGGTCGGTGCCGTGGGGGGCGCGACCCTGGCCGGGATGCTGGGGGTCGTCGGGGGCAGCCTGCTCCTCGTGGACCGCCGTCGGCGTCGGCGGGCCGTCGGGGCCTCGACCGGGCCCGTCGCCTGAGCACGTCGGCCGGGTCCGCCGCCTGAGGCCTCAGGCCGGAGCCTTGGCGGCCGTGGCTCCCGAGCGGGCGATGGCGGCCTGGTCGGTGCCGAGGTAGGACTCGACGACCCGGGGATGGGCGAGGACCTCCTCGGGGGTGCCCTCGGCGATGACCCCGCCGAGCTCGAGGGCCACGAGCCGGTCGCAGAGGCCCCGCAGGAGGGGCATGTCGTGCTCGATGACGAGCACCGCGCAGCCGGTCTCCTGCTGGACTCGGCGGAGCAGGGGGCCGAGGGCCTCGGTCTCCCGCTGGGCGACGCCCCCTGAGGGCTCGTCGAGGAGCAGCACGGCGGGGTCCTGGGCGAGCACGCAGGCCAGCTCGACGATCCGCCGGGTGCCCGTGGACAGCTCCCCGACGAGCTTCTCGGCGTAGGCCCCGAGGCCCAGGGCTTCCACGAGGCGGGCCACGTCCGCCGCCACCGTCAGCTCGGCGTCCGAGGAGGCCGGGAGCCGGAGCCCGGCGGCCACGAGGGCCCGGGAGCGCAGGTGGCGTTCGCGGGCCACGGCGATGGTCTCGGCGACGGTCAGGGCCGGGTAGAGCCGGGCGTCCTGGAAGGTCCGGCCCAGGCCGGCCAGGGCCCGCTGGTGGGCCGGCCAGGCCCCGATGTCCACCCCGCCGAGCACCACCCGGCCCTCGTCCAAGGGCAGCAGCCCGGTGACGAGGTCCAGCAGGGTGGTCTTGCCCGCCCCGTTGTGGCCGATGAGGCCCAGCACCTCGCCGTCGTGCAGGGTCAGGTCGACCCCGTTCACCGCCACCACACCCCCGAAGCGTTTCGTGGCGCCCCGGACCTCGAGCACCGGCGGCCCGAGCGGCTCGGCGGCCTGCTCGTCGTCGCCGACGCGCCCCTCGGGGGCGCGGACCGCGGTGTCCTCGCCGGCGAGGGCCGCCTCGGCGCCGGCCAGGAAGACCGAGCGGAGGACGTCGGGGCGGGCGAGGAGCTCGGCGGTCGGGCCGCTGAAGCGGACCTCCCCCTTCTCGAGGAACACCGCCCGCTCGGCCAGCTCCAGGGCGACGTTGACGGACTGCTCGACCACCACCACCGTGACCCCTTCAGCGTGCAGCAGCCGGACGACCTCGAGGAGCTGACCGACGACGGTGGGGGCGAGGCCCAGGGAGAGCTCGTCGAGGAGCAGCACCCGGGGCCGCACCATGAGGGCCATGGCCAGAGAGAGCATCTGCTGCTCCCCGCCCGAGAGGCTGCCGGCCTCCTGGTGGAGGCGGGTGGCGAGCACCGGGAAGAGGGCCAGGACCCGTTGGCGGGCGGCGCGCAGGGCGCCGGGGTCCCGGCGGGCCAGCCAGCCGCCCAGGCGGAGGTTCTCCTCGACGCTCAGCGACGGGAACACCCCCCGGCCCCCGGGCATGAGCCGGACCCCGAGCTCGGCCAGGGCCCCGGCGGGACGGTTCGTCACCCGCCGGCCGCCCAGGCGGACCTCCCCGCCCTGCACCCGGGCCAGCCCGGCGACCGCCTTCAACAGGGTCGACTTGCCCGCCCCGTTCGTCCCGAGCAGGGCCACGAGCTCCCCCTCGCCGACCTCCAGGTCCACGCCGAAGAGCACCTGGACCTGGCCGTAGGCGACCTCGACCTCCCGGCACAGAAGGGCCGGCTCGGTGCCCGGCCCGGCCAGGGGGGCGACGGGCAGCGCCGCGCCCCGCCCCCGCGGGGAAGCGTCCCGGAGCGCCGGTGCCAGCTCCTCCCCGGCCGCCTGGTCGGCGCCGGTGGGGGCCCGGTCGGCGGTCAGGGTCGGGACCTCCAGGCCTCGGCGGTGGGCCACGAGGCGCAGCAGGCGGTCTCGGAGGCGGGTCAGGGCCTCGGCGAGGCCGCCGGGGAGCACGAGGAGCAGGACGAGGAGGCCGAAGCCGGCGATCTCGAGCTGGTAGGTGGGGAAGAGGGCCGAGGCCAGCTCGATCACCCCGACCCCGAGGAGCGCGCCGCCGATGGACCCGAGGCCGCCGATGACCGCCATGGAGAACACGAGGAGGCTGAGGGAGGGGTCGTAGGTGTCGAAGCCGACGGCGCGCAGCCCGAGGGCGTAGAGCCCGCCGGCGACCCCGGCGACCACGCCGGCCAGGACGAAGGCGGCCAGCTTGGCCCGCACGGTCGGCACCGCCATGGCGGCCGCCGCCCGCTCGTTGTCGCGGGTCGCCACCAGGACCCGCCCGGCCCGGGCTCGGCGGAGCCCGGCCACGAAGGCCACGGTGAGGCCGAGGAGCACCAGGCAGAACTCGGCGAAGGCCCGACCGTCGGCCAGGTTCACCCGGTCCCAGAGGACCGGCCGGAGGAAGCTCTGGGGGATCTCGGCCGAGAAGTTCGTGGGGTTCAAGAAGTACGCGTTCACGGCCACGGCCAGGGCGAGGGTCGAGACCGCCAGGAAGATCCCCCGGATCCGCAGGGCCGGCAGGCCGACCACGACGGCCAGCACCGCGCCGGCCGCCCCCGCGGCGGCCAGGGCGAGGAAGAGGTCCGCGTTCGCCTTCTCGATGAGGTCCCCGGCCACCACCCCGCCGATGCCGGCGATGGCGAACTGCCCGAGGCTCACGCTGCCTGCCCAGCCCGAGAGGACCACGAGGGACACGGCCACCATGCCGAAGGCGCAGCCCACGGCCACTTCCAGCTCGGCCCCGGGCCCGAGGACGAAGGGGAGGGCCAGGGCCCCGCCGACCGCCAGGGCGCCGAGCAACCAGCGGGCGGCCTGCACCTCGGGGAGGTGGCGCAGGGCGCTCGGGATCGGGCGGCTCACCCCGGCGGCGCTCCAGGTCTCCTCGCCGACCGCCCGGCTGCGGCTGGGTCGCTGCAGGAGTAGGGCCACGAGGATGACGCCGAGCAGCACGACGTCGGCGACCGCCTGCTCGGAGACGTTGAACTGGACCACCTCGGTGACCACCCCGAGGCCCACCCCAGCCCAGAAGGCCTGGGGCAGGCGCTCCATGCGGGCCACCACGGCCGCGGCCAGGGCCGGCAGGAGGAGGTCGGGGCCCGCCGCGGCCGAGAGGACCAGCCCCTGGGACGGGGCGCTGACCACGGTGGTGAGCGCCGCGACGCCGCCGGCGATGACCCAGACGAGGGTGGTGAGCCGGCGCACCGGGATGCCGAGCAGGAGGGCCCGGTCACGGTTGTCTGCCACCGCCCGGATGGCCGCCCCGGCGTCGGTCCGGAGCAGGAAGACGCTCAGACCAAGGAGCACGAGGGGCACCGCCAGGGCGATGACGAGGTCGTTGCCGGTGAAGAGGACCGGGAAGACCTCCACGTGGGCCCGGGACAAGAAGGTGGAGAACCCACCGATCAGGGTCGGACCGCCGATCCAGCGGGGCAGGAGCAGCTGCAGGCCGCCGAGGCCTTGGGCGAGGCCGATGGTGGCCACGGTCACCACCAGGCGGGGCGCGTCGGTGAAGCGTCGCAGCACGGCGTCGACCCCGAGGCCGACCAGGCCGCCGAAGAGCACGGCCAGCACCAGGCAGGCCAGCCAGTTCACGTGGTCGGCCAGGAACAGCTCGACCCCGGCGGTGGCCGCCAACGAGCCCATGGCCCCATACGCGAAGTTCACGATGCGGCTGGCCCGGTAGGTGAGGACCAGGCCCATGGCCAGAAGGCCCTCGACCGCCCCGTACTCCGCCCCCTCGAGCAGCACCCCGCCGGGGGCGACGCGGGGCAGGGCGTTGGCCACCACGACGGCCAGGACGAGGGCACCGGCCAGGCCGGCCAGGGCCCGCAGCGTCCGGCCGTCCCCGAAGGCGGCCCGGAGACGCCCCGCGGCGAGGGTCCTCACGGCCGCCTCACGAGCTGCACTGCCCGGGGGTGAAGGGGAACCCGGCGGGCAGGGGCGGGGGTCCCGAGGGGTACTGCCCGGGCAGGTATCGGGGGCTGTCGATCTGGTAGGCCCCGCACTTGCCGTTGTAGACGGAGATCTTGTTGGGGTTCCACGAGATGATGACCGAGTCGCGTTCGGGCGTGTAGGTGCCCGGCGGGAACCCCCAGGTGCCGAACTGGGCGTTCGGGGCGCCGCGGACCGACCCCGGGTAGGCCCGCAGCCCTTCCTTGAAGGTCTGCGGGGTCAGGTCGGGCCCGGCCATCTGGATGCCGATGGCGATCTCGAGCATCTGCTCGTAGATGAGGTTCACCTCCTCGGCGGCGGGGGGCGGCTGGCCGGTGGCCTCCTCGTAGGCCGCCCAGCCCAAGGTGTCCTGGGCCGGCAGGGTCGGGCCGTTGTAGGAGACGCCGAAGGCGTGGGCCCACTCCTGCTGGTCGAAGAGCTGCCCGACGATGTCGGTGTCGGTGAGGGCCACGCCGACCACCACCCACTCCGGGAAGTAGTCCTGCTCGGCCGCCCGGGCGGTCAGGTAGATGGGGAAGATGGGGTCGCAGCCGCAGTAGATGGTGGTGACCCCGTCGTCCTGCAGCTTGGCGATGACCGAGGCCGCCTGGCTCGAGAGGGTCGAGAGGTCCAGCTGGTACTGGATGTCGTCGGTGATGTGCTGCCCGTGGGCCTCGGCGTAGGCGATGGCCGCGTTGGCGCACTGCTGGTACCAGGGGTTGTCCGGGGCGATCACCGCGTACTTGCGGGGCTGGCCCTTGAGGGACCCCCCGGCGTACTGGGCCGGGCCGGAGAGCTCCTTCACCCCGAACTCCGAGGCGGTGGTGGCCACGTCGTTGCACTCGGTGTCCACGCTCCACTCATAAGGGGACCGAGCGGCCATCCACTGCGCCGAGAGGTACGGCGCCCCGAAGGCGATGACGTGCTGCTGGGCCAGGGCGGCGTCGTAGGGCTCGGTGGTGCCGTTCAGCTCCCCGAAGGCGTGGATCTGCTGGGCGGCGGTGATGGCGTCGGCGTCCGCCTGCGCCTGGCCCTCGCCGAGCAGCTCGTTCGTCTCCGAGCCCTGGCCCTGGAAGAAGACGACGTGGATCTTGCGGCCGTAGAACTGGTAGTGGCTGTTGAAGTACTGCTCGAGGCCCCGAATGGTCTGCTCGATGTCGGCGGTGGTGAAGGAGAACGTGGCCCCGCCGATGGCCGCCAGCTGCTGCTGGAAGCTCGTGGCGTCCGAGGTGATCCGGTAGGAGAGGGTGATGGTGCTCCCGGTCACGCCCTGCGAGGTGGCCCCCCCGTTGTTCCCCGAGAAGTCGATGCACGGCGGCGAGTAGGGGTCCCCGGCCACCTGGCGGCTCCCCCCGGGGCAGTTGTCGGCCAGGGTTCCGCCGGTCACCGGGCGGCCCGAGCCGTCGCTCACCACCGTGGCGCTCCCCCCGGCACCCACCCCGCCGGGCGCCCCGGCCGACCCCCCGGCGTTCGAGGCGCCGGCACCGCTCCCGCCCGTCGCGCCGGTACCGCCGGTCGCGCCGGCGCGGGCGCTGCTCGCCGACCCGGGCGCGCCGTTCGCCACCGCCCCGGGGGCACCGGCGGTCGTCTTCGTCACGACCTCCTCGGTCGGGGCCACGCTCGGCACGAGGACCGCCATGAGCAGGAACGCCACCACGCCGACCACGAGGGGCCCGTAGCCCTTCAGCAGGTGCCGCACGGCGGGGTCCCGGGGCAGGCGCAGCTTGGCGAACGCCCCGTGGGCACCCCCCTGCTCGGATCGTCCCAGCGTGCCCATGGCTCACCCTCCCCGCAGCCCCGGCCGGCGTCGTAGCCGGACGACGTCCCACCCGGCCACGACCCCGAGTACCCCGAGGGCCCCGAGGGCCGCGGGCAGGGCGTGGTCCGTGCCGCAGCGCCCCCCGGCCAGGCTCTGGCAGGCCACGGTGCTCGTGACCCGCAACGCCGAGGCCGGGCCGCTGGCCGCGCCCGCAGCGCCGGCGGACCCGGTGGCCGGGACCCCCGCGGCGCCACCGGTCCCGAGCCCGCCTGTCCCGCCCCCACCGAGGAGGCCGGCGGCGGGGCCGCCGCCCGGGCCCCCGCCGGCCGTGCTCGTCGCACCGAAGCCGCTCGTCCCGCCGAGGTCCACGGCGAAGGGGTTGGTGGCGACCTGGTCGGTGGTGCCGGCCTGGACCCCCCCGAAGGCCAGGGTGAGGCTGCCTGCCCCGGCCAGGATCCCGATGCCGATGTCCCCGAGGGTCAGCTCGGTGCCGAAGGTGCACGACACGCCGAGCAGGGCTTGCTGGATGGCGTCGCGGACGGTCTCGCTCGGCCCGAGCAGCGGTCCGACGAGCTGCCGGCCGAGGGCCGAGTTGCTGAGCTGGACGACCAGGGGGGTCTCCTGGACGGTGCCCTGGGCCTGGTCGACCTGGGTGGTCGGCCACTGCACGCCGAGCCCGGTCGGTCCGAGGGCCTGGTCGAGGGGCCCGAGCAGGTCGCTGGCCGGCAGGGCCGGGGGGTTCGGCAAGGGCACCCCGGCGACCTGGACCCCGCCGAGGTGGAACGAGCCGGTGGCGAGCTGGCTGGCGCCGCTCTCCTGCTCGACGGTCCACTCCAGCCCGTCGAGGACCACGAGGCCCCCGAGGAGCGAGAGGCTCGAGAGCTGGACGCTGGCCGTGGCCTGGCGGACGTCCCCGCCGACGAAGGCGACGTGGGCGCTGGCCACGCCGCTGCCGACCTGGAGGACCCCGGGCACCGAGAAGGCGGCGAGGGTGGTGGTGGCGGTGCCCGCGGGTTCCGGCGTGGTGGCGGCCTGCTGGACCCCGACGCCGACCCCGGCGGACCCGGGGATGG
>NZ_JAKHEX010000026.1:0-6072 GCF_023130475.1 Aciditerrimonas ferrireducens
GCACCCGTCAACACGTTAGTACCTACAACCAACGAGTGTGAGACCGCCATCCTCCCTGCTCAGCAGCACACGGCGCCAGAGAAGTGGCCGTAACTTCGGGCTAACCGGCTGTAGGGAGCGACGGCGGCGTCACGAAGCGCTCGGCGGTAGAGTTTTAATAGGTTGTGGGTCCCGCAGATGAGCTTCCACTCCGAGTCCGCGGCTTGCTTGCCTCTGCGCATGAACGAGCGGATCTTGCGGACGTCTTTGATCTGGCCGAAGACCGGCTCGATGATCGCCTGGCGCCGCTTGTAGAGATCCCGCCCCGCCTTGCTTGAAACCTTGCGGTCCATCTGCTCGATGAGCGTCGCGTCCTTCTTGAGCGGGCCGCGCCGGCCAGTACGCGGGGTCGGGTTCTTCTTCATGTTGCGCGTCGCGATGTATGCGTCTGGGTCCTCCTCGTCCAAGGCGGCCAGGTTCCCCTCCGAGCAGTAGCCCGCGTCGGCCAAGAGCTTCCCGGGCCGATCCTCGATACCAGCTGCAGCGAGCGAGGTCTTGGTCGCCTCGATCATCGGGTGGAGCAGGCCCAGGTCGTTTCGCTCATCGGTCACCTCGGCTGCCACCACCACCTGGTCCTCGTTCGCGACCGCCTGCGCGTTGTATCCCTGGAGGAACCCCTTGGTGCTCGACATGACCTTGGACTCCGGGTCGGTCGTGTTGACCTTCTTCTCTTTCGCTCCGGCCTTGTCCTTGGGTGCCTTGGGCTTGCGGCCCCGCAGCTTCTTGCCGCGCCGTTCCTCTTCTGCCCGGCGCTCAGCGAGCCGGGCCTCATAGGCTTTTCGCTCCTCTTCGAGCTCCTTGTCGAGCAGCTCCTTCGCGGCCTTGAACCGGCGCTTTCGCTCAGCACGTCCTCGAAGCACCGCCGGCGGCTCATCCCCGCGCGCCTCCCCGAACCGGGCGTCCTCAGCGGCGTCGATCGCCTCCGCCTCGGCGAACATCTTGTCGACTTCTTCGTCGATCGCGTCCTTGGTGCGGTTCTTCTGCATGGAGGCGGGAGCCGCCATCTTCGTCCCATCCAGCGCGACCAGGCCCACCCTCGTCATCCCAGCCTTGGCGCACAAGCGCAGCGACGCAGTAAAGATCGTCTTCAATGCCTCCTCGTGACGCTGACGGAACCGGGCGATCGTCGTATGGTCGGGGAACAGCCCCCCACAGATCACCCGGAACCCGACATCGACCTGGCACGCCCGCTCAATCTGGCGAGAGCTACGCACCCCCAGGCAGTAGGCGTAGACAAGCAACGCGACCATGGTCCTCGGATCATGCGCCGCGCCACCCCAACCATCCTCGCGGTACTTCGCGTAGAAAGCGTCGAGGTCCATCTCCTCGACACAATCAAGAACGAACCACGCCAAGTGGTCCTCAGGCAGCCACTCCGAGAGTGAAGGTGGCAGCAAGTAGAGCTGGTCCCGCTCCGAGGTCACGAAGTTGTAGGCCACCACCCCATCCTGGCCACCACACCCGCCCAAGTGGTGGACCCCACGCGCGCGCTACCCGGCACTTCGCAGATCACCCCGGAGGTTCGTGCAACAGGCTCTACTGGTCGGAGTTAAAGTCAACTTACGAAATCTATAGGTTCGCAAAAATGGTTGAGGCAAAATTCCGAAACCGAGAACTGATACTCGTCGGGTGCGACCCTGTAGCGTTTCTCATTGGGAACGCAGCTTTCAAATTGACATCTTCATTTATTAAAAAGAAAGTCTTATGGCTCGTTGATTTCTCGGAACAAAGGTTAGGAAAACACCTAGAAGGGTTTCTCTACAGCAGGTTAATCGGTGAAGCTATTATGATTGCTGATATAATAGCCGTAATATCTGAATTCGCCGTTTCGGCGCTAGGCAAAACGTATCAGGTCAGTAAATCGGAAGTGATGGTTCTCAGCAACCTTCCTTTGTCGGTTACTGACTCTCCTCCCTGGGCATTGAGACCTAACCGAGTTGCATATGTTGGAGGTTTGTCTCGGCATCAAGGTGTTGAGCTACTTGTAGAGGTATGTGAGCGTCTTTCGCTCAAGGGCGTGGAAATAGTTGTTGCTGGCGATGGAAAGGAAAGGGGTTGGTTTGAAAGGCAAATTAGAGGTGTCCCAAGGGTAAAATACTGTGGTGTGATCGAATCAACGACCGAACTCGCTGGTATGCTGACTGGTGTGCGTGTTGGACTAGCTCTATATGATCCTGGATATGCGATGTATAAATATGGAGACTCGTTGAAAGTGAAGGATTATTTATCAGCTGGAGTCCCGGTCGTAAGCACATTGCCAACAAGCAGAAGCGATGGTGTTATACGAAAAGTTACTTACAAATCGGAGGCCGTCACCATGGCAACAATCGCGTTGCTGTCCGACGGCCCAAATGGCGAGCCGGGCAGCCATCCTCTCCTCGCTGATGCCGAGACTCAGTTGCGACATCTCCTCGCGGCTTGCTCGGAGCCTTCTGAAACGGGAGCTTAGCGTCAAGAATCGGATATAAACAAGTGCGAGACCTGTTGCGTTACTAAAGGGTGCGTTGACTACTGGACGTCTTTGGGGATTGGGGTTATACTGGGGGTATCGCCAGCGTTGAGAGATCCCGGGTCAAGCGTGAGCGTGTGAAGCGCCGCGGCTTGGAAGAGAAGCGTGCTCAGGTGGTTCGCTTGCTGGAGCGAGGCGTCGCGGTTGGCGATGTCGCTGCAGCGTTCGGCGTGGGGGCGTTCCACGGTCTATGGCTGGTGGGCCGCCTACCAGAAGATCGGGGAGAAAGCGTTTGTCGTTGGCAAGGCAAAAGGGGCGTCCCCGAAGCTTTCCCCCCGTCAGGTGGCGGGGCTTCGCCAGACGATCATCGGCAAGGACCCTCGCCAGCTGCGCTTCGAGTTCGCGCTTTGGACCCGTGACATGGTTCGGGAGCTGATCAAAGAGCGCTACGGGGTTGAGATGTCCAAGTCGGCGGTGGGCCGGTTGCTGAAGCGAATGGGCCTTTCTCCCCAGCGCCCCTTGGTCCGAGCCTACGAGCAAGACCCCGAGGCCGCTCGGCGCTGGAAGGAAGAGGAGTACCCCGGGATCGCTGCCGCGGCGAAGAAGGCTGGTGCCAGCATCTTTTTCTGCGACGAGGCCGCAGTGCGCACCGATCATCATGCGGGGACGACCTGGGCGGAGCGGGGCAAGACCCCGGTCGTGCGGGGAACAGGCCGACGAGCCTCGATCAACATGATCTCCGCGGTCTCCAAAAACGGTAAGCTGCATTTTTGTTTCGTCGGTCCGCTCAATGCCACGAGCTTCATCGAGTACCTCGAGAAGCTCCTTCATGACGTGAGAGGTAACATTTATCTGATCGTCGATGGGCATTCTGCCCACAAGGCAACTTCAACTGTTCTACCTTCCGCCGTACTCCCCCGAGCTGAATCCCGACGAGTGGGTGTGGAAGAACATCAAGCATGACCGAGTAGGGCGGGTGGTTGCCCGTTCGGTCGACGAGATGAAGACCGTCATCCAAAACGCAGTCGCTCGGCTACAGTCCTCGAAAGACATCATCCGCGGGTTCTTCCGCTCACCCGACCTCAGCTACATCCTCATCGAATGACCACCACCCCAGCTGTCCAGTAATCAGTGGCCCCATTAGTAACTGTGCAAGGAAGGAGCGGCGCCATGGAGGGCTCGACGACACCCCACCGACCGAACCGACCCCGGCGCTGGGTGCGCGCCGGGGCCAGTGTCGCGGCCCTGCTGGCCGCCCTGCTGCCCCTGGCGGCTGCCCACCCCTCCGCCGTCCAGCCGCGCCTGCGCTTGGCCCGGGACAACTGGGGCACCCCGATGCCCCCGGTCGAGGCCGCCGGCGGCTGCGTCATGGCTTCTACCCCCGTCGGCCCCACCTACGGGGGGGCCGCGCCCTCCATCGACGGGGAGGAGTACCTGGGCACCGGGTCTAACTGCATCTCGCCGCTGTCCGGGGCGCCCTACGCCTGGTACACCAGCGGGCCGGTGCCCAACGAGACCCCGGTGTTCTGGCCCCAGGACCTGCCCCAGGACCCGACCGCCCCTCTGCCCTACACCAGCTACAGCACCTCGACCCCCCTGTTCTGGGGCGGCTGGGACCGGGGCACCGGAGCCCCGATGCCCTTCTTCGGGGTCCAGGGGGGGGACACCACCCCGGGCGAGCAGCAGGACCCCACCTCGATCGGGGGCACCGGGGCCTGCTCCAGCTTCGTCAACAGCGCGGGGAACGGGTACCCGACCACCTCTGCCTCCACCGGTGGGATGCGGGCCACCTCCGGCGCCGGGATCAGCGGCATCTGCTTCGAGGGCTCCCCGCCCCGGGCGGCCGGGGTCTGGGACATGGCCACCTCCTTCAACACCGACCAGTTCGACTGGCCGTGGAACACCAACTTCACCGGCACCGGGTGCTCTGACCAGCAGGTGTGCCTGCAGGACCTGGAGAACGACATGTCCTGGGCGATGCGCAGCTTCGGGTCGGGGGCAACCCCCGGCACCGAGGTGGATGGCCTCCCGGTCCTGCAGCCCCTGCCCTACCAGCTGCCCTCGAACTTCCTGCAGCTCCCCTATAACGAGCAGATGTTCGTGGCCATCGACACCTGGCTGCTGGACTACGGCCAGTACCCGTTCGTGGCCATGTCCGCCACCCTGAACCAGGCGGCTCAGCAGTCGGCCGATGCGGCCTCCGACCCCGAGCCGGTGCCCTGGCCGGGCAATGGCACCGAGCAGGCCACCGGGTTCGACCCCCAGACCGGGCTCCCGGTCAACGACCCCAACAGCGTCTGGCAGCAGCCCAACATGGGGTCCTACGACGCCTGGGGCGGGGTGTGGATCGGGAGCGACACCAACCCGGTCGATGCCATGCTGGAGTTCCTGTACGAGGACGGCTGGGACCCCAGCACCGACTCGTCCCCCAACATCGCCTGCTTCGCCCAGTATCCCCAGCCCTCCCTGGGCGGCTGCTGGGGCCACCTGCTGCAGCTGTCGAGGCTCACCCTGCCCCAGTCGGAGTCCCTGACCGACCCCTCCACCATGGAGAGCTGGCTCAGCGGGCCCACGGGTACCCTGCTGGTCCCCGAGACCTGCGCCGACGAGTACTGCGTCATGGGGGTGGGCAGCACCAGCTCGGCCAGCGGCAGCCTGGAGAATGGGGAGACCTGGAACGGGCCCAGCACCTCGGTCTTGATGGAGGCTTTCCCGGCCCAGCCCTACCCTAGCGACATCACCTTCTCGCTGGCCCAGGAGCTGCCCTACATGCCCGCCGACGAGCAGGCGGTGGTCCAGCACCTGCTGTGGTGGACCAGCCCCTCGTTGTCGGTGGAGGGCCAGCCCACCCCGGCGGCCTCCAGCACCGGCACGGGCAGCGGCGGGACCGGGACCTCTTCCTCGGGGACCGGCTCCAGCACCACCCCCTCCACCGGCGGCGGCTCCTCGGGGACCGGCTCCGGCGGCTCCTCGGGGACCTCCAGCACCGGCACGGGCAGCGGCGGGACCGGGACCTCCTCGGGGACCTCCTCCGGCAGCTCCTCGGGCTCGGGCTCCTCCACCACCCTTCCTGGCCTCTCGGGCTCCGGCGGCTCCTCGGGGACCTCCAGCACCGGCACGGGCAGCGGGACCGGGACCTCCTCGGGGACCGGCTCCGGCAGCTCGGGGGGCTCCGGTGGCTCCCCTGCCCCGACCCCCGCGCCCCGGCCCCCGCAGGAGTCGGCCAACCCCAACGCACCCATCCAGGGGCAGATCTCCGGGGCGGTGCGTACCATCGTGGCCAACCCCGCCGGGCCCGGCTACTGGCTGGTGGGCTCCAACGGGTCGGTGGCCGCGGCGGGCGGTGCCCCCAATGAGGGGTCCCTGTCCGCCATGGGGGTCTCCCCCGCCGCCCCCATCGTGGGGATCGCCCCCACGGCCTCGGGCCAGGGCTACTGGATGGTCGGGGCCGACGGCGGGGTGTTCGCCTTCGGCAACGCCCCCTACCTGGGCTCGGTGCCCGGGGTCCTGGGGCCGAACCGGCACCTGGCCGCCCCCATCGTGGGGATGGTGGCGGCACCGGGCGGGGACGGCTACTGGATGGT
>NZ_JAKHEX010000026.1:6104-33056 GCF_023130475.1 Aciditerrimonas ferrireducens
CGGCTACTGGATGGTCGGGGCCGACGGCGGGGTGTTCGCCTTCGGCAACGCCCCCTACCTGGGCTCCTTGCCCGGCATCGGGGTGCAGCTGCCGGCCGGCGACCCGGCCCAGGCGGTGGCCCCCACCCAAGACGGCCAGGGCTACTGGCTGATCACCAAGGACGGTCAGATGTACACCTTCGGCGACGCGGTGAACGCAGGTACCTGAGCCTGCCTGCGCCCACCGCGAGGTGCACCGACCGGCGCCGGGCCAGCCCACCGGCGCCGGTCCCGCGTCAGCGGAACGGGTTGGCTGCCGGGTGCAGCAGGTCCAGCAGGGCCGAGACCAGGGCGAAGCTGGCCAGGGTGGCCAGGACCAGGGCGGTGGTCCAGCGCACCAGGCGGGGGGAGGCCGGGCGGCCCCGGATCCGCTGGTACAGCATCAGCACCCTCACCACCCCCCCGCCAGAACGCAACCCAACGCGCCCACCCGACGAAGCGAGGTTCACGCCGCCACCTGAATGGTTACCGCCGATGAGCAGGTCGCCTTCAAGATGCCCGATCTGGGTGCGGCGAGTGGCGGCTACTGGTCGCCGGGTGATCGGCCGGAACTGGCCCAGCACCGAGCGCCTCTTGTCACCCGGGTGCCGTCGGCTGCGTCGGCGGCGGCGCTGGTGGTGCAGATACCGCCACAACCCCCGGTCAAGACCCCGGTCTCCTCGGTAGATCGCCTGGTAGATCGTCTCGTGGCTCACCCCCTCGGCACGAGCGATCGTCATCGGCGACTCCCGGTCCTTCACCAAGCACCCCGTGACCCGTCGAGCCAGCGCAGCGTCCCGAAGCAGCCGCGGGGTCTTGGGCCGACGAGCACAACGTTCCGCTCGACGCTGCGCGCAGGTCGCCACATAGCGTGTCGGACCGCTGCTGCGCTTTACCTCGCGGGCCACGGTCGACACCGGCCGTTCGATGCGCCGAGCGATCTGGCGCAGCGACTCGCCTCGCACCAACCCGAACCGGATCTCCTCGCGCTCTTCCAACCCGAGGCGCCGACCTGGCATGCTGGTACCTCCACCGGTGGTTGCTTCCTTCAGCACCGACCACCATGGCCGGAATGTCGCAACCACCGGCGGAACCAGCCAGGCTTCCCTCCGTGCCCTACACCCCGACCCGCGCCGGCAGCACCCGCCGCAGCGCCTCGACCATCTCGGCCCGGACCGGCTCGCCGGAGAGGACGAGGCCGACCATGGTGAGGGAGGTGTGGGTGTGGCCCCGGGCGTCGAGGTGGGTGACGGGCACCCCGGCCTGCTGGAGGGCCTGGGCGTAGGCCGCCCCGTCGTCGTGGAGCGGGTCGAACTGGGCGGTGACCACCACGGCCGGCGGCAGGCCGCCGAGGGTGCCCCGCAGCGGCGAGGCGAGGGGGGAGGTGCGGTCCTCGGGGTCGGCGTAGAGGTCCCAGAACCAGCGCATCATGGGCAGGGTGAGGACGTAGCCCTCGGCGTTGGCCCGGTAGGACGGGCGCTCGAGGTCGCAGTCGGTGACCGGGCAGAGGAGCAGCTGGGCGGCGATGGGCGGCCCGCCCTGGTCCCGGAGCTGCTGGCAGGCCACGGCCGCCAGGTTCCCCCCGGCGGACCAGCCGGCCGCGACCACCTGGGCCGGATCCGCCCCGAGCTCGGCGGCGTGCTCCGCGGCCCAGGCGAGGGCGGCGACCGCGTCGAGGGCCGCGGCCGGGTAGCGGTGCTCGGGGGCGTGGCGGTAGTTCACCGAGAGGACCACGGCCCCGAGGCGCCGGGCCAGGTCCCGGCACAGGGGGTCGTCGGAGTCGAGGTCCCCGAGGACCCAGCCGCCCCCGTGGAACCAGACCACGAGGGGCCGGGGCCCGGCGGCCTCGGGCTCGTAGCGGCGGGCCGGGAGCGGGCCGGCCGCCCCGGGCACGGTGAGGTCCTCGACGCTGGCCATGGCCGGGCCCGGGAGGCGCTGGGCGTTCATGGCGGTCATGGTGGCCCGAGCCTGGTCGACCGGCAGGGTCTCGAGCGGGGGCAGCCCGAGGCTGTTCATGAGGTCGAGGACCAGGGCCACGTCGGGCTGGAGCTCGCAGACCACGGTCTCGTCCCGCGCGGTGCCCGCCGGGCCCCGGCGCTCGAACCCGAGGTACCCGCCGGCGGCCACCTGGTCACAGATCTTCCGGTAGGGGCCGACCCCGCCGATGTAGGGGTAGAGGACCCGGCGCTTGCCGGGCACGTTCGCCCCCATGTACCACGAGTCGGCCAGGGGGTGGAGGGTGATGGCGGCGCAGTCCTCGCAGTGCCGACCCCAGCCGGCCTGGGCCGTCTCGGTCGGCTCGATGGCGGTGAAGCCCTCGGCCCGGAGGCGCTCCAGGCAGTCGCTCACCCACTCGACGTGCTGCTCGATGGAAACGGCCATGTTGGAGAGCACAGATGGGCTCTGGGGGCCGGTGATGAGGAAGAGGTTCGGGAACCCGGCGACGCAGAGCCCGAGGTAGGTGCTCGGGCCCTCGGCCCAGGCCTCCGAGAGCCGCTGCCCGCCGCGGCCGATCGGGTCGACGGCGAGGACGGCCCCGGTCATGGCGTCGAAGCCGGTGGCGAGGACCAAGACGTCGAGGTCGACGTGCTCGGCGCTCGTTCGGACCCCGGTCTCGTCGACCGTCTCGATGGGGGTCCGCCGGAGGTCCACCAGCCGGACGTGGGGCAGGTTGTAGGTGGCGTAGTAGCCGTCGTCCAGGCAGGGGCGCTTCGTGCCGAAGGGGTGGTTGCGGGGCGAGAGGGCCTCGGCCACTTCGGGGTCCTTCACCTGCTGGCGGATCTTCTCCCGGATGAACTCGGCCACCACCTCGTTGGCCTCCAGCCGGGTGCCCTGATCCGCGAAGACGTTGAGGATGGAGAACAGCTCGCCCTCGGCCCAGCGCGCCTCGAAGCGGGCCCGGCGCTCCTCCTCGGGGACCTGGGCGGCGAAGACGGTGGTCGGCTCGATGGGTACCCCGCCCCGGGACCAGCGGGCCGCCTCCCGGTAGGCGTCCCGGTCGGCGGCCAGGGCGGCCACCCGCTCGGCCGGGGGCGGGCCGTGGTGGGCCGGGGCCGAGAAGTTCGGGGTCCGCTGGAAGACGACCACTTGGGCGGCCACCTTGGCGATCTCCGGGATGCACTGGATGCCCGAGGAGCCCGTCCCGATGACCCCGACCCGCTTGCCGGCCAGGTCCACGCCCTGATGGGGCCAGCGGCCGGTCACGTAGGTCTCGCCCTGGAACCGCTCGACCCCGGGCACGTCCCAGGTCTTCGGCACCGAGAGGCACCCGGTGGCCATGACGAGGAAGCGGCAGGTGAGCTCGTCGCCCTGATCGGTGGCAATGCGCCAGTGGTGCCGCTCCTCGTCCCAAGCGGCCCGGGTCACCTTCGTGGAGAAGCGGAACGAGCGCCGCAGGTCGTAGCGGTCGGCCACGAACTGCAGGTAGGCCAGGATCTCGGGCTGGGTGGCGTACTTCTCCGACCACTGCCAGGCCCGCTCGAGCTCGGGGTCGAAGGAGTAGCAGTAGTCCAAGGTGGTGATGTCGCAGCGGGCGCCGGGGTAGCGGTTCCAGTACCAGGTGCCGCCCACGTCGTCGGCGGCCTCGAACCCCTGGACCCGGAAACCGGCCTGCCGGAGCCGATGGACCTGGTAGAGGCCGGCCATGCCGGCCCCGACCACCACGACGTCCACGTCCGGCTCGCCGTGCCCGCTGGCCTGGCTGTTCACGTCTGCCACGACGCACCCCCTCCCTCTGGTGCCGACCCGGCCCCGGTGCCCCCCGAGAGCCGCTCGGCGCTGCTCTCCCATCTTCGCGCACCGAGCCCCTTCTTGCTTGACTCGTCAGTCAAGAAGCTACCGGCCGGTCAGGACGGGGGTCGCCGAGGTGGGCGGGGCGGGGCAGGCTGGGGGCATGGAACGCGCTCCGACCCCGCCGCCGCTTCGCCTCGGCCTGGCCGAGGAGGCGGACGTGCCGGCCGTGGTGGCCCTCGTCGAGAGCGCCTACCGGGGCGATGGGAGCCGGCGGGGCTGGACCACCGAGGCCGACTACCTGGACGGCCAGCGGGTGGACGAGCCGATGGTGCGGGCCATGCTGCGCCAGCGGGGCAGCCTGGTCCTGGTGGCCCGCCAGGGGGAGCGGCTGGTGGGCTGCTGCCACCTGGAGGACCTCGGGGGCGGGGTCGCCGAGCTCGGCATGCTGGCGGTCGATCCCCTCACCCAGGGCCAGGGGGTGGGCCGGGCGCTGCTGGCCGAGGGAGCCCGGGTGGCGGCGGAGCGCCTCGGGGCCAGGCGCCTGCGGCTCCTGGTGCTGTGGATGCGAGACGAGCTCATCGCCTGGTACGAGCGGCGGGGGTTCGAGCCGACCGGGGAGCGCCGCCCCTTCCCCTACGGCGATCTCCGCTACGGCCTGCCCCGGCGCCCCGATCTCTGGTTCAGCGTGCTGGAGCGGCCGCTGCCCTGAGGGCTGCCTGGCAGGGCCTGGCAGGATGGCGGGGTGCGGCTCTGGATGATCTGCCACGGCAACATCTGTCGGTCCCCCATGGCGGCGGCGGTCACCGAGGCCCTGCTGGCGAAGGCCGGGCTGGCCGACGAGGTCCAGGTCGCCTCGGCGGGGACCTCGGCCGAGCACGAGGGCGAGGGCATGGACCGCCGGGCCGCGGCGGCCCTGGCCCGGCGGGGCTGGCCGGTCCCCGCGCACCGGGCCCGGCGGCTGGACCCCCGGGCGGTGCGGGCCGGCGACCGGGTGCTGGCTGCGGACCGGGCCAACCTCGCGGCCCTGCGGCGCTTGGGGCTGCCGGTGGAGCCCGAGCTGCTCCGGCGCGCCGACCCGGCGGCGGGGCCCGGCGACGACGAGGTCCCCGACCCCTGGTTCGACGGGCCGGCCGCCTTCGACGAGGCCCTGACCCTGATCGAACGGGCCTGCCAGGGCCTGGTCGAGGAGCTGGCCGCGGCCCGGTGAAGGGGGCCAGCCGGTGAGCGGGACCGTCCGGTGAGGGGGACCGTCCGGTGAGCGGCCCGGATCCGCTGGCCCTGCTGGCCGCTCGTCTGGGTGAGCCCAGCGAGGCCCGGCCCTTGGGGGGCGGGGCCTGGCGGGTGCGGGTCGGGGACCGGCTGCTGGTCGCCAAGGGGGGGCCGGGGGCGCTGGACGAGGCCGAGGGGCTCCGGGCCCTGGCCGCGGCTCCCGGGGGGCCGCCGGTGCCGGCGGTGGTCCTGGCCGAACGCGGGCTGCTGGTGACGGTCTTCGTGCCCGAGGGGCCCCGGACCCCGGCGGCCGAGGAGGCCCTGGGTCGGGCCCTGGCCGCGCTCCACGGCACCCCGTCCCCGTGGGGTCGCTTCGGCGGGGGGAGCGCCTGGATCGGCCGCTGCCCGGTGGACCCCTGGCTGACCCCGGTCGACGAGGTCGGCTTCTACCGGGCCCGGCTGGCCGAGCTGGCGGGGCGCTGCCAGCTGGCCGGGGCGGTGGCGCCTCTCCTGGAGCGCCTGGACGAGCTGCTGCCCCAGGGCCCGGCCCGGCTGGTGCACGGGGACCTCTGGTGGGGCAACGTGCGTTTCGGGGCCGACGGACGGGCCTGGCTGCTGGACCCCTCGGCCCACGGCGGGGACCCCGAGGAGGACCTGGCCATGCTCGGCCTCTTCGGCCCGGTCCCCCGGCGGCTGCTGGCCGCCTACGAAGAGGTCCGGCCCCTGCCGGCGGGCTTCGAGGACCGGGTGGCCCTGTTCCAGCTCGTGCCGCTCCTGGTCCACACGGTGCTCTTCGACGGCCCCTACCGGGCCGAGGCCTTAGCGGTGATCCGCCGCTACGTGGGTCGCCGGGCCTCCTGAGCCGCCGCCGGGGCCACCTGGGCGGCCACGAGGACCTGGCCGCTCGCCGGGTCGAGGAGCCAGACGTCGAGCGCGTCGGCCCTGGTCCGGGCGAGGAGGGCGGGCCGCTGGTCGGGGAGGAGGGCCTGGGGGTGCTCGAGGAGGGCCCGCAGGGGGGTCGGGGGGTGCTCCCCGAGGACCTCCTCGACGGCTTCCCAGGCCACGGCGTTGTTCGCGTGCCCCCAGACGTCCAGGTCGGCTCGTCGAAGCGGCCAGGGCCGGGCGCCGGCCCGGTCCCCTGGCTCGGGCGGGGGGAGCTGGAGCCGCAGGGTGGCGCGGCGGCCCGCGGCCGAGGGGCCGTAGACGGCGAGGAAGCGCTCGTCGAGCCGGGTCGGGGTGCCCCGGCGGAGGTCCAGGGCCACCCAGACCGCCCGGGCCTCGACCCGGCCGCCCCGGTCGCCTGCGAGCAGGGTGGTCCGCTCGGCCCAGCGGGCCCCGACGGCAGAGCAGAAGGTCTGGAGGGTCAGGTGCTCCCCGAGGACTGGGAACCGCTCGACGTGGAGCTCGGTACGCCGGAGCACCCAGCCCACCTGGGGGTCGAGGTCGGCGCTGGCCGCGTCGTCCTCGGCCACGTCCTGGAGGTAGCGGGCGAGGGCGTCCAGGCGGGCCCGGCGGCCTGGCCGGGCGTCCCCCAGGCGAACCTGAGCCTCGCCCGGGTGGACCCGGCCGGCCGGTGGGAGCCGTGCTGCCAGCCAGGTCGCGGTCTGGTGGTCGGGGTCGTCGGGCGCCGCGGGCACCGGGCCAGTCTGCCGGCTACGACGCTGGCTCGAGGTCGGGGTCGTGCGCCTCGGGGCTGACCGGGTGGAGGTGGTGGCTCGCCAGCCATTCGTCAGCGTGCTCCCGGTAGAGGGCGAGGGTCAGCTCGTCCCACGTCCGGCCTCCGTAGAAGATGTGGTCCCGGAGCCGCCCTTCGACATGGAGGATGCCGTTGCGGATGGCCGAGACGTAGTCGCCGACGGCGAACACGGGACTCCGCAGGTAGAGCTTCCGGAAGGGCCAGTGAGCGAAGAGGAACCGGATGAAGAGGATGACGCCTTCCAGGGCGCCGGTGGCTCCCGGTGCGAGGACGGCGCCGAGGTAACAAGTCCCGTCCTGGAGGCTGGCGTCGTAGGCCAGAACGTGACCGGCGACGGCCTCCGGGCGACGGCAGGGCGCAATGACGAACTGGGCCAGGGCATGGTGGTGCAGCGTCCGCTCGAAGACCTCGAAGGGTGGGACCGCGCCCCGGAATCGCCAGCGATACTGGTGCTCGTGCGCCGTGGCCAAGGCGAAGAGTGCCCGGTGGTGCTCTGGCGCCACGGGTACCAACTGGAATCGTCGTGTTGCTAGCGGGACCGCACTGGTGACCGGCAGTTCCGTCGCGGCACCAGCAGCATCGAACTGCAGGCAGGTCATGCGTGTTCCTCCGAGTCGAAGGCAAGCGAACAGGGGGGTGGAACAGGCGGGCGCTGGGCTGCTGTGAGGTAGCGGAGGTAGACGGCCCGGATCGTCAGGTCAGGCGCGAGTTCTCCAAGGGGCCAGGAGCTGTCCGGTCCGAGGAGCTCGTCGAGATGGAGCGCGAGAGCAGCCATGCCGACCTCATCGAGGCCGAGACTGGCCAGGGGTTGCGCCGGATCCGTGATCGCAGAACAGCTCAGGGCTGTGGTGAGCCAGGCGAGGAAGGCGTCGAGCGAGAGAAGCGGGACTGGCTCCCCGGTCGGCGTCGCTACCGCCTCGACGCGATGCGGACGATCAGGTAGAGCAGACCGATGCCGATCACCCCGCCAAGGACGAACTCCAGGATGCTTTCCCATGCAGGCGATTCAGCGAACGCAGCCAGAACGACGGAGTGATAGCTCACGCTCACAACCCCGTACTGGACGTGCAGACCGGGTGTGACGACCATGCGCCGCTGCCGTCCATGTCGAAGTGGATGTTGGCATCAAGCTCGATAGTGGTGAACGGTACGCCGAACGACTGGATGAATCGGCCGGTGTCCAGGGCGGTCGCCTGCTCCACCCCGGTGGCCGGTTGGCTCGTCGAGAAGCTGCTGCCCTCATAGGTGACCGAGTTCAGGGACAGGGCCGACTCCCAGACGTCGTTGTTCGGCGTGCTCACCTGCGTGATCTTCGTCCCGTTGTCCGAGAAACCCAGGTAGGCATGGAACCAGGCGATAGTGGCGCCGAATACATCCTCGAAGTTGCAGCCTCCGCTCATGACCGGATCCCCCGCTGGTACCGCGGCGAGGGACGGCGGTGCTTCGGCCGCAAGTGCTGCCGGACTTGGCGCACTGGCGGCCACCGGGAGCGCCTCGAGATAGGCCCGTTCGGCCGGGGTCAGCCATGGTTGCTCCAACTCGTGGCGGACCCAGGCAGCGTCCGAGAATGCCACGGTCTGGCCGGGTGCGGGGCTGACCGAGCCACCACGCGGGGTGATTGCCACGAGTTGTTGGAGGGAAAGGGGTGGGGAAGCCGGCGGGGTCGTCGTGGTCGCCGCCGCCAGCACCGGCCCGGAGAGTGCCAACCCAGCCAAGGACGTCACAGCCCCTGTGACCCCCAGGGAACGAGAACGCATGCCCGCCTCCTTTCGTCGTCGACCCTCCGCCGGGCCGACGAACCGGTGATGATACGTAACAGTAGCGACTTCTCCGGTGACCGTCAAGACCGGCGGCCAGCTCGGTGACCGCTGCCGGCGGCCAGGGCCCCGGGCAGCCCGTCGAGCCCCACCGAAGCCCGTCAGAACACGGTGTAGCCGCCGTCGACCACCAGGGTGTCGCCAGTGTGGAAGGCGACGGTGGGATCGCAGAGGAAGGCCCCGACCGCCTCGAAGTCGGCCGGTGTGGCCCAGCGGCGCACGGGGGTCCGCTGGGTGGTGACGGCAACGAAGCGGGCGTCGGCGAGGGCCGGGGCGGTCAGCTCGGTCTCGGTCCAGCCGGGCAGGAGGGCGTTGACCCGGATCCGGTGGCGGGCCAGCTCGACGGCCAGGCTGCGGACCAGGCCGAGGAGGGCGGTCTTGCTGGCCGCGTAGGGGCTCTGCCGGGCCGGGCCGTGGATGGCGGCGGTGGAGGACACGGCGACGAGGGCCCCGCCCTCGGCTTGCCCGATCAGCTGGCGGGCAGCAGCCCGCAGCGTGAGGAAGGCGCCGTCGAGGTTGACGGCGAGGACCGAGCGCCACTCGGCCAGGGACAGCTCGGTGACCGGGGTCCGGCGAGCCCCGATGCCGGCGTTGGCCACCAGGGCGTCGAGGCGTCCGAAGCGCTCGAGGGTCCGGGCCATAGCCGCCTCGACCTGGGCCTCGTCGGCGACGTCACAGGCCACGGCCAGGGCCGTGCCCCCGAGGTCGACGAGTTCCGCGGCGGCCTGCTCGGCCCGGTCGAGCCGCCGGGCCCACAAGGCCACGGCCCCGCCGGCCCGGACGATCCCCCGGGCGATCCCGAGCCCGATGCCGGCGCTGCCCCCGGTGACCACGACGACCCGACCCCGGAGGTCGACGGGAGGACGAGACGGAGGGTTCGTCGCTGTGGGCTCAACGGGCATGGCAGTCCTCCGTCGCGGCGTCGGGTTCGGGGGGCTGTCTCCCTCGGGCGGGTTCCCGGAGATGGGGCAGGAGCCGGTCGTAGAGGAGGTCGGCGACCCGCCGGTCCAGCTGGCCGACAGGCAGGCCGTGCTCGGCGGCCAAGGCCCGGCGGTAGAGGAGGTAGCCGTAGACCGAGGTGACCAGCACGGCGTGGAGGGCGATCAGGTCGACGTCGGGGGCGAGCTCGCCGGCCTCGACGTCCTGGCGCAAGCTGGCCATGGCCTGGTCGAGCAAGGGGGCCACGCGGAGGGGTTCGGTGCCGTCGAGGAGCAACAGGGTGGTGAGCTCCACGGGCGTGGGGTCCCGCAGGAGGATCTCGAAGGCCCGCCGCCAGCGTTGCAAGCCTCGTTTCGTCGTGAGCCGCCGGAGCTGACTGAGGCTCCGCTCCCCGGTGCGCTTGATGGCCCGACGGAGCAGGCGGCCCCGAGAGCCGTAGTAGTGGTAGACCAGGCCGCGGTTCACCCCGGCGAGGTCCGCGGCCTCCCGAAGGTTGAGGCCAGCGAGGACGCCGTCGCGGGCCAAAAGGGCCAGCGCGGCCTGCTCAAGGGCGGCCTCGGACTCGGCCCTGTTCGCGGGCCTGCCCGGCTCGGTTCTCGCCGGACGGCGACCGCGGTGGCCCCCCGAGTCCATTGCGGGGTTCCTAGCACACGGTGCCCCCGACCACGGGCCACGGAGCCCGACGGCACTGATCCCGACTGGTCCCCGGTGGCCGGGGCGCGGGACACTGGCGGGGTGCGGCTGCTGCGGGTGAGCCCGACGACCTACCGCCGGCTGAGCCTGGCGGCGGTGGTGGCCATCGTGGGCCTGGTAGCCACCGGCGGCTGGGTTCGGGTCTCGGAGTCGGGCCTGGGCTGCCCGACGTGGCCGAAGTGCACCGGGGCGAGCATCGTGGCCCCGGCCTCCAGCTACCACGCGTGGGTGGAGTTCTCGAACCGCTGCCTGATCACGGCCATCGGGGTGCTGATCGGGGTGCTGGTGGTGACCGCCCTGGCGGCCCGGCCCCGCCGGCGGGAGCTTGTGCTGCTGAGCTTGGGCTTGGCGGTGGGCTACGTCGGGGAGGCGGTGCTCGGGGGTATCACGGTCCTGGCGAAGCTGAACCCGGCGCTGGTGGCGAGCCACCTGGTGCTGGCGTTGCTGCTGCTCTCGGACGCCGTGGCCCTCCACTGGCTTGCTGGCAAACCAGGCCCCCTCACCCGGGGCCGCTTCGGGCTGCCCGAGCTTCGGCCCCGGGTGGGCCGGGGGGTGGTCCTCGGCTCACGTCTGCTGGCACTGTGCTTCTGGGTGACGGTGGTCCTCGGGACGGTGGTGACCGGCACGGGGCCCTACAGCGGCCAGCACGGCACGCCCCGCTTCGGCTTCACGATCCTGAGCACGGTGCTGGTCCATGGCGGCTCGGGCCTGGTCTTCGGCGGGGTGATGCTGGCCACGCTGGTGCTCCTGGGGGCGACCGGCGCCCCCCGGGACGTGCAGCGGCGCCTCTGGGTGGCAGCCGGACTGCTCGGGGTGCAGGGGGCCCTCGGGGCGAGCGTGTACTTCACCCACTTCCGGGCCGGGATCATCGAGGCCCACGTCATCGGGGCGGCGGTGCTGCTCGTGGCCCTCTTCCGCTACAGCCTGGGCCTCTACGAGCCGGTGCCGGCCCCAGTGCCAACGCCTCAGACGGCCGAGCCGGCCGAGGCGTGGGCCCCGGCCCCGCTGGGCGGGCTGTCGCCAGCGGGACTGCTCGGCGGCGGCCGGAGCGAGGCGACCCCCGTGGAGCCCCCCTCAGCCCCCTGAGCTGGTCTGGGCCCCGGAGCGGGGGCTGGGGTGGAAGCGGCCCTGCCCGGTGAGGAGCCAGTGGCCGCCGGAGCAGGTCACGGCGACCGGCACGGTGCCGGTCTGGGTGCCGTGGCGAAGGGTCACGGTGACCGCGCTGGGCGGGCCGGCGGCCCCGAGGAGCTGCCAGGGCCCGCCGCTCGGGAGGGGGGTGACGGTGCCGGACGCCAGCTGGTCGGCGAAGCCGGCGCTGGCCCAAAGGCTGCTCGGCGCCTGGTCGGCCTCGGCGAGGACGTCGATGCCCGCGGCGTGAGCGGCCCCGGGGGGGCAGGGCCCCGCCCCCGAGCCCCCGCCGCTCGCGGCCAGGACCCCGGCGAGGACCCCGCCGAGGGCGATGAGGACGCCGCCGCCGATGAGCAGGCCCCGTCGTCGCGCCACGGCCGCTCCCTCAGGCCGAGGGCCCGCCGGCTTGGTCCCGGATGGCGTTCAGGTAGTTGTAGACGGTGAAGCGGCTGACCCCGAGGGCGTCGGCCACCTCCTCGGCAGCCCGGCGGACGGTGAAGGCCCCGGCCTTGTCGAGGCGCTCGACCACCCGCTGCTTGGCCTCCCGGGGCAGGTCCCGCAGCGGCACGCCCTCCTCCCGCTCGACCGCCTGGAGAAGCCGTTCGAGGGCGCCGTGGAGGCCGGGGAGGCGGAAGCCGAGGAGGGTCCGGCCCGCCCAGGCCACCGGGATGTCCCCCTCGTCGAGGGCCTCGAGGGGCACGAGCTCCGCCCCGACCGCCTGGGCGATGGGTTCGAGGGTGGCCCGGAGGGCGTCGACCAGTTCGTCCGCCCCCGCAGGGGCCGGCGGCGGGGCCGGGCGACGGGAGCGGGCGGACGAGGGGCTCACGCGGCCAGGGGCGAGAAGGCGTCGATCATGGCCCGGACGTCGGCGCCGAGGGGGTAGAGGATGGGGCAGGTGCAGCCCCCCTCGACGTACTGGGCGACCTTGGCCCGGCACTCCTCGGGGGTGCCCGAGGCGGTGATGAGCTGGACGATCTCGTCGGGCACGAGGGCCGCGGCCCGCTCGATCTGGTCCTTGGTGGCCGGCCAGGTGAGGATCCGGCCGATCTCCTCGAGCAGCTCGGCGGGGACCCCGGAGGCGGCCATGATGTGGGGCTGCTGCCCGAGGTACTGGGTGACGAGGAGGCGGGCGGCGTCGAGGGCCTTCGTGCGGTCGTCGTCCAGGGAGCAGACCACGAGCTGAGGCCGGTCGAGGTCCTCGACGTCCCGGCCGGCCCGGGCGGCACCCTCGGCGAGGTGGGCCATCGCCTGGGCATTGTAGGAGGGGGAGACCAGGTAGTTCAGCACCACGCCGTCGGCGATCTCCCCGGCGAGGGCCATCATCTGCATGCCGGTGGCCCCGATGTAGATGGGGACCGGCTTGGGACGGCGGGGCTGGTGGACGTAGTCGAGCTCGACCCCGTCGAGGTGGACGAACTCGCCGTGGAAGGTGACGGTCTGGTCCGCCAGGAGGGCCCGGACCGCCTGGACGGTCTCCCGCATGGCCTGGAGGGGCCGGCGACGCTCGATGCCGACCTTCCTCGCCAGGGGGTCCCACCAGGCCCCGATGCCCAGGATGACCCGACCGGGGGCCAGGTCGTCGAGGGTGGAGAAGGTGGCGGCCAGGAGGGCGGGGTTGCGGGTCCAGTTGTTCACCACCCCCGAGCCGACCTTGATCCGCTCGGTGACCGCCGCGTAGGCGGCCATGGGCACGGTGGCCTCCCGGACCAGGCGGCTCTCGGCCTGCCAGACCGCCTCGAAGCCCCGCTGCTCGGCGTAGCGGGCCAGGGCCATGCCCTCCCGGATGGGGTGGGCGTCTTGGAGGTAGAGGGCGACCCGGCGGGGCCGGTCGGCGGCGGGGGGCGGGGTGTCGGGCATGGGGTCCTCCTCGGGGCTGGTCGGCGAGGGCGGGTGGGCTCAGAGCCGGGCGAAGAGGCGGGTGGCGGCCTCGGCCGCCTTGGCCCGGACCTCCTCGGGGTCGACGAGGGTCGGTCGGCCCTGGTCGAGGACGAGGCGGTCCCCGACCCGGACCTGCAGGGGCCGGACCCCGGGGGTGAAGGCCAGGTGCCAGGGGTCCATCGGGCCGTAGGACCACAGCACCTCGTCCTCGAGGGCCTCGGGGACCAGGCGCCAGCCGCCAGCCAGCCAGGCCCAGGGCTCGGTGGGGGCGGCGGTGACGTCGTGCTCCCGGAGGCGGACGTAGGCGATGCGGAACTCCTCGAGCATGTCGCCGCCGATGCCGTCGGTGCCGAGGGCCACCCGGTCGCCGAAGCGCCGGGGCCGGGCGTAGCCGACAGCGTTGTGCATGTTCGAGCGGGGGTTGTGGACGAGGGTGCCGGGGAGGGGCCGGTCGAGGTGGACCCCGTGGGCCAGCAACCAGTCGTCTCGCGCCAGGGGGGCCAGGCGGGCCCCGGCCTCGGCGTCGCAGGCGTCCTCGGCGACGTGGATGTGGACCCCGACCCCGAGGTCCTCGGCCAGGCCGCAGACCGCCTCGAGGGTAGCGGGCGAGAGGGTGAAGCAGGCGTGGGCCCCGACGTAGCCCTGGCCGCCGGCCCGCAGGAAGCGCTCGTTCTCGGCCAGGCCGGCCTTGGCCTCGGCGGGCCCGCCCCGGTCGGTGACCTCGTAGCAGCAGCGAACCCGGACCCCGACCTCGGCGCAGGCCTGGGCGATGACGTCGAGGGAGCCCTCGATGCAGCTCGGGGAGGCGTGGTGGTCGACGATGGCCGTGGTGCCGGCCAGGAGGGCCTCGAGGGCCCCGAGCTTGGCCGACCAGTAGACCAGGTCGAGGTCCAGGGCCCGGTCGAGGCGCCACCAGACCTGCTCGAGGATCTCGGGGAACGAGCGGGGCACCTTCGGGGGTGCGGGCATGCCCCGGGCGAGGGCCGAGTAGAGGTGGTGGTGGGCGCAGACCAGGCCCGGAGTCCGAGCACCGGGGAAGCCGTCGGGGAGCTTCGGGTCGCTCACGCCGCGTCCTCGCCGGCGGGACCGGGGGCGGCGCCCTTCGGGGAGGGCAGGCCCATGGGGAGCTGGCGGCGCCAGGTGCCGTCGAGGGCGTGGAGGGCGGCGGCGACGGCCCCGGCGGTGGGCACGAGGCCGATCTCCCCGACCCCTTTGATCCCGTAGGGGGCCCTGGGCTGGGGGACCTCGATGAGGCGGACCTCCATGGGCGGGACGTCCTTGGGCCGGATGATGCCGAGGCTGCGGAGGGTCAGGTGGGTGGGCCGGCCCTCCTCGTCGGCCGGGAACGCCTCGCTGAGGGCGAAGCCGAGGCCCATGTGGAGGGCTCCTTGGATCTGGCCCTCGCAGAGCAAGGGGTTGACGGCCCGGCCGACGTCGTGGGCGGCCACGACCCGCTCGATGGCGCCGCTCGCCGGGTCGAGGACGACGAGCTGGGCGGCGAAGGAGAACGCCGAGTGGACCACGGGGTGTTCGAGGCCCTCCTCGACGGCGTTGGTCCAGTCGACCACGTAGGTGCCCAGGTAGTCGACCCCGGGGCGCAGGCCGTCGGCCTTGGCCTTGGCGCAGGCATCCGCGATGGCCCCGGCCCCCATGAGGGTGCCCCGGGAGCCGGTGGTCTGGCCGGCGGAGAGCTCCCGGCTGGTGTCGACCACGACCCGGATCCGCTCGGGGGGCAAGCCGAGTTCCTCGACGGCCACCTGGGTGGCCACGGTGTGGACGCCCTGGCCCATCTCGGTCCAGCAGTGGCGGACCTCGACCGTGCCGTCCTCCAGGGGACGGACCACGGCCCGGACCACCTCCTTGGCGCCGTTGCCGAGCCCGGCGTTCTTGATGCCGAGCCCGAGGCCCACCGCCTTGCCGGCGGCCCGGGCGGCTTCGTAGTCCGGGGCGAGGGCCTCCAGGCAGGCGGCCGCCCCGAGGGCCCCCTCGTCGAGGACCTGGCCCGGGCCCCAGACCGAGCCGGGCCGGACGACGTTGCGGCGGCGGATCTCGAGGCCGCTCAGGCCGCAGGCCTCGGCCAGGCGGTCCATGAGGCCCTCCATGGCGAACTGGGCCTGGTTCGAGCCGAACCCCCGGAACGCCCCGGCCACCGGGTTGTTGGTCCGGACGGCCAGGGCTTCGACGTCGACGTTGGGGATGGCGTAGGGGCCGGTGGCGTGCCCGGCGGCCCGCTCGAGGACCTTCGCCCCGACCGAGGCGTAGGGGCCCGAGTCGCCGACCATGCGGGAGCGCAGGGCCACCAGACGGCCCTCGTCGTCTGCGGCTGCCCAGGCCTCGATGCGGATGGGGTGGCGCTTGGGGTGGATCCGGAGGGACTCCTCCCGGGAGAGGGTGCACTTGACCGGCCGGCCGAGGAGGAAGGCGGCGAGGGCCGTCTGGGCCTGGTTGGCCATGTCCTCCTTGCCGCCGAAGGCCCCGCCGTTGGACACCAGCTCGACGAGGACCCGCTCGGGGGGCAGACCGAGCACCGCGGCGATCTGGTCCCGGTCGTCCCAGATGCCCTGGCCCCCGGAGTAGACGTGGAGGGTGCCGTCGGGCTCGGGGACCGCCAGGGTGGACTCGGGCTCCAAGAAGGCGTGCTCGACCCGCTGGGTCTGGAAGACCTCGTGGACCACGTGGGCCGCCTCGGCGAGGGCGGCGTCGACGTCGCCGCGGCGGTAGGCGGTGCGGGAGAGGACGTTGCCCGAGAGGCCCCAGACGGCGTCCTCGGGGTCCGAGACGGCGGCCACGGGGTCGACGATGGGCCGGAGCGGCCGGTAGGTGACGTCGACCAGCTGGGCGGCCCGGCGGGCGGTGGCCCGGTCCTCGGCCACCACGACGGCCAGGACGTCGCCGGTGTAGGAGGTGCGGCCCCCCTCGGGGATGAGGACCGGCCAGTCCCGGTCCAAGATGCCGACCCGGAGCTCGCCGGGGACGTCCTTGGCGGTGAGGACCGCCACCACGCCCGGCTCGGCCGCGGCCTTGGCGGTGTCGATGGCGAGGACCTCGGCCCGGGCGTGGTCGGCGAGGCGGAGGGCGGCGTGGAGCATGCCGGGCACCCGGAGGTCGTCGACGAAGGGCCGCTCCCCCAGGGCCAGGTCGGTGGCCTCGAGCTTTGTGCCCCGGCTCCCGACCCCGCCGAGCGGGGCGGGCTCGGGGTCCTCGCCGGCTGCGAGGGCCTCGACGGCGTCGAGGATCTTCACGTAGCCGGTGCAGCGGCAGAGGTGGGCCCCGAGATGGCGGGCGGCGTCCTCCCGGGTGAGGTCCCGGCCCCGGCGCTCGAGGAGGCTGTGGACCCGCAGGACGATGCCGGGGGTGCAGAAGCCGCACTGGAGGGCCCCGTGGGCGGCGAAGGCCCGGGCCAGACGCTCCCGGGCCGCCGGGTCGAGCCCTTCGAGGGTCTGGACCGTCTTGCCCGCAGCCTTCTCGAGGGAGACCAGGCAGCTGACCTGGGCCTTGCCGTCGAGGAGGACGGTGCAGCAGCCGCACTGTCCCTGGGGGCTGCAGCCGTCCTTCACCGAGGTGACCCCGAGCTCCTCCCGGAGGGCGGCCAGGAGATGGGGGTGGTCCCCCTCGACGCTGACGGGCCGGCCGTTGAGCTGGAAGGTGGTGGTCACCGAAGGCCTCCTTCCTCCGCCGCTGGCCCCCGGGTGGCGGTCAGGGTGTCGGCGAAGCGGCTGGGGAACCCGGCGTACCAGGCGACCGCGGTCACCAGGTCGTCGACCGGGCACTGGTCGTGGGCGGTGTGGGCGTGAACCTCGTCGCCGGGGCCGAAGCCGATGGTGGGGATGCCGAGCTTGCCCATGGAGGCCACGCCGTTGGTGGAGAACACCCAGCGGCCGAGGCTGAGCTCCTGGCCCAAGGCGTCCCGGCCGGTGGCCAGGCCGGCTCGGACCCCGGGGTGATCGGCCGGGGTGGTCCAGGTGGCGAAGCGCTTCTCCTGGCGGACCGGGATGCCGGTGAAGCTGGTGGCCTCGTAGGTGAGCAGCTCGACGGTCGCCCCGACGGCCTGGACCTCGGGCAGGGCCCGGAGCTCGGCGAGGGCGCTGTCGGGATCCTCGCCCTCGGTGAGGCGGCGGTCGAGGTAGAGGGTGGCGGTGGCCGGCACGGCGTTCAGACTGGGGGTCTCGCACTCGATCTTCGTGAGGGCCACGGTGCCCGGGCCGAGGAAGGGGCCCGAGGGGAGACGGTCGTTCAGGCGGCGGACCGCCTCGACGATGGGGGCCAGGCCGTAGACCGGGTTGACGCCCCGCTCGGGGGCCGAGGCGTGGCAGGAGGAGCCGGCCACGCGGACGAGGGCTTCGATGCGGCCCCGGTTGCCCCGGAAGACCTGGCAGCGGGTGGCCTCGCCGAGGACCACGAGGTCGGGCCGGGGCAGGACCTTCGTGAGGAGGTGCTCGAGGGCCAGGCCGTCGCAGGCCTCCTCCTGGACCGAGCCGACGACGTAGAGGGTGACCCGGGGGTCGTAGGCCAGCTCCTTGTAGAGGGCGGCGCCGTGGACCATGGCGGCCATGCCCCCCTTGTCGTCGCTGGCCCCCCGGCCGTGGAGGACCCCGCCGCCGGCGTCGGGCAGGATGGCCGGTTCGAAGGGGTCCCGGGCCCACTCGTCGCGGCTGCCGACGTCGACGGTGTCGATGTGGCTGTCGAAGACGATGGTGACCGGCCCGTCGCCGATGCGGCCGATGACCGAGCCGAGGGGATCGACCTGGACCTCGTCGTAGCCCAGGTCGACCATGGCGGCCCGGAGGCGTTCGACGACCGCGGCCTCGTCGGTGGAGAGCGAAGGGGTGTGGACCAAGTCGGCCAAGAGGTCGGTGACCCGGCCGCGGTGACGCTCGGCCTCGGGGAGCAGCCAACCGGGCCGGCGGCCCTGGTCCTGGCCGGGTGGGGTGCCGGTGAGCGCGTCGGTCATGCGGAGGCCTCCTTCCCGGCCTATGCTCCCCTCTGTTCAACATTTTGTCAATGGCTGGGGCGATGGCTGGAGGCAGGCCGGTGGGATCGGGGCCGAGGGGCGAGGAGGGAGCGGGCCGGGCCGTCCTGGGGGACCGCCAGCCCCTCCTGGTGCGGGGCGGGCTGGTCTTCAGCGGCCTCGGGCCGGGCGGACGGCCCGTGGGCCCCGGGGAGGGTCGGCTGGAGCGGCTCGACGTGCGCATCGGGCCGGCGGGCACGGTGACCGAGCTCGGCCCCTCGCTGCGGCCCGGAGAGGGGGAGGCCGTGCTGGACGCCGGGGGGCTGGTGGTGGCCCCGGGGTTCGTCGACCTGCACTCCCACTCGGACCTCTACGCCCTGTGGCGCCGGGGCGGGCCGGCCCCTCTGGGGGACGAGCCGAAACTGGTCCAGGGGTGCACCGCCCAGGTCTTCGGGCAGGATGGCATCTCGGCCGCCCCGGTCGGTGAGGCGGGGCCGGCGGAGCTGGCCGAGGCCATCGCCGGGCTGGACGGCCGGATCCCCTTGGAGCGCTGGCGGTGGCGGAGCGTGGGCGAGTACCTGGCTGCGCTGCGCCGGGAGGCCACCACGCGGGTGGCGGTGCTGGTGGGGCACTCGACGGTGCGGCGGCTGGTGATGGGGACCGCCAACCGGCCGCCGAGCCCCGAGGAGCTGGCGACCATGCAGGCGGTGGTGGACCGGGCCATGGCCGAGGGGGCCCTCGGGCTCTCGACCGGGCTGGTGTACGTCCCGGCGGCCTACGCCGGGGTGGAGGAGCTGGTGGCCCTCTGCGAGGTGGTGGCCCGCCGGGGCGGGCGGTTCTTCGTGCACGTGCGTTCGGAGAGCGACCGGGTGGTGGAGGCCACCGAGGAGGTGGTGGAAGTGGCCCGGCGCTCGGGGGTCCACCTGCACTACAGCCACATCAAGACGGCCGGTCGGCGGAACTGGCCGCTGGCCCCGCGGCTGCTGGAGATCCTCGAGGCCCACCGGGCGGCTGGGTTCCCCCTGAGCGCGGATGTGCACCCCTACACGGCCGGCTCGACGACGGCCACGGTGCTGCTGCCGCCCTGGGTGCTCGAAGGCGGGGTGGAGGCGGCCCTGGCCCGCCTGGGGGACCCGGCGGTGCGAGCCCGGATCCGGGAGCAGCTGCTCGGGGACACGACGAGCTGGGACAACTGGTGGGCGTTCTCGGGGGGCTGGGAGGGCCTGGTGGTGGCCGATGCTCCCCGGCCGGGGCTGGCCGGGCGGTCCTTCGCCGAGGTGGTGGCGGCCGCCGGGGTCGGGGACCCCCACTCGCAGGCGGCCTTCGATGTGGTCCTCGACCTGCTCCGGGAGGCCCGGCTGGCGGTCTCGCTGGTCTCGTTCAACAACGTCGAGGAGAACGTGGCCCGCTTCCTGGCCCAGCCCTTCACCGGGGTGGGCAGCGACGCGCTGGTGAACCCCGACGGGCACCCCCACCCCCGGCTCTACGGCACCTTCCCCCGGGTGCTCGGTCGTTTCGTGCGGGAGCTCGGTGCCCTGGACCTCGTGGAGGCCCTGCGGTCGATGACCGTGGGGGCTGCCGAGGCCGCCGGTTGGAGCGGCCGGGGGATCCTGGCCCCCGGCGTCCCGGCCGACCTCGTGGTCTTCGACCCCGAGCGCGTGGCCGACCGGGCCACCTACGAGGAGCCCCGGCTGCCCCCCCTCGGGATCCAGGCCGTGCTGGTCGGCGGGCGCCAGGTCGCAGCGGCCGGGCGGCTGACCGGGCCGGTGCCCCCGGCGGAGGACGAGCCCGGCGACCCTGCAGTGCCTGGTGGGCGCGAGGCGGGCCGGTAGCCTGCAGGGGAACAATCCTCGGAGGGAGGTGCCGGTCGGAGCGCAGAGGAGTCCGGTGGCCGGAGGCGATGGGGCTGGCAAGGGGTCCCCTGGGAGGGGCCACGGGACCGGCGGCTGCGTCGCGGCCGTCGAGCTGGTCGGGGTGGAGAAGCACTACGGCTCGGTGCAGGCGGTGCGGGGGGTGGACCTGCGGATCGAGCCGGGCGAGGTGGTGGCGTTCCTGGGGCCGAACGGCGCGGGCAAGACGACCACCATGGACCTGGTCCTCGGCTTGGCGGCGCCGACCCGGGGGCAGGTCTCGGTGTTCGGCATGCCCCCTCGGGAGGCGGTGCGGCGGGGCCTGGTCTCGGCGGTGCTGCAGAGCGGGGGGCTGCTGAAGGACCTGACGGTGGCCGAGACGGTCGCCTACACGGCCCGACTGTTCCCGAGCGGCCGGGCACCCGAGGAGGTGCTCGAACGGGCGGGGATCGCCGCCATCGCTGGTCGGCTGGTCGGGAAGTGCTCGGGCGGTGAGCAGCAGCGGCTGCGCTTCGCCATGGCCCTGCTGCCCGACCCGAAGCTGCTGTTGCTGGACGAGCCGACCCAGGGGATGGACGTGGAGGGCCGGCGGAGCTTCTGGGCCGCCATCCGACAGGACACGGCCGCCGGGCGGACGGTGGTCTTCGCCACGCACTACCTGGAGGAGGCCGACAGCTACGCCGACCGGGTGGTGCTGGTGCGCCGGGGTCGGATCGTGGCCGACGGGACCGCCGCCGAGGTGAAGGCGCTCGCCGCGGGCCGGACGGTGCGGGCCACGCTGGCCGAGCCCGACGTGGCGACCCTGCGGGTCCTTCCGGGGGTGGACCGAGTCGAGGTGCGGGGATCGACGGTCCTGGTCCACGGGACCGACAGCGACGCCGTGGCCCGCTACCTGCTGACGAGGACCCCGGCGAAGGACCTGGAGATCACCGCCCTCGGCCTGGAGGAGGCGTTCGTGGCGCTGACCGGCGACGACCAGGAGGCGCTCGGCACCGGCGAGGGGCGGAGGCGCCGGTGAGCGGGTCCCCGCAACTGCCCGGCGCATCGACCGCTTCGCTGGATCCCCAGGCGCGGTCCGTGCCACCCCTCGGGGGCTTCTCGCCTGGTCTTGTGGCCATCGAGCTGCGCCGCCTGCTGCGCAACCGGCGGACCGTGATCTTTACCCTGGTCGTCCCGGTGCTCTTCTTCTTGCTCTTCGGGTTGAACAGCGCGTATGCCACGAACCGGGTGGGGGACGGCAACGAGTCGGCCTTCATCATGATCTCCATGGCCCTCTACGGCGCCGTGCTGGCCACCGCCAGCGGCGGAGCGATGGTGTCAGTCGAACGGCTCCAGGGCTGGAGCCGCCAGCTGCGGATCACACCGCTGCAACCCGTGGCCTACATCGCCATCAAAATGGCCACCTCGCTGGCCCTCGGCCTGCTCGCCGTGGTGGCCGTCTTCGCGGTCGGCGTCCTGACCCACAAGCCGGCCATGCCCCTTGGCACCTGGTTGGCCAGCGGGATGGCCCTCTGGCTGGGCTCGTTGCTGTTCGCCGCGTTCGGACTCTTCGTCGGCTACCTGCTGCCCTCGGAGAACGTGATGCAGATCATCGGGTTCTCCCTCATGCTCTTCTCCTTCGGCGGCGGGCTGTTCATCCCCTTGAGCCAGTTCTCCCATCCGCTTCGGGTGCTCGCGACCTTCACGCCCCTCTACGGCCTGAACCAGCTCGTGCACTACCCCCTGGTCCAGGGCGGCTTCCACTGGAGCTGGGTGGCGAACCTGGTGGTGTGGCTGGTGCTCTTCGTCGCCGGAGCCGCCTGGCGGTTCCGCAAGGACACCGCCCGGGTGTGAAGGCGCAGGTCCGAGAGTCCGAGGGGGAGGCGCCCAGTCCGCTCCGGGCACCGCCGGGGCTCGCCGGGTGGGTCGCTCAGCCCGGTTTGCGGCCCAAGAACGCCAGGGCGTAGCAGGCCTCGGCGTCGGCGAAGACGCCGGGATGGCGAGCGAGGGCGGCGGGGTCGAAGCCGGTTCCGGCCAAGAGCTCAAGCCCGAGGACCAGGCCCTTGCGCTCCACCAGCTCGAAACCGGCGGCTTCCAGCTTGGCCTGGAGCTCGTCGGCCCGGTACTCGTAGCGGTGGTCCGGGTCGATGAGCGTGGGGGACTGGCGCCGGGTGAGTCGGGCGTTGGGGGTGTCCACCCCGAGCCAGCCTCCGGGCCGCAAGACCCGGAAGGCGCCCGCGAGCATGCGGTCCGCGTCGTCGGGGGGAACGTGCTCGATGCTCTGGCCGCTGTAGACCAGGTCGAAGTGATCGGCCGGGTAGGCGTCGAGCTCGGTCATCGAGTGGTAGGCGTAGCGGACCACGCCTCGGTCGGTGTGGACTTCGGTGCGTCGGCCGCCCTGGGCGTAATGAGGGTGGCGCGCCGAGGGGGGCAGGTCGACGACGACGATCTCCTCGAAAGGGTAGGGGTAGCCGAGGGTGAGGAAGGCGCCGTGGTCGTGGCCGAGGTCGGTGCCGCCGAGGTCGAGGATGCGCCGGGCCGGGGGTAGGCCCCGGACGAAGGCAGCCCGGCTGACGTGGAGGGAGAGGCCGAGGTCCTGGTGGGCGGCCCAGTGGGTGAACTCGTCGGACTCGACCAGCCGTCGGCCCAGCTGCTCGACCGAGAGGCGACCGTCGCGGAGGGCGGGGAGGTACTCCTGGCGGGCGTGCCCGTCCGGAGCCCGCTGGAGGATGGCCCGGTAGGCCACGTCGAGGATGACCTCGGGGGAGCCGGTCAGGGCCCGTCGAGCGAGGGTGACCACCCGGCGGGCCAACCGGACCTGCCAGGTGGCCAGGTTCGGTCCTCTAGGGTCCTCGGCCACGGCGGTGATGGTAGCTGCCGCCCCTGGCAAAGCTCGGGCCAGCAGGCCACGAGGGCAGTGAGGAAGGCCTGGTCGGGACGAGCCGTGGGGAGCTGAGCCCGGACCTGGCGGAAGGCCTCGGCGCCCGGGAGGGCGAGGCGAGCTGATCGGCGCGTGGGTCCGAATGGGCCACCGGGTCGGCGTTGACGCCTGGTGGTCGGAGGACCGGTCGTGCTGGGCTGCTCCTGCAACCTGGGGAGGAGATCGTGGGGCCAGATTGCGGCGGGTCAGGGCGTGGAGGGGCTCACGCGAGGCCGATCTGGGTCTTCTTGGCGATCTCGAGCTTCCGCAGGTTGTGGCAGATGACGTGGAGCATCCATTCGCCTTTCGCTCCCGCCAAGCCGCGCAGCCGGAGATGGCCGGCGCGTTGTTGGACGGCCTTCGTCTACCCGAATGCTGGTTCGACGATGGCCTTGCGCCGGGCGGAGTCGGCACGCCCGGCCTTGGTCCGGAGTCGACGCGCCATGAGCTCACGGCGCGTGGCGTTGGTGGGGATGCGGCCTTTTGGCGACACGACGCGTCCTCATCGCCTGATCCTCCCGGCAGCGACGAGGGCACCGAGGCTGGCTTCCTCGGGTCGTGCACGGTTGTCGTCCGAGCAGGAGCCGGCGTCGGTGAGCAGCAGATCGAAGGTGACGCCCAGGCCAGCCACGCCGAGGCTGTGACCAGCGGCTTCGGCCATGGGGAGCAGCTTGTCGACATCGGCGGCGTGCTGCACGACCTGGGCTGCGAAGACCACCGGGTTCTCCTCGTCCCCAACGGCCTGGGCGTTGGAGTCGTCGTGGAAACCGTCGGTCGTCTTCCTCATGCGAGCATCAGGCTCGGTGAAGCTGCGCTGAGCTCTGCCCTCGGGCCTCGGCCTCGATGGCCTCCTTTGCGGCCCGCAGCTTCGTGCCGTCGAGGGCCACCCGCGCGGGGGCGCGCCGGCACCGCCTCGGCTCACAGGGCGCCGACCTGGACCAACGGCGTCTCGGGCGCGGCAAGATACCGGCGGCGACAACGCGGGATCGAGCGACGGTCAGGAACGGCGTTGGCGCTCGACCAGCGGAAGGCGAGGGGTCCCGGTCCCTTGGCAGGGATTCAGCCGACCGGGAGCGCCGGTGGTGGGGCCGCCGCCGCAGCCTGGCGGCTGCGGTCCGGGAGCCCGACGTCGATGACGGTCACGTGGGACGGACAGGGGACCGAGGCGAGGATCCCGTCGGGAGCATGACGGGCGAGGAAGGCCTGGGCCGCGCTGTTGCGCTCGGTGGCCTCGGCCTCGACCCGGAGCTCCCCGAAGACGTCGCAGAGGGTCGCGGCGAAGGCCTCGTCGATGCCCATGCCGATCACGCGGCAGCTCACGACCAAGTGGGTGAGGATCCTCTCGGCGGGGTCGAGGAGGCCAGCCACGACGATGCCATGGGAACCGTGGATGTCGCGGACTTCCCCGAATAGGGCGAGCTGGCCGGCGGCCAGGCGACGCTCAAGGGTCGGGCGGTCGAGCCGACGGCCATTGATGGTCCACTGGTTGGTCTTGTTGATGAGCTGCAGGCAGCGCTCGACCTCCGGGGTGCCCGGGTCGGCCACCGCCCCTGCCCGGAGCTCAAGACGCAGCGTCGCCAGGTAGCCGGCGCCGCCGTCGGCCGAGGACGACACCTGGTGGAAGGAGATGCGCCGCCGGGTCAGAGCGGTTCGCTCCGCGTCTTCCTTGGTGAGGGAGCTCCGCTGCGTGTAGGGACTCCAGAGCAGTTCCCGACGGAGGTAGTGCATCTCGGCGCCAAGGGTCCGGATCTCGGGAAAGGCGGCCTGGACCTCCTCGCGTTCGAGGGGGTTGTCGTCGATGAAGACCGTGTTTGCTGCCGAGATGTTCGTCGCCGCCAGGATCTCCCTGACGCTCTCGGACTTCGGACGGAAGCTGATCTTTGCCATGACGAAGTCGTCGAGGGAGAGGTCTGACTCGAGGGCGACAGGATCGCTGCCCCTGGACTTGAACTCGTCCCAGTGAGCGCGCACGAACGCTTCGTCGTTCTTGCTGGCGATGGCGAGCAGGATGCCCCGCCGGCGCAGGATCTGCAGCGCCTCGGCGTAGGCGAACGGCTCGGCTTCCCAGAGTCCAAAGTCTTGATCGGGGGTGTGCTCCGCGATCACGCCGCGCCAGAGCGTCCCGTCGAGATCGGTGATCACCAGCTTCACCGGGTCGGTCGCCAGAAGGGTGGTGCGCCGCTGGAGGACGTGGCAGAAGAGCGCGGCGTACCAGGCGAGCGGGTTGACAGCGAAGCTCGCAGCCATGGGATAAGGGTTCTCGATGCCACGAATCTGCAAGATGGGATCGTCGTTGGGGGTGAGGACGCCCCGGTGGGAGAAGAAGGCGCTGATGCCGTCGTCGGTATGGAAATGGCCCACCGATGCCGCGAGGGCGTCGGCGTCGACCATGAAGGTGTTCTCGTGGCTGGCGCACCAGGAGGCCAGGCGCTCGTTCAGTCTCGCCACGAACACCTTGAAGTTGCCGAGGGAGTCGTCCTCGATCTCCGAACCGAGCGGGTTGAAGAGGGGCTCGAGGAAGTTGGTGACGAACCGATATCGGGCCGGCAGCCCCTTGGCGACTTCGTCGAGGTAGCTGTTCATGTGCTCGGCGCACTCGAGGAAGCGGTCCTCGGAACGCTCCCACCAGAAGAAGTTGGTGGTTCTGCCCGGGTGCATGTACCGGAATGGAGGAATGACGATTTGAAGATCGGGATCGGGGTGGGAGCGACAGACCGGGACGGGGTGGTTGTGGGTGACGAGGTTTACCTCGGCGGCGATGTCGACCTGTGCCGCGATCCAGGGAATCGATGCGGCGAAGGACTCGGCGACACAGCTGCCGACGATCTCGACCCGGAGGTGCTCCGGTTCAGGCCGGGGCGGAACGAGGGAGTCAGGGAAGTGGGACAAGACCGAGCGATGCATCGGCAGGTAGTGCTCGTGCATCCACCGCTGGTAGGCCGCGTCGATGTCCTCTGCGGTCACTACGGGAAGACCCTCGGGCAGCGTGATGTGGGCCAGCAGGGGCGAGGCGAGGATCACCGAGGCGGTCGGCGAGGACGTCGGGTTCCGGACGATCGGTCGAACGTGCGCCGGGAGCTGCTCGAGTGCCGCGTTCAGCTGATCGGCCGGGAGCAGCGGCTGGATCCTGAGGTGCGGCCAGCGGCTGCGGAGGGGAAGCCGGCCGAGCACACGAAAACCCTCAATATCGCAGACAGCAACGGCAAAGTACATGTCCACCTCCCACGCGCTCAACCGAACGTATCGGGACGAACGTCGGGTGCCTTGAGCGGAGGCTGCGGGCCAGTACCGGGTCGGGGTGCCGAGTCCGTGGCCTTGCCGGCCCCCCTGTCAGGGCCTTTCAGGGGACGAGGGGGGTGAGGGCGAACGCCCCGACGTCGACCAGGCCCCGGTCGGTGAGGCGGAGCTCGGGGATGACGGAGAGGCCGAGGAAGCTGAGGGTCATGAAGGGGGCGGGGAAGCGGACCCCGAGGGCTTCGGCGGCGACCCGTTCGAGGCGGGCCTGGGCCTCGGCCACCGTGGGGGCCGGCTGGTCGCTCATGAGGCCGCCGAGGGGCAGGGGGAGCTCGGCGAGGACCTGACCGTCGAGGACCGCCACCTGGCCACCGCCGAGCTCGGCCAGGCGGGCGACGGCCACGGCCATGTCGGCGGGACCCTCGGGCCCGCGGGCTCCGCAGAGCATGACGTTGTGGGCGTCGTGGCCGACGGTGGAGGCGAGAGCCCCGGCTCGGAGGCCGAGACCGACGACCGCCCCGAGGCCGACCCGGCCGGTCCCGTGGTGGCGCTCGAGGACCGCCAGGCGGGCGAGGTCGACGGCGGGGTCGTCGAAGGGGACGAGGAGGGCCCGGGTGCTCAGGCTGTGGGGCTCGACGCCGATGGCCCGGACGGTGGTGCCCGGGGGGAGGGCCAGGTCGAGCTCGGCCGGCCCGGGGAGGTGGTCGAGGCGGACCGTCTCTCGGAGGACGTCCGGGGGTTCGAGGGCGGGGACCGCCCCGGGGCGGAGCCGGCCGTTGCGGGCCACGAGGCGGCCGGCCTGGAGGACCAGGGCGGGCTCGACGGTCTGGAGGCGGTCGAAGACGCAGACGTCGGCCTGGTAGCCGGGCCCGAGGTGACCGAGGTGGGTGAAGCCGTGGTAGGCGGCCGGG
>NZ_JAKHEX010000027.1 GCF_023130475.1 Aciditerrimonas ferrireducens
CAGCGCTCCGACCCCCGATTCCTGGCCCTGGTTGCGCTGGCCTGGCTGGCCGTCGGCGTCGTCTCGTTCGTCGCCCTCCACGCCAGCTGGCGCCTGGTCCCGGGGGTGTTCGCTCTCGGGGTCGGACTCCTCTACCTCCGGGGCGCGGCCGGTGCCTACCTTCGACGGCCCGAACGACCCGGCGAGCCCTGAGCCAGAGCCATCCTCCGAGCACTCGCCGTCCCGCCGCTACAGTGCAGCCTCGTGACCTGGCAACGGGTGGGGCGGTAGGGGCGACCCTGGTGGCCCGCCACCAGGTCGGCCAGCTGGTCGACCACTACGAGCTCGTCGAGCTGCTCGGCGAAGGCGGCTACGCCGAGGCCTGGCTGGCCCACGACCGAAAGGCCGGTGACCGACCGGTGGTGGTGAAGTTCCCCTACGCGGAGCTCTTCGGCGACCCGGCCCTCTTCCAGCGCTACCGCCGGGAGGCCGAGATCGCCCGGCGGCTCGATCACCCCAACGTCCAACGAGCCCTGGACGACGGTCAGCACCGCAGCGAGCCCTACCTGGTGCTCGAGTACGTCGCGGGCCCCACCCTCCGGGCCTGGCTCCGAGCCCACCCCGGTCCGCTGCCCCTCGACCAGGTGATCGCCTGGGCCACCCAGCTGGCCGAGGCCCTGGCCTACCTCCACCGCCACGGCATCGTCCACCGGGACCTCAAGCCCGAGAACGTCCTGGTCGGACCCGGGAACACGTTGAAGGTCACGGACTTCGGCACGGCCGTGGCCCGGGGCGCCCGGCGCCTGACCTGGAAACACCTCTCCCAGGCCCTCGGCACCCCGGACTACATGGCGCCCGAGCAGGTCCAGGGCAGCCGGGGCGACCAGCGGAGCGACCTCTACGCCTGGGGCGTCCTGGTCTACGAACTCGCCTGCGGGCGGGTGCCCTTCGAGGGGGACAGCCCGCTCAGCGTCATGGCCGCCCACCTCCAGGCCGACCCGATCCCCCCGGAGCGTCACCGCCGCGACCTGCCACCTGGGCTCGGCGCCGTCATCCTCCACGCCATGCGCCGCTACCCCGAGCACCGCTACCAGAGCGCCGACGAGCTCCTCGCCGACCTGGCACGCCTCGACCAGCTGGACGCCGCGACCTACCCCCGGGACCCCGAGCCCCCCATGGGGGCCGGGACAGCTGCCGCCTTGGCCTCAGGGAAACGGACCCTCGCCCTCGCCGCCCTCATCGCCGTGGCCTTCGTGGCCCTGGCCACCCTGGCGGTCGTCCTGGCCGTGGTGCTCCGATGAACCTCCCGGGTCCACCCAGCCGCACCGGAGCCCGGGGCGAGCCCTTGCCGGCGGCCCTGAGCGGGGTGCGCTGGGTGAGGCTCTGCTTCGTCGACCTCTTCGGCACGCTCCGCGCCATCCACGTGCCGGCCCCCCAGGTCCGCCGGGTCTTGGACCACGGCATGGTCTTCGACGGCTCGGCCATCGAGGGACGGGTGCGCCTCCTTGAGGCCGACCGGGTCCTGCACCCCGACCCGGCGACCGCCGTGGCCCTCCCCGACGGTTCTGCTCGCATGCTCGGCGTCGTCCTCGACGCCGAGGGCGAGCCCTGGCCGTTGGACCCGCGGACCGCCCTGCTGCTCTGGCTGGAGGCCCACGAGGAGCTGGCGGAGCGCTGGCGGGGTGGCGCCGAACTGGAGTGGTACCTGGTGACCGCCGACCTGGAGCCCGCCGACCGGGGCAGCTACTTCTCCGAGCAGACCGGCCTTGGGGCCCAGGTCGCCCACCGGGCCGCCGAGACCCTCGAGGGCCTCGGGGTCGAGGTCCTCGCCGCCCATCACGAAGGCGGGCCGGGCCAGTGGGAACTGGACCTCGGCGAGCGAGACCCCCTCGGCCTGGCCGACGCGCTGACCTGGGCGAAGGCGGTGGTGGCCGAGACGGCAGCCGCCCACGGGCTCCGCGCCAGCTTCGCCGCGCGCCCCCTCGCCGGGCAGCCCGGTTCCGGCCTGCACCTCCACCAGCGTCTCGAGGGCCTCGCCCTCGAGGGCGACCTCGCGGAGGAGGGCCGCTTCGTCATCGGCGGCCTCCTCCAGCACGCCCGGGGGCTCTGCGCCCTGGCCGCGCCCAGCGTCGGGTCCTACCGGCGCCTCCACTCCGGGCCCGAGGCCCCCGGGGCCGTGGTCTGGGCGCACACCAACCGAGCAGCCCTGGTCCGGCTCGGTCACCTGGCGGACGGGCGGCCCACGATCGAGTACCGGGGAGCCGATCCGACGGCGAACCCCTACCTGCTCCTGACCGGCCTGCTGGCAGCGGTCGAGGACGGCCTCGCCAACCGGCGCTTCCCCGGCAAGGCCGTCGAGGAGGAGCCGGCCGGCCTCGACCTCGCCGCCGTCGAGGCGGCCCCCGGACTCCTGCCCCGCAGCCTGGACGCCGCGGTCGACGCCCTGCTCGAAGACGAGGTGCTCGTCGACGCCTTCGACGCCCGCCTCGTCGGCCGACTGGTCGACGGCCAGCGGGCCGAGCTCGAGGCAGCGGGAGCGAACGTCACCCGAGCGGACCTCCTCTCCTCGCTCGAGGGCTGACCCCGCGCCGGGAGGCTCCAGCCGGTCCCAGCCGGTCGGACCGGTTCACGCGGCCGAAACATCCCCTTCACCAGCCGTTCATCCGCCGGATCCCGTGCCGAAACACGCCGTCCGTACCCTGCGGGCAACGACGGGAGGGCCCAGGAGTCCCGGGGCCGAGGAGGGAAGCGATGGCAGAGACCCAGGTCCAGACGGCGGGAACCGGGGGCACCGGCGAGATGAAACGGACCTTGTCGCTCACCGGGGTGACGGTGAACGGCATGGCCCTCATTGCGCCGGGCGCCTTCCTCTGGACGACCTTCCAGGAACAGGCCGCCCAGACGAACCACGGCGTGCCCACCGGGCACGACATGTGGACCGGCCTGTTCTTCGCCTTCGTCCTGGCCATGCTCACCGCCTGGAGCTACAGCCAGCTGGCGAGGATCTACCCTGAGGCCGGCACCGGCTCCAGCTACTACTTCGCCGAGGCGGCCTTCCTCGACAAGGAGAAGCCCCAGCACCAGGCTTACGCCCGGTGGGCGAAGTTCGTCTTCGGGTGGATGAGCCACCTCTACTACTGGATCTATCCCGGGATCATGATCGCCTTCATCGGCACCCTGGTCGGCTACATCGTCCAGGAGATCTCCGGGACCCAGCTCGGGTGGGGACCCCTCAGCCTCATCTGCGTCGCCTCGGCGCTCCTGGTCGGCTACATCGCCTACCGGGGCATCAGCGGGTCGACCCTCACGGCCCTGGTGATCAACGTCATCCAGATCGTCACCCTCGTTGGCATGACGATCATCTTCTTCATCGCCTTCCGGATCGGGCACCCCCACGCCGGCTACGTCCAGGCCAACGCGGGGGCCGTGCTCCTGCCCCACAACTTCGTGAACCTGCTCTACCAGTCGACCATTGCCATCCTGCTCCTAGTCGGCTTCGAGTCCATCACCGCCCTGGGCGCCGAGGCGAAGAACCCGGAGCGGGACATCCAGCGAGGGGTCCTCATCAGCCTTCTGATCCAAGGGGGCTTCTGCTACCTCTTCGAGTACTTCGGGGCGAACTTCGCCCTCGGCACGGTGACCATGGCCGGCCAGAAGGGAGCGAACGCGTTCGTCGCTGCCGGCAACGACAGCGCCCCCATCGGCACGATGGTCCAGAACGCCGCCGACAAGATGTTCGGAGGCGGCGGGGAGGCGGCGGCCCTCCTGGTCGCCTTCACCGTGCTCATGGCCCTCGTCGGCACCACCCTAGCCTGCGTGAACACCGGGGTCCGGGTGAGCTACGCCATGGCCAAGGACAAGGAGCTCCCCTCGGTGATCGGCTGGCTCCACGGCCGCTTCGCCACCCCGCACGGCGGCATCCTGGTCATGACCGTCCTCTCGGCCCTCATCGGGGTCTACGGGGTGCACACCGTGGACAACCTCACCCAGATCACGTTGGCCTCGAACATCGGCACCTTCCTGGTCTACGGCATGACCTGCCTCATCTGCGTCGTGGCCTTCGCCTCCCGCCATGACAAGCACACGGTGAAGCACCTCGTCCTGCCCGGCCTCGGCCTGGTGATGAACGTGGCCGAGCTCATCGGCGTCGTCTACCTGGCCATCGCCGGGGGTGGCTCGGGGGCCACCGACGCCATCAAGGCCATCATTGTCGTGGCCATCTGGGCGGTGGCCGGGGTGGTCTGGTTCAAGGCGAACCCGAACCGGGAGCACGCCCACCGCATCACCTTCCAGGAGCGTCGTCAGCAGCGCAACGCCCAGCCGGCCGGCACCAGCCTGACGTGACCCGGCCTTCCGGAGCCCAGCGAGGTCGAAGGGACCGACGCCGGTGTTCGTGGAGGGGATCCCGGCAGCGCCGGCAGCCCAGCCCGGGGGCTGGGCTGCCGGCGCGCCGACCATGAGCGGCCAGCGGCCGGCGGGCGACGAGGAGCACCTGCTGGGACCGCCGGCCCCCCTCGCCGAGGACGAGCAGGTGGCTGCCGGAACGTTCCCCGGCGGGGCCTTCGCCCTGGTCTCCCTCCGGGGCGCCGTCCGTCCCTGGAACGAGGACCGCGCCGGGACCGTGCTGCCCCCGGCCCGGGATCCCCCGGGCCACCCGCCCCTGTTCGTCGTCGCCGACGGCCTCGGGGGCCACCAGGCCGGGGAGGTGGCCGCCGAGCTCGCCGTGAGCACCACCCTGGCGGTCTTCCCCCGGGCGGCCGCCAGGCCCCGCCAGGCCCTGCGCGCCGCCACCCGGCAGGCAGCCCTGGCCGTCTACGATGCCGGGTTCGAGCCCGGGCGGTCCGGCATGGCCACCACCCTGACCGCCCTCACCTTCGACGCCGGCGAGGTCGTCGTCGCCCACGTCGGGGACACCCGCTGCTACCGCTGGCGGGAGGGTGCAGTGGAGCAGCTGACCACCGACCACAGCCAGGTGGCCGACCTGGTACGCCTCGGCCTCCTCACCCCCGAGCAGGCCGCCCGCCACCCGGGTCGCTCCATCCTCACCCGCTGTCTCGGGACCGCCCCCGGCCCGCCCCTGGACTTGGTCCGCCGGGGCTTGCGAGCGGGGGACCGCCTCGTGCTCTGCAGCGACGGCCTCTGGGGACTGGTCGAGCGGGCCGAGGTGGCCGAGGCGGTTCGCCGCTTTGTCCCGGGCGACGAGGCGGAGCGGGCCGTCGACCTCGATTCGTTGGCCACCCGGCTCGGGGCCCTCGTCGACCATCTGGCCCACCGGGCCCTGGCCCGGGGAGCGCCCGACAACGTCACCGTCCTCGCCGTCGCACTCGAGCCCGGTTGCCCCTGGCTCGAAGCACCGTCGCCCCGTCGACGCCGCTGGCCCTTCAGCCGGGGCTCGTGAGGCGGCGGCCAGCGGAGCTGAGCACGGCGAGCGCCCGGTCGATCAGCCGCCCGACACGGGGAAGGGGGTCGACCCGCCAGTAGCCGGGGGGCCACCCCTGGAGATGGAGCAGGACCGCCACGAACCCCAGGGCACTGGCGACCCGGGCCGCCCACCAGCGCCGGACCACCCGCCGGTGCCCAGCCGTCAACGTCGGCAAACCCCGCCGGGCCGCCGCCCGGTCGAAGGCCACCACGTAGCCAACCAAGCCCAGCCAGCCCCCGATCGCCCACACGACGGCCCGAGCCGGCCACGGTCGAGGACGTCCCGCCCCGGCACCCGGGCCCCCTTGACGGCCCCACCCGTCTCGCTCCGCGCCAGCTCGTGCCACCTGGTCGACCTCGTCCCCCAGGCTACCGACGCCCCGACACCGCCCCGATGCAGGGCTCCGGATCCCACGCTCAGGGCGCCACCCACTCGGGGTGCTGCTGCCAGGCTGGCGGCTGGCGGCGCCGCTTCGGGTCGGTCTCGGTCAGCCAGACCAGCAGCACCAGCCCCGAGGCCCCCACGAGGCCCACCCCGGCCCAGATGGCTGCACCGATCCCGCCGGCGGCGGCGATCCCACCGAGGACCAGCGGCCCGATCGCGTACCCGCCGTCCCGCCAGAGCCGGTAGACGCCGAGGGCGCCGCCCCGCCACGCCGGGTCGGCGGTGTCGCCGACGGCGGTGATGAGGTTGGGGTAGGCGAGGGCCATGCCGATCCCCATGAGGGCCGCACCGCCGAACCAGACCGGATGCGCCGAGGTCGCCACGAACAGCGCCAGCCCGGCGGCCATGAGGAAGGTGCCGCTCGTGATGGGCAGCTTGCGCCCCAGGCGGTCGGCGAGGGCTCCGGCAGCCACCTGGCCGAGCCCCCACACCCAGGCGTACACCCCGACCAGCAGGCCGACCTCGGCCAGCCCCATCCCCCGGCGCACCAGGTAGAGCGGGAAGAACGCTGCCACCAGGCTGTCGGCGAACTTGTTGAGCAGCCCGGCCTGGCAGACCGCCAGCATGGAACGGTCCCGCCAGCTCATGTAGGCGGCCAGGCGACGAAGATGCGGCACCGCCGGCCTCGACGCTGGCGACGCCGCCTGCTCGTCGAGCGTCGGCGCCAGTCGGGCTGCCTGCTCTCGTGCCTCAGCGTGGGCGAAGGGGAGCGTCTCGCGGGCCGGCCCCGCCGTGACGAGCGCCCCGAGGACCACGACCCCGAGGGCCAGGAGGTAGGGGCTCGGGCGCAGCCCGTCGGCGGAGACGAGCAGGCCGGCGGCCAGGCCGCCGAGGCCCACGCCGACATAGCCAGCTGACTCGTCGATCCCGACTGCCAGGCCCCGGTTGGTCGGCCCGACGAGGTCGATCTTGGCGGTGACCGACATCGTCCAGGTCAGCGCCTGGTTCACCCCGAGGAACAGGTTCGCCACGATCACCTGCCACCAGGCGGTGGCCACGATGATGAGCACGGCGTACGGCAGGGCGAAGGCCCAGCCGACCAGCAAGATGGCCTTTCGCCCCCGGCGGTCCGACAATCGCCCGGCGACCAGGTTCATCGCCGACTTCACCAGACCGAAGGCGGAGATGAAGCTGACCGTGTAGAGGACCGAGGTGATCCCGAAGGCGTGGCGAGCCAGCGGCGGCAGCGCGACCCGTTCGACACCGATGGTCACGCCGATCAGGAGGGTGATCGCCGTGAAGATCGAGAACTGCCAGAGGTTCTCGCGCAACCCCAGCCGGTGTCCGGCCGCCCCGGAGCGTTTCACGGCCGCCCCCGGTCGAGGCTGACCCTGCCCCGCTTCTCGCCGACCGCCACCGGGAACCCGGCTCGACGCCACTCGGGGAACCCGTCCTCGAGTCTCCTGGCCGAGTACCCGGCACGACGCAAGGCCCGGACGGCGGCCGGCGCGAACACGCAGTAGGGACCCCGACAGTAGGCGACGACCTCGACGTCGGCCGGCAGCTCCTCGATCGCCGAGGCGAGCTCCTCCAGGGGCACCGAGCGGGCCCCCGGGATGTGGCCAGCCTGGTACTCCCGCACGGGGCGCACGTCGAGCACCACGACGTCACCCCGGAGGAGGCGTCGAAGCAGCTCGTCCCGGTCCACCACCTCGACGTCCTCCAGCGGGCCCAGGTACGCCCGGGTGAGCCGACCCAGGTCGTCCCGCTCGGCCGCGGCCACCGCACGCAGGGCCGACCAGAGCTCCTCCACGCCCGGTCCGGCCAGTCGGTAGTGGATCCGGGTGCCCTCCCGTCGGGTCCGCACCAGCCCTGCCCGGGCCAGGACCCGCAGGTGGTGCGAGGTGTTGGCCAGGCTCTGCCCGAGCTCCCGCGCCACCTCCTCCACCGATCGCTCGCCCTGGGCCAGGAGATCCACGATCTCCAACCGCCGGCCCGACGCCAAGGCCCCCGCCACCTCGGCCAGGGCGTCGAACAGGGCCCCCTTGGCCGTCTCCGTCCCCGCTGACGCTCCTCTGTTCGCAATTATTCTCATGATTGTTTGAGAATAGGCGACGGTGGCGACGGGCCGCGCCGCCGGGATCCCCAAACCGGCGGTGTGCATCGCTGGGCCGAGGCGACCCCTCCCGCTCCGCCGCAGGGCTCCTCGGCAGTAGGATACTGGGGTAGGGTATTCTTTGGAGTGGAAGGAGGGCCCGATGACCGAAACGACGAGGACCTACACGGTGCCGGGCATGAGCTGCGACCACTGCACGCGGGCGGTCTCCGGCGCCCTCGAGGGGCTCCCCGGCGTCACGAAGGTCGAGGTCGACCTCGCCACGAAGCTCGTGGTGGTCGAGGGGGCGGACCTCGACGACGGGGCGCTGCGGGCCGCCATCGAGGAAGCCGGGTACGAGGTGGCGTGACGACCATGGCCGGGAGGACGGGCACCTCACCGGTCGGGGCCCGGACCACAGGGTCGAGCCCGAGCGGCGCGTCGCCGGCGCGCTGGCAGCGGGTCGAGCTGGCCATCACGGGCATGACCTGCGCGTCGTGCGCGACCCGGGTCGAGCGACGCCTGAACAGGCTCGACGGCGTGGCAGCCACGGTGAACTTCGCCACCGAGCAGGCCGCGGTGGCCTTCGACCCGCAGCAGGTCGCGCTCGAGGACCTGATCCAGGCGGTGGAAGCCGTCGGGTACGGGGCCCGACTGCCTGAGGCCCGCAGCGAGGAGGACCCGGCCCGCCCCTACCGCCACCGCCTGGTCGTGGCTGCGGTGCTGAGCGTGCCCGTGGCGCTCTTCGCCTGGTTCCCGGCGACGCGACCCCCGGGTTGGGCGTGGCTCTCCCTGCTGCTGGCCACGCCGGTCGTCTTCTTCGCCGGCTGGCCGTTCCACCGGGCGACCCTGGCCAACGCCCGGCACGGCGTGGCCACCATGGACACCCTCGTGTCCCTCGGCACCCTGGCGGCCTGGACCTGGTCGACGGTGGTCCTCGCTACGGGCATCTCGGCCATGGTCGACTTCGACGCTGCCGTGGCGATCACCACCCTGGTCCTGCTCGGCCGGTTCCTGGAGGCCCGGGCGAAGCGCCGGGCCGGAGAGGCCGTCCAGGCGCTCCTGGCGCTCGGCGCCAAGGAGGCCCGGGTGCTGCGGGGCGACATCGAGGTGCTCGTCCCGATCGAGGCCCTGGTCGTGGGCGACCGCTTCGTCGTTCGCCCCGGCGAGAAGATCGCCACCGACGGCGTGGTGGTCCTCGGCGCCTCGGCGGTCGACCAGTCGATGCTGACCGGCGAGCCGGTCCCCCGCGAGGTGGGGCCGGGGGACCCGGTGACCGGCGGGACCCTCAACACCTCGGGTCGCCTCGTGGTCGAGGCCACCCGGGTCGGGGCCGAGACCGCCCTGGCTCAGATCACCCGGCTGGTTGCCGAGGCCCAGGCAGGCAAGGCGCCGGTCCAGCGCCTGGCCGACCGGGTCTCCGCCGTGTTCGTCCCGGCCGTCCTCGCCGTCGCGCTCCTCAGCCTGGTGGGCTGGCTCGTCCTCGGGGGTGCCGCCCCCGCGGCCGCCTTCACCACGGCGGTGGCCGTCGTCGTGGTCGCCTGCCCCTGCGCCCTCGGGCTCGCCACCCCCACCGCCTTGCTGGTCGGCACCGGGCGTGGCGCCCAGCTCGGCATCCTCGTCAAGGGTCCCGAGGTCCTCGAGCGGACCCGCCAGGTCACCACCGTCGTCCTCGACAAGACCGGGACGCTGACCGAGGGGGCGATGACCGTCTCGGCGGTCGTCCCGGCCCCCGGCTCGGCCGAGGACGACCTGGTCCGCCTCGCAGCCGCCGCCGAGGCCGCCAGCGAGCACCCCGTCGCCCGGGCCGTCGCCGCGTACGGCCAGGCCCGCTTCGGGGCCCTCCCGAGCCCCGAGTCCTTCTCGAACCGACCCGGGCTCGGGGTCGAGGCCGTCGTGGAGGGCCGCGCCGTGGTGGTCGGCCGCCCGAGCCTGCTGGCCGACTGGGGAATCCCCCTCCCCGACGGTCTCATGGCGCAGGCCCACCGCCTCGAAGCCGGGGGGGCCACGGTCGTGGCCGTGGCGATCGACGGGACGACCCGAGGGCTGCTGGCCGTCCGGGACGAGGTCCGGCCTACGAGCCGCCGGGCCGTGGACCTGCTCCGGGCCCTCGGGCTCACCCCGGTGCTCCTCACCGGGGACAACGAGACCACCGCCGAGGCGGTCGCCGCCGAGCTCGGGATCGAGCGGGTCGTCGCCGGCGTGCTCCCCGCGGAGAAGGCGGCCGAAGTGGCGCGGCTCCAGAAGGCCGGGGAGGTCGTCGCCATGGTCGGCGACGGGGTGAACGACGCCCCCGCCCTCGCCCAGGCGGACCTCGGCATCGCCATGGGCAGCGGCACGGACGTGGCCATCGAGACCGCCGATGTCACCCTGGTCCGCAGCGACCTCCGGGCCGTCGCCGACGCCATCCGCCTCTCGCGCCGGACCCTCGCGACGATCAAGGGCAACCTGGCCTGGGCGTTCGGCTACAACCTCGTCGCCATCCCCCTTGCGGTTGCCGGCATCGTGAACCCCGTCGTGGCCGCCGCCGCCATGGCCTCCTCCAGCGTCCTCGTCGTCACCAACTCGCTCCGCCTCCGCCGATTCCGACCGTCCGGGGAGACCGCATGACGACAAGCGCCCGCACCGACACCCCGTCCCCGTCCCCGACGCCGACCGGCCGAGCCCATGGCTACGTGGTCGCCAAGGACAAGCAAGCCCTCATCAACCGCATGCGCCGCATCGAGGGCCAGGCGCGGGGCATCGAACGGATGATCGCCGAGGAGCGCTACTGCATCGACATCCTGACCCAGATCGCCGCCGTCTCCACCGCGCTCGAGACCGTCGCCGGGATCCTCCTGGACGACCACGTCAACCACTGCGTCCGCCACGCCCTCGCCTCGGGGGACGAGGTGGTCGCCGCGGAGAAGACCCGGGAACTCCTCGACGCCGTCCACCGCTACACCCGGACCCGCTGAGCCAGCTGAGCACACCGGTGCCCGCCCCGTTCCCTGCTCTCATGCTCTCGCGGAGGGGAGCCGCCTACGGGAGCGGTTGCTTCCGATTAGACCCGGATCACCTCGACGCCGGGGATGGCCTCGTAGTCGCCGTCTTGGGTGACGACCGGGATCCGCTCGACGATCGCGGTGGCGGCCACAAGCGCGTCGAGAATCGGGACCCGGCGGCCAGCAGCTCGCAGGGCGGCGGCGATCCGGGCGAACTGGCGCGCCACGTCGGCATCGACTGGCAACGGATCCCACGCCGACTCGACAGCGGAGAGCGTTGCCAACCGCGTCGACCGCGCATCGTCGTCGGCAGCCATGAGCACGCCGAGCGTCAGTTCGGCCAGCGTCACCACCGAGACCTCGGTCGCAGTAACCCTCCCGAGGTCGCCCAGAGGCCGCCCTGACTCCGTGGCAACGAAGAACGAGGTGTCGAGCAAGGCCCTCATAGATCGTCAGTCGTCTCCGTGAGCAGGCCCCGCACCTCGGTGAGGACACTGCGGTCGGCGGCATGGCGGGAAACGATGGCGAGCGCCTCGGCTGCCGACACGGTCCGATGGCGACGGAGAGGCACGATTGCCGCAACCGGGCGTCGGTCGACGGTGACCGTGAACCGCTCGCCGCCTTCAACCCGGCGGAGCACGTCGCTGACCCTGTTGCGCAGCTCGCGGACGGATATCGAACCATCCATGGCCTTACTGTAGCACATATAGCTACATATGTCTCAGGGGAGGTGCAGCCATGGGGTTGGCGCCGATCCCACCGACCGAGCCTGCCTTTCTGCCGGTCACGGGCTCGGCGTCAGGCAGCGCGCGGGGCACGCGTCCCCTCCGCAGGGTCGCCAGGGTCGCCTGGGTCACGTCGACGGGCGGTACCAGCGGTACCAGATCGCGCCATCGACGATTTCTTGGCCGTCGGGGTCCTCCTCCACGGCACCGTCACCTTCGGCGAAGCTGTCCCCATGGAGCCCGGCGAAGACCAGTCCGTCGTCACCGCCTTCGGCTCGCGCCTGCGCGACGATGCCGAGGCCAACGGCTACGGCGAGCTCGCCGCACACTTGGAGGCCCGTGCCCGCCAGATGCCCGGGTTCGTCGACTTCAAGACCTTCGTCGCTGACGACGGCGAGCGGGTGTCGCTGGTCACCTTCGACTCGGTCGCCCACCACGAAGCCTGGCGCGACGACCCTGAGCACCGGGCGGCCCAGGAGCAGGGTCGCCGGGCCTTCTACCTCACCTCCAGCGTCACGGTCTGTCGCGTCCTCCGGCGTCGGCACTTCGATGCCAGGGACCGGTTCCCCTCGCAGGGGGAGCCGTGATGCGGGTGTTCCTCGCCGGTGCAACCGGCGTCATCGGTGTCCGCCTCCTCCGCCTCCTCACGAGCGCCGGCCACGACGTGGCGGGGATGACCCGCTCCCCCGAACGGGCGGCGTTCGTCGCAGCCCTCGGGGCCCACCCCGTCATCGGTGATGTCTTCGACGCCGACCAGCTCCTCGACTCGGTCGTCGACTTCCGCCCGGACCTCGTGATGCACCAGCTCACTGACCTTCCCGACGACCGAGGACGGATCCCCGACCACACCGAACGGAACAACCGGATCCGAACCGAAGGGACGCGCAACCTGCTCGCAGCGGCGTCGGTGGCCGGCGTTCGTCGTTTCCTGGCGCAAAGCGTTGCCTGGACCCCCCCGGGAAGCGTCGCCGCCGTGGCCGGGCACGAGCGCTTGGTCCTCGAGGCTGGCGGCGTCGTGATCCGCTACGGCCAGTTCTGGGGTCCGGGGACCTTCTATCCCGACGGTCCCCCGGCGTCACCCCGCATCCACATCGAGGATGCCGCCCGACGCACCATGATGCTCCTCCATGCGCCGAGCGGGGTCGTTGTCCTCACTGACGACTGAACCGAGCGGGGAACGGGAACGGTCGGGCGCGTCCCCTACTGGCTCGGCTTCGGAGCGGATCCCCTGGGGGCTTCAGGCCGACGTCGGCGGAGACAGTGCGCCAGTTGCGACCAGCCCGCAGGTGGGGATCCTTCGAGCGAGCACCACGGCCTTCCGTCGCCGCTCCAAGCGGCCCGACGGCCAAGGGCTCGCGGTGGAGGTGACCGGACTCGAACCGGCGACCCCTACGTTGCGAACGTAGTGCTCTACCAACTGAGCTACACCCCCGGGTCACCCCGAGGATAGCCGGGCCCGCCTGCCCCTTGGACGGGCCTGGTCAGGCCTTGCGGCTCGCCTCGGGCCCGTTCGAGGGCGGCCTGGAGGCGGAGCTGGGCGACAGTCGTGGTGAGGTCCCCCCGGGTCCGCTCCAGCACGGCCCTAAGACCGTCGGTGACCCGCCGGAGCCCGGCGGTGAGGGCGTCAGGGAAGTCCACGGTGACGAGCAGGTCGTAGACCGCCTCCATGGTGCCGAGCAGCGCCTCGGCTTCGTCGCCCTGGCCGGAACGGAGACGGTCGAGGAGATAGCGGCGGACCTCGGACGCTGCCTCGGCCAGCCCGTGGAGCCACGCCGCTGGGGCCACTGCAAGGTCGGCGGCGGACGGCAGGACGCCCCCGTGGAGCAGGACCGGGAGGACGTGCGCCTCCACGACCTCCTTCTCGGCGTCGTGCAGGAAGCCGACCGCTGCCAGCTGGGGATGGTCGGCCAGGGCCGCCTGGGCGCGTCGCAGAGCGGCCTCCGCGGCCCCCCGCTGGCGGGCTGCTTCCGCTGGCTCGTCGCGGTGCTCGGCTCGGATGGCCAGGCTGGAGCACCGGATGGCCTCGCGGCAGGCCGGCAGGGCGGTCTCCCGGGCCTCGTGGGCCGCCTGCAGCCGGCCGCGGACCTCGGCGCCGAGTTCCTCGAGCCGCTCCCGCAGCCGGTCCGCCCCAGGCGCAGGCCAGGCGCGCTGGTCCTCGGCGCTGCTCAGCGGGCCGCCACCCGAGCCAGGACAGGCGGCTCGTCGGCCGCCAATGCTTCTCCGTGCCCCGCGCCGAGCGCTGGTCCGGCAGGGGCCCGCGCCGCGGGGGTGGAGCCGACCGGCCGGCGGGCCCGCTCGTCTCGTCGAGCCCGGGCCCGGCCCGCCGACCGCCCCGCCTCGGCCGATCGGAGCCGCACCAGCAACACCACGTAACCGACCAGGGCGGCGAGCACGACGACGGCCAGCACCAGCAGCGGGTGGAGAGGTGGCAGCAGGCCGAGCAGGGCGGTCAGCACCACCGACGACCCCAGCCCGATGGCCACGTCTCGCCGACGCCGGACCACCTCGCCTTCCGACGAGGCCGTGGCACGGCCCCGGGCCATGGCTGCCCGGACCGTTGGCCGCGCGCCTCCTCCCCTTGACCCGCTGCCCTCGGCGGCGTCCGGGCGCACCAGCACCACCCGCCCCGAGGACGTCCCCGGGGCACGCCGGACGAGCACCGCCGTCCGCCCGGTCCGCAAGCGGTGCAGGGCCGGCTGGGGACACCCGAGGCGGACCTGGGAGCGGTGCAAGGAGCGGTGGAGGCGATGGAAGGCCGAGACCGCGTCAGCGGTCCGACCCTCCCGCCAGCGCCGGACCGCCCCGGGCACCAGCACGACCGCCCACACCACCACGAGCAGTCCGACCAGCAGAATGGCGACGACCCCCTCGCTCGGCTCCCGGCTCGACACCCTACGCACCCCGGCCCCGTCGGTGGTGGATCCGGCGAGCGGGGCTCGGCGATTCTCGCCGCCCGATCCGGCCCACGCAACCGGACCCGCGCCCTACCCCACCAGCGGGCCTGTTCGGCCTCGCTACCCTGGGCGGCGTGTCCGGCTCGCCGACGCCAGCGAGCACCCCGACGGGGGGCTGGCTGGATCATCTCCTGGCCAGCACCCTCCGCCAGGCCCCCTCGGACCCCTCGACCCGCCCTCGCCCCACCCTCCGGCGTGCGGCCATCCGTCTCGCCGCGCTCACCCTGGCCGGCGGGGCGCTCAGCTTCGGCCTCGGCGCCGCCCTGGGCGGTGCCTTCCAGCCGGTACCCATCCACCTGCCTCCCAGCGCCGCAGGTCACGCGCCACCACCCGAGGACCACTCCCTGCCCGGGAACCCGTCGTCGGGCGCGGGCACGACCCAGGCGGCACGGGTCCCCTCCCCCCGGTCCGTCGCCACCCAGCCGCCGGCTACAGCGGCCCGCGGTTCGGCGCCCTCCCCGGTCCTGACCCGCCGGGATACCGGGCCGGCCACCGCGACCAGCTCCCCGTCGGGAACCGCCCCATCGGGAACCGCCCCGGCCCACGCCGGTTCGAGCACCGCACCGTCCGCCGCCACTTCGGCGACCGGCCCCTCTCCGTCCCCGTCAACGACCACAGCTGCTTCGACCGGTTCGACCGGTTCGGCGGGCGCCACGGGGACGGGAACGGGGAACGGCCAACCGGCCTCCCGAAGCGGCTCGCGCACGGCCCCCGCCAGCCCGCCTGATCAGGCGGGTCAGCCGCTGACGATGCTCTTCGAGCTCCTTCAGCCCTCGAGCTGAGCCCCGGGACCAGGCCCTGCCTCAGGGAAGGGCCCGGAGGACCACCGTGCAGTTCTGGCCGCCGAACCCGAAGGCGTTCGTGATCGCTGCCCGGACCCGGGCCTGCTTCGCCTGCCCGGCGACGTGCCGGAGGGGCAGGCACGCCGGGTCGGGCTCCTCGAGGTTCCGGGTGGGCGGGACGACCCCCTGGCGGATCCCCAGGGCGCAGACCAGGACCCCGAGCGCTCCGGCGGCGCCGATGAGGTGCCCGAGGGCGCCCTTGGGCGCGCTGACCAGGGGCTGCTGGGCCGCCTGGCCGAGGGCCCGGTGGAGGGCCTGGGCCTCGGTCCGGTCGTTGGCCTGGGTGCCGGTCCCGTGGGCCACGACCAGGTCCAGCTCCTCGGGGTGCACCCCGGACCGCTGCAGGGCCCGCTCGATGGCCGACGCGGCGTAGCGGCCGCTCGGCTCGGGGGCGCTCGGGTGGAAGGCATCGGCGGTCAGGGCGCCCCCGGCCACCTGGCAGTAGGGCTCGGCCCCCCGGGCCCGGGCGTGCTCGAGGCGCTCCAGGACGGCCACCACCGCCCCCTCGCCGAAGACGAACCCGTCCCGGCCTACGTCGAAGGGCCGACTGGCCCCCTCGGGGTCGTCGTTGCGGGTCGAGAGGGCCCCCATGACGGTCAGCCCCTCGAACATGGCCCGGGTGATGCCGGCGTCGGTGCCCCCGCAGAGCACCACATCGGCCTCGCCCGAGGCCAGGAAGCGGGCCGCTTCCAGGAAGGCGTAGGCCCCCGAGGCGCAGGCCAGGGCCGAGGCCAGCACGGGACCGTGGAGGTCCAGGTCGATGGCCACCTCGCAGGCGGCCATGTTCGTGATGGACGACGAGACCATGTAGGGCCCGACCCGGCCCTCGGCGGCCCCGAGGAGCTGGCGGACCGCCCGCTCGACGGTGTCGAAGCCGGCCACCGCCGAGTTCAGCACCACCCCGACCCGTTCGCGGTCCACGGCGGCGAGGTCCAGCCCGGCGTCGGCGACCGCCTCCCGGGCGGCGGCCACCGCCAGCTGGGCGGCGCGAGAGGTGCGCCGGAGCCGCTTGGGGTCGAGGACCGAGGCCGGGTCGAACCCCCGCACCTCGGCGGCGATCCGGGTGGTGAGCCCCGTGGGGTCGAAGGCCGAGATCGGCCCGACCCCGCTGCGCCCCTCGAGCAGGCCCGACCAGGTGCTGGCCACGTCCAGGCCGAGCGGAGTCAGCGCCCCGAGGCCGGTCAGCACCACGGCCCCCGGACCGGCTCGCTCGGCGCCGCTCACCGGGCCGCGGCCCCCCATCGGTCGCCTCGCCGCTCCACCTGCACCGGCAGGCCGAAGCAGGCCGACACCGTGTCGCCCGTGAGGACGGTCTCGACCGGCCCGGCGGCCACCACCCGCCCGGCCCGGATCAGCAGGGCATGGGTAATCCCTGGGGGGATCTCCTCCAGGTGGTGGGTGACCAGCACCAGGGGCGGCTGGGTCGGCGACGTGGCCACCGCCGCCAGGCTCTGCAGCAGCCGCTCCCGGGCCCCCAGGTCAAGGCCCGCGGCTGGCTCGTCCAGCAGGAGCAGGCCGGGGCTCGCCATGAGGCCCCGGGCCAGGAGGACCTGCTGGCGCTCCCCCTCGGAGAGCACCCCGAAGGGCTGCTCGGCCACGTGCCCCACCCCGGCGCGGTCCAGCAGCTCCCGGGCTTGCGCCCGGTCGGCCTCTTCGTACCGGTCCCACCAGGGCTCGAGGGCTCCGGTCCGACCGGTCAGGACGACCTCGGCCGCCGACAGGCTCGGGCGGACCTGCCGGGCCACCGCCGCGCTCACCAGGGCCACCGAGCGGCGAGCCCGTCGCAGGTCGCAGCGCCCCGCCACCTGGCCGAGAACCCGCACCGCGCCCCGGGTCGGCAGGAGCCGAAGCGCTGCCACCTGTAGCAGCGTGGTCTTCCCCGAGCCGTTCGGGCCGAGGACCACCCAGCGCTCCTCCGCCCGGACCTCCCAGTCCACCCCGGCCACGAGGGCACGGCCCTCCCGCCGGACCTCGACCTGCTGGAGGGCCACGGCCACGCCGTCCGCCGCCGGGGCCAGCCCGGGTCCCCTCAGGTCGGCAGGCGCCGAGCCAGCCAGCCCAGGAGCCCCGGGGCCACCTGCGACCAGCTCCGTTCCCCGGCCTGCCAGAGCCACAGCTCCCGACGGTACCCGCCGAGGGCGTCGGTCAGCCATTGTCGGTCCAGGCCGGCGGGCTCGAGGAGGGGGGCCAGCGCCGGCCACCAGGCCTCGGCCACCCCGGCCACCAGGTCGGGCTCGGGTCGGCCCTCGGCCAGGGCTGCCCGGTGGTCGGCTGCGAGCCGCGTGGGCTCGGGCGGTTCGGGCAGCTCGGGCCCCGGGGTCCAGGGGGTCACGGCGCGGCCACCGGCGCCCGGTCCGACCCGCTGAACCAGGTCCGGTGCTCGTCCCACTCGATCCAGAGCCGGCCCTGGGGCTCGAGGGGCCGGGGCAGGGCCCGTTCGGCGGCCCGTCGATCCGCCCTGGCCAACCGCCGCAGGGCCTCGGGGTCGTCGGCCTCCTTGAGGTCCAGCCGGGGACGGGCCCGGTCGAGAGCCGCGCGCCCGGCCTCGCTGCGCACGAGGACCGTCGACCAACCCGGCAGCGAGCCCACGCTGCCGACGGCCAGGTCGGCGCTGTGGCCCAGCACATCGGGGCACTCGGCGCAGCCCCGCAGGGCGGCCCCGTGGAACGCCTTGACCGGCTCGTCCACCGCCACCTGCCCGTCGAGGTAGGTGACCACGAGGCGACCCTCGGTCACGTCGACCTTGCCCACGCGCTCCAGGTCGACCCCGCGCCGGGCGGCCAGCTCCTCGAGGACCAACGCCTGGTAGTCGAAGCTCTTCGTGCACAGCAGGGCGATCGAGAGGACCACGTCGGCCACCCGGTGGCGGCCGGTCCCCCCCGGCCAGGGCCGCCGCTGCATGGCCTGGAGGCCCTGGACCACGCAGGGGGTGCCGACCACCGCCAGGCGGCTCCCCTTCGGCAGGTCGACGCCGGCGAGGTCCAAGGCGGCCAGGGCCATGACCTGGTGGTAGGTGCTGCCGGCGGCCCGTCCCAGCTCGGCTGCGCTGGTCACCACCTTCGCCTCGGCCCGGAGCGGCTGGCCGTCGGCGCTCGGGACCGCCACCAGGGCGCCGTCGAGGGCCCCGCTCTCGAGCCCGGCGGCGAGGACGGCCGTCACCACCCCGCCGTCCTGGGCACGGGGGGCCCGTCGAGCGGCCCGGGCGGCCACCAGGGCGACCGGCTCGCCCAGCTCGTCGGGCGCGGCAGGGGCCGGTCCGCCGGCCGGTCCGAGGGCCTCGACCCGCAGGCCGGCCCGGGGACAGGCGTCCCAGCAGAGCGAGCAGCCGGTGCACATCTTCACGAGGGCGGGCAGGCCCTGGTCGTTCAGGCCGATGGAGTCCGAGGGGCAGACGGCCACACACGCGCCGCAGCGCACGCAGCGGTCCGCGTCCACCACGGCTGCGGCCAGCTCCCAGAACCAGGTCTTGCCCGGGGCCTCGGCCACCCCGTTCATGGCGTGCCGGACGGCCTCGCCCTTCACGGCCTCACCTCCTCGCGGTCCGGGGCCCGCAGGGTCTCCCGCAGGCGCGCCGGGGGCTGCCGCCGGGCCCAGGCCCACAGGGCCTCGCCGGGGCGACGCTCCGCGAGGAACAGCCGCACGAGGCGGGCGAGGGCCTCGGGGAGGTCCTGAGCGGGCAGGCCACCGTCGACCCAGTCGACGAACCCGGCCCGTGGACCGAGCGTGCCGCCCAAGCCCACGTCGACCCCCTCGACCAGCTGGTCGCCGAGGTGGGCGGCGGTGCCCCGCAGGCCGACGTCGGCGATCTGGGGCTGGGCGCACGACGCCGAGCAGCCCGAGAGGTGGACCCGGATCGGCCCGACCTCCTCGGCCAGTTCGGCTACCGCCGGCCCGCACTGCTCGTCGAGCCACTGGGCCAGGTCCAGGGCCCGGGCCTTCGTCTCGACCACGGCGAAGCGGCAGAACTCGGTGCCGGTGCAGGCCACCACCCCGCGGCTGAAGGGGCCCGGGAAGGGCGTGCACCGGGCGAGCAGGGGCTCGGCCAGGAGGTCCTCCAGACGCTCCTCGGGCACCCCGGCGAGGACCAGGTTCTGGTCGGCCCCGAGACGGACCGTGCCGTCCCCGTAGGCGGCAGCGAGGCGCCCGGCTTCGGCCAGCTCCCGGCCGCGCAGTCGACCGACCGGCACGCAGAGGCCGACGAGCAGCCGGCCCGGCCGCCGGTCGGGGTGGATCCCAACGTGGTCCCCCCGGAACCGCCGGGTCAGGGCCTCCCCGGCCGGGGCCAGGCGCAGGGAGGTCCGGGCGGCCAGCTCGGCCCGGAACCCCTCGGGCCCGAGCTCCTCGACCAGGTAGCGCATCCGGGCCAGGCCCCGGTGCTCCCGGTTGCCCAGCTCGCCGTAGAGCTGGGCGATGGCCCGGCAGACCTCGACGGCGTCGCCCGGCGCGACGAAGACGTCGACGTCCTGGGCCATGCGCTCCCCGTCCGAGAGCCCCCCGCCGACCAGCAGGTTGAACCCGAGCTCGCCCGCGACGCTTCGGGCCGGCCAGAGGGCGATGTCGTTGATCTCGGCCCGAACGCAGTCCTCACGGCACCCCGTCACGCTCATCTTGAACTTCCGGGGCAGGTTGGCGTAGGCCCGGTTGCCGGTGAAGAAGTCCGAGATGGCCACGGCGACCGGCAGGGCGTCGACCACCTCCTCGGGGTCCGCGCCGGCGAGCGGGCAGCACAGGACGTTGCGGGCCGAGTCGCCGCAGGCCTGGACGGTGGTCAGCCCGACGGCGTCCAGTCGGCGCCACAACCGGGGCACGTCCTCGATCCGGACCCAGTGCAGCTGCACGTCCTGGCGGGTGGTCAGGTCGGCGTAGGCGTTCCCGAACACCGGGTGGTCCTCGGGGCCCTGGGCGAAGGCCTCGGCCAGGAGGCCGAGCTCGACCGCCTGCTCGGCCCGCAGCCGACCGCCCGGGACCTTCACCCGCACCATGAAGGCGTTCCCGCCCTGGCGCTGCGGATAGATGCCGGCCCACTTGAGCCGCTCGACCTCGCCGGGCACCCCGGCGATGGCCTCTGGCCCCTCGGCGGCGTAGCGCTCGACCACCGCGGCGATGGCCTCGTAGGGGTGCCGGGCCAGTTTCGCCCGCTCTACCTCGTTCAAACGACCCAGCCGGCGATAGGGGCGCACGAACCGCAGCTCGTCCCGGCCCCGCAGACGGGTCCCGATGGGGAGGTCGGCCGTGCTCATGCCAGGTGCAGCCCGCACTCGACCTTGTCGGTGCCGGCCCAGCGGCCCGCCCGGGGGTGCTCGTCCGGCGCGGTGGGCCGGGTGGTCGGGGCACAGCCGATCGAGCGGTACCCGGCAGCGACGAGCGGGTGGACCGGCAGGCCGTGGTCCTGCTGGTAGCGGGCGATGTCCTCGTCGGTCCAAGTCGCCAACGGGTTCACCTTCAGCACGCCCCGGGCAGCGTCCCAGGCGACCACCGGCGTCGTGGCCCGGGTCGGGGCGTCGACCCGCTTCAGCCCGGTCACCCACCCCCGCTGGCCTTGGAGGACCCTCGCCAGGGGCTCGACCTTCCGCAGTTCGCAGCACCGCTCGGTCCCGCAGGGCCAAGGGTCGGCCTCGGGTCCCGGGGTCGTCACCACCAGCCGCAGGTCGTAGCGCTGGCGAACGGTCTCCACGTAGGCCAGGGTCTCGGGGAAGTGGAAGCCGGTGTCCAAGAAGACCACCGGCATCGCCGGGTCCACCTGGGACACGAGGTCCACCACCACGCAGTCCTGGAAGGAGCAGGCCAGCACGAGGCGCCCCTCAGTCCGCTCGTGGGCCCAGGCGATGACCCCGGTGGCCGGGGCTCGCTCCAGGGCAGCCGCCACCTCGGCCAGTTCCGTCGCGCTCGGAGGCCAGGGGTCCCTTGTCGCCATCGCGTCCTCCCTCTCGCTCCCACGGGTCGTTCCCGCCGCCCGGTTCCTGGGCTACTATACATGACTGTTCCGATCGGATTTTGTGGATTTCTGGGTCGAGCGCCCAGGTCTGGTCGGAGTCGAGCCATCGAGCAGGCCCATCGAGCGACGGAGGGAGCCCGTGGAGCGCGTCGAGACGGCGACCCGGGAGCGGTCGGAGCAGGTCGACGGACTGGACCACCTCGAGGAGCTGGAGGCGCACGCCGTCTTCGTCCTCCGGGAGGTCGCCGCGGAGTGCGAGCGGCCGGTCCTGCTCTTCAGCGGCGGGAAGGACTCCGCGGTCCTGTTGCGCCTGGCCGAGAAGGCGTTCCGTCCGGGCCGCTTCCCCTTCCCGCTGCTGCACGTCGACACCGGGCACAACTTCCCCGAGGTCCTGGCCTTCCGGGACCGCCGGGTGGCCGAGCTCGGCGAGACCCTCCTCGTGGCCTCGGTCCAGGAGAGCATCGACCGGGGCCGGGTCCCCGACCCGGGTCCCGGCGGGTCCCGGAACCGCCTCCAGAGCGTGACCCTCCTCGACGCCATCGCCGAGCACCGCTTCGACGCCTGCATCGGTGGGGCCCGCCGGGACGAGGACAAGGCCCGGGCCAAGGAGCGGGTCCTCTCCTTCCGGGACGCCTTCGGCCAGTGGGACCCGCGCCGGCAACGGCCCGAGCTCTGGCACCTCTACCACGGCCGGGTCCGGCCCGGCGAGCACCTGCGGGCCTTCCCCCTGTCGGACTGGACCGAGCTCGACGTGTGGCGGTACATCGAGCGGGAGGGCCTCGACCTGCCCTCCATCTACTTCGCCCACCGCCGGGCGGTGGTCGAGCGCGACGGCATGCTGCTCGCCGTCTCCCCCTGGGTGCAGCCCCGACCGGGCGAGGTGGTGGAGGAAGCCAGCGTCCGGTTCCGGACGGTCGGCGACGCCACCTGCACCGGCGCGGTGCGCTCGCTGGCCGCCACCGTGGCCGAGGTCGTGGCCGAGACCGCGGCTGCTCGGGTCTCCGAACGGGGAGCCACCCGGGCCGACGACCGGACCTCGGAGACCGCCATGGAGGACCGCAAGCGCGAGGGGTACTTCTGATGACGTCGGTGACCGCGACCGAGACCCGGCCCCGCAGCCAGCTGCTGCGGGTGGCCGCGGTGGGCTCGGTGGACGACGGCAAGTCCACCCTGATCGGGCGACTGCTCCACGACACCAAGCAGCTCTTCGACGACCAGCTGGCTGCCCTCGCCGAGGCCAGCCGGCGTCGGGGCCTCGCCGGCCTCGACCTGTCGCTCGTGACCGACGGCCTGCGGGCCGAGCGGGAGCAGGGCATCACCATCGACGTCGCCTACCGCTACGCGGCCACCCCGACCCGGAAGCTGGTCATCGCCGACTGCCCAGGGCACGTCCAGTACACCCGCAACATGGCGACCGGGGCCTCCACGGCGGACGCCGCCATCGTCCTGGTGGACGCCACGCGTGGCCTCCGGGAGCAGACCCGGCGGCACGGCACCATCGCCGCTCGCTTCGGGGTCCGCCGGTGGGTGGTGGCGGTCAACAAGATGGACCTCGCCGACTGGGCCCCCGAGCGCTTCTTTGCCCTCGCCGAGGAGGTGGCCGCCCTCGCCGATCGCCTGGGCGGCGTCGAGACCCACTGCGTGCCGGTCTCCGCCCTCCACGGGGCCAACGTCGTCGACCGGGCCGCCGAGGCCCCCTGGTGGGAGGGCCCGACGGTGCTCGAGGCCCTCGAGGCCCTGCCGGTCGGCGACGCAGTCGTCGCCGGGCCCGGCCCCGTCGGGGGGCGGCTCCCGGTCCAGTGGGTCCTGCGCCCGGCGACGGGCCGGCGGGCCTACGCCGGCATGGTGGCCGGCGGGCCCCTGCGCGTCGGCGACGAGGTCGTGGTGCTCCCCTCGGGGGCTCGCAGCACCATCCGGGCCATCTGGGTCCACGAGACGCCGGTCGAGGTCGCAGCCCCCCGGCGGTCGGTCGCCCTCGAGCTGGCCGACGACCTCGACGTGGCCCGGGGCGACACCGTGGCCCGCGCCGAAGACCCTCCCCTCCTGGCCAGCGCCCTGCGGGCCGAGGTCTGCTGGTTCGCCGACCAGCCGGTGCGCACCGGGGACCGCTTCCTGTTGCGCCACACCACCCGCCTGACCCGGGCCGTCGTCCGGAGCGTCGAGGGGCGGCTGGACCTCGACGACCTTCGGCTCCGGCCGGCGGCCGCGCTCGAGGCGAACGATCTCGGGGTCCTGACGCTCGAGGTGGCCGCGCCACTCGCCGTCGATCCCTACGAGCGCACGAGGACCTCGTCCCGTGACCCTCCCGCCCCTCTACCCGGTCGGCCTCCGGTTGGCCGGGGTCCCCTGCCTGGTGGTCGGCGGCGGCACCGTGGCCGGTCGCAAGGTCGCGGGGCTCCTCGACGCCAAGGCCGCCGTCACCCTGGTCGCCCCCGACCCGAGCCGGGCGACGGCGCTCCTCGGCCCCTCGGGCCCGCCCCGCCCCCCGGCGTCCTTGACCGTCGAGCGCCGCCCCTACCGGCCCGGTGAGGCCGCCAGCTTCCGCCTCGTGGTGGCGGCGACCGGCCGTCGGGCGGTCGACGAGCAGGTCTGGCGCGACGCCGAGGCGGCCGGGGTGTTCGTCAACACGGTCGACGACCCGGCCCGCTGCAGCGCGGTCCTGCCAGCGGTTCACCGGGAAGGCCCGGTGACCCTGGCCGTGGCCACCGGGGGAGCCAGCCCGTCCCTGGCCGCCTGGCTCCGGGACCGCTTGGCCGAGGCCACCCCGCCGGGGATCGGTCGGCTCGCCGAGCTCCTCGGGGAGGCCCGGGCCGCCCTCCACGCCCAGGGCCGCTCCACCGAGGGGCTGGACTGGCGGGGCCTCCTGGCTGGCCCCCTTTCCCAGCTGGTGGCCGAGGGCCGCGTCGCCGAGGCCCGACGGCTCCTCGCCGAGGCCCTGGCCCTGCCCCCCTACGAGGCCCGCCAGGGTCGGCTCGGTCGAAGGACCAAGGTCGCGCGCTGCACCGGCCCGGGGCTGGGCCAGGGCCACCAGGCCTCGGTCCCCACCGACCCGTCGCTGGCCGTCTCGGCCGCCACCAGACCGGCCGCTGGGCCAACGGCCTGGTTGAGCCCGACATAGGACGCCGGCACCGCGTCGAGCGTCCGCTCGAGATCGTCGTCCTCCTCGCTCACCAAGCTGACCGCCAGGCACCGAGGGCCCCGGTTGGCAAGCGACCAGGCTTCGTCGCGCGAGCCGTAGGGCAGCACCACCACGACCGGGCCGCGCAGGGGACCCCGGGGGGTCCAGCCCCCGGGGTCGTCGAGGACCACGACGGTCGGGAGGTAGAAGAACCCCGCCTCGGCCCCGGGCCGACCCCCGCAGAGCACCCGACCGCCCCCGGCGACCACCTCGGCGACGGCGCCGGCCACCTCCTCGACGGCGCTCCGGCTCCGCAGGGGCCCGACCGCCGTCGCCACGTCCAGGGGGTCGCCCACCGGGAGGGCCCCGACCTCGGCCGCCAGCTGCTCGACCACGGCTGACGCCAGCTCCCGGGGGACGAACAGCCGGTGCGGGGCCAGGGCTCCCTGCCCGGCCTGCTGCAGGCACCCCTCGACCGCCAGGGCCACGGCCCGGGAGGGGTCCCCTGAGGGCGCGAGCAGGATCGGATCGCAGCCGACCGTTTCGAAGGCCACCGGCACGCCAGCCGCGGCCGCCGCCTTGCGCAGTGCCTCCCCGGCCCGGGGCTCCCCGGCCCCGACGGCTCCCCCGACGGCCGGCTCGGCCACGACCGAGCCGATCGCTGGGGGATCGAACAGGGCGACTTGGACCGCTCCCTCGGGCAGCCCTGCCTCGAGGGCCAGGCGGGCGACGGCCAACCCGAGCTGCGGAGCCGAGGTCGCCGGCTTGAGGAGCGTCGAGTCGCCGGCCGCCACGGCCACGCCGAGGAACCGGATGGCCTCCCAGAGCGGATCGACCGCGGGGAGCAGGGCGAGCACGACCCCGACCGGGAGGCCGGCGAGCCGCCGTGGGGTCCCCGTTGCCCCGCCGGCCACGGGCAGGGGGACCCGTCGACGCACGCCGTCGGCCAGGACCCGCAGCAGGGCCGCCGCCCGGGCGACCTCGCCCTTGGCCGCCGGGAAGGGCTTGGCCACCTCCTCGGCCAGCTGTCGGGCCCACACCGGCAGCTCGGCCTCCAGGAGCTCAGCCATCCGGAGCAGCCAGGCCACCCGCTCCCCCGGACCGCTGCTCGCCAGCTCAGCCCCCGCTCGCCGGGCGGCCTCGACCTGCTCGTGCACGGCCGGCGGATCGGCCGCCGGGAAGCTCGCCACCACGTCGCCGGTCGCCGGCCGACCGCTCACGAACCCCATGGGCAGATCATGCCCCTGCCCGGGCGCTCCGCGTGCTTCCCGAGCAAGTCCCTCGCTAGCCTCAAGGCTGTGCGGATGTGGTTCACCCGTCGGGCGATCGTCCTGCACCTCATCATCGCCGTCGTCGTCCCGACCTTCGTCGGCCTGTGGTGGTGGCAGTGGCACGCCGCCCTGGCCGGCAACGAGCTGAGCTGGGCCTACACCTTCGAGTGGCCGATCTTCACCGGCTACGTCTGGTGGAAGATGGTCCACCAGCAGCCCGAACCCAAGGCCAAGGGCACCCGCGTCGAGAGGGGCGCCGTGACCCGGCCCGTCGGCTGGGCCCTGGAGAAACACCCCCAAGAGTTCGATGACCAGCCGGTCGAGGCCGACGTGCCAGCGGTGCTCGCGCCAGCAGCCCAGGGAACCGGGACCCCAGCGATGGCTGCGGCGGCCGACGCTCCCCTGCCTGCGCTGACCGCGCCGGAAGAGGACAGCCCAGGCACCCAGGAGGAGGATCCCGAGTTGGCCGCCTACAACGAGTACCTGGCGGCCCTGGCGGCCAGCGGCAAGAGGAAGACCTGGTGAGCGACCAGCGCAGCTCGGGCGAGACCGTGCCGTCTGGGCCCTCCGGTCGGCCCGCCGAGCGGTCGGCAACGGCCACCGCCCTCGGTCTCATCGGCTGGGGCGGTTCCGAGCGGTCCCTCTCGCCCCGCTCGATGCGTGCCGCTCTCCTACGCTATCGCATCATGGCCTACATCGTTGGCACCGGCCTCGTGATCCTGGCCTGTGTCGGCGTCCCCCTGCAGTACGCCGGGCACAACGACAGCGTCGTCGCCATCGTGGGCCCCATCCACGGCTTCGCCTACATCATCTACCTGGCCGTCGGCTACGACATGGCCAGGCGGGTGCGCTGGTCGTTCCGCCAGCTCCTGCCGGTCGTCCTCGCCGGGTTCATCCCCGGCCTGGCGTTCGTCATCGAGCGGCTGACCACGCCGAAGATCGAGGCCGACATCCGGGCCTTCGAGGCGGCGGAGCAGGCAGCGGGCCCGGAGGGACCCCGTCCGGCCACGACCGGGTGACTCCGGTCGGAGCGCCAGGCCCGGTCGGAACGTCACCCCGGTCGGCTCAGGACCCGGCACCGTGGTTCTCGACGCAGACGCTGGGGTCCTCGACTCAGACGCTGGCCGGGTCCTCCTTGGTGACCGGTCCGAAGGCCGCGACCCAGCCGTCGGTCGTGGCCACTTCGTACCCGTTCCCGCTGGGCACGAGGCCGACGGCGGCCGCGCCGGCGGGCGGCTGCTCGGTGCTCGGCAGCCCGGGCACCGAGCCCTGGTATTGGGCGTCCCCGAAGGCGTAGACACCGCCGTCCTTGCCCACCAGCCAGTACCCCTGACCCGAGGCGGTCGGCACGATCGACACGATCGGGGCGGCCAAGGGGTGCGGACCCGACAGGCCGGTCAAGCCCGCCGTGTAGGTGTTCCCGTAGAACCGAGCCGACCCGAACGCGTACACCCCACCATCAGCACCCACCAGCCAGTACCCC
>NZ_JAKHEX010000028.1 GCF_023130475.1 Aciditerrimonas ferrireducens
CGGTCACGTGCTGGATGGCTGCCGAGAACTCGATCTGGAGTCGACGGGGCAGGTCCAGGCCGTGCTCGGTCTTCATGATGTAGGCCACCCCGCCCTTGCCCGACTGGCTGTTCACCCGGATGACCGCCTCGTAGGTCCGCCCCACGTGCGCCGGATCGATCGGCAGGTAGGGCACCTCCCAGACCTCGTAGTCCTTCGGCAGGGCCTCCATGCCCTTCTTGATGGCGTCCTGGTGGGAGCCGGAGAACGCGGTGTAGACGAGATCGCCCACGTAGGGGTGCCGGGGGTGGACCGGCAGCCGGTTGCAGTACTCGGCGACCCGCCGCAGCCCGTCGATGTCCGAGAGGTCCAGCTCCGGGTCGACCCCCTGGGAGAAGAGGTTCAGGGCCAGGGTCACGAGGTCCACGTTGCCGGTCCGCTCCCCGTTGCCGAACAGGGTCCCCTCGACCCGGTCCGCCCCGGCCATCACCCCGAGCTCGGCTGCCGCCACCGCCGTGCCCCGGTCGTTGTGGGGGTGCAGGGAGAGCACCACGGCCTCCCGGTTCGGGATGGCGTCGCCGAAGGCCTCGATGACGTCCGCGTAGACGTTCGGGGTGTACATCTCGACGGTCGCCGGCAGGTTCAAGACGATGGGCCGCTCGGCGCTCGGCTCGATGACGTCCATGACCGCCGTGCAGATCTCCAGGGCGTAGTCCAGCTCGGTCCCGGTGAAGCTCTCGGGGGAGTACTCGTAGCGGACCTCGGTGCCCTGCAGCACGTCCTTCTCCAGCTTCTTGCACAGCCGGGCGGCGTCGACGGCGATCTGGGTGATGCCGGGCTTGTCCAGCCCGAAGACCACCCGCCGCTGGAGCACCGAGGTGGAGTTGTAGAAGTGCACGATGGCACGCCGGGCCCCGACCAGGGACTCGTAGGTCCGCTCGATCAGCTCCGGCCGGCACTGCACGAGGACCTGGATGGTGACGTCCTCGGGGACCAGGTCCTCCTCGATGAGCAGTCGGACGAAGTCGTAGTCCGGCTGGCTGGCGGCGGGGAACCCGACCTCGATCTCCTTCAGGCCGATCCGCACCAGGGTCTCGAACATCCGCCGCTTGCGGGTCGGGTCCATGGGGTCGATCAGGGCCTGGTTGCCGTCGCGCAGGTCGACCGAGCACCAGCGTGGTGCCCGCTCGATCCGCCGACTCGGCCAGCGCCGGTTCGGCAGCTCCAGGGGCAGGGGCAGGAAGGGCCGGTACTTCTCGAAGGGCATCGTCTTCGGGATCACGGGCTCCGGTGCCATCCTTCGTTCCTCCCTCGCTCCTCGTTCCCTGCCGTCTGGTCCCGCCCCTCCCGAACGCCCCCGGAAAATGAAAAGACCTCCTGCCAAGCAGGAGGTCACGGGCGAGCGCCAGTTGGGGCGCCCGCCCTAGGGCAGCAGCAGCTCGTTCAGGCCGTGGCCCACGACGTGCATTGCCCCCATGCTAGGTCACCGACTGCGACGGGTCAATCACCCCCCTGCGCAGCGTGGCAGCGGGGCCGACTGTCGCCCGGCTGGTGCGGGGGCCTAACCTTCAGGGACGTGACCACGCCGGAGCTCCAGGCCCCGGCCGACGGCGTCGCCGCCGCCGCCGAGGCGCCTTCCTGCCCGTTCGAGCCGCTCCTCGGCCGTTCCGACACCCGCCCTGCTCAGGGGTCGGCCTGCCCGTTCAGCCTGCGGGGGAGCGCCGACCGGACCATGCGGCGGCTCCTGCGGGTCCCTGAGCGCAAGGCAGCAACGGCCGACTCGGCCCAGCGGCTCTTCAGCACCTCCATGCTGATCTCGGCCCTTCGTTGCCTGCTCAGCTACGTGGTCTTCCCCATCCTGACCCCCCTCCTCGGCACGGCCACCGGGGTGGGGCCGGCCATCGGCTTGCCCATCGCCGTGGTCGCCCTCGTCTTCGACGTCCGTGGCGTCCGCCGGTTCTGGCTGGCCAACCACCGCTGGCGCTGGCCGATCACCTTCATCTATCTCGGCGTCATGGCCCTGGTGACCGTCCTCTTGGTGGGGGACGTCCTGCAGCTTGCCTAGCCACCCCCAGGCCCCTCCGGCGGTCCTCGCCTCGGGGCGGGCCCCCGGGGCCAATCCGAAGGCCAGCCGGCGGGCGTAGAAGAGGTGTGGAGCCTCCAGCCCGCTTGCCGCTGTCCCGCCGCCGGGTCCGCCAGGCCGTCGGCCTCTTCTGGCTGCTCGACGGCGTCCTGCAGGCCCAGCCGGGCTTCTTCGGGCCGCAGGTCTGGCGAGAGGACATCGCCCAGGCGGTCATGGGCGAGCCACCCTGGGTCCGCCACAGCATCTTCGCCGCCATCGCGGTCATCGCCGCCCACCCGGCCCTCTGGAACGCCCTCTTCGTCGCCATTCAGCTCGGCATCGGCCTGGCACTGCTCACCGACCGCCTCGCCCGGCCGGCCATCGTCCTCTCGGCGCTCTACGGCTTCGGCGTCTGGTGGGTCGGCGAGGGCTTTGGCGCCCTGCCCACAGGCTTCGGCCTGCTGGCCGCCGGAGCCCCAGGACCGGTGGTCCTCTACCCCGTGCTCTGCTTCCTCGCCTGGCCCCGCCGACCGGGCGCCGACCACGACGACCGGCCCCGGGCCTCGGACCAGCTACCCCTCGGTCGTCCGGCCCTGGTCGCCTGGGGGGTGCTCTGGGTCGGCGGCTCCCTGCTGGAGGTGCCCTGGGTCTACCCCCCTGGGCAGGTCCTGACGGCGAACCTCGAGGAGGCCAGCATCGGCAGCCCGAGCTGGCTGGTGCACCTGGCCGCCCAGGCCGGCCACCTCGTCGCCCAGGCCCCCCTCGCCACCGACGTGCTCCTGGCCGTCGCCCAGGTGGCGGTCGGCCTCGGGGTGTGGTGGCGTCCCACCCGTCGACCCGCCCTTCTCCTCGCCCTTGTCCTCGCTGGGCTCTTCTGGGTCTTCGGGCAGGACTTCGGGGGGATCCTAGCACCGGGGGGCTCCGATCCGTCGAGCGCACCGCTCCTCGCCCTGTGGGCCCTGGCCCTCTGGCCACCGGCTCCGGCCAGCCGGCCGACACGAAGCCGCAACATTTCCTCATCCGGCCCGGAGCGGGCTCCGAAGAAGGGGGCGATGGCACCGACGACGACCCCGGCTCCGACGCCGAGAACCCCCGAGCCGGCCGGGCTCTCCCCCGCCGCCGGCCGGCGTCCCCGGGGGGTCCGGCTCGCCCTGCTCCCCGTACTGGCCGCCGTCGCCCTCGGCTTGGCCGCGTGCAGCTCCTCGAGTTCCTCGTCCAAGGCGACGAGCAGCGCCAGCCCGGCGGCTGCCTCGAGCGGCACGTCGACCGGAACCTCGGCCAGTTCCACTGCGCCCCACAGCTTCCACCTGGTGATCAAGAACTTCGCCTTCCATCCGGCGGACTTCACCGTGGCCCCCGGGGCCACCATCACGGTCACGAACGAGGACAGCGTGACCCACACCTTCACCGCCCGGGACGGGGCGTTCAACACCGGCGACATCCCCCCGGGCCACACCGTGACGGTGACCGCCCCGACGAAGCCCGGCTCGTATCCGTACCTCTGCCTCATCCACCAGTTCATGACCGGGGTCCTCACCGTCCGCTGAGCACCCCAGGACACTCCCCCATCCACCCATCCACGACCACAAGGAGGAGCAGCAGATGACGCCTGCAGAACGAGGTCATCCCGACCTCGACGAGACGGCGTTCGGCGAGCTGCTGGAGGCGTCGCAGGACCTGCACGCCGACAGCATGCGAGCCATGCGGGACGCCGCCGAGGAGACCGTCGAGCTCGGCATGGAGCGCCGGGCCCACGGCGGGTTCGACCCCGAAGAGAACGCCGCTTTCGCCCAGCAGAACAGTCAGCGGCTCCAGACCGCCTTCGGCGGCAAGCTGCTGGCCGGCATCGGGGCGGGTGCCGCGCTGGCCGCCCTGGCCGCCTCCAGCGCCTGGGCCAGCCAGCCCACGGACATCCAGATCCTGCAGACGGCAGCCTCCATCGAGGTCCTGGCGGTGGCCACTTACCAGAAGGCCCTGACCCTGCCCTTCATCGGGGGCAGCTCGGCCAACCCGGTGGTGAAGGCCTTCGCCGAGAAGACCATGGAGCAGCACGCCCAGCACAAGACGGCTTTCAACGCCGTGACCGTGCGGCTCGGCGGCAAGAAGCAGGAGAACCCGGACCCGGTCCTGCTGAAGGTGGTCCAAGCCGCCGAACCCGGCCTCACCAGCCCGCTGCCGGTGGTGAAGCTCGCCTTGGAGCTCGAAAACGGCGCAGCGGAGACCTACATCGTGGACTGCTCGGCCCTCTCCGACGGGGACGGTCGCAAGACCACCGCCTCCATCATGGGCGTCGAGGCCCAGCACGCCGCCATCCTCTCCGCCGTCCAGGCCCTCCTGGAGGCCAACGCCCCGCAGCTCATCGCCCTGCCCCCCAACGTCGGGGCCCTGCCCTCGGCCGCCGGCTCGGTGGGCTTCCCCAACGCCTTCTACCCGACCAGCCAGGCCCGCCCGGCCACGGAAGGAGCGCTCTCGTCATGATCCGTCGACGCAAGACCACCACCGAGGTCTTCGAGGGCACCGAGGCCGAACTGGCCCGGATGACCAAGGACCTCCACGAGATCCACTACGACCTCTCCCTGCCGGCCATGCAGGAAGCGGTGGCCGACCTGCAGGAGACGAACCAGGACCGGCTCCGGGACGCCGGGCTCGGGGGCCGGACGAGCCGCCGGACCTTCCTTCTCGGCACCGGCGCGGTGGCCGCCGGCGGTCTGCTCCTGGCGGCCTGCAGCTCCTCGAGCTCCAGCTCCTCCAAGAAGAGCAGCTCAGCCTCATCGAGCGCCAGCGGCAAGTACCCGGCCGACCTCACCGGGGACCTGAAGGTGGCCGCCCTGGCCGCCAGTCTGGAGAACCTGGCGGTCTACGCCTACACGGCCGGCATCAATGCTGCCAAGGCCGGCAAGCTCGGCACCGTGCCCCCCGCAGTCGTCACCTTCGCCGTAACCGCCCGCAGCCAGCACCAGCAGCACGGCGCGGCCTGGAACAGCGTGCTGACCGGGGCGGGCAAGCCGAAGGTCACCGAGACCGACCCGGCCCTCACCCCGACGGTCAACAGCGACTTTGCCAAGGTGACCGACGTGACCGGCCTGGCCAACTTGGCCCTGACCCTGGAGAACGTGGCCGCCCAGACCTACCAGGCGGCCATCGCAGCCCTCTCCAGCACGAAGGCCATCGGGGTGGCGGCCACCATCCAGCCGGTCGAGCTCCAGCACGCCGCCATCTTGAACTTCGTGCTGGGCAACTACCCAGTGCCCAACGCCTTCAACCCGACCTCGGAGGCCCGGCCCACCAGCGACCTGAACGCCTGAGGCCTCCCGGGCACGCCGCGCACCGCACGGTGCGCCAGCAACCGCCAGGGGCGGGGCCGGTACCCGGCCTGCCGGTCCCGTCCCTGGCGCCCCACCCGGCGCCACGACCCACCGGCCGGACGCCACGAGAGAAAGGAAACCCCATGCTGGCAGAGATCTTCGGCGTCGACGGCGTCGTCCTCGTCGTGGTGCTCGTCGCCGTCCTCTTCGGCTCCTCCCAGATCCCCAAGCTGGCCCGGTCCCTTGGCTCGGCGAAGGCCGAGTTCCACAAGGGCCAGCACGAGGCCGGCTCGGCCCCGACCGAGCAGGCCGCCCCGGCTCCCCTTCCGCCCAGCCATGCCACCCCGGGCTATCCGACCCAGGCGACCCCGGCAGCCCCGACCTGGGTGCCGCGCCAGGACGCCTGAGCGGCCCCGATCGTCCGACCTCCTCACCGCCCCTGCTGGCTGCGGCCCCGGGACCCGGGGCCGCAGCCAGCGTCGTCTCTCCCCTCGACCCGCTGCTCACCAGGAGCCACGGCCTTGGCAGCCCTCGCCCGACCCTGAAAGATGATGCCGTGACCACCCTCGCCGCCGCCCTGACCCGACGATCCCCAAGGGGACGGTGGCTGCGCCTCGGAGCCGGCGCCCTGCTCCTGTTGACCTCAGGCGTCCACCTCTACCTCTACGCAGCCGAGGCCTACCGCTACATCCCGACCATCGGGCCGCTGTTCCTCATGACCGGGTTGGTCGCCGTGGTGCTGGCCCTGGCCCTCCCTCTGGTCGACCGGCCGCTCCTCGACCTGCTGGCCGCCGGGTTCGAGGTGGCCACCCTCGGGGCGTACGTCCTGACCCTGGAGCTGCCCAAGGGGCTCTTCCTCTTCGAGGAACCCGGCGTCTCCTACTCCGGTGGCCTCGCCATCTTCTCCGAGGTCGGCGCGGCAGCCCTGCTGCTCGCCGCGGCCCTGCCGCCCCTTCTCCGAGCCCTCCAAGGCCGCCCGGGCCAGCGCTGAACCCCCGCCGCGCCCGGTCCCCGGTCGACCCCGCCGCTGGCTAGCGTGGCTCCCAGGGCGGCAGCACGGTCCGGACCGCGATGAGGGAGGCGGCAATGGAGCTCGGTGTGGTGGGACTGGGGCGCATGGGAGCCAACATCGTCCGGCGGCTCCAGCGAGCCGGTCATCGCTGCGTCGTCTACGACGCGCACCCCGAGCCAGTCCAGGCTCTGGTCAAGGAAGGGGCGACCGGTGCCGGCTCCCTCGCCGAGCTGGCCAAGCACCTGGCTGCCCCTCGAGCGGTCTGGGTGATGGTGCCGGCCGGTCCGGTCACCGACCGGGTCGTCGAGGACCTGGCCGGCGTCTTGGATCGCGGCGACGTGGTCATCGACGGCGGCAACACCTACTACCACGACGACCTTCGCCACCAGGCCCGCCTGGCCGAGGTCGGGGTGGACCTCGTGGACTGCGGCACCTCCGGGGGGGTCTGGGGCCTGGAGCGGGGCTACTGCCTCATGGTCGGCGGCCCCGACGAACAGGTCCAGCGGCTGGCCCCCATCTTCTCCGCCCTGGCCCCTGGGGTCGAGGCGGCCCCCCGCACCCCCGGCCGCCGCGGCGAGCCGAGCCCCGAGGAGCAGGGCTGGCTGCACTGCGGCCCCTGCGGCGCCGGGCACTTCGTGAAGATGGTCCACAACGGCATCGAGTACGGGATGATGGCGGCCATCGCCGAGGGCCTGAACATCCTCAAGCACGCCGACGCCGGGACCCAGGCCGGGGACGCCGATGCCGAGACGGCCCCCATGGAGCGCCCCGAGCTCTACCGCTACCGGATCGACACGGCGAAGGTCGCCGAGGTCTGGCGCCGGGGCTCGGTCATCGGCTCGTGGCTCCTGGACCTGACGGCCCAGGCCCTCTTCGAGTCCCCCGACCTCTCGGATCTGGCCGGCCGGGTCTCGGACTCCGGCGAGGGCCGCTGCGGGACCTCGACAACTTCGCCAACCGGGTCCTCTCGGCCATGCGGCGCCAGTTCGGCGGCCACCAGGAGCGGCCTGCCTGAGCCCCGCCCGGGTCGCCTGGGCCGGTGGGACGGGCTTGGGACCCGAGCAGCGTCACGTCGTAGATGGAGGCCGGGACCAGGGCCCGGGACACCTCGGTGGCTGCGACCGCGGCTAACCCCAAGGGGACGACCAGGGCCAGGCCGCTGTGGGTCAGCTCGACCACCAGGGCGAGGGCTGCCAAGGGGGCCTGCATGGTGCCGGCCAGGAGAGCGCAGGCCCCGACCATGGCGACGGCCGGCGTGCTCGGCCCCGGCCAGAGCCCCGTCCAGCCTCGGCCGGCCAGGAGGCCGAGGAGGCACCCCATGGTCAGGGTCGGGGTGAAGAGCCCCCCGACCGCCCCGCTGCGCAGGCACGCCGCGGTGGCCAGGGGCCGGGCGACGAGGACCGCCGCCACCGTGCCGAGGGCCAGGCTGCCGCTCAAGGCGGCCTGGGCCACGTCCTTGCCGTTGCCCAGCACCTCGGGCAGGCCGCTCGCCACGCCGCCGACCGCCGCGAAGACCAGGGTGATCGCCAGGACGGTGAGCACGGGCCCTCGACGCTGCCGGCCCTTCGCCCAGCTCACCCCCCGGACCAGCCCGGCGCTCAGCGCGCCGGCTGCGACCCCGAGGACGACGGCGAAGAGCACGAGGGAGGCGTCGGTCGTCGTCGGCGCCACCCGGTAGGTCGGCTGCTCCGGCAGGAGCAGCCAGGAGACCGCCGTGGCCACCCCGGCCACCGCCAGGGCCGGCAGGGCCACCGGGAGGGCGAGGGTCCCGAGGAGCACCTCGGCGGCGAAGAGGGCCCCGCCGAGGGGCACGTTGTAGACGGCGGCCATCCCGGCCCCCGCGCCGCAGGCCACCAGGAGCTGCCGCTCCGCCGGGCCCAGCCGGCCCCGCCGGCAGAGCAGGCTGGCCCAGCCGGCCCCGACCTCCTTCGGGGCCCCCTCCCGACCGAGCGTGGCCCCCGCGCCAACAGCCACGATCTGGAGGACTCCGTTCACCACGGTGTCCACGAAGGGCAGCTCGCCGGCCTTCTGCCACACCGCCTCGCTCAGCCCTCGGACCGGGCCCCCGACCCGCCGCAGGACCACCCAGGCGGTCCCGAGGACCAGACCCCCGGCGGCCAGCACCACGAGCGGTCGCCACGCTGGGGCCCGGCGGACCCCGGACTGGAAGTCCCCGTGGCGGTAGCCGTAGGCCAGGTGCTGAACCGCGTGCAGCACGGCCATCAAGAGCCCGGCGCCGAGCCCCGCCCCGACCCCGACCAGGACGGCCACCACCCAGAACCGCCAGCTCCGACCCTCGTGGTCCAGTCGGTCCCCGAGGGCGGGCAGGTTGGGCTGCCGTCGGGCAGGCTCCCCGCCCGGCGGCGAGGCGACGGACGGTGGGCCGCTCGGCTGGTCCGGAGGCGCTCCGATGACCTCGACCGTAGCGGCCCGCCCCAGGGGTCAAGGAGCAGCGGGTCGCGCGCCGCAGGGTCCCGAGTTCGAGACCCAGTTGCCGGGGGTCGCCAGGGGCTGCTACGCAAGCGGCCAGGTTGCGAGGCGCCGCTTGGCGGACGCGGGGAGGGACGAGATGAGCATCTTGGGCAACTGGGTGCCCCGGGTCGAGGACCCCAGGCTGCTGACCGAAGGCGGCCGCTACGTGGACGACCTGCGCCTCGAGGGCGCCGTGCACGCCCACTTCGTCCGCGCCCCGCTGGCCCACGGCGAGATCCGGGGCATCGACGTGGAGGAGGCCCGGCGGGCCCCCGGGGTGGTGGCCGTCCTGACCGCCGAGGACCTCGGACTCGGGCCCCTGCCGGTCATGGGCCCCCCGCCGATGGCCCGGCCGCCCCTCGCCACGGGCCGGGTCCGTTTCGCCGGCGAGCCCGTGGCCGTCGTCGTGGCCGAGACCCGCGCCCAGGCGGTCGACGCCGCGGAGCTGGTCGGCGTCGACCTCGAGCCCCTCCCCGCCCTGGTCGACCCCGAACGGGCCCTGGCCGGTGAGGTCCTGCTCTTCCCCGAGGCCGGGACCAACGTCTGCGGCGAGGTCGCCCCGGGCCCCGACGACGAGGCGGAGCTCTTCGCCGGCTGCGACGTCGTGGTCCGCCAGCGCATCGTCAACCAGCGCCTGGCCCCCTGCCCCCTGGAGGTCCGGGGGGCGGCGGCAGCCGTCGGCGAGGACGGCCGACTGACCCTCTGGATGACCACCCAGCACCCCCACGGGGACCGGGACGCGGTCGCCGCCGCCTTGGGCCTGGAGCCCAGCGCCCTGCGGGTGGTGGCCCCCGACGTCGGCGGGGGCTTTGGCTCCAAGATCGCCACCTACCCCGAGCAGATCGTCGTCGCCGCCCTCGCCCGCCGACTCGGCCGGCCCGTCCGATGGACCGAGACCCGCTCCGAGAGCATGCTGAACCTGGGTCACGGGCGGGCCCAGATCCAGCAGGTGGCCATCGGGGGCACCCGGGACGGCCGGGTCCTGGCCCTCTCCTTGGAGGTCCTCCAGGACGCCGGCGCGTACCCGGCCCTCGGCGCCTTCCTGCCGAACCTCACCCGCATGATGGCCACCGGCGTCTACGACGTCCCGAAGGTCCGCTTCCGCGCCACCTCGGTGGTCACCACCACCACCCCGGTCGTCGCCTACCGGGGCGCAGGCCGCCCCGAGGCCGCCGCGGCGATCGAGCGGGCCATGGACCTCTTCGCCGCCGAGATCGGCATGGATCCCGCCGAGGTCCGCCGCCGGAACTTCGTGGCCCCCGACCGCTTCCCCTACACCACCCGGGTCGGCACGACCTACGACAGCGGCGACTACCCCGGGGCCCTGACCCGCCTCCTCGACGCCCTGGACTACCCCGCACTGCGGGCCGAGCAGGCCCGCCGGCGGGCCGAGGGCAGCACCCGCCAGCTCGGGATCGGGCTGTCGACCTACGTGGAGGTCACCGGGGCAGTGCCCGGTGCCGAGCTCGGCGCGGTCGAGGTCCGCTCGGACGGCACGGCCGTGGTCCGTGCCGGCACCTTCTCCCACGGCCAGGGCCACGCCACCGCCTTCGCCATGCTGGTGGCCGATCGCCTGGGGATCCCGCTCGAGCGCATCGAGTTCCGCCAAGGGGACACCGACGAGGTGCCCCGGGGCATGGGCACCTACGGGTCCCGGTCCCTGCAGTCCGGCGGCGTGGCCGTGGTCCAGGCCGCCGAGGCCGTCCTGGCGGAGGCCCGGCGCCTGGCCGCCGAACGCCTGGAGGCCAACCCCGAGGACATCGTCGCCGACCAGCAGGGCCGGGGCCTGCACGTCGCCGGGGCCCCGGCCAGGACGGTGGGCTGGGACGAGGTGGTGGCAGCGGCCGGGGGTCGGCTGGTGCAGGAGGTGGACTTTGCCCCGCCGGGCCCGACCTTCCCCTTCGGGGCCCACGCCGCCGTGGTCGAGGTCGACGTGGAGACCGGCGCCGTCCGGGTCGTTCGGATGGTGGCCGTCGACGACGCCGGCACCCTCCTCAACCCGCTCCTGGCCGCCGGCCAGGTCCACGGCGGCCTGGCCCAGGGGGTCGCCCAGGCCCTCCTGGAGGAGTTCGTCTACGACGACGACGGCAACCCCTTGACGGCGAACCTGGCCGACTACCCCATGGTCAGCGCCACCGAGCTGCCCAGCTTCGAGCGGATCGTCATGGAGACCCCCACCCCCCTGAACGAGCTGGGCGCCAAGGGCATCGGGGAGTCGGGGACCATCGGCTCCACCCCGGCGGTCCAGAACGCCGTCTGCGACGCCCTCGCTCACCTCGGGGTCCGGCACCTCGACATGCCGACCCGGCCCGAGCGGGTCTGGCGGGCCCTGCAGGACGCCCGTGTCGGCGCCGGCCAGGCGGGCTGACCCACCGCCGGGCCGGCAGCGTGCCCGGGGGTGCTCCCGGAACCCCCGAGGTGCCCACCCGCCCGAGCGGTGGGGCGGGAAATGCGGTAGAACGGCACTGGCCGGCACCGGCGGCCCGATCGACCGCCGGTGAGGCAGCAGCGTGGGCCCCGTGCGCCACCGCGGGGCCCCTTGGCAAGGGGAGGGTTGCATGCAGGTCTCGCTCCGGGTGAACGGCGAGGAACGACGCCACGACGTCGAGCCCCGACTCCTTCTCGTGCACTACCTCCGGGACGTCTGCGGGCTGACCGGCACGAACATCGGGTGCGACACGTCCTCCTGCGGGGCGTGCACCGTCCTGGTCGACGGGGAGTCGGTGAAGTCCTGCACCATGCTGGCGGTCCAGGCCGACGGGCGCGAGGTCACGACCATCGAGGGCCTGGCCGACGGCGAGCGCCTCCACCCGGTCCAAGAAGCCTTCCGGGAGCACCACGGTCTGCAGTGCGGCTACTGCACCCCCGGCATGGTCATGGCCGCCGTGTCGCTGCTCAATGAGCACCCCCACCCGACCGAGGCCGAGGTCCGGGAGGGCCTCGAGGGCAACCTGTGCCGCTGCACCGGCTACCACAACATCGTGAAGGCCGTCCTGGCCGCGGCCGAGGCCGGGGCCAGCCAGCCGGTGGGGGCGGCGCGGTGACCGCCCTGGCCCCCGAGACCGACCACCGGGTCATCGGGCAGCCGCTGCGCCGCCGGGAGGACCCGGCACTCCTGACGGGCGAGGCCCGCTTCCTCGCCGACCTGCAGGTCCCCGGGACGCTCCACCTGGCCCTGGTGCGCAGCCCCTACGCCCACGCCCGGATCCGCAGCATCGACCTGGCCCCGGCCCTCCAGACCCCTGGGGTGGTGGCGGCCTTCACCGGCGCCGACCTCCGCGGCGAGTGGGCCGGACCGCTCCCCTGCGGCTGGCCGGTCACCCCCGACATGAAGCAGCCGGCCCATCTGCCCCTGGCGGCCGAGGTCGCCCACTTCGCCGGGGACGCCGTGGCCGTGGTGGTGGCCGAGAGCGAGTACGCCGCCCACGACGGGGCCGAGGCCGTGGTGGTCGACTGGGAGCCCCTGCCGGCCGTCGTCGACCTGGAGGACGCGGCGAAGGACCAGACCCTGGTCCACCCGGACCTCGGGACCAACGTCTGCTACACCTGGCAGCTCGAGCCCGACGCCGCGGCCGTCGATCGGGCCTTCGCCGAGGCGGCCCACACCGTCTCGGCCCGCTTCCGCCAGCAGCGGCTCATCCCCTCCCCGATGGAGCCCCGGGGGGTGCTGGTCGTGCCCCAGCCCTTCGGCGGGGACTTCACGGTCTACTCGGCGACCCAGGTGCCCCACATCCTGCGGGTCATGCTGGCGTTGACCGTCGGGGTGCCCGAGACCAGCCTGCGGGTCGTCGCCCCGAGCGTCGGCGGGGGCTTCGGCAGCAAGCTGAACGTCTACGCCGAGGAGGCCCTCGCCCTGGCCTTGGCCCGGCGGCTCCGGCGGCCGGTCCGCTGGGTGGAGGAGCGCTCGGAGCACGCCGTCTCCACCATCCAGGGGCGAGGCCAGATCCAGGAGATCGAGCTGGCGGCCACCGCCAAGGGCAAGGTGACGGCGGTCCGGGTCCGGCTGCTGGCGGACATGGGTGCCTACCTCCAGCTGGTCACCCCCGGCATCCCCCTGCTCGGGGCGTTCCTCTACGCCGGGGTCTACGACGTGCCGGCCTACAGCTTCTCCTGCACCGCCCTCTTCACCACCCTGCCGCCCACCGACGCCTACCGGGGAGCGGGCCGGCCCGAGGCGACCTACGCCATCGAACGGGCCATGGACCTCCTGGCGAAGAAGGTCGGGGTCGGGCCCGAGGAGATCCGCCGGCGGAACTACATCCCGGCCGACAAGTTCCCCTACAGCTCGGTCGCCGGCCTGGTCTACGACAGCGGCGACTACGCCGCGGCCCTAGAGCGCTGCCTGGAACGGGCCGGCTACGCCGAGCTGCGGGCCGAGCAGGCCCGCCGGCGGGAGCGGGGCGACCGGCGCCAGCTCGGCATCGGCCTGTCCTCCTACTTCGAGATGTGCGGCCTGGCCCCCAGCCGGGTCCTGGCGTCGCTGAACTACACCGCCGGCGGGTGGGAAGCGGCCACGGTCCGGGTCCTGCCGACCGGCAAGGTCCAGGTGGTGACCGGCACCGCGCCGCACGGCCAGGGGCACGAGACCTGCTGGGCGATGATCGCCGCCGACCGGCTGGGCGTGGCCCCCGAGGACGTCGAGGTGCTCCACTCCGACACGGCCGTCGCCCCCTACGGCCTCGACACCTACGGCTCCCGGTCCCTGGCAGTGGGCGGCAGCGCCATCGCCGTGGCCTGCGACCGGGTGATCGAGAAGGCTCGGCGGATCGCCGCCCACCAGCTGGAAGCGGCCGAGGAGGACGTGGAGCTCGTGGCCGGGTCGTTCCGGGTCCGGGGCACCCCCGAGCGGCAGATGCCCCTGGCGCAGGTGGCCTTCGAGGCCTTCACCGCCCACAACCTGCCCGAGGGCCTCGAGCCCAACCTCGAGGCCTCGAGCCACTACGACCCGACGAACTTCACCTTCCCCTTCGGCACCCACCTCTGCGTGGTCGAGCTCGACACCGAGACTGGCAAGGTCGAGCTGGTCCGCTACGTGGCGGTGGACGACTGCGGGGTCCAGGTGAACCCGATGATCGTGGAGGGCCAGGTGCACGGGGGGATCGTCCAGGGCGCGGCCCAGGCCCTCTTCGAGGAGGCCAGCTACGACCAGGATGGGACCCTGCGCTCGGCCAGCCTGCTGGACTACCTGGTGCCCTCGGCCGCCGAGGTCCCGAGCATCGAGACCGACCACACCGTCACCCCGAGCCCCGTCAACCCCCTCGGGGTGAAGGGGGTCGGCGAGGCCGGCACCATCGGCGCCGCGCCCGCGGTCATGAACGCCGTCCTCGACGCCCTGGCCCCCTACGGGGTCGAGGACCTGCCCATGCCCGCCACCCCCGAGCGGGTGTGGCGAGCCATCCACGCCGGCGCCGCCGGCAGCGCTTCGGCCCAAGGAGGTTCCCCGGCATGATCCCCGCCCCCTTCGACTACCGTCGGGCCGAGCACCTGGAGGAGGCTCTCGGCCTGCTCCAGGAGCACGGCGACGACGCCAAGGCCCTGGCCGGCGGCCATTCGCTCCTGCCCCTCATGAAGCTCCGCCTGGCCACCCCCGGCCTACTGGTCGACATCGGACGGCTCCAGGACCTCTCCTACGTCCGGCTCGACGACGACCGGGTCCGCATCGGGGCCCTGACCCGCCACCGGGACCTCGAGATCGACCCGGTCCTCCGGGAGCAGGGTCCGTCACCGGGGCACCATCGGGGGCTCCCTGGCCCACGGGGACCCGGCCTCGGACCTGCCCGCGGCCTGTCTCGCTCTCGGCGCCGAGCTGACCTTGCGCAGCGCCCGGGGCGAGCGGACCGTGCCGGCCGCCGAGTTCTTCACCGGGTTCCTCGAGACGGCGCTGGCCCCCGACGAGCTCCTCGTGGAGATCAGCGTCCCAGCCGTGCCCGGCGCCGGATGGTCCTTCCAGAAGTTCAACCGGCGGGCCCAGGACTGGGCCATCGTGGGAGTGGCCGCGGTCCGCAACGGCACCACGGGCGTGGCCCTGGTCAACATGGGGCCCACCCCCCTGCGGGCCCGGGCCGTCGAGGAGGCCCTGGCCGCGGGCGCCAGCCCGGCCGAGGCGGCCGAACGGGCCGACGAGGGCCTCGACCCGCCCGGTGACCTGAACGCCAGCCCCGAGTACCGCCGGCACCTGGCCCGGGTCCTGGTCCGGCGAGCCCTGGAGGAGGCCCAGCCATCGCGCTGACCGTCGAGGCCGTCGAGGAGGCCCTGGCCGCCCACGACTACCTGGCCGACGAGGGCCTCGCCACCGCGGTCTTCCTCGCCCTGACCCTCCACCGTCCCCTCCTCCTGGAGGGGGACGCCGGGGTCGGCAAGACCGAGCTGGCGAAGGTGCTGGCCGCCTGGACCGGCGGTCCCCTGGTGCGCCTGCAGTGCTACGAGGGCATCGACGCCTCCCAGGCCATCTACGAGTGGGACTACGCCCGGCAGCTCCTCCACCTGCGCCTGGCGGCCGAGCTCGGCACGGCCCAGGGCGAGGAAGCCGTGGACCAGGTCTACAGCGAGCGGTTCCTCGTCCGTCGGCCCCTCCTGCAGGCCATCGACCATCCCGCCGGCCCCCCGCCCGTGCTGCTCGTCGACGAGGTCGACCGGGCCGACGACGAGTTCGAGGCCCTCCTCCTGGAGGTCCTCTCGGACTACGCCGTCACCGTGCCCGAGCTCGGGACCTTCAAGGCCAGCGAGCCTCCCGTCGTCGTCCTGACCTCCAACCGGACCCGGGACGTCCACGACGCCTTGAAGCGCCGCTGCCTCTACGTTTGGGTCGAGCACCCGGACTTCGAGCGGGAGGTCGCCATCGTGCGCCGCCGGGCCCCGGCGGCCAGCGAACGCCTGGCCCGCCAGGTGGCCGCGGCGGTCGAGGCCCTCCGGGGCCTCCACCTGCTCAAGCCCCCGGGGGTCGCCGAGACCATCGACTGGGCGGCGGCCCTCGCCGCCCTCGGCCAGAGCGAGCTGGACGAGCGCAGCGTGGAACGGACCCTGGGGGCCGTGGTGAAGGTCCAGGAGGACCAGCAGCGGGTCCGCCAGCACGGCATCGACCAGCTGGTCCGCACGGCCGTGGCCCGGGGGGCGTGACCCCCACCGAGCCGCCCCCCGACCAGGCTGCCCGGATGGCCGTGGCCTTCGCCCGGGTGCTCCGGGGCCTCGGCCTGGCCGTCCCACCCGACGCGGTCCTCGCCTTCGCCGAGGCCCTCGGCGCCCTCGGCCTCGAGGACCGCCAGCGGGTCTACTGGGCGGGCCGGGCCACGCTGCTCCGCCGCCCCGAGGACCGCGACAGCTACGACCGGGCCTTCTCGGCCTTCTGGCTGGGCCTCGCCAGCGGCCCCGTCCCGGTGCTGGTCGAGCCCGAGACCCTGGGCGTCGACGACGACCAGGACGACGAGCAGGACCAGGACACCGCCCCCGAAGCCCAGGTCAACCGGGTCGTGCGCTACAGCCCCCACGAGCAGCTCCTCACCCGTGACTTCGCCGAGTACGGCCCGGCCGACTGGCGGGACGCCGCCCGCCTGCTCGCCGCGCTGCGGGTCCATCCCCCGACCAGACGGTCCCGCCGCCTCCGGGCCAGCCGGCACCGCCGGGACCGCCTGGACCTGCGCCGCACCACCCGCCTCGCCCTCCGCAGCCAGGGCGAGGCGCTCGAGCGGGCCTGGCGGACCCCCTCGGTCACCCCGCGCCGGCTGGTCCTCCTGCTCGACGTCTCGGGCTCCATGGACGCCTACGCCCGGGCCCTGCTCCGCTTCGCCCACGCCGCCATGGTCGCCCGACCGGGCCGCACGGAGGTCTTCGCCCTCGGGACCCGGCTCACCCGGCTCACCAAGGAGCTCAGCCGCAAGGACCCCGACGCCGCCCTCCAGGCCGCCGCCCGGGCCGTCCCCGACTGGTCGGGAGGGACCCGCCTCGGCGAGGGCCTCGCCACCTTCAACCGCCGCTACGGCGCCCGGGGCATGGCCCGCGGCGCGGTCGTCGTCGTCCTCTCCGACGGCTGGGACCGCGGCGACCCGGCCCAGCTCGGGGCCGAGATGGCCCGCCTGCGCCGCCTGGCCCACCGGGTCGTCTGGGCGAATCCCCTCAAGGCCTCCCCCGGCTTCGCCCCCCTGGCCCGGGGCATGGCCGCCGCCCTGCCCCACGTCGACGCCTTCGTCGAGGGCCACTCCCTCCGCGCCCTCGAACAGCTCGCCGCTGCCCTCGCCGACCCGGACGATCGGCGACGTTACGTAGCGAAGTAACTCTTCTAAGCGAGGATTCGGCCCTTTCATTCTCACGGAGCGCGGTGTAAAGTCCCGATATGCTCCACATTGCGCGGCGGGCGTTGTGGTGGCTGCAGTCCTCGCAAGGGGTGAAGTACACCCGGTACTTCCTCGGCTCGGTCATCACCACGGTCATCTCGTTCCTGACCCTCACCATCCTCTACGGCGTGGTCCACCGCTGGGGCGCGGTGACCTGCACGGTCATCGCCAACGTCGTGGCCACCATCCCGGCCTACTGGCTCAACCGCACCTGGACCTGGGGGAAGACCGGCAAGTCGGACACCTGGCGGGAGGTCGTGCCCTTCTGGGTCGCCTCGCTCGCCGGCATCGCCATCTCCATGGTCACCGCCGCCTGGGCGGCCGACCTGGCACGAGCCCACCACCTCCACCGCCTCGGCCAGACCGTCCTCGTGGACGGCGCCAACCTGGCGGCCTACGGCGTCCTCTTCATCGGCAAGTACCTGCTCTTCGAGCGCCTCTTCCTCGCCGCCGAGCGGCGCCGGCGGGCCGGGGCCGACGACCTTCGGGCCGGCTCGGTCCCCGAAGGGCTCGCCCCGGTGGCACCAGCGGCCAGGACCGCCCTGGCCAGCGGGCCCGCGCCGAGCGACGCCCTCCCGCTCGAGGAGGCGGTGACCGCCAGCGTCGACTGAGCCGCCGGACCCCCCTGGCCTCCCCACCGCGGGGCCCGGGGCCGACGCCCTCCTGGCAAACGGTCGCCTCTTGAGGGCAACATGGCCGGGGCTCGGTGGGGCACGACCCCCTCGGGGCAGGGGCCCGTCGGGGACGAGCCCGTCGGGCAGGAGCCAGGGAGGAGGACCATGACCGCCTTGAAGCTGGGCCTGCAGCTGGGCTACTGGGGCGCCAAGCCCCCGAGCGGGGTCGAGTCGCTCGTCGCCGAGGCCGAGCGGCTCGGCTTCGACTCCCTCTGGACCTCCGAGGCCTACGGCTCCGACGCCCTCACCCCCTTGGCCTGGTGGGGCAGCCGCACCAGCCGCCTCCGCCTCGGCACCGCCATCTGCCAGCTCTCGGCCCGGACCCCCACGGCCGCCGCCATGGCCGCCTTGACCCTGGACCACCTGAGCGGCGGCCGGGCCGTCCTCGGCCTCGGCGTCTCCGGCCCCCAAGTGGTCGAGGGCTGGTACGGCCAGCCCTTCGCCCAGCCCCTGGCCCGCACCCGCGAGTACGTGGCCATCGTCCGCCAGGTGCTCGCCCGGGAAGCTCCGGTCACCAGCCCCGGGCCCCACTACCCCCTCCCCTACCCCGGCGGCACCGGCCTCGGCAAGCCCCTCCGGTCCATCGTCCACCCCCTGCGCGCCGACCTGCCCATCGTCCTCGGGGCGGAAGGCCCGAAGAACGTGGCCCTCGCCGCCGAGATCGCCGACGGCTGGCTCCCGCTCTTCTTCGCCCCCGCCCACGCGGACGTCTACCGACCCGCCCTCGCCGAAGGCTTCGCCCGGCCCGGCGCCCGCCGCCGCCCCGAGGAGTTCGAGATCCTCGCCACCTGCCCGGTGGTCATCCACCCCGACGTCGACCAGGCCGCCGACCTGCTCCGGCCCATGCTGGCCCTCTACATGGGCGGCATGGGGGCCAAGGAGGCCAACTTCCACCACGAGGTCTTCGTCCGCATGGGCTACGGGGACGTCGCCCGCCAGGTCCAGGACCTCTACCTCGACGGGAAGAAGGACCAGGCCGCAGCCCTCGTCCCCACCAGCCTCGTCGAGCAGGTCGCCCTCATCGGCCCGAAGGAGAAGATCCGGGACGACCTCGAGGCCTGGCGGGCCTCCCCCGTCACCACCCTCCTCGTCTCCGGCGGCGTCGACACGCTGCGCACCATGGCCGAACTGGTCGGCTGAGCCCGCCCGGTCCCCTGCGGGGACAGACCGGGGAACAGCCGAGCCGGAATAGCCGGCACCCCGCTCGTGTTTCCATGGACATGCCTGCTCAGAACCCTTCCTTCGGCACGTTCCCGAGCACGGCCACCCCCGGTCGTCCTCTCCTCGAGGTCGTCGTCGGCTCCACCCGACCCGGCCGCGTCGGCCTGCCGGTCGCGCACTGGTTCGTCGACCTCGCCCGGGCCCACGGCGGCTTCGACGTCGAGCTCGTCGACCTCGCCGAGGTCGACCTGCCCCTCTTCGACGAACCCGAGCACCCCCGCTTCGGCCGCTACGCCCACCCCCACACCCGAGCCTGGAGCGCCCGGGTCCAGCGGGCCGACGCCTTCGTCCTCGTGGTCCAGGAGTACAACCACAGCTTCGGGGCCGCCCTGAAGAACGCCCTCGACTACCTCCACGCCGAATGGGCCTACAAGCCGGTCGGTTTCGTCAGCTACGGGGGCGTGGCCGCCGGGACCCGGGCAGTCCAAGCCCTCAAGCCCGTCCTCGCCGCCCTCCGCATGCTGCCGGTGCCCGACGCCGTCGCCATCCCCTTCGTCGACCGTTGGCTCACCCCCGAGGGCACCTTCGAACCCGAGCCCGCCCTGGCGGCGTCGGCAAAGCCCATGCTCGACGAGCTGGCCCGTCTCGTCACCCAGCTCGCTCCTCTCCGGGCCGAAGCGGCCGCAGGCTGACCTCCCTCGGCCCCGTCCCCGGCCTCCGCCGGCGGCGCCACCACCGGGGGACGACCGGGCCTCGCCCCTCGGCCCGGGCCGCCAGGTTGGTCGCCATCGACCCGAAGATCACCTCGTGGAACGGGGCGATAGCCCACCAGTAGAGGTGCCCGGCCAAGCCCCGCGGCGCGAAGAGAGCGCGTTGGCGGTAGCGGCAGCGGGTGGGGCCGAGCGGCTCCACCTCGAGCTCGAGCCACGCCGAACCCGGCAGTCGCATCTCCGCCCGCAGCCGCAGCCGCCGCCCCGGCACCAGCTCCTCGACCCGCCAGAAGTCCACCGAGTCCCCCGTGACCAGCCGGTCGGGGTCCCGTCGCCCTCGGGCCAGGCCCACGCCACCGAAGAGCCGGTCCAGCCACCCCCGGGCCGCCCAGGCCAGCGGCCAGGAGTACCAGCCGTGCTCGCCCCCGATCCCCTCGATGAGCGGCCACAAGGCCTCGGCGGGCGCCCCGACGGTCACCTCCCGCTCGTCCCGCAGCAGCGTGCCCCCCGTCCACGCCGGATCGCTCGGCAACGGTTCGGCCAGCGCGCCCGGCAGGGTCGCCGACGACCAGCGGGTCGTCACCTGGTGGTGCCGCACCCGGGCCAACGCGAGAGCCACCGCCTCCTCGAACGGCAGGAGACCACCCTCGGGCTCCCCGACCAGCCGCACCAGGTCGTCCTCGGCGCAGACCACCTCGTGCCGCAGCGACTCCACCAGGGGCCGAGCCAGCTCGGCCGGCACCGGGGTCACCACCCCCACCCAGTGGGACGAGAGCCGGGGGGTCAGCACCGGCACCGGCACCACCACCCGCCGTCGCAAGCCGGCGACCGCGGCGTAACGCTGCATCATGGCCAGGTAGGTCAGGACCTCCGGGCCCCCGACGTCGAAGGCCCGGCTCACCGACGCCGGCAGGCCGGCGGCGGCCAGCAGGAAGTGCAGGACGTCCCGCACCGCGATCGGCTGCACCCGGTTCCCGACCCAGCGTGGGGTCACCATCACCGGGAGCCGCTCGGTCAGGTAGCGGAGCATCTCGAAGGACGCCGACCCGGACCCGATCACCACCGCGGCCCGCAGCACCGCCGTCGGCACCCCCGAGCCCAGCAGCAGGTCGCCCACCTCGAGGCGAGACGCCAGGTGGGGGGAGAGCGGCTCCTCCCGGGGAGCCAGGCCGCCCAGGTAGACCAGCCGTTCGACCCCCGCAGCCCGGGCAGCGGCGGCGAACACGCTGGCAGCCCGCCGGTCCCGCTCGGCGAAGCGAGGCCCGCTCCCGAGCTGATGGACCAGGTAGTACGCCACCTGGCAGCCGCTGAGTGCCCGCTCGCAGCTCGCCGGGTCCAAGACGTCCCCGGCCACCACCTCCGCGTCGGGTGCCCAGGGCACGTCCCGGAGGCGGGCCGGGTCCCGCACGAGGCACCGCACCTGCCGACCCTGCTCGAGGAGGCGGGGGGCCAGGCGCCCGCCGATGTAGCCCGTCGCCCCGGTGACCAGCACCCGCACGTCGCCCTCCCGGCTCCGTCGCTGCGTCGTCGCTGCGTCCGCACCCGCCGGGCACCGCCCGCCGACCTCGGGGTTCTCGGGTGGGCCGTAGAGGACTCGAACCTCTGACCCCTTGCGCGTCATGCAAGTGCGCTACCAACTGCGCCAACGGCCCGTCGTCGGCAACCTAGCACCTCGGCACGCCGCCTCGAACGCTCCACCCCGGGCCGGGATCCGACGGGCCCGCGGGATCCAGAGCCGGGGGGCCAGACCCTCGGTCGGCGTTGTGGAGTTTGTGTGTTTTGTTGTGTTTGGGGACCGAGGGTCCCCAGGCCTCTCCCGCCTAGCCCTCCCTAGATGGGCTTACCGGCCCGGCACCAGGCGTTCGTGGGGAGCCCCTGGCAGGGGTTCGGCATGGTCGGGAGGTCCTTCGGCAGGGCATGGAGGACCACGTCAGCTGCGGAGGGCTTCGGGTAGTGGGCGTTCGCCGGGCAGCTGCCGAAGCCGGTGTCGCAGAGGACCTGGGCGGTCAGGTCCCCGCCGAGGTGGGGCTTGGTGCTGATCCGCCCGCAGACGGCGTCGATCGTCTCGAGGTCGGCCGGTGCGGAGCCGTCCGGGGCGATGTTGCCCCGGAAGCAGTTCTGGGGCTGGCCGGCTTCGAGGGTGATCCGGCCGTAGTCCGAGTTGGTCGGGTTCCCCCAGTAGCCGTTGTGCGAGAAGGTGTTGTCGAGGAGGGCGTCGTTCTCGGGGTCGTAGACGCAGCCGAGCCCGCTCACCTCGGTGCCCCCGGAGCCCTTGCAGGTCACCCCCGGGAAGGGCTTGTCGTGGTCGGGGAAGGGGACGAAGAGGATGCCCCAGGCCCCGTTGTCCTCGAAGGTGTTGTCCATGACCGTGTCGTTCCGGCCGCCCGAGACGGTCATGCCGGTGCCGACCGGGCCCGCCGCGGCGTAGCCGCCGGGTGCGATGGGCGCGTTGGCGTCGTTGTTGTGGGCCACGAGGTTGTGCATGAAGACCCAGCAGGACCGGGTGTGGGTGATCGGGCTGGTCTTCCCGTCGGGGCAGTCGCCGTTCTGCGGGGGCGGCGGGTCAGAGTAAATCTGGGTGTTCGTGTCGAAGCCGTCCTGGTTGTGCTCGAAGACCGAGTCCTCGATGACGATGGCCCCACCCGAGTTCGTGCCCGAGTACCCGAGGGCGTTCCACTCCATGGTGGCGTGGCGGATGGTGATGTCGCAGACCTGCTGGCAGGCGCCGACGTACATGCCCGAGTCGTCGAAGTTGCTGGCGTACAGCTGGTCCCAGGAGGCGGGGCCGGCGGCGGAGTTGGCGAAGATCCCGTAGGCCGGGCCGGTGGTCGGCGAGCCGTAGTAGGTGGTGGTGGCCGTCAGGTAGCTGCCCCAGTAGCCGTGCAGGCCGATGGTTCCGGTCTCCGATCCCCCGTCCCACCAGATGCCGTTGCCGGCGGAGCCGGCGCCGTCGAGGAAGTTGCAGACCGTCAGGTTCTCGATGGTCACGTCGTTGGCCTGGAAGACCACGATGCCGTTGCGACCGAGGGGTTTGCCGTCCTTGCCCCGGGGCCCGAGCTGCTGCTCGCTCGCCGCGCTCGGGCAGGCGTCGGCACCGTCGGGCTTGGTGCCTGAGATGATGACGGTGTTGCGGTCCATGCCCCGGATAGTGATGTCGGGGGTCCGGACCAGTACGGCCCCGAAGTCGCCGAGAGCCGCCTGCCGAGCCGTCGGCGGGTGCTGGAGGTCGTCCTCAGGGTGGTAGATGCCCGGTCCGATGAGGATGGTGTCCCCGGGGCGGGCGGCGTCGACCGCGGCCTGGATGGAGCGGTACTGCCCCTGGACGCCGTGGAAGGTCCCAACCAGGAGCACCCGGTGACCGGACGCTGCAGCACTCGAGGAACTGCTGCAGCTGGCCAGGAGGCCTCCCAGGCCGATGAGCCCGACCACGGTTGCGCCGAGCCGCCAGGCTCGCCCCCGTTGCCTGCTCCGTCCTCCCTTGGACATCCGACCCCCCCCTCCTGTGGCCGCCTGCCGGGCCCCGACGACCGCGGTGCCGGCGCGGACCTTAGCCGCCCACTCCCTCTGCGCCCAGGAAACCACAAAGGGCCACCTATTCGCGCTGAACGGGTGGCCCTTCGAGCTCTACGCCCCCCGTCGCAGCCGTCGAGTGTTCCCTGCTCAGAGCGCCTGAGTCGCGCATCGACGCCGCTCGGCGGACCCACGGGGACGAGGAAATCACCACCCGTTCACGGCCTTGGCTACGATGCGGGCCGGGCCCGCCCTCGGCCGATGGCGGTCGGGGGGAGTGCCACGGAGGGAGGGGAGACATGACCGATACCGCGCTGGCCCAGCCAGCCGAGCGACGGAGCAGCTCACCACTGAGCTTCCTGTGGCGCCGGCAGCTGGACCACTACCCGGAGACCGCCCCCCGCATCTTCTTCCTGGGGATCGTGGTGGTGGCGACCATCGTCCTCTACTACGAGCTCTACGTCCAGGGTGCGGTCGCCCCGTCGATCATCGCCCAGTACCACATGTCCTTCATGTTCTACGTGGACATCTCGGTGGTGGGCAATGCGCTCGGGGCCTTCGCCTCGTTGATCGCCGGGCTGGCGGACCGCTGGGGACGGGCGAACCTCGTGACCTACGGCCTGGTGGTCACCGGCCTCCTGGTCCTCGTCGGCCTCCCGAACGCCTCCTCGGAGTGGACCTACGCCGTCATGTTCGGAGCGGTCAGCTTCGTGGAGGGGATCATCCTGGTGGCCACCCCGGCCCTGGTGCGGGACTTCTCGCCCCAGCTGGGCCGGGCCTCGGCCATGGGCTTTTGGACCCTCGGCCCGGTCATGGGCAGCCTGGTGGTGGCCGAGGTGGCCAGCCACACCCTGGCCGCTGGGGCCACCCCGCCCTGGCAGGGGCAGTTCCACATCTGCGGCGTGGTGGGCCTGGTGGTGGCGGCCATCGCCATCCTGGGCCTGCGGGAGCTCTCCCCCGCCCTGCGGGACCAGCTCATGGTCTCCATGCGGGACCGGGCCCTCATCGAAGCCCGGGCCAAGGGCCTGGACATCTCCGAGTCCTTGAAGCGGCCCTGGCGCCAGATGCTCCACCTCGACATCATCGGCTCGGCCTTCGCCATCTCGGTGTTCCTG
>NZ_JAKHEX010000029.1 GCF_023130475.1 Aciditerrimonas ferrireducens
GTGCGTTCGGTCAGGAACACACCGAGGATCACCCCGATGGCCCCCCAAATGGTGGACCCCCGGGCTATCCCAAACCCCACCACATGAGGGGACTTGTACGCTGCGAGCAGCCACATAACGACGCACGGTGTGGTGATCCACGCCGCACAGCTGGGCCGCCGCGCGATACGAACGGGTCAGATCGAACGCCTCGAGTACGTCCATGATCTCATCCTCCGACAACATGTCGAATGGCTCCTCTCTGTGCTGGATCGAGTGGGAAGCACCGTCGATCTCAGCCGGGGAGGAGCCCCACTGCGAACCACGTCCCCACGGGGACGCCGACAGCCACACGCGGGGAAACGTCGTGGCCACGCGCGGGGAACTCCGATGGCCGTCCGCGGGGACCTTCCATGGCCGCCTACGGGGAGGATGCCATGGCCGCCGTCACAGGGGGTGGTCACAGCCGCTGCCGCTGACTGCGTCGGCGTCCCGCCCTCAGCGGGAGAGCGGGCCCAGCAGCGGCTCCTCGACGAAGGTCGGCATCGCTGCTGGCTGCCAGCGGCGACCAGCATCCTGACTGACCAGCACGACCGCCCCGCCGGGGACGGTACCGACGGCGACGCAGTCGTCGCTGGTGAGGCAGGAGACGGCCACGAGCTTCCCGACACCGCCCGGGATGGCCTCCATTCGCCATCTCGAGGGCGCCGGTGGACCGGCCAGCACCCCGGCACCGTTCAGCGGTGGGCCGTTGCCAACCCCGACGCATCGCCTCGACGTCGGGCAGGCCAGCGCCTCCACTCCCTGGTACCGGGTAGCCTCCGTGACCAGCCGCCAGTGGGCTCCGGCGTCCGTCGACAGCAGCACGATGCCCCGGCTCGACCAGCCCGGGCCCTGCCCGGCCGCCAGGCAGCGCTGGGTGCTCAGGCAGAGCAGGGAGTGGGCTCCCCACCCCCTCCGCAGTCGGCCGACGACCCGCCCGAAGAGCGAACCGTGCCGATCGACCAGGGCCACCACCACCTGGCCGGCAGCAGTCCGAAAAGCAGGGGCCAGGGCCAGGCAGAACCGGCTGCTCGGGCAGGACAGCGCGAGGGACCCCGGCTCCAGCCCGGCCGGCAAGGACACCGTCGTCCACCTGGTCCCGCCGTCGGTGGTCCGAAGAGCCAGGACCCGACCGAAGACGAGGCTGCTGTCACCCTCGGTCCCGACGAGCGCCCAGCAGACCCGGAGGCTCCGGCAGGACAGGGCGATCAGGGCACCCCGATGTGGCGACCCGGCCTGCTCGGTCCAGACCCGACCAGCGTCGCCCGAGACCAGCACCTCGAAGCGACCGGCGGTCGATTCCTCCAGGTCGGCCACCCCGAGGCACTGGCCGTCGGCGGCGCACCACACCGCCTGGAGCGGTGGGGTGCCGACGGGCAGGGTCGCAGCCCGCCAGCTGGTCCCGCCGTCACTGCTCACCAAGGCGACGCCCGCCCCGTCGTCTGCGGCGCCCCCGGCGACGCAGCGCCGGGCGGTGAAGCAGGCCACGGCGCGCAGGCTGGCCAGGGCCACCGGCACGGTGGCCGGCTGCCAGCTGCCCGCAGGGTCGCTGGTCCAGGCGGCGGCCAGCCACTGCGCTGGCGAGGTCGTGGTGGCCCCGACCGCGACGCAGGACCCTCCCGCCTGGCAGGCCAGGGCCGTGGTGGCTTGTGCCAGCCGATCCGCCTGGGGCGGGACCAGCTGCCAGCTCGCCCCGCCGTCCTCCGAGACCAGGACTGCCTCGGGGCCGCCCGCTCCCGGCTCTCCGAGGGTGGCCACGCAGCGCTCGCTGGTCGGGCAGTCGACGGCCGCCAGTCGACCGGGCTCGCTCAAGAAGAGCCGCCTCGGCACCCGCCCACCCGAGGCCACCGACCAGCTCGCCCCGCCGTCGCTCGTCACCAGCAGCGTCTGGCCCCCCGGTCCACCGTCGGGCACGACACCCCACGCCACGCAGCGCCCAGCACCGGGACACGCCACCGCGGTCAGCAGCGCCGGGGAGGGCTCCTGGGCGAGGGGCCCAGCAGGCAAGCTCGGCGGTGGCTCTAAGTGCCAGGCGGTAGCCCCGTCGCTGCTTGCCAGCACCACCGGCGACGGCGACCCCGGTGGTCCCGACTGACCGGCCAGCAGGCAGCGCCCCGCCGGCCCGCAGGCCAGCGCCGTGGCCCGGAGCAGGCGGACCGGCAGCGCGAGCGACGCCCAGTGGGCCCCGCCATCGGTCGTGACGAGGGCGACGACCGCGGGGACGGCCACCGCCCCGACGGCCCCGGCCCCCGGGCCCGAGCCCCTGGTCAGCACGACCGGCAAGGCCCCGACCGCCACGCAGGAGCCCGCCGACCAGCACGACAGGCTGACCAGGGGTGCCGTGCGGGCCGGCAGGGGGACCGGCGACCAGTGGGCCCCGCCGTCGTGGCTCACGAAGGCCAGGCCCCAGGCGACGAATTGGTACTTCTGGAGCCGGGCGGGCAGCGAAGCCGCCAGCGCCGGGGACACCGCCTGCGGCGGCCCTTGGCCGACCGCCAGGCACCACCCGGACCCGCCACAGGCCACCCCGGCCAGGTCCACCGCCCCGCGCGGCGCCGCCCCCGGCACCCACCGCTGCCCCCCATCAGTGCTGATCAGGACCTGGGCGTGGGCCTCACCGACGACACCTGGTGAGAAGCCCACCGACACGCCCGCCTCGCCCACCGACACGCATCGCCGACCCACGCAGCTCACCGCCTGGAGCGTCCCCGGCGTCCGCCACTGGGCGGCCACCAAGGACGCCGGAGGGCGCTGGTGTCCGGCCACCGGGCCGGCCCGATCCCCGAGATCTGCTCGGCTCTCGCTCCCCCGACCAGGGAGCACCTCGGCCAGGCCCAACGCCAGCAGGCCAGCCAGGGTGACGGCGAGCACGGTCGCACCGACCCGCCGCCGCCGGCGTCGCTGGCGGGCCCGGGCCTCCTCGATGAGCGCCTCGGCGTCGAGGCCCGGTCCTGGCGGTGCCCCGGGCTGGAGGCCGCTTGGGGCCGCGGTGCCCGAGGTGCGGCTCACCGCAGGCCCTCGATCATCCGGGCCAACTCCTCTGGCCGGTAGCCGTGGCGCCGAGCGAAGCGCACCAGCTCCCGGGCCTGGGCCAGGACCGCCGCCCGCCCCGGCGCTCCCCCGACCACCGTCACCCCCCGGCCACGGCCGAAGGTCACGAGCCCCTCGTCCCGCAGCTCGCGCAGGGCCTTCAGGACCGTGTTCGTGTTCACCCCCAGGACCGCTGCCAGGTCCCGAGCCGGGGGCAGCCGCTCGCCCGGCTTCGCCTCGCCCTCGGTGATGGCTCGCCGGATCTCGGCGGTCACCTGCTCGTGCAGCGAGGTCGGGTCGCCTCGATCCACCTGCCGGAACACCATCACTACTGACACTAGCACCAATAGCAGTATCTCGGTTCCTCGTCCCGATCCCGAGGATCCGGCGCCGGGCGCCGAATCGAACCCAACGGGCGGCGCACGCCGTCCGCAGCGGACCGCCCGATCAGAACGAGCAGGGCTTGCGGCCCTGGCTGGAGCGCAGGGCCGCCGTCGGGTGGTCCCAGCGCTCGCCCCAGCGGTGCCCACCTCGACCGCCCCGGAGCGACCCGAGCGCTTCCCCCGAGGGAGGGCGCCTTCGCCTCAGCTGGCGGCTCGACCGAGGTAGGCCTGGCGGACCCGGGGGTCGGTGACGACCTGGTCGAAGGGACCCTCGGCCACCAGCGCACCGGAGTCCAGCACCAGGACCCGGTCGACCACCTGGCGAACGAGGGCCAGGTCGTGCTCGACCAGCAACAGAGCCGTCCCCCGGGCCTCGACCAGCCGGCGCAGCAGGCGAGCCACCGAGGCCCGTTCGGCGGCGTCCAGGCCCGAGGAGGGCTCGTCGGCCAGGAGGAGCCGAGGCTCGAGGGCCAGGGCTCGGGCCAGCTCCACCAGGCGTTGCTGGCCCAGGGTCAAGGCGGCCACCGGCACCTCGGCCAAGGAGGACAGGCCGACCGCCCGGAGGAGGTCGAGGGCGCTGCGATGCTCCTCGGGCGACAGGCGACCCCGACCCAGGAGGTCCGCCCAGAGCGAACCCTCGCCCCGGCTGGCCCGCCGGGCCACCACGACGTGCTCGAGGGGGCTCAGCTCGGGGAAGACCTCGACCCGCTGGAAGGTCCGGGCGATGCCGAGCCGGGCCCGGCGGTGCGAGGGCACCCCGCCGAGGGGCCGCCCCTCGAAGCGCACCGTCCCGGCGTCCGGCCGGAGCTGACCGGTGACGACGTTGAACAGGGTGGTCTTGCCCGCCCCGTTCGGCCCCACCAGGCCGACGGCCTCCCCGGGGCCCACCTGGAACGAGACCCCGTCCAGGGCCTGCACCCCGCCGAAGGCCACGTGGACCCCGGCGACCTCGAGCAAGGCAGCACCCTCGCTCACCCGGCCTCCCCGCCGATGGCCGAGGGCAGGGCCCGCGCCCGGTCCGTGCCCTGCTCGCCTCCCGGTCCCCGCCCGGCTCGCCAGGTGTCCCAGGCGGCCAGCACGGCGTTGGCCCGCTGCAACCAGCGGGTCCGCTGGTACTCCACGATGCCCTCGGGGTGGGCCGCGTAGGTCAGGGCACCGGCGGCGAAGAGGAGGAACTCCACCCCCGAGAAGCGGCTCGGCAGGTAGGTGAGGGCCTGGCCGATCACCGCGTAGGCCATGCCGGCCTGGACCGCCCCCTCCACGGTCTGGACCCCGGTGGTCAGGACGACGACCACGAAGGCCAGCGACACCGTGTACTGGAAGTCGCTCGAGCTGATGGGGCCCTGGATGGAGCCGAAGAGCGCGCCGCCGAGGCCGGCCACGGCAGCCGAGAGGGCGAAGACCGTGACCTTCGCCCGGGCCTCCCAGACCCCCACGCTGGCCGCCCCGACCGGGCTTCCCCGGAGGGCAGCCAGGACCCGACCGGTCGTACCCCGCTGGACCAGCACCACCAGGCCCATGACCACGACCAGCACCACCAGGGCCAGCAGCAAGAAGGCCCGGTCGCTCACAAAACTCACCGGACCCAGGACCGGCCGGGGCACCGTCACCCCGCTGTAGCCCCCACCGGACCAGGAGAACTGGAAGAGCACGCTGTCGGCGAAGAGGGCGAAGGCCAAGGTGACCAGGGTCAGCAACAACCCCGACGCCCGGGCGGCCACGAGAGCCACCACGGTGCCGACGGCGGCGGCGATGGCAGCGCCGACGAGGGCGCCGAGCAGGACCGAGAGGCCGAGGTGGCTGGCCAGCTGGCCGGCGGCGAAGGCCCCGATCCCGGCGAAGGTGGCCTGGCAGAGAGAGAGCTGGCCGCCCATGCCGGTCACCACCACGACCGACAGGAAGATGACGGAAAGCACCAGCCCCTGGCCCAGGGAGAAGACCCAGTTCCCCGGCACCCAGGTCAAGGACGAAACCACGAAGGCCACCAGCAGCAGCCGGAACCCCCAGCGCATCGGCCCGGCCAGCCGGGCGTCCCGGACCGAGACCGACGGTGGCGGGGGTGGAGGGTCCACCCCGGCCAGGGGGTCCTGGCTCCGCTCGAGGGTCCGCAGCCGAGGGTTCACCAGGAGCACCCCGACCAGCAGCACGAAGGGCAGGGCCTCGAGCAGCCCCTGGGACCAGACGCTGTTGGCCGGCAGCTCGGTCTGCAGGACGGTCTCCAGGACCCCCAGGAGCACCCCGGCCCCGAGCGCCCACGGCACGCTCCGCAGCGAGGCCACGGCCGCGGCCGTCAGACCGGCCACCAGCAGGGCGGTGAACGCCAGGGGGTCGGTGGGGTCCAGGGATCCCATCTGGGGCAGCAGCAGTACCCCGGCCAGGCCGGCCAGGAAGCTCGAGAGGCCCCAGGCGGCGGCCGACACCGCCGCCGCGTCCACCCCCTCGAGCTCGGCCAGCCGCCGGCTCTCCACCACCGCCCGCATCCGCAGGCCGAAGCGGGTGCCCCGGAGGAGCCCGGTCAGCAGGACGGCCGCCAGGACGGTGACCCCCACGGTGGTGATCTCCGACCCGGTCACCGGGGTGCCGGCCAGGTGGAAGTAGACCTGGTTGGCCGGCAGGCCGAGGGACCCGATGCGGCTCCGGGTGGCCGTGCCGAAGAGCAGGGGGATGAGCTCGGGGATGGCCAGCAGCACGGCGATGGCGATGACGGTCCTCGCCATGGCCGCCCGGGCTGGCACGTGGCGGTAGAGGAAGCGGTCCAGGGCCAGGCCGACGGCCGGGGCCAGGAGGACCACGGCCACCACGAAGGCCGCCCACTCGGGCACCTGCTCGTAGCGGCTCAGCAGGTCGAAGACGAAGGCCGAGGCGAAGGCCTGGGCACCGAAGGCCAGGTTGAACACCCCGGTGGCCCGGTACGTCAGGACGAGCCCCACGGCCATGAGGCCGAACTCGCAGCCGTAGGTCACCCCGGGGACCGTGGCACTCACGAGGGCGTTCATCGTCGCTCGCCCTCCCCTCGGCTCCCTGGTCCGCCGGTCACCACTGGCCGCCCGCTCCTCAGGTCCCCGGGGTCCCTGGCGGCGGGGTCACCGGCTGGTCGCTCGAGGCGTCGAAGCAGACCAGCAGCTCGTGGTGGGGACCCTCCAAGGCGGCCATCGGAGCGATGTGCCCGTTCTCGGCGACCACGAAGCTGCTGCAGTACGGGGGGGCGTCCACCGTGTGGGCCTCGGTCCAGTTCACCGGCGGGATCAGGCCGCCGGCGGTGAAGTCGGTCTCCTTGTTGATGGCGTCCACCAGGGCCCGCTGGGTCAGCCGGCCGTGACCGACCGCCCGCAGACCGGCCACGAACTGGGCGGCGTTCACCCAGCCCTGGAAGGCCGTGTCGTGGTAGGTCCAGGCCGGCTCGTAGCGGTTCATCTCCCGCAGGTAGGTGACCATCCCCGGGTACTGCTTCGGGTCGAGCGTGCCGGCCTCGAACGGCACGTTCTCCAGCTGGAAGATCACGTGGTCGGTCGCCGTCGGGTTGGCCGCGACGACGCTTCGCGAGTAGCCGTTCTGCCAGAGGGACCAGGCGGCGCCCAGGCCGTAGGCCTGCATGGCCTTGGCGAAGGACAGGCTGTCGGCCCCGTCCAGGCAGCTGACCAGCAGGCCCACGTGGTCCCGGGCCATCTCGGCCACGATGGCGTCCGGGTCGCCGCCGAGCGTGAAGGTCTCGTCCTGGACCGGGACCGAGATCCCGAAGCGGGGCAGCTGCTGGGCGTCGGCCTCGCAGGCCCCGCTGGACTCGGCCACCCCCCCGTAGCCGACCACCGCCGCGCTCCGCACCCCCAGCTGGTGGGCGACCCAGGCGATGGTCGACCCGTTGGTCGAGTAGTCGATGACCGAGCCGTAGGTGCCGAAGAGGTTCGGGGCCTTCGACCAGACGTTGCTCACCACGTAGCCGAAGGTCGGCGTGCCGGTCGAGGCCAGGTAGCTGGCGGCGCTGAAGAAGGCCGTGCCGACCCCCACGATGGCGAACACATGATCCTGCTCGACCAGGGTCCGGGCCACCTCGGTGTCGGTCGTCGGGTTGCTCTGGTCGTTCCCCACATCCGCCAGGACGATCCGCCGGCCGTCCACCCCGCCGTGGGCGTCGACCCAGTCGAAGTAGGCCCGGACCCCGTCGACGATGTCCCCGAAGCCGGCGGTGATCAGTCCCGACTCGCTGGCCAGGGCACCGACGTCGATGGTGTGGGCGTGGACGCCGGGTGCTGCCGCCGCCACCGAACCCGACGACGCCGCGTTCGAGCACGACGCCGCCAGGACCGCCACCCCGCTCAGGACGGCGGCCGGCCAAAGCCGTCGCCACCGCCGCCCGCCTCGATGCTCCTTCCCCATGGCCACCTCCCCGACCGACCGGCGTCCGCACCGTGCCTGGTCGGCCCTCCGTCGAGCCGCTGTTCCCCGGTGCTCCATCCCTTGGGAACGGGGCAGCGCCCCCAGTATGGCGCTTGGCGTGTAGTTGCGGTGACCGGCTGGTCACGCGCTACACGCTCGGGGAGGCGACCCCCACGACGAGCCGCCCTCTGCCACCATGCTCTGGGCGTCGCTCGGCGGCGTCCCCGCACCCTTGGACCTCTCGGAGACCCCACGAGGACGGTGGTGTCATGACCCCTCGGTCCCTGCCCCGTGCCGGAGCGGCGCGATGAGCCGCCGTCAGCACGCCGACGCGCTCGCCGGCTTGGTCCAGCTCAGGGCCGACCCCGCGCCCCGTCACCGGGGCCGCCACCTGGCCCGCCGCGGGCGCCCGGTCGGATTCGGGGCGGAGCGGGGCCTGCTGCGCGTCGTCCTGGCGGTGGTCCTGGTGGCCGCCGTGGTCTACGTGGGGGTCCAGGCCCTCCGTCCCGCCCCGGTCGCCCGGGCCCAGTTCAACGACCAGGTGCTGCGAGTCCCGGGCGGCCCCCTCCACCTGCCCTGGCCCACCCAGGGCGAGGCGGCCATGGCCGTGGCCGGTTCGGGCCTGGTCGGTACGGCCGGGCCCCAGACTCCCCTGCCCATGGCCAGCATCACGAAGGTCATGACCGCCCTGGTGGTCCTCCACGACCATCCACTGGGCTTCGGCCAGCAGGGCCCCACCATCACCATCACCCCGGCCGACGTCGCCACCTACCAGCACGACGTGGCCACCCAGCAGTCGGTGGTGAAGGTGGCAGCCGGGGAGCAGCTCAGCGAACGCCAGGCCCTCGAAGCCCTGCTGATCCCCTCGGGCAACAACATGGCCGACGTCCTCGCCGACTGGGCCGCCGGGTCGATCCCGGCGTTCGTCGCCCAGATGAACGCCGAGGCGGCCGCCCTCGGCCTCCACCACACCCGCTACGTCGGGCCGAGCGGCCTGAACCCCGGATCGGTCAGCACGCCCCTCGACCTGGTCCGGCTCGGCGAGGCCGCGATGGCCAACCCGGTCTTCGCCAGCATCGTCGGCAAGCCGAGCGTCACCCTGCCGGTGGCCGGCACCGTCTACAACTACGACTACGAGCTCGATCACCACGGGATCATCGGGATCAAGACCGGGTCGGACAGCCAGGCGGGGGGCTGCTTCCTCTTCGACGACCAGGTCGAGGTGGGCGGCCAGCCGGTCCAGGTCATCGGGGCGGTCCTCGGCCAGCAGACCCCGCCCATCATCCAGTCGGCGCTCCACGCCGCCGTCGACCTGGCGCAGGCCCTCCGACCCGAGCTGGCCGAACGGACCCTGCTCCGTCAGGGCCAGGCCGTCGGCACCATCACCACCCCCTGGGGCTCCAGCGTGCCGATGGTGGTGACCAAGGGCCTCAGCGTGGTCAGCTGGCCCGGCGAAACGGTCCGGAGCGGGTTCCAGCCGGTCCGCCTCGCCTCGAGCCTGCCCGCCGGCGCCCACGTTGGCACCATGGACGTCCACCTCGGCGCCACGACCACCCGCCTCCCAGTCGTCGCCGCCCGCGCCTTGCCGGGTCCGGGCCTGGGCTGGAAACTGACCGACCTGTGAGCCCGCGTCCGCCCGCCGAGGCGGACAGCACGGTGAGGAGAGCCGATGCCCCACCCCGACGAGCTCGTCGCCGACCTCCGGGCCTACTGGGACGAGGATGCAGCCGGCTACGACCAGGCCCCTGGGCACCAGCCCCGCCGGCCAGCGGTCCTCGCCGCCTGGCGGGCCCTGCTCGCCGACGTCTTGCCGCCAGCCCCCGCCCGGGTCCTCGATGCCGGGGCGGGCACCGGCTTCGTGAGCCTCCTCGCAGCCGAGCTCGGCCACCAGGTGACCGCCCTCGACCTCTCCCCCGGCATGCTGGCCCGCCTCCGCCAGAAGGCCGAGGCCCGCTCCTTGTCGATCGAGGCCGTGGTCCAGCCGGCCCACGCGCCCCCGCCCGGTCCCTTCGACGCGGTCGTCGAACGGCATCTCCTCTGGACCCTGCCAGACCCGCGCCGGGCCCTGGCCGCCTGGCGACAGGTCGCGCCACACGGCCGCCTGGTCCTCCTCGAGAGTCTCTGGGGTCACGCCGACCCCGACCGGTCCTGGCGCCAACCCCTGCTCCAGCTCTGGCGGCGCCTCCGGGCCGTCCCCCCCGACCACCACGCCCCCTACCCAGCCGCGCTCCGAGCTGCCCTCCCCCTCGGGACCGGCACCCCGCCCGACCAGCTGGTGGCCCTCGCCGAGGAGGCCGGCTGGCGGCGGCCCCGCCTCCGCCGACTGGCCGACGTCGAATGGGTCGAGAACGCCGACCGCCACCCGCTCGACCGCCTGCTCGACTCCTCCCGGCGCTTCTGCCTGCTCGCCGACTGACCCGTCCCTGGCCACACCACCGGCCACTCCCGGAGGCCACGACGGCCGACCGGGCGGGCAGGCCGACGCTCAGCTGGCCTCGGCGACGCAGCGGTTCACCAGGCTGCCGATGCCCTCCAGGCTCACCTCGACCACCTGGCCGGGGCGCAGGAAGACCGGTGGTGTCCGAGCCGCCCCCACCCCGCCCGGGGTGCCGGTGGCCACCAGGTCCCCCGGGTGGAGGGTCATGAAGGTCGAGACGTACGCCAGGATCTCGGCGGGGCCGAAGAGCAGGTCGGCGGTGGAGGCCTCCTGCACGACCTCCCCGTCCACCGTGCAGCGCAGCTTCAGGTCAGTCGCCTGGCCGACCTCGTCGGGGGTGGTCAGCACCGGGCCGACCGGGGTGGTGGCCTCGAAGTTCTTCCCCTGGAACCACTGCAGGGTCCGGCGCTGCCAGTCCCGCATGGAGACGTCGTTCACCGCCGTGAACCCGGCGATGGCCGCCTCCGCCTCGGCCGCACCGGCCCGCCGGAGCGTCCGGCCCACCACCACCCCCAGCTCGGCCTCCCAGTCGACCCGCTCCGAAGCGGCCGGCAGGACCAGGTCGTCCCGGGGACCCAGGAGGGTGTCGGGAAACTTGGCGAAGAGCGTCGGGTACTCGGGCAGCTCCCGACCGGTCTCCAGGATGTGGCTCCGATAGTTGAGCCCCACGCAGACCACCCGGGCCGGCCGCACCACCGGCGCCAGATCGGCCTCCTCCAGCGCCGGGCCGTCGGCCGAGCCCCCGGTCGCCGCCTCCTCCTGCCAGCGGGGACTGGCCAGCAAGCTGACCACGTCCGGCGCGCCGAGCAGGACCAGCCGCTCGCCCTCCACCCGGGCCGCCCGGGTCCCACCACCGATTCGCACCGTCGCCAGTCGCACCGCTGCCTCCTCGGCCGCCGAGGCTCAGCCGACCTGGACGCCGACCGCCTCCATGGCCCGCTCCCGGCAGCGACGGTAGTCCACCTTGCCGTTGGGCGCCCGGCCGATGCTGTCGACCACCAGGACCCGCTTCGGCACCTTGTAGTCGGCCAGCTCGCCCCGCACGTGGGCCACCACGGTCGCCTCGTCCAGGGTCGCACCCGGCTGGGGCTCCACCAGGGCGGTCACGGCCTCCCCCCAGCGCTCGTCGGGGACCCCGACCACCACGCAGTCGGCCACCTCCGGCAGGCGCTTCACCACCTCCTCGACCTCCTCGGGGAAGACCTTCTCGCCCGCCGTGTTGATGCACACCGAACCCCGGCCCAGCAAGGTGATCGTCCCGTCGGCCTCCACCCGGGCGAAGTCCCCGGGGATCGAGTAGCGCTTGCCGTCCACCACCTTGAAGGTCTTCGCCGTCTTTTCGGGGTCCTTGTAGTAGCCCAGCGGGATCCGGCCCCCGACCCCGACCATGCCGATCTCCCCCGAGCCCGGCTCCACCAGCCGGCCGTCCTCGCCGATGACCACCGCCTTCTCCCCCAGCTGGAACTTCGCCGTGGCAGCCGCCGTACCCCCGCCCGAGACCGAGGCCCCCATGCCCAGGGCCTCCGACGACGAGAACGCGTCCAGCAGGACCATGTTCGGGTTCCGGGCCAGAAGACCCCGCTTGGTCTCCTCGCTCCACATGACCCCCGAGGACGTGATGGCCATCAGGCTGGAGACGTCAAAGCGCTCGGGCTCGGCCTCGAGGGCCCGCAGCATGGGCTTGGCGAAGGCGTCCCCCACGATGGCCAGCACGTTCACCCGCTCCCGGCCGATGGTCTCCAGGAGCTCCACCGGGTCGTAGCGCCGTCCGGTCAGCGTCACGACGCATCCCCCTTGGGTCCAGACCCCCTTGGAGACCAGGGCGCCCGTGCCGTGCATCAGCGGGCACGCCGGCAGTCCGACCGGCGGCGGGTTCGGCAGGCGGGAGCGGAACAGCTCGTAGTCCGGCTCGTCGGGCAGGCCACCGAGCAGCAGGCCAGCAACCAGGACCACCAGGTCGTCCTGCCGCCACATGACGCCCTTCGGCATGCCCGTCGTACCCCCGGTGTAGAGCAGGTACAGGTGGTCACCGGATCGGCCCCACGCTGCTCTGGTCCGCACCCCGACCGGGGCGCTCCTCGCCGCCTCCTCGTAGGGCACCGCCCAGCTCGGGCAGGGTCCCGACCCGTCGTCCACCCAGAGCCAGCCCCGCACCTTCGGCAGCTCCCGGCGCAGCGGCTCGATCCGCTCCGCGAAGCAGCCGTGGAAGACCACGGCCACCGCGTCGGCGTTGTCCCAGAGGTAGCGCAGCTCGGCCGGCCTGTAGCGGTAGTTCGTGTTCACCGGGGCCAGGCCGGCCTTGTAGCAGGCGAACATCGACTCCATGTACTCCGGGCAGTTGTACAGGTACTGGGCGACCTTGTCCTGCTCCTGCACCCCCAGGTCCACCAGCCACCGGGCCACCCCGTCGGCCCGGTGGTCCACCTCGGCCCAGGTCAGCCGCCGCTCGCCCTGCACGAGGGCCGGCGCGTCGGGGTGCGCCTCGGCCGCCGTCTCCCACAGCTCGGCGAAGTTCCAGCCAGCCACGTCTCCCCCTCCTCCATGCCACTGGGAGCTTCACCTCCCAGGGTCCCTCCAGCACCCTAGGTCCTCTCGGAGCGCCCCTCCGCGTCGCTCACACCCCCGGGTCCCGGGGCAGCCCGAGCACACGCTCCCCGATGACGTTCCGCTGCACCTCCGCCGTCCCGCCCCCGATCGTCAAGGCCGGGGAGAACAGGAAGCCGTGCTGCCACACCGGGTCGCCCTCGGCCACCGTCCCCGCCGGACCCTCCAGGTCCTTCGCCAGCCGCAGGACCGCCTGACCGTGCCGGTCGGCGGCCAGCTTCTGCACCGAGGCCTCTGGACCCGGCGCCTGCCCGGCCATCCGGGCCGCCAGCAGCCGCAGCCGCAGCTGCTCGAGCACCTGGCCCTCCGCCCAGGCCCGCACCAGGCGGTCCCGCGCCGGGCCCGCCACGCCACCGCTGGCCCGGACCTGGTCCACCAGGTCCCCGACCGTCGGCCCCCGGCCCCAGAGCACCCCGCCGCTCGACAGCGAGACCCGCTCGTTCGCCAGGGTCAGCTTCGCCAGCCGCCAGCCGTCCCCCGGTCTGCCCACCACCAGTTCCGGGCCCAGATGCACCTCGTCCAGGGTGACCTCGTTGAACAGGGCCAGCCCGGTCATGTCCACGATGGGCCGCACCGTGATCCCCGGGCTGTCCATGGGGCAGATGAAGTAGGTGATGCCCTGGTGCCGCGGGGCATCCGGGTCGGTCCGGGCAAGCAGGATGCCGAACTGGGCGTGCTGGGCACCGCTCGTCCAGATCTTCCGCCCGCTCACCACCCAGCCGTCGCCGTCCTCCACGGCCCGGGTCCGCAGGCTGGCCAGGTCCGACCCGGCGTCCGGCTCGCTGAACAGCTGGCACCACACCTCCTCGCCGGCCAGCGCCGGCAGCAGGTACCGCTCCCGCTGCTCCGGGGTCCCAGCCAGCAGAATGGTCGGCGCCGCCCACCCGATGCCGATGGGGTTCTCGGGTCGGCGCACCCCGGCCTTCGCCAGCTCGTCGTCCACGATCAGTTGGAACACCGGGTCGGCGTCGTGGCCGTAGGGCCGGGGCCAGTGCGGCACCACCCAGCCCCCCTCTGCCAGCTCCCGGCCGCTCGGCGAGGGGTGGGCCGCCAACCACGCCCGGATCGCCTGCCGGCGGGGATCGTCGTCCCCCGGTAGCTCCAGTCGAACCGACATCGAAGCGTCCCCCAGCCCCTCTCGCCGCACACTGACGTCCGCCCGCCGCCACCAGGAGCTTACTTGACTGACTGGTCAACCAAGTGAGGGCGGTCGGGGGCGCGGGCAGGATGCACGGCAGGTCCCACAGCGCGCCCCGAGAAGCGCCCGACGAGGAGGAGGACCATGACCGCAGCCACCACGCCCGAAGGCCCGCCGGTTCGAGTCGAGCAGAACGGCCCCGTCGCCCGGGTGATCCTCGACCAGCCCGAGCGTCGCAACGTCCTCAGCACCGCCATGGTCGACGCCCTCGCCGACGCCCTCCGGCAGCTCCAAACCCAACCCGGTGTCCGGGTGGTCGTCCTCGGCCACCGAGGGCCCGCCTTCTGCGCCGGCGCCGACCTCCGAAGCGGCGGCCTCGCGGGGCTTCGGAGCCGAGTCGACCTGCCCGGGCTCCTCCAGATGGTCCAAGGCCTCCCTCAACCCGTCCTGGCCGAGGTCGACGGCGCCTGCCTCGGTGGCGGCATGGGCCTCGTCGCTGCCGCCGACCTTGTCGTGGCCTCCACCCGGGCCAGCTTCGGCTTCAGTGAGGTCCGAGTGGGGGTGGCCCCGGCGGTCGTCGCCGTCGCCGCCCTCCCCAAGCTCGGCCTGGCCCAGGCACGCCGCTGGTTCCTCACCGGGGAGCGCTTTGGGGCCGACCAGGCAGCCGCCATGGGTCTGGTCTGCGAGGTGGCCGAACCCGACGACCTCCCAGGCACCCGGGACCGCCTGGTCCACGCCCTCCTCCAAGGGGCACCTGGTGCCCAGGCCGCCACGAAGCGAGTGCTCGCCACGCTGCCCGGACTGCCCCCGGAGGCGGCCTACGCCTGGGCCCAGCAGCTCTCCCGACAGCTCTTCGAGGGCGAGGAGGGCCAGGAGGGCATGGCGGCCTTCCTGGAGCGCCGCTCCCCGCGCTGGGTGCCCTAGACGGCCGATCCTCGGATCCTCGACCTCGGACGCCCTGCCGGCGACCCGGCTGCCCGCGGACCTCGAGGCCCGAGGACGTCGTGGCCCTCGGTCAGTTTGGCCGTTGTGGAGTTTGTGTGAATCGTTGTGTTTCTGGGCCGCCACGGGGCCCTGGCCGCTGCCTGAACGACCGGTCGGCCGCCAGGACCTAGGTCCGGACCACCTGGCCCTCGGCCACCGGCGGGCTGGTGGCCACCACGACGCCACCCGCCGGCTCGGCGGTCACGGCGAAGGCCCTGATGGGGAGGGGACTGTGGACGGCGAAGGCCACGACCCGGGGCTGGCGGCCGAGGAGGCCGAGGGAGACGGCCTGGCCGTGCTCCATGCCCCAGAGCTGGTAGGTCCGGCCGGGGGGCAAGGCCGGCAGGTTCCCCTCCACCAAGAAGGCTGTCCCGTCGGGCAGGATCACCAGGTCGGCCACGGTGCGGTCCGGCGCGCCGACAGCGGTGAGGGCCACCCGCTCGGCCCGGGGATCGGCCATGGCCTGGGCTGCCGCCGCCGGCACCCCCTGGTGGGCAGCCAGGGCGCTCAGCTGGCCGACACGGTGGTCGAGGGTGCCGACCTGGACGGCCAGGACGCCGATGGCGACGGCTGCCGCTGCGGCGATGGCACCGAGGGAACGGCGGACCCAGCTCCGGTGGCGTTGAGCAGGGCTGACCCGCGCGCCCAGGGGCGCGAGACGAGGCGGGTTCGGCGAGATCCCCGGCGGCTCGGTCCCGAGTCCGGCACTGATCCGGTCCCAGAGCTCGGGCGGCGCGTCGGCTCCCTCCCAGGCCAAGACGGCGGCCACGGCTCGGAGCTGGTCGACCTCGTTGCGACAGGCCGGGCAGGAGGCCAGGTGGGCGGCCACGGCGGTCGCCTCGTCGGCCTCCACGGCGTCGAGGGCATACGCCCCGAGCAGCTCGCTGGCCTCGGCGTGGCTCAGTGCTCCACCCATGCCGGCTCCACTCCGTGCCGTTCCAGTTTGGCCCGCAACCGTCGCATCCCTGCTCGGATCCTGCTCTTCACGGTCCCCTCCGGCTGACCCAGGATGGCGGCCACCTCACGGTAGGTGTGGCCGCCGAAGTAGGCCAGCTCGATGGCCCGGCGTTCCTCCTCGGGGAGGGCCGCCACCGCGACTCGGACCTGCTCCGCCACGGCCAGGTCCCAGGCCTGGTGCTCGATGTCGTAGCCGGCGGTGGCCGTCTCTCGCGCCGTCCGCTCCTCGCGCTGGCGTCGGGCCGTCTCGGAACGCAGCTGGTCGACGGCCCGGGCGTGGGCCATGGTGAGGAGGAACGTCCGGAGCGATCCCCGGGCCGGGTCGTAGCGCTCGGGGCGGCGCCAGAGGTCGATGAAGACCTCTTGGGTGACGTCGTCCGCCTCGGTTCCCGGCCCGAGCAGTCGGCTGGCCAGGGCGTGGACCGCGCCGCCGTGGCGACGGTAGGCCTCGGCCAGGGCCGGCTCGCTGAACCGCCCGATGGCCACCACGAGGGCCGGGTCGCTGGCGGTCCGGGGATCGGTCATGACATCCCCTGCTTCGGCGCCGAAGCGAGTCGCGGATGAGCTGGCCCCGGGGTGGACGGCCAGTTCAGGGGTCGGCGCCGCTGCGGCCCGCCCTTCCGTGCTCGGTGCCCCGGCCCCCGGCCCTTGAGCCACACGAGCTTCGTCCTCGCCCCCCGGCACGGACCGAGCCTAGGGGCCCGAGCCGATGGTCGGGGGGACCACACGTCGAGCTGGGCTGAACGCTGGCGGCCCGAGGTCGGACCGGCAGGCATCCAGGCCCTCGACGTGCTCCGTACCAGGCGCGTGAGCACTTCGACGACCAGCCTGGTGGAGCGGTCGGCCCGCCTGGAGGTTGGTGACATCGACTTCAAGGCCTTCGCCGACCAGCCCCTCGACCCCGACACCCTCCGCTGCCTGCGCTACATGTGCGACGTGGAGAGCCACACGATCTGCTACCTGCGGGAGGTCCTGGCCACCCGGGTCCATCAGGACCCCGAGGTGACGGCCTTCCTGGCAGCCTGGAGCTACGAGGAGTACTGGCACGGCGAGGCTCTCTCCCGGGTCCTCGAGGCCCACGGCCGGCCGAGCGCCCCGGAACGGGCCGGTCAGTTGCGGCGGTCCCGGCGCGCGAAGGACCTGGTTCGGCTGCTGCTCTTCACCCTGGGTTCGGCGGTGCTGCCTGACCTGCCCGCGGTCCACATGGCCTGGGGGGCCCTGAACGAGATGACCACCCAGGCCGGCTACGCCCGACTGGCGGCCAAGGCCCAGCACCCGCAGCTCACCGAGCTCCTGCGGCGCATCATGCGGCAGGAGGGCCGGCACATCGACTTCTACACGGCCCAGGCACGCGCCCGGCTGGCCGCTTCGGCCGGCGCTCGGCGCCTGACGCGCTTCGCGCTGCGCCGGTTCTGGGCCCCGGTCGGCTCGGGGGTCATGCCCGAGCCCGAGGTCCGGTTCCTGGCCCGGCACCTCTTCGGCGACGAGGCTGGCCAGGAGGCCGCTCGTCGGATCGACCGCCAGCTGGGCCGGCTGCCCGGCCTGGAGGGCCTCCGGCTGGTCGAGCCGCTGGTCGCGGCCTGAGCGGCCGCTCCGGCGCTGTGGCGCCCGGCCCCTGGCTATCGTGCCGGCTGGTGCCCCTCGAGCGTCCTGGCCCGCTGCCCCCGGTGGAGGTGCTCCGCAGCGCCCGGCGGCGCAAGTACGCGAGCGCCTACTGGCAGCAGGATCGCATCGTGGTGGTCCTGCCCGAGCGCCTGCCCCGGTCCCAGCAGGACGCCACCGTCGAGGAGCTGGTCCGCCGGGTCCTGGCCCGTCGGCCCCATCTGGCGGGATCGGACGCCGAGCTGCAGGCCCGGGCCCAGGCGCTGGCCGACCGCTACGTGGAGGGGGTCCGTCCGCGGTCGGTCCGCTGGTCGACCAGGCAGCGCCAGCGCTGGGGCTCGTGCACCGTAGAGACCGGGGCCATCAGGCTCTCGGCCCTCCTCCAGCCGGCCCCGGCCTGGGTGGTCGACGCCGTGCTGGTCCACGAGCTGGCCCATCTGCTCGAGCCGACCCACAACGCTCGCTTCCGGCGGATCGTGGGTCGCTACGAGCGGAGCCGGGACGCCGACCTCTTCCTGGCCGGCTACGCCCTGGGGCTTGAGCGGGCCGGGCGGGCGGGTCCCTCCGATCGCTGCCCGCCGGCCGAGGCCTGAGGACCGTCCGGGGCGCCGGCCCGGCAGCGGGCTTCCGCCGCCAGGAGGGCCGGTGAGGGACCGAGGGCCAGCCGGACCGTCCCGAGCAGGGCATCGGCGATCGCCCGGAGGGCCAGGCGTTCGGCCAGGAGCGGCTCCCGGAGGCCGAGCATGCGGACCGCCCAGCGGGGCAGGAGGTCCATGGCCCCCTGGACGAGGACCGCCTGGACCAGGGCCAGGGGCGGGGAGGGCGGCGGCAGGGACTGACCGCCGACGGAGATGATGAAGGCCGCTCCGCTGCGGGCCTGGGCCCCGCCCACGAGGTCGGGCCGCATGGCCGTCAGGTAGGCCCGCAGCTCGGCCAGCGAGGCGGGGGCCCCGGGCGCCCCGAGGCGCTCGGCGACGACGGCCATCTCGGCCAGGTAGCGGTCGGCCCGCCGATCCGGCAGCGGCCGAGGCCCGTAGCGCTGGTAGGCCCGCAGGAAGCACCAGGTCTCGGCCGCGTGGACCCAGGTGATGAGGGCAGGGTCCTGGGCGTCGTAGGGGCGGCCGTCGGGAGCTACCCCCCGCACCCGCCGGTGGACGGCCCGCACCGCCGAGATGGCCTGCTCGGCGGCCGGGGTCGATCCGAAGGTGGTGGCGCCGACGAACTCGGCGGTCCGCCGGAGCCGACCGAGGGGGTCGGTCCGGTAGGCCGAGTGGTCCACGACGCCGGCCATGGCCAGGGGGTGGAGGGTCTGGAGCAAGAGCGCCGCCACCCCACCGACCAGCATGGCGGGGAGGTCCCCGTGGACCTGCCAGGTGACGCTGCCCGGACCGAAGAGGCCCGGGTCGCCGGGGGGCTCCTCGAAGGTCTGACGCCAGCGCTGGTCGGCCCGGGGGTTCCGCCGGTGGCCGCTGCCCAGGGTTCGCTCGACCTGCTGCCGCAGGGCCTGGCGGGCCGCCGGGAGCACCTCGGGGACCTCCAGGAGCCGGACCACGTGCCCAGTTTCCCACGGGCAGGGCGCCGCTACCGTGGCGCCGTGGCCGGCTCCTCTTCTTCTTCTTCAACTGCGTCGAGCTCGTCGAGCGCCCTCTTCGTACCCCTCGAGGATCTGGCGACCGAGGCCGACCCCCGTGGCCCCGGCGTTCGGGGTCGCTTCCTCCCCACCGAGCTGGCCAGGGGTCCGTGGGACGAGGGCGCCCTCCACGGCGGTCCGGTGGCGGCTCTCCTGGCCGAGGCAGCCGAGGCCTTGCTCACGGGGCCCGCGAGTGAGGGCCGTGGCCCGAAGCAAACCCCGACCGACGCGCGACCCGCCGACGGGTCCGTCACCCCAGCCGTGGTGGTGACCCGGTTGAGCGTCGAGCTGCTCCGGCCGGTGCCCCTGGCCCCGCTCGAGCTTTGGGCCCGGGTCGTCCGCCCGGGACGCCGGGTCCAGCTGGTCGACACTGCCCTGGAGGTGGGCGGGCGACCGGTGGCCTGGGGCAGGATCCTGGGTCTTCGCACCCGGGCCGCCGGGGAGGTCGTCGGCCAGGCGGCCGGGCAGGACAGCCCGGACCCGGGACGGGGAGCCGGGACCACGTCGCGCCTGGCGCCGCCGGAGGCCGGCACCCCGCGGGCCCTGCGGGCCGCCGAGTACCGAGGGTTCCACTCGGCTGGCGCCGAGGTGCGCTTCGTCGACGGGGCCTTCGACGAGCCCGGCCCGGCGACTGCCTGGGTCCGCCTGGCCGTGCCGGTCGTGCCGGACCGGCCACCCAGTCCGCTCCAGCGGGCCGCGGCCGCTGCCGACTTCGGGAACGGCCTGAGCGCTGTCCTGCCCTTTGAAAACTGGCGCTTCGTGAATCCCGACTTGACGGTCGTCCTGGCCCGGCCGCCGGTTGGCGAGTGGGTCGCCGTCGAAGCACGGACGGACCTCGGCGTCCCGGGCACTGCCCTGGCCCGCTCGATCCTCCACGACGAGCAGGGGCCGTTCGGCAGCGCCGCCCAGTGCCTCGTGGTCGAGCCCCGCTGACCTGGGCGGGCCGCCGTGGAGGGCGGGCCGCCACCAGGACGGTCGCTCGATGCCGCCGGGATCCCAGGTGGCCCTAGGCTGGAGCCGTGGCCATCGGCACGGTCTACGAGGTCAGTCGGGGCGAGCTGGACGTCGCCCTGCTCCTCGTCCTGCTCGTCACCGTCCTGGCCGCCGTCGCCGTCTACAGGTCCTCGGAACGGTTCCGCTGGACCCATGGCACCACCCCTTGGCGGGTCCCCTCCTGGCTCTGGGTGGTCCTCGTCATCCTGTTCTTCCCCTGGACACTCATCCTCTACCTGCTCGCAAGGCTCACCACCCGGCCCCGCCAGCCCCAGGGACCGCCCTTCGGCGGCCCTCCGGGGCCCCCTGGCCCCTATGGGCCCCCGAGCCAACCCGGTGGCTGGTCGGCCGGCGGTCCGGGCGGCCCCTGGCCGGGCCCCGGAGGGTGGGCCGGGCCTCAACCGGGCGCGCCGGGCGGCGGCGGCTGGGTGCCGAGTCCGGGCGGCGAACCCTGGCGGCCACCGCGGCCCGCAGGGCCGCCAGTGGACCAGGGCCACCCCGGTGACGGCCAGCAAGCCCCCCCGTGGACCACGACACCGGCCGGCGGCGACCAGCCGGCCGCGCCGTTCCCCTCGCCGGCAGGCTCGGGGGCTGGCCAGCACCTGCCGCCGCCACCCAGCCCCGCCCCCGGGTGGTACGTCGACCCCACGGACCGGTACTTCTTGCGCTACTGGGACGGCAGCCGCTGGACCGAGCGGGTGGCGAGCGGGGGCAAGGAGAGCGTCGACCCCCTGGAGCGGACCTAGCCGCGGTCCACCCCGTTGCACCATCCGGCAGCTTCTGCCGCGGTGGCGTAACCTTCGGACGTGACCGCCACGATCGATACCGTCGCCGCGGAGGAGCTGGTCCGCAGGAAGCTCGACGAGCTCCTCGCCGCCTATCCGCCGGCCAGCACGCCGACCACGGAGTTCCTGGGCGCCCGCTTCGACGCCGGCCTGGCCTGGGTGTGGTTCCCCGAGGGCTGCGGCGGCCTGGGGCTTCCCCCTGATCTCCAGGGACTCGTGGACCGGACGCTCCGCAAGGCCGGAGCGCCGGACGAGACCGGCCGGAACCCCATCGGCTACGGCATGGCTGCCCCGACCATCGCCACCCATGGCACCCCCGAGCAGCGGGCCCGGTACCTGCGGCCCCTGTTCACCTGTGAAGAGGTCTGGTGCCAGCTCTTCAGCGAGCCCGGGGCCGGCTCGGACGTGGCCGGCCTGGCGACCAGGGCCGTGCGGGACGGCGACGAGTGGGTGGTAAACGGCCAGAAGGTCTGGACCACCCTGGCCCATACGGCGTCCTTCGGCCTGTTGTTGGCCCGGACCGACCCCGACGTCCCCAAGCACCGGGGTCTGACCTACTTCGTCCTCGACATGCACGCCCCGGGCGTCGAGGTCCGGCCGCTGCGCCAGATGACGGGGGACGCCGAGTTCAACGAGGTGTTCCTGACCGATGTCCGGGTACCCGACGCCGCCCGCCTCGACGCCGTCGGGGCCGGCTGGCGGGTCGCCATGACGACCCTCATGAACGAGCGGGTGGCCATCGGCGGCGGGGTCAGTTCGCGCGGCGGGGGCCCCATCAGCGAGCTGCTCGGCATCTGGCGGGAGCGTGGGGGCGGGACCGCCGTGGAGCGGGACCGGCTGGTGCAGCTGTGGGTGGCGAGCGAGGTGCTCCGCCTCACGAACCTCCGGGCCCGTCAGCTCCGCCAGGCCGGCACCCCCGGGCCCGAGGGCTCGGTGGCCAAGCTGGTCTCGGCCGAGCTGAACCAGCGGATCTACGAGTGCTGCGTGGACTTCCTCGGCCTCGAGGGCGGTTTGCTGCCCACCAACTACGTCATGCGGCGACCCGAGCGGGCGGGCTTCGCCGGCGAGGACCCTCGGTGGTCCTTCCTGCGGTCCCGGGCGAACACCATCGAGGGGGGCACCTCGGAGATCATGCGGAACATCCTCGGGGAACGGGTCCTCGGACTCCCCGGTGAGCCGCGGGTGGACAAGGACGTCCCCTGGTCCCAGGTCCCTCGGAGCTGAGCCCGACGGGAGGTGGCCCCTCCCGAGGTCTCAGTGGTCCTGCAGCGCTGGCGCGCCGCCTGGGCCGGGGCCGAGGGGCGGGAGCCCGCAGCTCCCTGGCCCGAAGCGCCAGCGGCCGTCGTGGTCGAAGCGCTGTTGGCCGCGATGGAGGGTCAGGCCGACGCAGCCGCCCAGCTCGACCGGGCCGCCTCGGTCTGGGTCGACACCCGCCTGAGCCCGGCCACCCTGGTCGAGCAGTTCCCCGTCCTGCGGTCGACGCTGACCCCGCCGGGGGCCTGCGGGTCCCGGGTCCTCGACGAGGCCCTCGATCGCCTGGCGGCCCGAGCCTTCCACCTGGCCGTGGACCGGGCCACCGATGCCGCTCGACGAGATCCCCTGACGGGTCTGGGGAACCGCCGGGCCCTCGAGGAGACCGCCGGCGCTCTCCTGGCTCGCCTGGCCCGCCACGACGGCCGGCTGACGGTGGCACTGGTGGACCTCGACGGTCTGAAGCAGGTGAACGACCGGCTCGGGCACATGGCGGGAGACCGGCTCCTCGTCGAGTTCGCCGATCGCCTGCGGGCGGTCCTCCGAGCCTCGGACCATGCCTTTCGGGTCGGGGGGGACGAGTTCGTGGTCCTCCTCCCGGGGGCGACACCCGAGGGCGCCGACCACGTCTTCCGGCGGCTTCGCCAGCAGGGGCCGGCCTGTACGCGCGGCCTGGCCCTGGTGCCTGATGAGGCCCCTGACCTCGAGACCGCCCTCCGCCTGGCCGACCGGCGCCTCTACGCCGCCAAGACTCGCGGCCGGGCCGGGGAGCCGGCCAGCCGAGGGGACGATCGGGACCGCCAGGGGGCCTAGCCTGGGGGTCGGTGCACGTCGCGGCCCTGGAGGTGGAGCTCCACCTCCCCCAGGCAGGTTCCCTCAAGGCCAAGCGGGCCATCGTCCGTCACCTGGTCGAGACCGCTCGACGACGCCACGGCGTGGCCGCTGCCGAGGTCGGCTTCCAAGACCAGTGGCAGCGCTCGGCGCTCGGCTTCGTCACCGTGGCCTCCACCCCGGGGCACGCCGAGGCCCTCTTGGACCGCGTCGAACGCTTCGTCTGGTCCCACCCGGAGATCGAGGTCCTCGACTGCCTCCGCCGAGTCGTCGAGCTCGAGGACTGACCTGGCGTCTCGCCCGCTGCCGTGCCGCTCGACCAGCCTTGCCTCAGCTAGACTGACTGGTCAGTCAACGATGTGGCCGGACCGGAGGTAGGCGATGATCAAGACCCGACTGACCGAGCTGCTCCGGGTGGAGCACCCCGTGATGCTGGCTGGTATGGGGGGTGTCTCCTACCACCGGCTGGTGGCCGCGGTCTCCGAGGCCGGGGGCTTCGGCTGCCTGGGGGCCTCGACCATGTCCCCCGAGCAGATGGTCGAGGAGATGGCCGCGGTGCGGGCCGCGACCACCAAGCCCTTCGGGGTGGACCTCCTCACGGCCATGCCCGGCGACCTGGTTGGTCAGGTCGAGCGGATCATCGAGGGCGGGGCCTCGGTCTTCGTGGCCGGCCTGGGGGTACCCACGAAGGTCGTGGATCTCTGTCACGCCCACGGCCTGCTGGTGGTCAACATGTGCGGCAAGGTGGAGCATGCTCGGCGGGCCGTGGACGCCGGTTGCG
>NZ_JAKHEX010000003.1:0-191008 GCF_023130475.1 Aciditerrimonas ferrireducens
CACCACCGGCGCCGCCAACTGGAGATCCCCCGCCGAACCGAAGAACGACGCGTCCCCGAACGAATACACGTCCCCCGCCGAGGTCACCTCCCAATACCCGCCGACGCCGGCCGTCGAGAGCAGCACCGATCCCGCCCGCAGCGGGACAGGCGGCGAGCCGTTCGGGCGCGCCGGAGCACTGGGGCGCACAAGCACCAGCGCCAGCAGGGCGAGGAGGCCGACCATGCGCAACCAGCCGCTGGGAGCTGGGACCCGGTCGGTCCCGACGAACCGCCGAGCTCCCCGCGTCCACCTCGCCCTACGAAACCACCCCATGCATCGATCCTCCCACAGACGGTCCCATCGAAGGGGCGGCGTTCGAGAACGGGCGGACCGCTCGACTCGTTCGGTGCCTTCTGAACCTCCGGCGTCCTCCGACGCCGGAGCGCTCCAGGGGCAGACCAGCACTGCCACGGTCGAGGCGTCGGCGGCTCCCCCCGGGGACGGCCTCGACGTCACGGCCGAGCTTCGTTCCCGCCTCGCTGTTCTTCGACGGGGCGTCGTGGGTTCGGCTCTGGCAGAGTCTGGCTGCGTCCTGGGCTTCCTCCTGCTCTACGCCCTGCTCCCTGGCCATCCCCCGCTGCAAGGCTCTCTCTACGCTGCCGCGCTGGCCGGCGCCACGGCCGCCGCCGGTGCGCTGGGCCTCCTGCTGCGGCGGCTGCCCGACGAGCTCGCCGAGCGCTTCGGGGTCGGGGAGCTCTGGGGCCTGTTCGATGTCACGGCCATCTCCGTCGGGATCGCCGCCTCCGGCGGCGCCCGCTCCGACCTCTTCCTCGCCTATCTGGTCCTCGCCGTCTTCCAGGGCGGGGTCGTGTTCCGCCGCACGAGCCGGCTGGCCCTGAACCTCGCAGCCCTCGCCGCCTACCCGCTCACGTTGGCGGCGCTGGGGTGGCACGTCGGCACGGCCCCGATCCTCCTGCGGGAAGGCCTGCTCGCCACCGTGGTCTGGGGCACCGACCTGCTCTCCCAGGCGGTCGGCCAGGAACTCCGCGCACCGTCCGGCTCTCGGTTCGGTCCCGCCAGGGCGCTGCCCTCTGGCGACAGGCTGCTCGCCTGGGTGGGGCCTGGGTGGGCCTCGACATGGCGGACCTGTGGGCCCAGCTGCCGAGGGATCTCGCCAGCCTGGGCTACCCGGCGGCCGCCGTCGCCACCGTGGACCTCCAGCAGCGGACCTTCACCCCCCGCGGGGTCGTCGGCCTGCCCGGTGCGCTCGTCGGGCACCCCCAGACCCTCGAAGGCCGTCTGGCCGAGGAGCGTCGCCGGGCCGACACGGCCCGCCACCTGCTCACCGAGGCCCCCGAGGCGCTGCTCGTCGCCGACGCCCAGGGAACCGTCCGTGAGGCGAACCGAGCGGCTGCCCAGGCGTGCGGCGTGCATGCCGAGGAGCTGATCGGCGAACCTCTCGGCCGGCTGCTCAAAGCCCCGTACGACCCGTCGTCGCCCCTCGCCCTCGCCGGTCTCCTCGACGAGCCCGTGGCCGCCTCGGGGACCGTCGGCCCCATCGACATCGTGGTCCGCCGGTCCGACGGCAGCACGTTCCCCGCCGAGGCCCGGCTCTCGGCGGTCCAGGGACCAGAAGGCCGCCTGCTGGCCGTGACCTTCGTCGACGTGGCCGCCCGCCAGGCCCGGGAAGCCCAGCTCGAGGAGCGGGCCAGCACCGACGAGCTCACCGGCCTGGCCAACCGCCGACGCCTCTTGGCCGCGCTCCGCACCGCCCTCGGAGACCGGGCATCGGGCCCGTCGGCCCTCTGCTTCGTCGACGTCGACCACTTCAAGTACGTGAACGACAGCCAGGGCCACCAGGTCGGCGACGACCTGCTCCGGCAGGTCGCGGCCCGGCTGGGCCAGGTGGTGCCGCAGGCGGTGGTGGCCCGGTTCGGCGGCGACGAGTTCGCGGTGCTGGCCCCCGGTGTCGAGGACGCCGAGGGGGCCTTGACCGTCGCCCGCCAGCTGCTCGCCAGCCTGGAACGACCCCTCACCCTCCAGGGCGCGGACCTCCCGGTCACGGCGTCGGCCGGCGTGGTCCTCGTCGCCCCCGGCGACGATCCCCTCGACGCCCTGCGCCGGGCCGATGCCGCCATGTACCTCGCCAAGCGTCGGGGTCGCGCCCAGGCAGCCCTCTTCGAGGACGGCCTCACGGTCGAGGCGACCCATCGACTGGCCGTTGCCGGCGGCCTCCAACGGGCCCTCCGCCACCACGAACTCGACCTCGCCTACCAACCCCTCGTGGCCCTCCGGAGCCGTCGGGTCGTGGCGGCCGAGGCCCTGGTGCGCTGGCCGACCTGCCGATCGACGTCTTGAAGATCGACAAGCTCTTCGTGGACGACCTCGGGGGCCGGTCCCGGGGGGTCGTCCAGGCGGTGGTCGACCTGGCCCGCGCCTACGGCCCGACGGTGACCGCCGAGGGGATCGAGGACCCCGGTTGCGCCGAGGAACTGGCCCGCCTCGGTTGCCATCTCGGCCAAGGCTTCCTCTTCGTCCGCCCCGGCCCCCTCGGAGCGCTGCTCGACCAGCTCCGGGCCCAAGGGCCGGGCCTGGACGAGGACTGGCTGCCCGAGCCGAGCCGCTGAGCCGGGCCCCTCAGTCGACCCGCGAGGACCCCGCCCGGGAGTCCTCGTGGCCGAGGGGTTCGGCCCCCGGCCCCAGCGGCTCGATCCCCCAGCTCGCCTGCCAGCTGGCCAGCGGTGCCAGCATCACGAGGTCCTGGCCGCTGCGCAGGGCGTCGGGTGGGCAGGTCATGGGCTCGATGGCCACCGCCGCCCGCCGACGACTCGCCGGCTCCACGCCATCGGCGCTGTAGACCATCAGGTAGCCGAAGGCCCGGTCCACCCAGAGCCGCACCGCCCGACCCGTGGCCGGGTGCTCCAGGGTGGCCGTGGCCCGACCCTGTTCGTCACGGACCAGGTCGGTGAAGGCCGTGTCCAGCCGCGTCGGCCCCAGCACCCGTCCGGCGAGGAAGTCGTACTCCGTCCCGGCGACCGCTTGCCGACCGGTCGGCAGGCCCCGCTCGTCGGCCACCAGCCGGGTCCTGGCCGGCACCTGCAGCCGGACCCGGTCGACAGGGACCAGGCCGACGGTCAGGTAGGGGTGGAACCCGAGACCCAAGGGGACGGTCTCCTCGTCCGAGGGGTTCTGGGCCGTGGCGGTGACCGTGAGGCCTCCTCGACCCAGCCGGTACTCCACCCGGAGGTCCACGCACCAGGGGTAGGCCGGCTGGGGCAGCAGCCGGCAGCCCATCACCACGAGGTTCTGGGCGCTCGAGAGCACCTTCCAGGGCAACCAGCGCACCAGGCCGTGGATGGCGTTGCGCCGCTCGGGCTCGTCCAGGGGGGCCCGCCCGGTCTTGCCGAGCAGCTGGTAGCGCCCGTCCCCCAGGCGGTTCGGCCACGGTGCGAGGACCTGGCCCCGGCCCGACGAGCAGACCTCCTTGGCGCCAAAACCGTCGAGCACCGCCTGCCCGTCGACCTCGTAGCTCCGCAGGGTGGCTCCCACTTCGGTCACCACCACCCGCTGGCCGCCATGACCGATCACGTACTGGCGCCCCGACGGCACCCCGTCGTAGGCCGGTCCCATCACCCCGTCCCGCCTGGCCTCCGGCATGCTGGCTCCGCTCCCGTCCCCTCGCACCCCGGCACCAATCGGCGGAACCGGGCACCGGTATGGTACGCAGGCGGGGCCAATCAGGTGACGGGCCGGAGGGGAATCGAGTCGATGCGGGTGCTGGTGACCAACGACGACGGGGTCGACGCACCGGGCATCGCCGCCCTGGCGACGGCCGTGCACCGAAGCGGGGCGGACACGGTCGTGGTTGCCCCCCTCGAGAACGCCAGCGGTGCAGGAGCGGCGGTCGGTCCGGTCCACGGCCGGGGTTCGATCGCCTACGAGCGTCGCCGTCTGCGGGGTCTCGAGGAGCTGCCGGCTTTCGGGGTCGACGGCCCGCCGGCGCTGGCCGTCATCCTCGCCTGCGTCGGCGCCTTCGGTCCCCGGCCCGACCTCGTCCTCTCGGGCGTCAACCACGGGGTCAACGTGGGCCGCTCGGTCCTCCACTCCGGCACCGTCGGGGCGGCCCTGACCGCCGCCCACTTCGGCCTTCGGGCTCTCGCCGTCTCGCTCCGTTTCGGCCCCCCACCCGAACCCTGGGAGACCGCCACCACCTTGGCCGTGGCCGCCATGCCCGATCTGGCAGCCGCCCCTGCCGGCACCGTCTGGTCCCTCAACGTCCCCGACGTGCCCCTCACCCAGCTGGCCGGCGTCCGTCGAGCTCGCCTGGGTCGGGCGGCCACCATCCGGGCGGCCACGCACGACGGGGCTTGTGGGCCCGAGGCCGCTGATCCGGGGTGGCTGCCCGAGGGTGACGGCACCTTGCGCCTCGACCTGGTCCGGCCTGCGACGCCGGGACAGCCCAGCGGCTCGGCCGATGCCGACAGCGACGCTGCGGTGGTCGCGGCCAACCTGGCGGCACTGACCCCCCTGGTTGGTGTGCGCGAGGCCACCGACGACACCACCGAGGAGTTCCTCGGACGGGCCCTGGTGACCCTCCAGTCGGCGTGCCCTCGCCCCCCGATCGGCCCGCAAGCCGACCTGCCGGCCACCTGAGCCGCCCCACCTCACGTCCGACCCGCTCGCCGTCGACTCGGCGGGCCCCGGTGCCCCCAGGTTGCACGGCTCGGGACGGATCGCTAACCTGCCCCCACCTACTGCACCAGACAGATGGGTGTCGCGCGGCAGTGCGGAGGCTGCCGAGCACGAGGCCGGAAGGGCCCGTGCGCTGCGACCCGTTGCCGGTCCCTGGGATTCGCTGTCGCCCTTGAGCGCGCCAGCGGGGTTCCGCGGGAACTGGCCTCCTGCTCACCATGCCGACGTTCTTCCCACGAGCTTCCGACCAGGAACGCTGAGAGGCGCCTAACGCAGCACCACCAGGGTCGTCCCGTCTGCACCTCGTACGGACGTCTCGTCCAGGGCCGGCTGTCCCTTCCACGGCGCCGGAACCGCGAGCTGGATGCACCGACGACGGGCTGCCCGCATTCCCAAGCCGACCTGGAGCCCTCCGGGGATCCCGTGACTCGAGGAGGCGCAAGATGCGGAAGCACCGACTCTCCGGTGTTGTCGTCATCGCGACCTTGCTCGGGGCGGGTGCAGCGCAGTCGCACCGCTCCGAGCCCCATGCCAACCAGACCACGACGTCGTTCCAGACGGTCAGCGACACGCTGGTCCGATCAGACGACTTTCCCCTGACCAGCAGCGTGCAGCGGGCCGGGAGCCGGGCCTTCGCCTTCCGCCAGCCGGCGGTCCCCGCACCGACTTCCGGGGCCCTCACCCTGGTGCCCTTGGCCGGGCAGCTGACCGATCCTCCCAGCCTGCCCCCGCCCCCGCCGGCACCAGCCCCCAGCCCTGCCCCGGCGGCCGTTGTCGCCGCAGCACCGGCGCCAGCACCACCCCCACCCCCTCCGCCACCGCCGCCACCTCCCCCGGCACCGAGCGGACCCACGCCCAGCCAGTGGCTGGCCTTGCGGATCTGCGAGTCGGGGGACGACTACCAGGCGAACACGGGCAACGGCTACTACGGCGCCTACCAGTTCTCCCTGGCCACCTGGCAGTCCCTGGGCTACAGCGGGCTGCCGTCGGCGGCCTCGCCGGCCACCCAGGACGCCGCGGCCGAGCGACTCTGGGCCGAGGCCGGCTGGAGCCCGTGGCCGGTGTGCTCGGTCCAGCTCGGCTTCTGACCCCCGGTCCCCCGAGGGATCCTGCGGATCACCGGTCTGGGGGACCGTCCGTCCGTTCGCGGCCGCTGGCGGCCGTTCGGACGGTCCCCCGGGCTGCCTGCTCGGACCGCTAGGGTGCCGCCATGGCGCAGCACGGCCATTCCGCTCGACCGCTCTCCCTCGTGCCTCGGCCCCCCGACCTGGCCGCTCGGGCTAGCGCAGTAGTGGGCCGGTCCTTGCGCGTGCTCGGCGACCTGGTCGACCGACGGCCCTTCGACGAAGAGTGGCTGGATCTCGACGGGGAGCTGGTGCACGTCGAGCAGTTCGGCACCGGCCCCCGGGTGGTCGTCCTCCTGCACGGCATTCTGCTGGACAGCCAGATGAACCACCGCCTGGCGGCGTCCCTCGCCGACGCCGGCTATCGGGTGGTCCTCGTCGACCTGCCCGGCCACGGTCGCTCGACCCGGTCCCGGGATCCCCACGACCACCGGGTGGACCGCTACGCCGAGGTCCTCCTCCGGGTGCTGGACCGCCTGGAGATCGAACGAGCCGTTGTCGGCGGGGTCTCCCTGGGCGCCAACGTCAGCCTGACGCTCGCGGTCGCCCACCCCGAACGGGTCCTGGGCCTGCTCGCCGAGATGCCCGTCCTCGAGCACGCCACCCCCACCGCCGGGGTCTGCTTCCTGCCGCTCTACTTCGCCGTCTGGGTCGCAGGCCCGCTGCTGCGGCCGCTGTCCCGAGTGGTTCGCCGCCTGCCGCGCAGCCGGGTGGGCATCCTCGACACCTTCGTGCAGGTGGCGGCCTCGGACCCCTCGGAGGTCGCCGCTGTCCTCGGGGGCGTGGTCACCGGTCCCCTCACCCCCCGGCTGGCCGACCGACGAGCCTTGCGGGTGCCGACGCTGGTGATCGGTCATCACTTCGACGCCGTCCATGCGTTCGCCGACGCCAAGGACCTCGCCGAGGAAGTGCCCGGGGCGCAGCTCGTCCTGGCCCGCTCGGTGGCCGAGCTTCGCTTGTCCCCCGGCCGGCTGACCGAGCGGATCCGGTCGTTCCTGGCCGCGGTCTGGGCCGGCACCCCGACGAGCGACGCCCAGGCCAGCTGAGTCCCGTACCGCCCATCGATTCCGAGCGCTGCGGTCGATCCCGAACCCGAGGAGTTTCGACGTGTCCGAGCACCCCGACGCACCAGCCCCTGCCGGCCCAAGCGCCCCGGGGGGATCCCCGCCCGCCGTGCGGGTCGAGCAGGACGGCCTGGTGCAGATCGTCACCCTGAACCGGCCTCCCCACAACCTGCTCGGCGAACCCGACCTCGCTGCGCTGGCCGACGCCCTCGACGAGGCGGCGACCTCGGCCCGGGCCGTCGTCCTCGCGAGCGAGGGCCGCTCGTTCTGCGCCGGGGCGAACTTCCGCTCCGAGGACGCCCCGGACCCGACCGACGCCCAGGCCTTTCGGACCCGGACCGCAGCGTTCTACGCCCAGGCTCGCCGGATCTTCGCCGCCCCCCTGCCGGTGGTCGCCGCGGTCCACGGTGCAGCCATCGGGGCCGGTTTTGGCATTGCCCTGGCCTGCGATCTTCGCGTGGTCTCCTCCCAGGCCTTCTTCCAGGCCAACTTCGTCACCTTGGGCATCCACCCGGGATTCGGGCTGACCCTGACGCTGCCTCGACTCGTCGGACCCGGTCGCGCCGCCGACCTCTTCCTGACCGGTCGTCGGGTCGCGGGCGAGGAGGCCGTGGCCCTGGGGCTGGCCGAGCGCCTGGTCCCCCCGGGCCAGGAGCGTGCCGCCGCCCTGGAACTGGCCCACCAGATCGCCCAGGGCGCTCCCCTAGCCCTGGCCGCCACCCGCCGGACGCTCCGTCGGGACCTGGTCGAGCTGGCCGCCGAGGCCATGGCGGTCGAGCTCCAGGAGCAGGCCGCCCTGGCCGGCACCGCCGACGCACGCGAAGGCGTCGCCGCGGTGCTCGAGCGCCGCGCCCCGCGCTTCGGGGGCCGCTAGGCCCCCGGGCTGCCCTCAGCGGCTCGGCTCGGGTCCCTCACGCTAGGAGGCGGCCCGCTGCTCCTCGGAGGCTGGGGTGACCACCACGCCGCTCCCCGCCACGTCCAGCTGCGCCAGGCCTGGCAGCTGCCGAGCTGCCAGCACCAGCGGGTCGTGGCGGGCGAGCCGCAGCGGCGTGGGGCCACCGCGCTGGTCGGCCAACCGTTCGGGCACCCCCGGGGGCACGAACTGTTCGCCGCTCAGACCGGCCACGAACCGTCCGCCGAGCAGCAGCCCCTGGGCTTCCTGCTGGCGCGCGGCCCGCCGCAACGCGAGCCAGGGCACCGCCACCCGCTGCAAGGCGGCCGTCTCCCGACACACCAGACCCCAGCAGGTCGCCAGCTGGCTCACCACCAAGTCGGCCGCCGCCTCCTGGTCGGGGATGGCCGCCGCCGGCAGCACGCTGAAGCGGCCCCCGACCCCCTGGGGCTCCCAGCCCCCCCGTCGACCACCGCCCGATCCGCGGCCCCTCCCTCGACCTCGGCCCACCAGCGAGCGCACCGCCTCGAAGCTGTCCGCCGTCACCAGACCGCTGGCCGCCAGCACCGCCAAGCCGTCCAGCACGTCGCTTGGGAGGCGCCCCGTCCGGTCCACCAGGTCCTCCAGGAACAGGGCTCCCTCCGTCTCGAGGATCCCTCGCAGCTCCGCGGCGGATCCCGTCAGTCGATCCGCTCCCGCCTCGGCCCGCCGCTCGCCCCGCACCAGCCCCAGCCATTGGGCCAGCATCCGCCTGGGCACCAGCCCGAGCGGGGTGTTCCGGTGCAGCCCGGCTCGCCGCATCCCCTCGCCCCTGACCGGTTCCCGCAGCCGGGCCCAGGCGACCTCGCCGCGCTGGCAGAGCCCGTCCAGCCACGCCGGTTCGTAGGCCCGCAGGCGAGCGGCCAGCACGCCCCGCTCCCACCAGCCGGCCGGCACCTCCAAGCCCTGCAGCTGCTCCACCACGGCCCGCACCCCGCTCGCCCCCTCCAGGCGCTGCTCGGCGGTCAGGTGCTGCCAGTCCTGCAGGAAGCAGCCGTAACGGGCCAAGGGCACCGCCACCGTCGTGGCCCGCCGGGCCCGCCGCGCCCCGCTGTGCAGACGTTGCGCGCTCCGTCGATGGGCCCACTGCGCGTCGGGCCCCAGTCGAGGGTCGAACGGTCCCTGCAGCGCAAGCCCCCGCTGCTGCAAGCTGGCGAGGGCACGTCGCAGCACCTGGCGCCTGAGCCCGGTGGCCCGGACCAGCTCTTCCTCGCTCACCGCCCCGCTGCGCTCCAGGTGGCCCTCGACGATGGCGGCCGCAGCGTCGTCCGGATCGGGGCCGTCGGGGCCACTGGCGGATGCGCACGCCTCGGCCGACCCGGCCGTCACCACCGCTGCCGGCCAGCACGCCCGCACCGCCGCCCAGCGCTCCGACGCGCACCAGCGCAGCTCCCCGTCCTCGCCGGGCAGCCGACACCCCACGGCTCGTCCCGCCCGCTGCAGCTCCTCGAACCACCTGCTCCAGCGCGCCTCGGGGATCAGCGGTGAGCAGCGCAGCAGCAGGTCGTGCAGCTCTTCGGCGTCCCGCGGGGGCGCCGCCGCCCACGCGGCCACCTCGTCGCACACCTCCGGCGGCACCACCGTCAGGGGCACGGCCAGCGCTGGACCGGGCCGACTCCGCACGGCCCTGGACCGCCGCTCCTCCAGGGGGGCGTCGTCCAGGAAGGTGTAGGGCCGACCGTGGAGGATCTCGTGGGCCAGGACTGACGGCTCCACGGTCTCGGCCAGGTGGACCGTCAGCCGGCCGGCCTCCAGGTCGCCGACCACCGCCTCCATCCCGGCCCCGTCCAGCACCTCCTCCAGGCATTCGGCCAAGGTGGCGGCCACCAGCGGATGGTCGGGCACCGGCACGGGGCCCGCCGCCGTGTTCTCCTGGCACGCAGCCAAGGCGGGGAAGACCGCCGCCATCAGGTCCGCGGCCTGCATTCGCTGGATCGGCAGGGGGACCCGTCGACCAGCCCGCGACCGGGCAACGGCGAGGGATCGCACCGCGACATGGCGCCAGTGCACCGGGAACAGCGGCGAGGTCAGAACCGCCTGGGCCAGGACCGCCCGCCGCCCGGCTGCCCGCAACAGGGCCGGCACGTCGGCCAGGGCCAGGCCGTGCTGCGCCCCCAAGGACAGCAAGGCGGCGTCGTCGTTCGCTGCGGCTTGCAGCTCGAAGTCGAAGGTGGTGCAGAACCGCTTCCGCAAGGCCAGGCCCAAAGCTCGCATGATCCGCGCCCCGAGCGGTGCGTGCACGATCAGCTGCATGCTCCCCGCCTCGTCGAAGCACCGCTCGATCACCACGCACCGGTCCGTCGGCAACCGACCGAGTTGGGCCAAGGCGGCTCGCAGGTAGTCCACGACCTCGCCGGCCACCGCCGGATCCACGCCCGCGTCGGCGGCCAGCGCCGCCACCACCGCGCTGCGCGGCTCGTCCCCCCGCTCTTCGATCCAACGCCGCAAGCGGCCCACCGCCGCCGAGAGCTCCGGGCTCCGTCCCGGAGCCTCGCCGACCCAGAACGGCACGGTCGGCGCCGCCCCGCCGGCGTCGGCCACCCGCACCCAGCCGTCGTGGACCTGGAGCACCCGCCAGCTGTGGGTCCCGAGGGTGAAGACGTCCCCCGCCATCGTCTCCAAGGCGAAGTCCTCCGTCACGCTGCCCAGCTCCAGGCCTTCGGGGTCCAGCACCACTCGGTAGTCCCCGCTGTCAGGGATCGTCCCCCCGTTCACCACCGCCGAGAGCCGGGCCCCTCGCCGAGGCCGCAGCCTGCGATGAACCCCATCTCGGTGCAGCCACGCCAGCCGCCGGCCATGACCGGTCGGGATGCCCTCGCTCACCAGGCCAACCAGCCGCTCGAAGGTCGCCCGGTCTAGGTCCTCGTAGGGCGCGGCCCGCTGCACCATTTCGAAGAGCCGCTCCTCCTCGACGCAGCCGGCCGCCGCCACCTCGGCCACCAGCTGCTGGGTCAGCACGTCCAGGGGGCCTCGCCGGACGGCCAGGGCCTCCAACCCACCCTGCCGCCGCGCGCCCAGGAGGGCCACGATCTCGACCAGCTCGTCTCGCGTCGTCGGGTAGAGCACGGCACGCGCCACGCCGCCGACCCGGTGGTTGGCTCGCCCCACGCGCTGCAAGAACGTCCCCAGGGCCCGGGGCGAGCCGACCTGGCACACCAGCTCCACCGGACCCACGTCGATGCCCAGCTCCAAGGAGGCCGTGGCCACCACCACCTGGAGGTCCCCCGCCCGCAACCGGGCCTCCACCTGGCGCCGCCGAGTCGCCGACAGGCTCCCGTGGTGCGCCGCCACCCGGCCCTCCCCCAGCCGCTCCTCCACCAGCCGGGCCAGACGCTCGGCGAATCGCCGCGTGGCGACGAACACCAGCGTGCTCCGGTGCTCGCTCGCCTCGAGGGCCAGCCGATCGGCCAGCTCCTCCAGCTGGGCGTTCGACAGCACGGCCGCCAGCGGCCCGCTCGGCAGGGCCACGCGCAGCTCGGTGGCCCGCTCCTCGTCCACCGCCACGACCTCCACTGCCTTGGCCCGGGCGCGACCCACCAGGAAGCGGGCCACCTCCCCGAGGGGACGAGCCGTGGCCGAGAGGCCGATGCGCTGGGGCCTCCCCCCCGCCTGCAGCCCGTCCAGTCGGGCCAGGCTCAGGGCCAGGTGGGCCCCCCGGGCCGTGCCCACCAGGCTGTGCACCTCGTCCACCACCACGGTCCGCACCTGTCGCAGCGTCTCCCTCGACCGGGCCGCGGTCAGCAGCAGGTAGAGGCTCTCCGGGGTCGTCACCAGGATCCGGGGTGGCCGGGCGGCCATCCGGGCCCGCTCCGCAGCCGGCGTGTCCCCGGTCCGCACCCCGACCGGGATCGCCGGCAGGGCCACGCCCCGGGCCGCAGCCACCCTCGCCAGCTCCTCGAGCGGCTCGACCAGGTGCTCCTTCACGTCCACAGCCAGGGCCCGAAGCGGCGACACGTAGAGCACCTGCGGCCCCACCTCGCTGCCCAGGGGCTCTTGGAGGGCCTGGTCGATGGCGACCAGGAAGGCCGCCAGGGTCTTGCCCCCACCGGTTGGTGCGCTCACCACCACGTCCCGACCAGCCCGCACCAGTGGCCAGGCTGCTCGCTGCGCGGGGGTCGGGCCGGCCGGGAAGCGCTGCTGGAACCACTCGGCCACCACTGGATGGAAACCCCGCAGCGGATCCTCGCCCGACCCCCCGGGAACCGGCCCGTTCCCCGGTGCACCGGCGCCAGGCTCCCTCCCAGGTCGCCACGGGCTCGACCAGCCGGCTTCGGGCACCCCGCCATTCCACCACTGGCCTGTGACCACGCAGTCCCCCCAGGCTCGGCCACTCCGGCTGGCCCCCCGACCCCGACACCAGGGGCGCCGTCGACGCCCCGGGCGTCCTGCCGGTCCGCCGACCCCTGCAGGGCGACCGAACCTCGGGCAGACTGGTGAGGTGGCCGACCTCCGGGGGCTCCGCTGCGGCGACGAGGACCGTGAGCGGGCGGCGGCCGTCATCCGCCAGGCCCTGGCCGAAGGACGGCTCGGCCTCGACGAGCTCGACCCCCGCCTGGACGGGGTCTACGCCGCCCGGACCTACGGGGAGCTCTGCCAGCAGGTCGCCGACATCCCGGGGGGACCCGAACGGGTCCTGCCGGCCCCGCCGGCCCCGCCGGCCCCCAGCCCCGCCCCCGTCACCCGCCACCGTCGGCGAACGCCTCGCCAGGCCATTCGGGCCTACCTGACCACCGTGGCCTGCTGCTGGGGGCTCTGGGCCTTCAGCGTCGCTGCCTCCCCGCAGCACGCCGCCGAAGCCATCTGGCCACTGTGGGTCACCGTCCCCTGGGGCATGGTCCTCCTCAGCCGCTACGGACGACGACGGACCGAGCCCCCGTCGCCACCCTCGGCCCTCCCCCCCAGCCCGGGCGACCCCCGAGCCGGCTGGTAACATCCGCCGGGATCCGGCACACCGGGTGGTGGAGACCGGGGGGTCGGGCTCCTGGCAGGGCCCGAGGCCGGCAAGGGCGGACGAGCGGAAAGGATGCGGGCGTGGCCAACAGCGGGTACCAGGTATCCCCTGAGCAGCTGGAGCTGGCCGCCACCCAAGTGGAACGGGGGGCAGCCAAGGTCAAGGCAGCCGTCGAGGACGTCCTGCGGATCATCGAGGGGGTCAGCGCCCAGTGGAGCGGCACGGCCCAGAAGCAGTTCGCCGCGCTCTGCAACAGCTGGGCGGCCAACGCCAGTGAGCTGGACCGCTCCATCCTCACCATCGCCACCCTGCTCAAGAACGCGGCGGCGGCCTACGAGCAGGCCGAGGCCCAGGTGGCTCGGCTCTTCGGCCAGCCCGAGTCCACGGCAGCACCACGGGCCGAGGCCAACGGGCCCGAGGCGCCGACCGCTCCCGTGCCCCCGACTCCGGCCCCCTTCCAGGGCATCGGCCTGCGACCCCGGGCCGAGGCTTTCGGGCCGGCGGACGGGGAGGGGTGAGCCCCAAGGGCGAGCGGTGCGCCGCCGCACGATCCACACCGCGGCCCTCCGGGTGCCCACACCCGGGGACGCCGCAGCACTGACGAGGTTGGGAGTGCCGTGCGGAGCCGTCGGGGGGCGCTGCCACCGCACGCCGAGTTGAAGCGGGGGAGACGGGGACCGTGGCCGAGGCCAACACTGGCGCAGCAGATCTCACCAGTTACCTGATCGCCGCCTGGCGGGCTGCCGCCGAGCGGGACGAGTCCGCCGGCGGGTCCGCCTGGCCCGACGCCGAGGCGGCTGGCCTGGCTCTCGCCCTGACCAGTCCCTTCGCCGACGAGGAGACGCAGCTTCGAGCGGTCGAGGAGGCCGCTCGACGGCTTCTCGAGCGGGCCGCACCCGAGCGGGGCCGTCGGCTGCTCCGCTGCCTCGACCAGGTCCTCCGGGACGGTGGCTCGCCCTACGGTCTCGCGGCCATCGCCCCGCTCTTCCAGGAGCCGCCTGCCCCCGAGCCTCGACCCTCGGGGTCGCCGCCGGTCGAGGCGCTCTCGGCGCCCGAGCCGGCCGGTCCTGAGCCCAAGGCCGGCCACGGCTGGCGCCTCGTTCCGCCACCTGCTGCCGAGGAGCCGAAGGCCAAGGAGCCCGCTCCCGAGCAGCCCACCGGGGCGGCACTGGCGGCCGAAGCACCAGCGACTGACGAGCCCGCTCCCGAGGCGCCCTCGCCGGTCGGCAGCGAGCCCCCGGCCGAGCCCGTCGACGGGCCCTCTGCCGAACGGGTGGACGCCTCCGAGACCGGCGACGGCAGCCAGGAGGTGACGGTCCACGCCGCCGAGGCACCGGCATCGGCTCCTCCCGAGGATGGGTCGACCGAGCCGGCACCACCGCCCTGGTGGGCTCGACCGGTAGCCGGGTCGGCGACGACGGTTCCCGAGGAGCCCAGCGGCGCCGCACCGGACTCGTCCCGAGCGGAGCGCTGGGACCAGCCCGCGGGGCCCGTCCAGGGACAGCCCATGGTCGAGGCTGTCGAGCACGAGGTCCTCGGCGGTTCCTCGACGAACGGCCGGCTCGAGGTCCGACCGGCGGAGGTGGCCGACCGGGCCACCTTCGAGTCCGTGGTCTGCTCGCTCGTCGACGAGAAGACCCCCTTCGCCGTGTGCTTCGTCGGCCTCGACGAGGTTCCCGGGCCGGTCCTGGGCGTGCCCGAGGAGGACGACGCCCCGGAGGAGGAACGGGCGGTGCGAGACACCCTTCTCCGAGCCCTCGCGGAGCGCACCAGTGGCCGGGGCACGGCCTACGCCATCGGTCGGGGTCTGGTGGCCATCACGCTGCCCGGAGCCCGTCTCCGGGAAGCCGAGCGGCTGGCCCGTCGGCTGCCCGCTGGGGCCATCAAGGCATCCTTCAGCTGGGGCGCCGCCGAGTTCCCCGACGAAGCCGACGAGGTTCGGGAACTGCTGCGGGTCGCCCTGGTCCGCCTGGCCGACATGCGGGACGGCCGAAGCAGCCCGCCCCTTCTCGGTCGGCTCCGCCGGCGGAACAGCGCTCGCTCCTCGGCCTGAGTCGGCCGCCCGCAGCCCGACTGGACTCGATGGCCGGGGCTCGGGGCCACGAGCCTCGGGCAGGGGTCGAGGCGCGACGGGCAGCACCTGCGAGCGGCGACACCGGCACCGGTCCGCCGAGCGAGTTCCGCTCCCCAGGGCCGTCGACGGGCTCCAGTGGGGGACAGCATGCGATTCGCCGCACCGCCCGGGCGGGCACCGAAGGACCATTGGTGGCCGCCAGAGATCGGGCCCCGTGGCCGGTCTCGGCGCGCTGGCGGGAGCGAGCGGACCGGCCGGTCCTTGGCCGCCCGATGGTGCCGCCCACTCGCCGCCCTCGTCGTGGCGGCCGGCCTGCTGGCTGCCTGCGGCACGTCGACCCGGCCGGCTCGATCGAAGACCAACGTCGCCACGCCAGTCCTCAGCGTGGCACCGGTCCCCCACGCCATCACCGTGCACGGGCCGGGGACCACATGGGGGGCGGCAGTCCCCGGCGCCCCGGTGTGCGACCCGCTCGGCGGCCAGCACTGCATGCTGCCGTTCCCCAGTGACGACTACACGGTGGCGGACCCGTCGACCTCGTCAGGCCGTCGGGTGGACTTTCCGGTGGCCACCATGCCCCGAAACGTCCAGGGCCAGCCCATCGACCCTGCCGCCTGGAACGCCAACGACGGCTTCTCCCCTGGCTCCACCATCGAGGTGGAGGTCCCCGGACTGGACCCCGCCCGTTCCGGGATCGTCGGGCCCTACCAGGTCGCCGCATCAGTGGCTCCCTCGGCTCCGGTGGTCCTCCTCGACGCCACCACCGGGCGTCGACTGGCGTGGTGGGGCGAGATCGACGCTCGCGACCCCGACCACGCTGACCCCCTGCTTCTCGTGCATCCGGCCGCCGATCTCTCCGAAGGGCATCGGATCGTCGTGGCCCTTCGGGACCTGCGCACCGCCAGCGGCACCCTGATCAGCCCGACTGGCGCCTTCGCCACCATCCTCCACGGCGGCACCCCGTCCGAGCCGGGCGGCGCCGTGCTGGCCGCCCACGAGCGGCGTCTGCTCACCCTGCTGCACCATGACGCTGGTGTCAGGACCACCGGCTTGTACCTCGCATGGGACTTCACCGTCATCAGCACGGCCAACCTGACCGACCCGGTGCTGCACATGCGCGACGTGGCCCTCGCCGACCTGCACGGCGGGCTGCCCCACTACCAGGTGACTGCAGTCACCGACCTCGCCCAAAGCGCCCACGGCGGCCGGACCGACACCTTCCGGCTCGGGCCCAACGGTCTGCCCACCACGGCCGCCGGGGACGTCGAGCAGGCCGTCTTCTCGTGCCTCATCCCCCGATCGGTCGACCCGAACCCGGCCGCGGCCAGCTCCCCGGTGACCCCGGGCCGGCCCGTCCTCTACGGCAAAGGCTTGTTCTCGGTGGCCACCCAGATGACCGTGACCGGCGTGCGGGACCTCGCCGATCGCTACCGGTTGGTGCTCTGCTCCACCAACTGGCTGGGTCTCGACGGGAACGACGTGCTCACCGACGCCGGCCTGCTGGCGAACCTGTCGGCGTTCCCGAGCCTCCCGGACCATCTGCAGCAAGCCATGATCGACGCCCTCTACCTGGCTCGTCTCGAGGCCAGCCCACACGGCCTGGCCGCCAACCCGGCCTTTCAGTCGGCGGGCCCATCGCACCGGCCGTTCATCGACACCGCCGAACCCCTGACCTACGACGGCAACAGCGAAGGCAGCCTGATGGGCGGCGCGCTGACGGCCATCTCGCCGCTGTGGCGCCGGGCCGTTCTGGGCGTGCCGTCAATGAACTACTCGATCCTCTTGCCCCGCAGCGTCGACTTCGCCCCCCTCTACCCGTTCTTGGACAAGAGCTACCCCAACGAGGTGACCCAGCAGCTCATCCTCGACGTCCTGCAGATGCTGTTCGACCGAGGCGAGACGGACGGCTACGTGGAGCAGCTCACCACCCACCCCCTGCCGGGAACCCCACCGCACCAGGTCCTGTTGCAGATGGCCTTCGGTGACCACCAGGTGTCGAACTTCGCCACCGAGATCGAGGCCCGGACCCTCGACGCCGCCGTCCACCGCCCGGCCCTCCCGGCCGGTCTGGTCCACGGCAACCCCTTCGCCCGGCTCCCCACCGCGACCACGGCAGCGAGCGGTGCCTCGTCGAGGGCGCCAGCCACGCTCTACGTCTGGGAGGACCCCCACAGCCCCCCGCCCCCGCTGACGGATGTGCCACCCACCGCCGGGATCGACCCTCACGACTTCATTCCCCGCAGCCTGCCGGCCGCCCAGCGCCAGCTCATCACCTTCCTCGAGCCCGGGACCGTGCCCGACGTCTGCGGGACCGGGCCCTGCACCACCGACGTGACCAGCGCCGTCCACCTGGCCCACCCGACCCCCTGACCACGGGCCCCGCCGGTCCTCACCCACCCTCGAGGGTCCCGCACCCTCCGGGAGCCCTGCCGAACCCTGGTCCTCGTTCCGGGCCACCGGCCGCGCGAGCATGGAGGGGCACGTCGGCCGGCCACCGGGCATCCCGGGCCGGCCCCGCCGATCAGGAGGGGTCATGAGCGAGATACCGCAGGGGCCCGGCTGGTGGCTTGCCTCCGACGGGCGCTGGTACCCGCCCGAGACGGCCCCGCCAGGGCTCTTCGAGGGTGCCTATCCCGGCTACCAGGCCTACTACTGGGACCCTGCCTCGCCCACGGCCCCCCCGAACCCCGGTGCCGTCCCGGCGGCCGACCCCACGACGCCGGCAGCCCCGACGCCCCAGGCACCGGCGACGCCGCCCGACGACGCGCCGGACCAGGCCGCCTCGCTGGGCTCCCTGCCCGGGGTCGGCCCGACCGTCACCGAGCCGTCGCCCCCCGCGGCCAGCGCCGGCCCGTCGCTCGCCGAGCCCGCGTCCAGCACCGGCGGCGACCCCTGGTCGGCCGCGTTCCCGGCCACGCCCCACCCAGCGGCCCCGGCCGCAGAGCCGTCCTGGTCGGCTCCGCCCGGGTCAGCGCCGGTCGAATCGCCTCGGGTCGCATCGCCCCGGGTGGAGTCGCTTCGGCCCGAGGCGGCCCCCCGAGCCCCCGCCGACCGCTGGCGGCCCTGGCTGGCCCTGCTCGGCGTGGCCCTGCTCCTCTGGGGGGCGGGCCAAGGGCTCTTGGCCTGGGCCCAGTGGCGCCTGGTCCGTCAGCAGCTGACCAGCCTGGGCACGGTCACCCAGGGCCACCTGGGCCTGGCCCTGACCGCGGCGGGCATCGTCATCGCCGGTCTGGTCACCCTGGTGTTGTCGGCGACCCTGCCCCGCCGCTGACCGCCAGCTGCTCCGGCGGCGAGGCCAGCTCGGCCGGCGACACGTAGAGCTCCCCGCCCCGGGCCCGGAACTCGGCGGCCTTGGCCGCCAGGCCGGCCGCCACCGCCGGGTCGACCGTCTCGTGGCCCGCCCCGGCTCCCGCCGAGGCCGCCCGGCGGAGGTCGGCGCTGATCCGCATGGAGCAGAACTTCGGGCCGCACATGGAGCAGAAATGGGCGGTCTTCGCTGCCGGGGCCGGCAGGGTCTGGTCGTGGAAGGCCCGGGCCCGTTCGGGGTCCAGGGCCAGGTCGAACTGGTCCTCCCAGCGGAACTCGAACCGGGCCTTCGACAGGGCGTCGTCCCAGGCCCGGGCCCCCGGGTGGCCCTTGGCCACATCGGCCGCGTGGGCCGCGATCTTGTAGGCCACCATGCCGGCCCGCACGTCCTCCCGGTCCGGCAGGCCCAGGTGCTCCTTCGGGGTCACGTAGCAGAGCAGGGCCGTGCCCGCCATGGCGATGACCGCCGCCCCGATGGCCGAGGTGATGTGGTCGTAGCCGGGGGCCACGTCGGTCGTCAGGGGGCCCAGGGTGTAGAAGGGCGCCCCGTGGCACCACTCCTGCTGCAGGGCCACGTTCTCCGCCACCTTGTCCAGGGGCACGTGCCCGGGTCCCTCGATCATGACCTGCACGTCGTGCGCCCAGGCCACCTCGGTCAGCTCCCCCAGGGTCCGAAGCTCGGCCAGCTGGGCCTCGTCGTTCGCGTCGGCCACCGACCCGGGCCGCAGGCCGTCCCCCAAGGAGAAGGCCACGTCGTAGCGGGCCAGGATCTCGCAGAGCTCCTCGAAGTTCGTGTAGAGGAAGTTCTCCTCGTGGTGGGCCAGGCACCAAGCCGCCATGATCGAGCCTCCCCGGCTCACGATCCCCGTCACCCGACCGACCGTGAGCGGCACGAACGCCAGCCGGACCCCGGCGTGGATCGTCATGTAGTCCACGCCCTGCTCGGCCTGCTCCACCACCGTGTCCCGGAACACCTCCCAGGAGAGGGCCTCGGGACGTCCTCCGACCCGCTCCAGGGCCTCGTAGATCGGGACCGTGCCGACCGGGACCGGCGAGTTCCGGATCAGCCACTCCCGGGTGGTCCCGATGGCCGGGCCGGTCGAGAGGTCCATGACCGTGTCAGCCCCGAAGCGGGTCGCCCAGGCGAGCTTCTCCAGCTCCTCAGCCACCGAGGACCGCACCGAGGAGGTCCCCAGGTTGGCGTTCACCTTCGTCAGGAACCGCCGCCCGATGACCATCGGCTCGGCCTCCGGGTGGTTGACGTTCGCCGGCACGATGGCCCGCCCGGCCGCCACCTCGGCCCGCACCACCTCCGGGTCCACCCCCTCCCGCAGGGCAGCGAAGGCCATCTCCGCGGTCACCACCCCCGCCCGGGCGTAGGCCAGCTGGGTCGGCCGCCGCCCCGCCTTGGCCCGCCGGACGGCCCGAGCCGGCCCCCGGAACGGGGGGAACCCGGCCCGCTCGCCCTCGCGGTCGGCGCCCGTCGCCGCCCCCGGCCCCATCGGCTTGCGCTCCTCGCAGTCCCCCCGTGCCGTCAGCCACGGCTCCCGCAGCCGGGGCAGGCCCGTCTCGGGGTCTCCGCCGGGGCCGCTCGTGTCGTAGAGCCGCACCGGCGGGTTCTCGACCGGACCCTCCGGGCCCGCCGAGGGCTGGAGCAGGACTTCGGTCCACGGGATGGCCAGCCGCAGGGGCTGCCCCCCGACCAGCACCTCGCGCTCCTCGTACACCTTGCGCCGCATGGCTCTCCTCCCTCCGCCGGCATTACCCGGATCAGGTTCCACGGTCGGCGCCGCTCTGAGGCGCCCTCTCAGCCCGGTTCGCCCGAGCTCCCGTCGGGGCCATCCTCGCGCACCTGGCCCCCGGACCGCCCGCCACTTCGCTAGGGTCCGACCGGACCGACCAGCTCGCCGCCGGGCGCGCCGACCAATCCCCGACCGCCATGACCGCCATCCTCGGAGTTAACTGCTTCAGCCACGACACCGCCGCCTGCCTCCTCGTCGACGGCCAGGTGGTGGCCGTCGGCGAGCAGGAGCGCTTCGACCGCCGACCCCACACGAAGGCCTTCCCCGACGACGCCGTCGCCTACTGCCTGCGCGCCGGTGGCCTCGACCCCCAGGACCTCGACGCGGTGGCCGTCGCCCAGCGCCCCTGGCTGGACCTGGCCCGGGGCGGGGCCGACGCGATCCGCCGCCTGGCCCCCAAGCGCCTGGCCGCCCAGGGGGTGGTCGACCTCCGGCTCCTCGCCCAGGAGCTGGACTTCCGCCGCCGCTACGGCTTCCGGGCGCCCCTGGTCCACGTCGGCCACCACGACGCCCACGCCGCCGCGGCCTTCTTCGCCAGCCCCTTCGAACAGGCCGCCGTCCTGACCGTCGACCGCGGCGGGGACTTCCTCTCGACCACCCTGGCCGTCGGCCGGGGCAACCAGCTCGAGGTCCTGGCCGAGATCGCCAACCCCGACTCCCTCGGCGAGGTCTACTCGGCCATCACCTGGTTCTTGGGCTTCACCCCGAACGCGGACGAGGGCAAGGTCATGGGCCTGGCCCCCTACGGCTCCACCCGCCTGGCCCGCGAGCTGGCCGAGCTGGTCCGCCTCGAGCAGCAGGGCCGCTTCCGGGTCGACCTCCGCTGGTTCGGCTACCACCGGGAAGGGAAACCGGTCTCCCGCCGCTTCCTCGCCCGCTACGGCCCGCCCCGCCAGCCCGAGGGGCCCCTCGCCGAGCGGGACAAGGACCTCGCCATGGCCGTCCAGCTCCTCGTCGAGGAGGCCGGGCTCCACCTGGCCCGCTGGCTCCGGGAACGAAGCGGCCTGCCCCGGCTCTGCCTGGCCGGCGGCGTGGCCCTCAACTCGGTCATGAACTTCCGCCTCCTCCAGGAGGCCGGTTTCGAGGACCTCTGGGTCCAGCCGCTCTCCTCGGACGCCGGCAACGCCCTCGGGGCCGCGCTCTACGTCCACCACGTCCTGCGGGGCGCCCCCCGCCGCTACGTCATGGACCACCCCTTCCTTGGGCCCGAGCACCCCCCGGCGGCCGCCGAGCGGGCCCTGGCCGCCACCGGCCTGCCCCTCGAGCGGCCCGCCGACCCCGCCGCCCGGGCCGCCGAGCTCCTGGCCGCCGGCCTGGTCGTCGGCTGGTACCAGGGGCGGGGCGAGGTCGGGCCGCGGGCCCTCGGGAACCGCTCGATCCTCGCCGACCCCCGCCGGGCCGAGATGCGCGACGTCGTGAACCACCGGGTCAAGCGCCGGGAGTGGTTCCGGCCCTTCGCCCCGGCCATCCTCCACGAGCGGGGCCCCGACTACTTCGTCGACTACCGGCCCAACCCCTTCATGACCATGGTCGAGGCCATCCGCCCCGAACGCCAGGCCGAGATCCCGGCCGTCACCCACGTCGACGGCACCGGCCGCCTCCAGAGCGTCACCGCCGGCTTCAACCCCCGCTTCCGGCGTCTCATCGAGGCCTTCGACCACCTGACCGGCGTGCCGGTGGTCCTCAACACGAGCTTCAACGTCCGGGGCGAGCCTATGGTCAACACCCCCGAGGAGGCCGTCGCCGACTTCCTCCGCACCGAGATGGACGCTCTCGTCCTCGGCGACCTCCTGGTCATGAAGCCCGAGCGCCGCCGCCAGCTCGATCCGAGCTGACCTCCCCGGCCGCCGAGGGCACCTGGCCCTCGATGGCCTCCCCGGCGTCTTCGCCGGCTCCGAAGAGGTCCCGCCGGCGCTCGGCCAGCACCCGCCGGTAGATCCGCAGGTGGTCCTCCACCATCCGCGCCGCCGAGAACCGCTCCTCGGCGCGCCGCCGGCAGGCCGCCCGGTCCAGCGCCGCCGCCCGGCGCACCCCGGCCACCAGCTCCTCCTCGCTGGCCCCCAGGAACCCCGTCACCCCCGGCTCCACGATCTCGGGCGCGGAGCCCATGGGGGTGGCCACCACCGGCGTGCCGCTGGCCAGGGCCTCGATCATGACCATGCCGAAGGGCTCGGCCCACTGGATGGGGTTCAGCAGGCAGCTGGCCCCCCCGAGCAGCGCCAGCTTGTCCGCCCCGCCGACCTCCCCGACATACTCGACCGAGCCGCCCAGCAGCGGGGCCACCTCAGCCTCGAAGTAGGCCCGTTCCAGGGGCTCCTGCATCTTCGCGGCAATCTTCAGCGGCACCCCGGCCCGCCGGGCGATCCGGGCCGCCAGGTGCACCCCCTTGTCCGGGTGCATCCGGCCCAGGAACAACGCGTAGCCGCCCTCGCCCCGGCCCACCGGGAACTGGTCGAGGTCCAGGCCGTGGTGCACCACCCCCGCCAGCTGCACCCCCTTCGCCGTTTTCGCCTGGTGGTGCGAGATGGCGATGACCGGGACTCGCTGGGAGATCACCCGGTAGATCGGCCCGAGCTCCCCATCGAAGGGCCCGTGGTTCGTCGTCACCACCGCCAGCCACGGGAACCGGTCGGCGTAGAGCGGGCCGACCAGGGTGTGGTCGTGGACCACGTCGCAGTCCTGCACCGCCTCGTAGGCGGCCAGGGCCTGTCGAAGCTCCGGCACCGGGCCCGGGGCCCCCACCCCCAGGGCCTCCTCGTAGACCCAGGCCCGGGGGACCGGACAGCTGCTGTCCCCCGTGCAGAACAGCACCACCTCGTGCCCGGCGGCCACCAGCCCCCGGGCCAAGACGTCCAGGACCCGCTCCGTGCCGCCGTAGGCGGGCGGCGGCACCGGCACCACGGGCGGGGCCACGATGGCGATCCGCACCGCTTGGACCTCCTCTGTCAGCTGCCTGCCTCCGCTTGGCGTCGCCACCCCGCGTCGGCACCAGCCCTCGGGGCGGCCCACCACCAGATTAGCACTCGTCGACCGCGAGTGCTAACGCCCGGCAGGATCTGCCACGATGGTCGCGCTTCGGCTACCCTCCAGGCCGGCGGGGTCCAGCAGCGGACCGCCCGGCGGTCCACGACGGAGGGAGGGGACGTGACCACCACCGACCTCGGCCTCACCGAGGAGCTCGGCCGCCTGCTCGTCCGGCCCGAGGCCTGGGCCGACATGGACCACTGGCACGCCGCGGTCGCCGAGGCCCGCCGAAGGGCCCCGGTCTGGCCCATCGAGGTCGAGGGCTTCGCCCCCTTCCTCGCCGTCCTCGCCTACCGGACCGTCCAGCAGGTCTCCCGGGACAACCAGACCTGGCTCAACACCCCCCGCTCGGTCCTCCAGCCCGAAGCCGAGTACCAGGCCATGCTGGCCGCCGGCATCCCCGAGCCCCGGACCCTCGTCCACCTCGACGGGGAGGAGCACCACCTCCACCGCCAGGTCACCGCCGAGTGGTTCAAGCCCCAGACGGTCAACGCCCGCCAGCCCCGCATCGACGCCATCTGCCAGCAGTTCGTCCAGAAGATGGCCGACCTGGGCGACACCTGCGACTTCGCCCAGGACATCGCCCAGCCCTTCACCCTGCGGGTCATCATGGACATCTACGGGGTGCCCGAGTCCGACGAGGCCCTCATGCTCCAGCTCACCCAAGGGCTCTTCGGCGCCGGGGACCCCGAGTACATGCTCGACCCGACCGACCCCCACGCCTCGCTCGTCGCCTCGGTCACCACCTTCATCGAGTACTTCACCGCCCTGACCGAGGACCGCCGCCGCCACCCCCGCGACGACCTGGCCACCGTCATCGCCAACGGCCAGCCCGGCGGCCAGCCCATGGGGGAGGCCGAGCGGCTCTGGTACTACATCATCGTGGCCACCGCCGGCCACGACACCACGTCCTTTGCCATGTCCGGCGGCCTCCACCAGATGCTCCGCCAGCCCGAGATCCTCCCGGCCATCGCCGAGGACCCCGGCCGGGCCGTGGCGGCCGCCGAGGAGGCCCTCCGCCTCACCTCGCCGGTCCGCCACTTCCTCCGCTACGCGGCGACCGACACCGAGGTCGAGGGCGTCCCGGTCCGGGCCGGCCAGCGGGTCCTCCTCAGCTACCCCTCCGCCAACCGGGACGAGACCGTCTTCCCCGACCCGAACCGCATGGACCTCGAGCGGCCCAACGCCGATCGCCACCTCGGCTTCGGCATCGGCGCCCACTTCTGCCTCGGCGCCCAGTTCGCCCGCCGGGAGCTCCGCACCATGTACGCCCGCCTCGCCCAGGACCTCGCCGAGATCGAGCCGGCCGGACCCGTCGAGTGGGCCCAGTCGAACTTCGTCTCGGGCCCCAAGCACCTCCCCGTCCGCTACCGCTTCCGCCCCGGCCGCCCCTGAGCCGCCCCGACGGCTCGCCGCGGCCCCGGGGCCCGGCTCGCTGGGGGGCGACGCCGACCCCTAGCATGGCCCCGTGCTCGCCTCCCTCCGGCGCTGGTGGCAGGTCGGGCCCGACCGCTGGCGTCGGCGCCTCGTCGTGGCCCTCGGCCTGGTCTGGATCCTCGACGGCCTCCTGCAGTTCCAGCCCAGCATGTACAGCCGGGGCGGCGACAGCTTCGCCGGGACGGTCCTGCAGTACAACACCATGGGCCGGCCCAACCCCCTGACCGACCTCATCCACTTCGCCGTCACCCTCACCTACGGCACCGCCCTCCGCCAGGACGTCTTCAACACCCTCGCCGCCCTCGTCCAGCTCGCCATCGGCCTCGCCCTCCTGCGTCGCCGGAGCGAGAAGCTCGGCCTGGCCGGCACCTGCCTGTGGGCCCTCGTGCCCTGGATCGTCGGCGAGGCCCTCGGGCAGATGCCCTTCCCCCAGGCCTCCATGGCCATCGACGGCTCGCCGGGCGCCGCCGTCGTCTACATCCTCCTGGCCCTGGCCCTCTGGCCCCGGCGATCCCCGTCCGCCAGCGCCGGGCCCGACGGGCTCGCCTCGCCCGCCGACGGCGGGCTGCTCGGCAGCCGGGGGGCCCTCGGGCTCTGGAGCGCCATCTGGGTCGGCACCGCCCTCCTGGAGCTCGAGCACGCCAACTGGGCCCCCAACGCCCTCGCCGCCCAGCTCCGGGCGAACGCCGACGGGGAGCCCGGCTTCCTCGCCAGCCTCGACCGGGCCGTCGCCCACCTCGTCGCCGGCCACGGCCTCGAAGCCGCCCTCCTCATGGCCCTCGTCCAGGTCTGGGTCGGCATCGCCGCCCTCCGGCCCCTCACCCGGACCACCGCTCTCAAGGTCGGGGTCGTCGTCTCCGTCCTCTACTGGGTCGTCGGCCAGAACCTCGGCGGCCTCCTCACCGGCTCGGCCACCGACCCCCAGCTCGGGCCCATGCTCGTCCTCTACGCCCTCGCCCTCTGGCCCCGGGCCGCCCACCCGGTCGGCCTGCCCGGCCCCACCGAACCGGTCGAGCCGGTCACCACCACGGCCCCCCTCGACGCCCCGGCCGAACCGGCCCCCCCGCCCGTCCCGGTCGGCTGACCACCTGCGGCCATGGCGCTTCGGATCGAGGGCAGCCGCAGCGTCGAGATCGCGGCCCCGCCGACCCTCGTCTGGCAGCTCGTGGCCGACGTCACCCGCATCGGCCAGCTCTCCCCCATCACCGTGGCTGCCCGCTGGCTCCCGCCCCACCAGGGCCCGGTCGTCGGGGCCCGCTTCCAGGGCACCAACCGCCTGCCCCTGGTCCGTCGCTGGACCTCCGTCGCCACCGTCACCGACGCCCAGCCCGGGGTCCGCTTCGCCTTCGCCGTCGGCCGCGACCCCGCCCGGCCGAACACCCTCTGGTCCTACGACCTCGAACCCACCCCCCTCGGCTGCCGGGTCACCGAACGCTGGCAGATGGTCCGGGAGCCCTGGATCGTCCTCCTCTACTACCGCCTCGTCGGCCAGGCAGACCGGGTGGCCCGGGGCGTCGAGCAGACCCTCGCCCGCCTCAAGGCCGCCGCCGAGGCGCAGGCCCGCCGCGACCCCGTCGACCCTGGGCGGACCCCGTGAGCGGGCCCCCCGGCCCGACCTCCGGCTGGCAGCCCCTCACCCCCCGGGTGGCCTGCCACCTCCAGCTCCCCGGCGGCTGGGGCCTGGCCAACAGCGGCCTGGTCCTCGGCCCCGAGGCCTCCCTCCTCGTCGACGTCCCCTTCGACCGCCGCACCACCGAGGCCCTCCTCGCCGGCCTCGACCCCCTCCTCCGGGGCGCCGGGCCCCTCCGCTGGCTGGTCATCACCCACGCGAACGGCGACCACTGCTACGGCGCCGGCCTCCTCGAGGTCCCCGAGGTGCTCGCCACGCCGGCCTGCGCCGAGGAGCTCGCCGCCCTGCCCCCGAGCGCCCTGGCGGCGTTCTGCGCCCAGGCCCCGGCCCTCGGCGACGCCGGCCGGCTCCTCGCCCACGCCTTCGACCGCTTCGACTTCACCGACCTGCCCCTCCGCCTCCCCGACCGGACCCTCGACGCGCCCCTCACCCTCCACGTCGGGGGCCAGCCGGTCGAGCTCCGCCCGGTCGGCCCGGCCCACACCGCCGGCGACCTCGTCGTCCTCCTCCCCGAGGACCGCGTCCTCTTCACGGGCGACCTCGTCTTCGCCGGCAGCCACCCCGTCGTCTGGGCCGGGCCCGTCCGCCGCTGGATCGCCACCCTCGCCCAGCTCGAGCAGGAGGCCGTCGGCTGGCGGGTCGTCCCCGGCCACGGCGCCCCCGGGGACCACCGCCTCCTCGCCGCCACCCGCCGCTACCTCGAACAGCTCCTCCAGCGGGCCGAGGCGCTCGTGGCCGCCGGGGTGCCCTACGAGGACGCCCTCGGGCGGCTCGACCCCGGCGGCTTCGACCCGGAGGTGGCGCACTGGCTCGAGCCCGAACGCCTGGCCGCCAACCTCGCCGCCTGCTACCGCGACCTCGGCCAGGACGCCCCGGCCCAGCCCCTCGACCTCCTCGCCGCCATGGGACGGCTCCTCCCGCCCCCGCCAGCCCCCTGAGCCCGCCCCCGACGGCGGGACCCGGGGAGCGGGCCCCCAGGGCCCTCAGGCGCCCTCGGGCGACGGACGCCGGTGCACCACGCTCGCCCCGGCCTGGTCCCGGGCCAGGACCACCAGCTGGTCCACGTTCACCCACGCCGGCCGGGTCACGCAGAACAGGATGCACTCGGCCACGTCCTCGGCCCGCATCGGGGTCAGGCCCTCATAGACCGCCTTGGCCCGCTCGGCGTCCCCCCGGAACCGGACCACGGAGAACTCCGTCTCCACCAGCCCCGGGTCCACCTCGCTCACCCGCACCGGCCGGCCCAGCAGCTCCAGGCGCAACGCCCGGGTCAGGGCCCGCTCGGCGAACTTCGCCGCGTTGTACCCCCCGCCGCCCACGTAGGCCTCGTGCCCGGCGATCGACCCCACCATCACCACCACCCCGTCCCCGCTGGCCTCCAGCTTCGGCAGCAGCGCCCGGGTCATCCGCAGCGTCCCCAGCACGTTCGTCTCGTACATCCGTCGCCAGTCCGCCTCGTCGGCCTCCTCGATCCGTTCCAGGCCGATGGCCCCCCCGGCGTTGTTCACCAGCACCCGGCACTCGGGCACCTCGGCGCAGAACCGCTCCACCGACGCCGGGTCGGTCACGTCCAGGGGCAGCGCCCGGGCTCCGATCGGGTCGGCCACCTCCCGCAGCCGCTCCAGCCGCCGGGCCCCCACCACCACCTCGAACCCCGCCCCGGCCAGCGCCCGGGCCGTCGCCGCCCCGATCCCGCTGCTCGCCCCCGTCACCACCGCCACGCCCCTCGCTGCGCTCATGGCCCCATCCTGGCCGTCGGCCACCCCGCGCTCCAGCCCGCACGGGCCGCCCCGCCCTGCCTGGCCGGCGGTTCGCCGCCAGCAGCCGCTGCCGGGGCCCCGAGCCCCCCGCTAGCGTCCTGCCGTGGCCTCCCCCCTGTCCCGCCCCGGCACCCGGGCCCTCGCCCTCCTCCTCGACGCCCTCCTCGTCCTCCTCTTCGTCGTCCTCGGCCGCATGGCCCACGCCAAGGGCCTCAGCCTCGCCGGCGTCGCCTCCACCGCCTGGCCCTTCCTCGCGGGCGCCGCCCTCGGCTGGCTCGTCAGCGCTGCCTGGCAGGATCCCCTCTCGGCCCGCCGCACTGGTCTGCCCGTCTGGCTCAGCACCGTCGGCTGGGGCATGGCCCTCCGGGCCATCGGCCACCAGGGCGTCGACGCCGTCTTCCTCGGGGTCGCCGCGGCGTTCCTGGCGCTCTTCCTCGTCGGCTGGCGGGTCCTTGCGCTCCTCGTCGCCGCTGGCCTCGACCGGCGCTCCCAGGCGGTCCACCGGAGCCACCCGGTCCCCTGACCCGCGACGGCCAGGAGGACGCCCCCGGGGGGCGCCGCCGCCGTTGTTTCACACAAACTCCACAACGCCGGCGTGCGAGCGGTTCGGCATGCGGCGTCGTTGTGTCACACAAACTCCACAACGCTGGCGAGGACAGGGCCATTCGGTGCTCAGCGCCGGGCGCCGCAGCCCGCCCCTGGCTCCCTCAACGCGCCGTGTCCCACGGCAGCGGGGGCGCCACCAGTCGGGGCAACGCGGACCGGACCGGCCCGAAGCGGGGCTCGCCGGCTTCCCAGGCGCGGCGGGCCTCGGCGAGCTCCACCCGGCTGCGGCCCACGAAGTTCCACCACATGACGAGCGGTTCCTCGAAGGGCGGCCCGCCGAGCAGCAAGACGACCGCCGGCCGCTCGGCCTCCACGGTCACGACGTCCCGCCCAGGCGGCCACACCGCGAGGACACCGGGCTCGAGCCGGTGAAGCCCGAGGCGCAGTGGGCCCCCGGCGAGCAGGCAGAGGCCGTGCTCGTCGGCGGCCCGCACCGGCAGGCGCAGGGAACCAGCGGGCAGCCGGAGCTCCGCCCCGAGGTGGGGGGTGTCCCGGCGGGCCGGCGAGCGGGCCCCGGCCAGCTCCCCGACCAGCACCCGGGCCTGGCCGCCCCCCGGGAGGGGGAGGACCGGGAGGTCGACGTGGTGCTCGAAGGCGGCGGCACCCCCGGCGGTGGCCGCCGGCTGGGCGATCCACAGCTGCGCCCCCTGGAGGCGGGGCAGGGCCCGCCCCGTGGGCTCCTCGGCGTGGGCCACCCCGTGACCGGCTGTCATGAGGCTCAGCTCGCCGGGGCGCACCACCTGCTCGCTCCCCAGGCTGTCCCGGTGCAGGACCTCCCCGTGGAGGAGCCAGGTCACGGTCTGCAGGCCGCAGTGCGGGTGGGGCGGCACGGCCAGGCCCGGCCGGCCGGGCCCGGTCGAGACCGGACCGAGGAGATCGAGGAAGCACCAGGGTCCGACGCTGCGCCGGGCCCGCTGGGGCAACAGGCGGGTGACCGGCACCCCACCCACCTCGGTCGCCCGTCCCCGGAACAGCTCGACCTCGGCCTGCCCGGGCCCTGCGCCCGGGGATGCGCCGGTCGCCGCCTCGTCGCGCTCGAGCGGCCCGCTCATCACCACCCGAGCCTCCCACGCCCGGCCGGGCGTCGCCGAGCCGGTACGGTCGGGCCCGTGCGCCGCGACCTGCGGGAGCTCCTCGGCCCCCGGCCCCTGGTCCTTGCCCCCATGGCCGGGGGACCCACCGGGGCGGCCCTCGTGGCCGCGGTGGCCGAAGCGGGCGGCCTGGGCCTGCTCCCCGCCGGGTACCGCAGCGCCGCCCAGCTGGCGGCGGACCTCGAGGAGCTGCGAGCCCGGGGGGTGTCCCGCTTCGGGGTCAACCTCTTCGTGCCCCAGGGGCCCTGCCCGGACCGCCAGGCCCTCGACGCCTACCTCGACGCCCTCCGTCCCGAGGCGGAACGGCTCGGGGTCGAGCTCGGCGAACCCCGCCACGACGACGACGACTGGGAGGCCAAGCTGGCCCTGCTGCTCGCGGAGCCGCCCCCACTGGTCAGCTTCGTCTTCGGCTGCCCCCCGGCGGAGGTGGTCGACGCCTTCCACCAGGCCGGCTGCCTCGTGGTGGTGACCGTCACGCGGCCCGACGAGGCCCGCGAGGCGGTGGCGGCCGGGGCCGACGGCCTCTGCGCCCAGGGCCTCGAGGCGGGCGGGCACCGGGGCGGGACCCGGGACGACCTCGACGGCCAGCTCCCCCTCCTCGACCTCCTCGGGGCCCTCCGCGGGGTGACCGACCGGCCCCTGCTGGCCGCAGGGGGGCTGGGCAGCGCGGCGGCGATCCAGCGGGCCCAGCGGGCCGGTGCCCTCGCCTGCCAGTGCGGCACCGCCTTCCTGCTGGCCGACGAGGCCGGCACCAGCGACGCCCACCGCCAGGCCCTCCAGACGGGCCGCTTCCCCACCACCGTCCTCACCCGGGCCTTCACCGGACGCTTCGCCCGGGGACTGGCCAACCGCCTGGCCCTGGCCGGCCGGGACGCCCCTGGCTGCTACCCCGAGATCCACCACGCCACCCGGCCCCTCCGCCAGGCCGCCGCGGCCAGGGGCGACCTCGAGGTCCTCCACCTCTGGGCCGGCACCGCCTTTCCCCTCGCCGAGGCCCGGCCCGCCGGGGAGATCGTCGAGCGGCTCTGTCCCGCCGGCTGATCGCCCCGGCATGGCATCCACATTTCGGTTCAAAGCGAAGTGTTCGACGGTTACGGTGCGGCCCATGCCGAGCCCGAACCGATCGAACCGCCCAGCGAGCAGCCTGGAACCCGAGAGAGAAGCGTTCCTCGAGACCCTCGAACGAACCCCGCCCGACGCTGCCACAGCGTGTCGCCTCTGGCGGGCCCACGAGCTGACCGCGCATCTTGCGGCCGGGGCGGTTGAGATCGCCCGGACGCTGGAAGCCTTCGGTGAGGGACGCCCAGTTCCCCCGACCCGGTCCTTCGAGGAACGCGAAGCCCCCTATCGGTCAATGGGCCCAGCCGTGCTCAAGGCGGCCCTTGCCACCAGTCTGGACCGAGTGACTGGTGCCATCGAAGCGGTGCTCCAGCGCGATCCCCAGGCCATCGTGCCCTGGACCGGTCGTCGGATGGCTGTGGCGAGCTTCGTCACCCATCTGCGAAGCGAGCTTGCCCTGCACCGGTGGGACCTCGTTGGCGACGACGGGGACGGTTTCCGCCTGCTCGGACAGCCGGAGTTGACCGAGCACGCGGTGGCGTCGTTGGGCCGAGTGCTCGTGTCCCGATCGCCCCGCCCCTCGTCGAACAACCGCCGCATCGCCCTGCACTCCCCTGATACCCCCGACGTCGTCGTGGTCGTCGACCAGGAGGGCGCCAGGCTCGAACACGGGACTGGCACCGAGGACCCGGCGCTCGTCGCCGACCCGGCTGCCCGCCTCCTCGTGCTCTGGGGTCGGCAGCCCGCCGACCCTCGACGGGTCCGGGTCCCCGCTGGTCCTGACCTGTTGGCGGAGCTGCGGACCCTCCTGGCCGGCTACTGAGCCCTGTCGAGGCCCGCGCCGGGCGGCAGAAGGGCCAGGTCCCAGCTGGCCGGGTCGACCCCCAGGACCTCCTCGAGGGCAGTCCTCCCGCTGGCCGTCACCAGGACGATCCGGCGTTCGCCCAGCCGAAGCCACCCGAGCTCCAGCAACCGCCGCAACAGGCGAGCGCCGAGAGCACCAGCCAGGTGGGGCCGACGCTCGCTCCAGTCCACACAGGGGCGGACCAGGGGTCTTCGCCCGCTGCTCGAAAGGTCCACGCCCACGCATGCCAGCGCCGCCCGACCCGAAGGCGTCAGCCGATACGAGCGGGAGGGAGGCCCACCAAGGCAGGCATCTCCCGACTCTTCCTCGAGCAGTCCGCGGGCGAGGAGGCCGTCCAGAAGGGCTACGCCCAGCCGACCTGCCAGATGGTCGTAGCACGTTCGGGCCCGTCGGAGGGCCTCGGCGTAGGTGCCCTGACGCAGGGACCTCACCGACTGGCGCGGTGCGACCCGAGCCAGTGCCTCGAGTGCCTGGGCCACCTCCGGTCGGGCCAACCCGTAGACCCGCTGCCGACCTTCCCGTCGGACCGTCACCAGCCCGCCAGCGACCAGGCGCGCCAGGTGCCCGGACATCGTCGAGGGCGCCACGCCGGCTTCGGCAGCGAGCACGCCCGCCGGCTTGGGCCGACCATCGAGTAACGCCATGAGGGCGGCAGCCCGGGCCGGTTCTCCCACCAGATTCGCCACCGAAGCAACATCGGCGTCCCCGCCCACGCTCCCACCGCTCCGCACGGTGCCAAGCCTAAGGCTGCCCCTGCGCCGGCGACCGGGGCGGTCGGGCACACCTGCCATGAGCGGCCGGTCGAGCTTTGCGTTCCCGGCGTCCCGACCCGTTTCGTGCCAGGCTCGGGGCCATGAGCGGCACCTTGAGCACGCCGCCGGACCGAGGCGGACCGTCCGGATCTCTCCTGCCCCCGGGTTTCCGCTTCGGGGTGGCCACCGCAGGGTTCCAGGTCGAGGGCGGCTACAACGGACCGGGCGAGCCGGCCAACAACTGGCTGGCCTGGGAGCGGGCCGGGCGGGTCGAGCCCTCGGGGATCGCCCTCGACTTCTGGCGGCGCGCCGAGGAGCAGCTGGAGAAGGTGGCGGCCCTCGGCTGCGACACCTTCCGGCTTTCGGTGGAGTGGGCCCGGGTGGAGCCGGCCCCGGGGGAGCTCGACGAGGCGGCCCTCGCCCGCTACCGCCAGATCCTGCTGGCCTGCGCCGAGCGGGGCCTGACCCCGGTGGTGACCCTCCACCACTTCACCCACCCGGCCTGGCTCGGCGAGGAGTTCTGGCTGGACCCGGCCGCCCCGGAGCGCTTCGCCGGGTGGGCCGAGGCGGCCGTCGCCCGGCTCGGGGAGCACTGCCGGCACTGGGTCACGCTGAACGAGCCGAACGTCGTGGCCTTCGGCAGCTACCTGCTCGGGCTCTTCCCCCCGGGCCGCCGGGACCTCCGGGCGGCCCTGGCCGCCTTCGACCACCTCCTGGCCGGCCACCTCCTGGCCTGCGGGCGGATCCGGCGCCGCCAACCCGAGGCCTGGGTGACGACGAACACCGCGGCGGCCTCGGTCCACGAGGTCGACCGCCTGGGCCTGGACCTCCTGGTGGCCGACCCGGCGGACCTCGACCCGGGCCGCTTCCCCGACTGGCTGGCCGCCGCCCGGGCCGCCTGGGACGCCCTGGTGCCGCCCCCGGACCCCGTGGACCGGTGGTTCCGCCGCCTGGTCCGGCGCCGCTTCGAGGGACCGCTGCGGTCCGGGCTCTCGGCCACCGTGGCCGCTCGCCGCCAGGACCCCGAGCTCCGGGCCCTCGACGCCGTCGGGGTCGACTACTACAACCCCTACCTGTCCCGTCACCTGCGGCTCCCCGGCCAGCCGACCGCCGGGGGCCGTTCCTGGTCCATCAGCCGGCCCCTGTGGGACGACGTGGTGGACCCCGCCGGTCTCCTCGTCTTCTGCCGGGCGGCCGCTGCCACCGGCCTGCCGGTCTGGATCGTCGAGAACGGCCTGGCCAGCCGGGTCCGCCGGGGCCGGGCCTTCCCCCGCCTGGACGGCTGGGACCGTCCCCGCTACCTGCGGGCCATGCTGGGCGCCGTCCTGGCGGGCCTGGCCGAGGGCCTGCCCATCGAGGCCTACCTGCACTGGACCCTGGCCGACAACTACGAGTGGGGCAGCTACGAGCCCCGCTTCGGCCTCTTCGGCGTGGACCGCGAGCGGGGCCTGCGCTGGTCCGAGCACGACAGCCTCGGCCAGGACGCGGCCGGCACCTACGCCCGGATCATCGCTGGGCTCCGGGCCGGGGACCCGAGCGTCGTCGACCGCCTGGCCTCGGCCCGCTGAGCCCCGCCCGGGCTGGCCCGGTCCGAGCGGGGCTCAGCGGTCGGCCACCGCCAGGGGCCCGAGGGCCGAGAGCTCCTCGGCCACCTGCGGGTCGCCCAGGACCACGGTCCGCTGGCCGGCGGGGGCCAGGAGCCGCCGGGCCGCCGCCCGGACGGCATCGGGCTCGACCGCCTGGAGGGCAGCGCTGTGGCGCTCTAGGTAGTCGGCCGGCAGGCCATCGAGGGCCTGCCCGATGAGCGAGCCGGCCAGGCCCCCGCCGGTGGCCGTGGCGAGCAGCAGGCTGCCCAGGGCGTAGCGCCGGGCGTCGGCCACCTCGTCGGCGTCGAACCCGAGGGCCGCGGCCCGCCCGAGCTCGTAGGCCACCTCGACGAGGGCCGGGGCGGTCACCTCGGTGGCCACGTCCAGGGCCACGAGGAACCGGGACCCGGCGAGGCGGTGCTCGATGCCCGAGTGGGGCGAGTAGGTGTAGCCCCGGCGCTCCCGCAGGTTCTCGACCAGCCGGCTGCTGAAGAGGCCCCCGAACGCCAGGTTGGCGAGGACCGTGGCCGGCCAGGAGGCATCGGCTCGGCGGGGGGCCGGCCCCCCGATCCGGATGGTGCTCTGCACCGCCCCCGCTCGCCTCACCAGGGCCAGGGGCCCCGCAGGCGGCGCCCCGAGCGGCTCGGGCAGCGCCAAGGTCGGCTGGGTGGCCGCCTCGGCGAACCAAGGCCCAAGGGCCTCCTCCACCCGGGCCAGGGCCTCGGCGGGCGGCCAGTCGCCGACGAGGACGAGCCGGGCACCGGGGTGCCCGAAGACCGTCCGGTGCAGGGCCCGCAGCCCCTCGGCCCGGACCCGCCGCACGGCGCTCGGGCTGGGCAGGCCCTGGCCGTAGGGGTGGCGGGGATGGAGCCGCCGGTCGAGGGCCTCGCCGGCCAGCACCCGGGGCTGGCTGCGGGCCAGCAGGATCTCCTCGGCCACCCGCCGCCGGTCCCCGGCCACCACCCCCTCAGGGTACTGGGCGTCGTGCAGCACCTCCCCGACGAGGGCCAGCAGCGCCGGCAGCTCCTCGGCGAGGCTCCCGGCCCGCAGCACCGCCCGGTCCCGGCCCACCTCCACCGAGAGGTAGCCCCCCAGGCGCTGGACCGCGCCGGCCAGCTCGGCCCGGTCCCGTTTCGTGGTCCCGCCGAGGACCGACTCGTCGAGGACCGCCAGGGCGGCCCGCTGCTCGGCGGCCGCCGCCGGCAGGGGCCAGGCCAGGCGCAGCTCCACGAGGGGCACGGCGGCCCGCCGGACCGCCCAGCCGACCACGCCGCCGGGGAGCGTGGCCTCGGCCCACTCCCCCAGGCGGAACTGGGCCGTCACCTCGGGCACCGGGGGCCGGGCCGGGGCGTTCACCGGGCCTCCCCGCCCGGCAGGACCTCCAGGACCGCCGGGTGCTGCTCGGCCAGCCAGCGGGCCGCGGCCCGCACCCGGGCCTCGTCGACCGCGCCGAGGCGGGCCGGCAGCTCGACGAGCAGCTCGGGTCGCTGGTGGATCACCGTCAGGTCGGCCACCTCGAGGGCCCGGTCCAAGACGTCCTCCTGGCCCCGCCAGCGCTCCGCCTCCAGCACGGCGCGGACCCGGGCCAGCTCCTCGGGGGCCGGGCCCTCCTCGGCCAGCCGGCCGAGCTCCGCCACGATCGCCTCCCACAGGGCCCCCTCGGGGCGCACCCCCGGGTGGAAGAGGGTGACCTGGAACAGCAGCGGGTCCCGCATGGAGAGGGGGTCCCCGAAGGTCCCGAGGTAGCAGCCCACGTCGGTCGCCACCCCCTCCTCGTGGACCAGCCGCCGCCGGAGCCGGCTGGCGTCCCCGTCGCCGAGCAGGGCGGCGACCACCAGGCAGTCCAGCAGCCGGTCCAGGTCCCCCACCGGGTCCGGGGCCCGCAGGCCGTAGGCCACGGCGGGGCTCGGGGCCCGGGGGTCGGTCACCTGCCGGCGGCGGGGCTCGGGCAGGGGCGGTTCGGCGAAGCTCGGCCGGGCCGGCTTCGGCCTCGCCTCGATCGGCCCGAAGTGCTCCTCGGCCAGGGCCAGGACCCGCTCGGGCTCGCAGTCCCCGCAGACCGCCAGCACGGCGTTGGCCGGGGCGTAGTAGGTGCGGTAAAAGGCGGCGGCGTCCTCCAGGCTGGCGCCCTCGAGGTCCTCGAAGGAGCCGTAGCCGTTGTGGGCGTTGGCGAAGCTGTCGAAGGCGACCGCGGGCAGGTCGATCCAGGGGAAGCCCCCGTAGGGCCGGTTCAGGACGTTCACCCAGATCTCCTCTTGGACCACGGCGATCTGGTTCTCCAGCTTCTCCTGGTCCAGGGCGAGCCGCCCCATCCGGTCGGCCTCCAGGAACAGGGCCAGCTCCAGGGCCGGGGCCGGCAGGGCCTCGTAGTAGGAGGTCAGGTCCGGTCGGGTGTGGCCGTTGAAGACCCCCCCGGCTCCTTGGACCAGGCGGGCGTGCTCCATCTTCCCGACCCCGGCCGAGCCCTGGAACATGAGGTGCTCGAAGAGGTGGGCGAATCCGGTCCGCCCCTCGGGTTCCGAGCGGAAACCCACGTCGTAGACCACGCTGACCGCCACCACGGGGACGGCGTGGTCGGGGAGCACCACGACCTCCAGGCCGTTGGCCAGCTGGTCGCGCACCAACTCGAGGGTCCGTGCCGGGGGCGCCACCTCCTCATCGTGCCAGGCCCCCTCCCGCCCCGGCCAACCCGACCTCCCTCGTGCCGACCCCCGGGGCCGGCCACCGGGGGCGCTCGCCGGCCTCGGGCAGGACCAGCACCGGGCAGGCCGCCTTGGCGAGGAGCAGGGGCGCCACCAGCCCGGTCCGGCCTGGGTCCTCGGGGCCCGCCACGCCATGACGGCCTCCAGCGCCACCCCCCGGCAGGCCGCCTCGGCGGCCGCCATCACGAGCGCCCCGGGCGAACCCGAGGTCGGGCTCACCCCGCAGACCACCGGCCCGGCCCCCCAGGGCAGCCCGGCGAACGGGTCGAGGCGGTCGGCGGCAGGCATGACGGGCGGTCAGCGGAAGGTCGGGCCATGTCCTCCGGGGCGGTCCGCTCGGCGTTCACCCCAAAGAACCAGGCGACGATCCCACCCAGGATCATCACGCCGGCGCCCAGCAGGTACCGGGGGACCAGGGGTCAGGACCGTCCCGGCCCTCCGTGGCCCAACCCTCTCGAGGCCCGGTTCACACCCGTCGGCGAGCAGGTGAGGGATCGGAACAGGCTGTCGGCGATTCGCCCAGGGAACCGGGCCGGGCCAGGTAGTAGCCCTGGCCGTACTCCACCCCCAGGGCCTCCACCGTGGCCAGCTCGCCGGCCGTCTCCAGCCCCTCGGCCACGACGAGGGCGCCGGCCCGATGGGCGAAGCCGACGAGGCTCGCCGCCAGGTCCCGCCGCAGCCCGTCCCGGTCGATCCGCCGCACCAGGCTCCGGTCCAGCTTCACCATGTCGGGCCGCAGCTCCAGGACGTGGGAGAAGCTGGCGTAGCCGGCCCCGGCGTCGTCCACCGAGAGCCGCGCCCCGTAGCGCCGCAGCCGGGCCACGGCCTCCCCCAGGCCGGCGTAGTCGTCGACCCGCAGGTGCTCGGTCAGCTCGACCACCACCCGCTCGGCCTCCACCCGGCCCACCAGCTCGGCGAAACGCTCGTCCCGGAGCGTCACCGGCCCCACGTTCACCGCCAGGGCCACGGCCGGGGGCAGCTCGGCCAGCAGGGCCAGGGCCCGCCGGGCAGCCGCCAGCTCGAGGTCCGCCCCAAGACCCACCCGCTCGGCTTCGGTGAACCAGCGGTCCGGTGGCCGAACCGGCCGGGTCGGGAAACGGGCCAGGGCCTCGACCCCGACCACCGACCGACCCCGCAGCTCGAAGATTGGCTGGACCACCATGGTCGGGCCGCCCTCCGCGAGGACCGCCTCGATCGCCAGGCGTCGCCGCCCCAGCTCGGCCAGGCCGGGGTCCACGAGGGAGGTTACGAAGGCCCCCACCGCTTCGATCTCGGCGGCGTCGACCCGCAGCCCGGCCCGGTGCCCCGGCGTGCTGAAGTCGCTCACCAGCTTCGTCAGGGCCTCGCTGGTCGCCACCACGGTGGCCACCACGCTGGCCACCGCCTCGGCTCGCCGCAGATCGGTCTCGTTGAAGGCCTTCGGCGAGGGCGAACCGGCAGCCAGCACCCCCACGACCTTGCCGGCGTGCATCAGCGGCACATACAGCGACGACCGCAGTCCGTTGGCCGCCATGATCGCCCGGTCCACGTTCGGGTCGCTCCGGGCGTCCTCGCAGATCGCCGAGCGACCGGTGGCCATCGCCCAGCCGCAGAGGCTCTGGCGCACGTCGACCACGATGTCGAAGTCGCCCTCTCGGTCCCGGATCGTCCGGAACAGGTAGACCGTGCCGTCGGGCCGGGGGAGCCCCACGCTGGCGCTGCCGGCGTGGTCGAGCAGCTCCAACAGGCCTCGGGAGGCCCGCCGAACCAGCTGCTCGGGGTCCAGGCCCCGACGCCCCATCGCGCCCTCGGCCACCACCTCAGCCGCTCCCCTGCCTTTCCCACCCCCCGCCGGTTCCGACCCGTCCCCGACGCCCCAGCGTCCTCGGTCAGGCACCCGGCCACCTTGACCGTCCCCGACGCGCGTAGTGCGAGGGTCGTTGGCCGTTGCTGCCATGTTGGCACCGATCAGGGCCCCTGTGAAGGGTTTTCCTGCTCTCGGGCCCGGTCGAAGGCCACGCCCCCCGGCCGACGCCGGTGCCGGCCACCGTCAGTAGGGCTCGACGTGCTCGAAGTAGCGCCGAGGGTTCTCGACGAGCATGGTCCGGATCTGGTCCTCGCTGACCCCCCGTTCCCGCAGGGCCGGCACCACGTCCCGCAGGACGTGCTCGTAGTGCCAGTTCGGCATGACCTGCTCGACGACGCCGGCCGGGAACCAGTCGATGTAGCAGGAAGCGTCCTGGGAGAGGACCATCCGGTCGGCGTAGCCCTCGGTGCACAGTCGCACCACCGTCTCGACCCGTTGCTCGAAGGGCAGGAGGACGTCCAGCCCGAAACGGTCCATGCCGAGGATCGAGCCGGCGTCGGCCAGCTGCCGCAGGTAGTCCAGGTCGGTGGAGTCCCCGCTGTGGCCGATGACCACCCGGGTCAGGTCCACCCCTTCTTCCCGCAGGACCCGCTGGACCTCGAGGCCGCTTCGGTTGTGGACGTTCGTGTGGACCGTGATCGGCGCGCCGGTGGCCCGGTGGGCCTTGGCCACGGCCCGCATGACCCGCTCCACCCCCGGGGTCAGGCCCGGCTCGTCGATGGCGCACTTCAAGAACGCGGCCTTCACCCCGGTCCCGGCGATGCCCTCGGTGATGTCCGAGACGAACAGCTGCACGAGGGGCTCCTCCCCGTCGAGCAGCGTCCCGGGGCCTACGTAGTGGAGGGGGAAGGGCACGTCCCGGTAGGTGTAGAGCCCGGTGGCGACGACGATGTGCAGGTCGACCTGCTCGTTGACCCGCTGGATGCGGGGGATGTAGCGCCCGAGGCCGACCACCGTGGGGTCCACGATGGTGTCGACCCCCTGGGCCTTGAGCCGCCGGAGCTTCTCCACCGCGTCGGCGACCTTCAGCTCTTCGTCCCAGCCGGCCGGGTAGTTCTGCAGCATGTCCGGGGTCAGCACGAAGACGTGCTCGTGCATCAGCGTGGTGCCCAGGGCCGCGGTGTCCACCGGCCCCCGGACCGTCTCGACCGTCGCCATCGCCCCCTCCCGTCTCTCGGCCCTCGCCGGCCCCGTCAATCCGGACGCACCCGGAGGCGTGGCCGTCGAGGGACGCTCGGAGCCTAGGCCAGGCTGTCGGCTGCGGGTTGGACCGTCCCGTCGTCGACCGGGGCCCCCTCGGGCCGGTCCGGGCCCGGCACCAGCGGGCCCGTGCCGGCCAGCAGTCGCCGCACCCCGGCCGCCAGGTCGGCCAGCTCCATGGGGAGCACGAAGGTCGAGCCCGCCGACTCCCCCACGCGCTGCAGCGTCTGGAGGTACTGCAGGGCCAGGGTCCGCTCGTCGAGCCCCCGGGCCACCGTCTCGAGCTCCGTCAGGGCACCGGCCAGCCCCTGGGCCCGGAGGCGGGCCGCCTGGCGCTCCCCCTCGGCGGCCAGCACCGTCGCCTGCTGCTGGCCCTCGGCCAGGGTGATGGCCGCCTGCCGCTCCCCCTCGGCGGCCAGCACCGCCGCCTGCTTCTGCCCCTCGGCCTCGGTCACGAGGGCCCGCCGGGCCCGTTCGGCGGCCATCTGCCGGGTCATGGCCTCTTGGACCGTCGGCGGCGGGTTGACCTCGCGGACCTCGACGTTCGTCACCTTCACCCCCCAGCGCTCGGTGACCTCGTCCAAGCGGACCCGCAGCGCAGCGTTGATCTCCTCGCGCTTGGAGAGCACGTCGTCGAGCGAGATCCCCCCGACGACGCTCCGCAGGGCGGTGGCCGCCAGGTTGAGCGCCGCGCCCTTCAGGTCCTGGACGGCCACCACCGACTGCCGGGGGTCGACCACCTTGTAGAAGATCAGGAAGTCGATGGAGATCGCCGCGTTGTCCTTCGTGATGGCCACCTGGTGGGGCACCTCGAAGAACTGTTCCCGCAGGTCCACCAGCTGGGTCCGGTCGGTGACGGGGTTCAGGAACACCACCCCGGGGCCCTTCGTCCCCACCACCCGGCCCAGCCGGAAGACCACGAGCCGCTGGTACTCCCGGGCGATCCGCAGCGAGGTACCGAGGGCCACCAGGGCCGCGAGCACCACCACGGCGATCACGATGCCGACGATCACGTCTCCCCCTCCCCGGCCGCCGGCTCGACCTGCTCGCCCCAGACCCGCAGCCTGAGCCCCTGGACCTCCAGCACCTGCACGGCGCCCCCGGCCGGCACCGTTCCGTTCACCGCCTCGGCGCTCCACTCCTCGCCGGCCACCCGCACCACCCCGAGGGGGGCCAGGCGGCTGAGCGCCACCCCCATGGCCCCCTCCAGGGACGCCCCGGACCCCGAGGGCCCTGACGGTGCTGCGACCCGGTCCCGCCGGAGGGCCGCCAGCCCCGCCGTCCCGAGGGCGCCGCTCACCGTCAGGTCAGCCCCGAGGAGCACCCAGAGAAGGGTCCGGCCGTCCCCCAGGGCCGCCATGACCACCAGCCACGCGGCCGCCAGGATCCCCAGGGCCGCGGCCAGGACGTGGGCGTGGGGCCCGGCGTGGAAGCCGGCCAGGGCCACGAGGACCACCAGGCCGAGCAGAACACCAGCCACCAGCCACATGGCCGCTCCTCTCGAGGTCAGCCAACACCCAGCCTAGGCCCCCGCCGCCCCCCACCGGCACCGGGCATGTGCACCGGGGTACGAGCGGGTTCAGGGTGGCCGGGTTGCTGCCGATCACTGTCCCGTGCCCCTCGGCGAGCACCGTCCCCACGAGCCCGACCCCGGCGCCCTGGCCCTCGAAGTGGCCGTCCTCCGCCAGGAGCTGGCCCGGACCCAGGCCAAGCTGGCCGAGGCCCGGGCTCTCGCCGAGCTGGTCGAGCGCTCCCCCCACCCGGCCCTGGTCCACGACGGTCGGGTGGTCCTCTGGGCCAACGACGCCGCCGCCCACCTCGTCGAGCTCGAGTCCGGCCAGGCCTTCGTGGGCACCCCCCTCGTCGACGTCGTCGAACCGGCCTCCCAGCGAACGGCCTGGGAACGCATCGCCGCCACCCTCCGGGGCGAGCCACTCCCGACCCCCGGGGAGTTCGTCATCCGGACCCGCAGCGGTCGCCGGGTGGTGGTCGAGACGCGGGCGTCCCGGACCGTCTGGCGGGGCGTCCCGGCCGTCTACATCGTCGTCTGGGACGTCACGGCCCGGCGGGAGCACGCCGCCCAGCTCGCCTGGGCCGCCACCCACGACACCCTCACCGGGCTGCTCAACCGGGACGGCATCCGGGCCCACCTCGACCACGACCTCGGCGCCCGGCCCTGCCCGGACCCCGACCACACCCCCGCCCAGGTCATGGCCGTCCTCCTCCTCGACCTCGACGGTTTCAAGGCGGTCAACGACCGGAACGGGCATGCCGCCGGCGACGCGTTCCTCCAGGCCGTGGCCGCTGCCCTCCAACGGACCGCCGGGGACCACCCGCTCGGCCGTCTCGGCGGCGACGAGTTCCTCTGCCTCCTCCGGGACCCCGCCCCCGGGGAGCCCGAGGCACTCGCCGAGCGCTTGGCGGCGGCCGTGGCCGAGACGGCCCAGCCGCAGAACCCGCCCACTGCGGACTCGGCGACGGCGGCCACCGATGCAGCAGTCCCCGCGGTCACGGCCAGCATCGGCGTGGCCATCGGCCGGACCGGCCAGGTCTCCCCCTCGGTCCTCCTCGCCGCCGCCGACGCCGCCATGTACCGGGCCAAGCGCCGCGGCGTCAGCCACGAGACCGTCGACCTGACCAGCGTCCCATCCGCTCCTGTCCGGGGCTGAACCAGACCTGAGGCGACGAGGCGCCAGGAGCGGTCCCTCGGGCCGAGGGGCGAGCATCCGGCGCGTCTCCGTGCTCCCGAAGTCATCCTGCGGCGCCGTCGGCCCCGTTGGGCAAGCGCAATCTCGTTATCATCCTCGGAGTCGAGGCCGTAGCACCCGTCGAGCAGGAGGTTGGCCAGTGAGCTCGGTCACCTACGAGGCACGAGGCGGCAAGGCAATCTACAACGGCCGGACGCTTGCCGAATGGGTACCCGAGGTCGTCGACGCCCTCGTACGGGCCTGCGACCCCGAACAGGTCCTCCTCTTCGGGTCGGTGGCGCGAGGAGATGATGGCCCCGATTCGGACCTCGACCTGATGGTGGTGTGCTCGTCCATCGACTACACCAAGCGTCACGAGCTGGAGGCGGAGCTCTATGCCGAAATCGGCGGTCGTGCACCGGTCCAGCTCTTCGTTACCGACCGCCGTGAGTGCGAACGTCGCCGCGACGTCATCGGCTCGATGCACTACTGGCCGCTCCGGGAGGGACGGGTCGTCTATGCCCGAGCTGCCTGACAACAACGACGAGGAAGCCCGCCGTTGGCTCCAGAACGTCGAGGACGACCTCCATGCCATGCGTGCCGTTGTACGAGACCCCGAGTCACCTCGTCGCATGGCGTGTTTTCTCTCCCACCTCGTCGTCGAGAAGGCGCTGAAGGCCACGCTGATCGATGCCGGCGTCCCGTTCCCAAAGACCCACAACTTGCTCGTCCTGCACGACGCGTGCCTCCAGCAGCGGCGCCTGCTGACCCTGGAGCGCCCGTTGCTCGCACAATGCAACCCCTGGGCGATCGACGGACGCTACGCCGATGATCTCGCCGAGGCGGACGTCGAGCAGGCGAACCGGTTAGCAGCGTTTGCGGAGCAGGTGGTCGGTGAAGTTCGCCGAGAGCTGCAAGCAAACCGTCGCAGCCCCTGACCGCGTGTACCACCCCGGGCTCGGTCGAGGCTCTCACGCTGTGATTCCGACCAGGACGCGGTCCACCAGGCAGGCCGGCTCGTCGAGCGGGGACCGCCGGCCGTCTCGACACGCCCTCTGGCTCGCGCTCGCCCGTCCAGCCGGTTCAGGCGGGAGCGGTCTGTTGGAGCACGATGCCGTTGCCGTCGGGATCGTCGAAGGTCACGAACCGCCCCCACGGCTGGGTCTGGATCCCCCCTTCGATGACGACACCTTTGGCCACCAGGTCGGCCACGTCGCCCTCGAGGTCGTCGGTCTCGAGGACGAGGCCTTTCACCGATCCTGCCGGCATCGTCGGGAACCACGTGACAAGACTGATCGACGTTGCAGCACCCTTCGGCGCGACCTGGACCCAGCGGGCATCGGTCCCCATCGGGTTGTCCCGGACGAGGTCGAACCCGAGGACGTCCACGTAGAAGGCCCGGGCGCGGTCCTGGTCGCTGACCGGCAGCGAGAGCAGCTGGACGTGCGTGATGGCCACTGGCGGAGCATAGACACCGGGCCGTCCTCCGGTCGCTGGCGCCGGATGCCCCGGGCTCCCCGAGCCCCGGCCCCCAGGGACCCGCCCTGCCTCAGGACCCGGCCCGCTCGGGGGGGAACGGGCCGGCCCGCCCGAGGGCCGAGGCCGTCGGGTGGCCCAGAGCATCGGCCAGCCAGGTCCGGGCAGCCAGGAGGGCTGCAAGGTCAAGCCCCGTGGCCACGCCGCTGCGGGCGAAGAGGTAGGCGAGGTCCTCGGTGGCCACGTTGCCCGTCGCACCCGGGGCGAAGGGGCAGCCGCCGATCCCCCCCAGGCTGGCGTCCAGCGACGTCACCCCGGCCTGGTAGGCGGCCCAGGCGTTCGCCGTCCCGGTCCCTCGGGTGTCGTGGAAGTGGCAGCGCAGGGCCAGGCCCGGGGCGAGACGCGAGACGGCCCCGACCCGCTCGGTGACCTGGGCCGGGACGGCCACCCCGATGGTGTCGGCCAGGCAGAGCTCGTCCGGCCCGGCGGCCGCCACCGCCCCGGCCACCTCCTCCAAGCGGCCGAGGGGGACCTCTCCCTCGAAGGGGCAGCCGAAGGACGCCCCGATGGTCACCGACGTGGTGAGGCCGGCGGCCCTCGCCGCACCGAGCAGGTCCGGGAGGCGCGCCAGCGTCTCCGCGGTCCCTGCGCCCTGGTTCGCCCGGCTGAAGGTGTCGCTGGCCACCACCACCAGGTTCACTTCCTGCACCCCGGCAGCGGCGGCCCGGGCCACCCCCCGCTCGTTCACCACCAGGCCACAGAGCCGCACCTGCCCCCGGGGCCCCGGCGGGTCCTCCTGGAGCAGCCCGAGGAGCGCCTCGGCGTCCGCCATCTTCGGCACGACCTTCGGGCTCACGAAGCTCGTGACCTCCACCCGCCGGGCGCCGGCGGCCACCACCCGGCGGACCAGCTCGGCCTTCGCCTCGGTCGGCAGGTCCGCCGGGTCGTTCTGCAGACCGTCGCGGGGCGCGACCTCGACGATCTCCACCGCTGCCCCTGCCCCGCTCACGACGCCTCCCGGCGCGCGCCGCTCCCGGCTCCCTCGCCGAGCAGGCCCGAGAGGGCCTCGCCCAGGCCGATCACATCGGCGTACTTCGCCTGCAGGTCGAACAGGTTCTGCTCCTGGGTGGCCGGGTCCCGGTCGGCGACCGCCTCGGCCACCACCAGGGGCCGGAAGCCGTGCTGGAGGGCGTCGAGGGCACTGGCCCGCACGCAGCCGCTCGTGGAGAACCCGGCGAGGACCACCGTGTCGACCCCGGCCTGCACCAGGCTGCTCGCCAGGTCCGTCCCGAAGAACGCCGAGGCGTAGCGCTTCTCCACCACCGCCTCCCCGGCAGCTGGTTGGAGGCCTTCGCAGAAGGCCCCGAGGGGGCTGCCGGCCACGAAGGCCGCCAGGGCCGGCACCTTGGCGAAGAACAGCGGGGCGTCGACCGCTCCCCGGGGGTAGCGGACGGTCGGCCAGAACACCGGCCGTCCCCCGGCCCGGGCCGCCCGGAGCAGCTCGGCCATGGCGGCCACGACCCGGGGACCCTCGGCCAGGTAGAGCGGCGACCCCGGCGTGCTGTAGGCGGCGAGCGCGTCGACCAGCACGAGGGCCGGGGCCCGGCCCCAGCCCAGCCGGCCGAGGAACCCCGCCCGGGCGCTGTCCTCGGCCCGCCCGTCGGCCACCGGAGGGGCCGGTTCGGTCCGGTCGGACTCGGACTGGGCCGGTTCGGTCCGGGCCGGCACGGTGGGCTCGGCCATGCCCGTCACGACCCCTGTCGGGCGAAGGGCGGGAACTGGGGCGGTTTCGGGGTGGGCAGGCCGGTCTCGGCCAGGCAACGGGCCCGGAGCTCCTCGAGGTCCGAGAACCCCCGGTCGAAGAGGGGCAGCTCGCCCCGGTTGGCCCGGATCTCGGCCCGCAGGGCCTCGGTGGCCGGCTGGTCGACCCGGCCTTCCTCGTCGAGGACCACCCCGTAGCGCCGGGCCCCCTCCCGGGTCACGAGGCCCCGCTCGACCTCCAGGGCCACGAGCTCCGGGTCCCGCTCCAGGGGGTCGCCCCAGCCGCCCCCGCCCCAGGTCACGTAGTGCAGCAGGTCGCCCTTGTGGACCTGGACCCGGTCGCACTTGGAGGGCAACACCTCGACCGTGCCGTCGGCCCGTTCCAGCCACTTCCGGCTCCGGCCCCCCGGCAGGCCCCCGTTCACCCCCCAGGGGTAGGTGAACCAGCGGTCGTCGTGGATCGAGACCTGGCCGGGCTCCAAGAACCGGTAGGCGATGTCGATGCCGTTGCCACCCCGGTAGAGGCCCGGGCCGCCCGAGTCGGCCACCGTCTCGTACTTCTCGATGACCAGCGGGAAGTACGCCTCCAAGAACTCGTTCGGCACGTTCGTGAAGCTCGGCCAGAGCGAGTGGCCATCAGGGCCGTCCCCGGCCGGCCGTCCCGGGATGCCCCCGAAGCCGATCTGGTAGAGCTGGAACCACTCCCCGGCCCGCTCCCCCTCGGTCCAGGTCCCCGAGTACATGAGGTGCGGGGAGGACGAGAAGCCGGCGGCGCAGAGGAACTCGGGCTGCCGCTGGCCGAGCAGGCCGGTCAGGATGTCGAAGATCCGCCCGAGCCCGTGCGTCCGGCAGGAGAGCGCCGCGGGGTAGCGGGGCTTCAGCAGGGTGCCCTCGGGGATCCGGACGTCCACCAGCGGGTAGAACCCGTCGTTCCACAGGATCTGGGGGTCGAACACCGAGATCATGTAGGTCCCGAAGAACATCTTGTAGAGGGACTCGTTCAGGTAGTAGTTGATCGGACCCAGCGACTGCGGGTCGGTCCCGATGAAGTCCAGGATCAGCTTCCCCTCCTCCCGCCACATCGAGCAGTGGATCTTGTAGGGCCCGTACCCCATGCCGTCGTCGCAGACGTAGTCGGTGAAGGTCAGCACCTCGTCGGCCGGGATGGTCGTCTCGATGAGGGTCTTCATGGCGTCGTAGTTCCGCTGCAGCAACGCGTCCAGGGTGGCCAGGTAGACGTCGGTGCCGAAGCGCTCGCAGAGCTCCTGGATGCGCCGGCCGGCGTTCCGGCACGCTGCGACCAAGGCGTTCAGGTCCGAGCGGTTCCACTCCCGCATCCGGACGTTGTTCAGGGCGATCCGCAGCACGTCCTCGTCGAGGCGGCCCTTGTCGTAGAGCTTCACCGGGGGCACCAGGACCCCCTCCTCGAAGATGCTCGTGGCGTCGGTCGGCAAGGAGCCGGGCACCTTGCCCCCCACGTCGGTCATGTGGCCGAACTGGGCCGCCCAGCCCACCAACCAGCCGTCCACGTAGATCGGCAGGATGACCAGCCAGTCGTTGGCGTGGCTGATGGCCCCGCCGCAGGCGTAGGGGTCGGAGGTGAACAGCACGTCGCCCTCCTCGACCGTCCCCTCGAAGCCCTCCAGGAACGCCGGGATGGAGAGGCCGAACTGGCCGACCACCATGAGGCCCTCGGGGTTGGCGATGAGCGGGAACTCGTCGTGCTGCTCCCGGATCCCCGGCGACATGGCCGTCCGGAACAGCACGGCGTCCATCTCGGCCCGGGCGTTGCGCAGGGCGTTCTCGATGATGTCGACGGTCACCGGGTCGACCTCGGCGGCCTTCGGCAGCGGGTCGGTGCGCTGGACGATGCGGGCCATGGCGTCAGGCCTCCTCGGGTCGGATGAGCAGGGTGCCGATGCGGTCCACCTCGGCCCGGTGGCCGGGCAGGACCAGGGTGGTCGAGTCCATCTCGGTGACGACCGCCGGGCCGGGCACGACGTTGCCGGCCTTGAGCCGGGCCCGGTCGTAGAGGCCGGCCTCGTGCCAGCTGCCGTCCACCCAGATCCGCTGGCTGCCGACCCGGGCCGCCCCCGGGTCCGGGCCGCCTTCCTCCAGGACCGGGGCGGCCACCCGGGTCGGGCGGGCCTGGGCGATCGCCCGGAGGTTCACCAGCTCGTGCTCGGCTTCCAGGTCGAACAGGAACAGCCGACGGTGCTCGGCGTCGAAGCGCCGGCCGGCCTCCTCGAGGAACCGGCCCCCGGCCACCAGCTCGGGCTCCAGGTCGACCGGCACCTCGAAGCCCTGGCCGTGGTAGCGGACGTCCACCTGCCAAGCCACCGTCTGCTCGGCACGGGGCACCCCCTCGGCGTCCAAGGTGGCCCGAGCCTCCTCGGCCAGCTCGGCCAGGACGCCCGCCACCTCCTCGTCGGAGGTCTCCGAGAACCGACGGATGAAGGTCCGGGCCGCCTCGTCCCGCAGGCTGGTGGTGGCGTCCCCGTAGGCGCAGAGCACCCCCGGGGAGAGCGGCACCACCACCGGCCAGGAGCCGAGCAGGCGGGCGAGGGCGTTGGCGTGCAGGGGCCCGGCCCCGCCGAAGGCCACGAGGGCGAAGTCCCGGGGGTCGTAGCCCTGCTGGACCGAGACCAGGCGCAGGGCCCCGAACATGTTCTCGTTCACGATGTCGATGATCCCGGCGGCGGCCCGCTGGACGTCGGGCAGGCCCATGGCCTCTGCCACCTTTGCCACCGCCGCCTCGGCGGCCCCCACGTCGAGGGTCATCTCCCCGCCGATCAGCCGGGGCGGCAGGTAGCCGAGGACGACGTTCGCGTCGGTCACCGTCGGTTCGGTCCCGCCCTTGCCGTAGGCGGCGGGGCCCGGCTCCGCCCCGGCCGACTGGGGCCCGACCCGCAGGGCCCGGGTCAGCTCGGGCACGTGGGCGATCGAGCCCCCGCCGGCCCCCACCGTCCGGACGTCGACCGAGGAGGCCCGCACCGCCAGGTCGCCGACCACCGTGTCCCGGCCCACCTGGGCCCGACCGTGTTGGACCAGGCAGACGTCGGTCGAGGTGCCCCCCATGTCGAAGGTCAGCAGGTTCTCGAAGCCGGCCTGGCCCGCGGCCCAGATGGCCCCGGCCACCCCGCCGGCCGGCCCCGACATGAGCAGGTTCACCGGGGCCACCGTGGCCGCCGGGATGCTGGCCAGGCCCCCGTCGGAGCGCAGCACGTGGACCGTCGCCCCGACCCCGCCCTCGGCGAGCTTCGAGGTCAGCGAGGCGAGGTAGCGCCCCACGACCGGTCGGACGTAGCTGTTCGCCACCGTCGTGATAGTCCGCTCGTACTCCCGGATCTCCGGCAGGATCTCGCTCGAGAGCGACACCGGCACCCCGGGGAGCACCTCGGCGGCCAGCTCGCCCAGGCGCCGCTCGTGGGCCGGGTTGGCGAAGGCGTTCACCAGGGCGATGGTGAGGGCCTCGACCCCCTGGCGGGCCAGGTGGGCCAGGGCGGCCCGGGCCGCCTCCTCGTCGAGCGGCCGCAGGACCTCGCCCCGGCTGCTCATCCGCTCGGGCACCTCCACGGTGTCCTCCAGCCGGGCGAGCGGCGTGGGCTTCGGCCAGGTGATCCAGCCCCCGAGGCCCCCGGGCACGTAGGACCGGGCGACCTGGAGGACCTGGCGGAACCCGGCGGTGGTCACCAGGCCGACCCGGGCGCCCCGGCCCTCCAAGATGGCGTTCGTGGCCACGGTCGTCCCGTGCAGCACCCGGCCGATCGCCCCCGGTTCGACCCCGGCGAGCTGACAGACCTTCCGGATGCCCTCCAGGACCCCCTCGGACTGGTCGGCCGGGGTGCTCGGGGTCTTCGCCCGCCAGGTCACCCCGCTCTCCTCGTCCATCAGGAGGACGTCGGTGAAGGTGCCCCCCACGTCCACCCCCAGCTGGTAGCCCACCGTTCCCTCCTTCTCCTCGCCGCCTCGCAGACCGCCCTGACTCAGATCACGCCGGCCTTCGCCAGCTCGGCCAGCTCGCTCGCCGAAAGGCCCAGCAGTCCCCCCCAGACCTCCTCGTTGTGCTCCCCCAGGGCCGGTGCCAGCGAACGGGCCCGCCCCGGGGTCGCCGAGAGGCGCGGGAACGGGGCCGGCATGGGGAACGAGCCGAGCAGCGGGTGGGCCAGCCGGACGATGGCCTCCCGGGCCGCGTAGTGGGGGTCGGCCAGCATGTCCTTCGCCTGGTAGACCCGGCCGGCGGGCACCCCGGCCTCGTGCAGTCGGGCCAGCAGCTCCTCGGCCGGCAGGGTGGCCGCCCAGGCCCCCACGATGCCGTCCAGCTCCTCCTGGTGCGCCGCCCTGGCCGAGTTCGTCTCGTAGCGCGGGTCCTCGGCCAGCGCCGGTCGGCCCATCACCTCGGCCAGCCGGGCAAAGACCGTGTCCCGGTTCGCGGCGATCAGCACCTCCTCGCCGTCCGCCGTCCGGTACGCGTTCGAGGGCACCGCCCCGGGCAGGACCGAGCCGGTCCGCTGCCGCTGGTAGCCGGCCAGCTCCCACTCGGCGACCTCCGCTTCCATGAGGGCGAAGACCGCCTCGTAGATGGCCGAGTCCACCACCTGGCCCCGCCCGGTCCGCTCCCGGGCCCAGAGGGCCAGCAAGGTCCCGAGGCAGGCGAAGGTGGCGGCCAAGGAGTCCCCGAGCGAGATCCCGACCCGGGCCGGGGGCCGGTCCGGTTCGCCGGTCAGGAACCGAGCCGGGGGTTCAGCGCCCAGAGGTCCTCGGGGCCCAGCCCCCAGCGCTCCAAGGTGCCCGGCCGGAAGTTCTCCAGCAGCACGTCGGCCTTCGCCGCCAGGCGCCGCACCAGGTCCCGTCCCTCCTCCCGGCGCAGGTCGGCGGTCACCGACTTCTTGTTCCGCCCGATGATCGGCCAGTGCAGCGAGAGGCCCTGGACCTTCACCTGGCCCCACTCCCGCATCGGGTCGCCCCGACCCGGGTCCTCCACCTTGATCACCTCGCCGCCGAAGTCCCCGAGCAGCTGGCCGCAGAACGGCCCGGCGATGAGCGACCCGAGCTCCACCACCCGCACCCCGGCCAACGGGCCACCGGGGGCGGGCCGTTCCGGCTGGGCATCCGGCTGGTCGGTCACTGCGCCACTCCTTTCGCCACCGCCCGGCCCGCCAAGATGTGGGTCCGCATGACCGCCTCGGCCCACTCGGGGTCCCCGGCGGCAATCGCCTCCACCACCTCCTCGTGGTGCCGGCAGCTCCGGCGCAGCTGGTCCGCCGAGTACCCGTGGAAGGTCCGCTCCACGAGGGCCCGCTGGACCACCGCCTCGACCACCGAGGCCAGCCGCCGGTTCCCGGCGACCTCCAGCACCTTGGCGTGGAACCGGTTGTTCAGGTCCGTGACCGCCTCCAGACCGGCGCACGGGTCGGCCAGGAACGCCTCGGCCGCCTCCCGCATCTCCTCGCAGAGGGCGGCCAGCTTCGCCACGTCGTCGGCCCCGGCCCGCTGGGCGGCGAGCGCGGCGGCGTGGCTCTCCAGCTCGACCCGCAGGGAGAAGATCTCGTCGACCTCCTCGGCCTCGAACCGGGCCACCCGCGCCCCCCGCCGGGCCTCCAGCTCCACCAGCCCCTCGGCCGCCAGCCGGCGCAGCGCTTCGCGGACCGGTGTGCGGCTCACCCCGATCTCCTTCGCCACCTGCTCCTCCCGCACCGGCTCCCCGCCCCGCAGGCGCCCCGAGGCGATGGCCTCCCGCACCACCAGGTAGGCCCGGTCCGCCGCGCTCCGGCCGGGCCGCTTCGCCCCCGCTCCCCCCTGCTGCTCGCCGGGCACCCCCCCAGGGCCCATCATGTATGCAGGATTACCCCTAAGTGGGCAGATTGTCCAGAGTGCCTGCCAGTTTCGTATGCAATTGGTCTGACCGGCGCCGGCGGGCCACGGGTCGTCGCCCCATCCTCGGGGCAGCCTGGCGGCGGGGCCGCCGGCCGGCCACGGGTCGTCGCCGGCGGCGATACTGAGGTCGTGGGGCACGAAGCGTCGGAGGGGACGTCGAACCCGCCGGACCGGCCCGAGGGCGCCGAGGAGGTGCTCTGGGTCCGGCCCATGACCCTCGAAGAGGCGCCCCTGCGGATCGACTACTTCCTGGGCGCCTCCGACGACTACTTGCGGCTCCTCGGGGTGGACCGGGCCAAGCTCCCGACCCGGGAGGCGTGGCTGGCCCGCTACGAGGACGACCTGGCCAAGGCACCCCAGGAGCGGGACACCTACTCGATCGTCTGGCTCCTCGGGGAACGCATCGTGGGGTTCAGCACCGCCGACCGCATCCAGCCGGGCCAGGAAGCCTTCCTGCATCTCCACGTGCTCGACCCCGGCCGCCGACGCCAGGGCCTCGGCTCGCGCTTCGTGCGCCTGAGCGCCGAGCACTACCGCGAGGTCCTCGGCGTCCCCCGCCTCTACAGCCAGCCGAACGCCCTCAACGTGGCCCCGAACCGGGCCCTCCAGCGAGCAGGTTTCCGCTACCTCTGGACCAAGGAGTGCGTCCCCGGGCCGATCAACTTCCGCCAGGCCGTGACCCGCTGGGTCTGGGAGGCGCGGTGAGGGACGCGGCTGGCTCGGGATCGTGGGGTGCCGGGGTCTCCTCGAGGAGGCGCTGGGCGAGCGCGCTGGCGGCGGCGGTGACGACGTCCCGGTCGAAAGTGAGGACGTAGTCGAAGGTCCGTTGCGCCAGGGGCGCGTCCTTCGGCGGGCCGTCGCCCCGTTCCCGGGCGGCGAGCAGCGCAGCGTACTGCGGGCCGAGCGCGCAGACCGTCCACTCCCGGGCTAGGGGATCCTCGGCGGCCAGCGGACCGGCCCGGACACCCGTTGGCGGGTCCGCCAGGCCGACGCCGAGCGCGCCGACCAGGCTGAGGTCTCGGGCGAGTCGCCCGTAGTGCGACCGGACCGCTTCGGGGAACCGCTCGGTTCGCTGGAAGTTGGCCAGCAACAAGCCAAAAGGTCCGAGGCTTGCGGCTTCTTGCTCCAGGAAGCGGCTGATGCCGTAGACCACCGAGCCCGGCGCCTCCACGAGCGCGTGGCCTTCGCTGGCCAGCGCGAAGGGACCGGCCTGGGCCGAAGCGCCGTGTCGCCGAACGCTGCGGTAGCGCCGCAGGCGGAGGGGAGCCCGGGGTCGGGGCGGCGCCGTCAGCGGTCCGGGCCGCCCGAAGTGCCACCCCTGGGCGAAGGCGGCGCCGCGGGCCTGGGCGAGACGGACGTGCTCCTCGGTCTCTACCCCTTCGGCCAGCAGGACCGCCCCCGACCGCTCGGCGTAGGCCATGGCGCCGCAGACCACCGCAGCGTGCCACGGGCTGCAGATCCGCTGCTGGGTCACGGCGAGGTCCAGCTTCACGACCTCGGGTCGCACGAGGTCCAGCAGGGCCACCGATCGGGGATCGACCCCGAGGTCGTCGAGGGCCACCCACCAGCCGTAGCGCCGCACCTCGTCGACGAGGCGGAGCAGCTCCGCCGGGCGGGCCGTGAGAGCCCGCTCCGTCAGTTCGATGACCACCTGGAGCCGCTCCCGGGCTCGGTCGAGGACCTCGAGGAACCCGAGGGGGGCCTCTGCGGTCAGCACCTCGGGCTCCACGTTCACGAAAAGCACGAGCGGCCGCTCGAACCCGGCCCCGAGGGCCCCCTCCACCGCCGCGACTCGGCACGCCCAGTCCAGCTCGGCGAGCCGGCCGAACCGGCGTGCGGCGCCGAACAGCGCGTCGGGGGTCGCCAGCGGGCTGTCCTCGGGTCCCCGGGCCAGGGCCTCGTAGGCCACGGTCTCCCCCGTGGCGAGCCGAACGATCGGCTGGTACACGGACCGCACCAGGCAGTCCCGCAGGACCCGGTCCAGCTCCTGTCGCACCGAGTCGTCGGTCGCGCCAGGAGAGCCCACAGACGGAGGGTTCATCAGGGGAGTCCTCGACCGGTCGGCCGACAGACTTGAACGTGCAGGCCCTGCACCCGAGGCTCGCCCCTTGGCTCCGGGGGAGAGACTCGAACTCTCAACCTAGCGGTTAACAGCCGCTTGCTCTGCCAGTTGAGCTACCCCGGAATCCCTGCTCGGCCGGCCCCGCTGGCCCGTGGGGGCCCCGCCTGGCCGGCCGGCGCCTCACCCTAGCCGACCGCTCAGGCCTCCTCCAGGAAGTCCCGGAGGGGCTGGGCGGCGTTCGGGTGCCGGAGCTTCGCCAGGGTCTTCGCCTCGATCTGGCGGATCCGTTCCCGCGTCACCCCGAAGGCCCGGCCGACCTCCTCGAGGGTCCGCATCCGGCCGTCGTGGAGGCCGAAGCGCAGCTCCATGACCTCCCGCTCCCGCTCCGGCAGGCAGGCCAAAGCGGCGCGGACCGCGGCGTGGAGCATGACCCGGGCGGCCGCGTCGTCGGGCACCTCGGCCCCCTGGTCCTCGATGAGGTCCGAGAGGGAGAAGTCGTCCTCCTCCCCCATGGGCTGCTCGAGGGAGATGGTGTCCTGGTTGATCCGCTGGATCTCCCGGACCCGCTCGGCGGGGAACTCGACCCGGGCGGCGATCTCCTCGACGGTCGGCTCCCGGCCCAGCTCCTGGAGGAGCTGGCGCTGGACCCGGACCACCTTGTTGATCGTCTCGACCATGTGGACCGGGATCCGGATGGTCCGGCCCTGGTCCGCCAGGGCCCGGGTGATGGCCTGGCGGATCCACCAGGTGGCGTAGGTGGAGAACTTGAAGCCCTTCGTGTAGTCGAACTTCTCCACCGCCCGCATCAGGCCCAGGTTCCCCTCCTGGATGAGGTCCAAGAAGGCCAGGCCCCGGTTGCGGTAGCGCTTGGCGATGGAGACCACCAGGCGGAGGTTGGCCTCGATGAGGGCCTCCTTCGCCTGCTGGCCCCGCCGCACCGCCTGGGCCAGCCGGGCCCGCTCCTCGGCGCTCGCCCCGCCCTCGCCCCGCTCCAAGGCGGCCAGCCGCTCGGCGGCCTGGTGGCCAGCCTCGATCCGCCGGGCCAGCTCCACCTCGAGCTGGCCGGTGAGCAGGGGCACCTTGCCGATCTCCCGCAGGTAGGTGTGGACCGGGTCCGCCCCGCTGTCCGCCGGCTGGGCCCGCCCCCGCCCCCGGGGGTGCTGCCGGGCCATGAGCTCGTCCTCGGGCTCGGCCTCCGCCCGCCGGCCCCGCCCGCCGCCGGGTCGGCCGTGGGCGCTCCGCCCGCCCTTGGGGGCCGCCGTCGCCCCGTGCCCGGGCCCGCCGGCCAGCGGCGCGTCCCCGAGGCCCAGGGGGGCGTCCTCGCCGGGGAGGGCTGCGGGCCGGAGCTCGCCGGCCACCTCGTCCACGTAGGCCACCCCGGCGGCCCGCACCGCGGCCACGACCTGGTCGATGAGCTCGTGGCTCAGCTCCACGTCCCGCAGGACGTCGATCAGGTCGGCCTGCGAGAGGTAGCCGCGTTGGCGGCCCACCTCGATCAGCCGATCGAAGGCCCCCTCGGCCACCCCCGGCGGTGCCAGCGTCGGGGGAGGACCGACCGACCCATCGGGATCGCTCATCCGTCCTCCTCGCCCCTCCCGGCCAGCCAGGCTACCAACCCCTCGACCGCCTCCCGGTCGGCCGGCTGCTCGTCCAGGCGCTCCAGGGTGCTGCGGACCTGGTTGGCCTCCTGGGCCAGCTCGGCGGCCCGCTCGGGGCTCCGTCGGGCCTCGGCCTCGAGGGCCCGAAGCGCCCGCTGGACGGCCACCCGGACCAGCTGGGCCACGACGTCGTCGACCTCGGCCACCGGCTCCTCGACCGCCAGGCGCCGCAGCAGGGCCGCCGCCGCCGGGTCGGTCTCCTCGGCCAGCCCGATGGCCTCGTGGAGGTCCTCGGCGGCCAATAGCGCCCCGAGGACCTGCCGCTGGGTCGGGTCGGCGAACAGGCAGGGGTCCAGCCGGTCCCCGACCGCCTCGGGCCGGTGCACGGCCAACCGCAGGGCCTCCAGCCCGGCCCGTGCCTCCCCGGCCGGCGCACGGCGGCTCCGCTCAGGTCCCCGGGGCCCCGGAGGCGCCTCCTGCTGGGACCCGAACGTCCCGGGTCGCCCGTCACCGGGTCGCCCGTCCCGGCCCCCAGGCACGAGGGCCTCCCCGGGCCGGGGGCCCTCGGTCCTGGCCCCCCGGGGCAGGCGGGCCAGGAGGGGCCGGAGCTGCTCGGGGTCGAGCCGGCAGCGGTCGGCCACCGCCACGAGGTACTGGTCCTGCACCAAGGGGTCGGGGTGCTCGGCCACCACTACAAGGGCGGCCTCGGCGGCCTTCGCCCGGCCTTCGGGCTCCCGCAGGTCGAAGGCCCCGAGGACCCGGTCGACCTGGACCCGGAGCAGGGGCCGGGCCTCGTCGACGGCGCGACGCAAGGCCTCGGGATCGGCCCGGGCCAGCTCGGCCGGGTCGGCACCCTCGGGCAGCTCGGCCACCGCCACGTCCACCTGGTGGGTCCGCTCCCACTGGTAGACCCGGGCGGCGCCGGCCTGCCCGGCCCGGTCCGCGTCGAAGCAGAGCACGATGCGCTTCGCGAAGTTCGCCAGGAGCCGCAGGTGCTCCTCGGCGAGGGCCGTCCCGCAGGTGGCCACCGCCTCCTCGACCCCGGCCAGCTGGCAGCCGATGACGTCGGTGTAGCCCTCGCAGACCACCACCCGGCCCCGGGCCACCACCGCCTGCTTCGCCCAGGACAGGCCGTAGAGGGTGCGGCGCTTCTTGTAGAGCGGCCCTTCCGGCGAGTTCTTGTACTTCGGCCCCGGGGCCCCCGGGAGGACCCGCCCCCCCAGGGCGATGGGCTGGCCGGAGGGGTCCAGGATCGGGAAGACCACCCGGCCCCGCAGCCCGTCTTGCTGGCGGCCCCGGCGGTTCACGAACCCGAGGCCCGCGCCGACGAAGACCTCGTCGGGCACCCGCAGGGCCCGGGCCAGGGCGTCGAACTCGTCGGGGGCCCAGCCCAGCTGGTAGCGGCGGACCACCGCCCCGTCGTAGCCCCGGGAGCGCAGGTAGGCCCGGGCCGGCCCGGCGTCGGGCCCCTCGAGGAGCCGCTGGTGGTAGAAGGCCACCGCCCGGGTCAGCGCGTCGAGCAGCGCGGCCCGGGCCGGGCCCCGGCTGCCCTGCTCGTCGCGGTCATCGGGCAGGGCCACCCCGGCCTTCGCCGCCAGGCGCCGCACCGCCTCGACGAAGTCGCAGCCCTCGGTGGCCCGCACGAAGCTGATGGCGTCCCCCGAGGCGTGGCAGCCGAAGCAGTAGTAGAGGCCGGCCTCGGCGTTCACCGAGAACGACGGGGTCCGCTCCTCGTGGAACGGGCAGCGGCCCACGAACCGCCGCCCCTGGCGCCGCAGGGCGGTGTGGGCCCCGACGAGGGCCACGAGGTCGGTGCGCGCCCGGACCTCGGCGATGACCTCCTCCGGGATGGCCACGACCCGGCCCCGGGCCCCGGCGCCGGCTCAGGCCGGGACGCCGGCGGGACCCTCGTCCTTCACGACCCCGAGGGCCAAGAGGGCCTGGGCGGCCGCCAGGCGGGCCACCGGCACCCGGAACGGGGAGCAGCTCACGTAGTCCACCCCCGCCCCGGCGAACACCTCGATGGAGGCCGGGTCGCCCCCGTGCTCCCCGCAGACCCCCAGCTTCAGGTCCGGCCGGTGAGCCCGGCCCCGCTCGCAGGCCAGGCGGACCAGCTCCCCGACCCCCTCGGGGTCGACGGTCTCGAACGGGTTGGCCGGCAGCAGCCCCTTGGCCAGGTAGGCGCTCATCATGCGGCCCTCCACGTCGTCCCGGGAGAAGCCGAAGGTGAGCTGGGTCAGGTCGTTGGTCCCGAACGAGAAGAACTCGGCCACCTCGGCGATCTCCCCGGCCCGCAGGGCCGCCCGGGGGGTCTCGATCATCGTCCCGATCCGGACCTCCAGGCCGCCCGCCCCCGCCTCGGCCAGGGCCTCCTCCACCCAGCGCCGGGCCTCGGCGAGCTCCGCCTTCGCCACCGTCAAGGGGATCATGATCTCGACCACCGGCCGGCCCCCCGCCGCCACCCGGTCGGCCGCGGCCTCCATGAGGGCCCGGACCTGCATGCTGTAGAGGCCCGGCTTCAGCACCCCGAGGCGGACCCCGCGGACCCCGAGCATCGGGTTGAACTCCCGCCAGGCCTTCGCCGCGCCGTAGAGCCGCTCCTCCTCGTCGCTCAGGCCCTCGGTCGCCCGCTTGAGCTCCAACTCGGCCACGTCCGGCAGGAACTCGTGCAAGGGGGGGTCCAGGAGCCGGACGGTGACCGGCAGGCCGTCCATCTCCTCCAGGATGGCCCGGAAGTCCTCCCGCTGGACCGCCCGGAGCTCCTCCAGGGCGGCCCGCTCCTCCTCCTCGGTCTCCGCCAGGATCATCCGCCGGACCACCGGCAGGCGGTCCTCGCCGAGGAACATGTGCTCGGTCCGGCACAGCCCGATCCCCTCGGCCCCGAGGCGCCGGGCGTTGCGGGCGTCGGGGCCGTTGTCGGCGTTGGCCCGCACCGCCAGGTGCCCGGCCCGCAGCTCGTCGGCCCAGCCCAGGATGGTCTGGAGCTCGGGGGGCGGCTCGGCGGCGGTCAGGGGCACCTGGCCGAGGACCACCTGGCCGCTCGAGCCGTCGATGGAGAGCCAGTCGCCCTCCTCGACCACCGTGCCGCCGACCTCCATCCGCCGACCGCTGATCCGCAGCGCGTCGGCCCCGACGACCGCCGGCTTGCCCCAGCCCCGGGCCACCACCGCGGCGTGGGACACCAGGCCGCCCCGAGCGGTCAGGATGCCCTGGGCGGCCAGCATCCCGTGGACGTCCTCCGGGGAGGTCTCGGTCCGCACCAGGATGACCGGCTCGCCCCGGGCAGCGGCCGCCTCGGCGTCGTCGGCCGAGAAGTAGGCCCGCCCGACCGCCGCCCCCGGCGAGGCGGCCAGGCCGGTGGTGAGGACCTCGAGGTCCTGGGTGGCGAACTGGGGGTGCAGGACCTGCTCGACGTGGTCCTCGGTGATCCGCTGGATCGCCTCGGCCCGGCTGAGGGCGATGGCCGGGTCGCTGGTCATGTCGACCGCCATCCGCAAGGCGGCCCGGCCGGTCCGCTTGCCGACCCGGGTCTGGAGCATCCAGAGCTTGCCCTGCTCGATGGTGAACTCCGTGTCGCACATGTCCCGGTAGTGGCGCTCCAGGCGGGCGAAGATCTCGAGCAGCTCGGCGTGCACCTCGGGGAACAGCTCCGCCAGGGCCGAGAGGGGCAAAGTGTTGCGGATCCCGGCCACCACGTCCTCCCCTTGGGCGTTCACCAGGAAGTCCCCGTACTCGCCCTGGGCGCCGGTGTTGGGGTCCCGGGTGAAGCCCACCCCGGTGCCCGAACGGTCGTCCCGGTTCCCGAAGACCATGGCCTGGACGTTCACCGCCGTGCCCAGGTCGTGCGGGATGCCCTCGTGCTCCCGGTAGGCCCGGGCCCGGGGCCCGTTCCAGGAGCGGAAGACCGCCTCGATCGCCCCCCGGAGCTGCTCGTCGGGGTCCTGGGGGAAGGGCCGGCCGGTGGCCCGCTCGACGATCGCCTTGTAGGAGTCGCAGAGGAACCGCAGCAGGACCACCGGGACCCCGGCGTCGGCGTCGGTCCCGGCCAGCTCCTTGGCCGCCTCGAGCAGCCGGTCGAACTCCTCCCCGGGGATCTCCAGGACGATCCGGCCGTACATGGCCAGGAAGCGCCGGTAGGAGTCGTAGGCGAAGCGCTCGTCACCGGTCTGCTTCGCCAGGCCGGCCACCGAGCGGTCGTTCAGGCCGAGGTTGAGGACCGTGTCCATCATGCCCGGCATGGAGAACTTCGCGCCCGAGCGGACGCTGACCAGCAAGGGGTCCTCGGGGTCCCCGAGCCGCTTGCCCATGCGCTCCTCGAGCCGGGCCCGGGCCGCGGCGACCTCCTCGTCGAGCCCCGCCGGCCAGCCCGCTGTCAGGTAGGCCCGGCAGGCCTCGGTGGAGATGGTGAAGCCCGGGGGGACCGGCAGGCCGAGGACCGAGGTCATCTCGGCCAGGTTCGCCCCCTTACCGCCGAGGAGGTCCTTCAGCTCCATCGGCGGCCGCTCGTGGCGGTGGTCGAAGTCGAAGACGTACCCCATGGCCTCTCCCCCTCGGCGGACGGACGCCCAGAGCCTACCGGCACCGACGCCGGGCCCCGGGGGCCGAGGGCTCAGGCGAAGAGCCGCCGGCAGACCTCGGGGACCAGCTGGTCGATGGCCACCCGGACCTGCTCGGTGGTGTCCCGGTCCCGGATGGTCACGGCACGGTCCTCCAGGGACTCGAAGTCCACGGTCACGCAGAGGGGGGTGCCGACCTCGTCCTGGCGGCGGTAGCGCCGGCCGATGGACTGGGTGACGTCGAAGTCGCACATGGCCACCGGCTGGAGCAGCCCCAGGACCTCCCGGGCCAGGGGGACGAGGCGCTCGTGCTTCGAGAGCGGCAGGACCGCCACCTGGTAGGGGGCCAGGCGAGGGTGGAGCCGGAGGACCGTCCGGCGCTCCCCGCCCACCTCGTCCTCCTGGTAGGCGGCCAGCAGGAAGGCCATCATCGTGCGGGTCGCCCCGGCGGCCGGCTCGATGACCCAGGGCACGTAGCGCTCCTGGGTCTGGGGGTCGAAGACCTCGAGCTTCTCTCCCGAGGCCGCCGAGTGGGCCTTCAGGTCGTAGTCGGTCCGGTTGGCGATGCCCTCGAGCTCGTCCCAGCCCCAGGGGAAGAGGAACTCGACGTCGGCGGTGGCCTTCGCGTAGTGGGCCAGCTCCTCGGGCTCGTGCTGGCGGAGCCGCAGGCGGTCCTCGGGGATCCCGAGCTCCCGGTACCAGCGGAGCCGCTCGGCGGTCCAGTAGGCGAACCACTGGTCGGCCTCGGCCGGGGGCACGAAGAACTCGAGCTCCATCTGCTCGAACTCCCGGGTCCGGAAGACGAAGTTCTGCGGGGTGATCTCGTTCCGGAAGGACTTGCCGACCTGGGCGATGCCGAAGGGCGGCTTCTTCCGGGTGGTCTGGAGGACCTGCAGGAAGTTCACGAACATGCCCTGGGCGGTCTCGGGGCGCAGGTAGCAGACCGTCGCCTCGTCCTCCACCGGCCCGGCATGGGTCTTGAACATCAAGTTGAACGCCCGGGGCTCGGTCAGGTCGGTCGAGCCGCAGCTCGGGCAGACCCCGTCGATCTTGTCGGCCCGCCAGCGCTCGTGGCACTGCCGGCAGTCCACCAAGGGGTCGGTGAAGTTCGCCAGGTGCCCCGAGGCCTCCCAGATGCGGGGGCTCGAGAGGATGGCGGCGTCCAGGCCCACCACGTCGTCCCGCAGCTGCACCATGCTCCGCCACCACGCGTCCTTCACGTTCCGCAGCAGCAGGACCCCGAGCGGCCCGTAGTCGTAGGTCGAGCGGAACCCGCCGTAGAGCTCGGCCGAGGGGAAGATGAATCCCCGCCGCTTGCAGAGGTTCACGACCTTCTCCATGAGGTCCTCCTGGCCCGGCTGGCTGGCCGGGGCGGGGGCCTCGGGGACCGGGGGGTTCGCCGGGGGGGTCATCCGGGCGAGGATACCGGCCGGGCCGTCGGGTCGAGGTGGACGGCCAGGGCGTCGGCCAGCAGCCGGCCCCGGCGGGTCAGGACCAGGCGGTCCCCCGCTGCCTCGACGAGCCCGGCCAGCTCCGGCCGGCCGGCCAGGGCCTCGGCCAGGGCCGCCCGGGGCACCCCCCGGGGGGTGCGGAGGGCCAGGGCCAGGCGCTCCAGGCGCCGCTGCTCGGGGGTCAGGACCTCCCCGCCGGCCAGGGCCGGCCGACCGGTCTCGACCGCCTGCAGCCAGCGCCGCAGGCTCCGCTCGTGCCACCAGCGCCGGCCCTGCAGGTGGGACGCGGCCGAGGGGCCCAAGCCCAGGTAGTCGCCGCCGGCCCAGGTGGCCTGGTTGTGCTCGCAGGCCCCGCCGGGCCGGGCCCAGGAGGAGATCTCCACCCAGCGGTAGCCGGCGTCGCCGAGCAGCTCGTCGACCAGCTCGTAGCGGGCGGCAAGCTGCTCCTCCTCCGGCCAGCGGGCCGGGTCCCGGGCCAGGGCGGTCCGGGGCTCGACGGTGAGCAGGTAGCAGCTCACCTGGCCGGGCGGCTTAGGCAGGGCCAGGAGGGCCTCGAGGGCCCGGCGCAGGTCCTCCTCGGTCTCGGCCGGGGACCCCACCACGAGGTCCACCCCAAAGCGCGCCAGGCCGGCCCCGCCGAGCAGGCGGGCGGCCCGCAGGCCCGCCTCGGGGGCCTGCCGGCGGCCCAGGCCGGCGAGCACCGGGGCGGCGAGGGCCTGGACCCCGAGCGACACCCGGTTCACCCCGGCGGCCAGCCAGGCCTCCAGGGCCTTCGGGGTCACGTCCTCGGGGTTGGCCTCCAGGGTCACCTCCGCACCGGGCCGCCGGGGCAGGGCGGCGAGCAGCGAGCGCAGGAGGGCCGGGGGTAGGCGCGAGGGCGTGCCCCCGCCGAGGTAGACGGTGCTGGCCCCGCCGGCCAGCCGCTCGGCCACCTCCCCCGGGTCGACCGGCGGGGCGGGGGGCTCCAGGCCCGCCCGGGCCAGCCGGTCGAGCTCGGCCCGGACCCCGGCGACGAACCGGGCCGCCAGGTGGTCCTGGCCGACCGCCACCGCGTAGCCGCAGTAGTCGCAGCGGTCCCGGCAGAAGGGCACGTGGACGTAGAGCCCGAAGCCTCCCTGGGCAGAGTCCAGCGCGGCGCCGTCGGGCGCCCCCATGGACAGCGGCTCAGGGCGCACCGGCCCGGGGATCACCGGACCAGGGCTCACCGGCCCGGGCTCCCCCGCGCCGGGCCCTCGCCGGAGGCCTGGCCCTCCCGGGCGGCGGCCTGGGCGGCCCGCCAGCGGGCCAGGGCGTCGGCCCGCTCGACCCCGTGGTCGACCAGGGGCGGTCGGGCGGGCGCCGAGCCCAGGTAGCGGCGCCGGTAGACCCCCTCGGGGTCGAACCGCTCGGCCTGGCGGTCGGGGTTGAAGACCCGGTAGTAGGGGGCGGCGTCGGTGCCCACCCCGGCCACCCACTGCCAGCCCTGGTTGTTCGAGGCCAGATCCCCGTCGACCAGGTGCCAGAGGAACCAGCGGGCCCCGAGACGCCAGTCGAGGTGCAGGTCGTTCACGAGGAAGCTGGCGCAGACCATGCGCACCCGGTTGTGCATCCAGCCCTCCTCGAGGAGCTGGCGCATGCCGGCGTCGACCAGGGGGTAGCCGGTCTCCCCCCGGGCCCAGGCGGCGAAGCGGGCCTCGGCCGCCGGCCCGCGCTCGACCCGCAGGAAGCGGCCCGCCAGCACGAGCGGTGACCAGGCGGCCTCGGGCCGGTGCCAGAGGACGTCCGCGTAGAACTCCCGCCAAGCCAGCTCGGCCACGAACCGCTCCAGGGCCGGGCCCCTGGCCGCGGCCTGGGCCTCGGCCAGGACGGTTCGGGGATGGAGGACGCCGAGGTGGAGGTCGGCCGAGAGCCGCGAGGTGCTCGGCAGGTCGGGCCGGTCCCGCTCGCGGTGGTAGGCGGCCAGGGGCCCGTCGCAGAACGCCCGCAGGCGGGCCCGGGCCGCCTCGCTGCCCGCAGCCGGCAGGCGGGGGGCCGGTCCGAGGGGCAGCCCCGCCCACCAGGCCGGCAGGCCGAGCGCCCCGAGGGCGGCGGCGTCGTCGTTCGCGGCCGAGAGGACGTCGATGCCGCCGAGCAGGTCGTCGACGGTGACGTCGCTCGCGAGCCCCTCGGTGCGCAGGTCAGGGGCAGGCCGGGGCGGCTCGACCGGGACCTGGAGCCAGGCCCGGTGGAAGGCGCTGAAGACCGCGAAGGGCTGGCCGTCGGCCCGCCGGACCCGCCCGGGGGCCACCAGGTAGGGGGTGCCCTGGCGGACCAGCCGGCGCCCGTCGGCGGCCAGTCGCTCGGCCACCGCCCGGTCCCGTCGGCGGCCGTAGGGGGTGGTCTCGCCGCTCGCCAGCACCACGTCGGCCCCGGCCTCGGCGGCCACCTGGGCTACGACCTCGGCGACCGCCTCGGCGCCCCCCTGACCCGGGGCCCGGCGGAGGGTCAGGGTCCCCCCGAGCCGGCGGTCCAGGTCGGCCAGGCAGGCCGCCAGGAAGCGCCGGCGGTTCGGGCCAGCCCCGCGGGCGGCCCGGGGGTCGAGGACGAAGAGGGGGACGACCGGGGCCGACCCGGCCGCCTCGGCCGCTGCCTGGAGGGTGGGGAGGTCGTCGACCCGGAGATCCCGGCGGAACCAGAAGACGACGGGCCGTCCGGGGGTGCGAGCCGGGCTCACGGTCGGACCGGGGTCCGCAGACTGCGCAGCCGGCGGTCCAGGTGCTGCTCCATGAGCTCTCCGGCCAGCTCGGCCACCTCGGCGACCGCCGGGCCGGCCGGCTGAGCCAGGGCCCAACGGAGCTGGCCCCCCAAGACGGCCTGGAGGAGCCCCAGGGCCTCCCCCGAGAGCCCCCGGCCGCTGGCGTGGGCCCGGCAGCGCACCCCGCCGGCCGGCCCGTCGAAGGCCACCAGCTGGTCGGTCGCCCCGCACTCGTTGCAGGCGGCCACCTGGGGCGCTGCTCCCTCGAGGGCGAGGGCCCGGAGGAGGAAGGCGGGGACGAGCAGCGGGGGGTCCTCGGCCTCGAGGACCCCGAGGGCCCCCACCAGGCTGGCCACCAGGGGCGTCGGGTGGCGTTCCTGGACCAGCTGGTCGGCGACCTCCAGGAGCACGAAGGCCTTCGCGGTCCGCTCCAGGTCGGCTCGGATGCCCAGGTAGGGGTGGAGGACCTGGGCCTGGGTCACCGTGTCCAGCTCGCCTCGGCCCCGCCAGCACTGCACGGCCACGTGCGTCAGGGGCTCGAGGCGCCCTCCCCAGCGGGACCGGGTCCGCCGGACCCCCTTGGCCACGGCCCGCACCTTGCCCTGCTCGGCCGTGGCCACCACCACCACCCGGTCGGCCTCCCCCAGGCGGAAGCTCCGCAGCACGACGCCCTCCGCCCGGTAGTGGCTCATGGCCCCTCCGGCGCCCCCTCGGGCCCGGCCTCGGCCGCGGGGGCGGCGCTCCCCGGGGGCACCGGGTGGTCCTGTGGCTCCGACGCCTGGGCCGGGCCTCGGGGCACGGGGATCGGGTCCCGGCGGGGCGTGCCTCGACCCCCCAGCCGAGTGCCGAGGACGATCATGGCGACGATGCCGACCAGGGTGAGGAGGATGCCGAGAGCACCGGGGGAGCCTGCTGCGGCCATGATCGAGAGGAGGGCCACGACCGCCAGGCCGAAGAGGATGGCCAAGGTCCGCATCGCCTAGGCCCCTCGGTCGACCCGGACGCCGCCGTAGCGGCGCTCCCGGCGCTGGTACTCGGCCACCGCCTGGTAGAGGTGCTGGCGACGGAAGTCGGGCCAGAGCACGTCGGAGAAGACCAGTTCGGAGTAGGCCAGCTGCCAGAGGAGGAAGTTCGAGATCCGGTACTCCCCCGAGGTCCGGATCACCAGGTCCGGATCGGGCTGGTCCGGGTGGTAGAGCCGGGCTCGGATGGCCCGCTCGTCGACCCGTTCGGGCCGGACGCCGTCGGCCACCAACTGGCGGACCGCGTCGACGATCTCGGCCCGGCCACCGTAGTTGAAGGCCATCGTCAGGGTCATCCGACGGTTCTTCTCCGTGAGCGCCACCGACTCGTCCATGCGCCGCAGGACCCGCCGGGGCACCCGCCAGTCCCGGCGGCCGGCGAAGCGGATCCGGACCCCCTTCTCGTGCAGCTCGTCCCGCCGACGCACCAGCAGGTCCTCGTTGAAGTGCATCAGGTAGCGGACCTCGTCGGGAGGCCGCCGCCAGTTCTCGGTCGAGAAGGCGAACATGGTCAGCCAGCGGATCCCGAGGGCCAGGGCCCCCTCGACGGTGTCCCACAGGGCCGTCTCCCCCGCCGCGTGCCCCTCGGTCCGAGGCAGGCCCCGGCGGGCCGCCCAGCGCCCGTTGCCGTCCATGACGCAGGCCACGTGCGCAGGGACTCGGCGCGGGTCGATGCCCTCGGGGAACTCCTCGGCCACGGACCCGACGCTAGCGGCCCCGTCGAGGCCCCACGAGGCACGGTCAGCGCCGAAACCCCAGGACCGAGGGGGCCCGGCCGGGACCGCCAGCCGGGACCGGGACCAGGGGTCCGGACGCGCCGGAGGGCCGGGCACCCGCCCGACCCTCCGATCCCGTCTCGGGTTCGTCGCCTGAGCGCTCAGAGCGCCTTCACGCGAGTGGCCTGGGGCCCCTTCTGGCCCTGGGTGGTCTCGAACTCCACCCGCTGGCCCTCGAAGAGCTCCCGGTAGCCCGTGCCCTCGATGGCCGAGAAGTGCACGAACACGTCGGCACTGCCGTCATCGGGGGTCAAGAACCCGTAGCCCTTCGTGGCGTTGAACCACTTCACCGTACCTTCGGCCATGACGCCTGCCTTTCCACGCACTCCAAGCCTGCGGGTGACAAGACGCCAGCCGACACAGCAACGTCGGGCAGCGTGTCCATCCCGACGCTGGCGGCACTCTAGCACGGCGCGGGGCCCGGACCGCTAGCCTCCCGCCGATGGCCCCCGAGGCGCCCACCCCGACGACCGCCGGGTCGGCGGAGGGGCTCCTGCAGGCCCTCCGAGCGACCCTCGGGCGGGTCACCGCCGAGCTGCCCGGGGGAGCCGAGCCCCGCCCCGGCCAGGAGACCCTGCTCGAGGCGGTGGGACGAGCGGTCCTCGCCAAGCGGCACCTGGTGGCCGAAGCCGGGACCGGCACCGGCAAGACCCTCGCGTACCTGGTCGGCAGCCTGCTCGCCCCGACCCCCGTGGTGGTGGCGACCGCCACCTTGGCCCTCCAGGACCAGCTGCGCCACCAGGACCTGCCGCTCCTCGCCCGGGCCCTGGCCGACCCGGGCCTGCCCGAGGCGACCCGCCGGCCCCGCCTGGCGGTGGCCGTGGTGAAGGGCAGGGCCAACTACCTCTGCCGGCAGCGGGCCGCCGAACGGCTCGGCTACGCCTCGTGGCCCGAGCTCGAGGCCACCGGCGCCCTGGGCGACGAGGGGCTGCGGCCCGGGCCGAGCGCCCCGCCCCTCTCCCCGGGACTGGCCCGCCTGCTGGCCTGGGCCGCCGACTCGCCCGACGGGGACCGCAGCAGCCTGCCCGAGGAGCCCGACCCGCGGGACTGGGCGGCCCTGAGCATCGAGCAGCAAGCCTGCCCGGGGGGCTTCGCCTGCCCCTCGGGGGGCGCCTGCTTCGCCGAGCTGGCCCGGGCCCGGGCCCAGACCGCCGACGTCGTGGTCACGAACCACGCCCTCTATGCCAGCCAGCTGGCCGGGGCCGCGGTCCTGCCGGAGCACGGGCTGGTGGTCCTCGACGAGGCCCACGAGTTCGAGGAAGCCCTCCGCCAAGCCCTCAGCAGGGAGGTCAGCCCGGCTCGGCTCCGCCAGGTCGCGGCCGGGGCACCGGGGGACGAGCCCGCAGCCCAGGACCTCGAACGGGCCGCCCAGGCCCTCGAGGGCCTGCTGGCCAGCCGGCCCGGGCAGCTGCTCGACGGGCCAGCCACCGAGGCCCTCGCCGAGCCCCTCACCCGGGCCCAGGGGGCCGCCCTGGCCCTGGCCGAAGCAGCCCGGGGCCGGGCCGAGTCGGCCCGGCGCGCCGGGGCGCTCCAGCGGGCCGCCGCGGCGGCCAGCCGCCTGGCCGCCGACCTGGCCGCCCTGGTCGACCCCGAAGCCGACCTGGTCCGCTGGGCAGGCAGCGGCCGGACCCCGAGCCTGCGCGGGGCCCCGGTGGACCTGGCCCCCACCCTGGCCGGCCGGCTCTGGCCCCGGACCATCGGGGTCCTGACCTCGGCCACCGTCCCCCGGGACCTCGTCGAGCGCCTCGGCCTGCCCCCCGATCGGACCGACCAGCTGACCGTGGCCAGCCCCTTCGACTACCGCCACCAAGGCCTGCTCTACGTGGCCGCCGACCTCCCCGACCGGCGCCGGCCCCAGGCCGACCCGGCGGCCCTGGCCCGACTCGAAGCCCTCATGGAAGCCGCCGGCGGCCGGACCCTGGCCCTCTTCACCAGCTGGCGGGCCCTCCAGGACGCCGAAGCCCACCTGGCCGGCCGGTTCCCCTGGCCGCTCCTCGTCCAGGGCCAGCTCCCGAAGGCCGAGCTCCTGCGGCGCTTCGCCGACGAGGAGACCAGCTGCCTCCTCGCCACCGTCTCCTTCTGGCAGGGGGTCGACGTGCCCGGCCGGGCGGTCAGCCTGGTCGTCCTCGACCGCATCCCCTTCCCCCGGCCCGACGACCCGGTCCTCAGCGCCCTGCGCCAGCGGGCCGGCACCCAGGGGTTCCGTCGCGTCGACCTGCCCCGGGCCGCCACCTTGCTAGCCCAGGGCGCCGGTCGGCTCATCCGCCGGGCCTCCGACCGGGGCGTCGTCGCCGTCCTGGACCCCCGGCTGGCCACCGCCAGCTACCGCCGGCTGCTCCTCGACGCCCTGCCCCCCCTGCGCCGCACCACCGACCTGGCCGAGACCCTGGCCTTCCTCAGCGCCGCGGTCGCCGACCACGACGGGACCGGGCCTTTCGGGGAGCACGGTGCGGCCCCCGGCGACCGCCCCCGTGGGCCCCGGGCGGCGAGGACAGCGGGCGAGGCTCAGTAGCCGAGACGCTCGATGGCGTCGGGGCGCTGCTGCCAGCGGGGCTCGACCACGACGTGGAGCTCCAGGTAGCAGCCGGGGGGGAGCTGGCGGCGGACCCGCTCGCCGACCCGCCGGAGAACCGCCCCGCCCCGACCGATGACGATGGCCTTCTGGGAGGGCCGCTCGACCAAGATCTCGACCCGCAGACGGGGCCAGTCCCACTCCACCAGCCGACAGGCGATGGCGTGGGGCAGCTCGTCCTCGACGACGGCCAGCAGCTGCTCCCGGACCAGCTCGGCCACCCGGACCTCCTCGGGCAGGTCGGTCAGGACCTCCGGGGGGTAGTAGGGCGGGCCCTCGGGCAGGCGGGCCACGATGGCCTCGGCCAGCTCGGCCACGCCCCGGCCGCTGCGGGCCGAAACGGGGTAGAGCTCGACGCGGTGTCCCGACCCGGCCAGGTCCCGCAGGGCCTGGTCGGCCTGGGCCAAGCGGGCCAGGACCTCGGCCGGGCGGGCCCGGTCCAGCTTGTTCAGCACCACCAGCATCCGCTCCTGGCCCCGGCCGTCGCCGACGGCCGCCAGGCTGCGGGCGAGCACCAGGCGGTCCCCGGGCCCGACGTCCCCGGTGGCGTCGAGCACCGCCACCACCACGTCGAGGTCCTCGAGGGACTCGGCCACGTGCTCGTTCAGCCGAGCACCCAGGGCGCTGCGGGGCCGGTGGAGGCCGGGGGTGTCGACGAAGACCGCTTGGCGACCCGGCCGGTGCAGGACCCCACGAACAGGACGACGGGTGGTGTTCGGCCGGGGCGAGGTGATCGACACCTTGCTGCCGACCAGCCGGTTCACCAAGGTGGACTTGCCGACGTTGGGTCGACCGACCACCGTCACGAACCCCGAGCGGAACCCCTGGTCCTCCCCCATCGGTCCCCCCGCTCAGCCTCGGCCGACCGGGGCCGTCGGCGAACCGGCCTGGCCGTCCGCACCGGCCGACGCGGCGCTGTCGAGGGGCGGGCCCCCACGGGTGCCGTCCCCGGGGAGCTCGCCGGCCACTGGTGGCGGCAAGGGCTCGACCCGCACCCGGCCGACCCGGTTGCCCTGGACCCGTTCGGCCACCAGCCGCCAGCCGGCCACCGCCACGGCGTCGCCCTGCAGGGGCACCCGACCGAGGAGGTCCGAGAGCAAGCCGCTCACCGTGTCCCAGGTGCCCGTGGGTAGCTCCACGTCGAGCTCCTCGGCCAGAGCGTCGACCGTCAAGCGCCCCGAGACCGAGCGGCTGCCGTCGGGCAGGCGCTTGATGGGGGGCTCCTCGACGTCGTACTCGTCGACGATCTCCCCGACCAGCTCCTCGATGAGATCCTCAAGGGTCACCAGGCCGGCCGTGCCGCCGTACTCGTCGACCACCAGCGCCAGGTGGAACGTCTCGGCCTGCATCTCCCGCATGAGGGCCGCCACGCGCTTGGTCTCGGGGACGAAGTGGGCGGGCCGCAGGTGCCGGCGGACCTCCTCGCCGCCCTGGCCGGCTCGCTCGGCCCGGACCAGGTCCTTCACGTAGGCCACCCCCACGATGTCGTCCACGTTGCCCTCGAAGGCCGGCAGCCGGCTGAAGCCCACCGCCAGGGCCCGCTCCAGGGCCTCGGTGACACTGGCGCTGGCCTCGACCGCCTGCATCTCGGGCCGGGGCACCATGACCTCGCGGACCACGGTGTCCCCGAACTCGATGATGGAGTGGATCAGGGCCCGCTCCTCGGTCTCGATGACCTGCTCCTCGACCGCCACGTCGGCCAGGGCGAGCAGTTCCTGTTCGCTGACCTCCGCGGGCCGCCGCCGGCCCCCGCTCAAGGCGGCCGCCAAGCGGACCAGCCCCTGGGAGAAGACCCGGACCGGCCAGAACTCCACCAGGGCGGCCACGAGCGGCGCCGCCAGGAGGGCCGACCGCTCGGGGTTCTGCATGGCCCAGTTCTTGGGCAGGGCCTCAGCCAGGACGAAGAGGACCACCACCTCGAAGACCGTGGCCACCGCCACCCCGAGGCCCCCGAAGAGCTGCTCGGCCAGGATCCCGACCAGCGTGGCCACCACCAGCTGGCAGACCAGGACCAGGAGCAGGACCCCCGAGAGGAACCGCTCGGGCCGCTCGACCAAGGCCAGCAGCTTGCCGGCCCCCCGCCGGCCCTCCTCGACCAAGGCCAGGGCCTTGGCCCGACTGGTCCGCACCAGGCTCGTCTCGGCCAGCGCCAACAGCGCCGAGACCGCCACCAGGAGGCAGACGACCCCCACCAAGGCCCACTGCCCGGCGCTCACCGCCCCCGCACCGCCCGGCCTCAGCCGGGCCGGCGGTAGAGCAGGTCCAAGAGCTCCTGCTCCCGGCGCTCCATCCGCTCGGCCTCCTCGTCCTGCTCGTGGTCCATGCCCAGCAGGTGCAGCACCCCGTGGACGACCAAGAGGGCCAGCTCGTCCTCCAAGCTCACCCCGTGCTCGGCAGCGTTCCGCTCGGCCACCGCCGGGCAGACCACGATGTCGCCCAGCAGCACCGGCACTTCCTCGTCGTCCGGCTCCCCACTGTCACCCGGGCCGGGCCCACCGGCGTCCGGGGAGCGGCCCCGGACCTGGGGCTCGTCGTCGATGGGGAACGCCAGGACGTCCGTCGGCCCCTCGCGTCCGAGGAAACGGTCGTTCAGCTCGGCGATCGTGGCCTCGTCCACGAACAGCAGCGAGACCTCGGCGTCGGCCACCACCCCCTCGGCGGCCAAGGCCCCCCGGGCCAGCTCGGCGAAGCGCTCGATGGCTACCGGCCGGTCGGCCTGCTCGTCGGCGCAAAAGACGTCAACCGGCACGGAACGCGCCCCTCCCGCCCTGCTCGGCTCGCTCGTAGGCCGCCACGATGTCGGCCACGATCCGGTGCCGCACCACGTCCCGGTTGTCCAGCTCCACGAAGGCGATCCCCTCGACCCCGCCCAAAACGTCGGCCAGGCCCAGCAGGCCCGAGCGTCCCCCGGGCACGTCCACCTGGGTCACGTCCCCGGTCACCACCGCCTTCGAGCCGAAGCCGATCCGGGTCAGGAACATCTTCATCTGCTCCGGCGTCGTGTTCTGGGCCTCGTCCAGGATGATGAAGCTCCGGTTCAAGGTCCGTCCCCGCATGAAGGCCAGGGGAGCCACCTCGACCGTGCCCCGCTCCAGCAGCCGCTGGGTGCCCTCAGCCCCCACCAGGTCGAAGAGCGCGTCGTAGAGGGGCCGCAGGTACGGGTCGACCTTCGCCATGAGGTCCCCCGGCAGGAACCCCAGCCGCTCCCCCGCCTCGACCGCCGGCCGGGTCAGGATGATCCGCTCCACCTCCCGGCCCTGGAGGGCCTGCACCGCCAGGGCCACCGCCAGGTAGGACTTGCCGGTCCCCGCCGGGCCGATCCCGAAGGTCACCGTGTGCCGGGCGATGGCGTCTGCGTAGCGCTTCTGCCCGGCGGTCTTCGGCCGCACGCTCCGCCCCCGAGCAGCGCGCAGGAGCTCGGTGGCCAGCACCTCGGAGGGCCGAAGGTCGTCCTTCACCATCCGGATGCTCCGGCCCACGTCCGCCGCGTCCAGCCGCTGACCCTTGCCCACCAGGGCGACCAGCTCCTCGAACAGCTGGCCCACCCGCTCGGCCTCCGGCCCGTCCACGCTGATCTCGTTGCCCCGGACCACGATCCGCGCACCGGGGAAGGCATCCTCGACGACCCGCAGCAGCTCGTCGTGCTGCCCCAGCAGACCCACCATGAGGTGGTTGCCCGGGACGAGGATCTTGACCGAGGTGGCGGACACGGGCGCTCGAGCTCAGGCTACCAGCCGACCCGGCGGGCCGTCTCGGGGTCCAGGGGCACCGGCCTCAACCCGGCGGCCAGCCCAACCGTCGGCCACCCAGCACGTGCAGGTGCAGGTGCCCCACCGAGTTCAAGGCGTCCGCCCCGACGTTCGCCACCAGCCGATACCCCGAGTCCAAGACCCCCTCCTGCGCCGCCACCTGGCGGGCCAGCACGAACAGGTCGGCCAGCAGCGACCCGTGCTCGGCTTCGAGGGCCGCCGCGTTCTCCACATGGGCCTTCGGCACCACCAGCACGTGGACCGGCGCCTGCGGGTTGATGTCCCGGAACGCCAGGCCCTGGGCGTTCTCGGCCACCACGGCGGCCGGCACCCGGCCGGCCACGATCCCGCAGAACAGGCAGTCGGACGAACCGCCCGAGGACGCCTCGGCGCTCACCCGACCACCTCCCCGCAACCCCAGTGGCCGGCCCCAGCCGTCCTCGTCACGACCGCACCGCCTGGTTCCGGCCCTGCCCCTGGCCCTTCAGCTCCGGGTAGAGGTGCTCCAGGCTGCCCGGCGCGATCCGGCAGGACTCGATGAAGCGCTCCACGTCCTCCTCCTTCAGCCGGATGACCCGGCCGAACCGGTAGGCCGGCAGCGACCCCTCGTCGATGAACCGGTAGAGGCTCCGCAGCGTCACCCCCAGGTGCTCCGCCGCCTCCTTCGTGCTCATCCACTGGATCCGTTCGCTCATGGTCTCCCAGGGGCCTGCCGACTCGCGCCCAGCCGCCCCGCCAGGCACCGCCGCGCCCGGTCATCGTAGCCAGCGGACCCGCTCGACCAGCCGCGTCCAGCGATCCGAAGGAGCCTCAGGGCGCCGAGACCCGCAGGCCCAGCTCGTCGAGCCGACGGCTCATGGCGTCCGGCGTCACCCCGAACAGGCAGGCGATCGCCCGGAGGTCCTCCGAACGGATGGTGATCATCCGACCGTTGAAGTCCTGCCGCTGGACCTGGATCATGCTCAGGAACCGCCGCAGCAGGTCCCGCTCCGGCCCGCTCACCGTGTTCAGCTTCGTCAGGTCGATGGTGACCTTCTCCTGGCCGTCCCAAGGCCGTGCCGGCCGCCGCGCCACCGGGCTGGCCTCGGCCCCGCCCCAACGGTCGTCGTCCTCGTCCTGGGGCAGCAGCTGGTCCACCGGCACGTCGTAGAGCCGCGCCAGCCGCTGCAGCCGGGGCACAGAGATCGCCCGCTCGCCCCGCTCGTAGGCCCCGAGGACCGACGCCTTGAACTCCTGCTCCGACATGGCCTCCACGGCCTGCAACGACAACCGCATCTGTTTCCGCACGGCCCGCAGCCGCGAGCCCACCGCCCGGGCGTAGGCCGCTCGAGCAGCTTCCTCTTCTTGGTCCTCGTCGGCCGACAGCGGCTGGTTCACCATCGTCATGGCATCCTCGTCTGGTCCGACCGCTCCTGCGGTCCCTCGCCGTTGCGCACCGTCCCCCCACCGCCCTTACGGCGGCGAACCGCACGGCACCTGCAGTCTTCCCCACGCTCAGTGGCCAGCGCAAGCATCGCGCAGACGAAGCCCGGGTGGCGGCACAGCACCGGTCACGCCTCGCTCCTTCTCGGCTTCGAAGCGCAGCCCGCACAGCCGGCTCGCCACCGCCACCGCCGCCGTCTCCACCCGGAGGATCGTCGGCCCGAGGTCCAGCGCCGCCCGGGGCTGGCCTCTCGGGCCGAGGAGCTCCTCGACCACGAAGCCGCCCTCGGGCCCCACCAGCACCGCCGGCTCGGCCAGGCTCGGCACCCCGGCGGCCCCGGGCACGCACACGGCCGCAGGACCTTGCCCCTCGGCCCCCAGCAGCTCGTCCAGCTCGGCCAGGGACATCGGGCCCAGCACCGCCGGCAACCAGGCCCCCCGGCTCTGGCAGAGGGCCGCCTCGGCCACCCGTCGCAGCCGCGCCACGTACCGCTCCGCCCGCTGCCCCTCGACCCGCACCACGCCCCGCTGGGTCCGGAGCAGCACGATCCGGTCCACCCCCAGCTCGGTCAGCTTCTGGACCGCCCACTCCGTCCGCTCCCCTTTCACCGGGGGCAGTCCCACGGTCAGCTCGGGGTGCAGCCGCGGGGCCCACACCATCGGCCCATCGGGCTCCAGCCCGGCCCGGCTTCCCTCCCCGGCCAGCCGGCAGCGCCGCCAGCCGCCCCGGCCGTCCAGCGCCACCACCGGACTGCCCGGCGCAAGCCGCAGAACCCGCGCCAGGTGGTGCTGCCCGTCAGGACCCAGCGCAGGCTCTCCCAGATCATCGACCAGGACCGCCGCGCTAGCCCCAGCCGACGCCGGCCAGCGACCCTCGTCGAAGGCCACCGTCTCAGCCGAAAGCGGCCTTCAGCCGGGCCAGGAACCCCTCGTGCTGCCCCTGGCCGACCGGCTCGCCTCGCTCGGCCGCGAAGCGCCGCAGGAGCTCCTCTTGGGGCTTGGTCAGGTCGGTCGGCGTGTCCACCACCAGATGCACCAGCAGATCGCCCCGGCCCCGGCCCCGGACGTGGGGCACGCCCTTGCCCCGCAGCCGTACCACCGTGCCGGTCTGGGTCCCCGGGGGCACCTGGACCCGCTCGCTGCCGTCGAGCGTCTCGACCTCCACCACCGTCCCCAGGGCAGCCTGGGCCATGGTCACGTGCAGGTTGGCCACCAGGTCGTCCCCCCGCCGGGCGAAGCGCTCGTCGGGAGCCACCCGCAGGTGCACGTAGAGGTCCCCTGGCGGTCCGCCCCGCGGCCCGGCCTGCCCCCGTCCGGCCACCCGAAGCGTGGCCCCGTCGTCGACCCCGGCCGGCACCTCCACCGTGATGCTGCTGCTGGCCGCCCGTCGCCCCTCGCCTTGGCAGCTCGGGCACGGCGTCGTGATGGCCTCCCCAACCCCTCGGCACCGCGGGCAGGTCACTGCGGTCACGACCTGCCCCAGGATCGACTGCCGGACCCGGTGCAGCTCGCCGCTGCCCCCGCACTCCGGGCAGCGCACCGGGGTCGTCCCCGGCCGAGCCCCCGAGCCCCCGCAGGTCTCGCAGGTCACCAGGGTCTCCAGGGTCAGCTCCTTGCGGGCCCCAAAGACCGCCTCCTCGAAGCGCAAGTCCAGGACCACCTCGGCATCCGCCCCTCGCACCGGTCCCGACCGGGCCCGCCCCGGGCGGCCCCCGCCGGCCATGGTGAAGAAGGCGTCGAACAGGTCGCCCAGGCCACCCGAGCCGAAGGGGTCGAAACCCACGCCCCCCGGCCCCGCCGACCCGTCGGTCCCCTCGGGCCCGTAGCGGTCGTAGCGGGCCCGCCGCTCGGGGTCCCGCAGGACCTCGTAGGCCCGGGTCACCTCCTTGAACCGCGCCTCGGCCTCGGGGTCTCCGCCGGTGCTGTCGGGGTGCAGCTGCCGGGCCAGCCGGCGGTAGGCCCGCTTGATCTCCTCCTCGCTGGCGTCTGGCCGGACGCCCAGGAGCTCGTAGTAGTCCACCGCCTTGGCCATCAGCTCGACCCTACGCCCCGTCGGCCACCCTGGTCGCCTCGTCCGCCCGACGTGAAGCGCCCAGGCCCCTCGGCCCCCAGCACCTGGGCGATCCGGCTGCTCAGCTGCTCGCCCACCAGCTGCACCGCCGCCAAGGCCCGCGGGTAGTTCATGCGGGTCGGCCCAAGGACGCCGATGACCCCCGTCGTCTCCCCTTGGACCTCGACCGGCGACACCACCAGCGCGCAGGAGGCCAGCGGTTCGAAGCCGTGCTCCGCCCCGATGGCCACCGACAACCCCCGGTCCAGGACCTCCTCGATGAGCTCGACCACCACCAGCTGCTGCTCCAAGATGGCCAGCACCGAGCGGACCGTCTCCACGGCGTCGAAGGCCGAGGCCACCCGGGACGAGCCGCCCACGAAGACCTGCTCGGCCTCGGGCCCCTCGGCCAGCGCGGCGATCGCCTCGGCCGCCGCCTTCCCGATCCGGTCGACCACGGGGTCCCCGCTCGACCCCACGCCCTCCCGGGCCAGCTGGCCCAGGGTCCGGCCGGTCCAGGACCGGGCCAGGTGGGCGGTGGCCCCGCCCAGGGCCGCCTCGGAAACCTCCTCGGCGAACTCCAGGGTCCGCTTCTCCACCGCCCCGTCGCCCAGGACCACCACCAGCAGGGCCACCGTCGGCGCCAGGCCTACCAGCTGCACCGAGCGCACCGGTGCCTGCTCGTGGCGCGGCCCCACCACCACGGTCGCGTAGTTCGTCAGCTCCGTCAGCAGGCCCGAGGTGCGCGACAGCAGCTCTTCGACCTCGCCGTGGACCTCGGCGAAGAAGCGCCGCACCTCTTGGCGCTGGGACTCGTCGAGGGCCCCCTGGCTGGTCGCCAGGTGGTCCACGAAGAACCGGTACCCCTTGTCGGTCGGGATCCGGCCGGCCGAGGTGTGGGGCTGCACGAGGAACCCCTCCCGCTCCAGGCTGGCCATCTCGTTGCGCACCGTGGCGGCCGACACGTCGATCCCTGGCCGACGGGTCACGTGGGCCGAGCCGACTGGCTGGGCCGTCTCGATGTACTCGGCCACCACGGCGTTCAGGATGGCGGCCTTGCGCTCGTCGAGTTCCGGCCGCGCCTCAGGGCGCTCGGCTCGCCGGCCCGACGGTCGCTCTGCCCGCTCAGCCATCCTTGCTCACTGCCCCTGGCTCCTCGCCCGAACCCCGCCCTCGGCCCACCGGCCACGAGCTCCCACGGTCTGGGGTCCGGCACCTGTGGTGCGTGTTGCCCTCGACGTCCTGGCACTCGAGTGTACCGACTGCTAGGCGAGGCACGGGAGCCGCCGGAGGAGGCGGGTGCGGGGGTTCGGACGACGATTGTGGAGTTCGTGTGAATCACGCATCGTGGGCGTCGATGACCCAGGACGACCGTGTGGCAGGGATGATCCCCCGAGATCACCACTGAACGCGGCGATGAAGCGGCTGTTGTGGAGTTTGTGTGCAAAGGGTTCGACCGGCCAGGCCCACCCCGCCGGCCACCCCTGCCCTCCGCCCCCGCTCACGCCGGCGCCGCCGCCGCCGGCCTTAGTCGTCGATGCGGAGGGCAGCGACGAAGGCCTCCTGGGGCACCTCGACCCGGCCGATGGTCTTCATGCGCTTCTTCCCCTCCTTCTGGCGCTCGAGGAGCTTGCGCTTGCGGGTGACGTCACCGCCGTAGCACTTGGCCAGGACGTCCTTGCGCTTGGCCTTCACCGTCTCCCGGGCGATGACCCGCCCCCCGATGGCCGCCTGGATGGGCACGTCGAAGAGCTGCCTCGGGATGAGCTCCCGGAGCTTCTCGACCATCCGCCGCCCGTAGGCCTCGGCCTGGCTGCGGTGGACGATGGTCGAGAAGGCGTCGACGGGGACGTGGTTGATGAGCAGGTCGACCTTGACCAGGTTCGCCACCTGGGTGCCGGCCGGCTCGTAGTCGAGACTGGCGTAGCCCTTGGTGCGGCTCTTCAGCTGGTCGAAGAAGTCCACGACCACCTCGGCGAGAGGGATGCGGTAGCGGAGCTCGACGCGCTCGGGGGAGAGGTAGTCCATGCCCTCGAGCTCCCCCCGGCGGGCCTGGCAGAGCTCCATGACCGCCCCGGTGTGCTCGGCCGGGGCGATGATGCTGGCCCGGAGCATGGGCTCCTCGATCTGGGCGATCCGGGAGGGCTCGGGCATCTCGGAGGGGTTCTCGAAGGTCACGCTGGAGCCGTCGGTCAGCTGGGCCCGGTAGGCCACCGAGGGGGCGGTGGCGATGAGGGAGAGGCCGAACTCCCGCTCGAGGCGTTCCCGGACGATCTCCATGTGGAGCAGACCGAGGAAGCCGCAGCGGAAGCCGAAGCCGAGGGCCCCGGAGGACTCGGGCTCGAAGCTGATGGAGGCGTCGTTCAGCTTGAGCTTCTCCAGGGCTTCCCGCAGTTCGGGCAGCTGGTCCCCGTCGATGGGGTAGAGGCCGCAGAAGACCATGGGCTTGGGGTCCCGGTAGCCGGCCAGGGGCTCGGCGGCCGGCCGCTGGGCGTCGGTGACGGTCTCGCCCGAGCGGGCCCCCCCGACATCCTTGACCCCGGCGATGAGGTAGCCCACCTCGCCGGGTCCGAGCTCGTCGACCCGCCGGGGCTCGGGGGTCCGGATGCCGAGCTCCTCGACCTCGTGGACCGTGCCGGCCTGGAAGAACCGGACCCGCTGGCCGGTACGCAGGACCCCGTTGACCACCCGGATGGAGCTGACCACCCCCCGGTACTGGTCGTAGGCCGAGTCGAAGATCAGGGCCTGCAGGGGGGCCTCGGGGTCCCCGGTCGGGGGAGGCACCCGGGCCACCACCGCGTCGAGCAGCTCCGGCACGCCCTGGCCGGTCTTGGCCGAGATCTGCAGGACCTGGTCGGCGGGGATGCCGAGGACGCGCTCGAGCTCCTCGGCGCAGCGCTCGGGGTCGGCCGCCGGCAGGTCGATCTTGTTGAGGGCAGCCACGATCTCGAGGTCGTGCTCGAGGGCCTGGTAGCAGGTAGCGAGGGTCTGGGCCTGGATCCCCTGGGAGGCGTCGACCAGTAGGACGGCCCCCTCGCAGGCGGCCAGGGACCGGCTGACCTCGTAGCCGAAGTCGACGTGCCCGGGGGTGTCGATGAGCTGGAGCCAGTGGTCCTTCCAGTGGACCCGGACGTTCTGGGCCTTGATGGTGATGCCCCGTTCGCGCTCGATCTCCATCGAGTCGAGGAACTGTTCCCGCATCAGCCGGGGGTCCACGGCCTGGGTCAGCTCCAGGATCCGGTCCGAGAGCGTGGACTTGCCGTGGTCGACGTGGGAGATGATGGAGAAGTTCCGGATCGAGCTGGCGGGGAGCACGGCGAGGGCAGCGTAGTGGCTGGGGCCTGCTAGTCTTGCCCCGCCTTCCGGCGAGCCCCGGCACCCGGCCGGTCAGCTCCAGCCAGCCCTTGAGGACGAGGACCTGCCGTGGCCAACATTCGGAGCCAGATCAAGCGGAACCGTCAGAACGAGCGTCGGCGCCTCCGCAACAAGTCGGTGCGCTCCGAGCTGCGGACCCGGACGAAGCGGGCACTGCAGGCGGCGCAGTCGGGGGCCGAGCAGACCCCGGAGCTGCTGCGCCTGGCGGTGAAGCGGATCGACAAGGCGGCGGCCAAGGGCATCATCCACAAGAACCAGGCCGCGAACCGTAAGTCGCGGCTCATGCGGAGGATCACCGCCCTGAGCGCCGCCCAGTCGGGCGAGTCGCCGGCCGGCGACTGAGCCGAGCCAGGCGAGCGACCAGCACCTCGAGGACGACCTCGGGCGGCAGGCCGCTGGCCCCTTTGAGGTCGAGGTCGGCCTGGGCCACCAGGGCGAGAGCCCGGTGGACACCCTCGGGCCTGAGCCGGCCAGCGTGCCGCAGGGCCTTTTGGACCGGGTAGCTCGAGCGGGCGCCGAGGGCCGTGGCGGCTTCCTCGGGCGTGCCCCACGCCCCCCCCTCGACCGAGAGCAGCAGGTCGGCCCAGCGTTCGAGGATCTTCAGGACCGCCAGGGGGTGGAGCTGACCACCGTCGAGGAGCCGGTGGAGGGCCCGGAGGGCCCCGGGGAGGTCCCCGGCCTCCAGGGCATCGGTCAGGGCCCAGGGCTGGGTCCCCCCGGCCGCCCCCAGGTAGGGCAGCAGGTCGTCGGCCCCCACCCGGCTCCCTGGCCCCAAGGCGGCCGCCGCCCCGGCCAGGATCCCCTCCACCCGGCCCAGTTCGTCGCCCAGGTGCTGCTCGAGGAGGGCTCGGGCGTCAGGGGTCAGCCGGACCGGGGAGCGGCCGAGAACCGCGGCCCAGGCCTCCTGCCGAGCGCCCCGGGCCCGCAGGCTCCGCTCCACCACCGAGCCGCCGGCCTCGCGAACCGCGCGGACGAGGGGCTCGGGGACCGTCCCGCCGCTGCCCTCCAGGACCAGCCAGACCCCCTCGGCCAGGCCGCCCAGGGCCTCGGCGAGCTGGCGGCCCTCGGCGGTGCTCAGCCGGCCCGCCCCCCGGACGACCAGGATCCGACGGTCGGCGAGGAACGGCGGGGTCCCCAGACCGTCGAGGACCGCTGCGAGGGACAGCTCCTCTCCGCCCCCGCCCTGCTCCTCGACCACCATCCCTCGGTCCCGGCCCTCCAGGAGCTCCTCGACTACCGCCCGCAGCTCCCCGGCGACCACCGCCGGGTCCTCGCCGCGCACCAGTACCACCCGGCCGGCGCCAGCCCCAGGGGCAGCTGCGCCCGATCCCCGGCTGCCGGAAGCCCGGCTGCCGGGGCTCACCGGGGCCGGCCCTCGGCTGCGGTCGGCGAGGACACGGTCTGGGCGTCGAGGAGGGCAGCCAGGCAGTCGCGGACCTGGCGGGTCCGGGCCACGTCGTGGACCCGCAGGACCCGGCAGCCACGGATGATCCCGAGCGCCGCCGCCGCGAGGGAGGCCTCGCCGCGGCGGTCGACCGGGAGGTCCAGGAGGACCCCGAGGAAGGTCTTGTTCGAGGCCGAGAGCAGCAGGGGGTAGCCGAGCTGGGCCAGCTGGCCCGAGACCCGGAGCAGGGCCAGGGACTGGCTGGCCGTCTTGCCCAGGTCGAGGCCGGCATCGAGGACGATCTGGTCGGATCCGAGGCCGGCCCGCTCGGCCCGCTGAGCTCGCTCGAGCAAGAAGGCCCGGACCTCCCCCAGAAGGTCCTCGTAGTGGGGCTCGGGGTCCGGGACCCGGGGGGCGAGCCGGATGTGGGTGCAGACCACGCTGGCCCCGGCCTTGGCCGCGGCCGGGAGGTAGTCGGGGTCGGCGAACCCGCTGATGTCGTTGCCGAGGACCGCCCCGGCCTCGAAGCAGGCGGCGGCCACCTCGGCACGCCAGGTGTCCACCGAGACCGGCAGGTCGAAGCGGGCCACCAGGGCCTCGACCGCCGGCACCACCCGGTCGAGCTCCTCGGCCAGGCTGACCTCGGGCCCCGGCCCGGCCTTCACCCCCCCGACGTCCAGCAGGTCGGCACCCTCGGCCACCACCTGCTCGGCGCGCCGCAAGAAGGCGTCGAAGGCGAAGGTGGCCCCCTTGTCGTAGAAGGAGTCCGGGGTCCGGTTCAGCACGGCCATCACGAGCGCCCGGCTGGTCAGGTCGTAGCGCCGGGTGCCCAGGCGCAGCTGCCCGGTCGGCGCGACCGCCGGGTCCCACCCGTACGCGGCCACCGTTGCGTCCCCGTGTCCTGCCGACCCTCGGCTGGCGCCGACGGCTCAGAGCTCAGAAGAGGCGGGCCGCCAGCTGCTTGCGGTAGCTGGCCGTCCGGGGGTCCTCGGGGCCCAGGGTCTCGAGCAGGTCCAGGAACTCCTGCCGGGCCGCCTCGTCCTCCTTGACCCGCTCCAGGAGCTGCCCGAGGAGCTCCTCGACCCCACCGGCGGGCACCTCGACGTGGGCCTTGGCCAAGCGGGCCTCGGCCGCCACCTGCTTGGCCTCGGCCGTCTCGGGGATCCGAGCCAAGAGCTCCAGGGCCTCCTCGGGCTTGCCCTGCTCGACCAGCAGGCGGGCCAGGCCCACCACCGCCCCCGGGTGGTCCGGTTGGAGCTCCAGGGCCCGCCGCAGTGACGCCTCGTCGCCCTGGGCCGCGAGCCGGTCGGCTTCGCTCGGCTCGGGCCGCAGCCGGGCCACGAACTCCCGGACCTGGGCCTCGGGCAGGGCACCGATGAAGCCGTCCACCACCTGGCGCTTCACCACGGCGTAGACCGCCGGGATGGACTGGACCTGGAAGCTGGCGGCCACCTGGGGGTTCTCGTCGACGTTCACCTTGGCCAGCTCGACCGCCCCGTTGGTCTCGGCCACCACCCGCTCCAGGATGGGCCCGAGGACCCGACAGGGCCCGCACCAGGGGGCCCAGAGGTCCACCACGACGGGCACCTCCTCCGAACGGGCCAGGACGGCCGTCTCGAAGGTCGCATCGGTCACGTCAGCCACGCCCCGACCCTACCGGCTCGCCAGCTGGCGCCGACAGGGCTGCCAAGAGGCTTCGCGGCAGCGGCCCCCCGGCAGCGACCGGGCCGCTGCCCTTCGGCGACGGCGCTGGCCAGGGGCGATAGCGTGCCGGGCATGACCAGCCAGGAGGCCCCGAAGAGCTCCCCGCCGGCCCAGACCCAGGAGGACGTCGAGGGGATCGACGTGCCCCGGGTCAGCGCCTGGCTGGCCGCCCAGCTGCCCGACCTGCAGTTGCCGCTCCGCTTCGAGCTGGTCGCCGGGGGCCGCTCGAACCTGACCTACGTGGTCCGGGACGCTGCCGGTCGCCAGCTGGCCCTCCGGCGCCCGCCCCTCGGCCATGTGCTGCCCACCGCCCACGACATGGCCCGGGAGCACCGCATCCTCTCGGCCCTGAAGGGCAGCGCCGTGCCCGTCCCGACCCCCCTGGCCCTCTGCCAGGACCCGGCGGTCAACGGCAGCCCCTTCTACGTCATGGCCTTCGTCGAGGGCTACGTCCTCCGGGACGCCGAGAGCGCCGTCCGCTGGCTGCCCGAGGCAGCCCGCCACCGGGCCGGCCTGCGCCTGGCCGAGGTCCTGGCCGAGCTCCACGCCATCGACGTCGACGCCGTCGGCCTCGGCGACCTGGGTCGCCGGGAGGGCTACGTGGAACGCCAGCTCCGCCGCTGGATCACCCAGTTCCGCCAGTCCGAGGTGCCCGGCGAGTCCCTGCCGGCCGTGGTCGAGGAGGTCCACGAGCGCCTGGCCGCCCGGGTGCCCGAGCAGCGGGCCACGGCCATCGTCCACGGCGACTACCGCCTGGACAACGCCATCCTGGGTCCCGACGGCGAGGTCCGGGCCGTCTTGGACTGGGAGATCTGCACCCTCGGGGACCCCCGGGCCGACCTGGGCCTCCTCATGGTCTACTGGGCCGAGCCCGGCGAACCCCCGGCCCTCGTCGGGGTCTCGCCCACCACCGCCCCCGGCTTCCCCAGCCGCCAGGAGCTCCTGGCCCGCTACGCGGCCACCAGCGGCACCGAACCCGAGGACCTGCCCTACTTCATGGCCTTCGGCTACTGGAAGCTGGCCTGCATCCTCCAGGGGGTCCACGCCCGCTACGCCGCCGGGGCGGCGGCCGGTGACCGCAGCAACGTCAGCAGCCTGGGCCCGGCCGTCGGCCACCTGGCCGAGCGGGCCCTCGAGGTCCTCAAGCGCCCGTGACCCCCGAGCCCACCCCCGCCGAGCTGATCCACTGGCACCAGCGGCCGACCCTCGACCAGCCGGTTCTCGTCGTGGCCCTCGAGGGCTGGGTCGACGCCGGCCTCGGGGCCGAGGGTGCCATCCAGGCCCTCCTCCGGGCCGCCCCCAGCCAGCTCCTGGCCAGCTTCCCCGGCGATCCCCTTCTGGACTGGCGGGCCCGGCGGCCCACCGTCCGGCTCCTCGACGGGCTCGTCCAGGGACTCAGCTGGCCGACCATCGAGCTCCGAGCCACCCACGACGCCGCCGGTCGGGACGTCCTGATCCTCCACGGCCCCGAGCCGGACTTCGCCTGGCAACCCTTCGCCGCCAGCATCGTCCAGCTGGCCCAGGAGCTCGGGGTCGAGCTGACCGTGGGCCTCGGGGCCTTCCCCGCGCCGGCCCCCCACACCCGCCCGATCCGCCTGGCGGCCACGGCGCCGCCCGCCTCCGCCGAGCTGGTCCGCCAGGTCGGCACCGTCCCTGGCCTCCTCGAGGTCCCGGCCGGCATCTGGCACGTCCTCGAACTGGCCCTCGGCGACGCCGGGATCCCGGCGGTCGGCCTCTGGGCCCGGGTCCCCCACTACGTGGCCGGCATGGCCTTCCCCGCCGCCTCGGCAGCCCTCCTCGACGGCCTGGCCCAGCTGGCCCAGCTCGACCTCGACACCACCGAGCTCCACGCGGCCGCCGACGTCGCCGTCCAGCGGGTCGACGAGCTCATCGCCAAGAGCCCCGAGCACACCGCCATGGTCCGGACCCTCGAACGGAACCTCGACGCCCTCGAGGGCAACCCCCTCGACCTGCCCCGGGTCCCCACCGGCGACGAGCTCGCCGAGGAGCTCGAGCGCTACCTCCGCCAGCTCCCCGGGACCGGGCCCGGCGAGTCCGACGACCAGGACCCCGAGGGGCCCTCGCCACCGCTTTGACCCTCGGCGAGGACTGGCGGCTAACGCCCCCTGCCGGGCCGACGGGCCAGGACAGGCCGCAGGCCGAGGGCTGTCGGGTGGCCGTGCTGGACGACCAGGGCCAGCACCACCCCCAGGAGCACCAGGACCAGCACGAGGATCAGGACTGCCACCAGGGCGACCAGCCGTGGGTCCAGCGGGCCCTGGCGCACCCGGTGGGCCTGGCGGGCCCGGGCCAGGTCGACCGGGTCGAGCAGCCGTCGTCCCCCCGCCGGTGGCCGTGTCGGGCCGTCCCCGGGCGGCCCGGTCTCCGTCGCTTCCGGTCGGGCCGAGCCGGCGGCCCGAAGGGCCCGTCTGGGGTCCCAGGCGGGCCACCCGGCCAGCTGCCGGGCCAGGGCGTCGAGCATGGCCGGTTCTCGCGCCTGGCCGATGAGGTCCAGCAGCTCCAGGTAGTCGCTCTCGGCCAGGGCGCCCCGCTGGAAGGCCTCCAGGGCGGCCGTCGTCGCCCGATCGCGTGCCGCCGTCATCCGCACCCCGCCGGCCCCGACCTCCACCCCACCACGATAACTACTCTTCGAGTCCTTGTCACTACTTTTCGTGCCTGAAGGGGAGCGGGGCTCAGGGTGCCGGGGGAAGCGACCTGTGCTAGGCAGTGCGCCCACAGCCCCCCGGACCTCGGGGCCTGAGAGAGGAGCGTGGACCATGCTGGTCGACAGCGGCATCGGTTTCGACCCCAAGGACCCCGCCAGCGTGGCGAAGCGGGCCGAGGCCGACGGCTACGCCGGGGTCTGGTGCCCCGAGACCGGCCACGACCCCTTCCTGCCCCTGGCCCTCGCGGCCCAGCACACCGAGCGCATCCAGCTCGGCACCGGCATCGCCGTGGCCTTCGCCCGCAACCCCATGACCATGGCCATGGTGGCCAACGACGTCCAGCTCTACGCCAAGGGCCGGCTCCTCCTCGGCCTGGGCTCCCAGATCAAGCCCCACATCGAGAAGCGCTTCTCCATGCCCTGGTCCCACCCCGCCCCCCGCATGCGGGAGTTCGTCCAGGCCATGCGGGCCATCTGGGCCTGCTGGAACGAGGACGCCCCCCTGGACTTCCGGGGCGAGTTCTACACCCACCGCCTCATGACCCCGTTCTTCAACCCCGGCCCGAACCCCTACGGCCCCCCGAAGGTGTTCCTGGCGGCCGTCGGCTCCCTCATGACCGAGGTCGCCGGCGAGGTCGCCGACGGGCTCCTCGTCCACGGCTTCACCACCGAGCGCTACCTCCGGGAGGTCACCCTGCCGGCCTTCGAGCGCGGCCTGGCCCGCTCCGGCCGCACCCGCCAGGACGTCCAGGTCTCCTACCCCGCCATGGTCGTGACCGGCCAGGACGAGCAGCAGATGGCCGCGGCGGCCAGCGCAGTGCGGAACCAGATCGCCTTCTACGGCTCCACCCCGGCCTACCTGCCGGTCCTCGAGCTCCACGGCTGGGGGGAGCTCCACCGGGAGCTCAACCGGCTCTCCAAGCAGGGCAAGTGGCAGGAGATGGGCCAGGCCGTCGACGACGAGGTCCTGCGGACCTTCGCCGTGGTGGCCGAACCCGACAAGGTGGCAGGGGAGCTCCTGCGGCGCTTCGGCGACGTCATCGACCGCATGAGCTTCTACGCGCCCTACGCCTTCTCCGACGAGGGCTGGCGGCGGATCGTGGCCGAGCTGCGGGCCGCACCGGGCCGGGACTCGGGGAGCGCCTGAGCCGCCGAGCCGGGCTCAGGGCCCGAGGCCCGGGGCCCGGGGCCCTCGTGGTCCGGCTTTCTCAACGAAACACACAAACTCCACAACGGCCGGCGGAGACCCGAGGGCCGTCCGCCTCAGCCCACCACCAGGTTCACCAGACGCGGTGGCCGGGCCACGATGCGCTTGGGCTGCTGGCCGTCGAGGGCCGCGAGCACCTTGGGCGAGCCCAGGGCCAGCGCCACCACCTGGTCCTCGTCGGCGTCCGCCGGGACCGCCAGGCGGTCCCGGAGCTTGCCGTTGACCTGGACCACCAAGGTGACCGTGTCCTGCCGGACCAGTTCGGGGTCGGCACTCGGCCAGGGCATGCGGTGGATGTCGGCACCAGGGCCGTGGCGCCGCTCCCAGGCCTCGGCCGCCACGTGGGGGGTCATGGGGGCGAGCACCAGGAGCAGCCGGTCGAGGGTTTCGTCCAGGGTGGCCCGGTGGGGCCCACCGGGGGCGGTGCGGAGGTAGCGGGCGCAGTCGTTGCTGAACTGCATGCAGGCGGCCACCGCAGTGTTGAAGGACCAGCGCTCGATGTCTTCGGTGACCTTGGCCACCAGGCGGTGGGCACCGCGGAGGAGCTCCCGGTCGTGCTCCTCGGGGTCCCCCTCCCGCCAGCTGGCCACCTCGGGCTCGACGCAGAGGCGCCAGACCCGCTCGAGGAAGCCCCCGCAGCCGTGCTCGATGACCTCGTCGGTCTGCTCGGTCCAGTCCACGTCGTCGGTGGGCGGCCCGACGAAGAGGTGGAAGAGGCGCAGGGCGTCGGCCCCGACGGTCTCGAAGTACTTCTGGGGCGCCACGAGGTTGCCCTTGGACTTGGACATCTTCGTGCCGTCCATCCGGATCATGCCCTGGGTGAAGAGCCGGGCGAAGGGCTCCCGGGGCACGCCGGGCGCCAGGCCCACGTCGACGAGGGCCTTGGTGAAGAAGCGGGCGTAGAGCAGGTGGAGGATGGCGTGCTCGATGCCGCCGATGTAGTTGTCGACCGGCATGTAGCGGGCTGCGAGAGCCGGGTCGAAGGGTCGGTCCTCGGCCCAGGGGTCGCAGAAGCGCAGGAAGTACCAGGAGGAGTCGACGAAGGTGTCCATGGTGTCGGTCTCACGCTCCGCCGGCCCGCCGCAGCGGGGACAGGTGGTGTGGCGGAAACCGGCGTGGCGGGCGAGGGGGGACTCCCCTGTGGGCCGGAACTCGACGTCGTCGGGGGCCAGGACCGGCAGCTGGTCCTCGGGGACCCCCACGATGCCGTCCGTCGGGCAGTGGACCACGGGGATGGGGCAGCCCCAGTAGCGCTGGCGGGAGACCAGCCAGTCCCGGAGCCGGTAGTGGACGACCCGCCGGCCCTTGCCCTCGGCTTCGAGCCACTCGATGGCCCGGGCCTTGGCTGCGGCGACGTCGAGGCCGTCGAGGAAGCCCGAGTTGATCTTCGGCCCGTCCCCGGTCCAGGCCCCGCCCTCGAACCCCTCGGGGGGCTTCGTGGTGCGGACCACCGGCAGGCCGTGCGCCTGCGCGAAGGCCCAGTCCCGCTCGTCCTCGGCCGGCACCGCCATGATCGCCCCGGTGCCGTAGCCCATGAGGACGTAGTCGGCGACGTAGACCGGGATGGGCTGGCCGGTGAAGGGGTTGAGGACCGAGCTGCCCGTCGGCGCGCCCCGCTTCTCCAGGCTCGCCGGGTCCCCGGCCGCGGTCCGTTCCAGCTGGGAGGAGCGCTGGGCCAGGGCCCGGATCTCCTCGACCGCCGCCCGCTGCGCCGGCTGGGTCAGGCGGTCCAGCAGGGGATGCTCGGGGGCCACGACGGCGAAGGTCATGCCGAAGGCGGTGTCGGGCCGGGTGGTGAAGACCCGCAGGGCGGCCCCGTCGGCGGCCCCGACCACCGGCAGGTCGATCTCGGCCCCCTCGGAGCGGCCGATCCAGTTCCGCTGCATGGTCTTGACCCGCTCGGGCCACTCCAGGTGGTCCAGCTCAGCGAGCAGCTCGTCGGCGTAGGCCGTGATGCGGAAGAACCACTGCTCGAGGTCCCGCTGGACCACCAGGTCGCCCGAGCGCTCGCAGGTCCCGTCGGCGAGGACCTGCTCGTTGGCGAGGACCGTCTGGCAGCCCGGGCACCAGTTCACCGGGGCCGAGGCCCGGTAGGCGAGGCCGTGCTCCAAGAAGCGCAGGAAGATGAGCTGGTTCCAGCGCATGTAGCGGGGATCGTGGCTGCGGATCTCCCGGCGCCAGTCGTAGACCGCGCCGAGGGCCAGGACGCTGGCCTTCAGCTCAGCGATCCGGGCGTCGGTGAAGGACCGGGGGTGCTCGCCGGTCTTGATGGCAGCGTTCTCGGCCGGCAGGCCGAAGGAGTCGAAGCCGAAGGGGCTCAGGACCCCGTAGCCCTGCATGGTCCGGTAGCGGACCAGGAGGTCCCCGAAGGTGTAGTTCCGCACGTGGCCCTGGTGGGCCGGGCCGCTGGGGTAGGGGTACATGCAGAGCACGTACCACGGCGGCCGGGGGTCGTCGGGGTCCAGCTGGTAGGTCCCCTGCTGCGCCCAGCGTTCCTGCCACTTCCGCTCGATCGCTTGCACGTCGTAGGCCCGGGCCATCGGAGGAAGTCTACGAGCCGTCGGTCACCGGCCCCCGCCCGGGGCGCCGCGGGCGGCCGGCGACCGGTGCCTCAGGGCCCGACCGGAGTGGCCTGGGCCAGCTGGGCGGCCGCGGCCCGCCAGGCCTCGGCGAGCTGCTGCACCATGGCCCTGACCGGGGCCAGCCGCTCGGCGTCCTTCTGGAGGTTGACGGCCACGAGCTCGTCGTGCCAGAAGCGGTAGAGGGCTTTCAGCTGCTCCCCCGCCGCCCACTGGGCCGGGTCCAAGGTGTCGTGGAGCACCAGCAGGATCTCCTGGGCGTGGACCAGGCGCTGGTTCGCCTCGAACCAGTCCCGCTTGGCCAGGGCGGCGGCGGCCCGGTCCAGATCGACGCAGAGCCGGTCCACGATCATGAGGAGCCGCTCGGCGGGCGTGGCGGTCTCGACCGCCTCCCGGAGGTAGCGGATCCGAAGCGCCTCGGCCGCCTCGCTCATGCCGGACCGTCCCCTGGCGGGCTGGCCTGGACGGCACGAGCACTGCGCTGGGCTGCCGACACGCGTCCTCCTCACTCCTGTCTTCTTCGGGGGGAGCCCTGCGCTTGGGGATCCCTCCGCCCCGGGCTCCCGCACCAGGCAGGCGCCCGCCCCGGACCACCGAGATGATCGGCCCGAGCGCCGCCCCACTTGACCCCCACTGCTCGTGGCCGCTCCGGGGCCCAAGGGTGGACCGTCAGCGGTCGACGACGGGGCTGGTAAGGTACGGCCCACCCGGGGGCGTAGCTCAGCTGGTAGAGCGCTTGACTGGCAGTCAAGAGGTTCGGGGGTTCGAGTCCCCTCGCCTCCACCCGGTCGAACACGCCGAGGAGCGGCGTCGAAGCCGTGCGGGGCGGACCAGCCCGCGGTCGAGAACGTCGGGGCTCAGAGGGCGACCGTGAGGTCCCGCCAGTGCTCCGGCGTCGGCCGGTCCCAGAGGAGTCAAGCGACGCCACTGGCGGTCGCGTGGAACTGGTTGTGGACGAGCGTCCAGATCAAGATGCAGCCGGCGTGATGACGATTTCCTTCGGCCGATTCCCGCAGCAACGGTGCGAAGTCCCGAGCGTTGCGCGTGACAAGGACTCGCTCCTGTTCCGCTGCCAGTGCCAGGACCTCGGGATCGTCGAGGGCCCCGAGGACGGGATCGGCAGCGAGGCACAGGACGTCGTGGCCCTGGCGACCAAGGACGCTGCCAATCCGCTTGGGTGAGCGTTGGGCGTCGAGCACGAGACGCATTCCGCTAGCCAGCCGCGAACTCCACCCACGGATACAGTTCCCTTCCTTCGCTGACCGACCGGCGGTTCTCGGCGATAGCCTCCTTGATCTCCTCGGGATAGGCCGTGCGGTACGCGACGGCGAGACGAACCTGATGTGGAGTCACCGGCGTCTCGGCCACCAGTGCCTCCGCTGAACCGAAGTCCTCCAGCATCTGGCACAGTTCCCACACGTCCAGGCCGGAGCCGATCACCCAGGCCCGTCTGCGGGCGTCGTCCCCCCGGAACGCGATCCCCGGGAAGCGGCGACATCGGGCTGCCTCCTCGGCAAGGACCTCGGCCACCTTGCTCTTTGAGCGCCGAGTGCGACGTGCCTCAGCCTCGACCAGCCGCTCGGTTGCCTCCTCGAGACGGACGCTGAATGGCCGCCCTTTCGCCATCGTCACCCCTTCACTACAGCTTCTACAGCGCAGTCGAACGAGACCAGCCTGGGGCTGCGCCCCGACGGTCCGCTCGACCGTCACCGTGTCCCCTGCCGGCGCTGCTGGACCCCCACGCCGATGGCCGTCCCGATCCCGACGAGCAGGGCTGCGCCGTGGGCTGTCTCAATCGCCACCAGCGCGCCGGCGCCCAACAACGCCAGCGCCACGGCGGCCACCACCAGCCCCACCACCAGGAGGCGGGCCAGGCCCTCTCGCAGCACGACGGCAGCGCCCAGGACCGACCGGGCCAGGCGCTGCTCCCAGGCATCTGCGTGCTGCCCGCCCGGGTCAGCCCGCCACCGTCGACGCAGGACCAGCACTTCAAGGAGCACCAAGCCGGGACCGGCCCCGGCGAGGGAACCGGCCAGGAGCGCCACCAGGCAGTAGGCCCCGACCCCGGCCTCGGCCGGGCGTACCCGCTGCCACCATGGCCGGGATCCCGACGCCTGCGGCGGGGGTGATCGAAGAGGGGTGACGCTTGCCATGGGACACCTCCCGAGCGCCTGAGCGCCCGAGCGCCCTGCTCGGACCAGCGCAGTCTGGCAGAGGGGTATCGCGGTCACCCCGCTACGGTCGGCCCCGTGCGCGCCGTGGTCCAACGGGTCAGCCGAGCATCGGTCAGCGTCGAGGGCCAGGTCCTCGGGGCCATCGGCCCGGGCCTCCTCGTGCTGGTCGGGGTGGGGCGCCGCGACGGCCCTGCCCAGGCTGACCGCCTGGCCGAGCGGCTCTGGCAGCTCCGGATCTTCGAGGACCACGAGGGCCGGCCGAACCTCTCGGCGGCCGACCTCGGCCTCCCCCTCCTCGTCGTCAGCCAGTTCACCCTCTACGCCGACACCTCCCGGGGCCGGCGCCCGTCCTTCGCGCCGGCCGCGCCCGCCGAGGAGGCCGAGCCGCTCGTCGAGCGGGTGGTGGCCCAGCTCCGGGACCATGGGGCCGAGGTCGCCACCGGCCGGTTCGGGGCCACCATGACCGTCGCCCTCGTGAACGAGGGACCCTTCACCGTGCTCCTCGAGACCTGAAGGCTCCTCGGGACCTGAAGGAGCCCGCACGCCCCCGGAACCGGACGAGAGCGGACCGTGGTCGTGCGGACCGACCGCCCGAGGCGACCGAGCAGAACGCCGGGTCTCAGCCGGCCACTTGGGTCGCCACGAGCCCGACCGGCCAGGGCAAGGGACCGGCCGAACCAGCCAGGCGCAGCAGGGCGCCGACCGCCCGGGCGGTCGCCTGGACCTCGGGCCCGAGCTGGGCCACCCGCTCGTCGTCCAGCCGGTAGAGCGGTACGCAGACGGAGACGGCGGCCACCGGCCTGCCCCGGGCGTCGAGAACCGGCGCCCCCACCCCACCGACGTCGCTTCGCCGCCGTCCCAGGTTCACGGCGTAGCCCCGCGTCCGGATGGCCTCCAGCTCAGCCCGCAACTCGGCCGGGTCGCTCACCGTCTCCGGGGTGAGCCGGGCCAGCGGCCCCTGCAGCAGCTGGGCCTGGGTCCCGGGGTCCTCGAAGGCCAAGATCGCCAGCCCACCCGAGACGCTGTGGACCGGGACCCGCTCCCCCACCCGTCCGAGCGAGAGCACCGGCCGGGGCGAACTGAGCTGCTCGAGGTAGACCAGCTCCTGACCGATCCGGGCGGTCAGCTGGACCGTCTCCTCGGTCCGGTCCCGCAGGTCCCCGAGGAGCCCGAGGATCTCCTCCCGGACCTCCAGCCGACCCAGGGCGGTGCAGATGGCGAAGGCCCGGGCGCCGAGACGGAACCGGCTGTCGGCCCCCTGGGTCAGCCAGCCGCAGGCCAGCAGCTCCCGCCCAAGGCGGTGCGCCGTGGCTCGGGTCGTCCCGATCCGCCGGGCCAGCTCGGCAGCTCCCATGGGTCCCTGCTCGGCCACGGCCTCGACGATGCGCAGGGCCTTGCGGACCGACGTCCCGACCGCAGCCGTGCCCGAACCGTCGCCGCTCCCCCCCAGCCCGTCTGCCGGGTCCTCTCTCGCCTCGTCGCTCGCCGCGCCGACAGGCCCTGCGGCGACCGGCTCCGGCTTGCCGACCTTCCGCTGGGCGACCATCTCCCTATCGTAGGCCGCGCCGTCCCGAACGCCACGGAACGACACGATGTCTTGCGCTACATGACATGACTCGTTTACGATGACGATATCGGGTCTGGACTGGCGTCGGCTCCAGACGGACGTCGAGCCCGACGACGGCTGAAAGGAGGCCGCTGATGGCACCGTCCCCGGAGTCCTCGGGCAGCCCGCCCCGCGCGGTGCCGCGAAGCGATTCGTCCAGCAACAGCGTCGGCTCGTCCGGCCAGCGGGTCAGTCCCGCCCCCATCGCATTCGGGGCGTTCGCCGGCACGACCTTCTTGCTCAGCTGGGTCAACACCGGCCGGTTCAGCGCCCCGGGGATCGAGACGGCCGTGGCCACCGCCTGGGCATTCGGAGGCCTGGTCCAGCTGGTCGTCGGCTTCTGGCACCTTCGCAACGACGAGCTCTTCCCGGCGGTGACCTTCGGGTCCTTCGGGGCCTTCTGGATCTCCTTCGCCCTCTTCGCCACCCTCTACCTCGACCAGATCCCCGCAGCGTCCCGCGGCAGCGCCACCGCTCTCTTCCTGGTGCCCTGGGCCGTCTTCAGCTTGTACATGCTCGTCGGGGCGGTTCGGGTCAACCTTGCCGTCTTCGTGGCCTACGTCCTGGTGGAGGCCACCGTGATCGCTTTGATCGTGGGGGACGCCACGGGCCACCAGAGCGCCGTCCACGTGGGAGGCTGGCTCGGGGTCGTCCTGGCCGCCGAGGTCTGGTACATCGCCGCTGCCGAGGTCCTCAACCACCAGTTCGGCCGCCAGCTCCTGCCCTTGGGCACCCGGCGGCGGGCGACCCTCCCCTCGTCGTGACCACGCTGCCCCCCGTCAGCGTCCCCGAGGAGCGGCTCGACGAGGGGCCGCCGGGCCGCTGGCTCGGCCGGCCCACGCCGCGGCTCGACGACGAGCCCCTGCTGCGAGGATCGGCCTGGTTCGTCGACGACCTGGCCCCCTGGCCAGGCCTGGCCGAGGTGGCGATCGTCCGCGCCCCCCTGGCCCACGCCCGGCTCCTCGGCGTCGAGACCGCCGCAGCCCGCCAGATGCCCGGTGTCCTCGGTGTCCTCACCGGCTCGGACCTCGAGCGGTTCCTCCGGCCGCTGCCCTCGGTGCTCTCCGAGGCCATCCCCTACCGGCCCATCGCCCTCGACCGGGTCCGCTACGTCGGGGAACCGGTCGCCGTGGTCGTGGCCACCGACCGCTACCGGGCCGAGGACGCCGCCGAGGCGGTCGAGCTCGACCTTGACCCCCTCCCGGCGGTGCCCAGCGCGCACGCCGCCCTCGACCCGACCCTGCCGCCCCTCCACGAGGGCCTGCCCAACAACGTGGCCTCGGACCGCACCCTGCGCTACGGGGACCCCGATGCCGCCTTCGCCCAGGCCGAGCTGGTCGTCCGAGCCCGGTTCCAGCAGCCCCGGTCGATCTGCACCCCCCTCGAGTGCTTCGGGGTCCTCTGCCGCACCGATCCCGTGAGCGGCGACGTCGAGGCCTGGTCGAACTTCCAGGGACCCTTCAGCCTCCAGGTCGTGGCCGCCCAGGCGCTGGGCATCCCGCCGGCGAAGCTCCACCTCCGGACCCCCGAGCACTCAGGGGGGTCCTTCGGGACGAAGGCCGCGGTCTACCCCCTCGTAGTCCTCCTCGCCGCTTGCTCCCGGGCCCTCGGCGGCCGACCCCTCAAGTACCTGGAGGACCGCCGGGAGCACCTCATGGCAGCGACCGCCGCCGGGGAGCGCCTGAGCGAGGTCCAGGCGGCCTTCAGCGCCGAGGGCCGCCTCCTGGCCCTCCGGCTGGACCTGGTGGACGACGTCGGGGCCTACGTCCGGGCCCCCGAGCCCGCCACCCTCTACCGCATGCACCCCTGCCTGACCGGCGCGTACCAGGTCGCCCACCTCGAGGCCCGCTGCCGGGTGGTCCTCACCAACCGCTGCCCCACCGGCCTCAACCGCGGCTACGGCGGCCCCCAGCTCTACCTGGCCCTCGAGCGGACCATGGCCATCGCCGCCCGCCGGCTCGGCCTCGACCCGGCGGAGCTCGCCCGCCGCAACCTCGTCCCCCCCGCCGCCATGCCCTACACGACGGCCAGCGGCGGCCGCTACGACAGCGGGGACTACCCGGCGGTCCTGGCCCTGGCCCTCGAGCGCTTCGACTGGGCCGGCAAGCGGGCCCGGGCCCGGGCCGCCCGGGCGGAAGGACGCCTGGTCGGCGTCGGGTTGGCCTGCGTGGTGGAGCCCTCGGTCTCGAACATGGGCTACGTCGACCTGGCCAGCCCGCCCGAGGTCCGGGCCCGCCGACCGGCGAAGTCCGGCAACGTCGAGGGGGTCAGCCTGGCCATGCTGCCCGACGGCACCGTCCAGCTGCGGACCACCACCACCCCCCAGGGCCAGGCCCACGCCACGGTCCTGGCCCTGGTGGTCGCCGAGGCCCTCGGGGTCGACCCACGGCAGGTCCAGGTCCGAGCCGGTGCCGACACCGCCGTGGGGCCCTGGTCCATCTCCTCGGGCAACTACTCCAGCCGCTTCGCCGCGGTGGCTGCCGGGGCGGCCTGGCAGGCCGCTTCGGCCCTCGCCGACCAGCTCCGCCGCCTGGCCGCCCAGGACCTCGGCTGCCACCCCGAGCAGGTCCTCCTGGCCGACGGCCATGCCCGCCTGGTCGACGACCCCGAACGCGACGTCCCCCTGCGGCGCCTCGCCGGCCGGGCCCACTGGGACCCCGCCAGCCTGCCCCCCGGGGTCCGGCCCGGCCTCAGCCTGACCCACCACCTGGCGATCCCCGACCTCCCGGCCCCCGACGCCCAGGACCGCGCCAACGGCTCGGCCACCTACGGCTTCCTCTGCGACCTCTGCGAGGTCGAGGTCGACCGGGGGACCGGCCGCCTTGAGATCCTCGACTACCTGAGCGTCCACGACGCCGGCCGCATCCTTCATCCTGTCCTCGCCGAGGGCCAGGTCCACGGCGGTCTCGCCCAGGGGATCGGCATGGCCTGCTTCGAGCAGCTGGCCTTCGACCCCGACGGTCAGCCCCTCTCGACCACTTTCCTCGACTACCTCTGCCCCACGGCCCCCGAGGTGCCCGAGGCCCGCACGGTCTTCGTCGAGTCCCCCTCGCCCCTCACCCCCCTCGGGGCCAAGGGCCTCGGGGAGGGCACCACCATGAGCGCCCCCGCCGCCCTCGCCAACGCCGTGGCCGACGCACTCGAGGTCGAGGAGGTTCCCTTCCCCCTCACCCCCGAGGCCCTCTGGCGGGTCGTCCACGGAGCGGAGGGATGAAGCCGCCGCCGCTTCGTCTCCTCCGACCGGCCAGCCCCACCGAGGCCTGCGCCCTGCTCGCCGAGGCCGGGGACGCCGGCCGGGCCCTGGCCGGGGGCCAGAGCCTGGTGCCGCTCTTGAACCTCCGCCTGGCCGCGCCCGAGGTCCTCGTCGACCTGAACCCCTTGACCGAGCTGGCCACCCTCGCCTGCGGGACCGGGGCGCTCCGGGTGGGGGCCATGGTCCGCCAGCGCACCCTCGAGCGCGACCCCCTGGTCCGCCGGCGCCTCCCGGCCCTGCCCGCGGCGCTCGCCCACGTCGGGCACCTCGCCACCCGCAACCGTGGCACCATCGGCGGCTCCCTGGCCCACGCCGACCCGGCGGCCGAGCTGCCCCTCGTGGCCGTGGCCCTCGGCGCCACCGTGGAGCTCCTCGGCCCCAAGGGCCCCCGGGAGGTGCCGGCGGCCGAGCTGGCAACCGGCTTCCTCAGCACCTGCCTGGAGCCCGGCGAGCTCCTCGTCGCCTGCACCTTCCCCCTCCTCGGTCCCACCGAGGGGGCCGGCTTCGCCGAGGCTGCCCCCCGGGCCGGCGACTTTGCCCTGGCCGCCGCCTGCTGCCGGCTGGGCCTCGACCCCGAGGGTCGAGTGGCAGCGGCCACCGTGGCCGTCGGGGCCCTCGGCCCGACCGTCCAGGTCGTCCCCGAGGCCGCCCAGGTCCTCCTCGGGTCGCCACCCGGCCCGGCCCGCTTCGCCGAAGCCGGGGCGCTGGTCGGCGCGAGCGACCGCCTCGACCCCCCGGCCTCCCTCCACGCCAGCCCCCCCTACCGCCGTCACCTGGCCCGACTCGTGGTCGAGGAGGCCCTGGCAGAAGCGGCCCGGGCCGCCCAGGCGGCCCGCAACGGGTCCCCCTCGCGTGAGGACCGCCGGGAAGAGGAGCACGGGGCATGACCCGGTCGATCGAGCTGCGAGTCAACGGGACGACCCACCGGGTCGAGGTCGAGGACCGCCGGCTCCTCTCGGACTGCCTCCGCCACGACCTCGGCCTGCGGGGCACCCGGGTGGGCTGCGAGCACGGGGTCTGCGGCGCCTGCACCGTCCGCCTGGACGGCCAGGCGGTCCGCTCCTGCCTGCTCTTCGCCGTCCAGGTCGAGGGCCAGGAGATCCAGACCGTCGAGGGCCTGGCCGACCCCGAGGGACCCCTCCACCCCCTTCAGGAGGCCTTCCACCGCCACGGGGCCCTCCAGTGCGGATACTGCACCCCCGGCTTCCTGCTCACCGCGGCCCAGCTCCTCGACGAGCTCCGGGCCGAGCCCAACCCCGAACCGCCCAGCGAGGAGGAGATCCGCGTGCTGCTCGCCGGCAACCTCTGCCGCTGCACCGGCTACGGGCCCATCGTCCGGGCCGTCCTCGAGCAGGCCACCTGCGCCGCCGGCGCCGACCCGACCGAACCGAGCGGGGAGGACCGGCGATGACCCTGGCCCGGCAGCTCCTGGCCGCCGCCGAGCGCCGACCCGAGGCCGAGGCCCTCGTGGACGGCCCGGAGCGCCGCCGGGCGGGCGAGCTGGTCGAGGGGGTCCAGGCCGTGGCCGGCGGTCTCGCCGAGCTCGGCGTCGGGCCGGGGGACCGGGTCATGGTCTGCGCCCGCAACCGGCTGGAGACCTGGCTGCTCTCCTGGGCCACCTGGTGGCTCGGAGCCTGCCTCGCCCCGGTGAACTGGCGCCTGCCCCCGGCCGTCGTCGGCCAGCTGGCAGCCGACGCCGAGGCGAGGGTCTTCGCGGCCTGCGACGCCGGCGCCCCCTCGGCCCGAGCCCTCGAGGGCCGCCTGCCCCTCGTCGCCCTCGACGAGGCCGCCCCGGGCCTGCCCCTGGCCCAGCTCCGCCTGGCCGCCGGGCCGGCCGAGCCGGTGGGGGTGGACGACCGGGCGCCGGCGCTGCTGCTCTACACCTCCGGGACCACCGGCCTCCCCAAGGGGGTGATCCGCAGCCACCGGGCCGAGTGGCTGGCCGCCCTGGCCCACGTGATCCAGACCCGCATGGTCCCCGGCGAGCGCACCCTCGGGGTCATGCCCTGGTGCCACACCATGGGCCAGCGCTCCCTGCTGGCCACCGTGGCCCTCGACGGCTGCCTGGTCGTCCAGCGGAGCTTCGACCCGGCGACCACCCTGGCGCTCGTGGCCGAGGAGCGCATCGGCGCCCTCTACCTCGCCCCGACCCTCTACCACGACCTGGTCGTCGAGGCCGAGCGCCAGGACCGTCGCCTCCCGGTCCCCCGCCTGGCGGCCGCCGGCGCCCCTCTCTCCCCGAGCCTGGTCCGCCGGCTCGTCGACCGCTTCGCCCCCGAGGTCGTGGTCAACCACTACGGCTCCTCGGAGGTCTACACGGTCAGCATCGGCCCCGACCAGGTGGCCAAGCCCGGGTCGGCCGGCCGGGCCGGGCTCCACGCTCGGATCCGCCTGGTCGAGCCCCGGGAGGACGCCCAGCCCGAGGACCTGGTCCCCCCGGGCCACACGGGCCTCATCCTCGTCGGCCTCGACAGCCCCGAGGCCTTCGACGGCTACTGGCGCCGCCCCGACGCCGACCAGCGGAGCCGCCGGGACGGCTGGTACGTCACGGGGGACCTGGGCCGCGTCGACGAGGACGGGGACCTCTGGATCGTGGGCCGTCTCGACGACATGATCGTGACCGGCGGGGAGAACGTCCACCCCACCGAGGTGGAGGAGGTTCTCCTCGGCCACCCCAAGGTCCAGGCCGCCGCCGTCGTCGGCCTGCCCGACGAGCGCCTCGGCCAAGTGGTCACGGCCTGTCTCGTGGCCCCCGGCGAGGACCCCGAGGCCCTGGCCGCCGAGCTCGACGCCTACTGCCGGGCCTCGCCCACCCTGGCCGGCTTCCAACGGCCTCGCCGCTTCGTCGTCCTCGACGACGTCCCCCGCACGGCGTCGGGCAAGCTGCAGCGGGCCGAGCTGCGCCGGCTGCTCCTCGAGGGGCCGGCCACCACCCCGGGGGGATCGGCGACCACACCATCCAGCGAGGAGGCGACATGAGCCAGCAGACCACCGACGGGCAGGGGGCCACGGCGGCCGGGACCTACGACGGCTTCCGGGTCGAGCTCGACGAGGCCCGCAAGGTGGCCACCATCACCCTGGACCGCCCCGAGAAGCTCAACCGGGTCTCCATGCCTGCCCGGGCCCAGCTCGCCCAGGTCTTCGACCGCCTCGGCGAGGACCCCCGGGTCCGCTGCGTCGTCCTGGCCGGAGCCGGGGACCGGGCCTTCACCGCCGGCGGCGACGTGGCCGGCTTCCTCCAGCGCAGCCCCGAGGAGCTCAGCCACCTGGCCAAGAACGTGGCCGCCCCTGAACGCTGCCCCCTGCCGGTCGTCTGCGCCCTCCACGGCTTCGTCCTCGGGGTCGGCCTCGAGATCGCCCTGGCCTGCGACCTCCGGGTAGCCGCCGAGGACGCCCAGCTGGGCCTGCCCGAGGTGAACCTCGGCATGGTGCCCGGCTCCGGCGGCACCCAGCGCCTCACCCGGCTGGTCGGGGTGGGCCGGGCCAAGGACATGATCCTCCGAGGGCGCCGCATCTCGGCCGACGAAGCCCTGGCCTGGGGCCTGGTCAACGAGGTCGTGCCCCGGGACCGGCTCGACCAGCGGGTCGCCGAGCTGGCCGACGAGCTGACCGCCAAGGCCGGCCTGGCCCTCCGCATGGCCAAGCGCCTCGTCAACCTCGCCGAGGAAGGGCCCCTGGCCATGGGCCTCGAGCTCGAGGGCCTGGCCTACGGCCTGCTCCGCAGCACCCACGACTTCACCGAGGGGGTCCAGGCCTTCGTCGAGAAACGCCCTCCGGCCTTCGAGGACCGCTAGACCTCGGCCACGAGCTGCCCGGCGGCCAGAGCTCGGCGGCACTGACCGGCCGGTCAGGACACGCTCCAGGGAGGCGCCGCTCGCGCCGAGAACCATGGGGGGCGGCACCCCGGCCGCCCCCTCGGCCGCCCGGGGACGGCCCGCCCATGCAGCTCGACTGGTACCTCGCACCCTTCGCCCTCGCCACCCTCCTCGCCTGGGGGGTGGCGGTCGTGGCCTGGCGCCGCCGGCAAACGCCGGGGGCCCTGGCCCTGGCCGTTGTCATGCTCGGGGTCGGGCTCTGGTCGGCCATGGACTTCGGCCAGTGGGCCGTCACCGAGCCGGCCCTCCTCCGGGGTTTCGACCGGGCCCTCTACCTCGGCGTGGTCCTCGCCCCACCCGGACTCGTCGCCCTGGCCCAAGACCTCACCGGCCACGGCGAGCGCCTCACCGGGCGCCTGCTCGCCCTCTTTGCGATCGAGCCGCTGGCCGTCCAACTGGTCCTCTGGACCCCCGAGCTCGGCCACCTCTTCCTCGCCCGCCTCCAGGTCCAGCCGGGCTCCCCGGTCGAGCTGGCCGTCACCTACGGCCCCCTGTTCTGGGTCCACTCCCTCTACAGCTACGCCCTCATCCTCTGGGCGCTCGTCACCGTGGCCCGGGCCCGCCGCCACGCCTCGCCCCTCCTCCGCCGCCAGCTCGGCACCGTGCTGGCCGCCGCTCTACCACCGGTCCTGGCCAACGGCCTGACCCTCTTCGAGGCCCGGACCCAGCTGGCCCTGCTCCGCAACCTCGACCTCACGCCCCTGGGTTTCGCCCTGACCGGCCCGATCCTCGCCTGGGCCCTCTTCGGTCAGGGCATGTTCGACCTCGTCCCCGTCGCCCGCGATCGGGTCCTCGAACTGGTGCGGGACGCCGTCCTGGTCGTCGACCGCCAGGGCCGCCTCACCGACGCCAACCCTGCCGCCGACGAGCTCCTCCGTCTCGTCGACCCTGGCCTGCCGCCCCGTCTGGCCGGTCAACGCCTCGAGACCCTCCTCGCCACCTGGCCACCCGGAGCCCGACGAAGCCTCGCCACGCTGCGCCAGGCTCCCGCCGCCGACGAGCTCCGGCTGCCCACCCCCAGCGGCCTTCGCCGCTTCGAGCTCCGCCGCTCCCCGCTCAGCGACCGTCGGGGACGGGTCCTCGGCGAGCTCCTGGTTCTTCACGACGAGACCGAACGCCTGGCCGCCCAGGAGGCCCTCGCGCAAGCCAACGCCGACCTCCAGCGGCAGCTCGCCACCGTGGCCGAGCTCCAGGCCCGCCTGGCCGAGCAGGCCATCCGAGACCCCCTGACCAACGCCTACAACCGCCGCTTCCTCGACCGGGCCCTCGAGGAGCACCTGGCCGAGGCTCAGGAACGGGGTACCGGCCTCAGCCTGGTCTTCGTCGACCTCGACCACTTCAAGGCCCTGAACGACACCTGCGGCCACGCCACCGGCGACCAGGTCCTCGTCGCCGTAACCCGCCTCCTCGACCGCGGGGCCCGGTCCGGGGACCTCGTCTGCCGCTACGGCGGCGAGGAGCTCGTGGTCCTCTTGCCGGGGACCCCGAAGGCGACGGCCCTGGCCCGGGCCGAGCAGTGGCGCCGCCAGCTCCACCAGCTCCGGGTCCCCACCACCGGCCCCAACAGTGGCCCCCAGGTCACCGCGTCCTTCGGGGTGGCCAGCCTGCCCGAGGACGCCTGCTCGGCCAGCGCCCTCCTGGCCGCCGCCGACGCCGCCCTCTACGCCGCCAAGCGGGCCGGCCGGGACCGGGTGGTCGCTGCTGGCCTCACGGCCACCAACGCCGCCCCTTGAGGGAGCGACCCGTCGCTCGGCGAGGCCCCGAAACCTCCGGTACCCTCAAGGAAAATCGACCGTGCACAGACAGAACGGGTGGCCGGCTGGGTCGGCGTACACCCGGAAGTGGTCGTTCGGCACCGAGTCCAGCTTCACCGCTCCCGCAGCGAGCACCCGAGCTTCAGCGCCGTCCGGGTCGTCGACCCGGAAATCCAGGTGCACCTGCATGGGCACGGCCGGATCGGGCCACGTCGGACGCACGTAGGTCGATGACTGTTGAAAGTCGATCCGGCCACCGGGACCGTCGACCGTCGCCCATGCACCGTCGTCATAGATCACGGCCCCATCGGTGATCTCCGCATAGAACGCTGCGAGGGCGCTGACGTCAGGACAATCAAGCACCGCCGAGATGAGCCTGACCATCTGCGGCATGACGCGGCTCCCTTACCGGAGGGGACAGAGCCCTCGAATGGTAGCCAGGCCCACGTGTCTTCGTGCTTGCCCCTCGACCGGCTCCCCGAGACGCCGAAGCGGACCCGGGCGCTCAGACGTTGCCGATCAGCGGTCCCACGAAGCTGCAGACCGGCTGGAACGTCGGGCTGTCGGGTCCCAGCGCGTTCACCACGTCCTGGAGAGCGTTGGAGTCGTAGGGGATCGAGAGATGGTCGCTGTGGTCCTGCGGGCACTGCTGCTGGAGCAGGACGTTCTGCACGTTCGGACCGGGCGGCAAGAAGGCGCTCGTGTAGGGCGTCACCACCTCGTCGTACTCCGTCTCGATCACCACGTAGCGCACCCCTGGTGCCACCCCGCCGCCGGCGTTCAGCTGGGAAAGGAAGCTCGAACCAGCCAGCTGCTGCACGCAGGCCTCGCAGAGCGGCGAGACGAGCGCCGTGGCCAGGCCCAGGCCCCCGAGGTCCGAGACCAGGGTCTCGAGGCCGTCCAGGGTGGTGCCGTGGTTCGACGGCGCCAGCGCCACCAGCTCGTGCACGTAGCGGGCCCCGCCGAGGTCCGAGATGTAGTAGCGGGGCATCATGCCCCCCTGGGACCAGCCCACGATGTCCACTTGCTTCGCCCCGGTCTCGGCCAGCACCTGCTGCACGAACTGGCCGAGTTCGGCTGCCGACTGCTCGATGTTGCCCATGGCATCGAAGGCCGACGGGGTGATGGTCTGCCCGTAGTTGAAGGCGTAGACGCAGTAGCCGGCGTTCGCCAGCCAGGGTGACAGCGCCCCGAAGCTGTCCAGCATGTTGGCGAAGGTGCCTTCCGAGAGGACCACTGGGTAGGGGTGGGCCGCGTCCGGGATGCAGCCGGTGTTCGCCCCGGGCGGCGCCGCGTACCAGTTCCAGGGCAGGGCTGCTTCGAGGTAGGAGCCAGCCTCGCCTTGGACCGGGAAGGTCCCGGCCCCGGCCACCTGGCCACCCCCGATCAGCACCGCCACGACGCTCACCACCGCTGCCATGCCGGCAGCCACCGCGCGCCACCACCTGCCAAGAACCCGTGCTCGCACGGTCCCCTCTCCTGGTCGTCACACTCCCCGCCTGGCCCTCGCCGGGCGGTCCCCCCGAGCGCGACCCGTGGGGTGCGCCGGACGTCGATCATTCTGCGGGAAGCGGCGGTGTCTGTCAACGAACGCCGACCCGCCGGGTCAGTCGTTCGCGGTGGCCAGCTCCAGCAGCTCGGCGAACTTCCGCTTCGCCGCTTCCCGGCGCGTCGGCACGTGCTCGGAGGGCACCTCGTGGGGCTGGTAGCGCTTCAGGACCTGCCGGGCCACCGTCACCTTGTGGACCTCGTCCGGCCCGTCGTAGATGCGGGCCGCCCGGGCCGCCCGGTACATGCGCTCGAGGGGCAAGTCGGTGGAGAACCCCAGGCTCCCGTGGGCCTGGATGGCCCGGTCGATGACGTTGTAGAGCACCGCCGCCCCGTAGTACTTGATCATGGCGATCTCCACCCGGGCGGCCGGCGCGCCCTCCTGGTCCATCTTCCAGGCCGCGTAGAGGGTCATGAGCCGAGCCGCGGTCATCTCGGCCATGGAGTCGGCCACCCACTGCTGGACCATCTGCTTCTCGGCCAGCAGCGAACCGTGCAGCCGCCGCGACACGGCCCGCTCGCAGAGCATGTCGAAGGCCCGCTGGGACTGGCCCAGCCAGCGCATGCAGTGGTGGATGCGGCCCGGGCCCAGCCGGAGCTGCGCCAGCTTGAAGCCCTCGCCCTCTCGGCCCACCAGGTTCTCGACCGGCACCCGCACGTCCCGGTAGATCACCTCCGAGTGCCCGCCGATCCGCCCGAAGTGCTCGACGGGGTGCTCCATGGTCGGGATGTCCCGCAGCACCTCGACCCCCGGGGTGTCCCGGGGCACGATGATCATCGAGCAGCCCTGGTAGGGGTGCACGTCGGGGTTCGTCACGCACATGACGATCAGGAAGTCGGCCACCGACCCGTTCGACGTGAACCACTTGTGGCCGTTGATCACCCACTCGTCGCCGTCCCGGACCGCCCGGGTCTGGATCATGGTCGGGTCCGCCCCCGCCCCCGGCTCCGTCATGGAGAAGGCGCTCCGCAGCTTGCCGTCCAGGAGCGGCTGGAGCCACTGCTCCCGCTGGTCCTCCCGCCCGGTCTGCTCGATCCCCACCGCCAGCAGCTCGGCATTGCCCGAGTCCGGCGCGTTGTTCCCGAAGACCACCGGCGCGTACATGCAGCGCCCCAGGATCTCGTGCAGCAAGCCCAGCTTCACCTGCCCGAACCCCATGCCGCCGAGCTCGGGCGGCAGGTGCGCGGCCCACAGGCCCTGGCGCTTCACCTCCTCCTGCAGCGGCCGGATCGCCCGGTCCAGCTGCTCCTGGCTGAGCTCCAGGGTCTCCAAGGGGAGGATCTCCTCGTCCACGAACTCCCGGGCCCAGGCCAGCTTCGCCTCGTACTCCGGCTCCGTCGAGAAGTCCCAGGCCATCTCGTCTCCCCTCCTTCGCGGCCGGCCCGCTACCGTGGCAGCCATGCCCGACCAGCCTTCGTCGAGCCCAAGCTGTAGCACCCCGAGCGGCCGTTCCACCACTACGCCCCGGACCGACGCCGCCGCGGGGTCGGCCCCGGGCGGCTCAGCGCCGGTCGCCCTCCTGCGCCGTCCCAGCGGGGAGGCGGCAGCGTCCTGTCCGGTCAGCCTGCCGCCCACCTTGAGCCCGCAGGAGGCCCAGGAGGCCCTGGCGGACGCCCGGGAGGCCCTCCTGGGGGAACGCCGTCTCCTTCGGGTCGAGGAGCTCGCCCGCTTGGCCGCCCTCCCCGACGACCAGGTGGCGGCCCTCGGTGCCCTGGCCCACGAGGTCCGCCTGGACCGCCTGGGCCCGACGGTGGAGGTCGAGGGGATCCTGTCGGCGAAGACCGGGGGCTGCCCCGAGGACTGCCACTTCTGCGCCCAGTCCGCCCGCTTCGACTCCCCCCTTCTCGCCACCCCGATGCTCGACGACCAGGAGGTCCTCCAGGCAGCCTGGGAGACCAAGGCCAGCGGGGCCAGCGAGTTCTGCATCGTCCTCGCCATCCGGGGACCCGACGAGCGGGTCATGGCCCGTCTGCTCGAGCTCGTTCCCCTGGTGCAGCGGACCACCGGCCTCCAGGTGGCCGTCTCGGCCGGCATCCTCACCGAGAACCAGGCCCGCCGCCTAGCCGAGGCCGGCGTACACCGCTACAACCACAACCTCGAGACCGCCCGGTCGTTCTTCCCCCAGGTGGTCACCACCCACTCCTGGGAGGAGCGGGCCGAGACCTGCCGGCTGGTGCAGCGCCACGGCATGGAGCTCTGCTGCGGGGTCCTCTTCGGCATGGGCGAGACCCCGGCCCAGCGCGTCGAGCTGCTCGGCCAGCTCCAGGAGCTCCGGCCGGCCGAGGTGCCCATCAACTTCCTCAACCCCCGTCCCGGCACGCCCCTCGCCGAGCGGCCCCTGGTCGGGGCCTGGGAGGCCATCCGCTGGGTAGCCCTCGCCCGCCTGGCCCTCCCCGGGGTCCTGCTCCGCTACGCCGGGGGCCGCGAGGTGACCTTGCGGGACCTCCAGGCCCTGGGGCTCACCGCCGGCATCAACGCCCTCATCGTCGGCAACTACCTGACCACCCTGGGCCGTTCCCCGGAGGAGGACCTGCGGATGCTCGAGGACCTCGCCATGCCCGTCGGGGCCCTGAGCGCCGCCTGGTGACCGCCGTGGCCCCCGAACCCGGACCCGGGGACGGCGGGGCTAGCCACTGCCCGGGCTGCGGCCGGCCCCTCGCCCCGGGGCCTGGGGGCGCCGACGCCGGGCACTGCCCGGGCTGCCTGCCCCCGCTCGACCCGCCCCGGTTCTGCCCGGCCTGCGGCCGGCGCCTCCGGGTGCTCGTGAGCCCCCGAGGCTGGCGGGCCACCTGCAGGACCCACGGTCCCCTCGGACCCGACTTCTAGTCCGGGACCAACGAGTCGTCCGGCTGCTGGGCCAGCTCGCTGGCCAGCTGGTCGAGACCGGCCGGGTCGCCGACCCGCACCGCCAGCCGGTCCCGTTCGACCAGCCACCGCCGGTTCAGCTCGTGGAGCTGGACCTGGGGGTCGAAGCGGTTCAACACCACCCGCACCCCGAAGGCCAGCCCGTCGCCCCGGGCCCCGTCGAGCGCGTCGAGGGAGAGCCGGACGTGGTTGATGGTCCCGAGGCCCGCGTCGGCCACCAGCAGGACCCAGTCGGGCCGCAGGAGCCGGGCCAGGTCCAGGACGTCGCCGTCGTGGCCCTGGGGGGCCCGCAGCCCCCCGGCCGTCTCCACCAGCCCGACCTCAACCCCGGCGGGCCAGTCGAGCGCGGCGAGCTCGCCGACCCCGAGGGGCGGGACCCCCAGGACCTCGGCGGCCATCGGCGGCGCCATGGGCACGGCCAGCCAACGCTCCCGCGGGCACACCTCGCCGGGGTCCTCGCCGCTCGCGGCCGCCAGGACCTCGGCGTCGGTGGGGCCCTCACCGGGGCCGAAGGACTGGGCCGGTTTCCGGGCCGCCACCGCGAGGCCCCAGGCCCGCCAGCGGGCCAGCAGCTGGGCCGACGTCCAGGTCTTGCCCACCTCGGTCCCGGTCCCGCACACCAGCACCACCACCCTCGGCCACCCCGGGCCCCTCATGCTCGCCCTCCGCCGGGCAGCACCGCGGCCAGGGCGCCGAGGAGGCCCTCGACCTCCTCGGGCCGATGCTCGGCCGACAGGGTGACCCGCAGCCGGGACGTGCCCGGCGGCACGGTCGGGGGCCGGATGGCCGGGACCAGGAACCCCCGGGCCTCGAGGTCCTCGGCCACCGCCAGGGCCGCCCGCTCCTCGCCCAGGACGACCGGCACGATCGGGGACCGGCCCACCGCCGCCGGCAGCTCGAGGCCGAGGGCTCGCAGACCGGCCACCAGCTGCCCGGTCCGTTCGGCCAGGGCGGCCCGGCGGGCCTGGCCCTCCGCCGAACCGAGGACCTCCAGGGCGGCCAGGGCGGCCGCCGCGTCCGCAGGGCTCAAGGCGGTGGTGAAGATCCAGGACCTCCCCAGGTTCCGCACCAGGTCGACCAGGGGCCGGCTGCCGGCCACGAAACCCCCTTGGCTGCCCAGGTGCTTCGAGAGGGTCCCCACCCGGGCGTGGGCCACCCCCTCCAGGGCCGCCCCGGGGTCGGGGCCGAGCACCCCGTGGGCCTCGTCGAGGACCAGCAGGGCCCCGTGGCGCCGGCAGCATTCGGCCAGGTCCTCGACCGGGGCCCAGTCCCCGTCCATCGAGAAGACCGTGTCGCTCACCACCACCGCCGGGCCCCCGTGCCCGCCCAGCCGGGCCTCGAGCGCCTCGAGGTCCCCGTGCGGGTAGACGGCCACCTGGGCCCGGGAGAGCCGGCAGCCGTCCACGATCGACGCGTGGTTCCGCTCGTCCGAGCAGATCAGCACGTCCTCGCCGCCCAGCGCCCCGAGCACCGCCAGGTTGGCGGCGAAACCGCTTGGGAACACCACGGTGTCCTCCTCGCCCGCCCACCGGGCCAGGGCCTCTTCGAGGGCCTCGTGGACCGGCCGGGTCCCGGTGACCAGCCGGGACGCCCCCGCCCCGCTGCCCCAGCGGGCCAGGGCGGCGCTGGCGGCCGCTCGGACCGCCGGGTGGGTGCTGAGCCCCAGGTAGTCGTTGCCGGCGAACGACACCACTCGGCCCCGCCCAGCCAGCCGCCCCCGGACCCCGAAGGCGTCGAACACCCGGGGCGCCCGCCACCGCCCAGCCGCCACCAGCGCCTCGCGCCGCGCTGCCAACCGGTCCGCCCAGCGCGCCCCGGCCGGCCCCCAGGCTCGCGGCCCGAGGGGGACCGGGGCCGCTTGGGTCGAGCCGGCCTCACCGAGCGACGCGCTGGCGGCCGCCAGGTCCGGTTCGCAGACCTCGGCCAGGGCGCCGGCCAGCACCTCGACGAGCTCCTCGGCCTCCGCCGCCGTGGTGGTGAGCGGCGGCATGAGCACGATCACGTCGCCCAGGGGCCGAAGCAGCACCCCTCGGCGGACCGCAGCGGCGCAGACCCGCCGCCCCCAGCGCAGCCCGGGTCGGGGCGGGACCAGCTCGACCCCGGTCATGAGGCCCCGCTGGCGCACCTCCCGCACCGCCGGGTGCTTCGCGACCCGACGGGCCAGCAGGTCGGCCAGCTGCTCGGCCAGGGCCGCGACGCCGGCGAGCACCCAGGGCTGCCGGACGAGGCGCAGGTGCGCCAGCGCCACGGCCGCCGCCAGGGCGTTGCCCCCGAAGGAGTGGCCGTGCGCCAGGGTCCTCGGCCCGAGGTCCTCGCCGAGGAACGCCTCGTAGACCCGCTCGGCGCAGACCGTGGCGGACATCGGCAGGTAGCCACCGGTCAGGCCCTTGCCCAGGCAGAGCACCTCGGGCCGGATCCCGCAGACCTCCGAGGCGAAGAGGGCCCCGGTGCGGCCGAAGCCGGTGGCCACCTCGTCGGCCACCACCAACACCCCCCGCTCCTGGGCGGCCCGCACCACCCGGGCCACGTCCTCGGGCTCGGCCACGAGCATCCCCGAGGCCCCCTGGACCAACGGCTCCAGGACGAGGGCAGCCAGCCGCTCGTGCTGGGCATCGAGCACGGCCAGGGCCGCCTCGGCCCACCCGGGGTGGTCGTAGCCGGGGGTCCGCAGCACCGGGAACCGCAGGGGATCGAAGACTGCGGTCTCGAAACCCCCCGCCCCGAGGGACAGCGAACCCACGCTGTCCCCGTGGTAGGCGGCGCCCAGGCAGAGGAACAGGTTCCGCTCCCCCGCCCCCTGGTTGGCCCAGAACTGGAAGCAGATCTTCAGGGCCTGCTCGACGGCCGACGCCCCGTCGGAGGCGAAGAGCACGTGGGGCCGCTCCACCGGCACCACCTCGGCCAGGGCCTCGGCCAGCTCCACCACCACCCGGTTGCCGTTGCCCAGCAGCGTGCTGTGGGCCACCTTGTCGAGCTGCTCCCGCACCGCGGCGTCCAGGGCTGGCACCCGGTGGCCGAGGGTGGTCACCCACAACGAGGAGATGCCGTCGAAGTAGCGCCGGCCGGCCACGTCCACCAGGTGCCGGCCCTCGGCCCGCTCCACGATCACCGGGGCGTTCTCGGCGAAGCACGCCATCTGGGTGAAGCCGTGCCACACCACCGCCTGGTCCCGAGCCACCCACCTCGCGTGCCGCGCCTCCGGCCCTTCGCTCCCCTGCCCGGGGGACCCGGGCCCACTCCTCGTCTCCATCGCCCCGAGTCTCCAGAGCGACGCCCAGGCTCGTCCAGTTGGGTCCCCTCCCGGTGCCCGGCCGGCACCGTCGGCGCCCGTGCCATGATCCGACCCGGGAGGGACCCGGCGCGGGTCCCTGCGCGCACCCCGGCGGTCGCGGCCGACTCGGTCCCGACCGCCCCGGACGAACCTGGAGGGACCCATGGACCGCATCGGCGTCGTCGACACCATGTTCGCCCGCTACGACATGGGCGCCGAAGCGGTCGACGAGCTCCGCCACTGCCCCGGTCACGGCACCCGCTTCGAGATCCTCCGCCGGACGGTGCCCGGCTTCAAGGACCTCGGCGTGGCCTGCAAGAAGCTCATCCAGGAGGAGGGCTGCCGGATCGTCGTGGCCCTCGGCATGCCCGGTCGGGCCCCCATCGACCAGGTCTGCGCCCACGAGGCCTCCCAAGGCATCATGCTCGCCCAGCTCCTCACCAACACCCACATCCTGGAGGTCTTCGTCCACGAAACCGAGGAGGAGGACCCGGCGAAGCTGGCGGCGGTCTGCGTCGACCGGGCCCGCAAGCACGCCCGCAACGCCTACTGGCTGCTCTACGAGCCCGAGCAGCTCACCCGGCGGGCCGGCCAGGGGGTCCGCCAGGGCTACACCGACGCCGGCCCCCTTCTCCCCCCCGCCGACTAGCCCCGGCCGACCCGAGGCACCGGCCCTGCTCATCCGAGGGCCAGACCCCAGTCGGTCCCCCGCTCTCGTGACGGGCCCCGATCCCGCCAGGCCTCGATCCGCGGGGTGGTCAGCTCGACCCTGACTTCGGCCACCCCGGGTCCCCCAACCCCCCGCCCGACGTCCGGGGGGGCCAGGCGCGCCCAGAGCCCTTCCGCGCTGGCCCGCAGCCAGGTCGCGCCCCCCGGTTCGTTCGGGGCCAGCTCGCCGAGCACCCAGCCGACCGCCGCCACGACGTGCCGCGGCGCCACCGGGCGGCCCCGCTCCCGCAGCAGCCGCCCGGCCCGGGCCGACACCTGGGCGGCGAGCTGCCCAGGTTCCATCCCTGCCCCGTGGTCCCGCTGCCGGTCGGCCCGGCCGGCCTCGAGCACCGCGCTGAGCCAGTCGCCGGTCAATCCGACGGCTGCCGCCCGGGCCTGCCAGCCCGGGAGCAGGTCGGCCAGCTGGACGCCAGGGTCCTTGGCCGCCCGGGTCCGCCGGGCCGCCACCTCGGGGGAGGCACCCGGCCCGGCTCGGGCCAGCTCCTCGGCGATCTGGCGGCTGCGCTGCGAGAAGCACGCCAGCGCCCGGGGCTCGAAGCCGACCAGGTCGGCCCGGCCCCGCCGTCCGGGCTCGAACCCCACCCCCAGGGCGGCCACCAGGCCGGCTCGCAGCTCGGCGTGGTAGAGGGCGTCGGCAGCCGCTCGATGGGCGTAGAACCCCCGGCCGTCCAGCGACCGCCAGGGCCCCTCGACCCCCTCGAGCGGTCGGCCCAGGTTGGCCACGACGACGTGACAGTGCAGGTGCGGGTCGAGGGCCCGGCTGGTCCGGTGCACCATGGCCGCCCCCACCAGGCCGCCGACCGCCTCGACCCGGCGGACCCCGCCGTCGGCCACCCGCAGCCCCGCGGCCCGCTCCTCGAGGTAGCCGAGGGCGCGGGCAACGGCCCGCTGGTGGCACGCCAGCACCACCGACCCGACCTCCGCCCCGGCCAGGGTGGCCAGCAGGCTGACCGACTTCGGCGCAGCGAAGGTCAGGTCGTAGGCGCCGACCCGTCGGGCCGAAAGGGAGGGCCCGAGGGGTTCGCCGCTCTCGGGGTGGCACCCGGCCAACAGCCGCTCGAACGGCTCCCGGGCGACCGTCCCCGCCAGCCCGAGCGCGCCGACGCCGCGACCCAGCCACTGTCCGGCCGGCTCGGCTCCGGTCCCGGTGCCCTCGGCTGGCGCCAGGTAGTAGGCCCCACCCGCCGGACCCACCTTGCCGAGCCGCAGCACCTGCCTCCCGCCGCCGGTGGGTCCGGGGGCACTGCGGTGCCGAGCAGACCGACCGGGCGGAAGCCCGGGGCCGACCTCAGGCTAGACGGTCACCAAGGTACTTTCAAGTGCTTTTACTCTTTTCCGCGTTTTTTCCGTAACGCTGGAGGATCCGGCGCGCGGTCGTCGGCCCGAGGGACGCCAGGCTGGCCGGGGCGAGCAGGCGACCATGGGGGCCGAGGCGGACCAGCAGCCGTCCCAGCCAGGCTTCTCCGCTGACCGCCAAGGTGGCCACCGCCCCGCCGCCGGGCCGCTCCTCGACCTCGAGGGCTGGCACCCCTTCGAGCAGCCGCCGGCCCTCGGCGTCCACCGCCAGCTGGACCACCGTGGCCTCCGCCTCGACGGCCCCCTCGGTCAGGTCCCCAGCCGCCGATGCCTCGGCGGGTCGGCCCGTGGGCTCGGCGGCCAGGATCCGGTCCACCCGGTAGCGCCGCAGATCGCCCGTCCCGGGCGTTTGGGCCACCAGATACCAGTGCCCCCGAGCGCTGGTCAGGGCCACCGGGTCGACCTCGCGCGCCACCTCCTCGTCCCGGCCGGCCACCCAGTAGCGCACCGCCAGGCGCTGCCTCTCTTCGAGAGCCCGCCGGACCGTCGGCAGGTACGCCGGCTCGTCGAGGTCCACGCTCAGCACTCCCCGGGCCCCGAGGGACGCCTCCAGCTTCGCCAGCGCCTGGGCCAGGGCGGCCCCGTCCTCGGCCAGGCCCGGCACCCCGGCCACGGCCCGACCGGCGGCCACCAGGGCGAGGCCCTCGGCCGGGGTCAGACGCCGGGGTCGCGCCAGGGCCGGGTCCAGGTGCGCCTCGACCTCCTCGTCCCCGACGATGATCTCCATGAGCTGGTCCGGGGTGTAGGGCGGCAGGCCGCAGCAGGCGGCCAGCTCCAGGTCGGCTTGCAGCTCCTCGGGGCTCGTCCCGAACCGATCGGCCAGGGCCCGAAGCGGCATCCGGCCCTGGCGGGCCAAGACGGTCAGCACCGCCAGCAGCCGAAGGAGCCGACTGCCGGCGTCCCGACTGCCCCGGTCCGTCCGGGGGGCTGTCCGCCCTCCCGTCCCCAGCCCGGGGCGCCTTTCGGACCCCGCGAGGCCCGGCGGCGCTCCGTCGTCCTCGGGCTCGGCACCCGTCGGCCCTTCGGCCTGGCCCTCCAGCCAGCGGATCAGCTCCTCGCGCAGTGCCGGGGGACCGAGCAGCTCGGCGTGCTCCCCGAAGTCCAGCAGCCAGCTGCGCAGCGCCGCCCGGTTGGTCACCTCGAGGGTGAGCACGACGCTGCCGTCGGGCTCCTCGGCCACCGTAGCGCTCGGCCCCACGTCCTCGAGGGCGCTCGGGGCCAGCGGGGCAGCCACTCTCAGCTGGGCCACCACCGCCTCCTCCTGCCCGGCCCGCCAGGGCAGCCCCGTCCAGGCGGCCTCGGGGTCGAACCCCTCGGGCGGGGGACCCAGGGCCTCCTCGAGGCGGGGCTGGTCCTCGATGCGGTCCACGCGGTAGGTCCGGCCGGCCCGCCGGTCGACGTCCCACCCCACCAGGTACCACCAGCCCCGGTGGAACCGCAGCTGCGCCGGGACCACCCGCCGCTCCTGGCCCCCGTGACGGAACCGCACCCCCTGGCGGCGGCTCAAGGCGCTGAAGAGCACCGGCAGGGCGGGCAGGAGCGGCACCTCGGCCACCGTCGGCCCGGCGCTCCCCGGGCCGGACCCGCCCGGACCCGGGCCCTCTTGGACCGGGCCCTCGGGGAGCGGGCCCTCGGGGAGCGGGCCCTCGGGGAGCGGGGCGCCCAGGCGCCACAGGCCCAGGCGACCACTAGCATCCCCGCCATGGACGGCCGCGACCGCCAGGTTGAGGGCCACCTGCTCCTCGGGGGTGAGGTCCAGGTCCTGCAGGTAGAAGTCCTCCGGTCGGATCCGGTACCCGACCTGCTCAGGCCCGGGCACCGGCAGAGTGCTCACCACGATCCCCTGCTCCCGCAAGGTCCGCTTGTCCCGTTCGAACGCCTGCCGTCGGGCCTCTCCCGGCGGGGGGTAGCCGGGCACGGCGTCGGCGATCTCCTGCAAGGTCTTCGGCGGTCCCTCCTGGAGCAGGGTCAGGACGAGGTTGGTCAAGCGCTCCAGCCGGTCCACCCCGTCCAGGTTAGGCGTGGACTCGCGGGAGGCCACGGACCGTGAGACCCCGGGGCGATCCCTGGGCTTTCCATCCCCACCCCTTGGCGCTCCTGGCCGTCGCCCTGGTCACCGCCGGGGTCCTCTGGGCCCAGCAGGCCACCGAGGGGGACCCGGTCCGCCGCCGTCAGCGCCGACTCCTGGCCGGCGGTGCCCTGGCGCTCCTGGTCGCCGTCTGGTGGCCGCTCGCCGACCTGGCCGCCCACTGGTCGTTGCTGGCCCTGGTCGTCCAGCGGCTCCTCCTGACCCTCGTGGCTGCACCCTTGCTCCTCGCAGCCCTGCCCGCCGAGGCCCTGGCCCGTCTCACCCGGCCCTTCCTCGCCGACCTGGCCCTCGAGGTCCTGACCCTCCCCGCCGTGGCCGTCGCGCTCTTCACCCTCGTGGCCGTCGGCACCCTGCTGCCCCCGGCCGTGGCCTTCGACTCGGCCGGCGGCTGGCACGCCGGGCTCTTCGACGCTCTCCTGCTCGGCGCGGGCTTCGTCCTGTGGGGACCGGTCCTCGAGCACGTCCCGGGGGCCAGTCGACCCGGACCCCTCGGGGTCGCCGTCTACCTCGTGGTCCAGTCCCTCGTGCCCACCTTCTTGGCCCTGGTCTTCGTCTTCGCCCGCCACCCCCTCTACCCCGCCTACGCCCGGGCCGGTGGCGCCATCGGCCTCTCCCCGCTGGCTGACCAGGAGATCGCCGGGATCGTCGGCAAGGTCGGCACCTTGCCGATCCTCTGGACCGTGGCCTGGCGGGAGCTGGCCCGGGCCCGACGAGCCGAGGAGACCGGCCAGGACGCCCGGCCGCTGCGGTGGCTCGACGTCGAGCGGCGCCTCGCCCGGGCCGAGCGACGCGAAGGGCGTGCCCTGGCAAGGAACCGCCGGGCTGCTCGTCGACCGCCTCGCCAGCGCCGACGGGTGCTCGCCCGCCCCCAGCTCGTCGCCTACTTCCCCACCGTCGACGCCCCTGGGCCGGAGCACCCGGACGGGGAGCCCCCGGCGGAGGGCACCAACCCCGAGGCACCCGGCCCGGACCCCCGCCAGAAGTGACCGGCGGGTCACTGGAGCGGCCCCGGGCGCACTCCTAACCTGCCGAGCGTGGCCGCCGTCCCCCCGCTGCCCGAGCCTCCTGCCCAGCCGGCGCGCCCCACCCCCCTGGGCCCACCGCTCGGAGCCGGGGGCCGGGCGAGCGCCGAACGCACGAGCCGCTGGCGGCGGGGCGTCCCGGCGATCCCCGCACCCCAGGGGCAGGCCAACGCCCTGCGTCACCGGGTCCCTGGGGCCCTTCGCGCCGCCTTTCGGCCCGTGCCGCCCCGGGGCGAGCGCATGGCCGTCGTGGTCCGCAGCCGGTCCCGCCGACGCCGCGGGGCGCTGACCCCCGAGGACGGCGAGACCCTGGCCGAGGCCGCCGAGCTGGCCCTCCGGCTCCGGCGCCCCCTGGTCCTCGAGTTGGCCACCGCCGGCTCCGACGTCGGCCACGGCGTGGCCTCCCTGGTCGGCTGGGGCCAGGGTGCGAGGGCGGTGGCGGCGTGCTCGGGGGTCGTGCCGATCCTCTGCCTGGTCCGCGGACCGGCCGTCTCCGGCCCCGCCCTCCTCCTCGGCCTGGCCGACGTCTGCGTGGCGACCGCCGACAGCTTCGCCTTCCTGTCGGGGCCCGACATGGTGGCCTCCTACACCGGGATCCACCTCGACATCGCTGCCCTCGGAGGCCTCGCCCACCTCGAGCGCAACGGCGTCGCCGCCCTCGCAGCCGCCGACGCCAGCGAGGGCTGGGACCGCATCGACGAGCTCCTCGGCTACCTGCCCGACCACCACGACGCCCTCCCCCCGACCCGGCCGACCGAGGATCCCCCCGACCGGGCCACCCCCGAGCTCGCCGAGCTGGTCCCGAGCGACCCCCACGCCTCCTACGACGTCCGGCGGGTCATCGCCAGCCTCGTCGACGACGGCTCCCTGCTCGAGCTCCGAGCCCGCTTCGCCCCCCAGGTGGTCACCGCCCTCGCCAGCCTCGGCGGCCAGCCGATCGGCGTCGTCGCCAACCAGCCCCAGGCCCTCGCCGGCACCCTCGACATCGGCGCCTCCCAGAAGGCCGCCCGCTTCGTCCGGTTCTGCGACGCCTTCAACGTGCCGCTGCTCACCCTGGTCGACACCCCGGGCTTCCTGCCCGGCAAGGACCTCGAGTGGCGGGGCATGATCCGCCACGGGGCCGAACTCGCCTTCGCCTACGCCGAGGCCACCGTCCCCCGCCTCTGCCTCGTCCTCCGCAAGGCCTACGGCGGTGCCTACATCGTCATGGACTCCAAGGGCATGGGCAACGACCTCTGCTACGCCTGGCCCACCGCCGAGATCGCCGTCATGGGGGCCCAAGGGGCGGTCTCCGTCCTCCACCGCCGGGCCACCCCCGAGGAGCGGGCCCGGGCCCAAGCCCGCTACGAAGCCGAGGTCTGCACCCCCTGGCTGGCCGCCGAACGAGGCTACGTCGACCACGTCATCGAACCGGCCGAGACCCGCTCGGCGCTCAGCGCCGGTCTCGCCCTCCTCGCCACCCGCCGGGAGCACCTCGTCGGCCGCAAGCACGACACCGGGCCGCTCTGAGCCACGGGCCCCTCGGCAGGGTCGGGCGAGGGGACGGGAAAGGCTGGAAGGTTCGGAGGGGCCTGGACGCGTTGGGGCCCCCGCAGAGGCGGGGGCCCCAGTTCGTCAGAGGATGGCTTCGGGGAAGCTCAGGCCTTCTTCACCTGGCCGAAACTCGCGGCCCAGTTGGTCACCGAGGTTCCCGAGCTCGCGTTGCAGCCGGTCGACCCGGTGGTGGTGGTCTCGCCGAAGTAGGTCCCGGCCGTGCCGGGCAGGCCACCGCTACTCGTCGTGCTCGTCGTCGTGCTCGACGACGTTCCGAACGCCGTCGCCGGCGGCTCCGCCGGGGAGTAGAGCACGAACCAGCACTCGTTCGTCTTCGAGTAGGCCGCCAGGATCACCGCGTTCCCGTCACCCGAGGGGTCCACGCTGATGCAGTTCGTGTTCGACGAGGTGCAGGCCGCGCCGGCCGTCCAGGAGAACGTGGGCTCCGAGCTCTGGAGGCTGCTCTGCAAGGAAGTCGGAAGAGAGGACCCTCCGATGTCGAACGACTGGTTGTTGGACTGGTAGAAGCTCTCCGCCGCCGTCAGGGCGTTGGTGAGATTCGACTGGGCGGCCCGGTTGTTCGCTGAGCCGGTCACCCCGAGGAACGTCGGGATGGCGATCGCCATCAAGATGGCCAGGATCAGCAGCACCACCATGAGCTCGATGAGGGTGAAGCCGGCCTCGGCCGCCTCCTCCCCCTCGATCTCGGGGGCCCGAGCCTGCCTGGCTCGGTCGAGCACCTGCTTGAGCATGGGTTCCCTCCTTTGGGTCATCAGATGGCAATGCACCTGGTGGCAGCCCATCGGCAATTCCGAAACGCCGCTTGATCTACGGATGCCCACCGATGCGCGGGACGATCCCGATCCTGAGAGCCACCGGACGCGCCACCGCCCCACGGGCAACCGATTGCTCGCCCGGTGGGGACCCGCCCGTGCGCGGCGTCGACCAGGACGGCTGGAGGGCTTCAGCCCGCAGCGGCGGCCCCCGCCGTCCCGCCGCTCGCCGTCGTGCTGGCCGAGCACGGGTCTTGCTCGCCGGGGTCGTCGTAGATCTGGCCGGTCACCTTCACCTCGTAGCCCGGGGACGAGGCCGGAGCCAGGGAGGTCCCGACCACCACGGCGCCGGCGCTCGACCCGCCCGAGGAGCTCGACGGGGTGCCTTGGCCCTGGCCCGCCAGGTTCACGGCGAAGGACGAGACGGTGAACAGCCGGGGGAAGGCCGAGCCGTCGAGCCCCTTCACGAAGTTCATGACCTGGCCGAAGGTGCCCACCAGGGTCAAGGTCACCTGGACGGTCTGCAAGCCGTCCTGGGTGGAAGCCGAGCCCCAGGTCAGGCTCGGGATGCTCGGTGCGCCCGAGGCGCTCGCCAGGGCCCCGACGTCCAGGACGAACTGGCTCTCGTCGAGGGCCGGGGGGATCTCGGCCACGAACCGGGAGTAGGACTGGCAGTTCAGGACCTGCTGGTGCTGGTCGTGCTCCAAGGCGAGCAGTTCCGCCTGGAGAGCTTGCTCCTGAGCGCTCAGCTCCTGGCGGGTGGCCTGCAGCTGGGCGGCGTGGCGACCCTCGGGCAGCACCCAGGCGAGCAGCGCCGCCACGAGCACCACGACGGCCACCAGGGTCACGAGAAGCACATGGCGGTAAGGGTGGAGATGGGCTCGCAGCTCGGTCATCTCAGCCGTTCCCCTTCGTGGCGGTGTCAGTCGGGCAGCCGGCGGCTGGGTGCAGCACGTCGTAGCAGCCGTTGGTCGACAGGCTCGCTGGGCGCAGCACCGGGATGCTTGCCGAGAACGTCACGACCGTCTGGCCGCCACTCGAGGGGCAGGTCGGCCCGGCGGAGGCCGGTGCCCCGAAGAACGGCTTGCCGACGTCGCCAATGAAGTCGGCGTAGGGGTTGCACGAGACGTTGCCCTGGTAGGTCCCGGTGACCGTCGCCTGGATGGTGGCGATCTGGCCGGGGAGGGTGCTCGTGGTGGTGGCGCCGGGGGCCGCGCTGGACTGGGTGGCGGCGGCACTCCCCGAGGCGTCGAGGGCGGTGCCGGTGAAGTCGGTGACCGCCAGGTTGTCCGGGTTCTGCGCCGCCAGGGCCTGCACCACCGCGTACCAGTCCGGCACGTGGGTGGTCAGGCCCTCCACCTCCCGCTGGGCCACGGCCAGTCCGTCGGCCACCGCCTGCGCCTTCGAGTACCGGGGCTTCTCGGCGTTCAGCTGGGCGATCTCGCTCCGCAGGGCGGCGACCTGCTCGCTGGTGCGGTGGGCCTCGTAGGTGCGCCAGCCTCCGAGCCCGAGCACCACGACGGCCGCCGCCACCGCGCCGAGGCTCACCGCCCGAGTCACCCGCCGGATCCGGGCCCGGGCCAGGACCTCCCCCGGCAGGAGGTTGAACGCCCCGATGGTCCCCGGGGGGGGCGGCAGGGCCAGCCCGATGGGGGCGGCGAGGACCGGGTCGACGCTCCAGGCCTGCTCCGGGCTCAGCTCCAGGGCCGAGACGTCCAGGCGGGCCAAGGCCGAGACCGGCTGCACGGGCACGCCGAGCGCCAGGTGGAGCCGCTCCTGAAGGCCTCGAAGCCGAGACCCTCCGCCGGTCAGCACGACCCGGGCCACGGGCTGCCGCCCAGGCAGCGACGCCGCGTACTCCAGCGAACTGCGGACCTCTTGGACCAGGTCGCCCAGGGCTCCCTGCACCGCCTGCTCGGCGGCCAGGGCCTGCGGCCAGGGCTCCCCCAGGCGCCGCTTCACCGCCTCGGCGTCCGCCATCGGCAGGTCGAGGGCGCTGGCGATGGCCGCGGTGGCCTGATTGCCGCCGAGGGGAACGGTCCGGACGAACTGGGGGACCCCGGCGTCGTGGACCACCACGAGGGTCAGCCCCGCCCCGACGGACACCACCGCTTCGGGTTGCCCCAGGGGGTGCGTCGAGTCGACCAGGGCTCGGAGCAAGGCGGCGGGGACGAGGTCCACGCTGCTAACCCGCAGCCCGGCCTCCTCGGCCGGTCCGACCACTCCGTTCACCAGCTCCCGGTGGCAGGCCGCGACCAGGACCCGCCGCACCCGACTCCCGTCCTCGGCTTTCGCCTCGCCCACCACCTTGGCCGAGAGGACCGTCTGCTCGGCCGGGAACGGCACGATCTCCTCGGCCTGGAACCGGATCGCCGCCTCCACCTCGCCGTCGGGCACCCAGGGCAGCTCCAGCTCCCGGGTGATCGCCCGCAGCCCCGCCACCCCGAGCACCACGGTGGTGCTGCTCAGCTCGGCGCTCTTCCAGAGCCGACGCAGCGCGTCGGCCACCGCGGCCCGGTCGACCACCTCGCCGTCGACCACGACCCCCGGCGGGAGGCCGACTTGCCCGAAGCGCAGCAGGGTCGGCGTGCCCCCTCCGATCTCCACCTCGGCAGCCCGGACCGCTGAGGTGCCGATGTCCACACCCACGACCTGCGCCATGGCCGAACCTCTCGTCCTGCTCCCTCGCCCTCGACGCGCCCGAGACCTCAGGGGCCCGGCCAGGCCCTCGGCCCGACCGGCACCGGCTGCGGCAGCCCTGCGACCAGTCGTCGCCTCGGACCAGCGCCAGATCGCCCCGACGCCGAACCCGACCACCACGGCACTGCCTCCCACCGCGACCAGCCACCAGGTCAGCCACCAGAAGTGCAGCTCGGCCACGGCCGAGACGGCCAGGGCACCGACGGCGACCGCGCCGAGCGCCAGCCGACCGGCCCGGCCCGCCGCCACGAGCCCCACGGCCAGGGCCGGCCAGAGGTAGTAGGGGTCCATGACCGACTCCGTCAGGCACCGCAGCTCCAGCCCGACGGCCACCAGCGCCACGACCAGGGCTGGCCGGTCCCGGACGCGCCGGGCCACGGGCGCGAGGCCAAGGGCCCCGAGCAGGGCGACGACTCGGCCCGGCCCGCCGGCCACCACCTCGTCTCGACCCCGTCCACCGAGGTGCGGGGCCAGCGCGGTCCAGGGCGTGGGGTGGTCCACCCCCGGGAAGTTCGGCTGGTCGACCACCGCCCGCCAGGTCGCCTGGGGCGCAGCGGCGAAGACCGGCACGAGGAGCACCGCAGCGGGCAGCGCGGCCCGCACCAGGAACGGGACGAGCCGTTCGACGCCGAGCACCCCGAGGAGGACCGGCACGGCCAGCACCACCAGGGGCTGCACCGCGATGGCCGCCCCGGTCAGCCAGCCGGCGGCCACCACTCGACCGTCGAGCGCCGCCCCGAGGGCGTAGAGCACCAGGCCGACCGCCACGGCGTCCTCGGGATGCCCCCACCAGGCCACCACTGGGAACAGGACTGCCGCCCCGACGACGCCTAGAAAGGCTCGCGTCGCTGACCCGACGTTGAGACGCTCGGCGAGCGCGTCGAGCGCGACGAGCGCGACGCCCGAGACGGCGACCGCGTACGGCCCGAGCACGAGCCACGCCGTCGGGTGGGGGACCACCAGCGGGAAGTCCGTCGAGAGCCCGAAGGCGTTCACCACCGCGGCGACCGGCGCGAACAGCAGGGCGGTGCCCGGCAAGGTGACCATGGCGGTCCCCGCCTGGTAGAGGTGGCCGAAGTCGAGCCAGGCGATCATCTGGCCGTCGCGCAAGGTGCCCCAGATGTCCCCTGGCACCCACCAGACGGTCAGCAGCCGGTGGTGCCTTCCCCGGACGACCAGCGGGAACACGAAGGACCGCACGGCCGTGCCCCCGAGGACCAAGGCGGTGCCCAGCCAGGCGAAGCGCCGTTCGAGGGCCCGTCGAACCAGTCCCCGAGCGACAGACGCGCTCCCCCGCCGAAGCGACGCCAGCACCCCAGACCCCACGCCTCGCCTCTCAGCTCGTCGGGACGTGCTTGATGTAGTCGAACATGGGCAGGTACATGCAGATCACCATGGTCCCGACCCCCGCACCCATGATGACGGTCAGCATCGGCTCGAGCAGCTGGGTCAGGTTGGCCACCGTGGTCTCGACCTCCTGGTCGTAGAAGTCGGCGGCCTTGCGCAGCATGGCGTCGAGGGCACCGGTCTGCTCCCCAACCTCGACCATCTGGGTCACCAAGCTCGGCACCACCGCCTCGTGCTCCTTGAGGCAGTCCGCCAGGCTCCGGCCCTCGCGCACCCCGTTCTTCGCCGCCTGGAGCGCGTCGGCCACCACCTGGTTCCCCGAGGTGTCCGAGCAGATGTCCAAGGACTCCAGGATCGGGACGCCGGCCGCGACCAGCGAGGAGAGGGTCCCGGCGAAGCGAGCCAGGGCCACCTTGTGCAGCAGGGGTCCGAACACCGGGGGCTTGAGCTTGAACCCGTCGAAGGCTCGCCGTCCCCGGTCGGTGCCGATCCAGCGCTTGAAGACCACCAGGGCGAGCGCCAGCACCGCGAGGACCACGAGCACCCAGGGGCTCGTCACGATGGCCGAGATCTTCAGCACCGCTTGGGTCGGCCCGGGCAAGGTGGCGTGCAGCTGGGTGAAGATCCGCTTGAAGATCGGCACCACGAAGACCAAAAGGGCGGTGAAGATGACGATCATCACGCTCAGCACCACCGCCGGGTAGGTCATGGCCGAGCGGATCTTGCGGTTCAGGGCCGCCTGCTTCTCCATGGTGGTGGCCAGCTGCTGGAGCACCGCGTCCAGGCTCCCCCCGGCCTCCCCGGCCTGGACCATGGTCACGAACAGGTGGCTGAACACCTTGGGGTGCTGGGCGCAGGCCGCCGAGAGCGACGAGCCCCGCTCGACCTCGAGCCGGACCTCGCCGAGGACCCGGGCGAGCTCCTTGCTCTCCACCTGCGTGGCCAGGATCGCCAGCGACCGGACCACCGAGAGGCCCGAGTCGATCATGGTGGCCAGCTGCCGGGTGGCCACCGCCAGCTCGGCGAGCTTCACCCGGTTCGTGAGCCCCGGGATGGTGATCTCGGTGCGGGCCGAGAGCCGGGATCGGGGCTTCACCGAGATCGGCAGGTAGCCCATCTCCCGCAGCTTGCCCACCACCAGGGACATGGAGTCGGCCTCCAGCTGGCCCTCCACCAGGTTCCCTTGGCGGTCCCGGACCTTGTACTCGAAGGTCAGCGCCACTTCGCCCGTTCCTCTCCCCGTCTCGGCGGCCGCTTCAGGACCGCAGGTGGTTCCGCAGGTCCTCCTCGCTGCGGCAGCGGTCGAAGGCCATGGCCTCGCTCACCCGCTGCTCCTTCACCAGCCGGGCCAGGGCCTGGTCCATGGTCTGCATGCCGTGCTGCGCCCCGGTCTGCATCAGCGAGTAGATCTGGTGGGTCTTGTTCTGCCGGATCAGGTTCCGGACCGCCGAGGTGCACACCATGACCTCGGCGGCCACCACCCGCCCCGTGCCATCCGCGGCCGGGACCAGCTGCTGGGTGACGACCCCTTCGAGGGAGGCCGCCAGCTGGGTCCGGACCTGCTCCTGCTGACTGGTCGGGAACACGTCGACGATCCGGTCGATGGTCTGGGGCGCGTCCTGGGTGTGCAGGGTGCCGAACACCAGGTGACCGGTCTCGGCGGCGGTCAGAGCCATCGAGATGGTCTCGAGGTCCCGCAGCTCGCCGACCAGGATCACGTCCGGGTCCTCCCGCAGGACCCGCCGGAGGGCCTCGGCGAAGGACTGCGTGTCCTGGCCCACCTCCCGCTGGTTCACGATGGAGCGCTGGTGCTGGTGCAGGAACTCGATGGGGTCCTCGACGGTCACGATGTGCAGCGGCTTGCTCTTGTTGATGATGTCGACCAGCGCCGCCAGGGTGGTCGACTTCCCTGAACCCGTCGGGCCGGTCACCAGCACCAGGCCCCTGCGCAGCTCGGCGAACCGGGCCACCGAGGCCGGCAGACCCAGGGAGTCGAACGGCGGGATCTCATGGGGGATGGTCCGCAGCACCGCAGCCACCGTGCCCCGCTGCTGGAAGACGTTGAGCCGGAACCGCCCGACCCCTGGGATGGCGTGCGAGGTGTCCAGCTCCTTTTGCGCTTCGAACTGTTCCCGCTTCGCCTGCGGCAGGATCCCGAACACCATGTCCCGGATCTGCTGGTGGGTGAGTGGCGGGCACCCCTCGACGGGCCGGATGGCCCCGTGCAGCCGCATGCAGGCCGGCATCGTCGCCGTGAGGTGCAGGTCCGACGCGCCGAGGGCCACCACCTGCCGCAGCAGGTCGTCGATGTGCAGCGGCAGGCCCTCGTCGGCCGGCGCCGGGTCTACTGCGAGCCCCCTGTCGGCCTGGAGCTCGGCGGTCTGGACCTCCGCAGTCCGCACCTCTGCGCCGGTGTGCCCGTTCCCGGGATGCTCGTTGCCCGCGTGCCCGTTCCCGTTGGCCGGCACCCCGACCCCGACCGGCGCTGCCACCACTCCGGCCAGCGCCGGGACCGGGGCGGCGCTCGGAGCCGGCTCGTCGTGTCGCAGGGCTGCCCGCAGGACCCGGGGGTCGGCGAGGGCAGGGACCACGCTGGCCCCGGCGAGGGCCGCCAAGGCCCGCAGGTCGTCGGGGTCGGGCGGCTCCCCGAAGGCGACGAGCAGCTGCCCCCCGGCGACCCGACACGCCAGGGCACCGAACTGCCCGGAGAGCCCTGGGGGAAGCTGGGCCAGCGCCTCGGGCTCGGGCGGGGCCTGGGTCAGGTCCACCACCGGCAGCTGGGCCAACTGTCCGAGGGCCCCGAGGACCACCGGCACGGGGAGCCGTCCCCGGTCCAAGAGGACCTCGACCAGCGGCAGGCCACTGGCCAGGGCCTCCTCGAGGGCGCTTCGCAGCTCCTCCTCGGGCAGGACGGCCGAGCGGCCGAGCAGGCCGGCGAGCTGCCGGCTCCAGCGCTCCCGGGCTGAGGGGCTCGGGCTCATGCCACCACCCGCAGGACTTCCTCGAGGGTGGTCTCCCCTTCGAGGGCCCGGCGCAGGCCGTGCTCCCGGAGCGGCACCATGCCCTGTTCGACGGCCAGCCGATGGATCTGCTCGGCAGGGGCGCCGGCCACGATCATCTGCTCCACCTCCTCGGTGACCACCAGCAGCTCCGCCAGGGCCCGGCGCCCGCGGTACCCGGTGTGGGCGCAGGCCCCACAACCCTTGGCCCGGTACAAGGTGGGCACCGAGCTGCTGGCGAAGACCTGGGCCGGGTCCCACCCGAGAGCCGCCACCTCGGCCTCGGTCGGCTCGAAGGGTTCCCGGCAGTGCCGGCAGAGGCGCCGGGCGAGGCGCTGGGCGACGATGGCCGAGGCGGCCGAGCCGACCAGGTACGGCTCGACCCCCATCTCGACCAGCCGCATCGGGGTGCTGGCCGCGTCGTTGGTGTGCAAGGTGGCGAGCACCAGGTGCCCGGTCAGGGCGGCCTCCACCGAGATCATCGCCGTCTCTTTGTCCCGGACCTCCCCGACCAGCACGATGTCGGGGTCGGCCCGCAGGATCGAGCGCAGCGCCGCGGCGAAGGTCAGCCCGGCCTTCACGTTCAGCTGCACCTGGTTGATCCCCGGGATGCGCAGCTCCACGGGGTCCTCCACGGTGATGATGTTCTTCTCCGGGCTGTTCAGCACCGACAAGGTGGCGTACAGCGTGGTGGTCTTGCCCGAGCCGGTCGGCCCGGTCACCAGCACCGTCCCGTAGGGCTTCGTGTAGATCTCCCGGTAGCGGGCCAGCAGGTCCTCGTCGAAGCCCAGCTCGTCGAAGGAGAGCACCACGTTCGACTTGTCCAGGACCCGCATGACGATCTTCTCGCCGTGGATGGTCGGCAAGGTGGCGATGCGCAGGTCCACCGTCCGGTTCCCCACGTTCAGCGAGATCCGGCCGTCCTGGGGCAGGCGGTGCTCGGCGATGTCCAGCTCCGCCATGACCTTGAGCCGGGTGGTCACCGCCGGGGCGATGGACTTCGGGGCGGGGGCCATGTCGTGGAGCACCCCGTCGATCCGGTACCGGATGCGCAGCTGGCCGGCGGTGGGCTCCACGTGGATGTCCGAGGCCCGCTCGTTCAGGGCCTGGAGGACCAGCAGGTTCACGTAGCGGACCACCGGCGCGTCCTCGGCCACCACCTGCAGGGTCTCCAGGTCCTCGCTGACCGGGACCCCCATCTGGTCGGCCGCGGAGCTCGCGGCCTCGGCGGCCGAGATCCCCTGGCTGTAGGCCCGGTCCAGGTAGGTGGCGATCTGGGTGCGGGTGGCCACCACCATGACGAAGCGCTTGCCGAGCACCGTCCGCAGGTCGTCCGCGGCCAGGACGTTCGTCGGGTTCGAGGTGGCCACCACCGGCACCCCGTCACGGTCCTGCACCACCAGTACCCCGTGGTGCCGGGCCGTGGTCTCCGGCAGGCGCAGCGCCTGGGTGAGGTCCACCCCGAAGACGTCGAGGTCCACGAACTCCAGGCCCAGCTCGTGGGCCACCCCCCAGAGCAGGTCGGCTTCGGAGACCAGGCCCAGCCGGGCCAGGCAGCGGGCCAGGCTCTCCCCGCTCCGGGTCTGCTCGTAGAGGGCGTCCCGCATGGCGGCGAGGGGCACCCGGCCGCTCTCGACGAGGGCCCGGGCCAGGGGCGGGAAGCTGGCCAGATCGTCCTCCAAGCCCGTTCCCCCCACGATTCCCGCCGGGGGCGGCACCCCCTCGGGGGCACGGGCCAGGGGCGGGGGCGGCATCGCCGGGGGGGGGGCCGAGGCTGGTGGCTCGGCGGGGAGGGGGGTCGGGGACGGTTCGGCCAGCCCTGGGGGAACCGGGGGGAGCCGCCTGGCCGGCTGCTGGAGGGCCTCGACCAGAGCGGCGGTCACCGGGTCGGTCGGCGGCCCCTGGTCGGGATCCCCCGGCGCAGCCAGCGGACCGGGAGCGCCGTGGTAGAGGCGGTCGATGAACCGCTCGATCTGCTCCCGGCTGGCCACGACCGGCAGGAAGTCCCGGCCGAGCGAGGCCCGCAGGCTGTCCATGGCGACGAGGTCGCCGGGGTCGGCCACCGCCACGACCGGCGCGCCGTAGCGCCGGCCGACCGGCACCGCCGCGTAGGCCTGAGCCAACCGTTCGGGCAGCAGCTCGGCGACCGTCGGGTCCACCGGGTGGCGGTCCAGGTCGACGACCTGCAGCCGATGCTCGCGTGCGAGCAGCCGGACGCCGTCGTCGACGCTCATGCCCGATCCATCGGCACGCCACCCCCGGCAGCTGAAGGGGATCCCGTGGCCGTCCGCCAACCGCTTGCTACCCTCCGTCGGTGCCCCGCGGCGCGCCGGGTCGCAACCGGCCGTGAAGCTCGCCTTGGCCCTGCTCCTGGCGTTCGTCCTCGGCGGGTCCCTAGGCTCGTTCCTCGAGCTGGTCGCCGCCCGCCGGCCCGCGGGCCGCTCGGTCGTGCACCCCGGCTCCCACTGCCCGGGGTGCGGCCGGCCGCTGGCCTGGTTCGAGAACCTGCCGATCGTCGCCTGGCTGGCCCTCCGGGGCCGCTGCCGGACCTGCGGCGCGCCCATCCCGGTCTCGGCGTTCCTCGCCGAGATCGGCGGGGCAGCCCTCGCCACGCTGGCTCTCGGCAGCGCCTGGGGCAGCGGCACCGCGGGCCTCGCTGGCGCCGCGGTCCTCGCCCTGGCCGCTCTGCTCCTCGCCGTGGCCCCCCTCGAGCACCTCCCGGGTCTCGCCGGGCTTCTCCTCGTGCTCGGCCTGGTCGGCTTCGCCCTCGCCGCGGCCCAGGGCCATGCCGGCCCGGCACGGGCCCTCGCAGCGTGGCTCGCCGGCCTCGGGGTCGCCGGCCTCGGCTGGGGCCTGCTCGGGCCCACCAAGGACGGCGAGGCCGAGCCCCGCCGTCCCCACCCCGGCGCCCTCGGCCCGCTGGCCGCCCTCGTGGCCTGGGCCGAGCCCCACCCGGTCGTCCTCGGGCTGGACCTCGCCGCCGTCGTGGCCCTGGGCGGCCTGGCCCTGCTCAGCCGACGGCCGGCACGGCGGCCGACGAGGAGGTCACGCCCGTCCGCACCAGGCCCCGGCGTTCCAACATGACCTTGAGGTCGTGGGGGTTGCTGGCTGCCCCCATGGCCACCTTCAGGTCGATGACGCCTTGGGCCAGGAGCTCGACGAGGGCCTGGTCGAAGGTCTGCATGCCGTACCAGTCTCCCTCGGCCATGATCTGGTCGATGGTGCTGGTCAGCTCGGGCTCCTCGATGGCCTGCTGGATCCGGCCGTTCACCACCAGGACCTCGACCGCCGGCACCCGGCCCCGCCCGTCCGCCCGGGGCAGCAGGCGCTGGCAGACGACCCCCTTCAAGCAGCTGGCCAGGGTGGTCCGGATCTGGCCCTGCTGGTGGGGCGGGAAGAGGTCCACCACCCGGTTCACCGTCTCGGTGGCTGTGGTGGTGTGCAGTGTCGAGAGCACGAGGTGGCCGGTCTCCGCGGCGGTGAGGGCCGTGTAGACGGTCTCTTGGTCCCGCATCTCCCCGACCAGGATCACGTCGGGGTCCTGGCGCAGCACGACCCGCATCGCCGAGGCGAAGCTCTCGGTGTCGAACCCCACCTCCCGCTGGTCGATGCTGGCTAGGTCGTCCCGGTGCAGGTACTCCACGGGGTCCTCGATGGTCACCACGTGGCAGGGCCAGGTGTGGTTGATGTGGTCCACCATGGCCGCCAACGTGGTCGACTTCCCCGACCCGGTTGGCCCGGTCACCAGCACCAGGCCCCGGCGCTCCTCGGCCAGCCGCCGCACCACCTCGGGCAGGCCGAGCTCCCGAAGACCGCTCGCCACCGAGCGGACCCGGCGCATGGCCAGGGCCACCGAGCCCCGCTGGCGGTAGGCGTTGGTCCGGAAACGCCCAAGTCCCGGCACCGAGTAGGCGAAGTCCGCCTCGTGCCGGCGGCGGAACTCTTCGCGCAGCTCCGGGGGCAGGATCGCCTCGGCCATCGCCTCGGTCTGCTCGGCGCTCAAGGAGGGTTCGCCCTCGAGGGTCCGAAGCGCCCCGTCGACCCGCACCCGGGGTGGGGCACCGGCCTTCAGGTGCAGGTCGGAGCCGTCCAGGGCAGCCAGCATGGCCAGCAAGCGGTCCAGGTCCGGGTGCCCCACGGGCCGGGCATCGGCTCGGGAGGCCCGAGCCTCGACCCAACACCTGCCCCACAGCCGGTCACGGCCCGTCAACCCCTGACCACAACCGGCTCGGTTGTCACCGGATCGCAACGGTCCTGCCGTGGAGTTCGGCCCGGCGGGGGGAAGGATGGTGGGCATGGACCCCCTCGTCCTCGAGTCCTGCCACAGCACCTGGCTCTTCGACACCGAGCGCATGCGGTTCCGGCGCATCCTGAAGGGGCTCGACGGGGACAAGCACCACACGGCCACCCAGTGGCGGCCCTACTACGGGCTCGACATCGACCCGCTCTCGGAGACCTTCGTCGTCCGTCTGGACCCCGAGGGGACCCGACTGCTGCGGTCCTGGCGTCATGTGGACCGCTGCGCGCAGTGCGGCGGTCAGGCCACCACCGAGCTGTCGCTCGAGGAGCTCCGGGCCGCGTCCCGCTCCTGAGCCGGCTGCCGTCCCCACCGGGAGTAGCCTTGGGGGAGGGAGCGGCACCGACCGAGGGCCCACGGACCCGGGCCGGGCTGGAGGTGGCGATGAGCGAGGCAGGGTGAACGAGTCCTGGCACGGCCCGAGCGACCTCGTGCCCGCCCCGAACCCGCCCTCCCCGCCCGGCCCTCGGGCACCTGAGCACCGGGCCCTCGTGGAGGTGGTGGCCTCCTCCTCCGCCGAGCTGTGGTCCGAGGTGCTCGAGCGCCTCGACCACCTCCAGGACACCCAGCGCCAGCTGGTCCGGGCCATCGGGGACCTGACCGGGCTCCTGCGCCGCCTCGCCGAGCAGGCCCCGCCCGAGCCCCTCGAGCCCAACCCCGGCCCCACCCGGCCCGATCCTCGGGTCCTGGCCGTCGTCCCGCCCCTGCCCGACGAGCCCCCGCCGCCCCCGCCGGCACCGGGCCAAGGCGCTCATCCGCCCCTGGGGTTCCGGGTCCGGGCCGAGGACCTCCTCGGGCCCGGTCCGGAACGGACCGGCCGACACCCCCGGGTCCCCCCGAGCGGGGCCGAGGCCCAGCTGCCCCCGCCGCCGAAGCTGCCCCCGCCCCCGACCGACGCCGCTCGGCCGGCGTCGAGCGCCCCGCCCCCACCAGGCCTCCGGCTGCCCCCGCCCCCACCGGCCGGGCCCGAGGCGGTCCCTGCGACAGCACCCGCCGGGGACACGACCGCAGCGGCCCCAACCCGTCAGGAGCAGGCCCCGCCCGCCACGCCCGAGGGCTCCCCCGGGGAGGACCTCGTCCTCCGGGCCCGGCGGGGCCGCCGCCGGCGCCGCCGTCCCTGATCCGCCGGTCGGGTCGGGTCCAGCGCTCCTGGACGGGGTGCTCGTCGGCTCAGTGCTCGTCGAGGGAGGTCCGCCGCCAGGGCCCGCGGCTCCCGCCCGTCTTCTCCCAGAGGGCCAGCTCCCCGATGACCATCGAGCGGTCGGCCGACTTGCACATGTCGTAGATGGTCAGCGCCGCCACGGCACAGGCGGTGAGCGCCTCCATCTCGACCCCGGTCCGGTCGACGGTTTCGACCTGGGACTCCACCTCGACGTAGTCGTCCCCGATGGTGAAGTTCACGTGGACCGCCCCGACCAGCAGGGGGTGGCACATCGGGATTAGGTCCGGGGTCCGCTTCGCCGCCTGGATCCCCGCGATCCGAGCCGTGCCCAGGACGTCACCCTTCGTGATGGCATTGCTGGCGACCTTCTCGGTGGTCTCCGGCGCCATCCAGACCCGGCAGCGGGCCAGGGCCCGCCGATGGGTCGGCTCCTTCGGGGTGACGTCGACCATCCGGGCACCGCCCAGGGGGTCGAGATGGGTCAGGCTGCGATCGGCCACGGCCCGTAGTCTAGGGGGGCCGAGCGAGGTGGGCCGGGTCGATCTCCCCCGCCCCCGTGCCTGCTGGCCGGGCCCGAGCCGGTGTCGGCTAGGATTGGCACTCAGGAACGTCGAGTGCTAACTCCGCTGGTCGTCGGGTCACCGGCTCGTCGGGGCACCGGACCGGCCGGGGAAGCGAAGGGGTGGCCCGGGGGGAGGCTGGCCACCCCGGGCGGAAGGAGGAGCCGTCGATGCCCACCTACGAGTACGTCTGCACCGCCTGCGGCCAGCACCTGGAGGTCGTCCAGTCCTTCGCCGACGAACCCCTCCGCACCTGCCCGGCCTGTGCCGGGTCCCTCAAGAAGGTTTTCAGCCCCATCGGCATCGTCTTCAAGGGCAGCGGCTTCTACAAGACCGACAGCCGGGGCGGGTCGGCCAGCGCGGCCCCTGCCAAGAGCAGCGCCGACGGCGCAGGCGCCTCCACGAGCAGCTCGGGCGAGTCGGGCAGCTCGACGGCCACCGGCAGCACCTCGGGCTCGGCGGCATCGGCGTCCTGAACCGCACGGCCGGGCATCGGCCCGTGTGCCCCAGGTCGCTCAGCTTGGCTGGGGTGCGGCCGGCTTCCTATCGTGACGGCGTGGACCGTGACGGCGTGGCCGTCGAGCCTGGCCTCATCGGACGGGCCGAGCTGACCGTGCAGGACACCGACACCGCCCTGGCGCTTGGCACCGGGGTCGTCCCGGTCCTCGCCACGCCCCGCCTCGTCGCCCTCTGCGAGCAGGCGGCCTGCAACGCCGTCCACCCGCTCCTGCCGGCCGGGCGGACCACGGTCGGGAGTCGGCTCCAGTTCGACCACCTGGCACCGGTGAAGGTCGGCAGCACGGTCCGGGCCGAGGCGACGCCGGCCTCGTGGGGGCCGGCCGGGTCACCCGGGTCCTGGTCGACCTGGAATCCTTCCTGGCCAAGGCCCGCTGAGCCCCCCAGTGGGCAGGCCGACGCCGCGTCGTGGCCAGGACCACGCGGTAGCCTCGGCTCGGCGGTCCCGGCCCGCTGCCCCCGAGCCCCTGGGGCAGTCGAGGGTCGAGGTCCGCGGCCAACGGTGACGAGGTGCTCAGCATGCTGCTCGACCAGATCCACGAACCCGCCGACCTGCGCCGGCTGAGCCTCGACGAGCTCGAGCAGCTGGCCGCCGAGCTCCGCCAGGTGATCGTCGACACGGTCACCACCACCGGTGGTCACCTGGGTTCCAACCTGGGCGCCGTCGAGCTCACCTTGGCCCTGCACCGGGTCTTCGACTCGCCCCGGGACGTCCTGCTCTGGGACACCGGCCACCAGGCCTACGTCCACAAGCTGGTGACCGGCCGGCGGGAGCGCTTCGCCACCCTGCGCCAGCCCGGCGGCCTCTCGGGCTACCCGAACCGGGCCGAGTCCCCCCACGACTGGATCGAGAACAGCCACGCCTCGACGGCCCTCAGCTACGCGCACGGCGTGGCCACCGCCCTGCGGCTCCGGGGGGAGGGGGACCGGCGGGTGGTGGCGGTGGTGGGCGACGGGTCCCTCACGGGCGGCATGGCCTTCGAGGCCCTGAACAACCTCGGCCACAGCGGCAGCCGGGTGGTCATCGTCCTGAACGACAACGGCCGGTCCTACGCCCCCACCATCTCCAAGCTCTCGGTCCAGCTCTCCACCCTGCGCCTCAACCCGGCCTACGTGCAGGCCCGGGAGCGGGTCCGGGAGCTCCTGCGGGCCATCCCGGGCCTCGGGGACCTGGCCTACTCCTCGGTCCACGGCCTCACGAGCGCCCTCCGGGAGGTCGTCACCCCGCACCAGTTCTTCGAGGCCCTCGGCATCCGCTACGCCGGCCCCTTCGACGGCCACGACCTGGCCACCATGGAGCAGGCCTTTGCCCACGCCGCCGAGTGGGACGGCCCGATCCTGGTCCACGTGGTGACCCACAAGGGCAAGGGCTACGCCCCGGCCGAGGAGGACGAGGTCCAGCGGCTCCACGACCTGAAGGTTCAGCCCCGGCCGGCCTCGGTTGGCGTCAACGGGACGGGGTCCCAGGCGGGCCTGGACGTCGCCCCCGTCTCGTACACCGACGCCTTCACCCGGGCCATCCTCGACGAGGCGGCCCGACGGCCCGAGCTCGTGGCCATCACCGCCGCCATGCCGGGGCCGACCGGCCTCCTGCCCTTCCAGAGCGCCCACCCCGAACGCTTCTTGGACGTCGGCATCGCCGAGCAGCACGCCGTGACCGCTGCGGCCGGCATGGCCATGGCCGGCCTCCGGCCGGTCGTGGCGGTCTACTCCACGTTCTTCTGCCGGGCTTTCGACCAGGCCACCTATGACGTCGGGCTCCACCGCCTGCCGGTCTGCTTTGTGCTGGACCGAGCCGGGGTCACGGGGGACGACGGGCCGAGCCACCACGGCCTGTTGGACCTGGCCCTCTGCCTGTCGATCCCGGGCATGACGGTCTTTGCGCCCTCCTCGGCCGAGGAGGTGCCGGTCATGCTCCACCAGGCCCTCGAGCTGCCCGGACCGAGCGCCATCCGTTTCCCGAAGACCCCGGCCCGCCGCAGCCCCGACGGGGTCACCGGGGAGGGCCTCAAGGCTCGGCGGCTCCGCCAGGGGGACGGCAGCGTCTGCCTGCTGGCCGTCGGCAAGCTGGTCCAAGCCGCCCTCGAGGCCGCCGACCTCCTGGCCACGAGAGGCATCGAGGCCACGGTCTACGACGTTCGGGTCGTGGCCCCACCCGACCTGGCCATGCTGGCCGACGCCGCCCGCCACGAGCTCGTGGTCACCGCTGAGGACGGCGTTGCCGTCGGCGGGGCCGGGACGTTCCTGCTGGCCGCTATGGCCGACCTGCCCGAGCTCGACCGGGCCCTGCCCCCCGCTCGGACCCTCGGCACCCCCCGCCGCTTCCTCGCCCACGGGAAGCCCGACCAGATCCTGGCCGAGCTCGGCCTCGACGGCCCTGGCCTGGCCCGCAGCGTCGAGGACGCCCTGACCCTGGAACGGGCTCGGGCCCGGTTGACCTAGCCCCGGGACGCCTCGGGCCCGCCGACCGCCCCCGGCAGGAGACGGGCCGTCAGCCTCGTCTCCTGCACTCCCCCACCGGGCTGCCGCTTCACGTGGTAGGCGGCGCGGCCCTCCACCTCGGCGACCACCTCGGCGAGGGTCGTGCCTCGGTAGACCAGCCCGGCGCCGTTGTCCGTCGCGTACCCCTCGGGGAGCAGGCCCTCCCCGACGAGCCGCTGGAAGAGGGGCCGGCGCTGGGCTTCGGCGTCGTAGTGCGGGCAGTTCGAGTAGGGCAGGAAACCCAGGCAGTCGGTGATGGGGGCCAGCTCGGGCCCGAAGGAGTCGGTGGTGCCGCCCTGGTGCCAGCAGAGGGACCCGGCCGAGACCCCGCCCAGGACCACCCCGTCCTCCCAGCAGGCCCGCAGGATCCGGTCCAGGCCGTGGAGACGCCAGAGGGCCAGCAGGTTGGCGGTGCTCCCCCCACCGACCCAGATCAGGTCCTGGGAGCGCAGGTGGGCCTCGGGGTCAGCGACCGAGGGCATGGGGAAGAGGGCCAGGCAGGACACCTGGACGTCCCGCTCCTGGTACATGGCGTACAGGCGGGCCGCCCAGAGGTCCGAGTCCCCGAGGGCCGTGAGCAGGAAGCAGATCCGGGGCCGCCCCCTCGGCTCGGCCAAGGCCAGGGCGTGCTCCAGGAGCGGCCCGGGCCGCACGAAGGTCCGCGGGTCGGGCAGGAGCCCCCCGCTGGTGGCGACGATGGTCGGTTCGGCGGCAGCCATGGCCCGGCATGCTGCCACGGCCCCGCCGGCTCGCCCAGCCGGCCCGGCCGCCCTGCCCCGGTCAGTGGTGGAAGCCGGCCCGGCGGTGTCGGGTCGCGCCCCGAGCCTCCTCCCGCAGCTCCCGCACTGCCCCGGCGAGGTCCTCGGCGAAGAGGTCGGCCAGGTCCCGGCCGAAGCCGTTGCGGACCACGACCCGCAGGACGTGGCGCTGGTCGAGGGCCGGCGGCAACGGGTAGGCCGGCACCTGCCAGCCGCGGCCTCGCAGCGCGGCCGAGACCTGGTAGACGTCGAAGGGTTCCCCGTCGACCACCTCGAAGGCCACCACCGGCACTCCCTCGCCCCGGGAGAGCAGGGCGAAGCCGCCGTGCCGCTCGATCCGCTTCGCCAGGTGCTCGGCGGTGGCCCGGGCGGCGGCCTGGACCTCGGTGAAGCCCTGCCGGCCGAGCCGGAGGAAGGTGTAGTACTGGCCGACCACCTGGGCCCCGGGCCGGGAGAAGTTCAGGGCGAAGGTCGGCATGTGGCCGCCCAGGTAGGCCACGTCGAAGACCAGCTCGCTGGGCAGGGACTCGGCGTCCCGCCAGAGCACCCAGCCCACCCCCGGGTAGACCAGCCCGTACTTGTGGCCCGATGCGTTGATGGAGACCACCCGGGGGAGCCGGAAGTCCCAGGCCAGCTCGGGGTCCAGGAACGGGGCCACGAAGCCGCCCGAGGCCCCGTCGACGTGCAGTGGCACGTCGGGCCCGCCCGAGGCCGCCACGCGGTCCAAGGCGGCGGCGATCTCGGCCACCGGCTCGTAAGTGCCGTCGTAGGTGGAGCCCAGCACGCTCACCACCCCGATGGTCCGCTCGTCCACCGCCCCGGCGGCCCCCTCGGGGGTCAGGACGGTGGCCGTCGGCCCGACCGGCACCAGGCGGGGCTCCACGTCGAAGTACCGGCAGAACTTCTCCCAGCAGACCTGCACGTTGGCCCCCATGACCAGGTTCGGCCGGTCCGTCGGCGCCCCGGCGGCCTCCCGGCGGGCCCGCCAGCGCCACTTCAGGGCCAAGCCGGCCAGCATGGCGGCCTCCGAGGAGCCGGTCGTCGAGCAGCCCGTCGCCCCGCCGCTCGCCGGGGCGTGCCAGAGCTCGGCCAGCATGGCCACGCAGCGCCGCTCCAGCTCGGCGGTCTGCGGGTACTCGTCCTTGTCGATCATGTTCTTGTCGGCGCACTCAGCCAGGAGCTTCGACGCCTGGGGCTCCATCCAGGTGGTGACGAAGGTGGCCAGGTTCAGCCGGGAGCTGCCGTCGAGCAGCAGCTCGTCGTGGACCACCTGGTAGGCCGCGTCGGCCGGCATGCCCCGGGTGGGCAGCCGGTGCTTCGGCACGCTCCTGGTCTCGGCCCCCTCGGCGAACTGGGGGCGCAGCTCCAGACGGTCCTCGCTGGGTTCGTGGCGGTGCAGGGGCATCCGCCCAGCATGGCCCGGGGGACCACGAAGCGGGGCGCGCCCGGCTGGCCCCGTCCCCACCCCGATCAGCTACCGTTTCGGGCGACCTCGACCTCGCGCGGGGCCCGCTGCCAGCGGTGTGGGCCGCTGGCCAAGACTGCGCAGCGTCCAGTGCGCCGAGTCCAAGGAGCAGCCATGCCCGAAGCCGTCATCGTCGCCACCGGCCGGACCCCCATCGGCCGGGCCATGAAGGGATCGCTGGTCACCTGCCGGCCCGACGACCTGACCGCCCTGGTGGTCCGCAAGGTCCTCGAGAAGGTGCCCCAGGTCGAGCCCGGCATGGTCGAGGACCTCATCGTGGGCTGCGGCGAACCGGCCGGCGAGGCCGGCTACAACCTCGCCCGGGTCGCCGGCCTGCTGGCCGGCCTGGACGTCCCGGGGGTGACCGTCAACCGCTACTGCTCCTCGTCCCTCCAGGCCATCCGCATGGCAGCCCACGCCATCCGGGCCGGAGAGGGAGACGTCTTCGTGGCCGCTGGCGTCGAGGCCGTCAGCCGCTTCCAGTACGGGGTGTCGGACACCGGGCCCCACAACCCGGCCTTCGCCGAGGCTGAGGCCCGCACCGCCAAGCGGAACCCGGCGGTGAGCGAGCCCTGGACCCCCCTCGAGGGGCACCTGCCCGACGTCTACATCGCCATGGGCCAGACCGCCGAGAACGTGGCCGAGCTGGAGAACGTCAGCCGGGAGGAGATGGACGAGTTCGCCTGCCTCTCCCAGAACCGGGCCGTCGCCTCCCAGGAGAACGGCTTCTTCGAGCGGGAGATCATCCCGGTCACCCTGGAGGACGGCACCGTGGTCACCAAGGACGACGGTCCCCGGCCGGGCACCACGGTCGAGGTCCTCGCCACCTTGAAGCCGGCCTTCCGGGAGGGTGGCCGGGTCACCGCCGGCAACTCCTGCCCCTTGAACGACGGGGCGGCCGCGGTGGTCGTCATGTCGGACCGCAAGGCCGAGCAGCTCGGCATCACCCCCCTGGCCCGGGTGGTGGCCAGCGGCGTGACCGCCTTGAACCCCGAGATCATGGGGCTCGGGCCGATCGAGGCCTGCCGCCAGGCCCTGGAGCGGGCCAAGCTGACCATCGACGACATCGACCTCGTCGAGATCAACGAGGCCTTCGCCGCCCAGGTCATCCCCTCGGCCAAGCACCTCGGGATCCCCTGGGAGAAGCTCAACGTCCACGGCGGGTCCATCGCCCTCGGCCACCCCTTCGGCATGACCGGGGCCCGCATCATGACCACCCTCATCAACGGTCTGCAGACCACCGGCGGCCGCTACGGCCTGGAGTCCATGTGCGTCGGCGGCGGCCAGGGCATGGCCATGGTGATCGAGCGCCTCTCCTGACCCGCCAGGGTCGGGGCGGCTCCAGCACCCCGGATGTCGATCCGAGCGGTGCGCCCCGAAGCCCCTCCCGCTGGTCGAACCCCCGCGGGTCGAACCTCGGTCCACGAGTTGCCCGGGCCCGGGGAGCACGAGATCGTGCCCCCGGGCCCGGTGTCGTTCCCGGGGCCCGCGGCGGCGTCGGGGGCGAGGACAGGCTCCGGGCAGGGCCCGGTCCTTTGCGCCGCACCTGCTCTTGGAGCCGGTGGAGCTCAGGGAGGGCTTCTTGGTCCTTCGGGCGGTTCGCGGCCTCCTTGGAGGCCACGATGGGATCGAGGCTCGCGACCCGGATCGTGATGCCCGCGTCGGCGAGGGTCCGGGCTTCGCCAGCGAGGTCGTCGTAGCGGCGGGGGCCGTTCGGGCCGGCCATGCCCTTCATCACGCCCAGGTCCCCGGCGTCGGTCCGCCAGTTCGCGACATCGAACTGGCGCAGCAGCGTCTCGATGTGGATGGGCAGGGCGCGGGCCTCCTCGTCGCTTCGGTCGATCACCCGCAGGTACGCATGCAGCTCCCGCAGCGCGGCCGCGACGCGGGCGAGGTTGTCCTTCTCCGCACGGACCAGTGCGTCGCTGCCCGTCGTCGGGCGCTGCGCGCCGTCGGCGCGGGTGGCGTGCCCGCCGACGACCAGGTACTCGACGCCGTGGCGGTCGAAGACCTCGACCACCCGGGCCAGATCGGCCTCAGGCGTCCTCGGCAGGGTCCGAGTCCCAGTTGACGCGAGCCCAGCCCGGCACCCCGCCCTGCCAACGTTCGATGTCCTCCGGGGTCACCCCGGCGCGTTCGTTCGCCTCGACCCCTTTGAGGATCGCGAGCAGCCGCTCCTTGGTGTTGACCACCCTCCCGTCCCAGAGGACCGGCACGTCGTCCTCGGTGGGGGGCGGCGCGTGGCGAACAGCCTCCGCGAGCTCCTCGAAGGTGAGGACGAGCTGCGGGCCGTCGTCGGCACCCTGATCGGCTGTCTCGCTCACCACCCCCGTTTACCGCCCCGACCAGGGAGAACGTCTCCTGCTCCTCGTCCAGGGGCAGCTCGTCGTCGTCGACCCCTTCGAACCCGGCCCTGGACGCGGTGGCAGCCAGGTCGAGCGGTCCAAGTAGCGAGTGATCTCGTCCAGTCGTTCTACGGGGTCCAGATGGCACCGGTCGAGTTGCCCTAGGGCGTGCAGGCGCCAGCCACGTACTGGATGCCCACCCAGGCGCACACCAGCGCGTCGAGCGCATCCTCGTACCGCTTCAAGCTCTCCATGGTCATCATCTTGGCCGCAGCGGCGGGGGGGATCGGAACGGTGGCGCTGGCGATGGTGTGAGCCAGGGCCCCAGCGATCTGGTGCCAGGTTCCGACCAGCTGCACCTTGCGCTGCGCCGCCGATAGGTTCGGCCAGTAGTGCCGCGCCCGGCTGACCTTGTAGGGAACCCGGTAGTTCGCGCTCATCAGGCTGAGCAGCGCCGTGTGGGGGTAGACCTCGATCAGCGCCGGAAGCGGCACGGGCCGCGCTGCCGGCCCTGGCGTGGTCGCCAGCGAATAGCCCGCTTGAGCACCCTGGGCCACCAGCAAGGTCGCCACCGAGCCCGGCCTTGCCGCGGTGGGGCTGTGGGTCGAGCACCCGCGTCCGCCAAATGCCTTCGAGATCGCGGTGTCGGCCGGACGCCGCCCGATGATCGTGTTCCCCGGGGTGACGATCGGCATGTCCACGGCGATGACGTCGACCTGTCGGCCACCGAGCAGGGTGAACGCTGCCCTGAGCAACATGGGCAGGTTCGGGCACCCGCCGGTAGGCTGCGCCGACCAGTTCACCGGGGTCCCGGCTGCCAGCGCGACGAACTGCCCGTAGCTGGGGGCGACGCCCAGACAGCGCCAGCGGCCTTTGGCGGTGTCCTCCACCAGCGCCACGCCGCTCGGCTCCTTCGCCGTCCACGCCGCGTCGATGCCGAGGACCGCCGTCACCGCCGACATCCCACCTGTCGGACGGCCATGGGCCCCCCAAGCTCGTGCCTGCCACCGAAACCCACCACGCCCACCTCCCCCAACCCGCCAGCGCACCCCAGGCGGCCTGTCCACCTTAAGAACCACGCTGCCAGGGACTCTCCTGGCATAGCGAACCGGACAGCCATGTAATTCCCCCGCAGCACGGTGGGCAGTCAGGGGGCCTGCGGTTCGGTTCGGCGGGCTTGGCGGCGCCGTTCGAGGGTGGCGGCCCGGTCCCAGGTCCTCGGTTCGCGGTGCTCGCCTCGCTGCGCGCGCATCGCCCCGGGGGTGCTGGCGAGCCGGTCGAGCATCCGGCCGGCGTAGTCGTGCCACTCGGCGCGGGCGGTGGCGAGCACGTCGCCGGCCCTCTGGTCGGGCGGCTCCCAGGGGAAGCCCAGGTCCTGGTCCTCGTGCACGCCACCTTCCCGGTGCTCGCGCTGGAGGCGGCCTGCTGCGCGGCCCGGATCGCGTCGGCGTCGGGCCGTTCCCACCAGGGCAGCAGGCGGACCGGCGTGCCCCCGACCCCGCCGGCGAGCAGCAGCGCCTCGAATGGGCTGAGGCCGAAGAGGTCCCCCGCGTCCATGGCGGGCACCTCGCGGACCTGGTCGTGCCAGGTGGCCTGGCCGGCGCGGTCCGAACCCCAGCTGCGCTGCACGAGCTCGACCTGGCCGAGCATGCTGGACAGGTCGCGGAGCAGCTCGGCGTCCGCGAGCCCGCCGGGGCGGCTGGTCGCGGCTCGCCACGCAGGGATCACGACCTCGTCGACGAACCCAGCGGTCGGCCAGGCGCACACGCCGAGCGGGTCGAACGCCAGGGTCGGCGCCCCGGTGCGCTCCACGGGCAGCAGCTCGGGTCTGGCCCGGACCGGGGAGCACGCGGTGGTGCCCCCGGCCCGGTGTCGTTCCCGGGGCCCGCGGCGGCACCGACCGCCTAGAGGCTCTGGCCCCCGTCGACCCGCAGCACCGCCCCGCTGGTAGCGGCGGCGTCCTCCGAGGCCAAGAAGACCACTGCCGCCGCCACCAGGTCTGGGGGGACCGGCCCGAACGGCCCCCGGGACCGGGCCACCGCCCGAGGGTCGGCACCGACCGGCAGGCTCGGCTCCTCGGGCCCCCCGTCGGGCAGCTCGGCGGCGACGGCGTTCACCCGGACCTTGCGCCCGGCCAGCTCGGCCGCCAACGACCGGCTCAACGAGAGCAGGCCCCCGTGGACGGCGGCGTCGACCGCCCGGTACGCGCTGCCCCCGAAGCCGGCGGCGTGCAGCACCACCACGACGCTGCCCCCCTGGGGGTGCTGCAGGTAAGGCAGGGCGGCTTGGATGGCCAGGAACGGTCCCCGCAGCCCCTCGGCCAGGGCCCGGTCCCACTGGGCCCGGCCGATGTCGAGCGTGTGGGCGTAGCCGCTGGTCCCGGGCACGACGCAGAGCACCGAGGGCCGGCCCAGCTCGTTGGCCACCTGGTCGACTGCCCGCCCAACCGACTCCCCGTCCATCGGGTCGCTCCGCAGGCTGGTGGCCCGCCCGCCGAGGATCCGCAACGCCTCGACCGTCTCGCCCAGGGCTTCGGGCTCCGGGTCGATGCAGGCCACCGCAGCCCCTTCGGTCGCCAGCCGGACGGCCGTGGCCCGGCCGACCGGGCTCGCCGCCCCGACCACCAGGGCGACCCTGCCCTCGAAGCGCCGGGCCACACCGGCCACCGGGGGTTGCACCTGCACCGCGCCCTCCTTCTTCCACACCAGCTGTGCTTCTCCGAACGCCCTCCGCACGCTAGCGGGCCGTGGCATCCTGGGGGTGGCTCGGGCCGCCGGCCTCGGGCCAGGGAACCGGAGGGAGCGCCGTGTCCGAGAACCCGATCTCGTCCGCCACCGACCAGTCCACCGCCCCGTCGACCGACGGGGAGCTGCCCCGGAGCGAAGAGGAGTGGCGGGCCCGCCTCGACCCGAACCGCTACGCCGTCCTGCGCGAGAAGGCCACCGAGCCGCCCTTCAGCGGCGAGCTCCTCGAGGTCCACCAGCCCGGGACGTTCCGCTGCGCCGGCTGCGGCGCCCCGCTGTTCACGACGGCCGACAAGTACGACTCGGGCTCGGGCTGGCCCAGCTTCACCCGACCCCTCGACCCCAGCGCCATCGACGAGGCCGAGGACCGCTCGCACGGCATGCGCCGCACCGAGATCCTCTGCCACCGCTGCGGCGGCCACCTCGGCCACGTCTTCCCCGACGGTCCGGCCCCGACGGGCCTCCGCTACTGCGTCAACTCCCTCTCCCTCGCCTTCGAACCGGGCTCGGGCACCTCGGAGGCCTGAGGCCGGCCGCGCCCTTGGCCCGGACCCCCCGGGTTCGCCTGCCCGGTTCGGCGGGGCGACGGCGGCCCGCTGACCGCCCGCCAGCGAGCCTGGGAGCACAGGGCTCCTTCGAGCCTCGCGCCCCACGCCGCCGCCTGCGCCGCCAGCGCCCTGGCCCTCGCCCCGGGCTCGTCCCGGAGGACCTGGCCGAGCTGCCCAAGAAGGTCGACGAGGCCGAAGCACGTGGCCTTCGGGAGGACGACCTCGTCGGGGAACGCCACCAGACGAGCCGGCCCCTCGGCCTCGTCGCGCCACCCGGCGGCCGGGCACCGGCGAGCCGAGGGGCTCGGGGCGCCTCCCGTCCCGAGCCCTGTCGCGGACCTCCTCATCGGCTGGCCCGGCCCGAACCGGCCGCCGGCGCCTCGTCCTCCTCGTCGCCCGCCTCGTCCGTCACCTCCCGGTAGCGCTCGGCCCGGACCACCTCGGCGGTGGCGAAACGCAGCGAGGGCCCGACGTCCTCGGCGTTCACCTCCACCCGGCTCCGCCGCTCCCCCGTCTCGGTCTCCCAGCTCCGCTGCTCCAGGCGGCCGGTCACGATCACCCGACTGCCCCGCCCCAGACTCAGGGCCACGTGCTCGGCCAGGTCCCGCCAGCAGACCACTTCGAAGAACGAGGTGCTCTCCTCCCAGGTCTCACTCCCCCGAGGCTGCCAGCGGCGGTTCACCGCCAGGCCAAAACTGGCCACGGCCTGGCCGTCCCGCGCCACCCGCAGCTCCGGGTCCCGGGTCAGGTTGCCGGTCAGGGTCACGCTGCTGCCCACCAGGGCCTCCCTTCTACCGTGCCGACCGGACCTTCCGGCCGACGCCGACCCGATGGTCGAGGGCCCGCCTCGCCGGCGACCTGGCACGGGCCCTTGCTGGACCCCTAGCCGACCCGGGGAAGGCGGGTGCGGCGCCGAGAGAGCTGCTGGTAGAGGGCCCAGGTCTCGGGGTGCACGGCGTCGACCGGCTCCACCCCGTCGGCCACCAGCCGCACCAGTTCGGCCATGACCGCCTCGACCCCCGCCGGGTTGCCCTGCTGGTCCGCCGCCCACAGGAGCAGCCGGTAGAGCCGCTCGTCGTAGGGGCAGGCTCGCAGGCCCTGCCGGGCCGCCCACTCGGCCTCCTGGGGCCGGCCGACGGCCAGCGCCCAGGCGCCGTAGCGGTCGGCGAGGTCCACGACGGTGGCCTCGATGGCCGGGAGGACCCCTTCCAGGACCGCCCAGTCCAGCGCAGCCAGCCCTTCGAGGGGCCGCCCCCGGACGAGGGCCAGCCCTTCCCGCCAGGCCTCCGGGCCGCTCGCCCGGGCAGCCCGCTCCAGGACGGCCCAGTCGGTCCGCACCGAATCGGCCAGGCGCAGGGCGCCGTGGGACCGGGGCAGGTGGTCGCTCCCGTCCCGCCGTCGCCCGAGGGCTCGGCGTGCCGCCGAGGCCGTGGAGTGCACGGTCGCCGGAGCCATCAGCCGGTCCGGCCACAGGGCGGTGGCCCAGGCTTCCGTGGTCGCCCCGTTGGGGTGCAGGGCCAGGTAGACGACGAGATCGAGGGCCCAGCGCCGGGCGAAGGGGCGTTCGGCCCCCTCGACCACCACCGGCCCGAGGAGGCGGACCAGCACCTCGCCCTCCTCTGGGCCGTGGTCGGGCGAGGCCCCGCTCGCCGACGTCCACGCCGGCGCCTCGCCCAGCAAGCCGGCGAGCTGGGCCGAGGTCGCCTCGTCGACTCGCTGCAGCTCGCTCAGCTGCACGGGGACGATCCGTGCCCCGACCCCTGGGGCCCCCGTCGCTGATCGGTCCTCCGACTCAGCGGTCGGCTCGGGGCACAGGACCGCCCCGATCGGTACACCCGCCACCGTTCCTCCTTCCGCCGTTCCACCGTCGTTCCGGGCTTCTGGCTCCGAGGTCCTCCCTGCCCGGACCAGCTCCCAACCCCCAGCCGTCGGCTGGCAGCGCCAGCTGACCCAGGGAAGGGGATCCCCGAGGACCACCGCCACCACCCCGGGGCCGAGCCCGGCGTCGTCGGGACCGTAGCCGGCTTGTGCCCCCGGTGTCGGCTCGCACGGGGTGACGCCCGGGGCGACGACCACGACCGTCCGTCCCGGCGCGCGCTCCGCTGCGCTGGCCAGGCGACGGGCCTCGTCGAGATCGCCGCAGGCCACGACCCCCGGCACCTTGGCCGCCCAGCAGGGAAAGCCGACGGCCAGCACCCGCAGGCCTCGGCCCCGGGTGGCCAACTCCAGCACCAGGGCGTTGAGGGCTGAGGGGGCCGCCGGCCCGACGACGGCGAGGGTGCCGAGCGCCGCGAGGTCCACGAAGAGCTCGGCGTCGCCTGCCCGACCCAGGGTGCTCAGGAGCGGCGCTTCGCCCTCAGGAGCCTCGGATCCGAGGACGTCGGGGACCCCGAGGTCGTTCGCAAACCGCCCGCCATCGAGGGCCGCCCCTTCGAGGACTGACCAGCCGGTGTCGACACCGGCCTCGAACGGCGCTGGCAGGGTGCCGACCGGAGGATCGAGCAACACCGCCACCTGGCCGGTGGCGACCTTCACGGCGACTGGCACCGACCCCGGTGGCCGAGCGGCCTGTCGTGCCTGGCGGAGGGCCTGGGTCGCCAGCCGTCGGGGCCGCAGGTCGGCTCGCCGACGCAGGGCCCGCTCCAGGGCCACGAGCTCCCGCTCGCTTCGGTCCAGGCGGTGCGGGCCCCGTCCTGGCCGGTGCCTGGTCCGCCTCGTCTGGTCGAATCCGAAGGCCAACCCTGCAGCCAAAGCACCCAGGATGACCGCCACCCCCGGGCCGAGTGGCACGCCCGATCCGCCGGGGTGTGCCGACGCGGCCGAGACCTCGGCCGACGACGGGGTCGCCCACCTGGCCCGACGGCGGACCGGACGGGCGGGGCCCCGACGAGCCGGGATCGGATGGGCTGGGATCGGATGGGCCGGGATCGGATGGGCCGGGCCGCTCATCACGACCGGTGCGACTGCTGGCTCCGCTGCCTTCGGGCTGCTCTGGACCGGCACGGCGGGGAGCAGGAGACGCCACCCGGGCTGGATCCAGTGGTCATCCTCCAAGACCCCTCCGCCAGGCTGGGGCCGTCCCTCGTTGAGGGTCACCAACTCGGGCCACCGGAGCGGCGATCCGAGCTCGTTGGCCGCGATCGACCAGAGGGTGTCCCCGGGCTGGACCACGTACCACCGGGCCGGGGTTTCCGGGGAGGTCTTCGGCATCGAACCGACCGCAGGGGAGGCGGCGGTGGCGACCTGGGCCGACACCGACACGGGGGGCCGTCGCGGGGCGCGTGCCGCTCCCGGGCTGCGGAGCAGTGGCGCCAAGGCCACGAGGCCGCTGGCTGCGAGCCCGATGAGGTGCTGCATCGGCCCGGCCGGGCGTGCCCGAGGGGTTCGACGCCACCTCGCCCGGACCTCCCCGGCGAGGGCCGAGACGGCCCATCCCCAGGCGAGCCACCCGGCACCGACGACGCTCGCCAGCACGCCCGAGGGTCCAAGCGCTTCGCGCCCGAGGGTCCCGAACTGGCGGGGGGAAGCGACCAGGCGGGCGACGACGGCAGGGACCCCTCGGCTCACCCAGGCGAGACCGACGGCGGCGCCCACGACGACGCCGAGCGCCGTGCCGGCTGCCAGCAGGACCCGCCACTTCGGCGCCGGGGCCGGGCTAAGGAGGGGGTGCTCGGCGCGAGGGCTCACGACGCCCCCGGGGAGAGCCCCGCCACCCCGCTGCCGAGGGCCACGGCGACCTGGGCCCTGGCTTCCAGCCAGGGCACGCCGACCAGCCCGAGCACGTCACTGGGGAGCCGCCGCTGGACCGCCACCACCACCGCCCGCCCGCCGTCCTCGACCGTGACGGTGCCTCGCCACCCGGGACCGGCCGAAGCGAGGACCGCGGACCCCGCGGCCGTGGCAACCGCCGGATCGAGGACCACCCGGCCCGTCCGCAACGCCCCGGCCGAGACGGCCGTTGCCGCCTGCCGGGCCGCCTCGAGCGCCAGGGTCTCGGCAGCCGCTCGTGCCGCCATGACCCGCCCGCCATCGACCACCAGGCCGACCACCAGCCAGAGGGCCACCACCCACGCGGCGAGAAAGACCGTCATCGAGCCAGTCTCCGAGTCCATGAGCCCAGAGCGTCCGCGGCAGCGGTCCCGAGCGTTCACGGCCCCTCCCGGTAGGGGCTGAGGGGCAAGGCGGCGGACCCTTGCACGGTGACGTCGCCCGGCACCACCGGCAGGCCGAGGTCGGCCAGCGAGACCCGGCACGCGACCCGCACCCGCACCGTGCCCCCCGGCTCGAGGCCGCCGTCGGCGCTTCCGACGGCATCCGAGCGGCACGCCGAACCGAGCTGGCCGGCCGCCAGGGCAGCGGCCTGCTGCGTGGCGATCCCCGGGGCGACCGAGGTTGCGGCCAGCTGCTCGGCGCCGGCCCGGGCGGCGTCGGCCACCTGGGCCCGGGCGAGCTCCACCCGGCCGAAGGCCACGCCGAGCACCCCGACGAGGAGAACGACCGGCACCAGAACCACGAGCTCGACGGCGGCGCTGCCCCGCTCGCGGGTCGGGCGCCGGTCGACGCGGGACCGAGTCGGGCTCAGCCCGGCCGGAAGTGCGCCCGGGGTTCCCGCCGTACCGCCTGGACCGTGGGAAACCAACCAGGGACCACGCTGGCCACGCGGCCCTCGACCTCGGCGGCCACCGTTCCACCGTCCTCGACCACCTGCACCGTCCAGTGCCCGGCCACCGCCGACCGCTGGAGGATCCGCTGGGCTACCGCCTGGCCCTGGCTCGCGGAGGCCCCCAGCGCGCTCGCCGTCATGGCCGCCTGGTCGGCTGCGAGCTGCGCGGCCTCCCCGGCGACCGCCCAGAGGGCCAGCTGCACCCCGACGGCGACCACCAGCATGGCCACCGGCACCACCAGCACGGTCTCCACCGTGCTCGACCCCGCCTCCTCCTCGTGCCATCGCCGCCACCGTCGCCGTACCCGACCGCGCTCCCCTCGGGTCACTGCAGGTTGATGGCATTGGCTTTGGCCGTGACCTTGGCGACGATGATCGCCCCGACGGCCAGGGCGAGGGCGGCGAAGATGGCGGTGAGGATCACCTTTTCGACCGCGCTGCCCTCCTCGCTTCGCCACCCCTCGACCACCCGAGCCCACAGCACCCGGCACGTGGTCGCGAGCAGTGTCAGCATCGTGTACTCCTTCCTTCCCGTTTCTCTTGCTATCTCTGGTGATCTCGCCCGGTGGTCAGAGGCCGTGGAGGATGCGCGCCAGGGCCGGGTAGCCGACGAGCACGAGGAAGCCCAGGAGGAGCAGTGAACTGGGCACGAACAGCCGCTCGCCGGCAGCCCGTTCGGCCGCTTCCACCTCGGCCAGCTGCCGCTGCCGCAGGCTCCGGGCCTTCGCGGCGAGGCTGCGACGGATCTGGGCTCCTTCGGTCCCGGCCACGGTCACCGCGGTGGCCAGTTCCACCAGACTCGGGCTGTCCACCGTCGCGCCCACCCGCGCCAGGGCCTCCCAGGGGGCCTCACCCCTTCGGGCCGCCGCCTCGAGCGCGACCCGGAGGCGTCGCCCCAAGTCGTGGTCCAAGGCACTGGCCGCCCCGGTCAGGGACTGCTCGAGGCCCGCACCCCCGGCGAGGTGGAGACCGACGAGGTCCAAGTAGGCGCCGGTGGCCTCGACCATGCCCTGTCGGACTCGCTCGGCGCGCCGCACCAGCCCGACCACCGCCGTCCCCGCCCCGAGGGATCCGCCGGCCACGACCCCGATCCCGACCAGGCCGAGCGCGCCGAGCAGCTCAGCGGGTGCGACCGTCACCATGCCCAGCACGCCGCTCGCCAACCCGCCAGCGGCGCCGACCGCGCTCGCTCGGGCCACCTGGCGGGCCAGCTTCGGGCCGGGTACCCCGAGCAGGTCCGCGGCCCACCGCAACCGGTCGCCGAGCCCGACCAGACCGGCCCCTCGCGCCAACCACGCCCAGGCCGTCGCGCCGACCTCCGGGTCCCTCCGGCCGGCCCGCCGGACCTGGAGCACCGACAGCGTCAGGCCCCCGCTGCCCAGGATGACCCCGAAAGCCGCCAGGAGCACCGCCGTCATCCACCCACCCCTTCCCCGCGCTCCGCCAGGGATCCCGGCCGGAGCAGCCGCGGCAGGGCGACCGGCCGGGTCATCCGGTGGAGCACCACCAACCCGGCGACGTCCAGACCGCCGGCCAGGAGCAGCACCAGTTGTCCTTGCGCTGTCCCGAACGGGGCGACGTACCCCCGCGAGGCGAACACCAGCAGCGCTGCGAACCCCACGGTGAACAGCCCGATGGTCCGCACGGCGCTGCGAGCGGCCGCCTGGAGGGCATCGATCCGCAGGCGCAGCGCGACCTCCTCCCGGCTCGCCTCGGCCAAGGCGCCGAGCAGCTCGCCCACGTGCTCGCCTTGGGCCCGGCTCGCCAGGGTCAGGGCACACACCACCCGGTCAGCCGCGGGGTCGCCGAGCTCGTCGGCGAGCTGGCCCAGAGCCCACCCGGGCGACACCCCGGACGCCAGACGGTCCGCCAGGCGGCCCACCGCCGGCCCGATGGCGGGCGGCGCCACCCGGGCGGCCACCACCATGGCCTGCTGCAGACCCACCGACGCCTGGACGGTGTCGCGCAACAGCTCCGTCCACGCGGCCAGGGCCTCCAGCCGCCGCACCACCTCCTGGCCGGCACTCGACCCCCACAGGCTCGGCAGACCCCAGCTGGCCGCTGCCCCGAGCACCCCGAGGACCGGCCACCCCGTGAACGCGCCCAGGAGCACGCCGGTGACGACCGCTGCGACGACCCGTCGCCGCTCGCCCCGGCCCCACGTCCCCAGCCCGCGGCCCCGGTCGGATGGCCGGCGGCGCAGGGCCAGGCCGAGCCCCAGGATGCCGCTCGCCCCAGCCAAGCTCGCCAGGGTCACCAGACCGACCTCGCTCATCCCCCGTAGCCCCCGCCCACCCCAACCCGGGGGTCCAAGCCAAAGGCCCGCAGCTCGCTCAGGGTCTCGGCCCGCAGCGGCGCCCCCGCCACCGCCCGACGCCCCGGCCCCGGGCGGAACACCTCGTTGGCCACGACCTGCAGCCCGTCCGCCCCGGTGACCTCCAGCACCGAGGAGACGAACCGCTGCCGGCCACCCGAAGGCCGCCGGGCCAGGCTCCGCTCGTCCATGCCGGCGGCTTCCCAGGCCCGCTCGACCTCGAGGAACACCACGAAGTCCACCGCCCCAGCGATCAGCAGATTCGTGGCCTCCAGCGGCAGTCGCTCTGGGGCCTGCACCGCATAAGCGGCGATCCGCCGAAAGACCCCGCGTGCCGAGTTGGCGTGGATGGTGCACATCGAGCCGGCCCGCCCCTGGCTCATGGCGTTGAGCATCGGCAGGACTTCGTCGCCCAGGACCTCGCCCACGATGACCCGGTCGGCGTTCATCCGCAGGGCCCGGCGGACCAGTCGGGCCATCGGGAACGCGCCGCTGCCCTCGGCGTTGGCCTCCCGGGCTTCGAGGGCCACGACGTCGGGGTGCCGAGCCCGGTCGGCGTCGAGCTCGAGCTCGTAGGCCTGTTCGATGGTGACCAGACGCTCCTCGGGTGGCACCTCGGAGGCCAAGGCCCGCAGGAGCGTGGTCTTGCCGGAGTTCATGGCACCCCCAACCACCACGTTCTTCCGGGCCCGCACCGCCGCGGCCAGGAGATCCGCGACCGCCGCCGGTAGCGACCCGAGCTCGACCAAGTCGCCGAGTCCCAGGGTCGTGAGCCGGTGGCGGCGCACCGAGACGGCCGGGCGCTTCGCCACGCCCATGACCGCCGACAGCCGACTGCCGTCTGGCAGGCGGAGGTCGAGCTCGGGATGGCCGCTGTCGAAACGCCGCTCCGTCGCCCCGAAGCGAGCAGCCGCGGCCCGCACCATGGCCACCAGCTCCTCGTCGTCGTCGGCCACCGGGTCGGCGCGCTCCTTGCTGCCATCGGCCCGAGTCACCCAGACCTCGTCGCAGCCGTTCACATCGATGTTCTCCACCGTGGGGTCCTCGATGAGCCGCTGGAGGCGGCCCAGACCGAACAGGCCGTCGAGCACCGCTACCACGACGGCCCGTTCCTGCTCCGGGGGCAGCGGCGGTGTGCCCCGCTGCAGGGCCGTGGCGGCCAGCTGGCCCAGCCTCGCCACCGTGAGGTCCCGGGCCAGCTCCCGCCGATCGGCCACCGCCAGGTGGCCCACCCCGGCCTGGGCCAGTTCGTCGGCCACCGATCCGATCAGGCCCCGCACGAGATCGGCCATCGCCGGATCGTCCACCAGCTTCGGGCCGCTCACGCCGAGACCTCCCCCTGGGCCAGCGTGGCGAACCGCTCCCTCGCCACCGCCGGCGCCGGAGCAGCCGCCCGGCCGGCCAGCTCCTCGGCCAGCCGCCGCACCGCCCGCAGGAACGCCGACCCGCCGAGGCGGCGGGGACTGCCGGCCTCGCCCCGCAGCAGGGCCGCGGCCCGCGGGTCCTCGGGCAGGCCCCGCACCGGGCAGCGAAGCGCGCGGGTCTCGCTGCGGGCCCCCCGCCCGTCCCGCACCACGACCACCAGTCGGTCCTCGGGCAGACCGCCCTGGGCAAGGGCCTCGGCGACCAGGGCCAGGTGGCCTCGCTCCGCGCTGCTGACCACGACCACCGTGTCTGCCGCCCCCAGCAGGCTGGTCTGGGCCGGGCTGTCGGCCTCGAGCCGGCCCCCGTCCACCACCACCGGGTCCGCGCCGCGACGCCAGGCCGGGATCCACGCCGCCACCTCGCTCGCCAGAGCCCGAGCGGCCGCCGGCCAGGGCAAGCCACAACAGACGGAAAGGCCGCCCGGCAGCCGCTGGAGGTGGTCGTCGAACCCCACCGCCTGGCCTCGCTGGCGGGCCGCCACCGCGTAGGTCGTCAGCCCGGGCGCCGGTTCGAGGGCGAAACGCGCCGGCAGGTCCGCGCCGCTCGGGTCCAGCTCCACCACCACCGGCGCAACCGGCCCCGGCCACACCGCCCCCAGGGCGATCGCCAGCGTCGTGACCCCCGGGGCCCCCTTCAGACTCACCGCCGCCACCAGGGTCACGCCCTGCCCTCCACCACCACGGCCAGGGCCCCTTCGGCCGACAAGGTGGCGAGCACCGGTGCCACCGACGCCGGCACCTCCAAGGTGGCCACCGACGCGCTCCCCGCGCTCGTGCTCGTCGGCCCACTCACCGCCACGACCGTCGCCCCCTGGCAGAGCACCGCGCCTGGCACCGCCACCACGCCGCCTGCAGCCGACGACCCACCACCGGCCGGAACCGGCGGGACACTGGGCGCCGACGAGGTGCTGCCTGGCACCCCGGCCATCACCACCGCCACCTTCTCCCCTCGGACCACCCCGTTCGCCGGCGCCTCCGCTGCGGTCAGGGCCACCCCCACCAGGGACCGGCCCGCCGGCAGCCCGGCGACCGGGCCCAGGTCCGCCGGGGACAGCACGGTGCCCGGGACCAGCGTGACCGCGGCCCGCCGCCCCAGCACCTCGCCGACCGCCCGGGCCGGCACGGTCGGGAGGCTCCTCGGCACCCGCACCCCGACGGCGGCCAGGTCCCGCGCTTCGAGCACCTGCCCGACGGCCACCGTCTGCCGGACCACCACCACCCGCTCCGTGCCCTGGGCGCGGAGGAACGCGGCGACGACCGCCACGGTCGAGCCGATCACCACCAAGGCGGCCAGGGCGGCCAACAGCGGCCGGCGGCGCCCGCCCGCAGGCACCAGGCGAAGCGGCTCCGCCCGGTCCCCGCTGCCACCGGCCCGTCCCCCGAGGGGACCTTCCTCCCTGACCGCCCACGACGTCACGCCCGCAGGCTCGCCGGTGGACCTTGCTGGGAACCTTGCTGGGCGAGCGGATCCAGCTCGGCGCGCCCGCCGGGTGCATCAGCCGACGGGCACAGGCCGCCTGACCGGGGCGTCGGCCGGGGCCCAGCGCGCCCAGGTCCCCCCAGGCAGGCGGACCTGCCAGGGACTGCCCTCGTCCTCCTGGGCCACCAGGTGGAGCCACTCCCCGTCGAAGAGCTCCTGGAGGACCCGGTTGCGCCCGATGATCGCCTCGAGGCGGGCCAGGGGGGCCTGCACGACGACCAGGAGCCGCAGGGGCTCGTGGAACGGCCGGGGGCCGTCGAAGAGGGACTGCAGCGGCAGGCCCACCCCGAGGTCCCCACCGGCGCCCCGCACCACCCCGATCCCCCCGACGACGTTCTGGGCCGTCTTGTCGCCCGAGGAGAACACGGCCGGTTCGACCGTCGAGAAGTAGTACTGGGCGTTGATCCAGTGGGCCACCACCACCGGGGCGGTCAGGATGCTCTCGAGGGCCTGGCCGTCGGGGTCCGCAGCGGGGTCGTAGGAGTGGAGGAAGCAGCGGCCCTCGAGGTGCACGCCGGCGGTGAGCCGCCGGGGCCCGATGACGAAGGCGGCGTTGCCCGCCAGGCCCCACTCCGGCTGCACCTGGGCCCAGTCCGCGGCGCGGTGCTCGGGCTGCCCGATCCGTCCGAGATGACCCGAACCGGGTAGCGTCCGTCGACGCTCCGCCGCGGTCGCCGCGCCGGCCCGGTCCAACGCGGCCTGCAGTGCCGCCACCTGGTCGCGGTGGCTGGCCGGCACCAGGTGGCGGTCCAGGATGCTGACCCGGTCGGTGGCCGTGTCGTGCTCCCCGGCCACGAAGAGGGTGCCGACTGGGATCTCGATGCCCCGTTCGGCCAGCCGGCGACGGATCGCCGGCCGGTTCAGGATGGCGGCGGTGGCCCGGGCGCTGTGGCCGCCCCGGTTGCCGCCGCAGGCCCCACAGTCCAGGGCCGAGGCGTAGGGGTTGTTCTCGGTGCTGCTGCCGTGCCCGCAGAGCAGGACCAGGGGGGCGAAGGCCCGGACCAGCCCCATGGTCCGCAAGGTGGCCTCGGCGAGCAGGGCCTGCTCCTCGTCCGCCTGCTCGCCCAGGGGGGTGCCCTCCGGGGGGTCGACGGTCACCGCGGTCGGGACCGGGGGCGCGAGCAGGGCGTGGAGCCGCCCCCTCGCCGCCGCCGCGCCCCGCGGCGCCAGGGTCTTGGCGAGGGCCAGCGGGCCGGCCACGAACCCCCCGGCCTCGGCGAGCACGAACTGGGCGGCCGATCCCTTGCGGGCGCCGTCGAAGGCCCGCCGGGCTCCCGCCATGGCCTGCCGGCCGGCCAGGGACCGCCGAGCCGCCTCCTCGGACGCCGCCCCGACCGGCTGCTCGCCCAGCTCGATCCTCGGCCGGACCAGCACTGGGCAGAGGTCCACCGTCTCGGCGGCCCCGAAGGGCTGGTAGCGCAGGGGCACGCCGAAGAACCCGGCAGCCCCGAACGTCTCGTAGGGGCCCTCGGCCTCCAGGTGCCGGCGGAGCCGCTCCGAGCGGACGTCGATGCAGAAGACCGCCTGGGCCACTGGACTGGGGGCCGCCGGACTGGGAGCGGCCGGGTGCTCCCACCGCTGCTCTGCCGCGTCCAGGGCGCGAAGCAGGCGGTCCCGGTAGTGGATCTCGAAGGCCGCCAACCAGGTGGCCGCCCGGGCCGGGGGGTCCAGCTCGGCCAGCTGCCGCTGGAGGTCCTCGGGGAGGTCGCCCAGGGCGGGGGACGCCGTCCACCACGACCCGCCGCCAGGGAGGCCGTCCCGGCTGCCCCCGGGCGCCGAGGAACGGTGCCGCCGCTCGATCCCTCGCCGGGCCAGCCGGGCCCGCCGAGGCGGCGGGGCCGGGGCGGTCACGACGACCGCCTCGTAGCAGAGCCGCACCGCCAGGTAGTCCAGCAAGGTCGGGGCTCGTCCCGGCGAGTCGGCTTCCGCCCAGAGCGACCGCCACTTCGCCAGGCCCGCCCAGCCAGGCATCCGCCCGAGGTGACGGGCCAGCTCCGCGACCCAGCGCGCCTCGGGCACGGCGAGGTGATCGAGCGCCCCGCGCAGGGCCGAGGCCGGGTCCTCACCGAAGGCGGCCAGCTGGTGTCGACCCGCTCGGCCCACCAGGGCCCGGGCCCCGGGGTCGTGGACGACGGCACGCCGCCAGGAGCGGTAGAAGCCCTCTTCGTCGGGGTCGGCCAGGATGCCGGCCACGTAGGCCCCACACCACTTCGCCACCTCACGGTCCACCAGCCCGGCCAGTCCGCTCCCACAGCGCGCGTCAAGCCGCTCGACCGCCGTCGTCGCTGACCCAGGCACCCCTGAGCCCATGACGTCCTCGCCGCCTGGGCCCGCCTCGGGCCGCCGGCCCTCCCGGGCGGCCAGGGCGGCCCGCAGGTCGTCGGCGCTGATCCGCCCCTCGGCGTAGGCCTCAGCCATCTGGGCCGGCGCCGGGTACCCCTCGATGCCAAGGACCGGCCCGGCGGTGGCCACGGCGGCCTCGAAGGGCAGCTGCCGGAGGTCCCACAGCGGGTTCACCGCGATGGCCGTCGCCAGGGGCCAGAGGGCCGGCACGACCCGGGCCGCCTCCTCCACCTGGGCCCACAGGCGGCCCACGCGGGGATCGTCGGCCGGGCTCACACCACGCCCTCCCACCACAGGCCCGACCCGAGCCGCTCCGGTGCCGCCCGGTCCACCAGCACCGGCACCAGGCGTTCGGCCAGCCAGGGCACCCGCAGGGCCCCGAGGGCCACCAGGCCAGCCCCGGCCATGACGAGCAGCCACCACGGGCTGAGCAGCCCGGCCGCACCCCCGGGCAGCGCCGGGCCGAGCCAGCGACCGAGGCCCCAGAGCACCAGGCCATAGAGGCCGCTCGCCCCGAGCAGGCCCCCCACCCCGAGGACCGCCCACCCAAGGGTCGCTGGCCGCTCCCACCAGGACCACGCGGCGGCCGCGGCACTGAGCGCAGCGAACACCACGAGCACCGCCGCCCCCCGGTCGGCCAGGGCGCCGGGGACCGCCACCATGACCCCGACGGCAGCCCCGGCCGAGACCCCCGCCAACCCGGCCCGCAGGAGCCCAGGCAGCGCCCGTCGCGGCGCGGCCGGCGCCTGCCCGAGGCGGGGCACCTGGGACCCCGACCCCAGGAACAGCATGGCCTTGTAGAGGGCGTGGCCCACCAGGTGCACCACTGCGGCCAGCCAGGCCCCGACCGCGTACTCGGCCAGCATGAACCCCATCTGGCTCTTGGTCGAGTACACCAGCGAACCCTTCACGTCGGGCCGCCGGGTCATGAGCTGGGCGGCCACCGCCGCACTCGACCCGGCAGCCACGAAGAGGACCACCATGGCCGGCAGCGACGCCCCGGCCAGCGCCCCGGTTCGCACGAGCAGGATCCCCCCGCCGTTCACCACCCCGGCGTGCAGCAGCGCGGAGGCCGGCGTGGGGGCGGCCACGGTGCCCGGCAGCCACCGGCCCAGGACCCACTGGGCCGAGCGGGTCAAGGCGGCCCCGACGAGCAGCAGGGCCACGACGGTGGCCAAGTCGCCGAGCCGGCCAGGGGCCGCCTCGAGGGCGCGGGCGTCGACCAGGTCGAGGTTGCCGACCCGCCAGGCCACCAAGACGCCCGCGACCACCAGCCCGGTGTCGCCCAGGCCGAAGAGCCAGGCCGTCCGCCAGGTGGCCTGGCGGACCCCCGGCAGGTCCGGTCGGCACCCCAGGACCGCCACGAAGGCCACCCCGGCGGCGACCCAGCCCCCGACGAGCAGGGGAAGGGTGGCTGCGCTGCAGACCAGCAGCATGGCGGCCACCACCCCGCTCGTCCCCGCCAAGAACCGCCCGACCCTCGGGTCGCCCTGGAGGGACCGCACGGCGAAGCTCTGGACCAGCGCCCCCACCCCGCAGACCAGGACGAGCAGCGTGACGGTCAGCTGGTCGGCCCACAGGCCGACCACCACCGAACCCGCTCTCCCCCGGACCAGCAGCCCGAAGGGCGCCCCCGCGGCCACCGCCACCAGGCCCCCGAGGGCCCCGAGGGTCGCCGCCCACCCGAGGCCAACCACCACCCGGCGGGCCCGCCCGGAAGCCCCTCCGAGCATGCCGGCTATCACCAGTCCAGCGACCGGCAGCACCAGGGCCGCCCCGAGACCGAGCCGGCCGAGGACGACCATCAGCTGGCCCGCCGCGCCGGCCGGGGGCCGACCCGGCCCCGTCCTGCTCGCCCAGCAACGCCTGCTGAGTGATTCATGATCTGCACATCGTGAATCCTATGACGTCAGTCATGGGTGGGCAAGGTGGGCTCGGCACCGGTCGGGACCCGATGCCGGCCACCTCGCCGTCCTCGGCGCCGCTAGCATGTGGTTAGTGACCGCGGAGATTGACGCGGGGGCAGGCTCTCCCAGCTGGACGTTCCTGACCAATCACGGTCATGTCCTGGTCTGCATCGCCAATGACCCCGGCATCCGGGGGCGGGACATCGCGGCCCGGGTAGGGATCACCGAGCGGGCAGCCCAGGCCATCGTCGCCGACCTGGTCCGCGAGGGCTACGTCACCCGGACGAAGGTCGGGCGCCGCAACGTCTACCGCATCAACCCGGATCGCCCCCTCCGCCACCCCTGCGAGCAGCCCCACAGCATCGGCGAGCTGCTCCGACTGGTCGGCGAGCTCAACGAGCCCGAGCCGCAGTCCGCGCCGGCCGCCTCCTGACCGCCGCGCCTCCCGAGCGAGCCCGACCGCCCCTGGCGTGGGCTCAGGCCGGGCCGCTGCTGGCGGACACGGCGGGATCGGCCGGGGCCCGATCGGCCGCCGGCGGGGTGGCTGAGCGGTGCTTGCGGAGGGTGAGGACCCGGGTGGCCGAGCAGACCGCGGCGAGCGCCATGGCCGAGATCGAGGCGTAGAAGGCGGCGTGGAGGCCGCTCGTGAACGGCCCGGCCAGGCGGGCGGTGAGGTGGGTGGTGCCCACGAAGATGGCGAAGGCCAGCCGCCGCGGGATGGAGCGGGCGGCGACGAGGATGGCGACGGCGAAGGAGAAGACCATGCCGACGTTCGAGAAGGTCCGCAGCATCCCCGAGGCCACGCCGAACTGCCGGCCCGGTGCGGCCTTCATGACCGCCGAGTTGTTCGCCGGGAAGAAGTTCCCCGAGCCCACCCCGTTCACCACCGCCGCCAGCACCACCAGCCAGAGGCCAGTGGTCGTCCCCAGCTGGGCGTAGACCACGAGGGCGACGACCTGGACGGCCAGCCCGACGGTGGCCGGGATGACCGGGCCCACCTTGTCGGCCAGCCGACCGGCCACCGGGCCGACCAGGCCACCGACCAGGTAGCCGGGGACCAGCAGCACCGAGGCGTGCAGCGGCGACAGGCCCCGGACCCCCTGGAGGTACATGATCACCAGGAAGAGCACGGCGTAGTTCGCCAGGGCCTGGAAGAGCGAGGCCAACAAGGTGGGGGTGAGGGTGGGGATGCGGAAGAGCCCCAGGTTCACCATCGGAGCCGCCTGGCGGCGCTCGACGAACCCGAAGGCCACGAGGAGGGCCAGGCCGCCGAGCAGGGCCCCGAGCACCTCGCCGTCGGCCGCCGTCGTCGCCAGGCGGGTCATGGCCCAGAGCACCCCGAAGAGCGCCGCGCCGAGCACCACCATGCCGACCAGGTCCAGGCGCTGGCGCTGGCGTTCCCCCCGGTCACGAAGCACCCGCAGGGCCAGGGTGAAGGCCACGAGCCCCGCAGGAACGTTGATCCAGAAGATCCAGCGCCACGACACGTAGGTGACGATGAGGCCCCCGAGGAGGATGCCGAGGATGGCCCCCAGGTTGAAGCCCACGGCGTTGAACCCGTAGGCCCGGCCCCGGCGCTCAGGGGGGAAGGTGTCGGCGATGACCGCCCCGCTGTTCGCCGTGATGAGGGCGCCTCCCACCCCTTGGAGGACCCGGAACAGGATGATGGTGAGCTCGTTGACCGCCAGGGCGCAAAGGGCCGAGCCGACGATGAAGACGATGAACCCGGCCTCGTACATGCGGACCCGCCCGAACATGTCCCCGAGGCGGCCCACCTGGGTGGCCAGCAGGGTGATGACCAGCAGGTAGGCGATGATCACCCAGACGACCCCCGAGAGGGGCACGTGCAGGGCCCGTTCCAGCTCAGGCAGGGCCAGGACCACGATGGTGGTGTCGACCGCGGACATGAGGACCCCGGTCATGATCACCACGAGCGCCAGCCCCGGGCGGGCGGTCGTCCCGGCGCTGCGGGGGGCCCGTCTGGGCGGACCGGAACCGTTCGGCACCGGACCGTTCGCCGCCAGGCCCGCCGGGCTCACGTCGAGCTTCCCCCGCAGGTGGTCTCGAAGCCGACCAGCACCGCCCCGAGCAGGCCGGCCAGCGCCTCGGGGTCGCAGCCCCCGGCCTCGCAGGCGGCCCGGAGCCGTTCACCGAGCTCCCGCTCGACGGCCGCCAGCTGGCTGGCCCCGTGCTCGGTCAGCCGCAGCCGCACACCCCGCCCGTCCTCGGCCACCGGCTCCCGGGCCAGCAGCCCGCCGCGCTCCAGACCAGCCACGATGGCGCTCAGGGTGGCCCGCTGGACGTCCGCCTTGGCCGCCAGGGCCGAGGCCCGCTCGGGTCGCTGGGCCACCAGGACCAGGACCCGGTACTGGGCCAAGGTGAGGCCCGCCGCCGAGGAGGCCTGCTCAAGCAGCCGTGAGAGCCGGGCCAGGGCCCGACCGACCGCCACGGGAGCGGCGCCGGGGTCTTCCCGTCCGGTCCGCTCGACTTCCACCAGGTTTGCACCCCTGGTCACGGTGGTGAGCCTATCGCGTCATCGGCCGGATGCCAGCCCGGCGACGGCCGGGAGGACCTCGGCGGCCAGGAGCTCGAGGTGCTCGAGGTCGGTGAGGTCCAGCACCTGGAGGTAGGCCCGGCTGGCCCCCGCAGCGGCGAAGGCCTCGAGGCGCTCCACCACTTCGCCCGGCAGCCCGCAGGCCCCGTGCTCGCCGGAAGGTCGCCTCGTCCTCCCCGCAGCAGACCACCAGGGCCACCGAGCGCCGCAGGCCGGCCGGGTCCCGGCCCAGGGCCTCGCAGGCCCGGTCGGCGGCCACCTGGCGCTCCTGGAAGACCGCCAGGGGCGGAAAGGGCAAGTTGAACTCGTCGGCGAAGCGGGCCGCCAGCCGGGGGGTGCGCGTCGCCCCCAGGCCCCCGACAATGAGCGGGGGTCGGGGCTCTTGGACCGGGCGGGGCAGGCCCAGGTGGCCCGCCAGCTGGTAGTGCCGGCCGGCGAAGCTGAAGGGGGTGGCCGGGGTGGCCCGGAACACGCCGGTCACGATGGCCAGCTGCTCCTCGAGGCGTTCGAAGCGCTCGGCCGTCGACGGGAAGGGGATCCCGAGGGCCCGGTGCTCGGCCTCGAACCACCCGGCCCCCAGGCCCAGTTCGACCCGGCCGCCGCTCATGGCGTCGACCTGGGCGACGGCCACCGCCAGGGGGCCGGGCAGCCGGAAGGTGGCGGAGCTGAGCAGGGTGCCGAGACGGATCCGGCTGGTCTCCCGGGCCAGGCCCGCCAGGGTGACCCAGGCGTCGGTCGGTCCCGGCCCGGGGTCCCCCCCGCCCATCCGCAGGTAGTGGTCGGAGCGGAAAAACCCGTCGAACCCCAACTGCTCGGCCCGCTGGCAGACCACCCGAAGCTGGTCGTAGGTGGCGCCTTGCTGCGGCTCGGTGAACACCCGGAGCTCCATGCCCCGACGCTACTGGCTGGCCACCCCCGACCAGCCCTGGCCGGCGACCTGCAGGACGTCCCAGGGGCTCCCGAGCGGCGGCGTGTAGGAGAGGTCCAGGTCGCTCAGCTCGTCGACCCGCAGCCCGGCGTGGATGGCCGTCGCCGCGGTGTCGATCCGCTTGTGGACGGCGCTGTGGCGCGACCCGACCATCTGGGTGCCGAGCAACCGCCCGTCCCGGCGATCCCCGGTCAGGCGCAGGTGAATCGGCCTGGCCCCGGGGTAGTAGGCCTTGTGGTCGTCGGCGCTGCCCGCCCACGTCCGAGGGGCGTGGCCAGCCGCGGCGGCCTCGGGGTCCCGCAGGCCGGTCCGGGCCGCCACCAGCTCGAAGACCTTGACCACCTGGGTGCCCAGGCTGCCGGCGAACCGGCGGTCCCCGCCCACCGCGTTCTCGCCGGCCACCCGGCCCTGCTTGTGGGCCGTGGTCCCGAGGGGCAGGTAGGTCTCGCCGAGGAGCCGGTGGTGGGTCACGACGCAGTCCCCGGCGGCGAAGACGTCAGGGAGTCCGGTGGCCATGCGCCGGTCGACCCGCACGGCACCGTTCCGGGCCAGGGTCGCCCCGGCCGAGCGGGCCAGCTCGCTGTCGGGCGCCACCCCGGTGGCCACCAGCACCAGGTCCGCGGTCGCCCGCCACGGGCGCCGGGTCCCTCCGATGTCCTCGAGCACCTCGACCCGCAGCTCGCCACCCTCCTCGGCCAGGCCACCGAGGCGGCAGCCGGTCCGGACCACCACCCCTTCGGCACGCAAGGTCTCGGCCACCAGGGCCCCGAGCTCGGGGTCGAGGGCCGGGAGCACCTGGGGGCGGGCCTCGAGCACGGTGACCGCCAGCTGCCGGCGCCGCAGGGCCTCGACCATCTCCAGGCCGATGAAGCCGGCCCCGACCACGAGGGCCCGCTTCGGCCGGCGCCCCTCGAGGTCGGCCATGATCCGCCGACCGTCGCCGATGTCGTGGAGCAAGTGGACGCCCTGCTCGGGTCCCAGGCGCTCGAGGCCGGGCACCGGGGGCCGGCACGGGCGCGCCCCGGTGGCCAGGACGAGCCGGTCGTAGGCCAGGACGTCCTCCCGGCCCGCGGGGCCGACCACCTCGAGGCGGTGCTCGGCCACCGCCACCCGCCGGGCCCGGGTGCAGGTCCGCACCTCGATCCCCTGGGCCTCCAGGTCGGCCCGCCGCCGATGGGCCAGGTCCCGCCAGTCGGCCACCTCCCCCGAGAGGTAGTAGGGCAGGCCGCAGACGCTGAAGTTGGGGTAGTCGTCGGCCAGGACCACCGTGACCTCGACACCGGGGTCCAGCTCCCGGGCACGCAGGGCGGCGGCGATGCCCGCGTCGCTGCCCCCCACGCAGACCAGCCGGCTCATCGCGCGCCCGGCCGGCCCGCCGGGAAGAGCCGGGGTCGGGCCCAGAGGGCCACCGAGACCAGGGCGACGAGGACCGGCACCTCGATGAGGGGACCCACCACCCCGGCCAGGGCCTCCCCGGAGGTCACCCCGAAGACCCCGATGCACACGGCGATCGCCAGCTCGAAGTTGTTGCCTGCCGCAGTGAACGCCAGGGTGGCGGTCCGCTCGTAGGGCAGGCCGACCGTCCGACCGAAGAGGAACGACCCGCTCCACATGATGGCGAAGTAGCACAGCAGGGGCAGGGCGATCCGGGCCACGGTCAGCGGTTCGGCGGTAATGGTCCGGCCTTGGAGGGCGAAGAGGACCACGACGGTGAAGAGCAGCCCCACGAGGGCCAGTGGGCCGACCCGGGGCAGGAACCGCTGCTCGTACCAGGTCCGGCCGCGGGTTCGCTCGGCGGCGAACCGGGTCAGGAACCCCGCGATCAGGGGCACCCCGAGGAAGATGGCCACCGTCTCGGCGATGGTCGGCATGGAGAAGCGCAGGCCCACCGTCGGCAGGCCCAGCCAGCCGGGCAGCACCCGCAGGTAGAAGGTGCCGAGCAGGGCGAAGGCCAGTAGCTGGAAGAGCGAGTTCAGCGCGACCAGGACCGCGGCCGCCTCCCGGTCACCGCACGACAGGTCGTTCCAGATCAGCACCATGGCGATGCAGCGGGCCAGGCCCACCACGATGATGCCGGTCCGGTAGGCCGGCTCGTGGGGCAGCCAGGCCCACGCCAGGCCGAACATCACCGCCGGCCCCACCACCCAGTTCAGGACCAGGGACGAGACCAGCATCCGACGGTCCCGGGTCACCGACCCCAGCTCGCCGTAGCGGACCCGGGCCAGCACCGGGTACATCATCACGAGCAGCCCGAGAAAGATCGGGAGGGACGTCCCCTGGGTGACCTGCAGGCGGTCCAGGTCTTTCCCGAGGTCCGGCACCGCCCGTCCGAGGCCCAGCCCCAGGCCCATGGCCGCCAGGATCCACAGCGGCAGCAACCGGTCCAGCCAGGAGAGCCGCCGACGGGCCACCGGCCCCGCCGCCGGGGCCAGCGGCCGGCCCTCGACCAGGGCCTCACGCACCGACGGCCCCGGCGACCGTTTCGCAACAGGTCCCGATGGCACCTCGGGCGGCTGACCCGCCGGTGCTCCGGCGCGGACCGGCCGAGGCTTCGCCCAGGACGACGTAGACCTCCCAGGGCTCCCCGTCGGGCCCCCGCACCCAGACCTTGTCCTGCAGGGCGTAGCAGCAGGCGACCCGCTCCTCCCGCTCGGTCACCAGTCCCTCGCTCGCCAGTCGGCTCGCCGCCGCCTCGGCCGCCTCGGCCCCGTCCACCTCGACGCCCAGGTGGTCCAGGACCCCGGCATCACCGTCGGTGGTTTCGAGCAGGACGAGCTTCAACGGCGGGTCGCCCACGGCGAACCGCGCGTACCCCGGCCGCACGAGAGCCGGCGGCGTCTCGAAGAGGGTTTCGTAGAACGACACGGCCGCCGCCAGGTCGGAGACCCGGAGGGCCAGCTGCACTCGGGACATGGGACCTCCCGCTAGATTGACCTTCGTCGATCCTACTCGACAGATCGATCTCGGTCAATGTTGTGGGAGGAGGCTGCCATGCCGAGGGCGCCCGTGCCGAACCCGCTCGGGGCGCGCCCAGCGCCCCCCGACGACGAGGCCTGCCAGGCGTCGCTGCTCGAGGCACCCCTCGGCGAGGAGGAGGCCCGCGACCTGGCCCGCCTGCTCTCGGCCCTCGCCGACCCGGTTCGGCTCCGCTTGCTCTCCCTGGTGGCCGCCCACGGCGAAGTCTGCTCCTGCGACCTGGAGCGGCCCCTGGGTCGGAGCCAGCCGACGATCTCGCACCACACGAAGGTCCTGGCCGACGCCGGGCTCCTCGTCGGCGAGCGCCGCGGCCGGTGGACCTGGTGGCGGGTGGTCCCCGAGCGGCTGGCCAGTGTCCGAGCAGCCCTCGGCGACTGACCGGCCGGCCTCGCCCGAAGCTCAGCCGGCCCGAACGGGGACCCAGCGCAGGACGCAGAGCTGCCTGGTGGGGGGACGGGGCTGCTCGGCCAGGGCGGCGGCCACCTCGTCTCGTCGGTCCTCGGGCAGGCAGAGCCGCCGGCAGACCTCGGCCACCTGGTCGTGGCTCGGGGGAACCACCGGCTCCTCGTCCCAGCCGACCTCAACGGGCAGCCCGAGGGCGCCGAGGGCGGCGACCAGGTCCTCGGCCCGGGGGCCCCTCGGCCGCTCGAGCCCCCAGAAGCGTCGCCACAGGGGCGCCATCCAGGCCAGGGGGTGCTCGGCCGAGACGACGACCACCACGAGCCGCCGGGCGTGGTCGTCGAGAGCCCGGACGAAGGGGGCGAGGGCCGCCACGTTGTAGAGGACGTGGTGGCACACCACAACGTCGGCCGCTGGTACCGACGGGGCCACCGTCGGCCAGTCCCCCTGGGTCGCCTCGGCGGCCACCCCCAGGGCCGTGGCCTGCTCGACGAAGGCCGCCAGCATGGCCGGGTCCTGGTCGACCCCGTGGACCAGCCCGGCGGGCGGCACCAGGGCCAAGCCAGCGGCCCCGGCCCCGCAGCCCACGTCCAGGACCCGGCCCCCCTCGGGCAGGGCCTCGCTCGCCCAGCGCCGGGCCAGGCCGGTCCGCTCGCGGGCCTCGGCCACCCGGGCCATGAAGACCGCCGGGTCGAACGCCCAGGGCGAGGCCGGGGCCTGGCGCAGGATCTCCTCGGGCAGGGCCAGGCTCCCAAGGGCCTCGGCCCACGCCTCGAGCGGATCGTCCATGGCGCCAGCATGCCAGCCAGAGGGTTCGGGGCCGCTCACGTCCACCCGGCCCGATCGCCGGGGGCCTGCCACACTGGGGCCGTGCCCTCGGCTGCCTCCCCGCCGCCTCGCGCCACCTACACCCACGGCTACGACCGCAGCGTCCTGGCGGCCCACCGCTGGCGGACCGCCGAGAACTCCGCCGGCTACCTGCTGCCGTTCCTCGCACCGGGCCAGCGGCTCCTCGACCTGGGCTGCGGGGTCGGGACCCTCACCGCCGACCTGTCGGCCCGGGTGGCCCCGGGTCCGGTGGTTGCCCTGGACCTCGCCGCCGAGGTCCTCGCCGAGGCCCAGCGGTCGATCGCCGACGCAGCCGGGACCGGGCCGGTCGCCTTCGCCCTGGCCGACGGGTTGCGCCTGCCCTTCCCCGACGACAGCTTCGACGTCGTCCACGCCCACCAGGTCCTCCAGCACGTGGCCGACCCGGTGGCCGTCCTCGCCGAGCTCCGGCGGGTCTGCCGGCCCGGCGGCCTGGTGGCGGCCCGGGACAGCGACTACCTGGTCGAGCTCTGCTCGCCCGCCGATCCCCGGCTGGCCCGCTGGCGGGACCTCTATGTGGCGGTGGCCCGGCGCAACGGCGGGGAGCCCGCCGCCGGCCGCTTCCTGGTGACCTGGGCGGAGCGAGCCGGTTTCGGGGAGATCCGGGCCTCGGTCAGCACCTGGGCGTTCGTGACCCCCGAGGAGCGGCGCTGGTGGGGGGAGACCCGGGCCGAGCGGACCCTCGCCTCGGACCTGGCCCGCCACGCCCGAGCCGGCGGGCTCGCCGAGCCGACCGAGCTCGAGGACCTGGCCCAGGCCTGGCGGGACTGGGCCCACGCCCCGGCTGGCTGGTGCCAGCTGACCCACGGCGAGATCCTCTGCCGGCCCTGAGCGTCGCCTAGGCTGCGCCGAGGACCCGACCAGGGGTCCGGGCCAGACGGAGAAGGGGGCCAGATGGCAGCGGGCGAAGTAGCGGTGAGCGTGGCGCGGCCGGCCGCCGAGGTCTGGTCGGTGGTCTCGGACTTCGGGGGCATCGGCCAGTGGATGCCCGGCATCGACGCCTGCGAGCTCCGGGGCGACGATCGGGTCCTGTCCCTGGGGGGCATGACGGTGGTCGAGCGGGACCTCGGCGTCGACCCGGTCCGGCGGGTGGCCCGCTACGGCATCGTCGGCGGGGACCTCGCCCTGACCCGGCACGAGGCGAGCATCGAAGTCCTCGAGGACCCCGCAGGCTGCCGGATCCGCTGGTCCTTCGAGGTGGAGCCCGACGAGCTCCTCGGGGTCTTCCAGCAGACCTACCAGCGGGCCCTCGAGGCCCTCGCCGCTCGTCTGGCCACCGGCCCCGCCGACTGACCCGAGCGAGCGGGACCGGCTCCGGCAGGGGCTCGGAGTGGCGCGGGCCTAGCCGGTGCGGGCCAGGTCCCGGTCGACCGCCCGGAGCCGACCGGCCAGGGCCTCGAGCACGCCCCGCCGCACCCGAGGGGAGCGCCGTAGGAGGGCCTGGAAGTCGGCCTGGGCAAGGGCGAGGGCCTCGACCTCCTCGGTGGCCACGACCGTGGCGGTCCGGGGCCCCCGATCGAGCAAGGACAGCTCCCCCACGACCGAGCCGGGGCCCAGCCGGGCGACCGTCCGGCCCCCTCGCTGGACGGCGCAGCGCCCGCTGACCACGACGTAGGCCAGCCCACCCTGCTGACCCTCCCGGGTCAGGACGGCCCCGGGGGCGAAGTGCTCGGGGACGGCGAGGTCGGCGACGGCGGCCAGGTCCGCCCGGGAGAGGCGTGCGAAGAGCCCCACGGGCGCCAAGGCCTCCACCTTCCGTCGACGAGCCCAGCGCAGGGCCACCGGGCGGTCCTCCTCCGGTCGATCGCGTCCCCTCAGGACGGCGGCTGCAGGTTAGCTCGGCGTGCGCTGTCTCGGCGTCCTAGGCTCCGTCTCGACAGGGGATGCATCGACCGCTCGTCCGGACCTGCGCACCGGGGCAGCGGTGAGGAGGAAGGCCGGTGGAGGTCAGTTTCGACGAGACCGAGGAGGGGGACGCCGCCGTCCTGGTGGTCCGCGGCGAGGTCGACCTCTCGAGCGCGCCCCAGCTCCGCCAGCGGCTGCTCGGCTTGGCGACCGGCGGTCCGAGGACCGTGGTGGTGGACCTGACCGGGGTGTCCTTCATCGACTCGACCGGCCTCGGGGTGCTGGTGAGCGCCCTCAAACGCCTCCGGGCCGAGGGCGGGGACCTGCGGCTGGCCGTGGACCGCCCCCAGATCGCCAAGGTGTTGGAGATCACCGGGTTGGACACCGTCTTCCTGGTGGCGCCGACGGTCGAGGAGGCCGCTCGACGATGAAGGTTCGACGATGAGGGGCCTCGCCAGCCAGCCCGAACCGGCGGGCGACCCCACGGACCGGGTCGTCCTGGTCCTGCCTCCTCGACCCGAGCTCCTCGCCGTGGCCCGCCTGGCGGCAGCAGCCGTGGCCAGCCAGGCGGGACTCAGCCTCGAGGAGATCGAGGACCTTCGCCTGGCCGTCGACGAGCTCTGCAGCCGCTTCCTCCCCCCGGCCATCGCAGCCCCCGGCGACCAGCCCGGCGGCGCGCCGACCGCTCCGCCCCTTCGCGTCGAGCTTCGCTTCGCTCCTGGCTGGCTCGAGGCCCGCTGCCGGCTGGAGGGTCCCCCAGGCTCGGTGGGCGGGCCAGGGAGCCGGCGGGAGAGGGTCTGGGGCGGTGAGGCCCGGGCCCTCTCGGACCGGATCCTCGACGCCCTGGTCGACGAACACGGCGCCGACGAGGGGGGCGGGGGGGCCTGGCTCCGTCTGACCCACCGGTCGGGCCCCCCGTCGTGAACCCGGTGGCGGAAGGCTCCTCGGCCGCCCCCCTCGAGGGGCACGAACCCGGCTCCTGCGCAGCCGCCCGCCACGCCCTGGTCGAAGCCCACCTGGGGCTGGCCACCCACCTGGCTCGCCGGTTCGCCGCTCGAGGCGAGCCGTTCGACGAGCTGGTCCAAGTGGCGCGCCTCGCCCTGGTGGGTGCCGCCGCCCGCTTCGACCCCAGCCGGGGCGTGGCCTTCTCGACCTTCGCCACCCGCACGATCCTCGGTGAGCTCAAGCGCCACTTCCGGGACCGGGTCTGGGCCGTGCGGGTGCCCCGCCCCCTCCAAGAGCTGCTGCTGGCCGCCCACCAGACCGAGGCCCACCTGGCCCAGCGCCTGGGCCGCCCCCCGAGCGTGCCCGAGCTGGCCGGCGCCCTCGGCGTGGACCCCGAGCAGCTGCTCGCAGCCCAGGAGGCCGCCCAGGCCTACCGGACCCTACCCCTGCCAGCCGCCGAGCCCGAGGACAGCGGCCCAGAGGCCGAGCGAACGGCGGCCCTGGCCGACCCGGCAGCCGACCGGCTGTTCCACTGCGCCGAGATCCGCGCCGGCCTCCAGCGGGCCCTGGCGGAGCTCGCCCCCCGAGACCGCCGGGTGCTCTGGCTGCGCTTCGGCGAGGGCCTCAGCCAGTCCGAGATCGGCCGTCAGCTGGGAGTCAGCCAGATGCAGATCTCCCGGATCCTGACCCGCAGCCTGGCCCGCCTCCGGGCCCTGCTCGCCGAGTCGGCACCCCCCGCCGTCGATCTCGGCGGTCCCCTCGCCGAGCCCTCGCCGGCTCGTGCCGGTTTGCCCGACCCGCCGGCTGGGTAGCACCCAGGTGAGCGCCGGTCCGCACCCGGGTCGGCAGCGGGGAGGGAAAGGAGCAGGCATGCCGATGAGCCGTGGGGAGACCGGCCGGCTCGCCGCCGAGCCGGTGGCCACCTGGCACCGCGTCGTCGAGACCGCACCGGCCGGGCGGATCTGCGCCGAGCCGGGCTGCGGCACCCGGCTGTCGATCTACAACAGCGGGGACCGCTGCGCCCGCCACGAGCACTTCGTCAGCATCGTGGTCCGCCCCAGCCCCGGTCCGAAGCGGGCTGGCGACTCGGCAGCCTAGGCCCCCGACCGTCGGTGGCCGCTCAGTGGCCCGGCCCGGCTCCCTCGGGCGGATCGCCGACGGGCACGGTCCGCAGGTAGGTGACCAGCAGCCGGCGGTAGGCGTCCTCGTAGGCGTCGTAGGTGGCCCGCAGCGCCGGACCGGGCCAGTCCTCGGGCAGCAGGGCCTCGGGCAGCAAGGGATCGGTCGTCAGGTGGCGCACGGCAGCGGCCGCCACCTCGAAGCAGGCCGCCAGGGCGCGAGGACGGCCCCCCTCCAGGTCGGGCAAGGTGGCCTGGAGGGCCACCACGAGAGCCCGGGCCTCCGCCGCCCAGGCCTCGAGGTCGACCAGCCGGGCGACCAGCGTCCGGTCGTCCTGGCCTGCCCCGAGCAGGCGCCCCTGCCACACCAGGCACTGCCGGCCGACCTCGGCGTGGTCCTGGAGGACCCGCCCCACCGCCTCCTCGAGGCCTCCCAGGTTGGCGGGCCGGGCCCAGAGCGCAGGCCGGACCTCGAAGAGCCGCTGTTCGACCAGGGCGGTCCCGAGGGTCCGCTGAGCGAGCCGGCTTCCCCGACCCCCGGCGACGACCAGCCAGGCCCCCGACCAGGAAAGCAGGGCGGGGTGCCGGGCAGCCCGCTGCCGGGCGTGCCGGGCCAGCATCCGCCCCGAGAGCCGATAGCGGCCCGGGCCGGCCACCTCGAGCTCCCCGGCCGCCACCATCCGGCTCATGGCCACCCGGGCGGTGCCCTCGGCGATCCCGAAGAGCTGGCAGCAGCGGACCAGGGACCGACCGGCCAGCTCCGGCACCTCCAGGGGCAGCAGGATGCTGGCCACCACCGAGCGGGCGGTGACGCCCCGCCCCGGTCCCTCCCACGGGACCGTCCGGTCGGCCTCCGTCGCCCCGCCCACCCCTCGACCATAGGCCACGGCCACCGCTGGGCGCGACGGCCTGCGGTCACGGTCGGCGGGGCCCGCCGCTAGGGTCCCGAGTCGTGCACCTCGCCCTGCTCGGTACTGGTCGAATGGGCACGGCCATCGCCCAGCGTCTCCTCGAGGCCGGCCACGACGTCACCGTCTGGAACCGCACCCGGTCCAAGACGGCCGCGGCCGCAGCGGCCGGCGCCGTCGTGGCCGAGAGCCCCGGCGCGGCAGTCGCCGGCGCCGAGGTGGTCCTCGTGTCGCTGGCCGACGACGCCGCCGTCCTCGCCACCGTCGACGAGGCGCTGGCCGAGGCCCTCTCGCCCGGGTCGGTCCTGGTGGACGCCAGCACGGTCGGGCCGACGACCAGCCGGGAGGAGCAGCGGCGCCTCGGGCCCGACCGCTTCCTCGCGGCTCCCGTCCTCGGGGCGCCCGAGGCGGTCCGGGGGCGTGCCGCCACCTTGCTGCTCGGGGGCCCCGAGCAGGCCCGGCTCCAGCTGGCCGCCCTCTGGGAGGACCTGGCCGGGGCCCACGTGGTCTGCGGTGAGGACCCGGCGCTGGCGACCACCATGAAGCTGGTCGCCAACTACCTCCTCCTCGGGAGCCTGGCGGTGTGCGCCGAGGCGGTGGCCACGGCCCAGGCGGCAGGGGTGGCCCCGAAGGTCCTCGAGGGGTTCCTCCGCAGCTCCCCCCTCGTGGCCCCCGGCCTGCAGAACCGTCTCGACCTGCTCCTCGGCCAGGACCACCGGGGCTGGTTCGCCCCGGCGCTCGGCGCCAAGGACGTCCGCCTCTTCGAGCAGCTGGCCGCCAACGCCGCCCTCCGCCTGCCGGTCGCCCCCGCCGTGGCCGCCGCCTACCAGGCCACGGCCGAGGGTGCCGACCCGGCGTCCGGTGCCGAGGAGGACGTGGCCGCCGTCGTCGAGGTGCCCCGGGGCAACCGGCCGCTGCGGACCCACTGACCCGGTCGTCCTCGGCCACTCGGCGCAGGGTTCCCTCGCCTCGGACGCGAGATCACCGGCCCGGTCACCAGACCCCGAGACCGGGTCGCTTCTTGGCGACCCGGGCCGGGGGCGGCGGGGCGCTCCGCAGCAGGGCACAGAGCTCCTGACGGGTCCGGGCCGGGTCCACCACCTCGTCGAGCTCGAAGGCCTCGGCCACCGACACGGCCTTGCCCCGCTCGTAGGCGGCGGCGACCAGCTGCTCGTAGAGGGCCTCGGGGTCGTCGGCCTCGGCGAGCTCCCGGCGGAACCCCAGCCGGACCGCCCCTTCCAGGCCCATGCCGCCCAGCTCCCCGGTCGGCCAGGCCACCGTCCGAAGCGGCGTCCGGAAGCTCCCCCCGGCCATGGCCTGGGCTCCCAGCCCGTAGGCCTTGCGGAGCACCACCGTCACCCAGGGCACCTGGACGCTCGCCCCGACCACGAAGAGCCGGCCGGCCTGGCGGACCAGGCCCTCGGCCTCGGCCGCCGGGCCGACCAGGAAGCCAGGGGTGTCCACCAAGGAGACCAGCGGCAGGTCGAAGGCGTCGCAGAGGGCCACGAAGCGAGCGGCCTTCGCCGCCCCCGCGGCGTCGATGGCCCCGCCGAGGTGGAGCGGGTTGTTCGCCAGGACCCCGACCGGCCGGCCCTCCAGGCGGGCCAGCGCGGTCACCATGCCCGGGGCGAAGCGAGGCCGGAGCTCCAAGACGCTGCCCTGGTCGGCCAGGACCTCGAGGATCCGCCGGACGTCGTAGACCTCGGTGCGCCGCGCCGGGAGGAGCCCGGCCAGCTGCGCCTGGTCGGCCTCTTCCCAGGTGGCAAGCGGCCCCTGGAAGTAGCCCAGGTAGCGTTTGGCCACCGCCACCGCCTCGGCCTCGTCGGCCACCGCCAGGTCCACCACCCCGTTGGCCTCCTGGACGGCCAGCGGCCCGATCTCCTCCGGAGCGAAGCGACCGAGTCCCCCGCCCTCGATCATGGCCGGGCCCCCCATGCCCAGGTTCGCGTCCGCCGTGGCGATCAGTACGTCGCAGCAGCCCAGCAGGGCGGCGTTCCCGGCGAAGCAGCGCCCTGCGGCGATCCCGACCAGGGGCACCAGGCCGCTCAGGCGGGCCATGAGGGCGAAGGCCATCGTGTCGAGCCCGGTGATCGTCGTCGTGTCGGTGTCCCCCGGTCGGCCCCCACCGCCCTCGCCGAAGAGCACCAGGGGGACCCGCAGCCGCTCCACCACCTCCAGCAGCCGGTCCTTCTTCCGGTGGTTCATCTGCCCCTGGGTGCCGGCCAGGACCGTGTAGTCGTAGGCCAGTACGGCGCAGGCCGCCCGCTCCGGGAAGAGCTCCCCGTTCACCCGGCCCAGCCCGCAGACCAGGCCGTCGGCCGGGGTCTCCCGCTCGAGCTCCTCCCGGGAACGCCGGGCCCGTTGGGCCGCCACCACCAAGGACCCCAGCTCCTGGAAGCTCCCCTCGTCCAGCAGGTCGGCCACGTTCTCCCGGGCGGTCCGGTGCCCGATGGCCTTGTGCCGGGCCACCGCGGCCGGCCGGGCCTCGTCCTCCACCAGGGCCCGACGGGCCCGCCAAGCAGCCACCTCGGGCCGCTCGGCGGGCCCCGGCGTGCCCGGCCCCGACCCGACGGGCCTCCACTCGGCGGCGTCCCCCTCGACTGGGCCCCCATCCCCCGGGGCGAGTCGGCACAGCGTCTCCCCCTGGCGCACCGAGGTCCCCGGCGGGACGAGAAGGGCGAGGACCACGCCGGCCGTGGGGCTCTCGACCGGGTACTCCATCTTCATGGACTCCACCAGGGCCACCCGCTGGCCTGCTCGGACCCGTTCCCCCGCGGCCACCAGCACGGCCACCACCGTGCCGGTGACCGGCGACTGGACCTCCACCGCCTCCTGCTGCCCGTCCTCGGCCACGAGCCGGCACCCTAGCCAGCCGACCTGCCCCGGCCCAGCCGTGCTCGACGTCGGGCACCAGCGGACCCGGGGAACCCAGCGCTCGCTGGACGGTGGTCGGCGGGTCGCGCGAGGGTCGGGCCATGGCTCGTGCCCTCCCGCCCCTGGCCGGCCTCGAGCGGCAGGTCCACGGCCGGGTCCTCGAGGTGGCCCTCGCCCGGCCCGAGCGCCGCAACGCCGTGGACCCCCCCACCGCCGACGCCCTGCGGGAGGCGTTCTGCGCCTTCGAGGACGACCCCGAGCTGGACGTGGCCGTGCTGACCGGGCGGGGGGGTACGTTCTGCGCCGGGGCCGACCTTCAGGCCATCGCCGCCGGCGACCTCCACCAGGTCCACGAGGACCCGAGCCGGCCCGGGCCCCTGGGCTGCACCCGCCTGCAGCTCAGCAAGCCGGTCGTGGCGGCCATCGAGGGCTACGCGGTGGCCGGCGGCCTCGAGCTGGCCCTCTGGTGCGACCTGCGGGTGGCGGCCCGGGACGCCGTCCTGGGCGTGTTCTGCCGACGGGTCGGGGTCCCCCTCGTGGACGGTGGCACCGTCCGCCTGCCCCGCCTCATCGGCCAGAGCCGGGCCCTGGACCTCGTCCTGACCGGACGGCCCGTGGGCGCGGACGAGGCCCTGGCCATGGGCCTGGTCAACCGGGTGACCCCCCCGGGGCGGGCCCTGCCCCAGGCGCTCGCCCTGGCCCGCCAACTCGCCGAACTGCCCCAGGCCTGCCTGCGCCACGACCGGGCCTCCCTGCTCGAGCAGTGGGGGCTGCCCACCGCCGAGGCCCTGGCGAACGAGGCCCGCCACGGCCTGGCCAGCCTGGCGGCCGGCGAGGCCCTGGCCGGGGCCCGCCGCTTCGCCGCCGGCGAGGGACGCCACGGGGAGCCCCTGCCGCCCTCCTGACCCTGCCGCCCTCGTGCCTCAGCCCGCGACCCGGCGCAGGGTGGCCTCGAGGTGGTCGGCCAAGGGCTCGTCGTGCATGGCGATCCGCAGGTGGTAGCGGAGGACGTCGCCCTCGAGGACGAAGCGGCGCTCGACCCCGGTGACCGCTTTGGCACCCGGGGTCCGGCTGACGGCCACCGGCCGGAGGTCGAGGACCTCGCCGTCGAAGGACCCGGCGTGGATCTCGGCGATCCCCGTCGGCTGGACCAGCAGGAGCTCGAGCGCCCCGGCCTCCCCGAGACGCAGGTACCCGACCTCGGCGTGTCGGGGACTGCCGTCGGCCAGATCCCAGGTCTGCTGGCGGTAGGTCAAGAAGGGGCGACCCGTCGCCCCGATCTGGACCTCCTCGCGGTACCGGAAGGGCGGGTCGGCCGCCCACAGCCCTCGGCCCTCCCCGACGAAGCGGCCGACCAGCCGGTCGAAGGGGGCCGGGGGCCGCGGCGGGGCATCGGCGTCGGCCACGGCCCGGTCCTCAGTCGTAGACCAGGACGCCGCGGATGTTCTTGCCGTCCAGCATGTCCTGGTAGCCCTGGTTGACCTCGGACAAGGGGTAGGTGCGGGTCACCATGCCGTCCAGGTCCAGCTGGCCCTCCCGGTAGAGCTCGAGGAGCTTCGGGATGTCCTTGCGGATGTTGCTCGAGCCGAAGAGCGAGCCCACGACCTGCTTCTCCATCAGCGTCAGGTCGCAGAGGCTCATCTGGACGTCGGTCTCCAGCATCGGGTGGATGTTCGTCACCACCACCCGGCCCAGCTTGGCGGCCAGGGCCATGATGCCGGCCATCTCGGCTCCCCGTCCGACCCCCTTGCAGCAGATGACCTTGTCGGCCATCCGGCCCCAGGTGACCTCCTGGACCAGCGGCAGGGCCTCCTCGGCGGAGGCCGCCACGTGGGTCGCCCCGAAACGCTGGGCCATCTCCCGCTTGTAGGGCACCGGGTCGATGGCGAAGATCCGTTCCGCCCCGGCCAGCTTGGCCCCTTGGATGGCGGCGGCCCCGATGCCGCCGACGCCGACCACCACGACGTTGTCCCCGGGCCGGACGTCCGCGGCGTGGACCGAGGACCCCCAGCCGGTCGTCACCCCGCAGCCCACCAGGCAGGCCTTGTCGAGGGGGATGTCCTCCAAGATCTTCACGCAGGACGCCTGGTTCACCACGGTGTGCCGGGAGAAGGTGCCGAGGCAGAGGAACGCGTTGAGGTCCCGACCCCGGGCGTGGTGCCGGCTGGTGCCGTCCAGCTGCTTGCCGGCCATGAGCACCGCGCCGTAGTCGCAGAGGTTCGAGTGGCCCGAGGCGCACGAGGGGCACTTGCCGCAGGCGGGGATGAAGCCGAAGACCACGTGGTCGCCCGGCTTCAGGTCGGTCACGCCCGGCCCGACCTCGAGGACCACGCCGGCCCCTTCGTGGCCGCCGATGACCGGCCGCTCGGCCACCAGGTCGCCGGTCCGCAGGTGCTCGTCGGAGTGGCACATCCCGCTGGCCGCCAGCTGGACCAGGACCTCGCCCTCCTTCGGCGGGTCCAGCTCGATGGGCTCCACGCTCCAGTCCTTGGCGTCCTCCCACAAGATGGCCGCTTCGCTCTCCACGGTCCCTCCCCTCCTCGCCGATCACCGGCGCTGTCCGGCCGACCGGCACTCGACTGACGGGTCAGGAGGTTAGCGGGCCGTGGGCCCGGGGACCGGCTCGCTCCCGGGCCGCCGCCGGTCGAGGAACAGCCAGAGGGCCACGAGGCCGGCGAGGGCGACCAGCCCGAGCACCCCGAGGAGACTGGCGGTGGCGAACCCCGGCTGGCGGAAGACGAAGCGGACGGTGCCGGCACCCGGGGGCACCTGGACCGCTTGCACGATGCCCCGCCGCTCGAGGGCCAGGGGTCGGGCCGGGCCGCCGTCGGCCGGCTGCCAGGTCACGTGCCAGCCCTCGATGGCGGCCACCGAGCGGATCAGCACGGCACCCTGGGTCGAGCGGACCGAGACCGTCCAGGGAGCCAGGGCCGGGCCGGTGGTGCCGGTGACGGTCGCGCCAGCAAGGCTCCGGCCCGGCAGGGCCACCAGCCGCACCGGCGGGTCGGGGTGCGTGGCCTGGAAGACGGCGAAGGGACCGTCCTGGCGCAGGTAGCGCCACTGGCCGCTGGCCGAGAGCGCCGCCTGGAGGGCGCCGTCGAGGTCCAAGGGCACATGCGCCGCGTCTCGGACCTCGGGCACGCCGGTGCGGCCCTCGGCGGTCCCCCGCGCCAGGATCGCCACGGTCCGAGCCCCGGGGCCGTCCTGGCCTCCGCTCCCCGTGCCCGGGACGCCCCCGACGGTTTCGGCGAGGGTCTGGCTCCCCGGCACCAGCGAGGCTGCCGGAAGCCAGTCGACCTGGCCCGAGGCCCGCTCGAGGCCCAGCTGGAGGGTCCCGGCCCGGGACACCGTGACCGGAAGGTCCACGGCGGTCACGCCGACCGGCTCACCGAGGTCCCAGGCCACCGTCCCCCCGGCGGTGAGGTCGCGCTGCCCGGCGGCGGGCACCGGGGCCTGGGTGGCCCCCTCGGCCGTGAGGGCCTTCGCCCGGGCGGCCGCCACCACGAGGTACTGCGGCGGGGTGATCAGGACGCTGGGGTCCAGCTGGTCGAGGACCCCGTCGGCCACCGCCTGGACCGAAAGGACGTCCTGGCCCGCCCCCATGGCCCCGTGCGAGCCCGTGGCCGCCGCGTAGGTCCCGTTCACGATGGCGCTGTAGCCCTGCAGGGACCAGCCCCCCGCGAGCAGGTTGGCGTCCGGCGCCCCGGCCTGCTGGGCCTCGGCCCCGTCGAGGAGGCCAGGGTCGTAGACGGCGAAGCGCCCCGGCACCCCGAGGTCGGCCACCGGGACCGTGGGGCCGACCGGGACGTCGGCCGCCGCGGCGGCCCCGAGAGGACCGACCGGTCCGTTGGCCGGGGCCACCAGGAAGAGCGAGGTGAGGGCGAAGAGCGCCACGTCGGCGGTGACGAGGGCCGCGGTGGCCCCGGCCCGCCACCACCGGGGCAGGCGGTCCCCGAGGACGACGAGGGCCAGCACCCCGAGGGCGACCCCGAGCGAGGGCAGGAACCAGGGCCGCAGCTGGAGGGCCAGACCCTCCTTGTGGACCACCCCCAGGACGTGCTCCAGGGGCCGCGTGTCAGTAAGGGCCAGGGCCGGCACCGAGAGCGCCCCGAGGGCGGCCAGGGCCGCCAGCCAGCGTTCAGCCGGCCGGGCCCGGCGGGCCCCGTCGACCACCTGGCGCCGGCGCAGGAACCCGTCGACCCAGAAGGCCAGCAGGACGGCCAAGGCCAGGTCGGCCACCAGGATGTTCCGGCTCTGAAGCCGCTGGCCGCCGTAGAGGGGGATGCGGATGAGCAGGTGCCAGGCCGGGGTGCTGCCCCCCAGGGCCAGCAGCACGCCGAGGGCGGCGATCCACTCGAAGGCCACCCACTCGGGCCAGGGCCGGCCCCGACGGACCCGGCCCCAGAGGGCCACGGCGGCCACCAGGGGCAGGAGACCGACGTAGCCGGTCACCTCGGTCAGGTTGTAGGAGGCGAAGAAGCTCGGGGCCCCGAAGGAGCCCGAGCCGCCCAGCAGGTTGGGCACCAGGAGCAGCAGCAGCCACGACAGGGGGTAGGAGCCCGAGTCGAAGAGGTTGAAGGTCTTCGACGCCCGCTGGGACTGCCGCACTGCGTGCAGCCCGGGCAGCAGCTGCACCGCCCCGAGACACCCGGCCACCACGCCGGCCAGGACCACCCCGGCGAGCAGCCGGAGCGCGGCCCGGGGCTCGTGCCGGCGGCGCCACAGCCGCCAGAGCACGTAGGGACCGCTCACCGCCGCCGCCACGTCGATGGCCCGGGGCTCCCCAGCCAGCAGGGTCAGGGCGGCGCTTGCGGCGACCAGCGCGGCCGCCCCGCACCAGGCCCGCCGGGTCGTCGCCCGGTCCAGCAGCAGCACCCCGAGGAGCTGGAGGGGCACCCAGCTCACCCCGGCCACCAGGCCGAAGTGGACCACCTGGGCGTCCATGGCCCCCGAGAAGGCAAAGACCGAGGCCCCAAGGACGGCGGCCAGGGGCCCCAGGCGGTTGGCCCGCAGGAAGGCGTAGAGGCCCAGGCCGGCCGCCCAGCCCATGACCATCAGGTTCACCGCCCAGGCCGCCGTGCCTGGCAGGACGGCGAAGAGCCAGGTGAAGGGGTAGGCGGCACCGGCGTTCCACCCCGCCAAGAGGGGCGTCCCGCTCCAGATCCGCAGGTCCAGCAGCGGGAGGTGGCCAGCGGCCAGCTGCTTGCCGACCAGCACCCGCATGGGGAAGTTCTGGCTGGCGTCGTCGCCGGGCAACACCGAGTGGCCCAGCATGGCGGGCACGGCGAAGGCCAGGACGGGCACGACGACCAGCACTGCCAGGGCCACCAGCTCGCCCCGGCCGACCCGCCGGTGCCCTTCCGCGGCCTGGGGTCCCTCGGTCGTCGGGGCGGCCTCGGTCGCCGGGAGCAGGGTGCCGGTCATGACCCGCCATGTTCCCAGCTTCCCGGGCCCCCGGCGAGGGCGGGCCCCGCTACCCTCCCGGCGTGGCCCGCCTGGTGCTCTGGGACATCGACGGCACTCTCCTCCACGGCGGGGAGACGGCCGCCGCGGTCTTCGACCGGGCCCTCGAGGCGGTCCTCGGGGTGCGCCCCTCGTCCCGGCCCTCGATGAGCGGCAAGACCGATCCCCAGATCCTCCTCGACTACCTCGACCTGCTCGGGCTGGACCCCGCGGGCGTCGACCTCGAGGCGGTGCTGGCCCGGCTCGCCGACGAGCTGGCCGCCGCGCAGGCCCAGCTGCGGGCCGGCGGGCGGGTCCTGCCGGGGGTCCGGGAGGCCCTGGCCACCCTGGCGGCCCGACCCGGCTGGCACCAGAGCGTCCTGACCGGCAACCTGGCCCACAATGCCCGCCTCAAGCTCGAGACCTTCGGCCTGCTGCCCTTCGTCGACCTCGAGATCGGGGCGTTCGGGTCCGACCGGCCTCGGCGGACGGCCCTCCTGCCGGTCGCCCTCGATCGGCTCCGGCGCCGCCACAGGGTGGTCCTCGACCCCTCGGCGGTCTGGGTGATCGGCGACACCCCCTTCGACCTGGCCGTCGCTCGGGCCCACGGGGCGCGGGCCCTCCTCGTCGGGACCGGCCGGTTCCCTCCGGCGGCGCTGGCCGCCCTCGGGCCCGACGCGGTCCGCTGCGACCTGCGGGACACCGAGGGGCTGCTCGAGCTCCTGGCCACCTGACGACCCGCCTCAGCGGGTCACCGGACCCCCGGTGCCCGAGCTGGGCGCCTCGGGCAGGGGGACGGCAAGGGCGACGAGGGTGCCCCGGAGGGCCGGCAGCGGGAGGTCGACGGGGCCGCTCGGCCAGCAAGTCCGCCGGAGGGTGCCGCTGCGCAGCACCGCCATGCCGCCGGCCCCGAGGACCGCCTCGACCAGCCCGGCCAAGGGACCCCGGCGAGCGAGGACCTCGTCGAGGTCGGTGGCGGTCCCGGCCAGCCCCCGCCCGCTGTCCCCCACGGCCAGCTCCAGGCGTCGGCGCTCCCTGGGACCGCGGACCGTGCCAGCCGCCACATAGGCATCGAAGGCCCCCGAGTGGTCCCGCTGGTTGTCCAAGAGCACCTCGGTGGCCTCCAGGGCCAGCTGGGCGACGGACCGGGGGGTGCCCTCGAGCCAGGCGGCCAGCTCGGCCCGCAGCCCGGAGCGCTCCTGGTCCCCGTGGACCGGGCGGCAGGGCACCTCGACCTCGACGGCCACCGGGCTCTGGGCCCGTCCGATGGCCGGGTCCGGGTCCTCCGGTGGCCACGACCCCGCGCCCTCCACCGGGCAGAGCAGCTCCTTGGCCAGCTGGTCCAGGCCGGCCCGGGCCAAGGCCCCCTGGACCAGTGGGTCGGCGGGGAGGCGGAAGCGGGTGGTCACGAGCAACCGATCGTTGTGGCCGGCGACCAGTGCCCAGGCCACCAGGCCGTAGGGGGTCAGCTGACGCAGGGCTCGCAGGTCCACCTCCGCCTCGGCCCCCTCGGCGACCAGCAGCCCCCGGTCGCCGTTCGCCGTGTCGGCCAAGGGGTAGCGCCAGGAGAGGGGCCGCAGCACGGGCCGGCAGCCTAGGACCCCCGAGGGTCGATCCCGCCGACAACCGGGTCGTCCCGACGCCCGCTGCTAGCCTTCCGCCATGGAGGCTCCCGACGCACCCCTCCTGACCAGTGGCGTCACCGTGCTCATCTCGCCGCGTGACCTGGCCAAGCAGATCGGCCTGATCGTCCTGCTGATGGTCAGCGCCAGCGGGATCGGCTTGCTCGTGGGTAGCGTGCAGCACCCGGTTCCCCTCTGGGAAGTGCTGGCCATCCTCGGCGGCGTGTTCCTCTTCGTGCTGCTGCTCGGCCTCGTCGGCAACTACCGGCTCGTCGAGGTCGGTCCGGACCGGATCACCGCCGTTCGAGCATTCTCGACGACCACCATCCCGGCGTCCTCGGTGATCGAGGCCGGCCTCACCTACGTCCCCGCCGGGGTCGGCCCGCCGAGGCCGGTCTTCCTCATCCGGGGCGAAGGCAAGGCCCGCATCGTCCTGAGCCGGCAGGCGCTCCGTGATCCGACCCACCGCGCCGCGCTCCAGCGCTTCCTGGCAGCCAGCCCCCTCGGCGCGCCCGAGATCGACGGACCCGAGCACCACGTCAGCGCCGCCAAGGCCCCACGGTGGCGGCGGACCCTGGGCTGGACGGCGGCGGCAACCACCGCCCTGTTCTTCCTGGTGACCCTCTTGCGGGTGACCGACGTCCTAAAGCCCGCCGACCAACACCGGGCCTCGACCGCACCCGTTGCCGGCACGGGCGCCTCGGGCTCGAGCAACACCGGCGGGACCCGGACCGGTCCTGCCCCGGGCCTCCCGGCCTCCTTGGTCCTGACCGGATGGCAGGTCTCCGCCCCTGACGAGGAACGCCTCAGCCGGGTCCAGCTCGAGCCCGGCGGGGAGACCGCCTGGCGACGGGACGGCTTCGAGGACTGCGAGGTCATCGCCGCCGCCCCACCCGGGGGTTCGGGCAGCCGCGCCCCCGTGGTCGTCATCAGCCTGGTGCGCTTCGCCAGTACGAACGGAGCAGCCAAGGCCCTGGCCCTCACCCTCGCCGGCCTCGGCCGCCCCGCTGGCACCTGAACCTCCCCGACGTCCCTACTCGGCGCCAGGAGGCGGCGCACCCCGACCTCGCCGGCTCCACGGTCAGTGGGTGGAGACCACGGCCCGCAGGGACTGCCGGAGGGACCCCATGGTGGCGAGGACGGCCGAGGGCTCGTAGCCGCAGTGGGCCATGCAGTTGTCGCAGCGGGGATCCTTCCCCCGGCCGTACTTCGACCAGTCGGTGGTCTCGACCAGTTCCCGGTAGGTCTTGGCGTAGCCGTCGGCCATGAGGTAGCAGGGCCGCTGCCAGCCCAGGACCGAGTAGCTCGGGATCCCCCAGGGGGTGCAGTCCAGGTCGACCTTGCCCTCCAGGAAGTCCAGGAACAGCGGCGAGTGGTTCAGCCGCCACTTCCGCCGCTTGCCGGCGAAGGCTTCCTTGAACAGCTGCCGGGTCTGCTCGACCGGCAGGAAGTGCTCCTGGTCCGGGGCCTTCTCGTAGGCGTAGGCCGGCGAGATCATCATGGCGTCGACCTCCAGCTCGTCGTTCAGGAAGTCGAGCAGGTCCCGGATGGTCTTGGGCGAGTCGGTGTTGAAGAAGGTCGAGTTGGTGGTGACCCGGAACCCGGCCGCCTTGGCCTCCCGGATGGCCTCCACCGCCTTCTCGAAGACCCCTTGCCGGTCCACCGCCTGGTCGTGGCGCTCCTTCAGGCCGTCCAAGTGGACCACGAAGGAGAAGTAGCGCGAGGGCGTGAACCGCTGGAGGCGTCGGTGCAGGAGGATGGCGTTGGTGCAGAGGTAGACGTAGACCTTCCGCTCCACCAACGCGGCCACGATCTTGTCGATCTCGGGGTGCAGCAGCGGTTCGCCGCCGGCGATGGACACCATCGGGGTCCCGCTCTCCTCCACCGCCTGGACCACGTCCTCCACGCTCAGCCGCTTGCGGAGGATCTCGGTGGGGTGCTGGATCTTCCCGCAGCCCGGGCAGGAGAGGTTGCAGGCGAAGAGGGGTTCGATCTCGACGATGAACGGGAAGTACCGCCGGCCCTTCAGGCGCTGCTTGGCCAGGTGGGCGGCGATCCGGAGGTTCTGTCGAAGGGGAACGGGCATCAGCGCACCTTCCGAGGGAGAGTGAACCGGACATGTTCTTCGGCCGTGCGGACCTCCCGCACGGTCAAGGGGCCGAGGGAGCCCAGGGCACCGACCACCGCCTGGACCAGCCGCTCGGGCGCCGAGGCGCCGGCGGTCACCCCGACCCGCCGGCGACCCGCCAGCCAGCGAGGATCCAGGTCGCCGTCGTCCTCGACCAGCTCGGCCGGGCAGCCGGAGCGCTGCGCCACCTCGACCAAGCGGGCGGTGTTCGAAGAGTTCTCCGAGCCGACCACGACGACGAGGTCGGCCCGACGGGCCAGGGCCCGCACCGCGTCCTGGCGGTTCTGGCTGGCGTAGCAGATGTCGTCGGCCGAGGGCCCCACGATGCCCGGGAAGCGGGCCCGCAAGGCCGCGAGGACCTCGGCGGTCTCGTCGAGCGCCAAGGTGGTCTGGGTCAGGTAGGCCAGGGGCTCCTCGGGACCGAAGGGCAGCTCGGCGACCTCCTCGGGGCTGGCCACCACCTGGACCCGGCCCTCGATCTCCCCGACGGTGCCCTGGACCTCCTCGTGGTCGGCGTGGCCCACCAGCACCACCTGTCGGCCCTCGGCGGCGAACCGCCGGGCCTCCCGGTGGACCTTGGCCACCAGCGGGCAGGTGGCGTCCACCACCACCCCGGCCCGAGCTTCGGCCTGCTCCCGGACCGCCGGGGCCACCCCGTGGGCCGCCAGGACCACCGTGGCCCCCGGGGGCACCTCCTCGACCTCCTCCACGAAGACCGCCCCCTTGGCCTCCAGCTCGGCCACCACGTGCTGGTTGTGGACGATCTGGCGCCGGACGTAGACCGGCGGGCCGAAGCGCTCGAGGGCCCGCTCGACGATCTCGATTGCCCGCTCCACCCCGGCGCAGAAGGACCGGGGCGCGGCCAGCAGGACCTCCCGGGCTCCGCTGGCCGCCACCCATTCGCCGAGCACCGCCAAGGCCAGGGCGGCCGACGAGCCGAGGCCCTCGGGGACCGCGGTCGGCGGAGCGGGGGTCGAGCAGAGCACCCCGGGCCCCGAACCGGCCAGCCCCACCACCGCCACCGGGCCGTTCGCGGCCCGCTGCAGCGCCGCCTGGACGGCCCAGAGCCGGGCGTCCCCGAGCGCCCCGGTCGGCACGCCTCGCCGCTCGAGACACCCGGCCAGCAACCGGGCCCCGGCCTCCTCCGCCACCACCCCGGCCGTCACACCGTCGGGCAGGCCACCCACCGGCACGAGCGCGCCCAGCCCCCCGCCGGGTGAGGGCGCAAGGGAGGCCACGGCCTCCTCCCAGGCCTCCGGCGTGTCGGGGCTCGCCACGACGGCCATGCCGGGCCTAGCCAGCGCCACGCCGGGGCCCCCTGCCGCGGGGGTGCTCACTTCATCCCCCCGCCCCCTGGGTCCCCGAGGGCCCGGCCGAGGGCCATGAGGGGGAAGACCAGGCGGTAGAGGTGGTAGTTGATGTAGAAGTCGCCCGGGAAGCCGGTCCCGGTGAACCAGGGCTCGTCCCAGGTGCCCTCGGGCAGCTGGGTGTCGCAGAGCCACGCCAGGCCCCGCTGGACCGGTTCGTCCCGCCGGCCAGCGGCCAGGAGGGCGAGCAGGGCCCAGGCGGTCTGCGACGCGGTCGGGGCGCCCCGTCCCCGCCACGCCGGGTCGTCGTAGGAACGCAGGTCCTCGCCCCAGCCCCCCTGCTCCTGCTGGTGGCGGACCAGCCAGTCGCAGGCCCGGACGATGGCCGGGTGCTCGGGCGGCACGCCAGCGGCCACCAGGGCCGGGACCACGGCGCCGGTGCCGTAGACGTGGTTGGCGCCCCAGCGCCCGAACCAGGAGCCGTCCTCCTCCTGCGCGGCCAGCAGCCAGGCCACCCCCCGGCGGCGGGCCGCCTCCCCGTACCCCGTGGCCGCCAGGACCTCCACCGCGTGGGCCGTCACGTCGGCGCTCGGCGGGTCGATGAGCTCGCCGAAGTCGCAGAAGGGCAGTTCCCGGCAGAGGGCGCGGGTGTTGTCGGCGTCGAAGGCCCCCCAGCCACCGTCCGCGCTCTGCATGCCCAGCAGCCAGCGCAGCCCACGGTCCACCGAACCCCGGTCGTCCTCGGCCACCCGCCGCAGGGCCAGGATCACCTCGGCCGTGTCGTCCACGTCCGGGTAGTTGACGTTGGCGAACTCGAACGCCCAACCCCCCGGGGCCAGCCCGGGCCGGCGGACCGCCCAGTCGCCGGGCACCGTGACCTCCTGCTCCACCAGCCAGCGGGCCGCCCGCCGCAGCGCCTCGTGGTCCGCCGGCACACCGGCGTCGGCCAGGGCCTGGACCGCGAGGCAGGTGTCCCACACCGGGGACTGGCAGGCCTCCAGGCGCCGGCCCCGCTCGTCGTGGATCGTGAACCCGTCCAGGCCGGCCAAGCCCTTGACCATGACCGGGTGGCTCAGGGGGTAGCCCTCGAGGGCCAGGGCCATGAGGGCGTAGACCCAGGGCGGCTGGATGCCGCCCCAGCCCCCGTCGGCCTCCTGGCGCCGGACGATCCACTCGACCGCCCGGGTCAGGGCCAGCCGCCGCAGCCAGCCGATCGGGCGGCGCTCGTAGCGCCGCAGCAGGTCGTCGAGCAGCCAGAAGCGCCCCGCCCAGGTCCGCAGGTCCCGCCGGTCCCGGGGCCGGGCCCCGACCCGCAGCTCGGCCAGGTCCAGGGCCAGCGGTCGGACCGGCTTGTGATGGGCCACGACCGTCAGCGGCACGATCGTCGCCCGAGCCCAGGACCCGAAGTCGTAGACGTTCAGCGGGCACCAGCTGGGCAGCAGGATCAGCTCGGGCGGCATGATCGGCAGGTCCTCCCAGGGCCACAGCCCGAAGAGCGCCAGCCAGAAGCGGGTGAAGACCCGGCTGCGCTCCAGGCCGCCCAGGTCCCGGACCACCTGCGCCGCGGCCCGCATGTGGGGGGCGTCAGGGGCGTCGCCGGCGAGCCGCAGGGCCACGTAGGCCTCGACGGTGGTCGACAGGTCGGCCGGGCCACCGTAGAAGGTGGCCCAGGAGCCGTCCTCCCGCTGGTTCGACCGGATCCAGCGGGCACTCGCCTCGGTCAGCGCCGGGGTCCGGACCCCGAGGAACTCCCGCAGCAGGAGGTCCTCGGCGTCCATGGTCACGTTCGTCTCCAGCTCGCCCTTCCACCAGCCCGCCGGGTCCTGCCGAGCCAAGAGGGCCTGACTGGCCCGCTGGGCGGCCTTCGCGACCCGGTCCCGGAGCCCCTCGGGCAGCGCCACCGGGGTGCCCGGCGGACCGTCGACGGTCACGACCGCCTCCGTCGTCACCGGTCCCGCTCCAGGACGAACCAGGCCAGCTCGGCCAGCTCGGCGGCCGGCCCCTCGACGAGCCCGGCGTCGGCCAAGGCAGCCAGGGCGTTGTGGACGTGCGCCTCGGCCACCGCCATGGCCTCCCGCCGCCCCCCGGCCAGCAGCTCGGTGGCCCGGGCCAGCTCGCTGCTGGACAACGGCCCGTCCAGCAGGCTCGCCAGCTCCTCAGCCCGGGCGTCCCCCGCCGCCAGGGCGATGGTGACCGGCAGGGTCCGCTTGCGAGCCAGGAGGTCCGAGCCGACCGGCTTGCCGGTCACCGTCGGGTCCCCCCAGATGCCCAGCACGTCGTCGACCGCCTGGAAGGCGATGCCCACATGGGCCCCGTAGGCGGCCAGGGCCGCCACCTGGGCGTCGCTGCCCTCGCCGAGGATGGCCCCCAGGGAGGCGGCGCAGGCCAGGAGGGCCCCGGTCTTGCCGGCCTCCATGGCCAGGCACTCCTCCACGCTCACCAGGGCCCGGCCCTCGAAGGCCATGTCCTCGGCCTGCCCGGCGATCATCGCCTGGGTGGCTTGGGCGAGGACGGCAGCGGCCCGCACCCGCTGGGGGCTGGGGTCGGCGAGCAGCAGTTCGACGGCGGCCAGCAGCAGGGCGTCGCCGCTCACGATCGCCGGTCCGAGACCGAACTTCGCCCAGACCGTCGGCTGGTGCCGGCGCTCCTGGTCCCCGTCGATCACGTCGTCGTGGATCAGGGAGAAGTTGTGGACCAGCTCCAGGGCCACCGCGCCGGGCACCGCCACCTCCTCGGGGGCCCCCACGGCGGCAGCCGAGAGCAGGGCCAGGGCTCCCCGGACCCCTTTGCCGACGGCCGCGAAGTGGTGCTCCAGGGCCGGTCGCACCGCCGGGTGAAGCCGGCCCACCACCGCCTGGACCTCCCCGGCGAGCAGCCGGCCGTAGCGCTCCAGGAGGGCCGGGGGCCGGGCCGGGGCCCCGGCGCCCCCGCCCCGTCCGCCACCTCCTCGCCGGGTCCCGCTGGCAGCGGGGGTCGCAGGGGCCTCCTCCACGAGGGGACTCCGGGTCATCGGACCTCCTCTTGGCTCGAGACGCCGACCAGGGGGTCGGCGTCGACGGACGAGGGACGGCTGCTCCGGGCCCGCCCGGCCAGGGTCGCCAGGACCTGGCCCGCGGCCTCCCAGCCGGAACGCACCGCGCCCTCCATGGTCGAGGGCCACCCGGTCTGACACCAGGCGCCGGCCACCGCCAGCCCCGGTGCCACCAGGCCGGGGTGGGGTCGAGCGGCTGCGGTGCCCGGCCGGGCCCGGATCGTGGCCTGCTGCTCCTTCGTCACCACGGCGTCGAGGACCCGAGCCCTGGCCATCCGGGGGATGAGGGCCTCGAGGCCGCCGCGCACCTCGGCCACGCAGGCCTCGGGGCGCCGCCCGACCCAGTCGTCGGCGGCCGAGAGGGACACGGCCAGCACCTGGCCCGCACCCGGGTCCACCCCGGCCGCCCGGGTCCGGTCGAAGACGAACTGCACCGGGGACCCCACCGCCCCGAAGAACGGCTCCTCCGTCACCCGCCGGTCCAGGACCAGCTGGACGTCCACGATCGGCGAGGCGCCCAGCCGCTCGACCGCGGGCAGGCTCCCCGCCGGGGCCAGCGCCGCCGCCGGCCCCGGGGGCACGGCCAGCACCACCGCCTCGGCGGCCAGAAGCGAACCGTCGGCGAACCCGAGCTGCCAGCCCCCACGGGCTCGCTCCAGGCCGGCCACGGCCCCACCCAGGCTGACCTCGACCCCGGCCTGCTGGAGGGCCGTCGCTGCGCGGCGGCCATGGAGGTCCCCGAGGGGCACGCTCGCCCAGCCGATGTCCCCGGCGTCGGCCTGGTCCAGCAGCCCGGTCCGGAACACCCGCGCCGCCATGGCCAGCGAGGCCTCTTCGGCCGGCAGGTTCACCGTCGGCCGCACGATCAGGTCCCAGAGCTCGGTCACCGCCTGAGGCCGCTGGTGGTGCCGGGCCAGCCAGGCGCCGAAGGACTCCCGGTCCAGGGCCGGGTCCTCGGGGTCGAGGCGAAGCAGTGCCCAGGCCGCAGGACCGAGCCGCAGCCGGTCGGCCACGGAGAGGTGCCGGTAGCCCAGGAGGGCCCGGGCCAGGTGCGCCGGGGCCGGCAGCCGGTCCCGCGCGATCACCGCCCGGCGGCCCGACGGGGAGAGGACCGGTACCCGCAGGCGGTCCTGGACCACCACGTCGCCCACCGCCCCGATGCGGGCCAAGAACCCCCGGTAGGCGTGGCAGCAGCGCAAGAAGACGTGCTGGCCGTTGTCGAACCACCGACCCTCGCGTTCGAAGGACCAGGTCAGGCCCCCCAGGCGTCGCCGCTTCTCCACCAGGGCCACCCGGGCGCCCCGGTCGGCCAGCCACAGGGCTCCGGCCAGGCCGGCCAGCCCGCCCCCGACCACGGCGACGTCGACCCGCTTCACGCCCCGCCCCCGACCAGACTCCAGAGGGCCACCGCCACCTTCTCCCCGGTCGACAGCGACACCCGGCCCCGGGTCACGGCCAGCGGATCGGCCCCGATCCGCTGGAGCAGCCGGTGGTAGATGCCGGCCATGGTGGCCGTGCACGCCCGGCTCCGGCGGTCCAGCAGGCTCAACAGCGGCAAGCCTCGCCGGTACCAGCCCTCGGCCTCGGCCGCCAAGCGCCCGACCACCGAGGCCAGGGCTTCGGGAGGGCCGGCCAACCGCTCGTCCAGGCCGCAGGCCCGCAGCTCGACCTGGGGCAGGTAGCAGCGGCCCATCGCCTGGTCCTCCCGCACGTCCCGCAGCACGTTCGTCAGCTGCAGGGCCACACCGAGGTCGTCCGCCAAGGGCTCGGCCTCCACCCAGCTCGGGCAGCCGAAGACGCCGAGGGAGAGCCGACCGATGGTCCCGGCCACTTTCCGGCAGTAGCCCACCAGGTCGGCCAGGGTCTCGTAGCGGGCCCCCACCACGTCCTGCTCGCACCCCTCGATCAGCTCGCCGAAGGCCGCCAGCGGGAGCGGGAACCGCTCGGCTGCGGCCGCCACCGCCACCAGCACCGGATCGTCCTCGGCGCCCGCGGGCAGCCGACCCTCGACCAGCTCCCTGACCTGCTCCCGCAGGGACCCCAGGGCCTGGCGCCGCTCGGCCGGGGGGGCGTCCCCGTCGCCGATGTCGTCGACCCGCCGGGCCAAGGCGTAGACGGCGCTCAGGGCCCGCCGCTTCTCCGGCGGCAGCAGCCGGATGCCGAACGCGAAGTTCTTGGCCTCCCGCCGCGTGATCGCCTCGCAGCGGGCAAAGGCCCACTCCGCCCGGGAGGCCGGCACCTGCGCCATCAGGCTCACGCCCTACCCCCCTGCGCCACGAGCGTCCCGCTCACCGCTCGCGCCGCCGGGCCGCCGACCGCCGCCGAACGCCGGGCGGCTGCCATCCACGGTGAGCCCTCCCCCGGACGCCCCACCGCCAACGCAGCCTGCGCCAGCACCCGGGCTGCCTGCCGAGCCACGGCCTGGGGCCGAGGCCGGCACGCCACCCCCAGCACGTCGAACCCGGCGGCCTCGATCGCCTCGAGGGCCGCCAGTCCCCCGGCGGCGAAGCCCGCCACCGCCACCTTCGCCGGCCACCCCAGGCTGGCGCACAGCGGCACCGCGGCCCCCAGGAGCCCCCGGGCCCGCCGGGCGTAGTCGGCCACCAGCCGTCGCAGGGCCTCCGAGGCCCGCTCGGCCTGCAGGTCCAGCACCGTGCACCCCCAGCGCCGCCGGTCCTCCGCCGCCAGGTACACCCGGCCTCGCCGGGCGTCCTCCCCCACGTCCTGGAGGTGCTCCACCACCTGCAGGCCCGTGCAGACCTCGTCCGACCACCCGACCCGCTCCGGGGTCGCCGCCTGGAACACCGCAAGCACCAGCCGGCCCACCGGGTTGGCCGAGAGGGCACAGGACGCCAGCAGGGCCTCCCAGCTCGCCACCTCCCCCAGCTCCTGGTCCGCCCAGTTGGCGGCCAGCAGGTCCCGCAGCGGCTGGACCGGCAAACCGGCCTCCCGCACCGCCCGCCCCAGGGCCTCGAAGAGGGGATGCTCGGCCCGCCCGGCCACGGCCCGCTCCAGCTCCTCGCCCGCCCAGCGCAGCGCCGCTGGCCGCGCGCTCGGGGGCTCCAGCTCGTCACCCAGGTCGTCGACGAGACGGGCGTACCCGTAGATGGCCATCAGCTGCCCCCGGAGGGCGGCGGGTAGCACCCGCATGGCGACCGGGAAGTTCTCCCGGCCGGCCCGGGCCAGGATCGCCTCGACGCCCGGCAGGCCCACCGCTCCCGTCGCACCTCCCGCTGCGGGATCGCTCCAGGACAGGGCCCACCTCCTCCGACGGTCGTTCCGTGGCCGTTGCCCCCGCCCGACGGGGCCAGCCGACCTGGCGCCCCGATCGTATAGCAGGCCTGACCCGTCGGTCACGCCTCTTACACGCCAACCCCGAAGCCGCGCTCAGGTCCCCCGAGGCGCGGCCTCGACCGATCCGAAGCCCAGCAGCTCGGCCACCTCGCCGAGGACCGCCGCCCGGACCAGCTCACGGCCCCGGCCCGCTCCACCCTCCTCCCGCTCGACCACCTCGGCCAGTTCCTCCAGCACGTGCCGGACCACCGGCGCCCCCGCCGCCCCCTGGCCGGCCCGCAGGGCCGCCTCCAGCAGCAGGGGCACCACCGGGCTCAGGGCGTCCCGGAGCGCGGCCGCCAGGTCCGCGCCCCGCCCCACCTGGCCGGCCGACAGCTGGCCGGCGGACAGCCGGGCGGCCACCAGGGCCGGCACCGAGGCCACCGCGGCCACGAACACGGCGTCCTTGGAGGCGAAGTACCGGTAGAAGGAACCCTTGGCGATCCCCGCCTCCTGGCAGAGCTCTTCGACGTTCACCGCCTCGTACCCCCGGCTCCCGAACGCCCCCCGCGCCGCCTCCAGCAGCCGAAGGCGGACCTCGTCCTGCTCGCTCTCCCCCGCGGCCGCCTCGGCCAGCACGGCATCCAGCCGGGACCCGGCCGGGGCACCGGAGTCCCCGGCGCTGAGCAGGCCCGGCAGCAGCTCCCGGATGACCGCCAACGACAGTCCCCGGCGCTCCCGCAGCACCCGGATGACCTGCAGGGCCTCCACGTGACGCTGGTCGTAGAGGAAACGGTTCGGCGCCACCTGCCGGGGCGCGGGCAAGAGCCCCAGACGCCGATAGTGGTGGATGCTCGGGACCCCCACGCCGGTCCGCTCGGCCAGCTGCGAGACCGACAGGCCAGGCGCCGGCTCGTCCGCCTCCCCGGCGTCGCCGAAGCCCGGACCGGCGCCGACCGGGCTCATCGACCGGTCCCCCGCCCGCCGAGCGCCGGTCCCACGAAGCGGCCACGGTCCCGGCCAGGACGATCGGTGCGACCTCCACGCCCTGGTCCCCGCATGGCGACCGTTCCTCCCTGCGCTCCACGCCCCTGGCCACGGGTCGGCTCAGCGTACGTCGCCGGCCCCGGGCCCCGCCCCGCTACTGTGGCGCAATCGGATCGCGCGGGAGGCAGAGGGCATGAGCTTCGACCTGGCGACGCTGCTGGAGGAGCGCCGCGGCGAGAACCTGGCCCTTCATCTCCGGCTCATGAACCCCCAGTTGGCCCGGGTCCTCACCACCTTGGGATTCGACCGGGACTACGTCCGGGGCGAGGGCTGCTACCTCTTCGACCGCCAGGGCCAGCGCTACCTGGACTTCCTCGCCGGCTTCGGCGTCTTCGCCCTGGGCCGCTCCCACCCGGTGATCAAGGCCGCCCTCCACCAGGCCCTGGACGCCGACCTGCCCAACCTCGTCCAGATCGACTGCGCCCTCCTCCCCGGCCTCCTCGCCGAGGCCCTCGTCGAGCGGACCCACCCCGGCCTCGAGCGGGTCGTCTTCTGCAACTCCGGGGCCGAAGCGGTCGAGGCCGCCGTGAAGTTCGCCCGCCGGGCCACCGGCCGACCCGGCATCGTCTACTGCGACCACGCCTTCCACGGCCTCACCACCGGGGCCCTGGCCCTCAACGGCGGTCAGGAGTTCCGGGCCGGATTCGGGCCCCTGCTGCCCGGCGCCATGGCCGTCCCCTTCGGCGACCTCGAGGCCCTCGAACGGGCCCTGGGCCCGAAGGACGTGGCTGCATTCGTCGTCGAGCCGATCCAGGGCAAGGGTGTCTACCTGGCCGACGAGGCCTACTGGCAAGGCGTCCAGGAGGTCTGCCGGGCCACCGGCACCCTCTTCGTCGCCGACGAGGTCCAGACCGGCCTCGGCCGGACCGGCCGCTTCCTGGCCCACGAGCACTACGGCGTCCAGCCCGACATCGTCACCATCTCCAAGGCCCTCTCGGGCGGCTACGTGCCCGTCGGGGCCATGCTCTGCTCGGACAAGGTCCTCCGGTCGGTCCACCGCAGCATGGACCAGGCCCTCGTCCACTCCTCGACCTTCTCCCGCAACCAGCTCGCCATGGTGGCCGGGCTCGCCACCTTGTCGGTCTTCGACGACGAGGGGATCGTCGAGCACGCCCGCCGCATGGGCGAGCTCTTCGAGAAGGCTCTGGCCCCCCTCGTGGACCGCCACGAGACCCTCCTCGAGGTCCGGGGCAAGGGCCTCATGATCGGCCTCGTCTTCGGTCCCCCGACGGGGAAGGCGGCCCGCCGCTTCCGGGCCATCGAGGCCCTCCGCCCCGGCCTGCTGTCCCAGCTCGTCGTGGTCCCCCTCTTCCACCGCCACCGCATCCTCACCCAGGTGGCCGCCGACAACGTCAACGTCGTCAAGCTCCTGCCCCCCCTCATCCTCGGCGAAGAGGAGATCCAGGCCTTCGTCGACGCCCTCGACGACGTCCTCACCGACGCCGAGGACGGCGGCCTGCTCCTCGAGGTCGGCCGCACCGTGGCGCGCAGCGCCCTCCGCCGCCGCCCCGCCTGATCGCCCCATGGCCCACCCGGTCGAGGCCGTCCAGCCCCTTGCGGCCCCGGTGACCGGCACCGTCGTCGTCCCCGGCTCCAAGAGCCAGACCGCCCGGGCCCTCGTCGCCGCCGCGCTCGCCCCCGGCGACTCGGTCCTCCGAGGCACCCTGGTCAGCGAGGACAGCCTCCTCATGCGCCGCGCCCTTCGCGCCCTCGGTGCCGAGATCCAGGTCCTCGACCCGCCCATGGCGCCGCCAGGTCCCGACCTGGTGGCCGAAGCCCGCCTCGCCGACCTCCTCGTCCGGGGCCCCCTGCCGACCCAGCCGGCCCACGCCCCCACGGACACCTCGCCCCTCGCCCTCGACGTCGGCCTGGCCGGCACCGTGGCCCGCTTCCTCGCCCCCCTCTGCTGCCAGGTCGGCCGGCCGGTCCTCCTCGACGGCACCCCCCGCATGCGCCAGCGCCCCATGGCCGACCTCTTCAGCGCCCTCGAGACCCTCGGCGCCACCGTCCGGTGCCACCAGCGGCCCGCCTCCCTCCCGGCCACTCCCTGGCCACCACAGCAGCCAGTTCCTCTCCGGCCTCCTCCTCGCCGCCCCCACCCTTCCCCAGGGCCTGACCGTCGCCCTCAGCACCCCCCTCGTCTCCCGGCCTTACGTCGACCTCACCATCGCCACCATGGCCGCCTTCGGGGTCCAGGTCCACGAGCAGCCCGACGCCCAGGGCCCTGGCCGCCCAACCTTCCACGTCCCCCCCGGCCAGCACTACCGGCCGACCGAGCTGACCATCGAGCCCGACGCCTCGGCCGCCTCCTACGTCTTCGCCGCCGCTGCCCTCACCGGCAGCCACCTGGCGGTCGCCGGCCTGACCCGAGACGCCCGCCAAGGCGACCTGGCCATCCTCGAGCACCTCCAGCGCATGGGGGCCGTCGCCACCGACGCGCCCTCCGGCCTGGCGGTCGCCGGCACCGGTCGCCTCCAGGGCCTCGAGGTCGACCTCCGGGACTGCTCCGACCTCACCCAGACCCTGGCCGTCCTCGCCGCCTTCGCCGACCGACCCAGTCGCCTCCTCGGCATCGGCTTCATCCGCGGCAAGGAGAGCGACCGCATCGGGGCCACCGTCCGCCAGCTCCGGGCCCTCGGCGGCGACGCCAGCGAGCTGCCCGACGGCCTGCTCGTCCACCCCCGGCCCCTCCGGGCCGGCACCCTCGACCCCGAGGGCGACCACCGGGCCGCCATGGCCTTCGGGGTGGCCGGCCTGGCCGTCCCCGGCATCGCCATCGCCGACCCCGCCGTCGTCGACAAGACGTTCCCCGAGTACTTCGCGACCCTCCGGGCCCTCCACCGCCTCCCCGCCCGGTCGGGCCCCTCAGCCAGCCCGAGCCGCGTTCGCCAGCCGTAGCCGTTCGGCGAGGGTCGCCAGCACCTTCCGCAGGATCGACGGGGAGGCCTGCAGCAAGGAAGCGAACTCCCGGGCGTCGAGCACCAGGACCTCCATGTCCGTCTCGGCCACCACCGTGGCGCTGCGGGGGCCCCCGTCGAGTAGGGAGAGCTCCCCGAAGAAGTCCCCCGGCCCGAAGGTCGCGGCACGCCGGCCCCCCACCTCGCAGCGCGCCCAGCCCTCCAGCACCAAGAAGAACTCCCGGCCCGGTTGGCCCTCCACCGTCAACCGCCGCCCCGCCGCCACCGGCACCGGCGTCCCCAGGCTGGCGATCTGCCGCAGCTCGCCCCGGCTGCAGCCGGCGAAGAGAGGCACCGACCGCAGCAGCTCCACTTCCCGTTGGGCCACCCGGGTCCGCATCGCTCGTCCCTCCTGCTGCCGGCTCGGTTCGCCCCGCCGGCCTCTCCCTGGAGGCTAGCCGTCGACCCTCCGCCCTGCCCGGAGCCCCTGGTCGGCCAGACGGTACGGTACGACCGTGCCATCCGTCGGTCGCTCCCCGTCCCTGGAGCACCGGGACCTGCCCGCCTCGCCAGCCCCGCTCCGCGCTGCCCCGAGCCGTCAGGTCCTCGATCGTCAGCGCCCCGAGCCCCTCTGGCAGCAGCTCCTCGAGGACCTCCGTCGACGCCTCGACGACGGCGAGTTCCCCGACCGCCTGCCGACCGAAGCCGAGCTCACCGCCACCTACGGCGTCTCCCGCCAGACCGTCCGCGAGGCCCTCCGCCGCCTCGTGGCCGA
>NZ_JAKHEX010000003.1:191019-194458 GCF_023130475.1 Aciditerrimonas ferrireducens
CCCCCAGACCAACCAGGTCCTCGCCCTTGATCGCCGCCAGGACCCCGACGCGGCCGCCGCCCTCGGCCGGGAGCCCGACGCTCCCCTCGTCTACCTCGAGCGCCTCCGCCTCGCCGGCGACCAGCCCCTGGCCCTCGACCGGGTCTGGCTCCCCGCCGAGATCGCCGAGCCCCTCCTCGAGGTCGACTTCCACCGGACCGCCCTCTACGAGGAGCTGGCCCGCTGGTGCGGGGTCCGCCCCGACAGCGGCGAGGAGGAGATCCGCCCGGTCCTCCCCGATCCCCTCGACCGCCTCCGCCTCGGGATGGGGACCCGCCAGGCCGCCCTCGCCGTCGAGCGCCGCACCTTCCACCAGGGGCGGGCCGTCGAGCGCCGCCGCATCCTCCTCCGGGGCGACCGGATCGGCATCGTCGCTCGCTGGCCCCAGGGCACCAGCCCCGAACCGGCCATGCCCGCCAGCCTCCGCCTCACCCCCCTCGAGCTCCTCGACGATCCGCCCGACGAGTGAGCCGGTCGCCCACCGCGGCCGGACGCTCCTCCCTCGCCACCTGGTGGTGGGGGACCAGCGCCGGCGCCGTCCCCTTCCTCCTCGCCGTCACCCTTCTGGGCCGAGCCGCCCAGAACATGGGCCAGACCACCTACCCCCTCTTGGCCCGAGACCGCCTCCACGTGGCCAACGACACCCTCGGCGTCCTGACGGCCCTCGCCGGCCTCGCCGGGGTCGCCACCTCGGCGTTCCTGACCGCCCGCATCCCGTCCCGCCGGGCCCTCTGGGCGATCACCGCTGGCCAAGCCGTCACCCTGGCCAGCTTCGTCCTCCTGGCCCTTCCCACCGGCCTTCCCGGCCTCTGGCTGGCCGCGGCCGCCCTCGGCATCGGAGGCGGCCTGGTGTTCCCGGCCACCATGACCGCCATCGGCAGCGGCCCCCAGGGCCAGCGGGCCCGGTCCCTGGCGGTCTACGCCCTCTCCCTCTCCGCCGGGCTGGTCGTCGGGCCCCTGGCCGAAGCTGCGGTCCTGCACCTCCTCCACGAACGGCTCCGGGACGCGTTCGCCGCCCTCCTCCCCCTCCCCCTCCTCGCCACGCTCCTCGTCGCCTCGGCCGCCCGGCGACACGGCGGTGGCCTGCCGGGGCCGGCAGCGGACGGTGGGAGCCCTCTGCGGCCGACGCCTTTTCACAACGATGCACACAAACTCCACAACGCCTCGGAGGAGGCCCTGGGTCCGAGGTCCCCCTCGTCCTTCGGATCCGCCGAGTCGACCGAGGCCGACACCCCGCTCACCACCCTGCCCGGCGGGCAGCCCCTCCCCGCACCCCACGACCGCTCGAGCCGCCGCCCGCGCCCCCACCGCCGACCGCACCCGCCGCTGTGGCGCCACCCGGCGTTCCGCCTGGCACTGCTCACGCTCCTGACCTACCAGGCACCCTTCGCCGCACTGGTGACCTTCGGGGGCCTGCTCGGTCGCCACGTGGACGGGGTCTCCGCCGCCGGCGTGGAGGTCGGCTTCGGGGCCTTCTTCACGGTGTCGTTCCTGATCCGTGCCCTGGTGGCCGCCCACTCCCCGCTTCGCCACCCCCGCCTGGTCCTCACCGGCTCCCTCGCGGCGACGGTCCTCGGGCTGCTCCTCCTAGCCGGTGGCCCCGGCAGCCTGAGCTTCTTCGCCGCCCTGGCCGTCCTCGGCGCGCCGCACGGCGTCACCTTCCCTTTGGCCTCGGCCACCTTGGCGGAGGGCACCGACCCTGGCCTCCTTGCCCGGGCGAACGCCCGGATGATGGCAACCGCCAACCTGGTGACGATCCTCGTGCCTCTGGCCTGCGGAGCCCTGGCGTCGGCCTTCGGCTATCGGGTCATGTTCCTGACCGTGGAAACCCCGGTCCTCGCCACCGCCCTGGGCCTGGCCCTGGAACGGCGACCCCGACCGGCCGCCGAGCCCGGTTCGGCCTGAACGAGCCCCGGGACCGACCCGGGGGACCGAGACCGGGGGTGGCGTCTTCGCCTCCAGGGCTGTGCGCACCACGACCACGCGATCGACAGTCGCACGAGGGGTGGTCGGGGTCGTAGCATCGGTCGGGTGCGAGAAGCCGTGTTCTGTCAGCCGCTGCGGACCCCGGTCGGGGCCTTCGGCGGATCGCTGCGAGAGGTGTCGGTGGCGGAGCTGGCGGCCACCGTGGTCCAGGCGGTGGTCGAGCGGAGCGGGCTGCCCCCCGAGGTGATCGACGACGTGGTCCTCGGCCAGGGATACCCGAGCGGGGAGGCCCCGGCCCTCGGGCGGGTGGCCGCCCTCGACGCCGGGCTGCCGGTCGGCGTGCCGGGCTTCCAGCTGGACCGGCGCTGCGGCTCGGGCCTCCAGGCGGTGCTGGTGGCCGCCATGGAGGTCCAGACCGGGGCGGCCGAGGTGGTGCTGGCCGGCGGGGCCGACTCGATGAGCCAGGTGGAGTACTACTCGACGGCGACCCGCTGGGGGGCACGGGCCGGGCACGTGGAGCTGCGGGACCGGCTGGCCCAGGCCCGGGTGGCCGCCGGGGGGCGGCGCTACGTGATCCCGGGCGGCATGATCGAGACGGCCGAGAACCTCCGCCGCCGCTACCGCATCCCCCGAGAGCGCCAGGACCGCCTGGCCCTGCGGTCCCACCAGCGGGCGGTCGCCGCGCAGCGGGCCGGCTGGTTCGACCAGGAGATCGTGCCGGTCACCGTGCGGGGCCGACGGGGCGAGACGGTGGTGAGCCAGGACGAGCACCCCCGGCCGGACACGACCCTGGAGGCCCTGGCGGCCCTGCGGCCGGTCATGGCCAGGGAGGACCCCGAGGCCACGGTCACCGCCGGGAACGCCAGCGGGCAGAACGACGGGGCGGCCTGCGTGGTGGTGACCCACCCGGCCCGGGCCGCCGAGCTGGGCCTGCGACCGCTGGCCCGGCTGCGGTCCTGGGCGGTGGCCGGGGTCGACCCGGCCGAGATGGGCCTCGGCCCGGTGCCGGCGACCGCCAAGGCCCTGGCGAAGGCCGGGCTCGGGCTGGCCGACTGCGACCGGATCGAGCTGAACGAGGCGTTCGCCGCCCAGGTGCTGGCGGTGACCACCGAGTGGGGCCTCGACGAGGAGGACGAGCGCTTGAACCCGCTGGGCTCGGGGATCGCCCTGGGGCACCCCATCGGGGCCACCGGAGCCCGGATCCTGGTCACGTTGCTGCACGAGTTGCAGCGGCGAGACCTGACCATCGGCCTCGAGACCATGTGCATCGGGGGCGGCCAGGGCATCGCCGCGGTGATCGAGCGGGTGGGCTGAGGCCGGTCAGCGGGGAAGACTGGGAGGGTGGAGCGCATCCCCTACGACGAGTTCGGCTTGCTGGCCGAGAACGCGGCCGAGCTGGGCCTGCCCACCGGCCACCTCCCGCCGGTTCGCCGGGTGCCGGTCCCGGTGGGCCAGGGGCGACACTTGAGTGCCT
>NZ_JAKHEX010000030.1 GCF_023130475.1 Aciditerrimonas ferrireducens
CCACCGGGAGCGGCTGGCCGAGCGGATCGGCATCTGAGCGACCCTCGGGTCGGCCAGGGACGGCACAAGGGACCCCAGTGGCCCCGGACCCCTGGCTCATGGTGAGCGGCCCGGCCGGGGAGCTGGCGGTCCACCTGGCGGGAGCGCCTGGCCCGGCCCGGCGGCGGGCCCTCGTCGTGCCGGGCCTGCCGACCGAAGCCGGTGCGGCTCCGCGCACCGGTGCGACCTTCCCGGCCCTGGCCGACCACCTGGCCGCCACCGTCGGGTGGCAGGTGGCGGCCGGCTGCCTGCGGGGGGTCGGCCGCTCCCCCGGGGTCTTCTCCGTGCGGGGCTGGCAGGAGGACCTGGCGACCCTGGTCGGCTGGCTGGGGGGACCGGTCTGGCTGGTGGGGTTCGGCCTGGCCGGGACCCTTGCTCTCTGCCTAGCGGCCAGCGAGCCGGCGGTCGTGGGGGTCGCCGCCCTCGGGGCGCCGGCCGACCTGGGTCCTTGGCTGGCCGATCCGGAGGAAGCCCTGGCCGGGGCCCGGCGCCTGGGGGTCGTGCCGGCTGGCAGCCCGCTCGACCCGACCGCTTGGGCCGCCGAGGGGCTGGGGATCGACCCCCTGGCTGCCGTGGCCCGGCTGTCGTCCCGCCCGGTCCTGCTCGTGCACGGCCAGGACGACGAGGTGGTGCCGGTCCAGCACGCCCGGGACCTGGCCGCCGCCGGGGGGGAAGCGGTGGAGCTGCGGGTGCTGGCCGGGGCCGGGCACCGGCTCCGGGCCGACCCCCGGGTGGTGGCCCTGCTGATCGGCTGGCTCGAGCGCCAAGGGGCCTGACCGCCCGCACGGCCCTCAGGGCTGGGGCGCGGGGCGAGCCGGTTCGTCCAGGGCCTGGTCGATGGCGTGCCGGAGGCGGCGGGCTGCCCGTTCGGGGTCCGGGGCTTGGACCAGGAACCGGACGACGACGAAGCGGCGGACCCCGGCGGCCGCGAGCGCGGGGACGGTCTCGGGCCGGACGCCGCCGGTGACGAAGACGGGGAGGGGTGACCGACGGGTCGCCCAGCCGGCGTAGGCCAGGCCGGTGCCGGGCCGACCGGGCTTCGTGGGGGTGGGCTCGACCGGGCCGGCCGAGCAGTAGTCGATCGGCTCGCTGAGGGCCGCCTCGAGCTGGGCCGGCTCGTGGGTGGACCGCCCAAGCAGCTGGTCGGGGCCCAGGAGGCGCCGGGCCTCCTCCGGGGCCATGTCCTCCTGGCCGACGTGGCACCCGGCTGCCCCGGCGGCCAGGGCCAGGTCGGGCCGGTCGTTCACCACGACGGGCACGTCGAAGGGCTCGGCGAGGGCCACGAGGAGCCGGGCCCGGGCCACGACCTGCTCGTCGGGCAGGGCCTTGTCCCGCAGCTGCACGAGGTCCACCCCGCCCCGCAGGCAGGCGGTGACGAAGGCCGCCAGGTCGGGTCGGTCGGGGGTGCAGAGGTAGAGGCGGCGCTCGGCCAGGTGCCAGCGGCGGGCCGCCGGGGACGGCTCGGGCCCCGGCGGGCTCACCGGGCGGCCTTGGCGGCCCGTTTCATCGCCTGCTTGGCTTCCCGGACGGCGGCCAGGCTGGCCGGGTCGACGATGTCGGCCACCGAGAGGAAGACGCCGGGTTCGCCGAAGGGGGCAGTGGCCTCCCGCCAGCCCCGGGGCCGGACTCCGAACTGCTTGGCGAGCAGGGCAGCGAAGATCTTGGCCTTCTGCTCCCCGAACCCCGGCAGGACCGCGAGCCGCCGGACCAGGTCGGGGCCGTCGGCTGCTTCGGTCCACAGCCGGCTCGGGTCCCCCTGGTAGTCGGCGACCAGGGTCTGGCAGAGGGCCTGGGCCCGGCGGGCCATGGCGGCAGGGAAGCGGTGCAGGGCCGGCTTGGCGGCGAAGAGCCCCTCCAGCCAGGCCGGGTCGGCCTCGGCGAGGGTCTTGGCCCGCAGGGGCTGGCCAAGGCGCTCGGCCAAGAGGGCCGGGGCGGCGAAGGCCCGTTCCATCGGGATCTGCTGGTCGAGGAGCATCCCGAGCAGCAGCGCCAGGGGCTCCTCGGCCAGCAGCCGGTCGGCGTGCTCGTCCCCGGCCAGGTGCAGTCGGCCGGGCTGAGCCGGGTCGCTCAGGGCAGCCACGGCGCTGGGGTGTCGGGGTCGATGCCGTGCTCGGCGATGGCCGCCTGGACCTCAGCCGGCGAGGCCTGGCCGCTGCGGGCCAGCTCGGCGAGGACCGCGACCACGAGGTGGCCAGTATCCACCTCGAAGAACCGGCGAAGGTGCTCCCGGGTGTCGGACCGCCCGAACCCGTCGGTGCCGAGCGGCACGAAGGGACGGGGGACGAACCGGGCCACCTGCTCGGGCACCGCCCGGACGTAGTCGGTGACCGCCACCACCGGGCCTTGGCGGTCCGCCAGGTTGCGGGTCACCAGGGGCGTGGCCGCCGGGCGCGAGGGGTGGAGCCGGTTGTCCCGCTCGACCGCCAGGGCCTCGGCTCTGAGCTCGCTGTAGGAGGTCACCGACCAGCAGTCCACGGCGACCTGGTGCCGTTCGGCGAGCACGCTGCGGGCCTCCATGGCCGCCTGCCAGAGGGGGCCGGAGAAGAGGATGGTGGCCTGGCGCCAGCCGGGCTGGGCCTGCTCGGGCGGCTCGGCGAAGCGGTACATGCCCTGGAGGATGCCCTGGGCCACCTCGTCGCCCCGGGGCCCGTCGGGCAGGGGCGGCATGCGGTAGTTCTCGTTGTAGAGCGTCAGGTACCAGAAGCGGTCCTCGGGCTCGGGGCCAAGGATGCGTCGGACGGCCTCCTCCACGATGACGGCGATCTCGTAGGCGAACGCCGGGTCGTAGATGCGGGCCGCCGGGTTCACCGAGGCCAGGACTGGGGAGTGCCCGTCGTCGTGCTGGAGCCCCTCGCCGTGGAGGGTGGTCCGCCCGGCGGTGCAGCCGGCCAGGATGCCCCGGCCCCGGATGTCGCCGAGCAGCCAGGCGAGGTCCCCGGTGCGCTGGAAACCGAACATGGAGTAGAAGAGGTAGACGGGCAGCATGGGCCGGCCCCAGGTGGCGTAGGAGGTGGCCAGGGCGATGAAGCTGGCCATGGCCCCGGCCTCGCTGATGCCCTCCTGGAGGACCTGGCCCTTGCGGTCCTCGGCATAGCGCAGGATGAGGTCGGCGTCGACCGGGGTGTAGCGCTGGCCCTCGGGGGCGTAGATCTTGCGCTCGGCGATGATGGGCTCGAGGCCGAAGGTCCGGGCCTCGTCGGGCACGATGGGGGCGACGAGGGGCCCGATCTCGGGGTCCCGGACGAGGTTCCTGAGCAGCCGGGCGAAGGCCATGGTGGTGGAGACCGCCTGGGTGCCCGATCCGCTGCGCAGATCGGCGAAGGCTTTCTCCTCGGGGAGCTTCGTCGGCCGGGCCCGGACCACCCGGGTCGGGACCGGCCCAGCCAGCATCTTGCGCCGGGCGGCCAGGTACTCGTGGGCCTCGGAGCCCTCAGGAGGGCGGTAGTAGGGGGGGAACTCGGCGTCGAGGGCCTCGTCGGGGATCTCCTCCTGGAGGTAGAGGCGGTCCCGGAGGGCCACCAGCTGGGCCTTGGTCATCTTCTTGATCTGGTGGGTGGCGTTGCGGGCCTCGATCTCGGGCCCAAGGGTCCAGCCCTTGATGGTCTTGGCCAGGATGACCGTCGGCGCCCCGGTCTGCTCGGTGGCCAGCTTGTAGGCGGCGTAGAGCTTCCGGTAGTCGTGGCCGCCCCGGGGCAGGGCCTGGAGCTCCTCGTCGGAGAGGTGGGCGACGAGCTTGCGCAGCCGGGGGTCGGGCCCGAAGAAGTGCTCCCGGATGTAGGCCCCGGACTCCGTGGCGTACTTCTGGAACTCCCCGTCGGGGGTGGTGTTCATCTTGTCCAGCAGGACCCCGTCGACGTCGCGGGCCAAGAGCTCGTCCCATTTCGAGCCCCAGATGACCTTGATGACGTTCCAACCGGCCCCCCGGAACATGGCCTCGGCTTCCTGGATGATCTTGCCGTTGCCCCGGACCGGCCCGTCGAGGCGCTGGAGGTTGCAGTTGACGACGAAGATGAGGTTGTCGAGGTGCTCCCGGCCGGCCACCCCAAGGGCCCCGATGCTCTCGACCTCGTCGAGCTCACCGTCGCCCAGGAAGGCCCAGACCCGGCTCTGGGAGGTGTCGACCAGCTCCCGGTGGAGCAGGTAGCGGTTGACGTGGGCCTGGTAGATGGCGCAGATCGGTCCCAGGCCCATGGAGACCGTGGGGAACTCCCAGAAGTCCGGCAGGAGGCGGGGATGGGGGTAGCTCGGCAGGCCCTGGCCGCCGACCTCCTGGCGGAAGTTGTCCAGCTGCTCCTCGCTCAGGCGCCCCTCCACGTACGCCCGGGCGTAGATGCCCGGGGAGGCGTGGCCCTGGAAGAACACTTGGTCCCCGAAGCCCCCGTCGGCCTTGCCCCGGAAGAAGTGGTTGAAGCCCACTTCGTAGAGGGACGCCGAGGAGGCGTAGGTGGAGAGGTGGCCCCCGATGCCGTCGGCCCGCTGGTTGGCCCGGGTGACCATGACCGCCGCGTTCCAGCGGATGTAGGCCCGAATGCGCCGCTCGAGGTACTCGTCGCCGGGGAACCAGGGTTCTTGGTCCGGCGGGATGGTGTTCACGTAGGGCGTCGAGACGGTGGCCGGGAAGCCGACCTGCTGGGCCAGGGCCCGTTCCAGGAGCTTCATGAGCAGGAACCGGGCCCGGCCCCGGCCGTGGGTGGCGACGACGGCGTCGAAGGAGTCGAGCCACTCGGCGGTCTCCTCCGGGTCGATGTCGGGGAGCTGGTGGGACATGCCGTCGAAGAGCATCACTCCCGATGCTAGGGCGGGGCCTCGTCGCTTGCGTCGTTACCAGCGGGTCAGCTCAGGCGAAGCCCACCACCGGGTGGGGCACGTAGGGGGCCTCCAAGGCGGCCCGCTCCTCGGTGCCGAGCTCGAGCTCCAGGGCCCCGAGGGCGTCGCGGAGGTGGTCGGGCTTGGTCACGCCGACGATGGGGGCAGTGACGCCCGGCTGGTGGAGCACCCAGGCCAGGGCGACCTGGGCCATCGGCACGCCGTGGCCCTCGGCCACTTGCTGGACGGCCGCCACGACCTGCCGGTCGCTCTCCAGCTGGCCGTAGAGGGAGCGGCCGAAGTCGTCGGTGCGGGACCGCTCGGTCTCGCTGTCCCAGGGCCGGGCGAGACGACCCCGGGCCAGGGGGCTCCAGGGGATGACCCCCACGCCCTGGGCCCGGCACAAGGGCAGCATCTCGCGCTCTTCCTCCCGGTTCAGGAGGTTGTAGTGGTCCTGCATGCTCACGAAGCGCTCCAGGCCGAGTTCCTTCGCGGTGAACAGCATGGTGGCGAACTGCCAGGCCCACATGGAGGACGCGCCGAGGTAGCGGACCTTGCCGTCGCGGACCGCCCGGTCCAGGGCGGCGAGGGTCTCCTCGATCGGGGTCGTGGGGTCGAAGCGGTGGATCTGGTAGAGGTCGACGTAGTCCGTGCCCAGCCGTCGGAGGCTCTGGTCGAGCTCGTGGAGGATCGCCTTCCGGGAGAGGCCCCGGCCGTTGGGGTCGGGCCGCATGCGGCCGTGGACCTTCGTGGCCACCACGACCTCCTCCCGACGGGCGTAATCCCGCAAGGCCCGGCCCAGGATCTCCTCGCTGGTCCCGTCCGAGTAGACGTTGGCGGTGTCGAAGAAGGTCACCCCGGCCTCGAGGGCCTGGCGGATGATGGGCCGGGCCGCCTCCTCGTCGAGGGTCCACGGATGGTTGCCCCGGTGCGGCGCCCCGAAGCTCATGCAGCCGAGGCAGATCCGCGAGACCTGCAGGCCGGTCCGTCCCAGGTTCGTGTACTGCATCGCGCGCCCCCTCCGCTCGGCCCTGACGCCACCGCCACCGGCCCCCGGCACCCTAGCGAGTCGGCTCAAGCCCGTGGCCACGGGGGCCGATGCCGAGGACATGGCGTCGGGGGTCCCCAAGGTCCGGCGCGCCCTGGATCCAGGGGCGGTCGACGTCGGCGCCGACGCCGCCGGGCGGCGGCCTGCGGCCTCCCGGTCGCTGGACCCGGTCCTGGCGGGGGCGGCGGACGCGGCCGGGATCCTCGAGGCGGCCGCCGACCTGGCCGCTGGCCTGCCGGGGGTGCGGGCGGCCCTCGTCGTGTGGGCCGACGGGCGCCGCCCCCAGCGCGTGGTCTGGCGAGGCGACCCTGGCGGGGACCTCGAGGCGCTCGCCGCCTGGACCCTTCATCGGGCAACGGCCGACGGGTCGACCGCCCCGGCCGCCGCCCCGGGGGGAAGCGGGGAGCGGTGGCTGGTGGTGCCGGCGCGGCCTCGGGACGGCGGCCCGGGCCCGGGTGCCGGCGCCCGCGGGGCCCTCGGGGTGCTCCTCGGCGAGCCCCGCGTCCGGTCAGGCGACCTCGACGCGCAGCTCGCGCTCCTCGGCGAGTGGCTGGGCCTCGCCTTCGGCCGGCTTCGGGCCGAGGCCGAGGGCCTGGCCCGGCTGGTCCGTCGAGACGCCCTCCTCGGCGCCGCCCGGGCCCTGGCCGGGCGGGACCCGACCGAGGGTCTGGCCCGGCTCCTCGCGGGCGTCCTGCGCTCGGAGGAGGCGACCTGGGCTGCGCTCTACGAGTGGGAGCCGACCGAAGAGGTCCTAGTGCTCCGGGCCGCCGCCCCGGGGGAGGCGGCCACCGCCCTGCCGCCCTCGCTCCCGGTGGACCCGGCTCGAGAGCCGGCCGTCGGCGCGTCGGGGGGCGAGCAGCTCGCCCTTGCGGGATGGACGGGTCCGGGCCGACCCTGGGCACTGGCCCTCCGGCCCGACGGCCAGCAGCTCGCCGGGGCCCTGGTGCTGGAGGGGCCCGGCGACGAGGGTGCTCGCGCCGTCCGTCTGGAGGCGCTCGCTGCCCTCGCCGGCTTGGCCCTGGCGCGAGCCCGTCTGGCCCGCGAGGTCGACGGGCTCGCAGGCGAGGACCTGGTGACGGGGCTGCCCGGAGAGGGCACGCTCGAGCGGCTCCTTCGGGTCCGCCTCGCCGACGCCGCCCGGCGGGGCCTGCCCCTGGTGGTGCTGGCGGTGGCGGTCGAGCAGGCGGTCCCGGCCGCCGGGCGGGTGGACCCGGCCCTGGTGGAGGCCGCCGCCGCCCGCCGGTTGCGGGCCATCCTGCGGGGCGCCGATCTGGTGGGGCGGGTCCCGGGGGGGCTCGTGGTGGTCCTCTCGCAGGTCGGGTCCTTGCCCGGGGCGAAGGGAGTGGCCGAGCGGGTCCTGAGCGGTCTGGCCGAGCCGCTGCCCGGGGAGGGCTGGATGGCGATGGTGCGGCCGCGGGTGGGCCTGGTGCTGGCGGCCGGCCCTCGGGAGCCCCTGGAGGTGGTGGCGGCTGCTCTCGCCGGCGTGGCCGAGGCCCGGCGCCAGGGGGTTCCCTTGGTGATGACCGCCCTTCCCGGGGGGCGAGGCCCGATGCCGTGCTAGGCAAGGAGGATGCCGGCCGACCAGGGCGTGACGATCGTCTACACCGACGGTTCCTGCCACGGGAACCCGGGTCCGGGAGGATGGGCCTGGGCCGTCCCGAATGGGCCTTACGCCTCGGGGGCCGAGGCCAGGACCACGAACCAGCGGATGGAGCTCACGGCCGTCCTGCGGGCCCTCGAGGCCCTCCCGGGCGCACTGGAGGTGGTCAGCGACTCGACCTACGTGGTGCGCTGCTTCCAGGACCGCTGGTGGGAGGGGTGGCGGCGCCGGGGCTGGCGGAACGCCTCGGGCCAGCCGGTGGCGAACCGGGACCTCTGGGAACCGGTGTTGGCCGCCGTGATCGACGCCGGGCGAGCCGTGCGGTTCCGCTGGGTGAAGGGCCACGCCGAGGACCCCATGAACGCCCTCGTCGACGCCCTGGCGAACCGAGCGGCCAGCCGCCAGGTCGGGGAGCGGGGACAGGTCGACCGGGGGGCGCTTCTGGCTGCCGACCGGCCGGTTCCCTAGCATGCCCCCCATGGAACTGACTGGAGCATCAGCAGTGGTGACCGGCGGGGCTTCGGGCCTCGGGGCCGGGACGGTGCGGGCCCTGGTGGCCCAGGGGGTTCGCTGCACCATCTTCGACCGGAACGAGCAGGGGGCCCGGGCGCTGGCCGACGAGCTGGGCTCCCTGGCCAACGTCGTCGCCGGGGACGTCACGAAGCCCGAGGACTGCCAGCGGGCGGTCGACCAGGCGGCCGAGGGCGGCCAGCTGCGGATCGCCGTGAACTGCGCCGGGACCGGCTGGGTCGGCCGGGTCATCAACAAGGACAACTCGCCGCACGACCTCGACGCCTTCCGCTTCATCCAGGAACTGAACGTCATCGGCACCTTCAACGTCATGACCCGGGCCGCCTCGGCAATGGCGAAGCAGGAGCCCCAGGCGAACGGGGAGCGCGGCCTCGTCGTCAACACGGCGTCCGTGGCGGCCTTCGACGGCCAGATCGGCCAGCTGGCCTACTCGGCGTCGAAGGGGGCGGTGGTGGCCATGACCTTGCCGGCCGCCCGGGACCTCTCGGTGGTGGGCATCCGGGTGATCACCATCGCTCCGGGCCTCTTCGACACCCCCCTGCTGGGTCTGCTGCCCGAGGAGCAGCGTCAGGCCCTCGGGCAGTCGGTGCTGTTCCCCAAGCGGCTCGGCGACCCGGCCGAGTACGGCGCCCTGGTGGTCCACCTGGCCCAGAACCCGTACCTGAACGGCGAGGTGATCCGGCTGGACGGGGGCATCCGGATGCCGCCAAAGTGACCCCAGTCGCAACTGATCCCAGTCGCAATTGACCTCAGTCGCAGCTGATCTCGCCGTCGCCGCTCGCTGACCGACGGCCTCGGCCGGACAGAGGGCAGGCGGAGGGTCGGGGCCCCGGGTCGTTCCCGGGGTCCCGACGCGTCGGGGCGACGACCCGGTTCGGCGGGCGGGCAGCGGGGAAGTGCCGTGTGGGGGCGTGGCCGGTAGGCTCGCCAAGGAAGCTGCCAGCGCGGGCATGGGCCGGGTCTGTTCGGCTCTGTCCGGCGATGGTCGCCCCCGGCGCGCCGTGGACGGGCCGGGCGGTGCGAGGCGAGGTGTGGCCGGCGGGCTGCCGGCTGCCGGTGAGGAGGTGGTGGCGACGGCCGGAGAGACGGTGTTCGACCTGGTGGTGCTGGGTGGTGGACCCGGCGGCTACGCCACCGCTCTCTACGGGGCGTCCGCTGGCCTGCGAGTGGCCGTGGTGGAGCGGGACAAGGTGGGAGGGACCTGCCTGCACCGGGGCTGCATCCCGGCGAAGGAGCTGCTGGAGACGGCCGCGGTGTACCGGACGGTCAGCGAGGCCAAGGAGTTCGGGGTGCTGGCCGAGCAGCCGGCCATCGACTTCCGGACCAGCCAGGCCCGCAAGCAGAAGGTGGTCGACCAGAACTACCGGGGCCTCCAGGGCCTCATGGCCGGCCGGGGCATCACGGTGGTGGCCGGCACCGGGCAGCTGCTGCCGGGCCGTCGGGTGCAGGTGAGCGGCCCGGACGGCACGGTCGAGATCGCCGGTCAGCACGTCGTGCTGGCGGCGGGTTCCCTGCCCCGCTCCATCCCCGGCTTCGAGGTGGACGGCCGCGTGGTGCTGACCTCGGACGAGGTCCTCGACCTGGAGACCCTGCCTCGCTCGGTGGCGGTCATCGGTGGGGGGGCCATCGGCTGCGAGTTCGCCTCCATGTTCGCCGACCTCGGCACGCAGGTGACGCTCTTGGAGGCGATGCCGACGCTGTTGCCGGGTTGCGACGAGGACGTGGCGGCGGTGGTGCAGCGCTCCTTTCGGCGCCGGGGCATCGCTGTGCACACCGGCGTGCAGGTCCACGGGCATCGGCCGGGCCCCCAGGGCACCACCGTGGCCTTCGGGGACGGGCAGGAGGTCCAGGTGGACGCCGTGGTGGTCAGCGTGGGCCGACGCCCGGCGAGCGAAGGGCTGCTGACCCCGGGCACCGGCGTCCAGATCGACCAGCGGGGCTACGTCGTCGTCGACCGCTGGCAGCGCACCGGCGAGCCCGGGGTCTACGCGGTGGGCGACATCGTGGCTACCCCGCAGCTGGCCCACGTCGGCTTCGCCGAGGGCATCGTGGCGGTCAAGACCATCCTGGGCGAGCCGGCCGACCCGGTGGACTACGACCGGGTGCCCTGGTGCATCTACTGCCAGCCCGAGGTGGCCTTCGCCGGGTTGACCGAGGCGGCGGCCCGGCAGGCCGGGTTCGACGTGGTGGTGAAGAAGGACCCCTTCGCCGGGAACAGTCGGGCCCGGATCCTCGGGGCCACCGAGGGCCTGGTGAAGGTGGTGGCCGAGCGGGGCCCCGACGGTCGGGCCGGCCGGGTGCTCGGGGTCCACCTGGTGGGCCCCTGGGTGACCGAGCAGCTCGGCCAGGGGTACCTGGCGGTCAACTGGGAGGCGACGGTCGACGAGGTCGCGGCCTTCGTCCAGCCGCACCCCACGCTGTCGGAGTCCTTCGGGGAGACGATGCTGGCGCTCACAGGGAGGGGGTTGCACGTTGGCTGACGTGGTCATGCCGCAGCTCGGCGAGACGGTCACCGAAGGGACGGTGACCCGCTGGCTCAAGGCGATCGGCGAGCGGGTGGAGCGGGACGAGCCGCTCTTCGAGGTCTCGACGGACAAGGTCGACTCTGAGGTGCCCGCGCCGGCCAGCGGCGTGCTGGCCGAGATCCGGGTGCCCGAGGGCGAGACGGTCGACGTGGGCGCGGTCCTCGCGGTGATCAGCGAGGGCCAGGACGCCCCGGCGAGCCCCCCGTCCCCGGCCCCGGCGGCCGCCCCCCCGGCGCCCCCGCCGGCGGCGCCAGCACCCCCGCCCCCCCCGGGGCCCGCGGCGCAAGCGGCCGGCGCGGCAGCGCCCCCGCCAGCGACACCGAGCGCCCCGCCACCCCCGCCCCCGAGTGCCGCCCCAGCGGCTCCTCCCACGCCGGGGATCTCCAGTCCGGGGAGCCCCAGTCCGGGGAGCCCCAGTCCGGGGAGCCCCAGTCCGGGGGCCCCAGCGCCGGCGGTGCCGGCCGCGGCGGCCGCCCCTCCGCCGCCACCAGCCGCTCCTGCCTCGGCGCCCACTGAGGAGGTGCCGGGGAGATTCGGCGAGGGCGAGCCCGACGGCAACGGCCAAGGCACAGGGTTGCTGCTGTCGCCGGTGGTGCGGCGGCTGATGGCGGAGCACGGACTGACGGCCCAGGACGTTCCTGGCAGCGGGCCGGGAGGCCGGATCACCCGGGCGGACGTCCTCGCGGTCATCGATGCCCGCCGGGGCGCAGGATCGGCAGGGGCACCGGCCCCGGCGGCGTCGCCGGCTCCGGCGGCAGCGCCGCCACCGGCGGCCCCGAGCGCGGCCCCGGCGCCGGCGGCGGCCCCGAGCGGGGGGACCCCCACCCCGGCGGCCTCCCCGGCCGGGTCGGTGGCGAGCGGAGCCCTGCGCTCCCCCGACCTGCCGGCGAGCCGGCCCGCCGAGGTGAGCCGGGTCGTGCCCGGCGGGGCCTCGATGGTGGCCGGTCCCGACGACCAGGTCGTGCCCTTCAGCAACATCCGGCGGCGGACCGCCGAGCACATGGTGCGGTCGAAGGCCACCTCGCCGCACACCCTGGTGGTGACCGAAGCCGACTTCGAAGCGGTGGACCGGGTGCGGGCCGCGGTGGGCGAACGGTTCCGGGAGGAGGAGGGCTTCTCCCTCACCTACCTGCCCTTCGTCGCCCGGGCGGTCATCGAGGCCTTGCGGCGCTGGCCGCATCTGAACGCCTCGGTGGGGGACGACAGCCTGGTGGTGCACCGGCGGATCCACCTGGGGATCGCTGTTGACCTCTCCTTCGAGGGGCTAGTAGCCCCCGTGGTCCACGACGCCGACGCGCTGTCGGTGCGGGGCCTGGCCCGGGCCATCCGGGACCTGGCAACCCGGGCCCGCTCGAAGCAGCTGAGCCCCGACGACCTGGCCGGGGGCACCTTCACCATCACGAACCCCGGCCCCTACGGCACGTTGCTGACCGGGCCGATCATCAACCAGCCCCAGGTGGCCATCCTCTCGACCGACACGGTGCGGCGGCGGCCGGTGGTGGCCACGTTGCCCGACGGGAGCGAGGCCATCGTGATCCACTCGGTGGGGCTGCTGTCGCTGACCTGGGACCACCGGGCGGTCGACGGGGCCTACGCCGCGGCCTTCGTGCACGACGTGGCCGAGCTGATCGCCGGCTACGACTGGAGCCGGGAGCTCTAGGGCCGGGGATGGCACCGCTCGAGGAGCCCCTGCGGGTCCGGGAGCTGGGCCGGGTCCGCTACGCCGAGGCCTGGGACCTCCAGCGGGCCCTCCACGGGGCGAGCGGCCAGTGGCTGCTGCTCCTGGAGCACCCTCACGTCTTCACCCTGGGGGTCCGGGCCGACCCGGCGCACGTCCTGGTGGACCCCGACGCGGTCGGCGCCGATCTGGTGCGGGTGGACCGGGGCGGGGACGTGACCTACCACGGGCCCGGTCAGCTGGTGGCCTACCCGATCCTGGACGTGCCGATGGGGCCCCAGGCGGTGCCCAGGCATGTGGCCGCCCTCGAGGAGGTGGTGATCCGGACCCTCGCCGACCTGGGCCTCGGGGCCGGCCGGCTCCCGGGCTACCCGGGGGTGTGGGTCGAGCCCGAGGGTGCCCGGCCCCGGAAGATCTGCGCCATCGGGGTGAAGGTGGCCCGGGGCCGCTCCATGCACGGCCTGGCCCTGAACGTGGACCCGGACCTGGCCTGGTTCGGGCGCATCGTCCCCTGCGGCATCGCCGACAAGCCGGTGACCTCGCTGGCGGCCGAGGGGGTGGAGGCGAGCGTGCCCGAGGTCGCCGAGCTGCTGGTGGCCCACGCGGCGCGGATCCTCGGGCGGGGTCGCCCCCTGGAGCGCCAGGCCGTGGACTGGGCCCGGGGTCGGGGCCTGGCCCCCGGGCCGGGCCCGGCGGGGGCCGCGCCGGCCGGGGAGCCGGTGGCCTTCCGGCGGCTGCGGCGAGCCGGCGTGGAGCCCGGCGGAGGGCTGCCGCTGGCGAGCCGGAAACCGGCCTGGTTGCGGGTCCCTGCCCGCATGGGCGCCCCCTTCCAGGGGACCGCCGGGGTGGTCCGGGAGCGGCGGCTGGTGACGGTCTGCGAGGAGGCCGGCTGCCCGAACATCTTCGAGTGCTGGGCGGCGGGCACGGCCACCTTCATGATCAACGGCGCCCAGTGCACCCGGTCCTGCGGTTTCTGCGAGGTGGTTACGGGCCGGGCCGGACCCCTGGACCCCGGTGAGCCCGAGCGGGTGGCCGACGCCGTGGCCGCCTTGGGGCTCGGGCACGCGGTGGTGACCGCCGTGGCTCGCGACGACCTGCCCGACGGCGGCGCCGCGGCCTTCGCCGCCACCGTGGCTGCTATCCGGCGGCGCTGCCCGGGGACCACGGTGGAGGTGCTGGTGCCCGACTTCCAGGGCGATCCCGAGGCCCTCGACGCGGTCCTGGCAGCGCGGCCCGACGTGGTGAACCACAACCTCGAGACGGTGGCCAGGCTGCAGCGGGCGGTGCGGCCCCAAGCCGGCTACGCCCGGAGCCTGGCCCTCTTGGCTCGGGCCAAGCGGGCCGGCGCGACGACGAAGTCCGGCGTGATGGTCGGCCTGGGCGAGCGGCTCGAGGAGGTCCTCGGGGCGCTCGCCGACCTGCGGGGGGTGGGGGTGGACGTGGTGACCGTCGGGCAGTACCTGCGGCCGAGCGTCCAGCACCTGCCGGTCCAGCGGTTCTGGACCCCCGAGGAGTTCGAGGCGCTGGCCGAGGCCGGGCGGGCCATGGGCTTCTCGTACGTGCAGGCCTCGCCGCTGACCCGCTCGAGCTACCACGCCCGGGAAGCGGCCCAGGGGGTCGGGACGGTCCGCTCGGCATGAGCGCCAGCAGCGTGGACCTGCGGGCGGTGCGGGCCCGGCGGCTCTCGGCGCTGCGGGCCCGCCTGGCCAGCGCCGGAGTGGACGGGCTGCTGCTCTCCCACGGCGCCGACCTCCCCTGGCTGACCGGCTACCGGGCCATGCCCCTCGAGCGGCTCACCATGCTGGTCGTGCTGCCGGAGGCCGACCCGGTGCTCGTGGTGCCGGAGCTCGAGGCCCCCCGGGTGGCGGCCGAGGAAGCCCAGGTGACCCTGGCCCCCTGGTCGGAGGGGGCCGATCCGGTCGAGCTGGTGGTGGACCTGCTGCGGCGGGGGCCCTGGCCGCCTGGCCGGCTGGCCGTCTCGGACCGGGCGTGGGCGGTCGACCTCCTGCGGCTCCAGGCTCGGCTCCCCGAGGTCCAGTGGCTGGCGGCCTCGGCGGTGACCGGGCCGCTGCGAGCGGTGAAGGACGAGGCCGAGGTCGAGGCCCTGGCCGGGGCGGCGGCGGCGGCTGACGAGGTGGCCCGGGCGATCCAAGCCGGCGAGGTCCCCCTGCGGGGCCGGTCCGAGGCGGCGGTGGCCGAGGAGGTCGGTCGGCGGCTGCGGGAGGCCGGGCACCAGGCGGTGAACTTCGCCATCGTCGCCAGCGGGCCGAACGCTGCCAGCCCCCACCACGAGCCCGGCGGGCGGGTCCTCGAGACGGGGGACACCGTGGTGCTGGACTTCGGGGGTACCTGGGCCCGGCCCGGCGACGTCGGCTACTGCTCGGACATCACCCGGACGGTGGTCCTCGGGCGGGCCAGCGCCGAGGTCCGGGAGGCCTACGCCGTCCTGGAGGCCGCCCAGGCGGCCGCCCGGGCCGCGGTCCGACCGGGGGTGACCGCCGGGTCGGTGGACCGGGCCGCCCGGGGGGTCATCGAGGACGCCGGCTACGGCCGCTGGTTCATCCACAGGACGGGCCACGGCATCGGGGTGGAGGAGCACGAGGAGCCCTACATCACCGCTGGCAGCGAGGTCGTCCTGGAGCCGGGCCATGTCTTCTCGGTCGAGCCCGGCATCTACCTGCCGGGACGCTTCGGCATGCGGCTCGAGGACATCGTGGCGGTGCGGCCCGAGGGGCGGGCCGACCTGAACCAGGCGCCCCGGGGGCTGGTCGAACTGGACGGCTGAGCGGCGCGTCGGGCCGCCCGGCCCCGCCAGCCACCCCCTCCTAGGCTCGGGGTCGTGGAGGTGGGGGCAGTGGGGGCGGCCGACGCCCCGAGCGAGCCGGCCGGGGAGCGGAGCCGGCACTACCTGCGGCTGCTCCTGGCCCTACTGCTGCCCGCGGCCCTCTTCGACAGCTACGACAGCCAGCTCCGCGCCCTGCTGCTGACCCAGCTGAAGGCCTCGTTCCACGTGGGCACCGCCGCGGTCGGGGTCGCGAACATCCCCATCGGGGCCGGCCAGTTCCTCGCGTTCTTCCTGGTGCTCCGGGCCGACCGGGTCGGCCGGCGGCCGATCCTGCTGTGGTCCATCCTGGGCTACACCGTCTGCACCACGTTGACCGCGGCGTCGTGGAACCTCTGGTCCTTCGCCGCCTTCCAGTTCGGGGCCCAGGTGTTCGTGGGCGCCGAGTTCGGGGTGGCGGTGACCCTGCTGGCCGAGGAGGTCCCCGCCGCCGCCCGGGGCCGCTACCTCGGCCTGCTGCTGTTGTTCAGCCCGGCCGGCGCGGTGCTCGGCGGCCTGCTGGTGGCCGTCGGCTTCCTGCACAACCCCCTGGGGTGGCGGGCGTTCTTCCTGCTGGCCACCGTGCCGCTGCTGGTGGTGGCCGTGGCCCGGCGGCGGCTGGAGGAGAGCCGGGCCTACCTGGCCGCCCGGCGGGCCCCGCCGGCGCGCCGGTCCTGGCGGGAGGTGGTGGCCGGCGCGGTGGCGGTCTGGCGGACCGAGGACCGGGGCCGGGTGCTCGCCGTAGGCGTCATCGCGTTCCTCCAGGGGGTGCCGGCGGCGGGGCTGATCGGCTGGTGGACCTACTACGCCGAGCACCAGCGCCACCTGGCCGACGGGCTGGCCGGGGCGTTCTTCGCCGCCGCCGCCCTGTTCTCCATGGTGGGCTACGTGGCCTGCGGCCGGCTCATGGACCGGCTGGGCCGCCGGCCGACGGCCGTGGGGTACGTGCTGGGGGCGGTGGCCTGCGCGGTGGTGACCTTCCAGGTGGCCGACCCCTGGGTGATGCTGCCGTTCCTGCTGGGCACGGCGTTCTTCGGCGTGGGGGTGGCCCCGGTGCTCTCGGCCTTCGCCACCGAGCTGTTCCCGACCGAACGGCGGGCCCAGGCCGGGGCCTGGATCCGCAACGGCTTCGGCAACACCGGCTCGATCCTCGGCCCCACGCTGGTCGGGGTCCTCGGGGCCAGCGGGGGGCTGCTCGGCACCGTCGGGAACGCGGCCACCGTCATCGCGCTGGTGGTCCTGCCGGCTGCCGCCATCGTCTGGTGGGCCCTGCCCGAGACGGCCCGACGGGACCTGGCGAGCACTGGGCCGCTCAGGCCACGAAGTACTTCGCCTGGGGATGGTGGCAGACCAGGGCGACGGTCGACTGCTCGGGGTGGAGCTGGAAGCCCTCGCTGACACTGACCCCGATCCGGCCGGCGTCGAGGAGGGCCCAGGCCTTCTCGTTGTCGGCCAGCTCCGGGCAGGCCGGGTAGCCGAAGGAGTAGCGCCCCCCGCGGTACTGCTGGCGGAAGAGGCCGGTCAGGGTGGGGCCGTCCTGGTCGGCGAAGCCCCACTCCTCGCGGACCCGGCGGTGCCAGTACTCGGCGAGGGCCTCGGCCATCTCGACCCCGAGGCCGTGGAGGAGCAGGTAGTCGGTGTAGCGGTTCTCGGCGAAGAGCCGGGCGGTTTCCTCGGAGACCCGGGGGCCGACGGTGACCAGCTGGAAGCAGGCGTAGTCGGGCCGGCCCGAGCCGACGGGGGTGAAGAAGTCAGCGATGCAGAGCCAGGGGGCCTTGCGCTGCCGGGGGAAGTGGAAGCGGACCCGCTCGACCCGGCGGTCGTCGTCCTCGTAGACCACGAGGTCGTCGCCGTCGGCGTGGACCGGGAAGTAGCCCCAGGCCACCTGGGGCACGAGGAGGTCCTTCGCCTTCGCCAGGTCCAGCTGCTCCCGCAGGACCGCCGAGACCCGCTCCTTGAAGGTGGCGTCGTCCTCGCCGGCTAGGGGCCGGTAGCCCCACTGGTTGCGGAACAGGGCGGTCTTGTTCAGGTAGGCGGCCACGTCGTCGAGAGGGATGCCCTTGGCCACCCGGGTGCCGAGGAACGGGGGGGTCGGTACCTCGACGTCGGGGTCGACCTCGGGGGAGCGGGTCGGCACCGGCCCCTCCTCGACCGGCTGCTGGCTGCGCCGGGCCGGCAGGACCCGGCCCCCGGGGCGGCGCCCGAACTCGGGGTCGTCGAGCTCCCCGCGGCGCAGGGCCATGAGCTGGTCCATGGTCCGCAGCCCTTCGAAGGCGTCCTTGCCGTAGAAGACCCGGCCCTTGTAGACCTCCCGGAGGTCCCGCTCGACGTAGCTGCGGGTCAGGGCGGCGCCCCCGAGCAGCACCGGCAGCTCGTGACGGCCCAGGCGGTTGAGCTCCTCGAGGTTCTCCCGCATGACCAAGGTGGACTTCACCAGGAGGCCGCTCATGCCGAGGGCGTCGGCCCGGTGCTCGTCGACCGCCTGGAGCATCTCGGGGAGCCCGACCTTGATGCCGAGGTTGACCACCCGGTAGCCGTTGTTGGACAGGATGATGTCGACGAGGTTCTTGCCGATGTCGTGCACGTCGCCCTTCACGGTGGCCAGCACGACCGTCCCCTTGCCGCCCTGCTGGCTCTTGGGCATCTTGGGCTCCAAGTAGGCGACCGCCGCCTTCATGGTCTCGGCCGACTGCAGGACGAAGGGCAGCTGGAGCTCCCCGGAGGCGAAGAGGTCCCCGACGGTCTTCATGCCGTCGAGGAGGATGTCGTTCACGATCCCGAGCGCATCGTGGCCGGCGGCCAGGGCCTCCTCGAGGTCGTCCTCCAGGCCGTTGCGGTCCCCGTCGACGATCCGCTGGGCCAGGCGCTGCTCGACCGGCCAGTCCCGGCGGTCCTCCACCGGGCCGCTGTGGGCCCGGACCCCTTCGAAGCGGGCGATGAGGGCCGCCAGGGGGTCGTAGCCGTCCCGGCGCCGGTCGTAGATGAGGTCGAGGCACAGGGCCCGGACGTCCTCCTCGATGCGGTGCAGCGGCATGATCCGCCCGGCGTGGACGATGGCCGCGTCCAGGCCGGCCTCGACCAGCTCGTGGAGGTAGACCGAGTTGAGGACGTGGCGGGCGGCCGGGGCGATCCCGAAGGAGACGTTGGAGAGGCCGACGATGGTGTGGACCCCGGGCAGCTCCTCCTTGATCCGCCGGATCGCTTCGACCGTGGCGAGGCCGTCCCGGCGACTCTCCTCCATGCCGGTGGTGAGGGGCAGGACCAAGGGGTCGACGAGGAGGTCTTCGGGGGCCAGGCCGTAGCGGTCCACGGCCAGCTCCACGATGGCCCGGGCCGCCTTGAGCTTGTGCTCGACCGTCCGGCCCTGGCCGTCCTGGTCGATGCAGGTGCAGACCACCGCGGCGCCGTGCTCGCGGGCGAGGGTGAGGAAGCGGTCCAGCCGGCCGCCCGGGGCGTCCCCGTCCTCGAGGTTGACCGAGTTCAGCAGGGAGCGGCCCCCGAGGCGCTCGAGGGCCACCTTGGCCACCTGGGCCTCGGTGGTGTCGACCATGATCGGCAGGCTGGCTTCGGTGGCCAGGCGGCTGGCCACCTCGGCCATGTCGGCCGGTCCGTCGGCCCCGGTGTAGTCGACGCAGACGTCGAGGACGTGGGCGCCCTCGCGGACCTGCTCCTTGGCCATGGTGACCACCGTCTGCCAGTCGCCGGCCAGCATGGCCTCCCGGAAGCGCTTGGAGCCGTTCGCGTTCGTCCGCTCCCCGACGATGAGGAACGAGGTGTCCTGGTGGAGGGTGACGGCCGAGTAGATGGAGGCCACGGCCGGTTCGAGGACCGGGTGGCGAGAGGCGGGGTCGAGGTCCCGGCAGCGGGCCACCACGGCGGCCAGGTGGGCCGGCGTGGTGCCGCAGCACCCCCCGACGACGCTGACCCCGGCCTCGGTGACGAACCGGGCCAGGTGGTCCGCCAGCTGGTCGGGGGTGAGGTCGTAGTGCATGGCGCCGTCCCGGACCTCGGGCAGGCCGGCGTTGGGTTGGACGGCGATGGGGACGGGGCAGTGGGCCCCGAGGTGGCGGACGGCCTCCCACATCTCGGCGGGCCCCGTCGCGCAGTTCAGGCCGAGGACGTCAGGGCGCAGGGGCACCAGGGTGGTGAGGGCGGCCCCGATCTCGGTGCCCGGCAGCATGCGGCCGGTCAGCTCGATGGTCACCTGGACCTGCAGGGGCACCCGGCGGCCGAGGGCCACCATGGCCCGCTTGCAGCCGGTGATCGCTGCCTTGGCCTGGAGGAGGTCGAAGACGGTCTCGACGAGCAGCAGGTCCACGCCCCCGGCGAGCAGGGCCCGGGCCTGCTCCTCGTAGACGTCGGCCAGTTCGGCGTAGCTGACCTGGCCGAGGGTGGGGAAGCGGGTCCCTGGGCCCAGGTTGCCGGCCACCCAGCGGGGACGCCCGTCCTCGGTGGCGGCCCGGTCGGCCTCCGATCGGGCCAGCTCGGCGGCCGTCCGGTTGATGGCCTCGACCCGGTCGGCCAGGCCGTACTCGGCGAGGACCAGGCGGTTCGCCCCGAAGGCGTTGGTCTCGACCACCTCGCAGCCCACCGCCAGGAAGGCCCGGTGGATGCCGGCCACCACGTCGGGGCGGGAGAGGACCAGGGCCTCGTTGCACCCCTCGAGGGCCGGGCCGCCGAAGTCCTCGGGGCCGAGGCCGGCCAGCTGGAGGTTCGTGCCCATGGCCCCGTCGAAGACGACCACCCGCGAGCGGGCCGCGTCGAGGTAGGCGGCGCCACGGGAGTCCACGGGGAGCTGGTCGATGGCCACGGCCGCCCGCTCCCTGGTCCCGGCCGACGGGCCGGGCGCCGGGTCGTCGGCTGCCACCTCAGGGTCCACGGGCCCCACGCTACTGGCCCCCGGCGAGGGGACGACCGCTAGCATCCCGCCGTGGTCCGCATCTACACCCGCACGGGCGACGACGGCACCACCGGCCTGCTCTACGGCGGGCGGGTCCCGAAGTGGTCGGCGGCGATCGAGGCGAACGGGGCGGTGGACGAGGCCCAGGCGGCCATCGGGGTGGCCCGGGCCGAGGTGGCCGGGTCGGCCCTCGACGAGCTGCTGCTCGGGGTAGAGCGGGACCTCTGGGTGCTCATGGCCGAGGTGGCCACCGAGCCGGAGCACCGGGGGAAGCTGGCGGCCCGCGACCAGCTGGTCACCCCGGCGATGGTCGAAGCCCTCGAGGCCCGGATCGACGAGGTCCTCGCCCAGACCGCCCTGCCGGCGGCCTTCGTGGTGCCCGGGGCGAACCGGGCCTCGGCCCTCTTGGACCTGGCTCGCACCGTGGTCCGGCGGGCCGAGCGGCAGGTCATGGCCCATCCGCCGGCGCCGGACTCCCTGGCCGGGCGGTACCTGAACCGGCTCTCGGACCTGCTCTGGGCCCTGGCCCGGGCGGCCGAAGGGGAGGACCACCCCCTGGCCCGCCAGGTCGCCCCCCGGGTCGGGGGGGCGGCCCGGGACTCGGCGGGTGGCCCGAGCGGCGAGGAAGAAGAGGAAGGAGC
>NZ_JAKHEX010000031.1 GCF_023130475.1 Aciditerrimonas ferrireducens
CAGGAACACCGAGATGGCGAAGGCCGAGCCGATGATGTCGAGGTGGAGCATCTGGCGCCAGGGCCGCTTCAAGGACTCGGAGATGTCCAGGCCCTTGGCTCGGGCTTCGATGAGGGCCCGGTCCCGCATGGAGACCATGAGCTGGTCCCGCAGGGCGGGGGAGAGCTCCCGCAGGCCCAGGATGGCGATGGCAGCCATGACGAGGCCCACGACCCCACAGATCACGAACTCTCCGTGCCAGGGCGGGGTGGCCCCAGCCGACAGGGTGTGGCTGGCCACCTCGGCCACCACCAGGCTGCCGACCACCGGGCCCAGGGTCCAAAAGCCCATGGCCGAGGCCCGGCCCAGCTGGGGCGAGAAGTCCCGCACCAGGGCCGGGGTGGCCACCAGGATGATCCCCTCCACGAACCCCACGGCGCAGACCACGGTGGCGAAGGTCCACTCGTTCGACGTGCTGGGGATCGCAACGAGGATCAGCAGGCCGGTGACCACCAGGCCGTAGGTCACGAGGTTCGCCCGTCCCCAGCGGTCCGCCAGACCGGCGATCAACGAGGAGAACGCTCCCAGGGCGTTCGAGACCACCGAGATGTCCACGTAGAACATGAAGGACATGTGGTACTGGCTGATGATCGACGGCGCGACCGAGCCGCCCACGTAGAGCTCGTAGTAGAGAACGATGGTCGCCAGCACCACGATCCCCAGGTAGAGCAACCGGGGTCCGGTGTCGGGGTAGTGGTCCAGCTGCCGCTGCCAGAGGAAGCTCAGCGCTGAGCGCCGCCTGGCCACCGGCTGGGTGATCGCAGCGTCCGTCATTGGTCCCCCTCCCTCCCGCGGCCACAGCCCAGGAGCCCCGTCGCGGCCCTGCGGACCACGGTGCGCCGATCGTAGGCGGCGGGTGGTCCCGGTGCAGGGATGGGTGGCAGCCTCACTACTTGGCGAGCTCGGCGGTGGGCCGAGCCCTGGGCGCCGAGGCGATCAGCCTGGGGCTGCCTGGGTTGCCTCGTCCCGAGGCCCCTGGCCGAGGCCCTGGGCGCTCGAGCTCGCCGGCGGGGTCGCCCCCAGACGGGCGTAGGGCACGGCGCCGGCGGGCCGGGCGACCCGAACGGATTCGCCGTAGTGGCTGAAGGTCCACTCGTCGGTGATCGTGACCCCTTGGACCGTCGCCCGACCGTCCAGCGAGAGGGGTCGGTGGCTCCCAGCGGCGAGGAGCAAGGTGGCGGTCCCGCTCGGTGGGACGCCGCCGCCGATGATCAGCGGCCCGGTCACCTCGACCACGGCGCGCCCGTCGACCGTGCCGTGGTGGACGGCGGTCGGGTCCATCTCCTGGTCGATCTCGGCCAGGTTCGACGAGGTGGTGATCCCCTCCTCGAAGGTCTTGTAGAAACTGGCTCCGTTCTTCGCCGTGATGGCGACCCAACGGCCGGCGTAGCGGGCCGCCACCCCGGCTGACGCGCCGAGCTGGCCGGCCACGGCGGAGGCGTTCCCCTTGAAGTAGACCACCCCGTCGATCAGGCGCAGGGTGTAGCGCTGCTGGCCAGTGGTGATGACCTGGGTCCCGCCGCTCGCCGTGGCGTCCCCGACGATCTCGTCCACCGTGCCGTCGGTGGACGAGACCTGGACGTAGTGGTAGGTCCCGGCCGCCTTGGCCGCGACCACGGCTTCCTCCACGGTGTTCCGGGCAGCTGCTGCCGGGCTCACTGGGGCGATGGCCGCGCCGATCCCCACGCCGATCCCTGCGGCCACCAGGACCGCCCCGGCGGCAGCGGCGAACGCCTTGGGGTTCCGCCGGCGCCGCCCGTCCTCGGCCGGCGCGCCGGGGGAGCCACCGGCCCCGGGTTGACGCCACGGTGGGGGGCCCCAGGGGCCCTCGGGGGTCCCGGCCGGCCACCAGGACCCCGGCGCGCCACCGGCACCCGGTACCCCCCACGGGGAGGGGCCCCAGGGCCACGGCGTCGGCCAGCCCGCTGGCCCCGGTCCGGCTGGCCCCGGTCCGGCTGGCCCCGGTCCGGCTGGCCCCGGTCCTGGCGTCCCTGGCCCCCAGCCGGGGTGGCCCCAGGGGGCACTGCCGGGGGGTGGGGGTGGGGTGTCCCCCGGCACGCCGCCTGGGGGCGGGGGCTCGGTGGGGTCCGGCGGGAAGGGCTCGTCGGCCATCGGCAGCAGCGTAGGCGGGTCCCGTGCTGACCTGGGCGCGCTGGAGACGGGGCCGGGCCGAGATGCGGTACCGTGCAGCTGTGGCATCGTCCGCGTCCACGCCCCCCAAGCAGCCCATCACGATGCTGGCCGACCGGGTCCTGGCGTACCAGCCGCCGGCTGAGGGGGAGCGGCGTTCCCGGTCCGGGATCCTGATTCCCGCCACCGCGCAGGTCTCCCGGCGGCTGGCCTGGGCCGAGGTCGGTCCATCAAGGTCGGGGACAAGGTCCTGTTCAACCCCGAGGACCGCTACGAGGTGGAGGTCCAGGGCGACGAGTACGTGATCCTCCGAGAACGGGACATCCACGCCGTGGCCTCCGAGCGGATCGACGGCGGCACCGGGCTCTACCTGTGAGCGGCGACCTGTGAGCGGCGCCGGACCCAGCACCTCGCCCATCCCGGCCACCCCCGTCGCGGCGAGCGAGGCCGAGTTGGCCTTGGTGCGCTTCGGCCCCGACGGGTTGGTGCCGGCGATCGTCCAGGACGTCGCCGACGGCACGGTGCTGATGCTGGCCTACATGGACCGGGAGGCCCTCGAGCGGACCCTGCGCAGCGGCCGGACCTGGTTCTGGAGCCGGAGCCGCCAGGAGTACTGGTGCAAGGGCGAGACCTCCGGGGACCGCCAGTGGGTCCGGTCGGTGGCCTACGACTGCGACGGCGACGCCCTGCTGGTCCAGGTGGTCCAAGAGGGCCGGGGGGCCTGCCACACCGGGCAGCGGACCTGTTTCTTCCGGCGCTTCGGTGAGGGCGTCGGATCGGCTGGCTGAGGGCCGCTTGACGCGGGAAATGTCGGTGTCGTCCCGTTGGCGTCCGGGGCCCGAGGCCTTCGCGGCGCTCGCCGGCCGACGGCGCCTGGCACCGGTGTGGGGCGAGCTGGTCGCCGACACCCTCACCCCGGTGGACGCCTTCGCCCGCATGGTGCGAGACGAGCCAGGGTTCCTGCTCGAGTCGGTCGAGGGTGGGGAGCGCTGGGGCCGCTGGTCCTTCGTCGGCCGCCGGGCCGTCGGCCGGGTCGAGGTCCGGGGTCGTCGGGCCCGAGCCGAGGGGGTGGCGGCGGGCGTGGTGCCCCCCGAGGGCGGGGCCTTCGGCGCCCTCGAGGCCCTCCTCGGCGCGTTCGGGAGCCCGCCGGAGCGGGCCCTGCCGCCCCTCCACGGGGGCGTCGTCGGGTACCTCGGGTACGACGTGGTCCGGGAGGTCGAGCGCCTCGAGGGACGCCCGCCCGACGACCAGGGCCTGCCCGAGGCCGTCCTCCACGTCATCGGCCAGCTCTGTGCCGTGGACCATTGGCGCCAACGGGTGGTGCTCGTCCAGCACGTGCCGGTCCCCGAGGATCCCTCCGCGGCCCGCCGGGCCTACCAGCTGGCCTGCGAGGAGCTCGACGCGCTGGTCGACACGTTGCGGACCCCGGCTGGCCTCGACCCCTTCGGGGTCCAGCTCGAGGGATCCGGCGAGGAGGTCCCCCTCGTCCCGACGGTGCCGCCCGAGGACTTCCGCCGGAGCGTCCTCGCAGCCAAGGAGTACATCCGGGCGGGCGACATCTTCCAGGTCGTGCTCTCCAGCCGCTTCGACCTCGCACTCCGAGCCGACCCCTTCGCGGTCTACCGGGTCCTGCGGCTCGTCAACCCCAGTCCCTACCTCTACTTCTTCCGGGATCCCCTGGCGAGCGTGGTCGGGGCCTCGCCCGAGCCCCTGGTCCGCCACCGGGCCGGTCGGGTGGTCATGCGTCCCATCGCCGGGTCGAGCCCTCGGGGGGCCGATCCCGAGGAGGACCAGGCCTTCGAAGCTCGCCTCCGAGCCGACCCCAAGGAGGTCGCCGAGCACGTCATGCTCGTCGACCTGGCCCGCAACGACGTCGGCCGGGTGGCCCGCTACGGCAGCATCCGGGTGGACGAGCTCATGACCGTCGAGCGCTACAGCCACGTCATGCACCTCACCTCCCAGGTCTCCGGGGTCCTCCGGCCGGGCCTCGGGCCGACCGACGTGCTCCGGGCCACCTTGCCGGCCGGCACCCTCTCGGGCGCGCCGAAGGTCCGGGCCATGGAGCTCATCGACCAGCTCGAGCCGACCAGCCGCGGGGTCTACGGCGGGGTGGTGGGCTACGTCGACTTCAGCGGCGACCTCGACACGGCCATCGCCATCCGGACCCTCGTCGTCCGCCCCGACGGCCAGGCCTCGGTCCAGGCTGGCGCGGGCATCGTGGCCGACTCCGACCCCGACCGCGAGACCCAAGAGGTCCGTCACAAGGCGGCTGCCGTCCTCCGGGCGGTCGCCCTCGCCGAAGGCGCCGCCGCCGTGGCCGAGCCGGCCCAGGGGGCGCGCTGAGATGCCCGACGGCCCGGTTCCCGGGGCTGAGGTGCCCGAGGGTGGGATGCCCGAGCGTGGGATTCCCGAGGGTGGGGTGCCCGAGGCGCTCGTGCTCGACGGCATCGCCCGCTTGCTGCGCGAGGCGGCCTGGCTGCCGCTTGGGCGGGACGTCGTGGCGGTCACCGGCCCCGACGCCCTCGCCTACCTCCAGGGCCAGTGCTCCCAGGACCTCGAAGGGCTCGAGGACGGCCAGAGCGCCGAGGCCCTGCTGCTCAGCCCCCAGGGCAAGCTCGAGGCCCTCGTGCGGGTCACCCGGCGGGAGGCCGAGGCCTTCGTGGTCGACGTGACCGCCGGTTTTGGGCCCCGGGTCCTCGAACGCCTTCGCCGGTTCCTCCTCCGGGTCAAGGCCCGGGTCGAGCCGCTCGACTGGGGGGCCCTCGCCCTCCGGGGCCCGGCCGCCGCCGGGCTGCTCGAGGTCCCCGGGCCGGGCAGCGAGCTGCTCGTGCCGGCACCCCCCCTCGGGCCGCCCGGGATCGACCTGCTCGGCCCCGCCCCCGAGCCGCCCCCGGGGGTCCCCCCGGCACCCCTCGAGGCCTGGGAGGTGCTCCGCATCGAAGCCGGCCTCCCCGAGATGGGCCGGGAGCTCGACGAACGGACCATCCCGGCCGAGGCCGGCCTGGTCGAACGGACCGTCAGCTTCACCAAGGGGTGCTACACCGGGCAGGAGCTCGTGGCTCGCCTGGAGGCCCGCGGGTCGAACGTGGCCCGCCGGCTCCGGGGTCTGGTGGTGGCGGGCCCCGGAGCCCTGCCCCCGGCCGGCACCCCCCTCGTGGTCGGCGAGAAGACCGTCGGGGCGGTGACCTCGGCTGCCTGGTCGCCCCATCGGCGGGCGGTGGTGGCCCTGGGCTACCTCCATCGCAGCGTCGAGCTCGGCGCGACCGTGGCCCTCGGCGATCCGCTCGACGGCCGGTCGGCCCGCGTGGTCGGCCTGCCCTTCCCGCCGGCTGATCCGGGCACCGACCAGCACCAGGGGCTGGCGGGAGGCCGGTAGGCTCCGGCCGGTGGCCCCGACCTACCTGGACCGGATCGTCGATTGGCACCGGGCGCGGGCCGCGACCGACCGCCGGGACCCAGCGGCCCTCCAGGCCGAGCTGGCCGACCTGCCCCCCTGCCGAGGTTTCGCGGCCGCGCTCCGGGCCAGGGCCGAGACCGGACGGCTGGCCGTCGTGGCCGAGGTCAAGCGGCGCTCGCCCTCCAAGGGGCCCCTGGCGCCCGACCTCGACCCGGCCGACCTGGCCCGGCACTACGAGGCTGGCGGGGCCAGCTGCTTGTCGGTGCTGACCGACCACGAGTTCTTCGGGGGCAGCCCCGAGGACCTGGCAGCCGCCCGGGGGGCAGTGGGTCTGCCGGTGCTCCGCAAGGACTTCACCCTCGGACCCCTCGACGTCCTCGACGCTCGCCGCATGGGGGCCGACGCCGTCCTCCTCATCGCCGCCGTGCTCGGGCCCCGTCAGCTCGGGCCGCTCGTCGCCCTGGCCGAGCAGCTCGGCATGGACGCCCTCGTCGAGGTCCACGACGAGCGGGAACTGGCCTGGGCCCTCGAGGCGGGGGCCGCCCTCGTGGGGGTGAACCAGCGGGACCTCGTCAGCTTCGCCGTCGACCCCGAACGGGCCCGTCGCCTGGCCGCGGCCATGCCGGCCGGCCTGGTGACGGTGGCCGAGTCCGGCATCGGTGGCCCCGCCGACGCCGGCCCTTTGGCGGCCGCGGGCTACCACGCCGTCTTGGTCGGGGAGTCCCTGGTGCGGGCCTCGGACCCCCAGGCGGCCGTCGCCGCCCTGGCCAGCGTGCCCCGACCCGTTCCCGCCACCCAGGAGCGCGCCGGTGCTCCTTGACGACGGCCTGCTCATCAAGGTCTGCGGCATCACGAACGAGAGCGACGCCCTCCTGGCCGTCGGCCTCGGGGCCGACGCCCTGGGCTTCGTCTTCGCCCCTTCGGTCCGTCAGATGGCCCCGAAGGCCGTCGAGCGCATCCTCGACCGCCTGCCCAGTGGCGTCCTCACCGTCGGGGTGTTCCGGGACGAGGCGCCGAAACGGGTGGTCGAGATCGTGAACGGCATCGGCCTCCAGGCGGCCCAGCTCCACGGCTCGGAGACCCCGGCCGAAGCCAGCTACGTCGCCGAACGGGTCCCCATGCTCCTCAAGGCCTTCCCGGCCGGCCACCCCGACGTCGGCGAACCCGAGCGCTACGGGGCGACCTTCGTGCTGGTCGACGGGGCTTCCCCGGGCTCGGGGCAGGTCTTCGACTGGCGGCTCGCCGAGGGGGTCGTCGACCCCCGCCGCCTGGTGGTCGCCGGGGGCCTCGGGCCAGGCAACGTCGCAGCGGCCATCACCCGCCTGCGTCCCCGAGGGGTGGACGTGGCCAGCGGGGTGGAGCGGGAGCCCGGTCGCAAGGACCCCGCCTTGCTCCAGGCCTTCGTCGCCGAAGCCCGGCGGGCCGCTGCCGCCCTCGGCCAACCGGCCGAGCCCGACGGGCTCTTCGACTGGGAGGAGGTCGAGCAGTGAGTGCCGTCCAGCCGGCCGCGGCCCCCGAGCCGCTCATGGCCGACCCGGGTCCGAGCGGTCGCTTCGGTCCCTTCGGCGGGCGCTACGTGCCCGAGTCGCTCGTCCCGGCCTGCCTCGAGCTCGAGGCGGCCTTCCGGGAGGCCTGGGACGACCCGGGCTTCCATCAGGAACTCGACGACATCCTCCGGGTCTACGGCGGCCGACCCACCCCCGTGACCCCGTGCCGCCGACTCTCGGCCCAGCTCGGCGTCGAGGTCCTCCTGAAGCGGGAGGACCTCTGCCACACCGGGTCCCACAAGCTCAACAACGTCGTCGGCCAGGCCCTCTTGGCCCGGCGCATGGGCAAGGACCGGCTGGTCGCCGAGACCGGGGCTGGCCAGCACGGGGTCGCCACCGCCACGGCCGCCGCGCTCTTCGGGATGGCCTGCACCGTCTACATGGGGGAGGTCGACGTCGAACGGCAGGCCCTGAACGTCTTCCGGATGGAGCTCCTCGGGGCCGAGGTCCGCCCCGTGGGCAGCGGGAGCCGGACCCTCAAGGACGCGGTCAACGAGGCCCTGCGGGACTGGGTGGCCACCGTCGACCACACCCACTACTGCCTCGGCTCGGTCATGGGCCCCCACCCCTACCCCTGGATGGTCCGCGAGTTCCAACGGGTGATCGGCGACGAGGCCCGGGAGCAGTGCCGGACCCTCCTCGGCGGACGGGACCCCGACTGGGTGGTGGCCTGTGTCGGCGGGGGCTCGAACGCGGCAGGCACCTTCGCCGGCTTCGTCCACACCTCGGCCCGGCTGGTCGGCGTCGAGGCGGCCGGCGGCTCGGCCATGGGGCACGGGGCCCCCGGGGTCCTCCACGGGATGCGCTCCATGCTCCTCCAGGACGAGGACGGCCAGATCGGCGAAGCCCACTCCGTCTCCGCCGGCCTGGACTACCCGGGGATCGGCCCCGAGCACGCCCAGCTCGGCTCGGTCGGACGAGCCGAGTACGTCACCGCCGACGACCGGGAGGTCCTCGAAGCCCTCCAGCTGCTGGCCCGCACCGAGGGCATCGTGCCGGCCCTCGAACCGGCCCACGCCCTGGCCTTCGTCGTCCGGGAGGCCGGCCGCCGGATCCCCAGCGGCGCCACCGTCCTCGTCACCCTGTCGGGCCGCGGCGACAAGGACGTCGCCCAGGTGCGGGAGCTGCTCCGTGGCGCCCCCTGAGCGCCTCGGCACTGTCCTGGCCGCGAAGCGGGAGGCAGGGCGGAAGCTCTTCGTGCCCTACGTCACCGCCGGCTGCCACCCGGCCTGGCTCGAGGTGGTGGGGGAGCTGGCCGCCGCCGGGGCCGACGCCATCGAGGTCGGCCTGCCGTTCTCCGACCCCATGATGGACGGCCCCACCATCCAGGAGGCCTCCCGGCAGGCCCTCGAACGGGGGACCACCACGGCGTCCGTCCTCGACCAGCTGGCCCGCGCCGACCTGCCGGTGCCGATCGTGGTCATGACCTACTTCAACCTCGTCCACCGGGCTGGGGAAGCCCGTTTCGCCGGCCGTCTCGCCGCCGCAGGCGTCCGCGGAGCCATCGTGCCCGACCTGCCCCTCGAGGAGAGCGGCCCCTGGCGCGACGCGGCCGAACAGGCCCGCGTGGACCCTGTGCTCCTCGTGGCCCCCGCCACCCCGCCCGAGCGGGCCAAACGCATCCTCGCCGTGGCCCGAGGCTTCGTCTACGCCGTCGGCCTCATGGGGGTGACGGGGGAGCGCCAGGCCCTCGCGGCCTCGGCCACGGCCGTCGCCGAACGGCTCCGCGGACGGAGCAGCCTGCCGGTCCTCGTCGGCGTCGGCGTCTCTACCCCCGCCCAGGCCGCCCAGGTGGCCCAGGTGGCCGATGGCGTGGTCGTCGGCTCGGCCCTCGTCCGCCGGCTGCTCGAAGGCGACGACCCCGCGGCCCTCGGCAAGCTGGCCCGGGCGTTCCGCGCCGCCCTCGACGACGCCTGAGCCCCGAGCCCCGAGTCGTTCGCTCGGGGCCGCTCCCAGCCCGGTCGGCCCAGCCCGATCAGCCGGCGGCCCGCTCAGCCGGCCGGCGGGGGACCGAAGAGCAGGCAGCCGTTGTGGCCGCCGAAGCCGAAGGAGTTCGAGAGGACGGGCGCGGGCTCGAACGCCCGGGGCTCTCCCCGGACCACGTCCAAGGGGATCTCGGGGTCCGGCTCCTCGCAGCCGGCGGTCGGCGGGATCAGGTGCCGGTCCAAGGTCAGCACCGAGGCGACCGCCTCGATGGCCCCCGCGCCACCGAGCGCGTGGCCCGTCACCCCCTTCGTGGAGGTCACCGGGGGACCGGGGGTGCCGAAGACCTTGGCAATGGCCTGGGCCTCGGCCAGGTCGTTCAACGGGGTCCCCGTGCCGTGGGCGTTCACGTGCCCCACCTCGTCTGCCGCCAGCTGGGCGTCGGCCAGGGTCAACTCGATGCAGGCCGCCGCGCCCTCCCCGCCAGGGGAGGGCGCCGTGATGTGGTGAGCGTCGGCGGTCGAGGCCGCCCCCAGCACCTCGGCGTAGATCCGAGCCCCGCGGCGACGAGCGTGGTCGAGCTCCTCGAGGACCAGGGCCCCGGCCCCCTCGGCCATGGCGAAGCCGTCCCGCCGCGCGTCGAAGGGCCGGCACACCCCCGAGGCCGACAGGGCGGTCATGTTCGTGAAAGCGGCCATCGACAGGTCGGTCATGGCCGCCTCCGCCCCGCCGCCCACGGCGGCGTCGCAGCGGCCCGAGGCCACCAGGCGGGCGGCAGCGGCGATGGCGTGGGTCCCAGCAGCGCAGGCCGTGGCGATCGTCTCGCAGGGTCCCCGGAAGCCGTGGCGGATCGAGATGCTGCCCGCCCCGGCGTTCGGCATCATCATGGTGATCAGGAACGGCGAGACCCGCCGCGGCCCCCGGGTCCGGTGGACCTCGATCTGCTCCTCCAAGGTGGCCAGGCCCCCGATGCCCGTGGCGAAGACCACCCCGACCTTGGCCGGGTCCGCCTGCAAGGAGCCGGCGTCGGCTAGGGCCATGTCCGCCGCGGCCACCGACAGCTGGGCGAAGCGGTCGACCCGCCGGACCTCCTTCGGCCCGAAGTAGGCCGCCGGGTCGAAGTCCGGCACCCGCCGCTCGCCACCCGGCCACGGCCGCAGCAGGCCCTCCCAGAACGCCTCGACCCCCAGGCCACAGCAGGCCAGGACCCCCAGCCCCGTCACCACCACCCGCCGGCCCGGCACCGGGCCGGCGGGACCCACGCCGAGCAGCATCAGAGCTTGGCCAAGACCAGGTCGTAGGCCTGGCCGACCGTGGTGATGCCGTCGAGCTCCGACTCGTCCACGCTGATGTCGAAGGTCTCCTCCAGGGCCATCACCAGCTCGACCAGGTCCAGGCTGTCGGCGTCCAGGTCGTCGGCGAAGCTCGCCTCGGGCACGACCTTCTCCGCTGGGACCTGCAGGACCTCCACGGCGCAGGCCCGGAACTTCTCGAAGGTGGCGTCGTCACTCACCGTTCGTCTCTCCTCGGGGTTCGGCCCACCGGTCCTCCCGGTGGGATCGGGCACCGGGCCCTCCCGGCGCGCCTCGTCGTCGGTGCGGCTGCACCATGGTGGCAGACCCCGGACCCCCGCGTCGGCGCCCAGGTCGCCAACCGCTCAAAGGCCCATGGCCAGGCCCCCGTCGACCGGCAGCACCGCGCCGGTCACGTAGCTGGCGTCCGGGGAGCACAGGAAGCTCACCGCCCCGGCCACCTCGGCCGGACTGGCCGCCCGGCCGAGCGGCACCATGGCCGTCAGCTGGGCCCCTCGGGCCTCGCCCGCCGCCGCCAGCATGTCGGTCGTCACCACCCCGGGGGCCACCACGTTCACCGTGATGCCCCGACTCCCCACCTCCCGGGCCAAGGAGCGGGCGAAGCCGACCAGCCCGGCCTTCGCTGCGGCGTAGTTCGCCTGGCCCGGCGACCCCACGTGGGCCACCACCGACGAGATCAGCACCAGCCGTCCCCGCCGGGCCCGGACCATCGGGCCGAGAGCCCGCCGGGCGACCCGGTAGACCCCGGTCAGGTCGGTGTCCAGGACCTGCTGCCAGTCCTCCTCGCCCATCCGCAGCAGCAAGGTGTCCCGGGTGATCCCGGCGTTGGCCACCAGCACCTCCACCGGGCCCCAGGCCCCCTCGACCGACGCGAACGCTGCCTCGACCTGCTCCGGGTCGGTCACGTCGAGGCGCACCGCCATGGCCCGCCCCTCGGACCCCTCGACCGCCCGGGCCGGCGGCGGGGTGTCCCGGTGCCCCAGGGCCACGCGGTACCCCTCGGCTAGCAGTCGCTCGGCGCAGGCCAGCCCGATCCCGCGGTTGGCCCCCGTGACCAGGGCCACTCGCGGCGTGCCCTCGGGGCCGAGGCCACCTGTGGCGCCCGCCGACGTCCTCGAGCTGCCGCCGGCAGGACCCTCCGCTTGGCCCTCAGCCATGGTGTTCGCCTCCCTCACCGCCACCTCCGTCGCCGCCGTCCCTCGTTGCGCTCCGTGCCGGTGGGGCCTCAGGCAGTGCCGCAGGACCCCAGCGCAGCACGCAGCTGGCCCACGACATGCCCGCCCCGAAGCCCGAGAGCAGGACGACGCCGCCGGAGGGTACCCGGCCGGCGTCCAGGGCATCGGCCAGGGCCAGGGGAATCGAAGCCGAGGAGGTGTTGCCCGTCCGGTCCACCACCACGGCGGTCCGCTCGGCCGGGATTCCCAGCCGTTCCGCCGCCGCCTCGATGATCCGCAGGTTGGCCTGATGGGGAACGAAGAGGTCCACGTCCGCCGGTTCCAGCCCCGCCCTCGCCAGGGCGCTCTCCGCTGAGCTGACCGTCAGGCGGACCGCCCGCCGGAACACCTCTCGCCCCTCCATGCTCAGCCAGCCCCCGTGCGGGCAGCGCAGCAGGTCGTGGGCGCTGCCGTCGGTCCCGAGGTCGGCGGCCAGGACCCCCGGCACCGCGCCCTCGCCTCCCTCCTCCGGGCGCTCCAGGAGCACAGCACCGGCCCCGTCGGCGAACAGCACGGCCGTCGCCCGGTCCTCGGGGTTCGTGATCCGCGACAGCGTGTCCGCGCCGACCAGCAGCACCCGCCGGGCCACCGTCGCCAGGGCCCCGGCGGCGACCACCATGCCGTAGACGAACCCGGCACACGCGGCGTTCAGGTCCAGCGCACCCCCGCCGAGCCCCAGTCGCTGGTGGACGGCCGCCGAACTGTGCGGCACGGTCTCCTCGGGGGTCGTGGTGCTCAGGACCAGCAGGTCCACCTGGTCCGCCGTCAACTGGGCTCGGGCCAGGGCCTCCTTGGCGGCGGCGCTCGCCAACTCGACCAGACTGCCTCCCACCCGCCGCTCCCGGATGCCCGAGCGCGCCACGATCCACTCGTCGCTCGTGTCCAGCCGCTGCTCGAGGTCCTGGTTCGTCACCACCTGGGGCGGCAAGGCCGTCCCCCAGCCGCTGACCCGACACGGCCAGGTCACCGGGCCCCCGCTCCACTGCCAGCCCCGCCGCTCGCCGAGCTCCCCGAAGCCCCGCCCCTCGGGTCGGGATCCTCGTCCGCCTGGAGCCACGCCACCGGCTGGCCCGGCTGGACCCGCTCACCTCGGTGCACCAGCAGCCCGACCAGCCGACCGTCGAAGGGGCTCAGGACCTCGGCGTCGCCCACCCGGCCGACCAGCTCCCCGACCCGCAGCCACGGTCCCTTCCCCGGGTCGGCGCCCGCCCGGTCCAGCTCGGCCGGGCCCGGGACCGGGGCGGTCCGTTCCACCGGCTCGAAGACCCCCGCGGCTGGCGACACCACCAACCGGGTGCTGGCGGCCAGCCGCTCGCCCCCGTGAGCCGCCCGGTGCGCCCCCCACGCGTCGCTCCCGGCCGCGGCCTCGGCCAGGACCTCCAGGTCCTCTGGGCTCGCCACCGACAACGCCCTTACGTCCGGCGCAGCCCGTCGGGCCAACCCGGTCAGCACCCCACCCGGTCCGACCTCGACCAGGATGGTGGCCCCCAGCTCCACCATGCTCGCCAGCGACTCCCGCCACCGCACCGGGCTCGTCAGCTGCGCGAGCAGCAGCTCCGGCCACTCTGCCCCGTGCAGGTGGGGCCGGGCGTCCACGTTCGCCACCACCGGCACGTCGGGGTCCGCCAGGTCGACGGTGGCCAGGGCCTTCGCCAGGCGTTCCCTGGCCGGGGCCATGAGCTCCGTGTGGAACGCCCCGGCGACCGGGATGGCCACCACCCGCTTCGCCCCCCGCGCCTCGGCCTCCTCGCCGGCCCGGGCCACCGCCTCGGGTTCCCCAGCCACCACCACCTGCCCCGGCGCATTGTCGTTCGCCACCCACACCGGTCCACCAGCAGCCCGGCAGGCCTCCTGGACCACCACCGGCTCGGCCCCCAGGACCGCCGCCATGGTGCCCCGCCGAGCGCTGGCCGCCTCCTGCATGGCGGCACCCCGCTCCGCCACCAGCCGCGCCCCGTCCTCCAGGGCCAGGGCTCCTGCCGCGGTCAAGGCGCTGTACTCCCCCAAGGAGTGGCCAGCGCAGATGAGCGGGGCCAACCCGGTCCGCTCGATGGCGTCCAGCGCGACTAGGCTCAGCACGTAGGTGGCCAGCTGGGCGTTCTCCGTCGCGGTCAGCTCTGCCAGGTCGGCCTCGAGCAGGAGGCGGGTCAGGTCCCGACCGGTGACCTCCGACGCCTCCTCGACCACTTCCCATGAGGGGTGCCCCACCCAGGGCGCGCCCATGCCCGGGCGCTGCGAGCCCTGCCCGGGGAACGTGAACGCCAGCACCGACCCTCCCTCTGCCTTTGTCCTCACCCCTTCGACGCCGCCGGTCGCCCAAGGGTTACGGTGGCCGGTCTGACGGCCCGGTGCCCGGAGCGGGACTCGAACCCGCATGCCCCGAAGGGCAGAGGCTTTTGAGGCCCCCGCGTCTACCATTCCGCCATCCGGGCGGGCGGCTCGGACCTTAGCCGCTGCCCGCTGCCTGGGCCTCGACCCACTGCCCCCATCGGCCGCTCCGCAGGGCCCGTCGGGCCCTGCCAGGCTCTCCCCATGCCGCCCGCCCCCCGTCCGGCACCCCACCCAGCCGTCTCGGCGGTCGAGCTCTGGTGGTGCCCCCGCCTCCTCGCCACCCCTCACCGGACCAGCTACGGCGTCGAGCACCGCCGGCCCACCATCCTCGTCCGTGTCCAGGCGGGGCCCTGGGAGGGCTGGGGAGAGTGCGCCGCCCTCGCCACCCCCAGCTACCGAGCCGAGCACGCCCAGGCGGCCTGGTGGGCCCTCCGGCACTGGCTCGCCCCCCGCCTCCTCGGTCTCCCCGTCCCGCCCGTCGCCACCCTCGCCGATCTCCGCCGGGTCTCCGCCGACCTCCACCGCCGCCTCGCCGGCGTCGTCGGGACCGCCATGGCCAAGGCCGCGCTCGAGGCCGCCCTCCTCGACGCCGGGACCCGGGCGGCGGGCGGCCCTCTCGTGGCGCTGCTCGCCCCCGATCCTCGTCCCGTCCCCGCCGGGGCGGTCGTCGGGCTGCCCTCGGACATCCCCGCCGCCCTCCGGGCCGTCGAGGCGGCGCTCGCCCAAGGGGCCACCCGGGTCAAGGTCAAGGTGGCGCCCGGCTGCGACCACCGGCCCCTCGGCGAGCTCCGGCGCCACTTCCCCGACGCACCTCTCGCCGCCGACGCCAACGGCGCCTACCGGCGGGACGACTGGGACACCCTCTTGGCCCTCGACGAGTTCGGCCTGCTCTTCCTCGAACAGCCCCTCCCGGCCGACGACCTCGTCGGGCACCGCCGACTGGCCGCCGAGCTGCACACCCCGATCTGCCTCGACGAGTCCCTCCGGGACGTCGGTGACGTCCGGACCGCAGCCGCGCTCGAGGCCGCCGACCTCGTGTGCCTGAAGCCCCCCTGCCTCGGCGGGCTCGGCCCGACGCTCGACGCCATCGACCAGGCCAGCGCCGAGGGGCTCGGCTGGTGGGTCGGCGGCATGCTCCAGGGCACCGCCGGCCGTCTCCTCGACGCTGCCGTCGCCACCCTTCCCGGTTCGGCGGGCCCGGCCGAGCTCGGGTCCCCGAACGGCGGGCTCCGCGGGCCCGACCCTTTCGGGCCCCTGTCCTGGGAGGGCTTCGCCCTCCGTCCCTTCCCGGGGTCCGGCGCCGTCCCCCGGCCCGACCTCGAGCTCGTCGAAGCGCTGGCCACTCGCCACTGGCGCACCCCTGGTGCCCACTGAACGGTCCGCTGCTGCCCCCCGGGGTCCGGGGGGGCATGGGTCGAGAGCCGTTGTGGAGTTTGTGTGACATGTTGTGAAACAGGGCCGGTGAGCCGAGCCAAGGGTCCCACGCTTGGAGCCACTCGGCCGGAGTGAGCGCCACGGCCCCGGCGCGTACCATGGGGGCTCCATGACCAGGCAGGCGGTCGAGCGCTCGCTGCGGGAGGTCCACGCCCGGCTGGTGAAGGCCCGGGAGGAGCTCGCCGTGCTCGACGAGCAACTCGGCCTCCTGGTCGACGCCGCCGACGACGCCCGGCTACGGTCCTTGGTGTCCGAGACCCCCGGGGCCGCGCACGAGTCCAGCGACGCCCAGCGGCACCTGGAGGCCTTCACCCGCGCCCGCCGGGCGCTGGTCGAGCGGATCGGCGAGCTGGAGCGCCGGCAGGACGAGCTGCTCGAGCGGCTCGACGTGGACTGAGCGTCGGGTCCGGCTCGTCGAGTGCGAAGGGGCCGCTGCCTGCGGGGCAGCCGAGGAGTGCAGGGAGCCGAATGGCACGACGGGTGGTGATCGCAGAGGACGAGGCCATCATCCGGCTCGACCTGAAGGAGATCCTCCAGAGCGAGGGCTACGAGGTCGTCGGGGAGACCGGTCGGGGCGACGAGGCGGTGGAGCTGGTCCGCCGGCACCAGCCCGACCTGGTGATCCTCGACATCAAGATGCCCGGCCTCGACGGCATCGAGGCCGCCCGGCGCATCACCTCCGAACAGCGCCTGCCGGTCCTCATCCTGACGGCCTTCAGCCAGCGGAACCTCATCGAGGACGCCAGGGACGCGGGGGTGGCGGCGTACCTGGTGAAGCCGTTCCAGCGTCATGAGCTGGTGCCGGCCATCGAGGTCGCCCTCTCCCGCTTCGCCGAGCTCAAGGCCATCGACGACGAGGCCGCGGCCGCCAGCCCCCCCGGGACCCTGGAGGACAAGCTGGAGACCCGGCGGCAGGTGGACCGGGCCAAGGCGGTCCTCATGGACGAGCACGGCCTGAGCGAGGCGGACGCCTTCGCCTTCATCCAGCGCACGGCCATGGGTCGGCGGGTGCGGATGCGGCAAGTGGCCCAGGAGGTCCTGGAGGGCACCACGTTGCCCTCGAGCACCGCCTGACCCCGGTCCGTCTGACCCCGGTCCGTCGGCGGCCCGCACGAGGGGCCGGCCCTAGCATGCCCCCATGGTCGAGGACGGCGGCGGTTCGGAACGAGGCCCGCTCTACCTGCTGGACGGCAGCTCCTTGCTCTTCCGGGCCTTCCACGCCCTGCCCGAGGACCTGGCGACCTCGACCGGGGTGGTGACGAACGCCCTCCACGGCTTCTTGCAGATGCTGGCCAGCCTGCTGCGGGACCGGCGTCCGGGGGGTCTCGCCGTGGCCTTCGACCGTTCGACCCCCACCTTCCGCCACGAGCGACTCCCGAGCTACAAGGGCAACCGGGTGGCCATGCCCGAGGCCCTGGCCCCCCAGTTCGACCTGGCCCGGGCCGTCCTCGACGCCTTGGCCATCCCCCACGTCGACCTCGAGGGCTACGAGGCCGACGACGTCCTGGCCACCTTGGCGACGAGGGCTGCAGCCGCGCAGTGGCCGACCGTCGTGGTGTCGGGGGACCGGGACGTCTTCCAGCTCGTCCAGGACCCCTGGATCCAGGTGCTCTACACCCGGCGGGGCCTCTCGGACACGGTGCTCTACGACGAGGCGGGGATCGAGGAGCGCACCGGCGCCCCCCCCAGCCGCTACTGCCTGCTGGCCAGCCTCCGGGGCGACCCCTCGGACAACCTGCCGGGGGTGCCCGGGGTGGGGGAGAAGACCGCGGGCAAGCTGGCCGCCGCGTACGTGGACCTCGCCGACCTCTACGCCCACCTCGAGGACCTGAGCCCACGGCTCCGGACACAGCTGGAAGCCCACCGGGAGCAGCTCGAGGAGGTCGCCGACCTGGTCCCCCTGGTGCGGGACGCCCCGGTGCCCCTCGCGCTCGACGACCTGGTCCGCCGCCCGGCCGACCCCGACGAGGCCCGGCGGGTCCTCGAGGGACTGGAGCTGCGAAGCGCCTGGCGGAGCCTGGCGCCGCTGGTGAGCGGGGATGGCTCGGCTGCGCCGTCGGCCGGCTCCTCGGATTCCCCGGATCGCGATCGCCGTGGGGGCGGGGAGGGGTCCTCGGGGTCTCGTGCCGGGACCCTCCGCGCTCTTCGCCTGGTCGTCCCGGGCGCCGCAGCGGAGGCCCGGGACCTCCTCGCAGGCCTCGGTCAGGGGGCACCCATCCTCGTGGCACCCCGTTTTCGCGGCGAGCCGGGGCGAAGCCCCCTCGTGGGGGTCGGCCTGGCCGGCTCGGCGGGTGGGGAGGGGCTGTGGCTCGCCGCCGAGCTCTTCGACGGTCCTGACGGCGAGGGGCTTCGAGCCGAGCTCGGCGCGCTCTTCCGCCCGGGGGGCGAGGCGGCGGCCGGCCACGGGGTGAAGGAGCTGCTCCGGCAGTGGCTCCCCGTCGGCCTCGACCTGCCGGTGCTCTCGATGGACACCGCGGTCGCCGCCTTCTTGCTCGACCCGGACCTGGGCCGCGCCGGGGTGGGGGAGCTCGCTCGTCGGTTCCTCGGGGCGCGGCCGCCCGAGCCGGGCCCGGATGCGGCGGGGGACCCGGTCGGCTCGGCCGCCAGCGAGCTTGCCGTCGTGGCCGCCCTTCTGCCCCGCCTGACCGCTGCCCTCGAGGAGGCGGGCATGACTCGGCTCCACGAGGAGGTCGAGCGCCCCCTGGTCCGGGTCCTGGCCCGCATGGAGGTGGTGGGGATCGGCGTGGACCGGGCGGCGCTGGAGGCCGTGTCGGCGACCTTCGCCGAGGCGGCGGCGAACCTTGCCGAGGAGGTCCAGCGGCTGGCGGGGGAGCGCTTCAACGTCAACTCGACCCCTCAGCTCCGCCAGGTCCTCTTCGAGAAGCTCCACCTCACGCCGGGCAAGCGGACCAAGACCGGCTACTCCACCGACGCGCAGACCCTCGAGCGGCTCCGGCACGAGCACCCGGTGGTGGAGACCCTGCTGCGGTACCGGGAGGTGGAGAAGCTGCGCTCCACCTACGGGGCGCCGCTCCTGGCCGAGGTGGCCGAGGACGGTCGGATCCACGCCACCTTCCACCAGACGGTGGCCCGCACCGGTCGGCTCTCCTCGGACCGCCCCAACCTCCACAACATCCCGGTCCGGACCGAGGAGGGTGCCGTCTTGCGCCGGGCCTTCGTGCCCCGTCCCGGTTCCTGGCTCCTGGTCGCCGACTACGACCAGATCGAGCTCAGGGTGATCGCCCACCTCTCGGGCGACCCGGGCCTCCTGGCGGCCTTCGCCGAGGGGCGCGACGTCCACCGGGCCGTGGCCGCCCGGGTCTTCGGCGTCCCCGAGGAGGAGGTCACCTCGGCCCAGCGGGCCCGGGCGAAGATGGTCTCCTACGGCCTGGCCTACGGCATGGAGGCCTACGGGCTGGCCCAGCGCCTGGGCATCGACCCCGGCGAGGCCCGAGCCATCCTGGACAGCTACTTCGCGGCTTTCCCGGCGGTGAAGGCCTTCATGGACCGAACCGTCGCCGAGGCCCGGGAGCGGGGCTACACGATGACCCCCCTCGGTCGCCGCCGACCCCTGCCGGACCTCCTCGCCGCCAATCGGGCGGTCCGCCAGGCCGCCGAGCGCCAGGCCATGAACGCCGGGGTGCAGGGCCTGGCGGCTGACCTGTTCAAGCTGGCCCTGGTGCGGATCGACGGGCAGCTTGAGCGAGCAGGCCTGGCCGCTCGGCTGGTCCTGCAGGTCCACGACGAGGTCCTCCTCGAGGTGCCCGAGGTCGAGCGCCCGGCGGTGGAGCCACTGGTGGTCGACACCATGCGGGGGGTGGCCGAGGCGGTGCCCCTGCGGGTGCCCCTGGAGGTCAGCGTGGGCTGGGGACGGTCCTGGGCCGAGGCCAAGCACTGACCTGGCCGGCAGCGGTGGCCGAAGCGGTAGCATGACCCCCCGGTCGCCGCCGGCGGCCGGCCGGGGCGTGCCAGCGGCCCGGTCCAGGGTCCCACCAAGCGAGCAGCGAGCGTCCATGTCCGAAGTCGCCGCCGGGTTCTCCGGCGCCCAGAACGCCCCGTCCACCCTCGAGCCCGTCCCCGGCTCGGCCCCCCCGGCCGGCGTCGCCGTGGCCGACCGCCCGCCGGCGGTGGCCAACAGCGAGCCGATGGGCACCTTCGACGCCGAGGGTGTCTACCACCCCCGACCGGTGGTGGCCGACGACCTGGACGAGGCCACCCTGGAGGACGCCGTGGTCCGCTCGATCGTGGACTTCGACGACGGTGACATCGTCGAGGGCACGGTGGTGAAGATCGATCGGGACGAGGTCCTCCTCGACATCGGTTTCAAGTCCGAGGGGGTCATCCCGGCCCGGGAGCTCTCGATCCGCAACGACGTGGACCCCTACGAGGTCGTCTCGCTGGGGGACCGGATCGAGGCCCTGGTCCTGCAGAAGGAGGACAAGGAGGGGCGCCTGGTCCTCTCGAAGAAGCGGGCCCAGTACGAGCGGGCATGGGGCACGATCGAGAAGATCAAGGAAGCGAACGGGGTGGTGAAGGGCCCGGTCATCGAGGTGGTCAAGGGTGGCCTCATCGTCGACATCGGGCTCCGGGGCTTCCTCCCGGCGTCCTTGGTCGAGCTCCGGCGGGTCCGGGAGCTCCAGCCCTACGTGGGCCGGGTCATCGAGGCCAAGATCATCGAGCTGGACCGGAACCGGAACAACGTCGTGCTCTCCCGGCGGGCCTGGCTGGAGGAGACCCAGCGGGAGCAGCGGGGCGACTTCCTGGCCAACCTCAAGCCGGGCGAGCGGCGCCGGGGGGTGGTCTCCTCGGTGGTCAACTTCGGGGCCTTCGTCGACCTGGGCGGCATGGACGGCCTCATCCACGTCTCGGAGCTGTCCTGGAAGCACGTCGACCACCCGTCCTCGGTGGTCCAGGTCGGGGACGAGGTCGAGGTCGAGGTGCTCGACGTGGACCTCGAGAAGGAGCGGATCAGCCTCTCCCTGAAGAACACCCAGGTCGACCCTTGGCAGGAGTTCGCCAACACCCACCACGTCGGCGAGCTGGTCTACGGCCGGATCACGAAGCTCGTGCCCTTCGGTGCCTTCGTCCAGGTCGGCGACGGCATCGAGGGCCTGGTCCACATCTCGGAGATGGCCGTCCACCACGTGGACCTGCCCGAGCAGGTCGTCCAACCGGGCGAGGAGCTCTGGGTGAAGATCATCGACA
>NZ_JAKHEX010000032.1:0-7302 GCF_023130475.1 Aciditerrimonas ferrireducens
ACGCCGCCAGCACCACCGTTCCCGCCGATGCCACCGCCACCGCCGCCGCCGCCGATGCCACCCACGCCGCCAGCACCACCGTTCCCGCCGATGCCACCGGCGGCCCACGCCGAGCCGGCCGGGCCGAGGGCCAGGAGCCCCGCTCCGAGGGCCACGCTGGCCGCTCCGCCAATCAACCGAACCGTCCGTCCTTGACGGACCGACCGCTCCTTGGGTGCTTCGTGCACCGCTCCTCCTCCTGGTCGGCGGTCCGCGTCCAGCTGTGGAGCCTCGCTCCGCCTTCGGCGCACCGCACTCATTCCTGACCGGCCTCGTTGCCGATCGTCAGCAGCGTCCCTGCTGCGATAGGCCTCTTCTGCCACGAGTCGCCACAGATGGTGACGACAGTTGTACTTGAGCACAACACAAGCCCACTGTCAAGCACGATAAGTGCTGTTCTTTGGGTGACCGCGCACTCGAGGGTGCACGCTCAGTGCAGGCGCGATCAGGCGTGCGCAGCCATTCGACGCCGGCGACGGGTGCCCTGGACCAGCAGCAGACCCCCGCCGAGCACCGCTGCCGTCCCGAGCCCCCCGACGGCACCCACGGGCACCGAGGACTTCTCGACCGAGAACGACCATGTGTAGGTCTCGTAGCCCCCGTCGCTGTCCTCGACCGTGAGGGTGCCGGTGTAGTTGCCTGGCGGCAGGGTCGGCGGCACGTTGACCTGGACCTTCGTGACGAAGGGTGCGACGGCGCCGCTGTTTCCGGGGAAGAACGGCAGGGGGTCGGCGGCGTTCGGTGCTGAACCGCCCAGTTTGCTGTCGACCGCCGTCAGGGAGCGCAGGAACTGCTTCTCCTGACGACTTGGCGAGTTGGGCCACAGCACCGCCGGGTACACCGACGACGTCGTGACCGGGAGGTTCACCGTCCCACCGTCTTTCACCGAGGCGGTGGCGGTCGCCTGGCAGAGCGAGCTCCCGTCCTCGAAGTAGAAGGTTCCGGTCTGCCCCGGCCCTGGGTTTGGGGCCTGCTGGTTCGAGCTGGGGTACGCCAACAGGGCCTCGGTACTTTGGGTGCTGCAGCACGGCGACCCGCCGTTGCCACCCTGGCCGCCGCTGCCACCCTGGCCGCCGGAACCCCCAGAACCGCCCCAGCCGCCGGAGCCGTTCCAGCCTCCGAAGACGGTGATCCCGCCCTCGCAGCCCTGGCCGCCGTTGCCGCCGGAACCACCCCACTGGCCGCCGGAGCCGCCGGAGCCCCCTGAACCCGGACCGCCCCAGCCGTTCTGCGTCGCCCCGGCGACGCCCGCCGGGGCGAGCGCCAGGCCAAGGGCACCACTCGCCAGGAGCACCGACCCGGTCGCCAGCCGCCACCCCACCCGGGCTCGCGTCCCGGTTCCCGCCGCCTCGATCGTCCGAGCCGTTCGCACGTTCCTCTCCTTCTGCGTCCTGGGCTCCGCCTCACCAGGCGGACCTCCATGTCCATACCGGCACCCTCCGCGTTGCGACGCGCTCCGGGCGCCGACGCGCTCCGTGCTGATCCAGAGACACCCCACAAGGAAATCCCTCTCGATGAGCAGCCTGTTCGCCCCGTACCACCGGACGAGCTGCCTTTCTCCTCACGGAGAGCGCCTGTGAGGCACCTTAGAACATCAGATGCACAACGCTCAAGCACCCGACGTGGGCATCTTTGTGTTTCTCCGCATCGAGGCCCGCGGCGACCGGGCTCCCCTCACGGCGACGGGCGGCTCGGGCTCGTCGGAGAGGTCAGTGCCCGTCGGCGGCCGGAGCGCTCAAGGTGCCCGACGGTCCGCCCTGGCGGGGCCCGCCGAGGAACCCGCCCGTGGCCGCGTTGCCAGTGCTCCCCGAGCCGCTCCCCGACGAACTGCTGCTGGAGGACCCGCTGCTCCCACTCGACGAGCTGCTCCCCGAGCTCGGGCTCGTCGCACAGCTCAGGGCGACCGCGGTCCCCGAAGGCGCTGCGGTGCTCCCCGGCGGGTTCTGGCTGTCCACGGTGGCCTGACCGGTGCTGCAGGAGGCATCGGGCTGGGGGACGTAGCCGTCCGCGCTCAGGGTCTGCTCGGCCTGGCTGGCGCTGTCGCCCACGACGTTGGGCACCACCGGCCCGGAGGAGACCACGAGGACGACCGTCGAACCCTTCGGGACCTGGGTCCCAGGAGCCGGCTGGGTGGTGACGACCTCACCCGCCGGCACGGTGTCGCTGGCCTGCTGGGTCTCACTCGAGCTACAGGTCAGGCCGTAACTGCCGAGGAGGCTGCAGGCCGTGGTCGGGCTGTCACCGCTCACGCTCGGGATGGTGACCGTGGAGGCCGTCGGGCTGGCGGTCTCGAGGACCACCGTGCTGCCCTTGGCCAGACTGGCACCCGGCTTGGGCTGCTGCGCGCAGACGACGTTCACCTGGGTGCAGCTCGAGGAGTCCACCACGCTCGGCACCAGGCCCAGGCTCTTCAGGTCGGCCTTGGCGATGGCCACCGACTGGTTCACCTCGTCGGGCACCGTGACCGTCGTCCGAGCGGGCGTGCTGGAGCGGGTCAGGAGGGTGACCGTCGACCCCTTCTTGACCCGGGTGCCGGCCGGCGGCCGGGTGCCGGTGACCACCGCCCCGCCGCTCGCCGAGCCCGGGTCCACCTTGAGCCCATCGGCCGCCAGGGCGTGCTCGGCCTGCTGGACCGTGTCGCCCACCACGGCGGGCACGGTCACCTCCGAGGAGGACCCGCCGAAGTTGACGTGCCACCACCCGACGGTCCGTCCGAGGAAGAACACGACGACGGCCAGGGCGAGGAGCAGGACGGCGAGGAGGGCGACCCAGCGGCCGGTGTGCTCCTCCCGCTCGGGCTCGGCGCTCGGCACCACCGGGAGGGCCTGGGTCCCCTCGGCCGCCGGCACCACCCGGGTGGCGGCCGCTGAGGGCAGCGCCTGGGTCAGGGCTGCGGCCTGGGGCGAGGCCATGACCTGGAGACCGTCCCGGTAGCGGAGGAGGTCCAGCCGTAGGTCCTGGGCGCTCGGATAACGGGCGTCGGGCGACTTGGCCAGGCAGGTGAGGACGATGGCCTCCAGGGCCGGCGGCACGCTCGGGTTCAGCTGCCTCGGCGTCGGCGGCGTCTCCCGCACGTGCTTCGACGCCACCGCGACCGGAGACTCAGCCACGAAGGGTGGCCGACCGGTGAGCATCTCGAAGAGGACGACCCCGAGCGAGTAGACGTCGCTCCGGGCGTCCACTGCCCGTCCCTCGGCCTGCTCGGGTGAGAAGTAGGTGGCGGTCCCCATGACCGCCCCGGTCTGGGTCAGGCTCTCCTCGGTGTTCACCGCCCGGGCGATGCCGAAGTCGGTCACCTTCACGCTGCCCTCGTCGGTGATCAGCACGTTGCCGGGCTTCACGTCCCGGTGGACGACGCCGTGGCGGTGGGCGTAGGCCAGGGCGGCAGCCACCTCGGCGGCGATGGCCGCAGCCCGCTCGGGCCGCAGGGGGCCCGAGGCCCGGAGGATGGCCGAGAGGGGCTGGCCCTCGACGTACTCCATGACGATGAAGTAGGTCCCGTTGTCCTCCCCCCAGTCGAAGACCGGGACGATGTTGGGGTGGGACAGGTTCGCCGCTGCCTGGGCCTCCCGCCGGAAGCGCTCGACGAAGGACCGGTCCACCGACAGCTCGGGGAAGAGCACCTTGAGGGCCACCGGTCGATCCAGCAGCCGGTCACGGGCCCGGTAGACCTCGGCCATGCCGCCGCGCGCCACCAGGGGGCCGAGCTCGTAGCGGCCCGAGAGCACTCGGGGGGAGTCGTGGACCTCCATGGTCAGCGCGAGCCTAGGTCGCTGGCCGGGCCGAAGCGGACGATGGCGGGCATGGTGCTGGCTCCCTCAGTGCCCCAGGGCGACGTTGATGACATGGTTGGCGATGGGCCCGGCGTCGGCTGCCCCGGTCCCGCTGCCCGGCCGGTCGGGCACCACCACGGCCACGGCGATGACCGGGTGGCTGGCCGGGGCGAAGGCGATCATCCAGTCCGTTGTCAGCGAGTTGTTTGGCCCGACCTGCGCGGTCCCGGTCTTGGCGGCCACGTCGTCGGCCGGGTTGAAGATCCCGTAGGCAGTCCCGTTGGGTTGGGTCGTGACCAGCCGCATGAGGTGCCCGATGGCCGCCGCGGCGGCCGGGGAGTCGGGACGCTTCCAGACGGTGGGGTGGTAGCGGGCCACGACGTTGCCCTGCCCGTCACGGATCTCCGCCATCACGTGGGGCGTCATGATGGTGCCGTGGTCGGCGATGGCGGCGGCCACCATGGCCATCTGCAACGGGGTGGCGCTCGTGTTCTTCTGCCCGATGGCGGCGAAGGACAGGAAGATCAGGGCGTGCTGGTAGAAGCTCGGCGGCTCGAACTGCGAGATCTCGTAGGGCGAGTGCGGCAGGTCGATGGGCGGCTGCTGGTCGAAGCCGAAGCGCAGGGCTTCGTCGTAGAGGTTCGTCGCTCCGATGTCCTGGGCCAGGAGCGAGTAGCCCGTGTCGCAGGAGGGGGGGAGGAGCTGGGCGATGTCACCGCCACAGTTCTCGTGCGCGTAGTTGCAGAGGTAGGTGGTCTGGCCCTGGATGCTGCCGGGCGGGAGACAGGAGTACGCCGGGTACTTCTTCGTGACGTACTGCGGCGTCAGCATGTAGGCGGCCGAGGTGGTCACGATCTTGAAGGTGGACCCCGGGGCGAAGCTGTCCCGGTAGGCCATGGGCAACAGGGGCGGGAAGTTCGGCCCACCGGGATTCCCGGCGATGTCCGCTGCGTAGGCGGCGTGCTCGGTCGCCGGGTTCAAGGAGACCAGGGGGTTCGGGTTGGCCGCCGGGCTCGAGTACATCGCCAGCACGGCGCCGGTCTGGGGGTCCAGGGCCACCACGGCCCCCGATCCCGAGCCCAGGGCCTGCGCCGCGGCTTGCTGGAGGGCCGGCTCGATGGTGAGGGTCACCGTGTCGGTCTCCAGGCGGTTCGAGAAGAGGTCGCCGATGGTCTTGATGGGGGCGTCGTGGGCTTCCAGGTACTTGTTGTAGGTGGCCTCTACGCCGTGGAGGCCGTAGAGGGGCGAGTCGTAGCCCACCACGTCCTCGTAGAGCGCGCCCTGGGGGTAGACCCGCTCGTACTTGTACCCGAAGGGGTTCCCTTTGGGGGCCGGCACCGACTCCGCCAGGACGGTACCGTCCGCCGCCTCGATGACGCCCCGAGGGTCGTTGGTGACCACGTCGGCCACCCGCGGGTTCCCTGGGGCGTTGGCATAGGCGTGGGCCTTGGCCACCTGGATGACGCTCAGCTGGACGACCAGGGCCACGAAGCAGAGCAGCAGGAAGGCGGCGACCCAGCGGATGCGGCGACTCATGCCGTTCCCACGGATCCCGCACGATCGGCGCCGCTCTGCCGGGGGCAGATCGGCTCGTTCGGCCGCACACTGCAGGCCTCCGCTTGGAGGTTGGCGACGAAACGGTCGGCTGCCGCGCGGGACGGCTCGATCACCCCGCTTCGCAGCTCGGGCACCCGGTAGGCCAGGACCTCTGCGCTGGTCAGGCCCGTCCGGTCCACCACATGGGGTTCGAAGCCCAGGAAGCCCCCGGGACGACCCTGCTCCACCACGACCCGGTTGCCCTGGAGGCCGACGAAGTACTCGCCCTCTGCGTAGAAGCGCACCAGCAACCAGCCACCGACCACCACGGCAGCCAGCAGCACCAGGAACAGCACGACGCGGACGGTAATCCGCCGCTCGGGCCACCGGGCAGCAGGCCGGGTCGCGCCGCGGTCCCGGGGTCGGGATCGCAGCGCGTCGTCGAGGGCGCCGGCGACGTGCCGCCCGAGGGTGACCGGCTCCTCGGTCGCCGGGCTCCCGTCGGCCACCTCCTCCACCGCCAGGTGCCGTTCGAGGTCCTCGACCTGGAGGACCCCGGTCACGCTGCCCTCCCCCGCTGCGCTTCGCCAACCAGGTTCACGGAACCCCGACGGTGCCCCTCGCTCCCTGGGCCCGACCTCCGGGCGAGCGCTGCTCGACGGACGAGCCGCCGGGCCGGCGCCGAGGACCCTGGCCTCCCGGGCCCGACCTGACGCCAGCTCCTCAGGGCTCGGCGGGTCGGCCACCAAGACGTCGACGACCACCACCGTGACGTTGTCGCTGCCGCCGTGCTGGTTCGCCATGGCCACGAGCCGGTCGGCGACCGCCTGGGGGTCGGGCACCTCGGCCAGGACCGTCGCGATCTGCTCCTGGCCGACCTCGTTGGTGAGGCCGTCCGAGCACAAGAGGAAGCGCTCCCCCTCGGCCGGGGCCAGCTCCCAGGCGTCCACGTCCACCTCCGGGGCCACCCCCAGCGCCCGGGTCAGGATGTGCCGCTGGGGGTGCACGGCCGCCTCGGCCTCGGAGAGCTCGCCTCTGGCCACCAGCTCCTCGGCGACCGAGTGGTCCGTGGTCATCTGCTCGAGCTGCCCGTCCCGGTAGCGGTAGACCCGGGAGTCCCCGACGTTCACCACGACCAGCCGGTCCCCGTCCTCGGTGGGCACCAAGGCGGCCGCGGCCAGGGTCGTGCCCATGCCCCGGACCTCGCTGTCCTCCAGGCTCCGATCGAAGACCACCCGGTTGGCCGCCCGCACCGCCTCCACCAGGCCCCTGGCAGTCGGGTCGGCGGCGAAGCGCCGCTGGAGCACCTCGATGGCCAGCCCGGCGGCCACCTCCCCACCGGCGTGCCCGCCCATGCCGTCGGCCACGGCGAAGAGGGCCACGCTCTCGAGCAGGCGGTCCTCGTTGACCGTCCGCACCCGCCCCACGTGGGAGGCCGAGCCCGAGCGGATGACCGTCACCGCTGCACCTCGAACACCAGGTCCTCGATCCACAGCGTCTGGTCCCGCCGCGAGATCCGGGCGTGGAGGCTCGACGTGTAGGGGTCCTCCAGCCGGATGCCGCAGCCCGGCGCCCGTCCCAGGGTGACCTCGTCGGGCAGCTCCAGGGTCTCCCCGCGCCGCTCCGGCGGCTCGACCACCCGCAGCCGGTACCGTCGCCGGCCCCGTTCCCGGCCCCCGTCGAGGGCGGCACCCTGGCCGCCGCGAGCCACGGGGGCCGCGCCCTCCCGTCTCGGGGGCCGCACCTCCACCCAGACGGCCCGGATGATGCGCAGGAAGAAGAGCCAGACGAGGGCGACCACCAGGATCTCCAGGGCCCGGACCAGGTTCTGGTCGTCAAGGGCCACGGCGAGCACGGCGTCCACCCTCACGAGGCGTCGAAGCGGAGCACGGACGTCCCCAGCGTGATCTCGTCACCATCCTGGAGCTCCTGCTCCCTCACCGGCACGCCGTTC
>NZ_JAKHEX010000032.1:7360-20355 GCF_023130475.1 Aciditerrimonas ferrireducens
CCCCGCCGGGAGCGCGTCAGGCCCCTCGACGAAGTCAGCGTAGACGGCGAACCGACCGGTCCGCAGCCTCGAGCTCCGCCGCAACTCGACCTCCACCGGACCCACGAAGGCGTAGCCCTCGGTCCGCGCGTGCTCCCGTGCCGCGTCCGCCAGCTCCCGAGCCAGGACCTCCGAGAAGCGCTCGAACCGCCGCGCATCCTCCGGGGACAGCTCCACCACGAACACGTTCGGTGCGATCAGCCCGTGGACCCCGACCCGCCGCAGCAGGTCCATCTCCCGCGTCAGCCGACGCCCGATCTCCACCGGTTGGAGGTCGGTCCGGAAGGCCTTGGTGAAGGCTCCCTCGACGAGGCGCTCCAGGCGCTGCTCGAACTGCTGGAGTCCCATGGTGAGCCGACAGCCTATCGGGGCGTCGTCGCAGGTCAACGGTGGCCGGTCCCGTGCCGGGGCCCCGACCTCGGTCGACTATCCTCCCCTCGTCGCTCGGGCGAGTGGCGGAATAGGCAGACGCGCAGGATTCAGGTTCCTGTGTCCGAAAGGACGTGGGGGTTCAAGTCCCCCCTCGCCCACCCGCGTCGTTCTCGGAACGGCGATCCCCAGTCCGAGGAGTCCCTGGTCGGACCGGGTTTTTCCCTGGCCCCGACTGCTCGGGCAGACCACCGAAGCCCATCCGGGCTGGGCCGCCTTCGTCGCGCTTTCCGCATCAAGAGGACGACGGTTCGCGCGAGAAGTCGTCGGCGGGAGGCGCGAGCAATCGTGCCGCCGCCCACCGCTGCCGAGGTGGTTCAGCGACGCCAGGCCCGCCCGTGGGAGAGCACGACCCCAGCCGGGGTCCGGGCCCGGACGGCTAGCTGGCCCTCGTCGAGCTCCCAGAGCTCGGTGGTGACCGTGTCGCCGGGGTAGACCCGCTCGGCGAAACGGCCCTCCAGGCCGCCGAAGCGGGCCGGGTCTCCCTCGCAGGCCGCGGCCAGGACCGCCCGGCCCACGATGCCGTAGGTGCACAGGCCGTGGAGGAAGGGGCGGTCGAAGCCCGCGGCCTTCGCCACCTCGGGATCGATGTGGAGGGGGTTCCGGTCACCCGAGAGCCGGTAGAGGGCGGCCTGCGCCGGCCCGGTGGTCGTCTGGTGGACGTGGTCCGGTGGCCGTTCCGGGGCGGCCGGGCCGCCGCTCGGACCTCGCTCCCCGCCGAAACCGCCGGCGTCCCGGACAAAGAGGGACGAGCGGGTCGTGCAGAGGGGACCATGCTCGTCGGCCACCTCCGCGGCGACGACCACCACGGCGGCCGATCCTTTGTCCCAGACCGCCTCGATCCGACCGGTGACACTCGCCGTGCCCTCGGGCGGCAAGGGGCGGTGGCAGACGATGCCCTGTTCGCCGTGCAGCACCTTCAAGAAGTCCAGCGCCACGGCACCCACCAGGCCGCCGAGGGCCCGCATGCCGGGGATCACGCCGTAGGTCGGCAGGACCTTCGGTCCCCGCCCCTCGTAGAGGAAGTCCAGTTCCGCCTCGGGGGTGGCCCCGACCCCGAGGGCGTAGAGCATGACGTCCTCGGGCTTCCAGCGGACGGTCACCGGATCGAAGGTCCGACCAACGACGGCCGTCGACAACACCTCTGGCATCAGCCCGCTCCCTCCCCCACGAGCCCCGTCGGGCGACGCTCCCGACGACGGCGACCGCTCGGTGCCCGCGCCTCGTCCACCGGTGGCCCCACTTTACTGACTGATGGATCGGTTGATGGTGGTGGCCGGGGCCGCTTGGTCGTCCTCAGGCCACCGGGGACCTCGCCCGTCGGGGAGCCAGGGGGCCAGGCCCTCTTCGAGCGGCACCTGGGCGCTTTGGAGGATCACGGCCACCATGGCCCACACGGCCGGCACGGCCACGGCTTCGAGCGCTCCGCCCTCCCCGAGGGCGCCGACCAGGTCGGCCAGCGTGCGGGCCGTCACCTGGCCGTCGGTCAGGACCTCGTCAGCGGCCTGGAGCACCAGGTGGTCCTCCGGCTCGAGGCCCGGTGCCCCGGGGCCCTCCCGGACGGCCAGCAGGACCGCCGGGGGGATCCCGAGGTCAGAGGCGATGCGCCAGTGCTGGCTCCACTCGTAGGCCGATCCCCGGCGCCACGCCACCCGGAGGATCTGCAGCTCCCGGAGGCGGGCGGGCAACACCTCCGAGGTGAGCAGCGCCAGCAGCAGGCCCGAGAGGCCCTTGGCCAGGGAGGGGCGTCCGAGCAGCAGCCGGAAGACGTGCAGGCGGGCCAGGACCTCGGGGACCCGGACCTCGGCGGCCACCGCCAGGGCCCGGTCCTGGTCCAGCAGGGGCAGCAGCCCGGCCACCTCGGGGGGCCCCGCAGCCGGCCCTGGCTCCCCGGCCGGCCGCCCACTGCCACGCGTCATGGTCTGCTCCTCTCGTGGTCGGGCACCACCACGGCGTGGATCGGCCGGGCCCCGCTCTCCCCGGCCATGGTCTCGAGCAGGCTGCCGACCTGGCTGGTCGGCCGCACCACCCGGGGCAGCTCGGCGAAGGGGTAGCGACCCGAGGCCACGAGGGCCAGGGCCCGCCTCGAGGCGCTCGTGTCCACTCCGAGGGCCCCGAGCAGGGTCAGCTCCTTGTACACCAGGTGGTCGGGGTGGAATCCGGGGGTCGACGGGTCGCCCCGGGTGCCGGCCAGGACCACCCGGCCACCGGGTCGGGCCAGGGCCACGGCGAGGCCCAGGGCCTCGGGCGCCGCGGCGGTCACGTCGACCACCACGTCGGCACCCTGGCCGAGCGCCCGGCGCACCTCGGCCACCGGGTCGGCCTGGGCCCCGTCCACGGTCAGGTCGGCGCCGAAGCGCCGGGCCCAGGCGAGCCGATCGGCGTCCTGGGGCCCCTTGCCGACCACCGCCACGAACCCTGCCCCGGCCTCCTTGGCGGCGACCAGGGCCCCGAGCCCTCGGACCCCCGGGCCGAGCACGGCCACCGCCTCCCCGGCCCGGACCTCGGGGAGGTCGGCCCCCCAGCGGATCCCGGCCCCCAGGGGGTTGAAGAGGGTGGCCAGGACCGGGTCCAGGTCCTCGGGCACGGGGAGCAGCTGGACGTCGGGACCGAGGAAGAGGTGGGAGGCGTAGCCGCCGAAGAGGCCCGGGGGCCGCTCGACGGGGACGAACCCCACCATGTCGCCCAGTCCGTGGGCCTCGCAGCGCTGGGCCTCGCCCCGCCGGCAGGCCGGGCAGCGCCGGCAGGCCTGGAAGACCTCGACGGCGACCCGCTGGCCGACCTCGACCCCGAAGCGCTCGGCGGCGCCTTCGCCGAGCTCCTCGACCACCCCGACGACCTCGTGCCCCGGCACGAAGGGCTTGCCCCCGGGCAGCAGGCCCCGGAACTGCTCGTGGTCGGTGCCGCAGAGCCCGCAGGCCTCCACCCGTAAAAGACCCTCGCTCGGCCCAATCCGGGGCCGGGGCAGGACCCGGCGTTCCAGGCGCCGGGGGCCGATCAGCACCATCGCCCAGGCCTCCCCCGCCTGTGACTGACTCATCAGTCGAGATGATAGGCCAGGGGCCGGAGGGGCGCTGGGCGCTGTCGGAGCCCCACCAGGACCAGCTCGTCGAACGGTCCGCACCGGACCGTCCCGCCCTCGACCGCCGCCGGTCGGCCGTCGGCCAGGGCCCGCTCGACGGCCCTGCCGTGGACGACCACCCGGACCGACGCCGGAGGAGGAAAGGTCCCGGTGCGCTCCCAGGCGAGGGTGGCGGTGCCGTCCTCGGCCACGCCCGAGAGGCGGTAGCGGTCGAGGCGCACCGGGCCGTGGTCGTCCCCCGCCTCGTCCAGCGCCCGTCCCTCGGCACCAGCGACCTGGCCCTCGGGGTCCTCGGCCGGCCAGCAGTGCAGCGCCCAGCACCCTGGGGTGTGGGCCTGGTCCAGGGTCCCTCGGGTCCAGAGCAGGTCCTCGGCACGAAGGGCCTCGTCGCCCTCCAGCTGGCAGGCGCCTTCGGGATCGACCCACGCGTCGTCGAGGACCAGGATCCTGCCGGCCCGGACCAGAAGGGGCAGGCGCCCCAAGGGAGCCCCGAGCTGCACCACCGTGCGACCGGCGAGCGCCGACGGGCTCGACCCGGCCCAGGCGCCGACCCAGCGGCCCGCGGGGAGCCGAAGGGCACGCCGCCGGGCACCGGGGGTGCAGACCGGCGCTACCAGCAGGTCGTCGCCGAGGAGGAACGCGTCGTCGCCGAGCTCGGCCGCCGCCTCCCCGTCGGGCCACCACAGGGGCCGCACGAGCGGCGCGCCCTGCGCAGCGGCCTCGTGAGCCAGGCCGAGGAGGAGCGGCAGGAGGCGGTAGCGGAACCGGATCCAGGAGGCCACGGCCCGCCCGAACGGCTCGGGCCAGCGCCAGGGCTCTCGCGGCCGCAGGCCGATCATGGCGTGGGTCCGCAGCAGGGGCACGAACGCCGCGAACTGGAGCCAGCGGAGGTAGAGCTCGGGGTCGGGGTCGGCGGTGAAGCCACCGACGTCGGAGCCGGTGAAGGGGAAGCCCGAGAGGCCCAGGCCGAGGACGGCGGCGACCTGTTGGCGCAGGCCCGCCCAGCTGGTCTCGGCGTCGCCGGTCCAGTGCCAGGCGTGCCGCTGCCCGCCCAGCCAGCCCGAGCGGGAGAGGACGAAGGGGCGGGCCTCGGGCCTGGCCAGTCGGCTCCCTTGGAAGCCCGCCTCGTTCATGCCGTTGGCGTAGCGGTTCCGGAGGCCCGCGTGGTCGTGGACCTGGCGGTCGATCCGGTGGCGGGTGGCCAGGGGCAGGCGGGGCTCGACCCCGAGCGCCAGGGAGGTCGGCTCGTTCATGTCGTGCCAGAGGCCCCCCACGCCGCTGGCGCGGAGCCTGGTCGCCACCTCCTCGGCCCACCAGTCCCGGACCGCCGGGTCGGCGAAGTCCGGGAAGGCCGCTCGGCCCGGCCAGACGACGCCGATCGCCAGTCGGCCCCGGGGGGTGCGGCAGAAGCGGTCCCCGGCCAGGCCCCGGCGGAAGAGCCCGAAGCCCCGGTCGACCTTGACCCCGGGGTCCACGATGGTCACCACCCGGGTCCCGAGCGCCCCGAGGCTCCCGACGAGACCGGGCAGGTCCCCGAAGCGCTGCGGGTCGGCGGTCAGAACCCGGTAGCCGGCCAGGTGGTCGATGTCGAGGTGGATGGCCGAGACCGGCAGGCCGCACGCGGCGAACCCGGCCCGGATGCCGGCCACCGCGGCCGCCGACCGGAACCCCCAGCGGCTGTGCTGGTAGCCGAGGGCCCAGCGGGGCGGCAAGGCCGGGGGGCCGGTCAGCTCGGCGAGCCGCTGCAGGAGGAGCGGCGGCCGACCCAGGGCGAGGACCCGCCGGAGCGGTCCCGCCGGCGCCCCGAGCCATCCGCTCCCAGCGCTCGAGAGGTCGACCAGGAGCGTCTCTGAGGTGTCGAGGACGTCGAGCAGGCTCCGGGCGCCGTCGACCGCCAGGAGCACCGGGACGTTGCAGTAGAGGGGCCCGGCGTCGGGTCCCCAGCTGCCCCCCGGGTCGAGGTTCCAGAGCCGGTAGCGCCGGCCCCGCCGGTCCAGGGGGCCGGCCTGGAGCCCCAAGCCGGTGACCAGGGCCCCGGGAGCACAGACCCAGCGGGCCGACCAGCCCGCGCTGCGCCAGCAGGGCGGTTCGTCGACGCGGACCACCTCGCCCGCGCCGTCCAGGATCGCCAGGGTGCCGCCGACGTCCAGACGCACCCGGAGCGGACCACCGGCGTCGAGCTCGAGGACGCCCTCGGCGCTTCGGTGGCGCCGGGGCGTGACCCGCGTCCCGGCCCGGCCGCCCACCAGCAGCGAGGGCGGGGCGTCCTCGGGGCTCCCGCGCCGTCGCCACTCGACGAGCAGGCAGTCCGGGGCGAGGAAGGCGAGGGTCAGGGTGGCCCGGGCGAAGCGGGCCACCACGGCGTCGGCCTCCTCGGTCAGGTCCTCGAGGCGGCCAGGACCCTCGCCGCTGCCCGGTGGGGGCACGGCGAGCCGGTCGGCCTCGGCCCGGGCCCGCAGGCCCTGGCGGAGCGAGCAGAGGACCATCCAGGCGGTCGTCGCCGGGCCGAGCTCGGCGACGACCCGCAGGGTGGCTCGCAAGCCGGCCCCGCCGCCGGTCCCTCCTGGGTGGCCCGACGCCATCGGTCGGAGGCTAGTCAGCGCCCCCGCCTCGGCCCGAGCGTCACGCAAGCACCGGGACGGCGACGGCAGCCGAGGCGCGCCGGGCCGGTGCGCAGGCCAGGACCGGCCGGGGACGGGGCCGATCGAGGTCCAGGAGGGCCAGGGACCGGTGGTGGCGCTTCGCGTGGTACATGGCCCGGTCGGCGGCCCGGAGCAGCTCGTCGACGCTGGGTCGGGCGGCCCGCAGGCTGACGATCCCGGTGCTCGCGGCGAGGGGCACCTCCGCCGGACCGAGGGTCACCGGGGCGGCGCGCAGGGCCCGGCAGAGTCGCCGGCCGAGCTGGAGGGCTTCCCGTGGCGGGTCGGTCAGCTGTTCGCAGACCGCCACGAACTCGTCGCCCCCGACCCGGGCGACGAGGTCCCCGGCCCGCAGGGCCCCCTGGAGGGTGCGGGCCGCGGCCCGGAGCAGCTCGTCGCCCGCGGCGTGACCCTGGGTGTCGTTCAGGGCCTTGAAGCCGTCGAGGTCGACGTAGAAGACCCCGAGCTCCCCGGGGCGCCGCCCGAGGCGGGCCAGGGCTCGCTCGAGGTGCTCGAGGAGCAGGCTCCGGTTCGCCACCCCGGTCAAGGGGTCGTGGAGGGCCAGGTGCGACAGGCGGGCTTCGAGGGACCGCATCTCCTCGTCGAGCCGGTCCAGCATCTGCAGGGTGCTCCAGCGGGCCGAACGGACCACGACGTCGAGGGCCTCGGCGAGGGTCGCCCGGCCGACCCCCAACCGGCGGGCCTCCTCCCGGAGGATGCTCTGCACGGCGTCGGCCCACCAGACGTTGAGCCGCATGACCATGCCGACGGGCACGGCCGGCTGCCCCGGCCGGTGCATGGCCAGGCGGGCCGCCTGGGCCCGCTGGCGAGCCAGGGTGGCCCCGGTGGCGGCGACCTGCTCGCGCTCTTCGGGGCTGGCCGCCACGCCGGTCCCGAGCCAGCGGGCGATGAGATGGGTGGCCAGGTCGGTGACCTGCCACATGGGGTCGGTCCGCACCAGGCGTTCGTTGCTCGGACCCTCGGCCTTCCGGCGCAGATGGGCCAGGTAGGCCTCCTGGCACCGGGCCAGGACTTCGGGAGCCCGCTGCGCCAAGGCCGCGCCGAGGCGAGCCCGCTCGCCCCCGAGCCGGGTCGGCCGTCGCCGAGGGACACGGCCCACGCCTCTTGATGCCACGATCGAGGCATCGACCAGGTCCGATGCGCGCTTGAGGGGCGCGCTCCGGAGACACCGGGATGCGAGCCGGACCGGGGCACCCGCGCTGACCCTCCCGTCAGCGCCGTTCGGCCGGCCGGAGGGCCACGAGGCAGCCCGCCGGGTCCACCTGGACCCGGACCCGCCGACCCACTGGGACCCGCGCCGGCGCCGCGACATTGCGCAGCCGCCCCCCGGCCAGGGCCACGACGTGCTCGTACCCCCAGCCCCGGAAGGCGCCGTCCAGCACCTCCCCGTCGAGTCCCGGCTCGCCCTCGCCAGCGAGGCGAACCGCCGAGGGCCGCACGAGGACCTCGGCCGACGCGCCCCGACCGGGACGACCCGAGGCGAGGAGCCGCCCGGTCAGGGCGCCAGCAGCCGTCTGCACCACGGCCTGTTCCCCCCGGACGTCGGCGAGGGTCCCGGCGAGCTCCCCGGCCAGGCCGGTGAAACGGGCCACGAAGGCCGAGGCCGGGGCTCGGTAGATCTCCTCGGGGGTGCCGAACTGGACCAGTCGGCCGCGCTCGAGCACCCCGACCACGTCGGCCAGGGCGAAGGCCTCGGCTTGGTCGTGGGTGATGTAGATGGCCGTGGCCCGCTGGTCCCGGACCAGCGCCCCGATGTCGATCCGGAGCTGCTCCCGGAGGTCGGCGTCGAGGTTCGAGAGCGGCTCGTCGAAGAGCACGAGGCCGGTCCGCGCCACGAGAGCCCGGGCGAGCGCCACCCGCTGCTGCTCGCCGCCCGAGAGCTCCCCCGGGAAGCGGGCGGCCTTGTCGCCGAGCCCGACCCGTTCCAGGGCCTCTCGGGCCAGGCGGCGTCGCTCCGCCCGCTCGAGGCTCCGGCGCTTCAGGGCGAAGGCCACGTTCTGCTCGGCGCTGAGGTGCGGCCAGAGGGCGTAGTCCTGGAAGACCATGGCCAGGTCTCGCCGTTCGGGGGGCAGGTGGATGCCCGGACCGTCCACCATGGTGCCGCCCAGCCGGATGCTGCCCCCGCTCGGCACCTCGATCCCCGCGATGCAGCGCAGGACGGTGGACTTGCCGCTTCCTGAGGGCCCGAGGAGCACGAGGAAGCGACCGGGCTCGACCACCAGGCTCACGTCCGAGACGGCCTCGACCGCCCCGTAGGTCTTGCACAACCCGTCGACGGCGACCCGAGGGGCACCGTCGGCCTGCCGCCCGGGGTTCTCTCCCCGCTGGTCGCTCGCCGCGTCGGCCACCGCCGCCGGTGCGGCAAGCGCTCGGCCCGGGAGGGGCCAGCGCTGGGTCAGGGTCTTCGTCATCGTCGGTCCTCCCACCGTCGCCTCACGCTGCTTCCCGGGCGGCCCCGACCGCGGCGTCGGGCCCCCCGACCTGTCCGGCCCGGCGGCGTGCGGCCCGAACCCCAGCGTGCTCCGCGCCCCCGGTCCCCTCCGACCAGCGCCGCCAACCGAGGGGGGCCAGCAGGCGGAACAGGCCCAACGCGAGGGCGACGACGCCGAGGACCACGAGGACCGCCACCACCGAGAGGGCCGTGCCCTCCCCGATGTCGGCTTTCCCGAGCACCCGGAGCACGGCCACCGACACCGGCACGACGTTCGGAGGGGCGAGGAGCTCGGAGATGGGCAGCTCGAGGAAGATCCCGGCGAAGGCCAGGAGGAAGGCCCAGAGCAGGGGGCGGGCCAAGAGGGGCAGGACGCCCTCGCGCCACGCCCGGCTGGTGCCCGCACCGTGGACCCGGGCGGCGTAGAGGAGCGAGTCCCGGACTTGGCTGAACGGGCCGAGCAGGATCCGCGAGGACTGAGGCACGGCGTTGGCCACGTAGGCCATCCCGAGGAGGGGCACGGTGCCGTAGAGGACGATGCCGAGGCGGGTGAGGGCCGGCAGGTCGTAGGCGAAGATATAGCCAGCGGCGAAGACCACGCCGGGGAGGGCCACCGCGGCCACCAGGGTGAGGTCGAGCAGGCGCCCGGCCACTCCCCGCTGCGATGCGGCCATGGTCCGGGCCAGCACCGCCCCGAGGGCCACGGTGGCCAGGCCGCACACCAGGCCCATCTCCCCGGAGAACCGGATGGGTCCGGCCAGGCCCTGGACGCCGAGCAGCGCCCGATAGTTCGCCAAGGTGAGGGCCGAGAGCCCGAACCCCTTGAAGGGGACGAGGACCGAGGAGAAGAGCACCCCGAGGACCGGCACCCCGAGCGCCAGCAGGAAGAACGCGGCCCGGAACCCGGCGGCGCCGAGCTGGCCCCGCCACCCGAGCTGACGACGGCGGGCTGCCCGGCCTCGGCTCCCGAGCACGGCGAAGCTCCGTCCTCGCAGGAGCCCTGACTGGACGAGGAGGGCAGCCCCGACCGTCCCCACCAGGGCCCAGCCGACGACCGCCGCCACCCCGAAGTTAACCGGGAACGTGGAGATGGCCTCGTAGAGCAGGTAGGTGGCCACGGGGAAGTGGGCGGTGGCAGCGATGGTCGAGGCCACCCCGAAGTCCCCGACGGACTCGGCGAACACGATGACCAGGCCCGAGAGGACGGCGGGCAGGAGCAAGGGTCCGAGCACCCGGAGCGTGGCCCAGCGTCGCCCGCCGTGGGCCCGCACAGCGTGCTCGAGGTCCCCGCCGACGGCCGCCATCGAGGGGGCGAGCGCGAAGTAGGCGAAGGGCACGCCCTTCAGACCCAGGACCACGGCGACCCCGACGGGCCCGAGGACCAGGTGCTGGAGGGCCGGGGACCACAGCCCGAGGGCGCTGAGCATCCCGGCTCGCAGCACGATCTCCTCCCAGCCCACGGCGATGAGATAGGAGGGGCAGAGGAGAACCGCCCAGAGCCCGAGAACCGTGGCACCCCGTCCCACGGCCGTGGTCCGCTCGACCACCACGGCCAGGCCGCCGGCGACGACGACCGCCAGCAGGGCGGCCGCCGCCCCGACGACCACGGAGTGGGCCAGGGCCACGCCCAGACCCTGGTGCCAGGCGGCCGCCACGTTGGCCCCCGTCCACCAGGCCCGGCCTTGCCCGAAGAGCCGGGGCGAGACGGCTTGGACGAGGAAGCAGAGGGAGGGCACGACCAGCAGGAGGGCGACCACCCCCCACACCGCCAGCCGCCACGGCCCCCCGCCCCGGAACCATCGGCGGGAAGCCGGCCCCCGGTCGTTCGCCATCAGCCGTTCACGACGTGCTCGGAGAACCACTGGGTGATGCTCGCTTCCCGAGCCCCCCAGGTCCTCGTGGCGATCTTCTGGACCGGCAGGCTGCTCAGGGCCGGCAGCAAGGGAGCCGGGGTGACCCCCTGCATGATCGGCCAGCCGCCGTAGGGGTTGACGGCCTTCATGACCGCCTGACCGGCCGGCGTGTACACGTAGTCGGCGAACTCCTTGGCCTCGGCCACCTCGGCTTTCGGGGCGTGGCCGTCGATGCAGATGACGCTCGGCAGCATCGTGGCGGCGGTCGGGTACACCACCTTCAGCTGGGGGTACTTCTCGGCGAACTCGATGCCTGCGTTGTTCTGCACGATGGCCATGGCGATTCGGCCCTGCAGCAAGGCCGTGAGGGTGACCTTGTTCGTCGAGAAGACCTGCAGGCCGTTGGCCGCCAGCCGCTCGAAGAAGGCCTCGCCGGGCCCCACCCCGCCGAGCTGGTGCATGAGTCCGGCGACGAAGGTGTAGGTAGGTCCGGAGATGGCCGGGTTGTTCATGCCCACCTTCCCCCGGTACTGGGGCTCGGTGAGCTGGCTGAAGCTGCTCGGCGGGTCCGGGAGGACCTTCGGGTTGTAGACCAGGGCGCCGGCGATGGTGACCGCGGTCGGCACGTAGCTGTGGTCGGCGGGCACGAGCTCCTTGCCCAGGCTGGTCAGCTGCCCGGCGTCGGGCTCGAATCCCCGCAGCAGCATGCCCTGCTGGTCGAGCGCCGCGCAGGCCGCCGCGCCGTCGATCCAGAGCAGGCCCCACTGGGGGTCGCTCCGCTCCGCCTGGATCTTCGCCAGCAGCGTCCCGGTCGAGTGGTTCACCAGCTCCACCGGGATGCCGGTCTTCTTCGTGAAGGCCGTGCCCACTCCCGGCATGTAGTTCTTCGCGCTGTAGACCACCAAGGGCACCCGCTGGGTCGTCTGGCGGCTGGCCGCTTGGGCCGTCCCGCCGCTCGAGGAGCATGCCGCCAGGCCCAGCGCGCCGGCCAGCAGCCCGCTCAGCACAACGAGTCGCCGACGCGCCGCTCCAGCGCGCCGAGGCCGGCGCCAGCCGGCGTCCTCGGCCGGTGTCGGGGGGATCGAGGGGGTGTGCGCCATGGCCGGCACGCTACGAAGCCGAGGTGAACGCCTCGCGACAGATACCGGAACCACCAGTGAACTCTTCACGAAAACGGCTGCCCTCACGACAGATGGAAGGGTGGCCGACGATGAACGGTGGGCAGCGCCTACGCCATCCACCCGGGTGCCGCCGCACGGTGCGTGCCCCCAAGGGCCATGCTGCGGGAAGCCGTCGACGAGGAGGATCCGTGCCCGACCCCGCAGCCCCCGCCCACGGAGCCGAACGGCTCCTCATCGCCGGCCTCGCCGACCTGCCCGGGGCGGTGCCGCTGGCCGGGGACGCCTGGCGGTTCGAGGTCTGGGCACCCCGAGCCGAGCAGCTGGCGGTGCAGGTGGTCAGCGGGACCCGGGCCGGCCAGGTCCTGGCCCTCGCCCCTCTGGCCCACGACCCGAGCCGCTCGGTCGGGGGCCGCTTCGGGGGCGTCGCCGAGGGCCTGGCCCACGGGGACCGCTACTGGCTGCTGGTGGACGGGGAGCCTCTCGCCGACCCGGCCTCGCGCTGGCAGCCCGAGGGGGTCTTCGGCCCCTCGGCCCTCGTCGACCCGGCCCGCCTGGCCCGGAGCACCCGGTCCTTCCGGCCCCCGCCGCTGGCCCGGTCGGTCTTCTACGAGGTCCACGCCGGCACGGCGACCCCCGAGGGCACCTTCGGTGCGCTGATCGGCCAGCTGGACCGGCTGGTGGACCTGGGGGTGACGACCCTCGAGCTCATGCCGGTCTGCGAGTTCCCCGGCCGGTGGAACTGGGGCTACGACGGGGTGTTCCCCTACGCTGCCCAGAGCACCTACGGCGGTCCCGAGGGCCTGGCCGAGCTCGTCGCGGCCTGCCACGAGCGGGGCCTGGCCGTCGTGCTGGACCTGGTGCAGAACCACTTCGGGCCCGAGGGCTGCGTGCTGCCCCGTTTCGGGCCCTACACCACCGACCGCTACCGCACTCCCTGGGGCCCGGCGGTGAACGTCGAGGGCGCCGGCGCCGACGAGGTGCGGCGGTTCCTGCTCGGCTCGGCCCGCTGGTGGCTGGAGGCCCTGGACGTCGACGGCTTCCGGATGGACGCCATCCACGGCATCGTGGACTTCACGGCCCGGCCCTACCTGGCCGAGCTGACCGACGCGGTGGCCGACGTGGGCCGTCGCTCGGGCCGGCCCCGGCTGCTGGTGGCCGAGAGCGCCGACAACGACCCTCGGGTGCTGGCCCCGACCGACCAGCGGGGCCTGGGCATGGACGGCCAGTGGCACGACGACTTCCACCACGCCCTCCACGCCCTGTTGACCGGGGAGCGCCAGGGCTACTACGAGGACTTCGGGGCACCCGACCAGCTGGCCCGGGCCCTCGTGGGCCAGTTCGTCCTCGACGGCCGCTTCAGCCGCTTCCGGGGCCGCCGCC
>NZ_JAKHEX010000033.1 GCF_023130475.1 Aciditerrimonas ferrireducens
CCCCCCACCATCAGCCGTCGGCACCAACCCCACCACCCGAACCCCCCCAGGCGGCCGCTCCGACGCCGGCAACCCCGGCACCGACCCGAAAAACCGCGCGTCCCCGTAGCTGAACACCCCACCGTCCGCCCCTACCAGCCAGTACCCCCCACCACCAGGGGCCGCCGCCATCCCCACCACCGGCGCCGCCAACGACACATCCCCCGCCGAGCCACAGAAGGGAAGGTTGCCGAAGGTGAAGACCCCGCCGTCGGCCCCGACGAGCCAGTACCCCGAGGGGCTGCTCGGGGCTCGACAGGCGCTGCTCGAGGGGCCCGGGCTCGGGGCGGGTGTGGCCGAGGGCACGCCGACGGCCCCGGTGAGCTGCGGGTTGTCGTGGAACTGCGGCCAGGCGCCGAGCTGGTCGACGCTCGCCCCGTTCGAACCGGGGATCTCGTAGTGGGTCACGACGCTGCCGCCGGCCACGTAGCCGGCGAGGGTGATGCCGATGGTGCCGTTCGGGTCGTCGGTGATGAGCGGCGCGTTCTGGAAGCCCACCCCCGCCGAGAGGGTGGTGAGGACCGCGCCGGTCCGGCCGTCGAGGACCACGACGCCGTCGGTGGTGGGCGCCAGGACGTCTTGGTAGCCCTGGCCACTCAAGTCAGCGGTGACGACCGAGCCGATGACCCGGCCGACCTGGGTCTGCCAGAGCACAGTGCCCGTGGCCCCGTCCAGGGCGTCCACGTCGCCGGTGGTGCCGGTGTCGGTGCCCTCGACCACTTGGAGCTGCCCGTTGCCCTCGACGTCGGCCAGGGCCGGGCTGGAGGTGGTCGCGCCGGGGAGCGTGACCTGCCAGGCCAGCTGGCAGTGGGGGGTCATGGCGATGAGCGCATCGGTCTGGGAGGCCCCGGCGTAGGTCTGGCCGGTCCCGGCCACGATCCCGAGGGCCCCGCCGCCCAGGAAGGGCCCGACCGCCGGGGAGGACTGGACGGTCTGGTCGGTATTGAGCTGGCAGACCAGTCCGTCGTTCGGTTCGGGCTGCCCGGCGTTGCCGGTGGCGGCCAGGATCCGCAGATGGCCCCCGTTCTGGTACTGCTGACCGTAGGAGACGCCGGCGGTGGAGTCCCCGCCCTCGACGATCTGGAGCTGCCCGTTGCCCTCGACGTCGGCCAGGGCCGGGGTGGTGAAGTTGCTGTCCGCCTGGTACCAGGGGAAGCCGGGGAGCAGCTGCCCGGTCCCGGCGGTCAGGGCGTCCTCCTCCTCGCCGAGGGACCCGGCCACCACGCTCAGCTGACCCTGGAGGTCGCCGACGGCGAGGGACGCCTGGACCCCGTTGTGGGGGTCCGGGTCGGTGGGGGGGTTCGACTCCTGCACGAACCACTGGTCACCGCCCGTCGGGCTGATGGCCTGGTAGCCGCCGGCGAAGGGCTCGCTGGCGTTCCCGCTGCCGACGAAGACCGTGTCGTCGGGGCTCCCCGGGGTGGTCGGGGCCACCGAGGGCGTGGAGTCCACCGGGGCTCCCGCGTTGTAGGTCCAGACTCGGGCGCCACTGGCCAGGGAAAACGCGTAGACGTACCCGGCCCGGTCGCCGACGACGACCGCCGGGCCGCTGGGCAGTTGGGCGACGTTCGGCGACGACAAGGCGATGGGTTCGTTGCCGTCGGGGATCTGGACGCTCCAGACCTCTTGAATCGGGGGCAGGCTGCCGGTGCTGGCCGTCAGGACCGCTGACGCCACCCGTCCCGGCGGAGCACTCCCGAGCGCGCCGTGGGGAGCGCCAGCGACGACGAGCGCACCGAGGGCGAGGACCGTTCCCGCCGCTGCCCGTCGCCGCTGCGGTGCCCGCACGATGCCCTCCCCTCCTGCCAAGACCGCTGCCTGGCCGCTGGCCGTGCTGTCGTCGCTCCCGGAGGGCGCTACGCGTCGGCCCGGATCACCCCATCGGCCACGGCAGCGTGGGCCACCGCCTTCGCCACCGCTGGTGCCACCTCGCGGTCGAAGACCGACGGGACGATGACCGTGGGGGCCAGCTCGTCCTCGGTCACCCGGGACGCAATCGCCTCGGCCGCAGCAAGCTTCATCCCCTCGGTGATGGCCGTGGCCCGGGCGTCGAGGGCCCCGCGGAAGATGCCCGGGAAGCACAGGACGTTGTTGATCTGGTTCGGGTAGTCGCTCCGTCCGGTGGCCACCACCGCCGCCAGCCCCTCGATCTCCTCGGGGAGCAGCTCGGGCGTCGGGTTGGCCAGGGCGAAGACGATCGGGTCCTTGGCCATGGTGGCCACGTCGTCCCGGCTGACCACCTCGGGACCCGACACCCCGATGAAGACGTCCGCCCCGGCCAGGGCCTCCCCGACGCTGCCCCGCTGGCGATCCGGGTTCGTGTTCGCGGCCAGCCAGGCCTTCTCCCCGCCGAACTCCTCGCGGCCCTCGTAGATGAGGCCCTTGCGGTCCGCCACCACGATCCGGCCCACGCCCGCCCCGGCCAGGATCTTGGCGCTCGCCACCCCTGCCGCCCCTGCCCCGGCGATCACCACGCTGAGGTCCTCGATCTTCTTGCCCACCACCCGACAGGCGTTGCGCAGCGCTGCCAGCACGACCACGGCGGTGCCGTGCTGGTCGTCGTGGAACACCGGAATGGACAGCCGCTCGGCCAGCTTCGCTTCCACCTCGAAGCAGCGGGGGGCAGCGATGTCCTCGAGGTTGATGCCACCGAAGACAGGCTCGACCGCCGCCACCGTCTCCACCAGCTCGTCCACGCTGGAGGCCCGCACCGGCAGCGGGAAGGCGTCGACCCCGCCGAACTCCTTGAAGAGCTGGGCCTTGCCCTCCATGACCGGCAGGGCGGCCTCCGGCCCGATGTTGCCCAGGCCCAGCACTGCCGTCCCGTCGGTCACCACGGCGACGCTGTTCGCCTTGACCGTGTAACTGTGCACCAGGCTGGGCTGCTCGGCGATGGCCAAGGAGACCCGGGCCACGCCAGGGGTGTAGGCCATGGCCAGATCGTCCCGGTTCAGCAGCGGGGCCTTGCCCCGGACCTCGATCTTGCCGCCCTGGTGCAGCCGGAAGACCCGGTCCTCCATCGACCGGACCCGCACCCCGGCAACCCCCTCCGCAGCCCGCCGGACCTGCTCGGCGTGCTCCGGGTCGGCGGTGAGGACCGTGATGTCCCGCACCACGACGTGGGCGTCGACGTCCACGAGGTCCACGCCGAGGAGGTTGCCACCCACCTCCCCGATGGCGGTCGTGAGGCGCCCGAGCGTCCCGGGCCGGTTGTCGAGCTCGACCCGCAGGGTCACCGAGTGCGAGACGTTCGGGCTGGCCATGGCCTCACGCTAGCGCTTGGGCTCGGCGCCCTCGGGCAAGCTGGTCGGCGCGCTCCGACGACCCTCGACGACCCTTGCCCCGGGCGAGGACCCCCTCGAGGAACGCCAGGTACCGGTCGATGAGGACCGGCCAGCGGTAGTGGCGATCGACGTAGGCCCGACCGGCCTGCCCCAGGGTTCGCCGGAGCCCGGGGTCGGCGAGGAGGCGCTCCAGGCCCACCTCGAACTCCTCGTAGCTGGTGAACCAGAGGCCGCCGCCGGCGTGCTCGCAGTGCTCGCGAGTGGGTCCGCAGGTCCCGTTCACCATCACCGGCACACCGAGCGTCCAGGCCTCGAGGACCACGAGGGAGAAGGACTCGAGGGCCGACGGGGAGACCGCCACCAGGGCGTCGGCCACGACGTCCCGCTTGTCCTGCTCGTCGAGGACCCCGGTCACGACGACGTCGGAGTGCGCGGGCACCTCGGCCGCGACCGGCCCGACGAGGGCCAGGGCGAGGGGCCCGGGGTGGCGCTCCTTGTAGGCGGCGAAGAAGCGGGCCAGCATGACCGAGCCCTTGTGCTCGTCGACCCGCCCCACCGAGACCAGGTAGGGACGGTCGCCCAGACCGAGGACCTCGCCTCCGGGCCGCCGAGCGGGGGGCGGCGTGGCCACGCCCAGGCCGAGCACCAGCTGCGGGGTGGCGGCCGTCTCGGGGTAGACCTGCTGCACCAGCCGACGTTCGGCCTCGGTGTGGTAGCAGAGGGCGTCGGCCGAGGCGAAGGTCCGACCGAAGACCGGCAGGTAGAGGGCGGGCTCGTCGTGGGCCGCCGGGTGCAGGACCGCGGGCATCGGGACCCGCCCGATGGCCCGGACCGTCGGGTAGTAGAGGTAGGGGTAGAAGCAGACCACGTCCAGGTCGCTTCGGGTCAGGGCGTCCACCAGGGCAGGGACCACCGGCCCGTTGAGCTGGACCCAGCGCTCGGCCTCCTGGAGGCTGGCCTCCCGGGGAGCCAGCCGGAGCCGACCGTCGAGACCGTAGAAGGCGGCGGATCGCCCGGCACGGCTGGGGAATCGCCGGACTCGGACCCCGTTCAGCTCGCCCACCCCCGGCGGCAGCTCGTCCTTCCAGGTCAGGTGGTCCAGCGCGCAGGTCGTGAAGACCTCCACCTCGACCCCGTCCCGGGCCTGGAGGTGCTCGGCGAGCATGCGGGCGGCGCTCTCTGCGCCGCCCATGATCTCGGGCCCGTAGCGGGGGGTGACGAAGCCGACCTTCACCGGGCGCCCTGCCCCCGCGCCCGGGCCAACACGAGGAGGTCCATCCCCGCGGGGCCTTCGCGCACCTCGGCCGCCACCTCGAGGCGCCGGCACAGCGCCTCCCAGCCGACGGTCCGCAGGGGGCGGCCAGGGGCCAGGTCGACCTCCCCGGGAGCCTCGGGTCGGTCCCACGCCGCGGGGGTGGCGGCCTGGATGGCCAGGAGGCCCCCCTCCTCGAGGGCGGCCAGGGCCGCCTCGAGGGCCTGGTGCCGCTGAGCCGGGGCCATGCCGTCGAGGACCCCGCTGAGCACCACGCCGCCGAGGCTGGCCGGGGCGAGACCCCGAAGGTGCTCGGCGACGTCCTCGGCCCGCACGTCGACCCGACTGGTCCGCTCGTCGACCCGGGGGTCGACACCGTAGGCGTCGCAGCCCCGTTGCCCGAGGGCCTCCACGAGCCAGCCGTCGCCGCACCCCCCGTGGAGCACCCGGCCCGGGACGCCATCGAGGGCGGCCAGCACCGGCGCCACCCACCACCCATCCACTCGGTGGGTGCCCGCCAGGTCCAGCACCGGCGCCGGACCGGGTGCGACCAGCTCGAGCTCCCGGTGGATGGCCTGCAGCTCGCCGTCGACCACGTGGAGGGCTCGGCTGACCGCGGCGGCGAACTGGCTCACCTGGTGGGCGACGAACCCGACGTACCACTGGGTGGCGCTCCGGATGCTCCGCTTCAGGGCGCTGCCACCCGCCTTCTTGGAGGCCACCGGCACGACGGGGTCCACGAAACTGCGCGCGTCGACGTGCCTGAGCACGTCGGCCAGCCGCTGCCCCTTCGCACCCACCGGGGCGTGCCGGGCGAAGAGCTCGTCGAGTTCGGCCAGCTCACTGGCCTGCAGTCCGCCCTCGACCCGGCGCCGGGCCGCCTCCTGGTGCACTTCGGCCATGACCCGCCGCACCAGCTCCTGGGCGTGGTCGCCTTCGGGCTCGGCGACCAGGCGTTCCTCGACCACGCTTGCCTCCGCTCGTCGCTGCTCAGCGGGCCTCGGCGCCCGCCACGGCGGCGGGACCACCCGCTTGCTCCTCGACCTCGAGGAGGACCTCGGCGGGAAGGGCGACCATGCCGCTGCCCCGTCCGGGGTACATCACCTCGAACTGGCAGGCCGGCTCCCGCCAGTCGTAGAGCCGCCCACCGAGCCGGTTGGCGATTCCGGCCGCCACCGTGTAGGTCCCGTCCAGGAAGGGGAAACTGGCGAAGCGCACCTCGACCACCCCGCGGCCCGGGGGCAGGTCGAGCGGCTTGTCGAGGATGGCTGTGTCGGTCCGCAGCAGCAGGCCGTCGTTGGCGTCCCGGACCTCCACGCTCACCACGGCCCCCTCGACCGGCTCCCCAGCCTCGTAGAACACCTGCACGCTCAGAGGCCCGCCGGTCACCAGGTAGGGCTTGTCCTCGGCTCCGGGCTGGCGCACCTGGACCTCCCGGATCCGGACCGGCCCGCCGGCCCGCAGCGGGCTCCCTGCCTCGACCCCGTCCGAGGCCGGTGCCGGGGCCGACGGCTCGGCCTCGGGACCTGCCTCGGCCTCCTCGGGCGCGGCCCCTCCTGGCACCCCGGCCGGCTCGGCCCCAGCGCTCCCGGCGGCAGGGGCCTCCTCCGCCCGGAGCGGACCGTCGGCGGCGAGCAGGGTCTCTCGGAAGATCCGGACCATCTCGCCGGGAGCCCCCAGGCCCACCATGGCCCCGTTGTGCAGGACGACGCCCCGGTCGCAGATGGCCCGCACCTGGTCCGGGGAGTGCGAGACGAAGAGGATGGTCCGTCCCTCCTCCTGGAACTGTCGGATCCGCTCCATGCACTTGCGCTGGAAGCGTTCGTCCCCGACGGCCAGGACCTCGTCGACCACCAGGATGTCGGGGTCCACGTTCACCGCCACGGCGAAGCCCAGTCGGACGTACATGCCCGAGGAGTAGAACTTCACCTGGTTGTCGATGAACTGTTCGAGCTCGGCGAAGGCCACGATGTCGTCGAAGACTCGGTCGATCTCCCGCTTCGACATGCCGAGCATGGAGCCGTTCAGGTAGATGTTGTCCCGCCCCGACAGCTCCTGCTGGAAGCCGGCTCCCAGCTCGAGGAGGCCCGAGAGCTTGCCCCGCACCACGACCCGGCCCGACGTGGGTTGCAGGACGCCGCAGATGCACTTCAAGAGGGTCGACTTGCCCGAGCCGTTGCGACCCAGGATGCCGACGGTCTCGCCCTCGTGGACCTCGAAGGAGACGTCGCGCAGGGCCCAGAGGTCCTCGTAGGGGACCCGGCCGGCGTGGATCACCCGCTCCTTCAGCGAGGTGTACTTCTCGTGGTAGAGCCGGAACCGCTTCGAGACCTGCTCGACCGAGACGACGGTGTCGCCCACCTCAGAGCTCCTCGGCGAAGTTCCCGGCCAGCCGCCCGAAGACCACCATGGCCACCCAGAACAGCAGCAGCGAGAACCCCAGGACGGCGGCGTCCATCCAGAGGTAGGTCAACGCGCCCCAGGACGGCAGGAGGTGCACCTGGGGGTGACCCGGCGTGGTCAGGGCCACGAGGCCCGGCCGGTTGTAGAGCACCCGCTGGAAGGTCATGACCATGGGGGTGACCGGGTTCAGGAAGTAGACCCACTCCAAGCCGTGGTGCTGGAGCTTGCTGGCGACCGACTCCTGGAAGGAGTAGACGATCGGGCAGGCCCAGAACCAGGCCGCTCCCACGATGACCTCCACCAGGTGCTGCATGTCCCGGAGGTACACCGTGATGGAAGCCAGCAGGACGGCCAAGGCCGAGGCGAAGACCAGCAAGGGCACCATGGCCACGACGAGGAGCCACAGCAGGTGCCAAGCGGGCGGGGCGTCGAGGGCGACCATGAAGATGACCATGACGCACGCCTGGAAGAAGAAGAACACCCCCGCCGAGCCGATGGCGGCCAGCGCGAGGATCTCCCGGGGAAACGCGACGCGCTTGACCAAGCCGGCGTTGGCCACCACCACGCCGGTGGCGGTCTGGACCCCGGTCTGGAAGAGGTTCCAGAGCAGGAGTCCCGAGAAGAGGAAGATCACGAAGTTCGGGATGCCGTTCTTCAAGATGACCTGGAAGACCAGCACGTAGATCCCCAGGGTCATGGCCGGGGACAGCAAGGACCACAGCAGCCCGAGGAAGGAGCTCTTGTACTTGACCCGGATCTCGGTCCGGACCATGTTGACCAGCAACTCCCGCGCCTGCCAGATGTCGAGCAGCCGCTCCCTGACCGGTTTGCTGGCCGAGACGACCCGGACGACGTCGCTGCGCACTCGTCGGGGCCGGGGGGCCTCCTCGGCGGGGGGCTGCTCCTCGGCACCGGCTGGCACCGAGGTCGTGCCCAGCGTCGTCACCCGGCGCCTGCCTCTCCCCGCCCGGCCTGCTGACGGGTCGGCTGGATGACCCGGTCGATGAACCCGTACTCCAGGGCCTCCTCGGCGGTGAACCACCGGTCCCGGTCGGAGTCGGCCTCGATGCGCTCCACCGGCTGCCCGGTGTGGAAGGCGATCCGCTCGGCCATCATCCGCTTGAGGTAGACGATCTGCTCCGCCTGGATGGCGATGTCGGCCGCCTGGCCCTGCATCTGCCCCGAGGGCTGGTGCATGAGGATCCGGCTGTGGGGCAGGGCGAACCGCTTGCCCGGCGCGCCTGCACAGAGCAGGAACTGGCCCATGGAGGCCGCCAGCCCCAGGCAGATGGTCGAGACGTCGCAGCTGACGTACTGCATCGTGTCGTAGATGGCCAGGCCGTCGGTGACCGAGCCGCCCGGGGAGTTGATGTAGAGGGCGATGTCCCGCTCGGGGTCTTCGGCGGCCAGCAGGAGCAGCTGGGCGCAGACCAGGTTGGCCACCTGCTCGTCGATGGCCGTCCCGAGGAAGACGATCCGCTCCTTCAGCAGCCGCTGGAAGACGTCGGCCGAGGCCTGTTCGGGGAGGCCACCGGAGCGGCCGACGACGGGGAAGCCCGGAAGACCGTCCACCCCGACCTGCGTGAAGGGCTGCTCGCTCGCTGCCATGGCGCAGAGGCTACCCGGCTGGCCGGCCCCGATCGGCGACGGGCCACGACCTGGACGCGGACCCCGGTGGCGCGGGACCGCTCCGGCTGCGGACCCGCTCAGTCGGTCCGGACGATGAGGACGTCGCAGGGGGCGTGGTGCGAGACGTGGTTCGGGACGCTGCCGAGCACGAAGCGGGTCCACGAGCGCATGCCCCTGGACCCCACCACGACCAGGTCCGCCGGCAGCTCGCCGGCCAGCCGGACCAGTTCGGCCGCCGCGTCACCGCGGCGAGTGAGCACGGCGACCTCTCGAGCGCCGGCTTCCCGGGCCAAGCCGGCAGCCCGGCGGACCACCTCCTCGGCCTCGGCCGCCCGGGTCACCCGCCAAGCCAGCTCGTCGACCGGTCCGGGCGGCACGGGCTCCTCGGCGGCGACCAGCTGGCCGAGCACGCCGCCGGCCACCGCCGGGCTCGGCCCCTGGCGGCTGTAGACGCAGCAGATCGTGAGCCGGGCGCCGAGGGACCCTGCCAGGCTGGCGGCCCGCCGGACCGCCTCGCTGGCCGTCGGGGACCCGTCGGTGCCCACCAGGACGTGCCGCCTCGGCAGCGGCCGCAGCACCCCGGTCGGTGCCGGGTCCCTCCTCGGTCGGGGTTCAGGCACGGCTACGCTCTAGCAGGCCTTCCTCGAGCTGGCCAAGAAGGCCCCCCTTCCCGGGGGGTCGTCCCGGGGAGCCGGGGGGGGTGCGAAGCGCCGGCCGCCTGGACAGCGAGCCACGCGGGCGTGGCGGAATGGGTAGACGCGCCGGGTTTAGGTCCCGGTCCCTTCGGGGGTGGAGGTTCAAGTCCTCTCGCCCGCACCAGCCGGCCCGGGTCCTCCCGGGTCGGCCCGGAACTGCTCGAGGAGCCGGGCCAGGGCCCGGCCTCGATGGGACAACCGGTGCTTCGCCGAGGCATCGAGCTCGGCGAAGGTCCGGCCTCCCGCCCCGGCGGGCACGAAGACGGGGTCGTAGCCGAAGCCGTTCTGTCCCCGGGGCGTGGGGGCGATGGTGCCGCCGACCTCGCCCCGGCCCAGGAGGCTCCGCCCCTCGGGCCAGCGCAGCACGACCACGGCGACGAACCGCGCCGCTCGGTCCTTGGGAGCGGTCGCTCCTCGTGCTGCCAGCTCGGCCAGCAGCTTGGCCACGTTGGCCTGGTCGCTGGCCTCCGGCCCTGCGTAGCGGGCCGAGTGGATGCCCGGCGCGCCTCGCAGGGCCGCGACCTCGAGGCCGCTGTCGTCGGCCAGGGCCGGCAAGCCGGTGGCCACGGCCAGGGCCGTCGCCTTGGCCTCGGCGTTCGCCTCGTAGGTGTCCCCGTCCTCGGGCACCGGCGGCACCGCCTCGGGCCGAGGCAGCAGGGTCAGGAGGCCCGGGGCGAGGCGCTCGGCGAGCTCGGCCAGCTCGGCCGCCTTGCCGGGGTTGGCCGTGGCCAGGACGACCCGGAGGGGTTCGGATCCCCTCACCGCCGGGGTGCTGGCGGCTCGGCCAGGACCTCGGCTTGCTGCCGGAGCAGCACCCCGATGGCCTCGGCGGCGCCCGTCAGGAGCTCGTCGAGCTCCCCCCGGCTGAAGGGTGCGCCCTCCGCCGTGCCTTGGACTTCCACGAAGCGGCCCGAGCCGGTCATGACCACGTTCATGTCCACCTCGGCTCGGGAGTCCTCGGCGTAGTCCAAATCGACCATGCAGACCCCGTCGACGATCCCGACCGAGACCGCGGCCAGGGTGTCGGTGAGGGGGTGGCGGACCAGCAGGCCGGCTTGGACCTGCCGGGTGAAGCAGTCGTGGAGGGCCAGGTAGGCGCCGCAGATGGCCGCCGTTCGGGTCCCCCCGTCGGCCTGCAGGACGTCGCAGTCCAGCGTGACCTGCTGCTCGCCGACCGCCACCAGGTCGGTCACCGCCCGCAAGGACCGGCCGATGAGCCGCTGGATCTCCTGGGTCCGCCCGGACTGGCGGCCCCGGGCCGCCTCCCGGCTGACCCGCTCCCGGGAGGAGCCGGGCAACAAGGAGTACTCGGCGGTCACCCAGCCCCGACCGCTCCCCCGCAACCAGGCCGGGACCCGCTCCTCCACCGAGGCGGTGCAGAGCACCTTGGTCCGGCCCATGCTGACCAGCACCGACCCGGGGGCGAAGACCGTGAAGTCCCGCTCGAAGCGGACCGGCCGGAGCTCCCGCAGGGTGCGGCCGTCGGGCCGCAGGACCCGGGGGTCGACTGGCTGGTGGAGGTCCCCGGGCCCGCTCACAGCGAGTACCCCCGGCCCGGGACGGCCTGGCCGACCGGGCCGCCGAAGGCCTCCTCGGCCTCCTGCCGGATCGCCTCGGCGGGCAGGGCCGCCCAGCGGTGGGTGATCACCAGCCGCCGGGCTCCGGCCGCTCGGGCCATCCGTCCAGCCTGTCGTCCGCTCAGGTGCACCCCGATCCGCTCCTCCGCTGCGCTGTAGGTCGCCTCGCAGAGCAGGAGGTCCAGGTCCCGCCCCAGCGCCGACGCCGACCAACCCGGGCCGGTGTCGGCAGAGTAACCCAGGCGGCGCCCGGGGGCCTCGAGCCGCAGCGCCAGGGTCTCCGGCTCGTGGTCGGTCCGGACGAAGCCCAGCCGCAGGGGGCCGACGATGGTCTCGGCCCCGTCGGCCACCGCCGTCCACGCCAGCGCGCCGCCGCCCAGGTGGCCGAGCTCGGCCACCACCTCGGCCGGGGCCAGGACCGGAACCGGGGGGTCCTCTGGACGGTGGGACCAGCGGGCCTGTTCGGCGAAGCCGGCCAGGTCGCTCGTGTGGTCCCGGTGGCGGTGGCTGAGCACGATCGCACTGAGCCCGTCGGGGGCCATGGCCCGCTGGAGGGCAGCGAAGGTCCCCGGCCCAGCGTCGACCCACACGGCGGTCCGGGTGGGCCACCAGCGCACGAGGTACCCGGATCCCGCGCCCGCCCCGACCCCGGCTCGCTGGGGGTCCAGGCCCCCCGGGCCGGCGTGGGAGCCGTCGCAGCCGAGCACCGTCAGGGTGAGCACCGACCGCTCCCACGATCGTGGCGTTGGGGGAGACCCTTGGCCGGCGGTCCGAGTCCGAGGGCCGTGGCCGCTGCCACCAGCCGAGCGCTGCGGCTGGCGTAGGACCCTTCCTCGGGCGGGGTGGGCGCCGCCGGCGAGAAGAGCACCACCGCTTTGCCGCCGTCGGATCGACCCGCCACCAGGGAGCGGGCCCGCTCGAGGGCCAGGGCCAGCGCGGCTTCCAGGTCCGGTGCCCTCTCGGTCCGGACCCCTCCGGCCCGGGCGAGGGCGGCCTCCAGGCGAGCCCCGGCCGGGCCGAGCACGACGACCTCCACCGGGGCCCGGCGAGCCCGCAGCGCCTCGACGAGGGACTCGAAGGGCACCTGGCGGTCAGCACCGCCGGCCAGGAGCACGAGGGGTCGGTCCTCGAAGGTCTGGAGGGCAGCCACGGTCCCCGCCGGGTTCGAGGCCAGGGCGTCGTCCACCACTTCGACCTCGTGGTCCTCGGCGACCGTGGCCAGGCGGCTCGGGAGCGGCGGCAGGCGCCCGAGGGCCTCCTCGAGGGCCGCCGGCTCCGGCAGCCGACCCACCAGGCAGGCCGCGCCGGCCAGGGCGCCGACGAGGTCGAGCAGCTGGTGGCGGCCCCGGAGCCGGGCCGCCCCGGCGGCGGCCTCGGCCGGAAGGTAGGGCCGACCCTCGACCAGCAGCCAGTCCCGTCCACCCGGACCGGCGCCGAGCCCGAAGCGGTCCTCGGGCCGGCCGTAGCCGAGCCGCCCAGGCAAGCCGCCGGTCGCCGCCCAGGCGGCGGGGTCGGTGGCGTTCACTGCCACCGCCATGCCTGGCCGGTGGGCGAAGAGGTTCAGCTTGTCGGCGACGTAGCGCTCGTAGCTGCCGTGCCAGTCCAGGTGGTCGGGGGCCAAGAGGGTGAGGACGCCCACCCGGGGGGAGGCCCGCAGGTCGGCGGCCTGGAAGCTCGAGACCTCGAGGACCACGGCGTCGACCGCCACCCCGGGGGCCGGCAGCTCGCTGGCCGGCACCCCGATGTTGCCGCCCACGGCCACCCGCAGGCCCAGGGCCCGAAGGACCCCCCCGGCGAGGGAGGCCGTGGTGCTCTTGCCCTTCGACCCGGTTACGCCGAGCACCGGGCCGTCGCCATGCTTCTCGAGCCAGAGCCCGAGCAGGGTGGTCACTTCGACACCGGCGGCCCGCAGGGCCTGGAGCTCGGGGCGCCGGCAGGGCACCCCCGGCGAGCGCAGCACCACGTCCACGCCGAGCTCCGCGAGGCGCCTCGGTGCCAGGACCGGCCCTTCGCTCCGGCCCAGGGCCACGGCCCCGTCCTCGGCGCCCGGGGCACCGGGGTGGTCGTCCACCACCACCACCTCGGTCCCCAGCCGCTCGCAGAGGGCCACGGCGGCCCGGCCCTCCCGCCCCCGACCCCAGACCGCCACCCGCCGGCCCGCCAGTCGGGCGAAGCCCCGTGGCTCACGCCCCACGGCGGGCACCGGTCGCCCCGAGGCCGACCGCCTCCCGGACCGCACCGAGGACCGCCTCGAGGGAGGCGGGGCGCCACGGCCACGGCCCACTCGCCTCGGCCAGGGCCCGGGCCCGGGGCGCCAGCTGGGCCACCACCGACGCGCCGGCCCAACGGGGCTGCTCGGCCAAGGCAGCCAGGGCAGCCGCCGACTCCCCTCGGGTCCCGACGCACTCGAAGGGCTTGTCCTCGGGGTCCAGGAGGGCGGCGAAGCCCGCCAGCTGGCTGGGGTCGTCGAGGAGGTTCCGGCCGAAGATGCCGGCCAGCTCCTCGGGGGGAAGGTTGGGCGCCAGGGCCAAGAAGACGAAGCGGCACTTCGGGCAGTCCCCGCACCAGCGGTCCTCGGCCCCCGCCACGAAGGCCCGGTTGCAGCTCAAGAAGGCCCGGTGGTACTCGGGCAGGGCGGCGAAGGCCGCCGCCACGTCGAGCTCCGGGACGGCCCGCAGGGCGGAGCGGACCGAGACGGCAGGACCGAGGGTCTGGACGAGGGCCGCCCCGAGGAGGGGCTCGAGCTCACGGGACTTGGACCACTGGTGGTTCACCGCAACGACCCGGCCATCGGGGCCGGCCACCAGCCGGGTCGGCTCGTCGGCCGAGGACTCCAGGGCCAGCACGGTCGTGGCGTACCCCAGGCGGTACCCGGCGGCGACGGCGACGAGGGCCACCACGGCGGTGATCGGCACGTGGCCGTTCCAGGCGCCTCGCTGGTTCAGGAGCAGCAGCTCGGGGTCGAGTCGCCGTCGGATCTCGACGAGCGGCAGGCCGGCGGCTGCCGCCACCCGCCGAGCAGCCGGCGGAGGGTTCACGGAGAGGAGCACCGGGTCGCTCTCCCGGAGGGCAGCGACGACGAGGGCGGAGTCCTTGCCGCCGCCCACCGGGATGCCGAGCCCCGACGGCGGCGGGGGCGGCGGCGGGCCCCCGGTCGGGCCCGGCTGCTCGGGGGATCGGCCCCCGGTCGCCCGAAACACCGGGGCCTGCTCCACGGGGAGACCGTTGCGGAGCTTCAGCTCCCGCAACCCCTGGTCGTAGACGGCTTGGGCCAGCCGCTCCACGGCAGGGCCCAGCGCCGGGCCCTGGACCTCGACGACCGGCGGCAGGGCTGCCTTGTAGTAGCTGACGCCGGCCACCAGGTGCACGAGGCGGAGGGCCGCCAGGAACCCCTCGTCGAGGGCCGGGTCGGCGACCCGCCGCGGACCGAAGTCGAGGTGCTCGGTGAAGCGGGGTCCGTCGTCGAAGCGGTAGTGGAGCTGGGCCCGTCCGCTCTCGGGGTCGGCCTCCAGCTGCTCCACCACGAAGACCTGGACCCGTTCGGGTTCGAAGGCCGGCCCGCCGGTCGGCGTGGGACGCTCCACGACCCGGGCAGCTTAGAAGTAGATGGTCTGGCGGGCCCGCTCGACCACCACGTCGAGGTCGTCCGTCCAGGCGCCGGTCGAGAGGTACTTCCACCCCCCGTCGGCCGAGACGATCACGATGGTGCCCTCGTCGATCTGCTCGGCGCACCGGGCGGCACCGGCCAGGGCCGCCCCCGTGGAGATGCCGGCGAAGATCCCCACGTCGGCCAGCCGGCGGGTCCACTCGATGGACTGGCGGGGCCCGATCATGGTCTTGCGGTCGAGCAGCTCGGGCCCGCCGAGCTCGAGGAAGATGGGGGGGATGTAGCCGTCGTCGAGGTTCCGCAAGCCGTCGACCATCTCCCCGGCCGGCGGCTCGACTGCCCAGACCTGCACCTTCGGGTTCCGTTCCTTCAGGAACCGGCCCACCCCGAGCAGGGTGCCCGAGGTGCCCAGGCCGGCGACGAAGTGGGTCACCTCGGGGCAGTCCCGCCAAATCTCGGGCCCGGTCCCCTCGTAGTGGGCCTTCGGGTTCGCCTGGTTGGCGTACTGGTAGAGGTAGACCCACTCGGGGTGCTCCTCGTGGATCCGGTTCGCCAGTCGGACGGCCCCGTTGGAGCCTTCGGCCCCGGGGGACTCGATGATCTCGGCCCCGAAGGCCCGGAGCAGTTGGCGACGCTCCTCGGAGACGTTGGCCGGCAGGACCACCTTCAAGTGGTAGCCCTTGACCCGGCAGACCAGGGCCAGGCCGATCCCGGTGTTGCCCGAGGACGGCTCGACCAAGGTGGCGCCTGGGGCCAGCTGCCCCTCCTTCTCGGCTTCCTCGACCATGGCCAGGGCGATGCGGTCCTTGACCGATCCCCCCGGGTTCTGCCCCTCGAGCTTCACCAGGATCCGCACCGCGGGGTTGGGGCTCAGCTCGCTGACCTCGACGAGGGGGGTGTTGCCGATGAGGTCCAGGACGCTGGAGACCAGTGCCACGTCGCGCTCCTCGCCTCAGCCTCCGGCCACCGCCGGCAGGATCGACAGGGTGTCGCCGTCGTTGACCTTCGTGTCCAGCTGCTCGAGGTACCGGACGTCGTCGTCGTTGAGGTACACGTTGACGAACCGGTGGAGGCCGCCGTCGGCGGTCAGCACCTGCTCGGCCAGTCCCGGGAAGGTGCTGGCGAGCTGCTGGAGCACCTCCCCGACAGTGGCCCCTTCGACCTCGACCACGGCCCTGCCCCCGGCGGCCGCCCGCAGAACGGTCGGGAGACGGACTTCTACGGCCACGGGCTCCTCCTCCAGCTCCTGGCGACCTGGCGCCGGCACCGCCGGTCGCGCCTGTCCGCCCCGGGCGGGCGGCGAATGTCGAGAACTCCGGTCGGTATTCTACCGGCCCGGTTCCCGGACGTGCTCCGTCACCACCACCGGCTCCTCGACCACCTCCCCCTTATGGATCCGGTAGGAGCGGACGGTGGGGAGCTCCTGGCGACGTAGTGCCACTCGGGATCCGGGGCCTGCTGGACGTCGGTGGCCGAGGGGTAGGCCTCGGTGTGGGTGTGGGAGTGGAAGACGCCCACGACGGCCAGGCCCTCGGCCTCCGCTGCCCGTTCGGTCCGCAAGTGGGCCCGAGGATCGACGGTGTAGACGCGAGCTGACGCCGCCACGTTCGCCGTGGGCACCACCCGGCGGACCTCGCCCGTCCCCGGCGCCCCGACGAGCAGCCCGCACCCCTCCTCCGGATAGGCCCGCAGGCAGTGGGCCACCATGGTCAGCCATGCCGACCGAGGCACCTGCAAGCCCGCCCACGCCCCCCCGGGGGGCACCGGGGGACCGGTCAGCGAAGGGCTGCTCGGATCGGTCACGGCCCGCACCGTAGTCGCAGGCCACCAGTAGCATGCCGGCCGTGGCAGCGGGCCGGGCCAAGGGGTCGAAGAGGTCGGCGACCGGCCACGGCAGCGACGGCCTGCGGACCGTGGCCCGCAACCGCCGGGCCCGCCACGACTACGACATCCTCGAGACCCTGGAGTGCGGCATCCAGTTGCGGGGCAGCGAGGTGAAGAGCCTTCGGGCCGGTCGGGCCTCCCTCCAGGACGCCTACGCCCGGGTCGAGGACGGGGAGCTCTGGCTGCTGGGGGCCCACATCCCCCCCTACGACCACGCCTCGGGGTTCGGCACCCACGACCCCGACCGCCGGCGCAAGCTCCTGGCCCACCGTCAGGAGATCGACGAGCTGCTGGGCCGGACCCAGCAGCAGTCCCTGACCTTGGTCCCCCTGGCCATCTACTTCAGGGACGGTCGGGCCAAGGTCGAGTTGGCCCTGGCCCGGGGTCGACGCCTCTACGACAAGCGGCGAGCCATCGCCGCCCGGGACGCCGAACGGGAAGCGGCACGCGAGATGGCCCGGGCGGCGAGCTGGTCGGCCGGACGGGCCAGCCACCGCTACGACGGCGCCTGACCAGCCCCAGGAAGGCTGGTCAGACCGGGTCGTCGTCGGGCCAGCGCACCTCAGCGAGGCCCTCGTCGACCAGCACCTCGACCACCGGACCGTCCTCCAGGTGGCCGACCACGGCGAGATGGTATCGACCAGGGGCAAGCCCGCCGAAGAAGGCCGCGTACCGGGGTCTCGTCGCCAGCTCCCGGCGCCGGACCGCCACATGCGAACCGTCCCAGGCGGCCCCTGCTGGCCAGATGGCCAGCTCCCGACCCTCGAGCGCCGGGGGGACCCAGACGACGAGGGCTCCCCGGCCGGGACCCACCTCGACGAGCACCGAACCCGCCTGGCTCGGCCCGTACCGCTCCGCCGCGGGCACCGGGGCTGGTCGTGGCTGCCGGCTCAGCACGAAGAGGAGGCGGGGACGTCGAAGCCGCTGTGGGGCACCCCCAAGTAGGGGAAGCTCGAGAGGTAGTTCTCCGTGCCCATGGCGCTGAGGTCCGTGGGCCCCGAGGTCAGGCCCATGCTGATCTCGCCAGCCGCCTTGTCCGGGGTGTAGCTGGGGTCCACCAGCGGGATGGTGGCGCCGGCCACGGCCCGCAGCTCGATCGTCGCCACGTCGTCGAACACCCGGCGGCCGTTCGGGAAGCCGGCGGGGTCACCACCGATGAGGCCCAGGTTCGAAGGGCTCGAGGCCGGCGGGATGGCGAGGTTGAGGCGCAGCATGTCGGCCTGCACCGAGCCTCCGGAGTTCTGGAAGCCCTTCACCACCCCGTTCGGGATGCCCGTCAGGAGGATCGCCACCAGGTCGTCCCGGGCCTTGCCCGACTGATTGAAGGCCTGGAGGTTCGGGAACACCCCCGGGTAGAGCACCGGCAGCAGCTGCGCCAGCTGGGGGTTCGCCACGTACTGCGCGAACTGGGCATCGTCGACGGGCTGCTGGGAGTTCCAGTAGTCCTTCTTCGTGATCGGGACCAGGACCTCGTTGAACAGGGGGTTGCCCAGCCGGGAGACCTGGACCCAGGGGCCGGTGCCGTTCACCGTGCCTGGGGTGGGCTCGTAGATGCGCACCTTCTGCCGGTAGGCCGAGGCCCAGACGCCGATCACCGAGCTCGGGCTCGTGGGGTCGCTCGGCACGGTGCCGCTCGCCGTCACCTGCGAGATCGGCAGCTGGATGGCGATGGTGTGCACGTTCACCATGTCCGTGGCGTTCACGCCCGGGGCTGGACTGGACAGACCCGTGTTGGTGAGCCCGAACATGTTGTGGAGGTTCTCGAAGGGCCGCAGGTCCCCGAGGTCGAAGATGGCCCCCAGGTCCACGTAGAAGCCCTCGGCCCGCTGGCCGGCGAAGACCGTCACCCCCGAACCGAGCTGCTGGACGGCAGCCTGCGCGAGCGAGGCGTAGTTCGGGGTCGAGAGCGGGCCGATGTTGCACGGCGGGCACGGCAGATCCGTACCGAGAACCGTGGCCTGGCCGCTCGGCAGGTCCACGCGGGTGACGCTGTAGGTCTGGACCCGGTTCCAGTTGCTGCTCGTCAGGGACTCGATCGGGCCGACGTTGTAGAGGAAGCTGTCGGGGTCCCGGTAGGTGGTTTGGAACCGGAACTGGAAGACGATCTCGGGCTTGCCGTCGCCGTTGTTGTCGACGTTGATGGCGTAGAGCACGTCGTCCCCGAAGGCGTAGAAGTTCGGGCCCCCGTCGGGTCCCTCCAGGGGGATGTAGTTGGAGATCAAGGTGACCGTGTCGGGCTGGTCGGGACTCACGAAGGCGTAGACGTCGGTGCTGTCGGCGACCGGGTCCTTGGAGATCTCGGGGGCTTCACGATGCGATGACATGGCTTCCTCCTTCTCGACCCCCTCTGGGGTCGCTGCAGCGATGGTTGGGTTACGGGACGTGGGGAGTCGACGACCCTCGGTTGCGGGTGTCAGCGGGCGGCGGCTCGCAGGAGCCGACCGACCAGCTCGGGATCCCTGGTCGTGATCCCGGTCTCGCCGAAGTAGAGCTCGATCTCGCCGCTCGCGGCATCAGTGATCCGGGCGACCAGGGGCTCACCCACCGCGGGCAGCTCCTCGGCCAGGGTCGGCCCGGCTTCCTCGGCGCCGCCGCTCACGGCGCCGAGGACGGCGGGGGCCACCGTGGGCAGGGCGCTCAGGGCGCCGACGGCCGCCACGGCGGCCGTCCCCCCCTTCAGGAAGGTCCGTCGATCGAAGCGACCCATGGTGCTCCTCTCCTCTCCGCTTCCAGTGAACGGCTGGCCGCCGGGCTGGGACCGGGCAGGCAGTCGGGGTCAGGAGACCTCAGCCGATCGCTCCCGCCGCCCCGACGATCGGCGCTTCCAGGCGGACGCCGCCCTCGGAGCCCTCGAAGGGCGCGTCCCCGAAGCTGAACACCCCACCGTCCTGAGCGATCACCCAGTAGCCGAGGCCGTCGGGGCTGGCCACCACGCCGACCGCCTGGTGGCCAGGGGCGAGCCGGATGCCCAGTCCGGGCACCGAGCCGTAGAACCGGGCGTCCCCGAAGCTGAACACCCCACCGTCCCGGCCCACCAGCCAGTAGCCCCCACCATCAGGGGTGGCCACCATGCCG
>NZ_JAKHEX010000034.1 GCF_023130475.1 Aciditerrimonas ferrireducens
CGTGCCCGACGACACCCCAGCCGCCTTCGCCGAAACCTTCGAACCAGCGCCAGCCGACACCCCCGAAGCCGCCGCCCGACGGGTCGTCCCCGCCTTCGCTGCGGCCGCGCTCCGCAGGACAGCAGCAGCCCGAGTGCTGGTCGAGGTCGACCGAGACGCCCGGGCAGCCCCCCGCTTCCCCTCGCTGGCCTGGCTGCCCGTTGCGGCCTTCTTGCTCGGACTCATGACCCCTCCACCGCCAAGGACGCGTGGCCTCCTCCCGTCGGACCGCCGGACCCACGGCACGGAGCCGCCGGACGATAGCCCTGCCGGGGACAGCCTGCAAGGGTCGAGGCTCGGGACGCCGGCGCCCGCCCCGACGGGCAGGGTTAGCGTCCGCCGGGCAGAGCGCTCGGCGCCGGCGACGGACTCAGGCGAGTGGTCGGGGCCGTCGTGACGGCCGCAGGGCCCTCCGAGGTCCGGCCAGCCTCGGCTGGACCGAGGGCAGGAGGACGATTCGAGGCGAGCTTGCCCTCGGCAATGGCCAGGAGATCGTTGGCGACGCTGCGGAGCTTGTTCCGCTCGTCATCGACCTGGCGCCCCAGCCGCTCGAGCTCCGAGGCCAGGCGTTCACGGGTGTGCTGGAGGCGCCCGACTTCGTCGCGCAGCGCCCGCTCGGACGCCTCCTTGGCCTGCCGGGCCTCAGCCTCGGCATTCGCCACGATGGCCGCCGCCCGCTCCTTCGCCTCGCTCAGCATGGCCTCGGCCTCGGCCTTCGCCTCGCGCTGGGCCTGATCGACGAAGCGTTGCGCCATCTCGAGGGTCCGGCGCAACGCGTCGTCGGTGTCGGCTGGTGCCCCCGGCGGGATCTCGGCGGGACCGGGCTGGTCGCTCCGCTGCGCTTCCAAAGCAGCGATCCGCTCCGAGGCTTGCCGGAGCCGCTCCTGGGTCGTCCGGAGCTGGTCCCGCAGGGCGTCGACCTCGACGGCCACCCGTTCGAGGTAGTCGTCGACGTCGTCGATGTGGTAGCCCCGCAAGGTCTGCCGGAACTCGACGGTCCGGAGGCTGTCGAGGCTGGAGAACTCCCCGGTCTGCTCGGACGGGCCCATGCGGCGATGGTAGCGGCCGACGCCTCCTGTGGGGGGGATCCCTGGTGGGGACCGGCCCGGTGCTCAGATGATGCGGGCGATGACTTCCAAGAGGATGACGACGACGATCATCGAGAGATCGATCCCGGTGCCCCCGATCTGCAACGGCGGCAGGACCCGCCGGACCGGCGCCAGGACGGGCTCGGTGGCTGCCACCAGGCCCCGCTGGAGCTGGGCGAGGGGTGAGTCGCCGTGAATGGGGAACCAGCTGAGCACCGCCCGGAGCAGCAGGACGACGACGTAGGCCTCGATGAGCCAGATCAGGATGGTGACGACCACGCTATGACGCTAGGGGACGCTGGGAGCGCCGCCAAGTCGCCCCGCCGCAGGAGCACGGGACAGGCCTGCTCAGGACCCGACCGCGCTGGCTTCGGCGGCCTGCTGCCGCTCCCGCTCCTCCCCCGACACCTTCACGTTGGCTGGGGTGACCAGGAACACCCGATCCGCGACCCGATCCATCTTCCCGCCGATGGCGTAGGTCACGCCGCTGCAGAAGTCGATCATGCGCCGCATGAGCTCCCGGTCGGCGACCTGCAGGTTGACGATGACCGGCTGGCCCGCGACCAAGCGGTCGGCGATCTGGCGGGCGTCGCCGAACTCCGTGGGGGCCGAGACGTGGACCCGGGTGGTCGGCGGTTCGGCCGACAGGGGCCGGACGACGGCTGGACGGGCCGCCGGCGGCTCGTCGCGGACCAAGGGTCGGATGGTGCCACCGCCCGATCCCCGACTCCCCGACGCGACGACCGGCTCGGTGCGAGGACCTTGGACCGGGGCGACCCGGGGCGGCTCGAGGTCCTCGTAGTCCTCGTCGTCGTACTCGTCGTCCTCGGCCAAACCGAGATACGCCATGGTCCGCTTGAAGAATCCCGGCATTGTGCGCCCTCCTCGCCGTCAGGTTAGCCCCGGGGCGCGCCCAGGGGGTGGATCATCGACGGGAGCCGCAACAGGCCGGGGCCCGAGCACGGCTCGGCCGATCCGCACGATGGTGGCCCCCTTGGCAACGGCCAGCTCGAAGTCCTCCGACATCCCCATGGAGACCTCCTCGAGGTCAGCCGCCCTGGCCAGTGCCGCTGCCTCCTCGAAGATCGCCGCCGTCCGCTCGGGGTCGCCAGCCACCCCGAGGGTCATGACGCCGACGGGCCGGACCCCGGCCCGAGACAGGCGGGGCAGCAGGCTCGGCAGGGCCTGGGCCGACACGCCGCGGCGACCGGGGCGCCGGCTGAGTTCGAGCTGCACGAGGACCCGCCGACCCGGCGCCTGGCTGGCGATGGCTTCGGCCTCCTCCACCCGGGTGAGCCCATGGAAGAGATCGACCACGGGTGCGAGCTGCTTGGCCGGCCGGCGGTGGAGCGCCCCGAGGTGGTGCCAGCGCAGCCCGTCAGCCGCAGCGCCGAGGGCTGCCCGTTTGGCCAGCAACTCGCGGGCGTAGTTCTCGCCGACGTCGAGCACCCCGGCCCCCTGGACCGCCAAGACAGCCTCGGGTCCGAACCCCTTCGTGACCACCACCAGGCGGACGGATCGGCCCGGGGCCAGGTCGGCCAGCTTCGCCCGTAGGGCCTCGATCCGGGCCCGGACCAGGTCGGACGGCGGGCCGACCGGTTCGGCACCCGGGCGGGTCACGCCACGCGGGGCGTCCAACCCCGCCAGACCACGGTGGCCTGCCGGGCGGAGTCGGCCCGGCACCGGTGGGAGAAGAACCGCCCGTCGCAGCCGGTGCAGGGCACCGGACCCGGCGCGAGCTCCACCCCGGCGGCTCGGGCCGTCGCCGCCACCGCCGCGGGGAGGTCGAGGGCGAGCTGGCCCGATCGGGTCCGGGACCGACCGACCCCGCCGCTCGCCGCTTCCACCGTCTGAAGGTCCGCCTCGGAGAAGGCGTAGCAGCAGGGCCCGATGGCCGGCCCCAGCGCCCCGCTCACCGGCCCGGGGTCGAGGGCGGCGAGGGCCGCCACCGCGGCCTGGACAACGCCGGCCACGAGCCCTCGCCAGCCGACGTGGACCACGGCGACCGCCTGGCCAGCAGCGGCCAGCGCCAGGGGAACGCAGTCCGCCGTGACCACCGCCGCCAGGCTGCCCGGACCGGGCAGGACCACGGCGTCGCCCTCCTCCAGCACCTCGGTGCGTCTCGGATCGGCCACCACGACTCGGGCCCCGTGGACCTGCCGGAGTCGCCACAGGGGCCACGGCGGCAGCAGGCCGGCAGCGACCAGCGGGGCGAGCACGCGATCGACCGCTCCCCCATTCGCTCCGCCGCGCCCGAGGCCAGCGTGGTCCCCCTCACTGGCCTCGGTCGTCAGCATCCAGGCGCCGGCCGCCGGCAGGGCACGGACCAGGGCCACGGGGCCGCGGGCTCAGCGCAGGAAGGAGGGGATGTCCAGTTCGTCCTCGCCCAGGTCCATCGGGTCTCGGCCGTTCTCCTCGACCGGCTCGTCGAAGATGTCCGTCGGGGCGGGCCGCCGGCGCCGGGCGTCGAGCACGGTGGCTTCGTCGCTCGAGACGCTCGGGCCTGCCACCGCCGGCCGGGACGCCGTCGCCTCGTCGAAGCCGGCGGCGATGACCGTGACCCGCACGGCGTCGCCGAGGGCCTCGTCGATGACCGTGCCGAAGATGATGTTGGCGTCGGGGTCGGCCACGTCGTGGATGATCTCCATGGCCTCGTTCACCTCGAAGAGCCGCAGTTCCGGGCCACCGGCGATGTTGACGAGGACGCCCCGGGCCCCGTCGATCCGGGCCTCGAGCAGGGGGCTCGTGGTGGCCTGGCGGGCGGCGCTCAGGGCGCGCTCCTCGCCCGTGGCCTGCCCGATCCCCATGATGGCGCTGCCGGCGTCGGCCAGGACCATACGGACGTCGGCGAAGTCCGTGTTGATCTGGCCGGGCACGGTGATGAGGTCCGTGATGCCCTGGACGCCCTGCAAGAGCACCTCGTCGGCCATCTTGAAGGCGTTCACCATGGAGGTCTTCTCCGTGGCCACGCTCAGGAGGCGGTCGTTGGGGATGACGATGACCGCGTCGACCTGCTCCTTGAGCCGCTGGATGCCGGCCTCGGCTTGCATGGCCCGGCGTCGGCCCTCGAAGGAGAACGGCCGGGTCACCACGGCGATGGTCAGCGCCCCGAGCGACCGGGCGATCTCGGCCACGACCGGCGAGGCGCCGGTCCCCGTGCCTCCGCCCTTGCCGGCGGTGATGAACACCATGTCGGCCCCTTTCAGGGCCTCCTCGATCTCCTCCCGGTGTTCCTCCGCCGCTTGCCGCCCCACCTCGGGGTCACTGCCCGCACCCAGTCCCCGAGTCAGTTGCCGTCCGATGTCGAGCTTGAGGTCGGCGTCGCTCATGAGCAGGGCCTGGGCGTCGGTGTTCATGGCGATGAACTCCACGCCCTTCAACCCGGCCTCGATCATGCGGTTGACGGCGTTCACCCCGCCGCCTCCCACGCCCACCACCTTGATGACGGCGAAGTAATTGGCCTGCCCTGGTCCGCTCATCGACGCTCCTCGTCCACCACCAGGTCGCCCCGCTGCCCCCTCCCCACTGGACCACGACGCGACCCAACGCCTCCACCTGGATTCCCGGCTCGTCCGATGCGGTGGGCCCAGGGCCCACGCCCGGCGTGGCATCGGCGGGAGTGCCTCACGATACGGCCGGCTCCAGGAGGGGTCAAGCGCTCCTGAGGGCCTCGACGACCGGCAGGGGCTGGTCCGAGAATCCGACCAGGCGGAGCTCCAAGCGGAGCTCGACCCCCAGCCGACGGGCCACGGTCGCCTGGACGTGGTCGATCACCCGGCGGACGTCCTCGGCCCTGCCCCCCGGGTCGGCCTGGACGAAGTTCGCGTGCTTCGCCGAGACCGCGGCGCTGCCCTGGCGCCAGCCCTTGAGGCCGGCTTCCTCGACGAGGCGACCCGCGGCGTCCCCCGGAGGGTTGGCGAAGACCGAACCGGCGTTGGCGCCTCCTGGCTGGTTGGCCCGTCGCCAGCGCACGATCTCGGCGATGCGGGCCTTGGCCGTCTCCGGGTCCTCGACCTGGGCCTGGAGCTCGGCGGCCACCACCGCGTGCTCGGGGCCAAGCCGGCTGCTGCGGTAACCGTGGCCGAGACGGCCTGGGTCCCAGCGCTCCAGGGTGCCCCGGGCCAGGTCGGCCACCCAGGCGGCCACCAGGCAGCTGGCCGTGTCCGCCCCGTGCCCGCCGGCGTTCATCCGGACCGCCCCGCCGACCGACCCTGGGATGCCGACCGCCCAGGCCACACTGCCCAGGCCCGAGGCGGCAGCCCGGCGGGCCAGGATCGGCAGGGGATAGCCGGCGTCGGCCCGCACCAGGACCGAGCAGCCCGGTTCCAAGCCCTCGGGCGTCGGCATCGTCAACGTTGCCGCCCCGGGATCGAAGAAGAGGACCAGCCCGGGGAACCCGGCGTCGGCGACCAGCAGGTTCGATCCCTGGCCCAGGCAGAGCAGGGGAACCGGCCCCTCAGCCGCCTGGAGGGCCTCGTGGACCAGGTCGAGGTCGGCCCCGCTGGCCACCCGCAGCAGGCCCCGAGCCGGGCCCCCGACCCGATAGGTGGTCCGAGCCCCGAGCGGGGCGTCCCGCTCGAGCCGGCCCGGCGCCAGCCGGTCCAAGGCGGCCAGGGTCCGCGCCAGGGGCTCCTCGCAGTTCATGGGAGCGCCTGGAGCTCGTCGGCCAGCTGGGTGACGTCACCGGCCCCGAGGCTCAAGCACAGGTCCCCGGGGGCCAGCAGGCCGGCCACCTCCCGGGCCAGGGCCGGCCGCTCCGGGACATAGTGGACCACCGCGCCCCGGCGAGCGGCGGCGTCGGCCACCAGCTGGCCGTTGACCCCGGGCACCGGCCGCTCGCCGGCCGCGTAGACGTCGGTGACCACCACCAGGTCGGCACCGCTCAAGGCGGCGCCGAGCTGCTCGGCCTGCAAGGCGGTCCGGGAGTAGCGGTGGGGCTGGAAGACGGCGACCAGGCGCCCCGGGTGAACCTGTCTGGCGGTGGCCAAGGCGGCCTCGATCTCGGCGGGCAGGTGGCCGTAGTCGTCGACCAACCGCACCCCCCGCCAGGTCCCCCGGGCCTCGAAGCGGCGGGCCACCCCGGCGAAGCGGCGCAGCGCGCGGCCGATGGCCTCCGGCTCGGCCCCCGCCGCCCGGGCGGCGACCGCCGCCAGGGCGGCGTTCGTCAGGTTGTGGGCACCGGGCACGGCCAAGACGGTGGCCAGGGTCGTGCCATCGGGCCAGGCCACCCGGAGACGGCCCGGCCCCGGCGGCTCGACCACGGCCTCGACCACGATCGCGGCTCGGCCCGCACCCCCGACCGTGAGGAGCCGAGGCGGGGCCTCGCCGGTCGCGGCGAACTGGTCGACGAGCCGGGCCACGCCGGGGTCCTCGGCCCAGAGGACCGCTTGGCCGGCTCGCTCGACGAAGGCGGCGAAGGCCGCGTGCAGGGCCTCCTCGGTGCCGTAATGGTCCAGGTGGTCCAGATCCACCGAGGTCACCACCCCGATGGCCGGGTCGAGGGCCAGGAACGTGCCGTCGCTCTCGTCGGCCTCGACCACGAGCCACTCGCCCTCGTCCCACACCGCGTTCGTGCCTACCTCGTTGAGGTCCCCGCCGATGAGGAACGAGGGCCGCAGGCCGGCCTCGACGAGGGCCAGGGCCGCCATCGAGGTGGTGGTGGTCTTGCCGTGGGTGCCGGTCACGGCCAGGACCCGCCGCAAGCGACAGATGGCGGCCAGGAGCTCGGCCCGATCCAGCACCGGGACCCCCTTGACGCGCGCCGCTTGGATCTCGGGGTTCTGGTCGGGGACGGCCGTGGAGCGGGCCAGGAGCTCGGCCTCACCGAGGTTGCTCGGGTCGTGGCCGATCATGACCTGCACGCCGGCGGCCTGGAGCCGCTGGGTGCTGGCCGACTCCTTCAGGTCGCTCCCGGTCACCTGGTGCCCCATGGCGGCGAGGACCACGGCGTAGGCGCTCATCCCCGCACCCCCGACCCCGACGAGGTGGATCCGGCGGGGCCGGGAGAGATCGAGGACCTCGGCGCTCATGACCGCCTCCCTGCGGCGCTCCCTCGGGGGCGAGCGTGGGCCTCGACCAGGGCCAGGACCGCTAGGGTCCCGTCGGGCCGCCCGAGGGCGCGCGCCGCCCGGGCCATGGCCAGTCGCTTTTCGGGCTGGTCCAGCAGGGCGCTGACCACCTCGGCCAGGCGTGCTGCGCTGGCCTCGTCGTCAGCGACCACCTCGGCCGCCCCGGCCCGGGAGAGCAGCTCGGCGTTGTGCCGCTGGTGGTCACCGGGAGCCCCCGGCAGGGGGACCAGGACGGCCGGCACCCCGACCACGGCCAGCTCGGCCACCGTCATGGCACCTGCCCTGGCCACCACCAGGTCGGCTGCCTGGTAGAGGTCGGCCATGTGCTCCTCGAAGGGTACGGCCTTGTAGGACAGGCCGTCGGGCGGCAGCGAGGGTGCCGCTTCGGCCACCCAAGGCCAGTCCCGCCGACCCACGACGTGGTAGAGGGTCAGGTCCGAACGGCTGGCCCAGGCGGTCGCCAGACCGAGGGCGGCTTCGTTCAGCCGGCGGGCCCCGAGGGAACCGCCCACGACGCAGACCGTCCGCCGTGCCGGGGGCAGCCCGAGGCGCTCGCGGGCCGCCGCCGAGGGACCCGCCGGCCCGCGACCCCCGACGGCCGCCACTTCCCGGCGGATCGGCGGGCCGGTGAGCACGGCTCGGGGCAGACCGCTGTCGGGCCAGGCCGCCGCCGTGGCGGCGGCGAATCGAGCCAGGAAGCGGTTGGCGAGCCCGGGCACCGCGTCGACGTCGACCACGACCAGGGGCACCCCGAGGAGCCGTCCGGCCAGGGCGACCGGCACGCTCGCGTAGCCCCCCACACCGACGACCACGGCGGGTCGCCGGCGGGCCACCAGCCCGAGGGCCTGGACGCCGGCCAGGGCCAGTTGGCCGAGCGCCCCGAGGTTGTCCACCAAGGCACCTGGACTGAAGGCTCGGCGGACCCCCCGCCCGGGCAGGCTCGAGACCGGCAGGGCCCCGGCCATGCCCTCGGTGGCTGCCAAGCCTCGCCGGCTGACGACGAGCTCGACGCTCCCGGCCCCGTGCTGCTCCTCGAGGGCCTCGGCGAGCGCGATGGCCGGCGCCAAGTGACCGCCGGTGCCGCCCCCAGCCAGGAGGGCGAACCGCTGCGCCCCCGCCCTGCGGGTCCTCATCGGCCGGCTGCCTCCCGGACCGGCCAGCGAACGGGTCGGGCAGCTCGGCGATTCGTGCCCCGCCCGTGAGCCCCTGCCGAGCCGGTCCGGCCTCGCCGGGGCCGGCGCTGGTGGGCCTCGGCGGCCCTGGCCACGCTGGCCAGCATGCCGACCCCGGCCATGACGACCACCGTGGAGGAGCCCCCGAAGGAGATGAAGGGGAGCGGGATGCCGGTGACCGGCAACAGACCGACCACGGCTCCCATGTTGATCAGGGCCTCGACGCTGATCCAGCAGGTCACGGCGAGCGCCAGGACGGCACCGAAGCGGTCGGGGGCCCGTCCGGCGATCCGCAGGCCCACGACGGCCAGGCCGACGAAGAGGACGCTGACCACCAGCACCCCGACGACGCCAGTGTCCTGGCCGAGCACCGAGAAGATGAAGTCGGTGTGAGGGTTGGGCAGCAGGCCCCACTGGACCTGGCCGTTGCCCAGCCCGAGGCCGAAGGGCCCACCGGAGCTGATACCGACCAGGGACTGCACGACCTGGTAGCCGGTGGTCTCCCGGTGGGCCAAGGGGTCGACGAAGGACAGCAAGCGGGCCCGTCGGTAGGGCTCGGCCAAGGCGGCAGCCCCCGTCAGCAGGACCCCGGCGAGCCCGGCGGCCGCCAGGACCTTTCCGGGCACACCGACCGCCAGGAGCACCGCGAAGGCGATGGCGGCCAGGACGATGGCCGTGCCGAGGTCGGGTTGCAGGAGGACCAAGAAGGCGGCGGCGGCGGTGACCGCCAGGAGGGGCAGGGCCAGCGCCCGGGGCTCCTCGGCCCGGTGCGCCCGCCGGGCGGCCAGGTCAGCGGCGAAGACGCAAAGGGCCAGCTTCATGAGCTCCGAGGGCTGGACCCGCAGCTGCCCGAAGCCCAGCCAACGGGTCGAACCGGCCACGTGGTCGCCGATCCCGGGAACCAGGACCAGGACCAGGAGAGCCAGGCCCCCGAGGAGGATGGGTGTTCGCCAGCGACGCCAAGCCGGGTAGGGCACGGCGGCGCAGACCACCAGGGCCAGGACCCCCAGGCCGACCCAGATCACCTGGCGGAGGAAGATCGACCAGACCGAGCCGTAGTCGACCAGGGAGGTGTAGGCCGACGCAGCGAGCACCAGGACCAGGCCGATGGCGCTCAGCGCGCCGACGAGGACCAGGAGGACGGTGCGGTCCGAGCGGCCGCGTCGCGGTGCCGATCCGCGGACCAGCCGGAGCTGGGGACGGCCACCGTGCGGTGCGGGACGTCGTAGGGAAGCGCTCGGGCCGTTGGCCATCTCCTCAGCCTCGCAGAGCCCGAGGCGCCGGCGGTGGACCGGCTGGGGGACCGATCGGGAAGCTCGGGCCGTCACCGGATGCCGGTTGCCGAGAGGAAGCCGGCGTAGAAGAGGCCCAGACCCAAGGCGGCGAAAAGGCCAGCGAGGATCCAGAACCGCACGATGACCGTGGTCTCGGGCCAGCCCTTGAGCTCGAAGTGGTGGTGGAGGGGAGCCATCCGCAGGATCCGTCGACCAAAGACCCGGTAGGCCACCACCTGGGCCACGACCGACAAGGTGACGATGACGAAGAGCCCGCCGATGACCACCAGGAGCAGCTGGACGTTCATGAGCAGCCCGAGGGCCCCGAGTCCGGCACCGAGGGCCAAGGACCCCGTGTCGCCCATGAAGATCCGGGCCGGCGCGGCGTTCCACCAGAGGAAACCGAGGGAGGCCCCGGCGAGACCGACGGCGACCAGGGCCAGGTCGAGGGGCGTCCATCCCGTGGTCCGGTAGATCGTGGGGTGACGGAACTGCCAGTAGCCGATGACCGCCAGGACCGCGAAACCGAACGTCGCGGACCCCGAGGCCAGCCCGTCGAGGCCGTCCGTGAGGTTCACGGCGTTGGCCGCCCCGACCACGATGACCACGGCCCACAGCAGCCAGCCCAGCGATCCCAGGGGCGTGCCGGGCAGGTCGACGCGGGTGAAGCTCAAGACGGTCGGGACGCGCGCCCAGTGCTCGGCGGCGAGGGCGAACCCCACGGCCACCGCGAGCTGCGCGCCGAACTTCGCCCGCTTGTTCAGTCCGAGGCTGCGCCGGTGACGGACCTTTATCCAGTCGTCGACCAGGCCGATTCCCCCGGCCGCCACCGTGGTCGCCACCACGAGGATCCCGGCGCGGCTGAAGCCCACGTCGTCGAGGTGGGCCACCAGGTAGCCAGCCAGCACTCCGGCCAAGATGGCCAGGCCGCCCATGGTCGGCGTGCCGGCCTTGGCCAGGTGGCGTTTGGGACCGTCCTCCCGGATCTGCTGCCCGATGCGGCGCTGGGCCAGCCAGCCGATGAGACCCGAGGTGGCCGCGAGCGCCACGATGAGGGCGACCCCGCCCGAGAGCATCAGGCTGACCACGGCACCCCCTGGTCACGGAGGCGCCCCAGCGCGACCCGGAGCTCTTGACGGTCGTCGAAGGGTTCCTGGCGGTCCCCGTGGTCCAGGGCCGTCTCGTGACCTTTGCCGGCCACCAGGACGACGTCTCCGGGGGCCGCCAGGGTCACCGCCAGCTCGATGGCCCGCCGACGGTCCAGCTCGACCCGGATCTCGGCGGGCTCCCCGTCGGTCCCTTCGAGCACGGCCCGAGCGATGGCCCACGGGTCCTCTCCTCGGGTGTTGTCCGAGGTCAGGACCACCACGTCGGCCTGACTGGCCGCCACCTGCCCCATCTGGGGCCGCTTGCCCTCGTCCCGACCCCCGCCAGCGCCGAAGACGCAGAGCACCCGGCCGGCACCGGCCAGGGACCGACAGCTCGCCAGGGCCGCGCCCAGCGCGTCCGGGGTGTGGGCGTAGTCGACCACCCCGGTGAAGGGGGCCTCGGGCGGGGCCAGGACCACCTCGAAGCGGCCAGGCACGCCGGGCAGGGACACCAGCCCTGCGGCGACCGCCTCCGGGTCGGCCCCCAGGGCCATCGCTGCGGCGAGCGCCAAACAGACGTTGGCGAGCTGGAATCGGCCCGGCAACGCCACCCGCCAGGTGCGGGCCCGCCAGCGGAAGTGCAGGCTCGAGGCGGAGCACGAGAGCACCTCGGCCTCCTGGGGGTCGACCGGGACGAGGGGGACCCCCGCTGCCCTGACCAAGGCGGCCAGCCGGGCCCCGGCGGGATCGGCGACGTTCACCACCGCCAGCTCGCACCGCTCGACCAGGAACAGCCGGGCCTTGGCCTCGAAGTACCGGGCCTGGGTGCCGTGGTAGTCGAGGTGGTCCCGACCCAGGTTGGTGAAGACGCCGGCGGCGAAACGGGTGCCGGCGACCCGCTGTTGGGCCAGGGCGTGGGAGGAGACCTCCACGGCCACTGCCCGGCAGCCATCCTGGCGGGCCTGGGCCAGCTGGCGCTGGAGATCGGGCGCCTCGGGGGTCGTCCGGGCTCCCGAGAGGGTCCCGATCGCCCGGCACGGCCATCCCGCTGCCCCAAGGGCCGCTGCCACCAGCGCGGTGACCGAGGTCTTGCCGTTCGTGCCCGTCACCCCGATCACCGCCAGGTGCCGGCTGGGATCGCCATGGACCCGCCGGGCCGCCAGGGCGGTGACCGCCCTGGCGCTGCCGCGCCGGACCACGGCCAGGGGCACCCCGAGGTCGAGGAGGCGTTCGGCCACCACCCCCACCGCTCCCCTGGCCACGGCCTGGGCCGCGTACCGGTGCCCGTCGTCGTGGGTGCCGGGCACGCACACGAAGAGCGATCCGGGCGTCACGGCGCGGTGGTCGATGGCCAGGTCCTGAACGTCGACGCGGTCCAGGTCCCCGACCGTGGCCGTCAGCGGCACGCCGGCGAGCACGTGGTCCATCCGCACTGCAGCCCTTCCTCTACCTTCGATGCTCGCCCCGGCACGGCCATGACTCGGCGGATGGTAGCGGCCCTCACGGTCTGCGGCAGGAGGGGGCTGGGAAGCCCGGACTCCCCTCATCCCCCACTCGCGACCTCCTGGGGGGTCGGTGGCAGGGGCTGGCCGCCCCCGGTCGGCGCGATGCCGTAGTGCGGGAGGGCGTAGCGCATGATCTCCGAGAAGACCGGGGCGCTGACCGAGCCGCCGTAGATGGGATGGGGCCGGGTCATGACCACCACGGCGGCCAAGGCCGGATCCTGGGCCGGGGCGAAGCCAGCGAAGGTCCCCCAGTAGGCCCCCGGGGTGTACCCCCCGGTCTTCGGGTCGGGAATCTGCGAGGTCCCGGTCTTGCCGGCCACCGTGTAGCCGGGCACCGCCGCCGCCGGGGCCGTCCCGACCGGCGTGGCCACCGACTCCATCATCTGCACCAGCTCGGCATCGGCGCTCGCCGCGATCACCCGGTGGCCGGGCTGCCGTGCCAGGGGATGGAACTGCCCGCTCGGACTCACCGTTGCGGCCACCAGGCGGGGTGGGACGGCCACCCCACCGTTCGCCACGGTGGAGAACAGGTCGAGGATCTGCTGCGCCGTCACCCCCGTGTCCTGACCGATGGGCGTCGAGCCGATGGCCGTGGGCGACCAGCTGCTCACGGGCTTCACGAGGCCGGGCGAGGCGCCGGGGAACCCCAGACCCGTGGGGTGCCCGAAACCCAGGGCACTGATCTGGGCGGCCAGGCGGTCCACCCCGAGGCGCTCGGCGATGAGGATGGTGCCCATGTTCGAGGACTGGGCCAGGATCTGGCTGGCCGTCATGGGCTCGGCGGGGTGGGACCAGGCGTCGTGGAAGATGGCCCCGTCGATGGGCAGCACGCTGGGGACCTGGATGACGCTGTCGGGCGTGATGATCCCGTCTTGGAGCGCGGCCGAGAAGGTGACCAGCTTGAACACCGAACCGGGCTCGTAGACCTGCGTCAGGGCCAGGTTCTCCGGGGCGGGCGTCACCGCCCCAGTGGTCGGGTCCCGCACCACGCTGGCCATGGCCAGGATGGCGCCGGTGCGGGGGTCCTCGACGATGGCGATGCCGTTTTGCGCCTGCGCTTTGGCGACACCGGCAGCGAGGTCCTGCTCGACCACCCACTGGAGGCCAGCGTCGATGGTCAGCGGGATGACCACGCCCGAGGGGGCCACCGCCTGGTCCTCCAGGCCGGCCCGGCCAGCCAGGATCCGTTGGTATTCCTCTTCCAGACCGGAGACGCCGACCCCGGCGGCGTTCACCCCGCCGAGCAGGGGGGCCGCGAGGTCCCCGTTGGGTGCCACCAGGTGTTCCCGGGGCGTCAGCGTCACCCCGGGGAGGTCCAGGGCCAAGACCTTGCTGGCGTCAGCGGCCGGGAGGTCCTGGGTCAGGACCAGGTAGCCGCTGCGAACCGAGAGCTCCTGGGTCAAGGTGGCCGGAGGCTCGCCCAGCAGCGGCGCCAGCTCCCCTGCCGCCCGGGCCGGGTCGGGCAGGAGCTCGGGGTCGGCGACGACCTCGTCGACCGGCACCGACAGCACCAGCGGCTGGCCCTGTCGATCGTAGATGGCCCCTCGGGGGGCCGGGAGGACCTCCTGCACGACGGTCTCCTCTTGCCCGAGGGTCCGATAGGGCTGACCGGCCGACCCCTGGAGCTGGACCACCCGGAGGGTCACGACGAGAAACCCCGCCACCGTGAGGAGTCGGACCAGACGCAAGCGCCGCAGACCGACCGGGACCCTCCGGCGGCCCGGTCGCCTCACGGGGCCCCGCCGGCGGCGCCAGTCCGGGCGCTGGCGGCGCCGGCCGTCGTCCCGAGGCCGGCGAGGTGGGCCGGGGTCTCCAGTTCCGCCAGCTGCAGCTCCAGGCGAGCCTCGGTCAGCTGCTCGGCCCGCAGTTCTTGCTGCAGGCGGGTCAAGCGGACACTCCCGGCCGTCAACTCGGCGCCGGCCGCGGCCACGGCCAGCGGCCCGGCCAGGGCCACGAGCACCGCGGCCGCCAGGATCAGCCGCCGCCGGCGGCGCGCCGCCAGGGTCCGGGCCCGGCGCCGACCGGTCAAGGACGTCGGGTGCCCAGTGCGAGGTCGAGCAGCCGGTGTCGGCCGCACAGGACGACGGGCCGGGGCGGGGGCCAGGGCCGTCATCGCCGTCCTCCCTCCGATTGCTCCGCGGCCAGTCGCTCGCAGGCCCGCAGACGAGCGCTTCGGGCCCGCGGATTGCTCGCCGCCTCCTCGGGTCGGGGCAGGCGAGCCCCCCGCCAGAGCAGCCGAACCAGGGGCACCGCGCCACACACACAGGGCAAGCCGCTCGGGCACCGGCAGCCCCCGGTGGCGGCCTCCTGGAACACCGCCTTCACCAGCCGGTCCTCGCCCGAGTGGTAGCTCAGCACCACGCAGCGCCCCCCAGGAGCCAGCCGTGCAAGGGCTGCGGGCAGGGCCCGCCCGAGCGCGCCCAGCTCGTCGTTCACGGCCATGCGCAGGGCCTGGAAGACCCGCCGGGCGGGGTGGCCGCGCCGGCGGGCGCCGGCGGGGACGGCCCGCTCCACCACCGCGGCCAGCTCGGCGGTGGAGTGGAGGGGCCGGGCGGCCACGACGGCCCGAGCCAGGCGACCGGCCAAGCGGGTCTCGCCGCTCTCGGCGAAGATCGCAGCCAAGCGCTCGGGGGGCCATTCGTTGACCAGTTCGGCAGCCGTGGGCCCGGGACGGCCGGGGTCCATGCGCATGTCCAGCGGTCCTGCCAGGCGGTACGAGAAGCCCCGTTCGGCCCGGTCCAGCTGGGGTGAACTCACCCCCAGGTCGAAGCACCAGGCCACGACCTCCTCGGTGCCCACGGCGTCCTCGAGGGCCGAGCGGTCGTCGAAGCGGGCCTGGAGCAGCCGGACCCGGGGGCCGAAGGGGGCCAGGGTGGCCCGCGCCGCGGCGAGGGCGTCGGGGTCCTGGTCGAGACCGACCACCGACAGGTCCGGCCGGGCAGCAAGGAGAGCCGCCGCATGGCCGCCTCCGCCGACCGTGGCATCGACCACCAACCCCGGGGGCACCTCCCGGAGCACCTCGAGGACCTCCCTGAGCATCACCGGCCGGTGCTCGAAGGCAGCAGCAGCCCGAGCCGGCCCCAGGTGCCCTGGCTCCTCGGCCCTTCGTCTGCCTCCCTGGTCCATCTGCAGCCCCTCGACCGACTGGTCGCCAGACGGGCGAGTCCGGCGACGCTCGGGCGGCATCGTTGCGGAGGAGGAGAAGTCCACCACGCCAGCCGAGGGGCTGCAGAGGGACCAGGGCGCCTGGTGCGTCGTCGCCGAGGCGGCAAGCAGGGACCGTGACGCGCTCACCACCACTCCCCGCCCTCGGCCAAGCGGGCCTCGGCCGGCGCCACCCGCGCCCGCCAGCGCTCGGGGTCCCAGAGCTCGACCCGGTCGATGGCCCCGTGCACCAGGACCTCCACGCCCAGTCCGGCGAAGGTCCGCAGGTAGGAGGGCAGCGAGATGCGCCCCTGACGGTCCGGGACCACGTCGGCCGAGCTGGCCGCCCAGAGCCGCACCAGGTCCCGTTCGGCAGGTCCTTGCCCCGCTCGGGCCGCCATGGCCTCCATCTGCTGCTCGAACTCCTCGGGAGCCCACAGCGCCAGGCAGCCGCCACCGCCCTGGGTCAGGTACCCGCCTCGCTCGAAGGCCCCCCGGAACTTCGCCGGCAAGGTCAGCCGACCTTTCTCGTCGAGGGTGTGCTCGAAGCGTCCGAAGAACCGGGCCATCGGAACCCGTCACCGCTCCCACGTCCCGGGAGCCCGACCGGTCCGGTGCCGCCACCTGCGCTCCTGCTCCCCCCATCGACGCCCCAGATCTCCCTTTTGCCCCACTTCGCCCCACTCTAAGCCTCCCTGCCCCACCGGTCAACGACCAGCGCCCCACCCCAGCCGCAGCGACCAGCAATGACGCGCGTCTCGTGAAAGCAGGACTACGAAGAGGAGCGGACTGGGGTCCGTGGTGAACAGCCAGGGCGGCTGCGCAGCGCGGTCCGAGGGCTTCAGCACGCGGCCAGGGCGGCCGCGACGGCGTGGGCGACCGTGAGCGCCGGCAGCGGACCGAGGGCGAGGCCGAGGTCCCCGAGACCCACGGCCCGCCTGCCCAGGACGTCCAGCTGGTCCGCCACCTCGGGCCCGGGCAGCCCCGGCAGCTCGCGCACCACCCCTGCCAGCCCCGTCCTCAGCGCCGAGACGACCCGTACGGGCTGCCAGCACCAGGGGGCCATGCTCTGGAGTCGGACCCCTTGGGCGCTGCGGCGCTGACTGATGCCGACGACCTTGCGGCCACCGAACGGCCCCTGGGCGACCAGCACCTCGCCCGGACCCCGACCGGCGAAGCAGACCACTCGGCCGAGGGCGTCGGCCTCTGCCCGACCGTCGTGGACCAGGAGGGGGGGACCGCCCAGACGGTCCAGGGCCTCGGCCCAGGCAGCACCGAGCGGGAGGGCCGTTGCCAGGACGTCGGCGGACCACAGCGGGTCCCCCGTCGGGAGCCAGACCTCCACCCAGACCTGTCCGCCGGGCTCGACCAGCACGGCGCCACCCCCACTGGGTCGAAGGACCAGATCGGGGCCCTCGGGCGCCGGGACCGGCTGGGTCGTCGGCCCGCTCCCCGGGCCCGGCCCGAGGGTGGTCCTCCCGGTGCCGGCCAGGAAGCTGGCCGCCACGACCAGGGCCGAGCGGCTGACCTCGCAGATCGCCAGGGTCCGCCTGGTCCGGCGCTCGGGCGCTGGCCACGGCCCGTGCAGCCACCCCGCCGGGCCCCGGCGTACCTCGACCAGCCAGCTGGCGGCCTCGGACGGCGGGACGGGTTCCCCCGACCGCCAGCTCACGCTGGCTGCTGCTCGGCCAGGTAGGGAGCCCAATCGGCCCGTTGACCGGCCAGGGCCAGGATCCAGACCCGGTGCCGGGGGGCGGTCGGGGGCCGGCGGAGCTCGAGCCCAGCCTCGTGGGGCAGGCGGTCCTCCTTGCGGCTGTTGCAGCGCCGGCAGCAGGCCACGACGTTGTCCCAACTGTGGCTGCCCCCCCGGCTCCGGGGCACGACGTGGTCGATGCTCTCGGCCGGCCCGCCGCAGTACTGGCAGCGGTGTCCGTCCCGAGCGAAGACCGTCCGGCGGTTCACGGCCACCGTCCGGTCCCGGGGGACCGCGACGTAGACCGCCAGGCGGACCACCGAGGGCTCAGGAAGTTCGAGCCGTTCGGAGCGGAAGGACCGCCCGGTGCTCGCCAGGAGCTCGGCCTTCTGCCCCAGGACCAGGAGCAGCGCCCTGCGGGTCGAGACCACCCCGAGGGGTTCGAAGGTGGCGTTCAGCACCAGGGCTCGGCTGGCCGCGCCAACGCCCGAGCCTGGCCTGTGATGCATCGACCCCAGGATATCGGGGTCCTGGTCGCCCTCACCGGCGAACCCACCGCCCGAAACGCCCGAGCCAGTCGACGTAGCCGGCGAGCTCCTCCCGGGTGGGCAGGTGGTCGGTCCGGCCGTAGACCACCTGGGAGCGCCAAGCCCACAGGGTCGGGTCGGGCCGGGGCAAGAACGGGGGCCGACGCCACCATCCCGGCCGGGCCAGCCGGGCGAGCCGGGGCAGGGCCCACCAGGCGGCCGGGCGGGTCACCACGGCCATGACCGCGGCCCGCGCCAGTCCCCGAGGTGGCCGAGCCGAGCCCGGCGAGTCGACGCTCACTGCGGCGGCCGGGCGGTCGGCCCGCCCCGAGCAGACGACTCGCCCTGGTCGCTGGGGTCCTGACCGTCAGAGCCGGCGCGTCGCTCGAGGACTGGGGGCGGCTCCTCGACGCCGAGGAGGCCCCGCCACCCCACGGCACCGGCGCCGGCCAGCGGGGCGTCGGGCCCTTGGGCGACCGGCACGATCCTCGCGGCGCGGGCGTAGCCGATCGGCGCATGACGGGCGAGAGCGGCGTTGGCAGCCTCGAAGAAGGCACTGCCGTAACCGAGGGCGACCGACCCGCCGACCACGGCCAGCGAGAGGTCCAGGAGGACCACGGCGCTGGCCACGGCTTGGCCGACCAGTGCCCCGGCGCGCCGGCGGACCGCCGGGGAAGCCTCGGCGGGAGGGCGACCGGTCCAGGCGGCGATCGCCAGGCCCGAGGTCTCGGCCTCCACGCAGCCTCGGTTCCCGCAGGCACAGGGCCGACCGTCGGGCACGACCACCAGGTGGCCCAGATGGCCGGCGTTGCCGCTGGCGCCGTCGAGGAGCCGACCGTCGACCACCAGGCCGGCACCGATCCCCGAGGAGACCACCATGCCGAGCAGGTTCCGGTAGCCCCGCCCGGCTCCCCACCACCACTCCCCGAGGACCAGGGCTTTGGCGTCGTTGTCCACGAAGGTCGCCAAGCCGGTCCGCTCGGCGAGCAGGGGTCCGATGGGCAGGTCCCGCCAGCCCGGGATGTGCAGCGGGGAGATCCGGCGCTCGGCGTCCATCGGACCGCCGGAGCCCACGCCGCAGGCGAGCACCGTCAGGCCCTCGGTCCGGGCAACCCGGCAGACCTGGTCGACGGCACCGAAGAGGGCCCGGAGGCCCGGCTCGGGGTCCCCGGCCGGACCGTGCGGCGTGGGCACCCGCTCGGCAGCCCGGACCGCACCAGACCCCGAGACGAGCCCGACCGCGAGCTTGGTGGCGCCGATGTCCACCGCCAGGCACCAGCGGTCGGCTGCCGCGGGCCAGGACTCGACCGCTTGCCGGTGCACCGGGACGTTCCCTCGGCTCGGGCCCGACGCCCAGGTCAGCTCGACCGGGGACCGCCAGCCTCGGGGTGCTGGCTGACCGTCGGTCGCTGCTCCCCCGGCGAGCGGCGCAGGGCCCCGAGCGCGCCGAGGGC
>NZ_JAKHEX010000035.1 GCF_023130475.1 Aciditerrimonas ferrireducens
CGGCAACCCCGGCAACGAGCCAAAGAACCCGGCCGTCCCGAAGGTGAACACGCCGCCGTCCTTGCCGACCAGCCAGTAGCCATGACCACCCGGGGTCGCAGCGATCCCGACGATCGGCGCCGCCAGCTTCACCCCACCGAGCGAACCGTCGAAGCGGGCGTCTCCCAAGGTGAAGACCCCGCCGTTGGCGGTGGCCAGCCAGGAGCCCCCACTGTCGGGGGTCCGGGCCACCCCGACGACCGGCGCGCTGAGCGGCAGGCCGTGGCCGGACCCGACAAAGGGCATGGCCCCGAAGGTGAAGATCCCGCCGTCGGCGGCCGCCATGAGGTAGCCGCTTGAGGGGGCCGGCTCGGCGAAGGTCGGCACGGTCACCGAGCTGAAGCTGTTGCCCGAGATGCCCTGGGTCTCGACGTTGTCGGTCCAGATCCCGTAGTAGTCGTCGCTGATCTGGTTGCCGGTCGCCACGGTCCCGGTGACCGGCTGGACCGCCGAGTAGACGAGGATGCCGGTGGTGGAGATCACCCCGGCGTCGGGGTCACCGGCGGTAGGGGAGCCCTGCGAGAACACCCCGGCCCCGGCGTTCGTCTCGCCCACGGCGTTCTGCCCGATGGTGTTGTCGACGAACTGGTTCCCGTTCACGTCCTGGTCGGGAGCGTGGCTGTGCACCGTGATGCCGGCCTGCCCGTTGCCGCTCACCGTGTTGCCCTTGACGAGGTTGTCGTAGGAGCCAGTGCCGGGGAACGGGGCGGCCATGAGGATGCCCGCGCCCCCACCCCCTTCGGTGCCGTTCCCCGTGACGACGTTGTCCTCGACGGTGTTGTCATAGACGCCGCCCTCGGTCGGCTGGGGTGTCCCGCTGCTCGAGACAGCCAGGGCGTTGTGGGAGGGCAGGGTGATGCCGCAGTCCCAGACGTTGTCCTTCACCGTGTTGTCCTCGATGAGGTTCCCGCTGCTCGGACCGGCGTAGGGCGTCGAGTAGCCGAAGGCCTTCGCTCCGAGGCTCCCGGCCGGGATCCCGTCGGTCACCAGGATGCCGCCGGTGTTCCCGCTCACCGTGTTGCCCTGGACGGTCGAGTCGGTGACCGCCCGCAAGTGGAGGCCCTCGCCGCAGTCGTTGACGCCGGTTTGGGGCTGGCAGGCCAGGTCGTTGTCGGTCACGACGTTGTCGGCCACGGTCACCTTCGAGGTGCCCTGGACGAGGACGCCGGACTGCTGGGCGTGCTCAACGGTGAATCCCTCGACGGTGCTGCCCGCAGCAGCGGCACCCTGGACGACGATCCCGTCGGCTTGCCCCGAAGCGTCGATGACCGCCCCGGTGGTGCCCTGCAGCGTCACGGCGACGCCCTGGACCGTCACCATCTCGTCGTAGGTCCCGGCGCACACCGTGATCGTGTCGCCGCTGGTGGCTGCGGCGACGGCTGCCGAGATGCTGCTGTACGCCGCGCTCTGGCACGAGGTGTCGGCCCCGCCGCTCGTCCCGCTCGGGGACACGTAGAGCGTGCTGCTCGTCGCGGCACCCGCTGGGCCAGCGACCAGGAGCAGGGCGCCGCCCCCGAGGGCGCTGGCCGCGCCCAACAGGGCAGCGCCCAAGACCCGACCCTTCCTCGCTCGCCACCCGACCTGCGCTCGTCCGGGCGTTCGGCGCGCTCGGCCAGTTGTTTTCCTCATCGACTGCATGCGTTCGTGCTCCTCCCCACGCGTCCCGGAACGCGTCCAGTGCTTCCGTGCCGAGGCCCGACACCTGGGCCCTCGCATGGGCCCTCGTGGAGCACCAGCTATGCGCCCCGCCCAACGAGAGAGCACACGAACGTCACGAGTATCAAGCCACGACTGGCCTCGGTCCCCCGGAGGACCGACTCCCGCCAGCCGCCATCGGCACAGGACTTTTCCCTGCGCATCACCTGCCCGGCACGGGCAACAGCCTAGCCCGGGCCCTTTGCGTCGGCAGGGATCCGACAAAAGAGCAGACCGCCCACGAAGCGGCTACCATCGCAGCACCACGACAAAGGCGATTCCAACACATGGCGTTCGTCGTCCAGGATCGGGGGGCCGGCGCACGCCGACGGGAGATCGCGCTGCTCGGCGAGGGGCGGCTCTCGGGCGACGGCGGGGAGGCCACGGTGTCGGGCCATGGGGCCGTCGTGCTGGCCTGTCTGCTCTCGAACCGCGACCGGGCGCTGTCGACCGGCGACCTGGCCGATGCCTTGTGGGAGAACGACGTCCCCCGCAGCTGGCGGAGCGTCGTGCGGCTCGAGGTGAGCCGCCTGCGGCGTCTCCTCGAGGACGTCCTGTGCGCCGCCTGCCAGGTCCCCATGACCCGCCTGGGCTATCGGGTCGTGCTCCCCGACGAGACCTGGGTCGACCTGTGGGCGGCCCGGGACCTCGTGGCGCGCGCCGAGGCCGCCCGGGCAGCCGGGCAGCACGAGCAGGCCGTGGTCCTGGCCGAGCAGGCCGACGAGCTCCTCGCCCGTCCGCTGCTGGCCGGGCTGGAACGGCACTGGGTCGCCCGGGAACGGGACCGGCTCGACCAGCTCCGACGCTCAGCCCTGTGGTGCGCCGTCGAGAGCGCCGAGGCCTCGGGGGCTGACAATCGTGCGCTGGCCGCGCTGGAACGCCTGGCGGAACTCGACCCGTTGGACGAAGCGGCCTGCCGTCGGCTGATGGCTCGCCAGTTGGCTCGGCGGAACCGGGCCGGCGCCCTGCACACCTACGCCCGGCTCCGGCGTCGGCTGCGGGAGGACCTCGGCGTGGTGCCCGACGAGGCAACCGAAACGGTGTACCTGCAGGCGCTTGGGGCCGACCCGAGAGGACCGGCGACCCATGCCCACCTGCTCGGGGGCCAGGCCCCGTCGCTGGTCGGGCGGGACGCCGAACTCGAGCTGCTCGCCGGTGCCTGGCGGGCAGCAGCGAGCGGGGCCAGCCCGCTCGTGATCGTCCGAGGCGAGGCCGGCTCCGGCAAGACCGCGTTGCTGCGGGCCGCCGTCGCGACACCTCCCGTTCCGGGCGCCGCGGTCCTCTGGGCCGCGCTGGGCAGGAGCCCGCTCGGGCTCGTCGACCTGGTCGAGTCGGCCGGCCTGCCGGGGCCGCCGTGCCCGGCGCTTCGCCTGCAGCCCCCGAACGACCCGCACCCCGGACCGCCGGCGGGCTCGGCGGATCCCCTGTTGGCCGAACAGGTCGCCAGGCTCGTGGCCTTCTGGCGCCAGCTCGCCGCCTGTCATCCGACCCTGGTGGTGCTCGACGACGTCCATCGGGCCGGGCCCGAGGTGCGTCGAGCCCTGGAGCTGCTGGTGCACGCCGAGCCGGTGCCGGGCCTCGCCCTGGTCCTGAGCGCCGAACCGGGGACCGAAGACCCCACCGACGGGCTGGTCGCCCTGTCCCCCGACCGCCCGGCCCGCGTGGTGCACCTCGGCGGGCTGGGACGAGACGCGGTGCGGACCCTGGCCAGCCGGGCAGGGCTCCGGCCCTCCGCCACGGTGGTCGCCGAGCTCGTCGAACGCAGCGGGGGCAACCCGGGGCTGCTGCTGGCCGTGCTGGGGGGTGGGCCGGGCCCGTCGGGGGCGGGGCCGGGGCCCTCGCTGCGGGACCTGCTGGCCGCCCGCCTGGCCCGCTTGGCACCCGAGCACCGACGGCTGCTGGGCCTGGCCGCCGGCCAGGGCGACTCGCTCGACCCCTTGGCCCTGGCCGAGGCCGGCCTGGCCTCCGTCGAAGTGCTCGAGTCGGCCCTGGTGGCCGGCGAGCGGCTGGGCTTGGTGGTCCGCCCCTTTGGGAGCCCCCAGGTGGTCCTGGCCCACCACCTGCTCCGGGACCTCCTCCGGGCCGAGGCGGCGCCGAGCTGGCTGGCCGGTGCCGGCTCGTCGAACCGCTTTTCGGGGGACCGGATCGACGCAGAGCAGGTCACAGCCCGCGCCCCGACATGGCGGCACTGGCTTGCGGCGGCGAGCGCCGCCAGCGCCCGGGGCGATCACCGCCTCGCCGCCGAGCACGCCGGCCGGGCCGTGACCGTCCTCGAGACGGCGGGGCTGGCGAAGGGGCCGGCGGCGCTTCGCGCCCTCCTCGTCTGGGGGTTCGAACTGGCCCAGGCCGGGGACACCCGCGCCCGCCCGGTGCTGTTCGACGCGGCCGAGGTGGCCCTGGCGCTCTCGAGCCCGACGCAGGCCGCCGAAGCACTGGTGGTGGCCTCGGCCTCCTTGGTGCCGACCTCGGTGGCCGGCCCGGACCAGCGCTTCGAGAACCTCGCCCGGACGGTCCTTCGTCGTCGGCTCGCCCCGACGGTGCGGGCCCGGCTGCTCGTGGCCCTGGCCGGCGAGCTGCTCTGGGACCGGCCCCTGGCCCTGCGCCAGCAGCTGGTCAACCAGGCGTGCCGCCTGGCCCGGGCCACCGGGGACGTCCAGCTGGCCGCCGAGGTGGGGGTGGCGGCCCACCTGGCCACCACCTGGCCAGGCAACCTCGGCGCCCGCCACCGCAACGCCGCTGGGCTCCTCCATCGAGCCAGGGCGCGGCGGGACCCTGCGCTCGAGCTGCGGGCCCGCTTGTTCCTCGCCGACGCCCTGCTCGAAGGGTTCGCGCTGGACCGGGCCCGAGCGGAGCTCACCGCAGCCGAGCTGCTCGCCGGCCGGCTCGGCCGGCACTTCCCGTGGGAAGTCCAGGTGCGCCAGGCGGGGCTGGCCCTGCTGACCGATGGCCTCGACGCCGCCGAGATCGCCGCCCAGCGGGCCTACGACACCGGACGCCAGGGCGGGGCGCCGGCCGAGGGCATCCTCGCGGTGCTCGGCGCCCAGCTGGCCCTGATCCGGTTCGAGCAGGGCCGCCTCGGGGAGCTCGCGAGCCTCCTCGACGCTCTCGAGGACGGCCGGCCGCCCTGGGTCGTCTGGCAGGTGGCCCAGTGCTTCGCCCTGGCCGAGCAGGGCCGAGGCGAGGAGGCCTGCCGGGTCCTCGGGGCACTGGCCAAGGACCGCTTCGCGGGCCTCGTGCCGAACATGGCCCAGCTCGGGTCCCTCACCTTCCTCGGCCTCGTGGCGGCCCGGTTCGGGGACCTCACGCACTGTGCGACCCTCCTCGAGCTTCTCCACCCCTACCGCCACCGGCTCAGCTGGGGCCTGGCGGTCTCGGCCGGGCCGGTCGGCCTGGCCGTCGGCCAACTCCAGGCCCGCCTCGGCGAGGGCCCAGCCGCCAGGCGGACCCTCGCTGCCACAGCAGCCCGCTGCCGACGGGTCGGGGCGACCCGCTGGGCGGCGAGGGCCGAGGCGGCGCTCCTCAGCCTGCCGGGGTGAGCTGCCCGCCTGTTACCTGAAGCGTCAGGCGGACACCGTCGGGTTGCCGCTGGCATCGGCAGGGGCAGCGCCGAGGCCCAGCGCATTCGAGGACCTGCGGAGCGCCCAGGAAACGGGGCCGTCCGCCGGGCTCGGCGCGTCACTCGACCAGGGGCACGATACCGATCCTTGGTTCCCCCTCACCCGGTCCATCGGGACGGTCGGTGTGCTGGCAGTCTGGACCTGCGGCGCACCGCCTCCTGCCCGTCCCCGGGGACCGCTCACCAGCGTCCTGCCACGGAGCGGGGTGATCCGGGGACCCGGCCGCATGGTGCGGGGAGGAGCGCATACGCAGCGCAAACCGGCCTCCGCCTGGTCAGCACGTTCCGTGGCATGAACACTGCCGTTGGTGCTGTGCGGGGATGACGGGGCCGTGATCGGTCGCGAAGCGGTGTTCGGGGTGCCGTCAGCCCAGCTGGCGGGCCGGGTGCTGGGAGGTCGTGGCGACCGAGGAACGCGGCGGGAGCTAGGCGCCGGGGGCCGATCCGGCGGCCCCCTGCAGGGGGCCCGGCTCGGGCTCGCCGGCCTGGAGGCCCCGGAGGGCATCGTCGGCCCGGCGCACCTCGTCGAGGGTGGCGGCCTGGCGGGCCTCGAGGCGCTCGGCCAGGTCCGGGTCCTCGACCGCCAGGATGCGGACGGCCAGGAGACCGGCGTTGTGGGCGTTGCCGATGGCCACGGTGGCGACGGGGACACCGCGGGGCATCTGAACGATGGAGAGCAGCGAGTCCAGGCCGTCCAGGTGCCGGAGGGGCACCGGCACCCCGATGACCGGCAGGCTGGTGACCGAGGCGAGCATGCCGGGCAGGTGAGCCGCGCCCCCGGCCCCGGCGATGAGGACCCGCAGGCCCCGAGCCCGGGCTTCCCGCCCGTACTCGAGCATGTCGAAGGGGCGACGGTGGGCCGACATGACCCGCAGCTCGCAGGGCACGCCGAACTCCGCCAGGACGGCGGCGGCAGGCGCCATGACCTCCTGGTCGGAGGTGCTCCCCATGGCGATCCCGACGAGTGGCCCGCTGGCCCCCGAGACCACGGTCACGCCCTCCTGCCGGCGCCGGCCGGGTCGTTCACCTCGGCGCCGAGCAGCACGCCAGCCGCCCGTCGGGCCCGTTCCAAGGCCTCGCCGACGTCGTCCCCGAGGACCGTCAGGTGGCCGATCTTGCGGCCCCGGCGGGGCGCCTTGCCGTAGAGGTGGACGTGCACCCGGGGATCCTCCAGGGCGAGGGGCAGCCGGTCCGGCACCGTCGCCCGGTCGTCGGTGGCGATGAGGTTCACCGTGGCGGCCGGGGACCGCAGCGCCGAGGACCCGAGCGGCCAGTCGAGGACCGCCCGGAGGTGCTGGTGGAACTGGGAGGTCACGGCGGCCTCCATGGTGATGTGCCCGGTGTTGTGGGGCCGGAGGGCCAGTTCGTTCACGAGCAGCCGCCCGTCGCGGGTCCAGAAGCACTCGAGGGCAAGGACGCCGGTCGCGCCGATGGTCTCGGCCACGGCCCGGGCCATCCCCTCGGCCTCCTCGAGCACGGTCGTCGGCAGGTCGGCGGGGACGGTCAGCTCCCGGCAGATGCCCTCGACCTGGCGGGTGCCGATCGGCGGGTAGCACGCCAGCTGCCCGCTGGGTCGACGGGCCAGGACGACGGCGCACTCCGCCGCCAGCTCGAGGTGCTCCTCGACCAGCCACGGGGGACCCTCGGAACCCTCGTCCCCTTGCCGGCCCTCGGTCGGGAAGAGCGCGGCGGCCTGCGCCCCGAGGGCCGCAGGCCCCTCCAGGACCCGCACCCCTCGGCCGTCGTAGCCGCCCCGGGTGGCCTTCAGGACGAGCGGCCAGCCGTAGCGGTCCCCGAAGCGGGCCACGTCCTCGGCGCACCACGCCGGACCGTGGGCCGGGAAGGGGAACCCGGCCGGGCCCAGCACCTCCCGGACCACCCACTTGTCCTGGCTCACCACGAACGCCTCCGGCGCGGGCCGCAGGACGTGCCCGGCATCGGCCAGGCGCCGGAGGTGGGCCGGGGGGATGACCTCGTGGTCGAAGGTCACCACCTCGCTGCCCTCCGCCAGGGCGACGAGGTCCTCGTAGTTCCCCGGCACGCCGCGCACCCACTCGGCCCCAGCCGCCACCGCCGGCTCGTCCTCCCCCCGGGCGAGGACCTGGAGGGCCACCCCGTAGTCCAGGGCCGCCTGGTAGGTCATCCGGGCCAGCTGGCCTGCGCCCACCATGCCCACCCGGGCCGAGGGAGCCGACGCCTCGGTGGGCGCGACCAGGGAGCCGGCTCCACCCGTGGGCTGCCTCTCCTGCCGCATCGGCCCGAGGATAGTGGCGCAACCCCGTCGCTCCGAAGCCCAGAAACCCACTAGCCACGGGCACAGCAACCAACCCGGGCCTTGTCCGCGCTCCTGGGACCGCTCGCGCCCCCGGCAGGATTCGAACCTGCGACGCACGGTTTAGGAAACCGTCGCTCTCTCCTCTGAGCTACGGGGGCCGGCTCGGCACTGCCCGCAGCAGCGTATCTGCCTGGAGGCCCATCGCCCGGTGGCACCTGGACCGTGCTCGCGGTGTCGACGCGGCCGGGGTTGACGCGAGCGGAAGGAACGATGCCGGGCCACGGGGCGATGGCTGGGCCTGGCTAGGGTGCGGGCATGCCAGCGGGAGGCCGGGCCGAGGCGACCCAGCGAGCCGGCGCGGGCCAGGCCGCGGCGGTGGCCACCTCGGCGCTGACGAAGCGCTTTGGGGACCGGGTCGCCTACGAGGAGGTGACCCTGGAGGTCCACGAGGGCGAGGTGTTCGGGCTGCTCGGCCCGAACGGAGCCGGCAAGACCACCCTGGTGCGGACCCTGACGACCCTGGTGGCCCCGAGCGCCGGCCACGCGACGGTGGCGGGGTTGGCGGTGACCGAGGCCAACGCCCTGGCGATCCGAAAGCGGGTCGGGGTCATGCCCGAGACCCCCGGGCTCTACCTGCGCCTGAGCGTCGAGGACAATCTCCGCTGCTTCGCCGAGCTCCGCGAGCTGCCCGATGCGGCGGCCGAGGTGCGCCGAGTCCTCGAGGTGGTGGGGATGACCGGCCGGGCCCGGGACCCCTGCGGCGCCCTCTCCAAGGGGCTCCGCCAGCGGGTCTCGCTCGCCCGGGCGCTCCTCGGCTCGCCGTCGGTGCTCTTCTTGGACGAGCCGACCTCCGGGCTCGACCCGGGGGCCACCCGGGAGGTCCTCGCCCTGGTCGACGAGCTCCGGCAGGGGGGCGCCACGGTGGTCCTCACCACCCACCGCCTGGAGGAAGCCGAGCGGCTCTGCGACCGGGTGGCGATCCTGGCCACCCGACTCCGCCGGGTCGGACGGCCCGGCGAGCTCCGCCGCCGGCTCTTCGGGGCCGCCTTGACCCTCCGCACCGCCGGGCCCCTTGCCGACCCGGGGGCCCTCCTCGGCGGGGTGCCCGGCGTGCAGCGCTGGCGGGCGTCCGCCCCGTCCACCTACCACCTCGAGGTCGACGATCCCCGGCACGCCGCTCCGGCGCTCGTGCGGGCCCTGGTGGCAGCAGGCGCCGACGTGCTGGAGCTGACCGAGGAACGGCACTCCCTCGAGGACGTCTACCTCCAACTTGTCAGCAAGGAGGATGCGCGGCGATGAACCTGCGGCGGGTGCGGGCCGTGGCCCGCAAGGAGCTGCTGGACCTCCGGCGCAACGGCAACGTGGTCTCGGCGATGGCCATCCTGCCGGCGGTCTTCGTCGTCGAGCCCCTGATCCAGGCCTTCACCCTGACGAGCCGGGCAGCCCTCGCCCTCCACCACGACCACGTCCTGCTCTACCTCCTGGCCGTGCCCAGCCTGGTGCCTGCCACCCTCGCCTCCTACACGGTGGTCGGCGAACGGACCCAGGGCACCCTCGAACCCCTCCTCTCGGCCCCGGTGCGCCGGGACGAACTGGTCCTCGGCAAGGCCCTGGCCGTCCTGGTGCCTTCGGTCCTGGTCTCCTACCTGCTCTTCGGGCTCTACCTCACGGTGGTCGAGCTGTTCGCCAAGCCCCAGGTGGTCTCGACCGTGGTCCAGGCTCCCGACGTGGCCGTCCAGCTCGTCTTCACGCCTCTCCTGGTCGCCTGGTCCACCTGGGTGGGCATGGCCATCTCCGCCCGAGCCAAGGACCTGCGGGCCGCCAGCCAGCTCGCCATCGTCGCCAGCCTGCCGACCGTGGCCGTCACCTTGCTCGTCGCCTTCGCCATCGTCCCGAGCGGCCTCAAGGTGGCCCTCGGGTTCGGCATCGGCCTCTTCGTCCTCGACCGGGTCGGCTGGCGGGTTGTCACCGGCCTCCTCGACCCCGAGCGCCTGGTCACCGGCATCCGCTGACCGGATCCTTCGGGCTGCGCCATGCGGGGCCTGGCTGGGACTGGACCCGTCCTCGGACCCCCGAGGCGCCAGCACCGAGCGAGCCGGTGTCGACCGCTCGACACCCTGATTTGTTGGTTTCGTCCTTGCCTTCCGCCTCGCCGCCGTCCAGCATCACCCCATGGAGGCCACCTCGCCCGCGCCCTCTCGGTCGGCGGATCGCCGTGACGCCTTGGTCCGGGCGTTCGAGCTGGCAGCCACCGTGACCGACCGAGTGCGCCCCGACCAGCGCGGCGGACCGACCCCCTGCCCGGCGTTCGACGTGGCCGCGCTCGTCGCTCATCTGGTCGGCGCCGCTTGGCGCTCGGTCGACATCGCCCGGGGCGTCGCCCCCACCGGCGAGGAGTTCCCTCACGTGCTGCTGGCCGACGCCCCCGACGAGCTGCGCCGAGCCGGAGCCGACGCGGCTTCGGCGTGGACCGACGATCGGCTCGAGGCCACCACCACGATGCCCTGGGGCGAAACCTACCAGGGCACCACCCTGGTCGACATGTACCTGAGCGAACTGGTCGCGCACGCCTGGGACCTCGCCGCCGCCACCGGACAAGACCTGCCGATCGACGACGACCTGGCCGCCGAGGCGCTCGCCGCCGCTCGTTCCATGCTGCGCCCGGAGTACCGGGACATGCTGGGCGTCGGGAGCCCCTTCGGGGCCGAGCAGCCCGTCGCCGACGACGCCGCTACGCTCGACCGGTTCGTGGCGTTCATGGGTCGGCGCCCCGCCTGGCGGCCCTGAGCGCCCGATCAACCAGGGCCCCTCGTCCGTTCGCCACCCGACACGCGACGTCGACCTGGATGGGCGGGAGGTCACCACCTGGCGGCCCCTTCCCTCTTCTATCCTCCCGGTCGTGCCGCCGGCCTTCGACCCCGACGCGGCCGCTGCCTACCTGACGGCTGCCGACGCCAGCCTGACGGGCCGAGTGCGGGTCCATCTCGTCCAGCACCAGCTGGCCTGGCACCTCCCGTCGCCGCCGGCGCGGGTCCTGGACGTGGGCGGCGGGGCCGGTCACCAGGCCGTCCCCTTGGCCCGTCAGGGCTACGAGGTCACCATCGTGGACCCCTCGGTGGCCATGCTCGAGGAGGCCGCCACTCGCCTGGCCGACGGACCCCCGGAGGTCGCCGCCCGGGTCCGGCTGGTTCCTGGGCGCGGCGAGGACCTTCCGCAGCTGGTGCCCGGCCGCTTCGAGGTCGTCCTCTGCCACGGCGTCCTGCTCTACCTCGAGGACCCCGACCCGCTCCTCCGAGGGGTCGCTTCGGTGCTCGCCCCAGGCGGCCTCGTCTCGCTCCTCACCCTCCAGCAACCCTCTCTCGCCCTCCGCCTCGCGCTCGGGCATCGCTGGACCGAGGCCCTCTCGGCGCTCGACGCGGACCACGAGGTCGGCGTGCTCGGCCTGCCCACCCGGGCCGAGACCCCGGAGACGCTCGCCGCCCGCCTCGAGGCACTCGCAGTAGCGCCCCTCGCGTGGTACGGGGGGTGGCTCTTCGCCGACCTGCTCGGGCCCCTGGACCTCCCCGACGGCGAGCTCGAGGCCTTCTTGGCCCTCGAGCTCGAGGGCAGCCGCCGCGACCCCTACCGGCGGCTCAGCCGGGTCTTCCATCTCCTCGGCCGAGGAACGGCCAGTGCGCCCCGAGCTGGAGCCCCTCAGGCCGTGCGGCCGCCGATCCCCTCGGCCTGATCGGCGAGCGGACCGCCGCCGGTTCCTTCCGGGAGCTCGCAGCCGCAGGCGTCGAGGCATCGGGCGGTGGCGAGCTTCCAGAGGCCCCAGAGGCCGGTGGCGAGGAGGAGGGCGAGGCTGGCGCTGAGCAGGTCGGTCTGGTGGACGGCGAAGAAGTGTTGGACGGTGCCGGTGGTCGAGTAGAGGCTGAGCCCGGAGACCCCGACGAAGGCGAGGACCGAGGGGACGAAGGGGGTGCAGCAGAGGAAGCTCGGCAGGAGGCTGACCACGAAGGCCACCCCGCTGGCCGCTCCGGTGGCGGCCCGGGCTCGGGCGATCCTGCGCATGGCGTGGACCTGGATGACGATCACCAGGCCCATGCCGAGCCCGAGGGCCACGCTCCAGGCTGCCTGGTAGGCGGTGAGGTAGTCCCAGTTCGCCAGGGAGAGCCGCTGGGTGAAGTCGAAGGGCAGGAGCAGCGTGTAGGCCAGGGCGACCAGGGCCGAGGCCACGACCGCGGCGAGGCGCCTCCCGGGGGTGCCGAGCACCTCCCGGGCTGCTGCCCGAAGGGCGCTGAGCCCTGGCCTGGTCCTCGACCCGGGGCTCGCGGTGGTGCTCACCGGGCCGACCACCGGGTGGCGCCCCGGGCCCCTGGTTCGCAGCAGGCCCCGCCCCGCTGACGCCGCCGATACCACCAGAACCCGGCGGTCAGAGCGAGGAGCGCCCCGAGGATCCCCCCGACGGTCCCCAGGGTGGCAGCGCTCGCCGCGGCCAGCGCCCCGACGAGGAGCGGCCCCCCGCAGCAGATCGCCATGGGCACCAGCACCAACAGCCACCCCCACCCGCTCGGCGCCGAGGCGGCCTCGGCGGGAACCGGCGGTGGCTCCCGGTGGCCTGCTACCCGTGCTCCTCGCTCCGTCTGCGTCATGGCCATGGTGCTCACCTCGCTCCTGGCACCGGTCGTTCCCACCGGACCGGCTGGGCCGCTGCGGGCCGGTCGTGTGGCTCCCGGGTGCGACCCGTCCACGCCCCCCAGCTTACTACAGCTTCGTAGTAGTGTCGAGGGGGTGGTGCGAGGCGGGGCAGGACCGCTGGGCGCTGCGCAGGGGCCGTGCCGCCACGAGAAGGGCGCCGATCCCGCAGAGCACCTCCCCGCCGAGGTCCTGGCGCCCGCTGACCGAGAGGCACACCAGCCAGGCGAACAGCCCGACGAGGACCAGCGCCAGCCCCCCGGCGACCAGGTCGACCAGGGGTGCGCGCCGAGGAGGCGCCTGGAGGCGCTCGATGCGCGCCGCGAGGTGCTCGGGGTCCCCGAAGCCCCCGGCGGGCTGGTTGGCGGCGAGGATCGTGCGGGTGAGGGCACGCAGCAGGACCGAGGCGCCCACCACCCGGGCTGCTTCGTCGTCCGCTGCAGCCTCGAGCGCGCCTCGCAGGGCCCGAGCGCGCCGCTGCACCGGGGGCAGGGCCCCGTAGGCCCGTTCGATCACGCTGGCGAGCACCAGGATCCGGGGGTGCCCGAGGCGCAGGTGAGCCGCCTCGTGCTCCACCACCGCCCGCTGCTCCTCGGGACCAAGCGGGGCGAGCACCGCGCTGGTCACCACCGCGACCGGCCGCAGGATCCCCGACGCGTACGCGGCCCGGCGCGCACTGGGCACCACCCAAACCACCCCGCCTCGCCCCCCGACCCGCATCGTCGCCACCCGGCGCACCAGGGCAGGCAGCTCGGTGCGCCGCGCGGCCCGGACCGTCGAGACCGCCTGGCGCACGAGCGGGACCAGGGTCAAGCCCCCGATCCCAGCCCCGATCAGCACCCAGGCACCGCTCGGCACGCTCAGCCAACAACCCCCACTGCCCAGGCGCCCACTCGCCACCGCCTCCGCCACCAGGTCCCCCAGGCAGCCCGCGCTGAGCGCGGGGAGCAACGCCCACCCGAGCAGCCCCGAGAGCTGCAGCGCGGCGAGCAGCCGCGGGGAGCCGCGCTGGATCCACCCGAGGCTGCCGAGCTCGGGCAGCACCACGAACAGCGCCACCCCCAGGGCCACCAGGCCGACAGGGCTCACGGCTCTCCTCCCCGCCGGCTCGCCTTGCGCCCACGCCGACGCCGCAGCGCCTGCGCGAGCTGCTCGACTACGCCGGGGTCCTCGAGATCATCGACCAGGTGGGCCAGCACCGCGCCGGGATCCTGGGCCGAGGAGAGCAGCCGGGCGATAGCGGCGGCGGTGAGCTCCTCGGGATCCCCAAGGGTCTGGTAGCGAAAGCTCCGACCGTCGGGGATCCGCTCCACCAAGCCCTTGTCCACCAGCCTGCCCAAGACGGTCATGACCGTCGTATAGGCCCGTCGCCGACCCGGCAACCGGGCGAGCAGCTCCCGGCCGCTCAAGGGCTCCTCGGCGCCCCAGAGCACCTCGAGGACCGCGTCCTCCAGCGACCCCACCTGGTGCCCCGCGACCACCTTCCGCATCACCGTTCCCCTCGCTCGGCTCGGTTCGCCCACCCATCCTCCCAAACATTGGCGGGCCACGCCCCGCGACCCGCCCCCCTACAACTACGACACTGTAGTAGAGTGGGGGCGTGGGCCGGGACCCCCGCTCGACCAGCGACCAGGCCACCCGCCGACGCTCGGCGCTCACCTACGGGGTGCTCGTCGCCGCGTTCTTCGGGTGCTGCCTCGTGCCCTTGCTCGTCGGTCTCGTCGAGAGCGCGAACCCCGCGGTCCTCGGGCTGCTCGGCGCGCTCGTCGGCCTGGCCGGGGTGCTCGGCGGCCGTCGCGTCGCTATCCGGCGTCGCCAGAGCCGTTCGACGGCCTCGCCCCTTGGGTCCGAGACCCGCGGGTGAGCGAACCAGCCCACCTGAGCAGTCGACCCCAGCCACGACCCACGAGGAGGAACGAGCGTGAGCCCAGCGCAACGACAGGGCACGGCCGGTTCGAACCGGGCCCGCCGGCAAGCCGCCCAGGCCCAGGCCCGCCGCCGACGCCACCTCGGCCTCGGCCTGAGCAGCGTCGCGGTCCTCGCGCTCATCGGGGTGCTCATCGGCCTGCACGCCAGCAGCACGAGCACCCCCACCGCCTTGCCCCAGGTCGGCCAAGAAGCCCCCAACGGCACGTTCCAGACCCTCTCGGGGCGCACAGAGACGGTCGCCTCGCTGCGGGGCCGACCGACCCTCTTGTGGTTCGTGACCACCTGGTGCTCCTCGTGCCAGGCCGGCACCCAGACCATGGCTGCGAACCTCCCCCGGCTCGCCACCTTGGACGTCCGGGTGGTCGAAGTGGAGAACGCCGCGGACCTCGGCCAAAGCGGCCCCTCCATGCACCGCTTCGCCACGGTGCTCGCCGGGTCCGCCTCCACGAACCCCGACTGGACCTTCGGCACCGCCTCCGCTGCCCTCACCAAGGCCTACAACCCCAAGGGCTACCTCGACATCTACTACCTGCTCAACCAAAAAGGCCAGATCACCTACATCAACAGCTCCCCGGCCTCCACCATGAGCGCCCTGCTCGCCGCGGCCCAGAACCTCACCTG
>NZ_JAKHEX010000036.1 GCF_023130475.1 Aciditerrimonas ferrireducens
GTGGCCCCGGCGTTCACCCCGGCGGCGGCCGAGCGGCTGCGGCCGGAGATGGGGCGGATCCTGGAGGGCCTGCTCGACGAGGTGGCCGACCGGGGGGCCTGCGACCTGCAGCAGGAGGTGGCCGAGCGCTACCCGATCCCGGTCATCTGCGCCCTGCTGGGCGCCCCGGCGAGCGACTGGGCGAAGTTCTCGCACTGGGCCACCGAGGTGTTCAAGATCTTCAACGGGACGGTCGCCGAGGACCTCCCGGCGATCGAGGCCGCCCTGGGGGAGCTCGACGAGTACGTCGAGGCCCTGGTGGCCAGGCGGCGGGCCGAGCCGAGAGACGACCTGCTCTCGGCCCTGATCGCCATCGAGGAGGAGGGGGACCGGCTCTCGGGCGAGGAGCTGGTCATGCTGGTCGAGGCGCTGCTGCTCGCCGGGACGGACACCACCCGGAACCAGCTGGGCTGCTCGGTGGCCCTGCTGCTCGAGCACCCCGAGCACTGGGCCCTCCTCGGGGAGCGCCCCGAGCTGGCCCCCCGGGCGGTGGAGGAGACGATGCGGCGCCTGGGGGCGGTGCGGGCCACGGGGCGGATCGCCTCGGAGGACATCGAGTACCGGGGGGTGCTGTTCCCCCAGGGCACCTTGGTGGCGGTCAGCCTGGCCGGGGCGAACCACGACCCCCGGGTGTTCCCCGACCCGGACCGTCTCGACCTCACGGGGGAAGGGAGCGGCGAGCGGGGCCCGGTGCAGCTGACCTTCGGCTCGGGGGTCCACCACTGCCTCGGGGCCGCCCTGGCCCGGGCCGAGCTGGCCGAGGCCCTGCCCCGCCTGGCCCGGCGGTTCCCGGACCTGGCCCTCGACGGGCCCATCACCTGGAAGCCCCCGACGAACGGCATCTGGGGCCCCGAGCACCTGCCGGTCCGCTGGACCGTCCCCGCCGGCTGAACCCCGGGTCGGCCGGGCCGGGCGGGGGCGGGCGGCTCAGGCGGCGGGCGGCGCCGAGGACCGGCGCCCCGAGGACCGGGGGCTCAGGCGGCGGGCGGCGCCGAGGGACCCCCGGGCCGGAGGCGAGCCAGCTCGCCTCGGAGATCGGCAGCGACCGCCTCGGTCCGTTCCAGGTCCTCACGCACCGTCCGCCGCAGCTCGCCCATCTCGACCCGCATGAGGTGGAGCTCGACCGCCATCTGACCCTGGAGCCGAGCACGCTCGGCGCGTTCTTTGCCCAGCTCCTCGCGCACCTCGAGCCGCAGCCCCTGCAGCTCGCTGCGCAGCTCGGAGCGGAAGTGGCTCATGTCCTCGCGCAGGCTCGACTCGACGTGGCCGACCTCGGTGCGGACCTGGCTGATCTCCTCGCGCAGGCTCGACTCGACGCGGCCGACCTCGGTGCGGACCTGGCTGATCTCGTCGCGCAGGCTCGACTCGACGCGGCCGACCTCGGTGCGGACCTGGCTGATCTCGTCGCGCAGGCTCGACTCGACGCGCCCGATCTCGTCCCGGAGCTCGGTGCGGACCTGGCTGATCTCGTCGCGCAGGCTCGACTCGACGCGCCCGATCTCGTCCCGGAGCTCGGTGCGGACCTGGCTGATCTCGTCCCGGAGCTCGGTTCGGAGCTGGGCGTTCTCTTCTCGGAGGCTGGTTTCGACGCGGCCGATCTCGGCGCGCACGCCGTGCTCGGCCTGCTGGATGCGCAGCTGGACCTGGTCGGAGAGCGTCTCGAGGCGGACGTGGAGGCCCCGGCGGTCGGCGCGGGCCTCGACGACCACGGCGACGAGACCGGAGGCCAGGATGGAGATGACAGCCCAAATGGCAACGATCACGGTTCCGAACTCCTCGGACCCGAAGGATCCGGTCGGGCGGCGTTCGAGGGCGGACCGGTCCGGGTCCGCGAAGCAGGCTGCGATCGAACCGTAGCGGGCCGGTGCGCGAGAAGCAAGGGGCGAGGCGGCCTTGGGGTGGCGCCGGCCCCACCGGGGCCAGGTGGGCGTGGGTAGGGTGGGCGGGGTGCAACTGGACCTGATGGTGCCGGGTCTGCCGCTTCGGCAGGCCACGGAGTTGGCGCGGGACGCCGCTTCGGCGGGGATGGCGGGGGTGGTGGTGACCGAGACCGGGCGGACCGCGTACCTGACGTGCGCGGCGCTGGCCCTGGCCGGTGTGGCGTTCCCCCGGAGCCCGATGGTGACTGCCCAGGTGGCCTGGGAGCTGGCCGAGGCCTCGGGGGGACGGTTCCGGCTGGGGCTGGGCAGCCAGGTGCGGGCCCATATCGAGCGGCGCTTCGGGATGCCCTACGACCCGCCGGGTCCCCGGATGCGGGAGTACCTGCTGGCGCTGCGGGCCGCCTTCCGGGCGTTCCGGGGGGAGGAGCCGCTGGCTTTCGAGGGGCGCTACTGGTCCCTGCGGCTCCTGCCGGCCGCCTGGTCCCCGGGGCCGATCCCGGTGCCGGACCCGCCGGTGGACCTGGCGGCGGTGAACCCGTGGATGCTGCGGCTGGCCGGGGAGCTGGCCGACGGGGTCCACGTGCACCCGCTGAACACCGAGCCCTACCTGCGCGAGACGGTCCTGCCGGCCCTGGCGGAGGGGGCCGCCCGGGCCGGGCGGCAGGTGGCGGACCTGACGGTGATCTGCCCGGCGTTCGTGGCCGCCGGGGACCGTCCGGGGGAGGTCGAGCGGTGGTGGGAGCGGGCCCGGGCCCAGGTGGCCTTCTACGGCTCGACGCCGAACTACCGGTTCATCTTCGAGCAGCTGGGCCGGCCCGAGGTGCCCGAGCGGATCCGGGCCCGGCAGAAGGCCGGGGACCTGGCGGGCATGGCGAAGGAGGTCGACGACGAGCTGCTCGGGCAGTTCTGCGTGGCCGGGGACTGGGCGACGGTGGCCGATGCCCTCCGGGCCCGCTACGGGGGCGTGGCGAGCCGGGTGGTGAGCTACTTCGCCGGCCAGGCCTGGCTGGAGGACCGCCGGGCCCTTGGGCCCTGGGGGGAGCTGGCCCGGGCCCTGGCCGGCTAGCCGACCCGGACGCGGCCCTCGCGGAAGCCGTGGAGGACGGCGTGGCGGACGGGGTCGACCCCGGCCTGGGCCACGTCGGGGTTCGCGGCCAGGTAGGCCTCGGCGTCGAAGTCGCCGGGGCGGGCCATGCGGATGAGGATCTCCAGGCGGGTGTGGGTGCGGCCGAGCTGGACCGGCCAGGACCAGGCCGGGTAGCGCTGGCAGACCTGGTCGAAGCACTCGAGCCAGGTGGCCAGGGGCTCGGCCCGGCTGAGCGAGTCGGCCGCCGGGCGGACGGAGACCTCGACGGTCGGCTCGGGGAGGACCTGGACCGCCCGGTTCGGGCAGAGGCGGAGAAGGAGCTCCCAGTCCTCGTAGACGGTGAGGCCCTCGTCGAAGGGGCCGGCCTGGGCGAGGGCGTCGGTGCGGCAGCAGACGCTCGGCAGGGGGATGAAGTTGCCGGCCGCCAGGCGCGTGTCGCTGTAGGGGCTCGGGTCGTAGGCCCAGGTGGTGCCGGTCGCTCGGCGATCCCCGGTGGGCTCGACGGTCTCCTCGACGTACTGGCAGCCGCTGACCGTCACCTCGGCCCCGGCCTCGAGGGCGGCGAGCGCCCGGGCCAGGTGGTCGGGGCGGAAGCGGTCGTCGTCGTCGAGGAAGGCCACGAAGGGGGTCCCAACGAGGGGCAGGGCCCGGTTGCGGGTCGCCGCCGCCCCCCGGGGCTCCTCGAGGGCGAGCAGCTCGATGCGAGGATCCGTGGGCACCAGGGCCAGGTCGGTGGCGGGAACAGGCCCGTCGTGGACGACGATGGCCCGCCAGTCCGAGCGGGTCTGGGCGAGGAGCGACCCGAGGGCGTCGGCGAGGAGCCGGGGGCGGTCCCTCGTGGGGAGGACGACGGTGACGGCGGCGTCAGGCATGGGCGCGGAGGTCAGGTGCCCCCGGAGCCTAGGGCACGGGGAGCGTGACGGCCGGGGACCTTGGCGCACGGGGGCGGGGCTCCCGGTGCTGGGGGCCCCGAGGCGCTAGGGTCGGCCCATGGCCGACCAGGCCCGGTTCGCGGAGATGGCCATGGAGCACATGCCGGCGCTCTACACGGCCGCGCTCCGCATGACCCGGAACCCGGCGGACGCCGAGGACCTGGTGCAGGAGACCTTCCTGAAGGCCTACCGGGCATTCGGCTCCTACCAGGACGGGACGAACCTGCGGGCCTGGCTGTACAAGATCCTGACGAACACGTTCATCAACAGCTACCGGGCGGCGAAGCGCCGGCCGGAGCGGGCCGACGTGGAGGACGTCGAGGACCTCTACCTGTACCGGCGCCTGGGGGAGCTGCAGGCCCAGGGACTGGGGCGCTCGGCGGAGGACGAGGTGCTGGAGGGCTTCACCGACGAGGAGGTGAAGCAGGCCATCGAGTCGCTGCCCGAGGCCTACCGGATCGCCGTGCTGCTGGCCGACGTCGAGGGCTTCTCCTACAAGGAGATCGCCGAGATCACCGACGTGCCCATCGGGACGGTCATGAGCCGGATCCACCGGGGAAGAAAGGCCCTGCAGAAGGCGTTGCACGATTTCGCAGTTGCCCGCGGACTGGTGGGGACCGCCGAGGCTGGCAGGGCCTGACCCTGCGGCGGCCATGGGAGGACCGGAGATGGAGCGCGGCAGCGAGGACGCCGTCCGAAGGAGCGTGGAGGAACGAGCCAGGGCGGCCGAAGCCCCGCCCGGGGCACCCGGCGAGGGGGACGCCGAGGAGGCCGACTGCGGGGAGGCCGTCGAGCGGCTCTACCACTACCTCGACGGGGAGCTGACCGAGGAACGACGAGCGAAGATCCAGCGGCACCTCGACGAGTGCCACTCCTGCGTCGAGGCCTACGGGTTCGAGGCCGAGCTCCGCCAGCTGATCGCCAACCGCTGCAAGGACCACGTGCCCCCGAGCCTGCTGGAGCGGATCCGGGCCGCCTTGGCCGAGGAGGAGGCGAAGCAGGCCACGAGCCCAGCCGAGTAGCCCGGAGCCGCGGGCGCCGAGGAGGCCGGTCGGCGGGCCCGGGGTCCGGTCCCTACACTGGCCGGCGTGAGCGGCCCGGTGGCGTGGGAGACGGCGAGGCGGGTCGGGGGGCTGGTGGCAGAGGGCGGCGTGTTCGGCGGGGGCCGGGCGCTGGACGAGCGGGCGTGGGACCGGCTGCGGGAGGACTTCGGGTGGGCCACGGAGGAGGCCGAGGCCCTGGTGGTGGCCGAGACCGGGCTGGTGCCGGCCGAGGGCCCGAGCCGGGGGGAGGTCCTGGACCGGCGGGCCTGGGTGGCACAGAACCTGGCGACCTTCGAGCGCCTCTTGACCCCGGTGCTGGAGCGCTGGCCGCAGCGGCAGCTGCCGGGCCCCCTGGGCGCGGTGCAGCCGGAGCTGGCCGGGGCGGAGCTGGGCCTGGTGCTCGGCTGGATGGCCCGGCGGGTGCTCGGGCAGTACGACCTGCTGGTGGCCGAGCGGCCCGGGGCGGACCCGGTGAGCTACGTGGGCCCGAACGTGGCCGGCTTAGAGGCCCGCTTCGGGTTCCCGCCCCGGCGGTTCCGGCTGTGGATCGCCCTGCACGAGGTGACCCACCGGTGCCAGTTCACGGGGGTGCCCTGGCTGCGGTCCTACTTCTTGGACCTGGTGGAGCAGGCCCTGGCCGAGGCCCGGCCGGACCCGGCGAAGCTGCTGGAGGCCCTGGGGCGGGCCGCCCAGGCGGTCCGGCGGGGCGAGAACCCCCTGGCGGAGGCCGGGGTGGTGGGCCTGGTGGCGAGCAAGGCCCAGCGGGACCTGCTGCGGCGGATCCAGGCGCTGATGGCCCTGCTGGAGGGGCACGGGGACGTGACGATGAACCGGGCGGCCGCCGAGCGGCTGCCCGAGGCCGGCTGGTTCGCCCAGGTGCTCGAGGAGCGCCGGCAGCGAGGCAACCCGCTGAGCCGCCTGCTGCTGCAGCTGACGGGCCTCGGGGCGAAGCTCGCCCAGTACCGCAAGGGGGAGCGGTTCATCGAGGAGGTCGAGCGGGCCGGGGGCCGGGAGCTCTTGGCCCGGGTCTGGGAGGGGCCGGCGCTGCTGCCGAGCTGGGAGGAGATCGAGGACCCCTCGGCCTGGGTGGCCCGGGTCGGGGGGGCCTGAGCCGGCCCGCGGTGGGCGGCTCGGAGCGGGCCGGACCCGAGCGGGCCGGGCCCGAGCGGGACGGGCTGCTGGCCAGCCTGCTGCCCCGCTGCCGGTTCCCGGCCCCGGGCACGGCCCTGCGGGTCGGGGTGTCGGGGGGCCGGGACTCCTTGGCCCTGCTGGCCCTGGCGGTGGCCCAGGGGCTGGAGGTCACGGCGGTCCACGTCGACCACGGCCTGCGGCCCGGCTCGGCCGAGGAGGCCGGGGTGGTGGCCGCTGCGGCCGAGCGGCTCGGGGCCGGGTTCGAGGCGAGGCGGGTGGTGGTGCCCCCGGGGCCGAACCTGGAGGAGCGGGCCCGGGAGGCCCGGCGGGTCGCCCTCGGCCCGGGGGCGGCCACGGGCCACACGATGGACGACCAGGCCGAGACGGTCCTGCTGCGGCTCCTGCGGGGCACGGGCCCCGACGGGCTGGCCGGCATGACCCCGGGTCCCGAGCACCCCCTGCTCGGGATCCGGCGGGCCGAGACCACAGCGCTCTGCCGGGCCCTGGGCCTTGGGTGGCTGGAGGACCCGAGCAACGCCGACCCCCGGTTCCGGCGGAACCAGGTCCGCCAGAAGCTGCTGCCGCTGTGCAACGAGCTGGCCGGCCGGGACGTCGTGCCGCTGCTCGCCCGGCTGGCCGACCTGGCCCGGGAGGACCGGGCGCTGCTGGCCGAGCTGGCCGGCACGCTCGACGCCACCGATGCCCGGGCTCTGCGGGCCGCGCCCCGGCCCCTGGCCCGGCGGGCCCTTCGGGCCTGGCTCGGGGCCGACCAGCCCCACCCCCCGGACCTGGCCAGCATCGAGCGGGTCCTGGCGGTGGCCTGTGGCCTGGCCCGGGCCACCGAGCTGCCCGGTGGCCGCCGGGTCGCCCGGCGGGCGGGCCGGCTGCGACTCGAGGAACCGGAGCGGTAGGGGAGGCGGAGCCGGTGGTTGCCCCTTGCTCAGACACTGGCGAACGCTCCCCGGTGGATCCAGACCCCGTGCTTGGCGAAGGCGATGGGGGTCTCGCTGTACGTCTCGGGGTCCTCGCCCGAGACGTACCAGACCGGGGCAGCGATGAGGTCCTCGTCGTCGACCCAGGAGGGGCGAGGGATGCGCTGCTCGCGACAGAGGTGCTCGATGAGGGCGGCGAAGGCGGCGTCGAAGCGGCGGTCCCCCGTGCTCGGTGGCCTGGCTGCCACGGCGATCTCCTGGGCCAGGCGGGAGGCGGCCCGGAAGTCGTCGGCGAACTGGACGAGGACCCGCCAGGCGGTCTCGACACCCCAGGTCGAGAGGTAGTCGGCGATGGCCGCCACGTAGCGGCCGACCGGCTGGAGGACCCCGTCCGGCGCCGGCTCGCGCTGGGGCACGGCCGGTTCGGTCGGGTCGCGGGGCGGTGGCAGCACCAGCCGGAGGGTGGCGCCAGCGGCTCGGAGGAGCCGGTAGAGGGTGGCGTAGGTCGGCACCTTGTGGCCGTGCTCGTACTTCGAGAGGGCCGACACCGAGGTGCCCGCCCGGGCGGCCAGCTGGGCCTGGGTCAGGCCGCTGTGCAGCCGGGCCTGGCGGATGAGGGCCCCGGCGTCCGGCCCGGCCAGGCGGGAGGTCACCCACCCATCCTACCTGGAGTGTTGTCTGAAGAGACAAGGTTGGGGCGGGGGTGGCGGTGACGGTGGCGCCACGGGCGCAGCTGCTGACCACCCAGCAGGCTGCCGATCTCCTGGGCGTCAGCCGGCCAACCCTCGTCCGGCTGCTCGAGCAGGGGAGGATCCCCTTCGAACGCGTCGGCAACCACCGACGAGTGCGGGTGGACGACGTCCTGCGGTACCAGGAGCAGCGACGGGAGGAGCAGGTCCAGGTCCTGGCGGCGCTGGCCGTGCCGGTCGAAGAGGAGGGCGACCTGGAGGTAGCACTGGCGATCACGCGGGAGGTGCGGCGGAAGCTGGCTGCTGCTCGTCGTTCCCGGTAAGGGAGGTTGGGTTCCTACCCACCGCCTCGCCACCCGGCCTTGGGCTCCCGAGCTGGTGGGGCTGGCCAGTGGACGAAGCGCCAGGCCTGGCGCAGGCCGACGCCAGGCCAGGGCCCGGCCGCTCCTGGTGGTGCGCCGACAGGGGTGCCCGATGGCAGACGGCTCGAGTTCCCCGCCGGCGGTCACTTTCGGCCAGTCGAACCCGGTGCCTATCAGCTAGCCCTGGTGGGCGCGGGCGGATGTCCCGACCACCTGTGGTCCGCTACTCGAGATAGGGCCCCGCCACGTGGTGGGAATCCGAGTGTGGTCCTCGGTGTGGTCAGCTCGAGAGTTCGGGCTGACGGTCGACAGTTTCGCGCGGTCGGTTC
>NZ_JAKHEX010000037.1 GCF_023130475.1 Aciditerrimonas ferrireducens
CCAACATCGGCCAGTCAGGAAACTTCTCCGTCAGTGTGAATCAGCCTTCCACTTCTACCACTGCGGATATCGGTCCCAACGAGCTTGGACCAGGCGGGAGCGGTACCGACTACTACACCGACACCGGCGTATTCAGCCTGACCGTGATCAGCGAGTGCGACTGGTCCATAAGCGTGTCGCCACAGTCCGAGCCCGCCCCAGCACCGTCACCGTCGAGCCCGGTTCAGCCCTCTCCTGGTTGTGTCCCATTCGCATCATCCGCCGTCGCAATGGCTCCGACAGCAGACAACAAGGGCTACTGGATCGCAGATGTGAAGGGACACGTGGACGCCTGCGGAGACGCCGCCACGTCGTACGGGGAGCTGGCCGTTTCTCCCGCCGCGCCCATTGTTGGGATGGCTGTTACTCCCGACGGCGGGGGATACTACTTGGTCGGGTCTGATGGTGGAATCTTTACCTTCGGAGACGCGAGATACTACGGTTCCGTGCCCGGCCTTCCGGCCTCTGAGCGGCCCCCTGTGCCAGTCGTCGGTATGGCTGTGGATCCCTCTGGCCAAGGCTACTGGGAAGTGACCTCAGCGGGGGATGTGTACTCCTTTGGAGATGCTCAGTTCTATGGCTCCACTGGGAACATCGATCTGGCCAAGCCGATCGTCGGTATGGCCGTCGATCCCAAGACCGGAGGGTACTGGCTGGTTGGCGCTGACGGTGGCGTCTTTGCTTTCAACGCGCCATTCGACGGTTCTCTTCCAGGCCTTCCGGCCTCTGAGCAGCCTGGTGTGCCGGTGGTTGCCATCGCTGGCGACCCAGTGTCTGGAGGGTATTGGGAGGTGACCACCGCCGGAGATATCTACAGCTTTGGCGGAGCAGCATTCTATGGCTCCACTGGGAACATCGATCTGGCCAAGCCCATCGTGGGAATGAGCGTGAGTTCTGGTGGTGGCGGCTACCGGATGGTCGCTGCTGACGGTGGGATATTCGACTTTGGCAATGCTCCCTACGAGGGATCGGCGGCGTGAGCTCTAAAACGATTGGAGACTCGTCAAAGAATTGAATCTTGGTCCTCGTCGGTGACTCCCTGTTGTTGTGTGGCTCCAGGTCCCTCGATGCAGGGATAGAGATCGGTCAACCTCAGTGCGTTGTGCCGGGGGACGAGGAGAGCAACCTTGGGAAGGCGCTGGCGGTGATTCGGCGGGCAGTTGTCTGGCTGCCCCATGAGGGTGGACAGGCTCTGGCCCGGCGGCTTCCGTCGTTCAACCCTCGGCTTCTCGATGGTGGGAGCGGGCGCGTTGCAAGGCACCCGGTCGGTCGGAGCTCGGATCCAGCTGCTGGCCGGGCTGCTCCTGGCGGGCCTGGTGGCGGCGGCGTGCGGGGGTGGCCGGGCGCGTCCGGTGGTGGTGAGGGGCCAGGTGCGCCTGACCTCGCCGGTGGCGAGCGACCAGGCGCCGACCACCCCGGCGAGCCTGCTGGTGCGCCGGCAAGGCAGCCAGGCGGCCAGCCGGATCGAGGTCCCCGCCGGCGGGCGCTTCCGGCTGGTGGAGCCCCCGGGCGCCTACCGGCTGGTCCTGGCGGGGGTGGAGGGCTGCCAGGCGACCCTCCGGCTGGTTGCCGGTGCGCCCGCACGGGTGACGCTGGGTTGCGATCCGGCCCAGGCAGCCGGTGGCCCGGCGGGGGTGGTGCGCTCGGCGGCCGTCCCGGCCAGCTGCCCTCCGATGCTCCAGGCCTACGACGCTGGCCGGGCGGTGGGCCTGAGCAGCTGTGCCGGGGAGGTCGGCCTGGCCCCCGTCGCCCGGGGGGTGGTCAGCGGCTGAGCCGACCGGGCCCTATCCGAGGGGCCCCTATCCGAGGGGCCCCTAGCCGAGGAGCCGCTGCCCTCTGGGGCCGCTCCCGAGGGAGCCGGGGCCCCGGCGAGCCGGGCCGCTAGCATCCCGGCGATGCCCGCCGTCTGGCCCTCCCCCCTGCGGTGACCTCGGGGTCCGCCGCCTGGGGCCGGGGACCGGCCGCCTGACCCGGGAGGGAGCGTGGGGAGCTTCTGGGACGAGGACCCGCAGCTGGGAGAGGTCATCGTGCCGGCCGACCGGCTGCAGGCCCGGGTGGCCGAGCTGGGGGCGGCGATCACGGCCGACTACCAGGGGCGGCCGCCGCTGCTGGTGGGGGTGCTGAAGGGAGCCTTCGTGTTCCTGTCGGACCTGGCCCGGGCGATCGACCTGCCGGTGGACTTCGACCTGATGGCCGTGGCCTCCTACGGGGCGCGGACCACGACGAGCGGGGTGGTCCGGATCGTGAAGGACCTCGACAGCGACCTGGCGGGCCGGCACGTGCTGGTGGTGGAGGACATCGTGGACTCGGGCCTGACCCTCTCCTACCTGCGGCGCTACCTGCTGGCCCGGTCCCCGGCGAGCCTGGAGATCTGCAGCCTGCTGGTGAAGGAGGGCTGCCAGGTGCCCCGGAGCGAGCTGCGCTACGTCGGGTTCACCATCCCCTCGGTGTTCGTGGTCGGCTACGGCCTGGACGTGGCCGAGCGGTACCGGAACCTGCCGGAGATCCGGGCCTTCGTGGGCCAGGCCCCGGGGGACTGAGGACCGGGCGGCTGCCGGGCCGCCCGCCGGGGGGCCGGGGCCCGACGGGTCGGCGTCGGCGGCCAGGGTGGCGCCGGGGGCCGGGGCCGAGCAGCATGGCGTCGTGGCCGTGGACCTGGCGCGGGTGGAGGGGCTGGTGCGGGAGCTGCTGGCGGCCCTCGGGGAGGACCCCGAGCGGGACGGCCTGCAGGACACCCCGGGGCGGGTAGCCCGCATGTACGGGGAGCTGCTGGCCGGCCTGGACGAGGACCCGGCCCGGCACCTGACGGTGAGCTTCGCCGCCGAGCACGACGAGATGGTCATGGTGCGGGACATCCCCTTCTCGTCGCTCTGCGAGCACCACCTGGTGCCCTTCGTGGGCCGGGCGCACGTGGCGTACATCCCGGGTACGGACGGTCGGATCACGGGGCTCTCGAAGCTGGCCCGGCTGGTCGAGGCCTACTCGCGGCGGCTGCAGGTCCAGGAACGGCTGACCACCCAGATCGCCGACTGCCTGGAGCGGGTCCTGGTGCCCCGGGGCGTGCTGGTGGTGGTGGAGGCCGAGCACCTCTGCATGAGCATCCGGGGGGTGAAGAAGCCGGGCACCTTGACGGTGACCTCGGCGGTCCGGGGCCTGTTCCGCTCGGACCCCCGGACCCGGGCCGAAGCGCTGCAGTTCGTCCACGCCCACCGCTGAGCCCGTCGAGCCGCTGGGGCCCGGCCCCTTGGACCAGGGCCTACGCTTTGGGCATGGCCTGCACGGTGATGGGGATCCTGAACGTCACACCGGACTCCTTCTCCGATGGTGGACGGTTCTTGGACCCCGAGCGGGCCGTGGCCCGGGGCCTGGAGATGGCCGCCGAGGGCGCCCAGGTGATCGACGTCGGCGGGGAGTCGACCCGGCCGGGCGCCGAGCCGGTCCCCGAGGCCGAGGAGCGCCGGCGGGTCCTGCCGGTGCTGCGGGCGCTGCGGGCCGAGCTGCCCGCCGGGGTGCGGCTGTCGATCGACACGGTGAAGCCGAAGGTCGCCGAGGAGGCCCTGGCGGCGGGGGCCAGCCTGCTGAACGACATCTCGGGCCGGCTCTGGCCGCTCGCCGCCGAGGCCCAGGTGCCCTGGGTGGCGATGCACATGCGGGGCACGCCCCAGACGATGCAGATCGACCCGGTCTACGAGGACGTCTGCCGGGAGGTCTTCGGGTTCCTGGCCCGGCTGGCCGAGGAGGCCCTGGCCGGCGGCGTCCCGGAGGTCTACGTGGACCCGGGCATCGGGTTCGGCAAGACCACGGCCCACAACCTCGAGCTGCTCCGGGGCCTGCCGGGCCTCGTGGCGCAGGGCCGCCCGGTCCTGGTGGGGACGAGCCGGAAGCGGTTCCTCGGGGTGGTGGCCCCCGAGCCCGACGGCTCGGCCCCCCCGCCGCCCGCCCGGCTGGCCGCCAGCCTGGCCACGGCCACCTGGGCGGCGGCCTGTGGCTGCGCCATGGTCCGGGTGCACGACGTCGCCCCGACGGTCCAGGCCCTGGCCGTGGTCGGCAGCCTGCGCGAGGAGGTGGGGGCAGCGTGAAGGGCCGCTGGGACCAGGGCATCCCGCCCCGGAACTTCACCTGGGTGATCCGCGACCGGCTGGCGGTCAGCGAGCGGCCCGGGGGCTTCGCCGCCACCCACCGGCGGGTCCGGCGCCAGGAGGAGATCATCTGGCTGAAGGTCCAGGGCTTCCAGCGGGTGGTGTCCCTGCTGGCCTCCCCGCACAACCTCGCCGCGTACCAGGAGCAGGGCCTGCCCTTCGCCCACCTGCCCCTGCCCGCCCACGGGGACTCCCAGGGCGTCCTGGCCGACCTCTACCGGGACCTGACCGGCTGGCTGGAGGCCGGGGAGCGGATCCTGGTGCACCAGGACGAGCTGGGGGACCGGCTGCTCGGGGCCATGGCCGGGTTCCTGCTCTGGAGCGGCCGGCTGCCCGGGGGGCCGGAGGCCATCGCGGTGATGGAGCGGCTCTGCGGCCGGCAGATGGGGCCGAACGGCCGGCAGCTGGTCGCCGAGGCCGAGGCCCTGACCCGGTCCCAGCCGGCCCAGGCGGTGGGCTCGGGCGGGGAGGGCCAGGAGCGGTGACCCAGCCGAGCGGCGCCCCGCTGGCCCTGGAGGGCACCCGGATCGTGTTGCGGGGCCTGCGGGTCCTCGGGCACCACGGGGTCGGGGCAGCCGAGCGGGCCGAGGCCCAGCCCTTCGAGGTCGACCTGGACCTGGAGCTGGCCGGGGCCGGGGCGGCGTGGAGCGACGAGCTGGCCGAGACCCTGGACTACGGGACGGCCGCCCAGGCGGTGGCGGCGGTGGTGAGCGGCACGAGCCACCGGCTGCTCGAGTCCCTGGCCAGGGCCTGCGCCGAGGCGGTCCTCGCCGAGGACCGGGCCGGGCGGCTGGCGGCCGTGGGGGTCCGGGTGCGGAAGCTGCGGCCCCCGGTGCCCCTGCAGCTGGACTCGGCGGCCTGCGAGCTGACCCTGCGGCGAGCGTGAGGGCCCCCCGCCGGGCCTACCTGGGCCTGGGCAGCAACCTGGGGGACCGCTGGGCCACCCTGGCGAGGGCGGTGGCCGGCCTGCCGGATGTGGTGGCCGTCTCGGGGGTCTACGAGACCGAGCCGGTGGGCGGCCCGCCCCAGGGCCCCTACCTGAACCTGGTGGCCGGTCTGCGGACCGCCCTTGGCCCCCGGGAGCTGCTCAGGGTGGCCCAGGGCCTCGAGGCCGAGGCCGGGCGGGTCCGGACGGTCCGCTTCGGGCCCCGGACCCTGGACGTGGACGTCCTGTGGGTCGAGGGGGAGACGGTGGCGGAGCCCGACCTGGTGGTCCCCCACCCCCGGATGTGGGAGCGCCGCTTCGTGCTCGCGCCGCTGGCCGAGCTGGCCCCCGACCTGGTGCCCGCCGAGGCCCTGGCCGGGGCCCAAGGCGAGGTCCGGCGGATCGGTACACTGGGGGGCGACGAACGCTTCCCCGGTCCGCCCCTCGGCGGCCGGGCGGAGCGAGGACCCAGGGACTGAGGCGCCCGGCACCCCTGCGGGCTGGAGCGCAGAGAGGGGTTCGATGCGGTCGGTCAGGATCATCGGCCCGGGCCGGGCAGGGCAGGCCCTGGCGGGCGCCCTGGCGGCCCGGGGTCTGACGGTGGAGGGTCCCCTGGGCAAGGGCCAGTGGGACGCGGCCGCGGCGAGCGGGGTCGACGCGCTGGTCCTGGCCGTGCCGGACCGGGTGGTGGCCGAGGTGGCCAGGGTCCTGACCCCGGTGCCGGGCACCCTGGTCGTGCACCTGGCCGGGGCGCTCGGCCTGGAGGTCCTGGCCCCCCATCCTCGGCGGGCCTCCCTGCACCCCCTGGCCGCCCTGCCCGACGCCCCCACCGGGATCCGCCGGCTCCTGGCCGGGCCGGTCTGCGTGTGGGACGGGGACCCCGAGGTGCGGGAACTGGCCGAGCAGCTCGGCTGGCGGCCCCGGACCCTGGCCGCCGACCGGGCCCGGTACCACGCGTGCTGCTCGGTGGCCGCCAACCACCTGGTGGGGCTGCTCGGGGAGGTCGAGCGGCTTGCCGCGTCCTGCGGCCTGGCCCTCGGGGACTTCCTGGGCCTGGCGGCCGGAGCCCTGGAGGACGCCGGCCGGCTCGGCCCGGCCGCCGCCCTGACCGGGCCGGTGGCCCGGGGGGACTGGACCACCCTGGAGCGCCACCGGGCGGCCCTGCCCCCCGAGGAGCGGGCCGGCTACGAGGCCGGGGTGGCCCTCTGCCAGCGCCTGCTCCAGGCCGGCTCGCCGACTGGGGTGGATCGCACCGGGACGGGGTCTGGCGAGCTGGCCCCGAGGGCACTGGCGCAGGCCGGCTGAGGCGGACCGGGGCCCGGTGCGGGAGGTGCGAGAGGTCGGGGCCCTGCGGGCCTGGCTGGGGGCCGAGCGGGCTGCCGGGCGGCGGGTGGGGTTCGTGCCGACCATGGGGGCCCTCCACGAGGGCCACCTGAGCCTGATCCGGCGGGCGGCAGCCGAGACGGAGGTCTGCGTGATCTCGGTCTTCGTGAACCCCTTGCAGTTCGAGGACCCGGCCGACCTGGCCGCCTACCCCCGGCGGTTGGCGGCCGACGTCGAGGCCGCGGCCGAGGCCGGGGCGGCCGGGGTGTTCCACCCGCCGGTCGAGGAGCTCTACCCGAGCGGCGCCGAGCAGCCGGCGCTCTGGGTGGAGGTCGGGGCGCTCGGGCAGGACCTGGAGGGGGCCTGGCGGCCGGGCCACTTCCGGGGGGTGGCGACGGTGGTGACGAAGCTGCTTGGCGCCGTGGGCCCGTGCCGGGCCTACTTCGGGGAGAAGGACTACCAGCAGCTGCTGGTGGTTCGAGGTGGTGGGCTGCCCGACCGTCCGGGAGCCCGACGGCCTGGCCCGCTCGAGCCGCAACGAGCGGCTGGACCCGGCCGCCCGGGCCGCCGGCCTGGCCCTCTACCGGGCCCTTCGGGCCGGGGAGGCAGCGATCGAGGCGGGGGCGACGAGCCCCGAGGCGGTGGAGGCGGCCATGGCGGAGGTGGCGGCGAGCGAACCGGCGGTCCGCGTGGACTACCTGGTGGTCCGGGACCCGGCCACCCTGGCTCCCCTCCGGACCCTGCCGGCGGGCGGCGAGGTGCGGCTGCTGGGTGCCCTGCGGGTCGGGGGGGTGCGGCTGATCGACAACCTGGCGGCCACGGTGCCCGGCGGGCCGGGGAGCAGCGGCGGGGGGCACGGCGGAGCGGCGGGCCTGGGGGGCAAGGAGAGGGGCCGAGGCCCGGGGCGCCGAGGCGGGTGGGCTCGGCGCGCCCTGGGGTCGGGTCCCGTGGAAGGGGAAGGAGCCTGAGGTCATGCGACGGCGGATGCTGAAGTCCAAGATCCACCGGGCGACGGTCACCGATGCCAACCTGGAGTACGTGGGGTCGATCAGCATCGACCCCGAGCTGCTCCGGCTGGCCGACATCCGGGAGTGGGAGCAGGTCTGCGTGCTGGACCTCAACAACGGGGCCCGCTTCGAGACCTACGCCATCCTGGGCGGCCCCGGGGAGCTGACCCTGAACGGCGCCGCTGCCCGGCTGGTCCAGCCCGGGGACCTGGTGATCGTCCTGACCTACGCCGACTACGAGGAGGCCGAGCTGGAGGGCTACGCCCCGACGGTGGTCCACGTCGACGCCCAGAACCGGCCGATCGACGAGCGCAGCGCCCAGCTGGCGGTGGCGGCCGCCCGGCAGGCCCGGGGGTCGTGACCGGCGAGGGGGCCCTGCCCCGGCTGGACGTGCTGGTGGTCGGCTCGGGGGTGGCCGGGCTGAGCGCCGCGGTCCGGCTGGCCGGGGCGGGGCAGCTGCGGGTCGGGGTCCTGACGAAGGCTGCCTTGGACCAGGGCACGACCCGCTGGGCCCAGGGGGGGATCGCCGCCTGCCTGGGGGGCGACGAGGACTCGGTGGACCTCCATCTGGCCGACACCCTGGCGGCGGGGGCCGGGCTGTGCGACCCCGAGGCGGTGGCCCTGCTGGTGCGCGAAGGGCCGAGGCGGGTCGAGGAGCTGATCGGCCTGGGTGCGGTCTTCGACCGGGACAGCCAGGGCCGCCTGGAGCTGGCCCGGGAAGGAGGCCACTCGCGGCCCCGGGTGGTCCACGCCGGCGGGGCAGCCACCGGCGCCGAGGTGGAGCGGGCCCTGGTGGCCGCGGT
>NZ_JAKHEX010000038.1 GCF_023130475.1 Aciditerrimonas ferrireducens
CCGCCGGGCCAGCGCCGTCGGGAACGGCGGCACGGCGTCCAAGCAGCGCTCGGCCGCCTGGGCCAGGGGCGCCGGGAAGACCCCCGGGGCCGAGGCCACGAGCTGGCCGACCTTCACGAAGGTCGGCCCGAGGGCCACGAACGCGTCCACCACGCCCTCGGCGACGGCCACCTTGAGGGCCGGCCGCTGCTCGCCCCGCCAGCGGCGGACCCGCCGGGCCGACCACGACAGCAGCCCCCCGAGCAGGCAGCGGACGAAGACCAGCACGACGACCAGTGCCCGGCCCAGGTCCCCCGGCCGGAGCCGACCGGGCCCCGCCGCCGACCGGTCCCCCGACGACGCCTCCACGGCCCCAGATTGACCCGAGCGTCCCACCTGGGCAAACCCCGGGCGGCCAGAATGCCCGCATGGTGCCGCCGCTCGACCCCCGGCTCCCGGCCGCCGTCGCCTGGGACGACGAAGGACCCGCCGTGCTGCTGCTCGACCAGCGGGCCCTGCCCGAGGCCACCCGGATCCTGCGGATCCGGAGCGTCGAGGAGCTCTGCTCGGCCATCTCGGGCCTCGCGGTCCGAGGGGCCCCGGCGCTTGGGGTCGCCGGCGCCTACGGCATCGCCCTGGCCGAGCGCACCGGCCAGGACCCCGACGCCGCCGCCCGGCTGCTCCTGGCCACCCGCCCGACCGCGGTCAACCTCCGCCTCGGGGTGGAGCACGCCCTCGGGGCCCCCGACCCCCTCGAGGCCGCCCACCGGTTCCTCGCCGAGGACCTGGCCCGCCACCGCCGCCTCGGGGCCAACGGGGCCGGCCTCCTGCTGCCCTCGGCCCGGGTCCTGACCCACTGCCACGCCGGGGCCCTGGCCTGCGGCGGCTACGGCACCGCCCTCGGGGTCGTCCGCGCCGCGGCCGAGGCCGGCGCCACCGTGCACGTCTGGGTCCGCGAGACCCGGCCCCTGCTCCAGGGCAGCCGCATCACCGCCTGGGAGCTCCAGCAGCTCGGCATCCCGGCCACCGTGCTCGTCGACGGGGCCGCCGCCTCCCTGTTCGCCGCCGGCCAGGTCGACTGCTGCCTCGTCGGGGCCGACCGCATCGCCGCGAACGGCGACGTGGCGAACAAGGTCGGCACCTACGACCTGGCGGTCCTCGCCCACCACCACGGGGTCCCCTTCTACGTGGCCGCCCCGAGCCTCACCGTCGACCTCGGCTGCCCGACCGGGTCGGCCATCCCCATCGAGCAGCGCGCCCCCGAGGAGGTCACCGAGCTCGCCGGCCGGCGCCTCGCACCCGAGGGGGTCCCCGCCTACAACCCGGCCTTCGACGTCACCCCGGCCGAGCTCGTGACCGCCATCGTCACCGAGGCGGGCGTCCACCGGCCCCCCTACTCGGCCAGCCTGGCCGGCCTGGCCGGCGCCCCCAGCCCGACGGGGCCCGGCTAGACCACCCCGGCGTCCCGCAGGGCGGCCACCTCGGCCGGGCCGTACCCGAGTTCTTGGAGCACCTCGTCGCTGTGCGCCCCGAGGGCCGGCGCCGCACCCAAGGGGCCGAGCGGCGCGTCGCTGAAGCCGACCGGCGGGGCCACCACCGGCTCGCCGCTTCGCGGGTCCCGCTGGAGGTAGCCGTTGGCCCACGCCTGGGGATCCTCCAGGACCTCCCGGGGACTGCGGACCGCCGCGCACGGCACGCCCTTCTCGCCAAGAACCGCCACCCACTCTGCGGTCGGCCGCGCCGCCAGGGCCTCGGCCAGCACGGCGAAGACCTTCCGCTTCTCCTCCTCGAAGAGGACCGGCGAGGGGTGGGCCTCCCCGAGCCACCCTACCCCGAGGGCTTCGAAGAGCACCTGCCGGAGCCGCCCCACCACCCCGCTCAGGGCCAGCCAGCCGTCCGCGGTCGGGAAGCAGCCGTAGACGGCCGGGACGAGCGGATGGCCGAGGGTCGACGTGCGAGCCTCGGTGCCGCTCGCCGCCACCGCGGTCAGCTCGCTCGCCTGGGCCCACAGGACGCTCCCGAGGAGCGACGTCGTCACCACCTGGCCCCGTCCGGTCCGCTCCCGGGCCCACAGCGCGGCCAGCACCCCGCTGAGCAGCCCCTGGGAGGCCAGGTGATCGGCGATCGTGACCGGCACCGGCCGGGGCACCCGACCGTCCCCGCAGGCCGCCGCCAGGCCCCCCGCCGCCTGGCCGCTCAGGTCCGTGCCCGCCCGGCGGCCCTCCGGGCCCGCCGCGCCGAACGCCGAGCCCTCGGCCACCACCAGCCGCGGGTTCAGCGCCAGCAGCGACGCCCCGTCCAGGCCCCACGAGGCCATCGTGCCCGGCGCGAAGTTCGAGAGCACCACGTCCGCCCAGCCGGCCAGCCGGCGGAACACCGCCTGGCCCTCCGGCCGCCGCAGGTCCAGGGTCAGGCTCCGCTTCCCCCGGTTGCAGGCCTCGAAGAACGGCGCCCGGGTGCTCCCCGGCTCCGGCACGATCCAGCGGGCCTGGTCCCCGAAGCCCGGCAGCTCCACCTTCACCACCTCGGCCCCCCACGCCACCATCGTCGCCGCCGCCTGCGGCGCCTGGACCAAGAGGCCCGCCTCCACCACCCGCAACCCGGTCAGGACCCCCACGCCGACTCCTCCCTGGCCGACCGTACCTCACCAAGGGCCCCAGCCCTCGTCTGGGGCGTGCCATTCACCAACTGGCGAAGCCCGCAAGGGCCCACCGGGATGGAGCGACCGCCGGCTAGACCGCCACCCCGCTCGGGCTGGAGGCCAGCGGGTAAAGGTAGGGCATCAGCTGGCTGGCGTCGTTGCCCCCCGCCGCCCCGGTCTGTCCGAGCTGCAAGTACTGCGACCACGCGTCGGACCCCGTGGATCCCGAACCCGAGGACGAGGAGGACCCCGACCCGGTGCCATCAGAGCCGGTCCCCGACGACGGGGACTGGCTGGTCCCGCCCGACCCGGTGCCCGAGGAGGGCGGGGTACTGGTCGAGGACCCGCCGGTCCCCGAAGAGGGCGGCGGCGAGCTCGTGGCGCCACCGGTGCTCGAGGAGGACCCCGACCCGGTGCCACCAGAACTGGTCCCCGATGAGGGTGACGTGCTGGTGGAGCCGCCGGTGGATCCCGAGGAGGTCGAGGACCCGCTGGAGCCCGCGCCGGGGGGCGAGGAGGGGGCCACGTACGTCACCGCCCCGCTCCAGGCGTCGCTCTCCCCGTTGGGCGCGACCACCGAGACCGTGGCCGGCCCCGCCTGACCCGGCGGGGCGATGCCGGCGATCGAGTAGGGGGCGTTCACCTGCACGTCGAGGGCCGTCTGCCCGTTGAACAGCAGCCCGGCGTCGGCGGGGATCGCCTCGCCCAGCACCTGGACCTCGGTGCCGCCCGTCGTTGCCACCCGGTTGGGCGACACCGAGGTCAGCTTGAACACCCCCAGCGGGGTGCTGGTGCTGGCCCCGCCCGACCCGGTGCCCGAAGAGGGGCTCGACCCGGCCCCCGAAGACGGCGGGGTGCTGCTGGAACTGCCGGTCCCCGAGGAGGGCGGCGGCGAGCTGGGGGTGTCACCCGAGGACCCCGAGCTGGTGGACGAGGAGGGCGGCGGGGTGTTGGTCGAGCCTCCCGAGGAGGGGGCCTGCGGCGGGGGGGAGGTGGGGCTGGTGGGCGGGCTCCAGCCGCCCGAGCCAGTCGAGGACCCGCTAGACCCGGAACCGGTCCCCGAGGACGGCGGCGGCGAGCTGGTCGAGGACCCGCCGGTCCC
>NZ_JAKHEX010000039.1 GCF_023130475.1 Aciditerrimonas ferrireducens
ACCGCCCGGCCCGCCCCGGCCAACACCTCGCAGACCGTCGTCCCCGGGGTCGCCACCACCACCAACCCCCCAGGAGCACCCACCGGCAGCGCCGCGCCCAGCGCCCCCTACACCACCCCCCAAGGCACCACCCAGACCCTCGCCGCCTACCAAGGCAAACCCCTCATGGTCTGGTTCGTCGCCGGGGGATGCGCCAGCTGCGCCATCAGCATCCCCACCATCGCCCACCACCTCGCCCAGCTCCGAGCCGACGGGATCCAAGTCCTCACCCTCGGGCTCCCCGAATGGTTCGCCCCCGGGCGCACCGGGCTCGCCCAACTCCTCGCCTTCGGCCGAGCCGCCGCCGGCCGAACAGTCCCCCAGCCCGGCTGGGCCTGGGGCATGCCCAGCACCGCCTTGGTCCGAGCCTTCGACCCCTCAGGCACCCCCGACGTCTACTACCTCCTCGGACCCCACGGGCACGTCCGCTACCACAACAGCGTCCCCGCCAGCACCATCACCCAACTCCTCACCCACGCCAAACGCCTCGCCACCACCTGAGCGCGCATCACGCCGCGCAGCACGAGAGCTGACGGACGTCGGTGCGGAAGCTCTGGGCCGCCAGCTTCAGTGCCTCGCCCATCGTCAGGTATGGCGCCCAGGTCCCCGCCAGGTCGTCGACCGCCATGCCGGCCCGCAGGGCATAGGTGGCGGCCAGGATGACCTCGCCGGCCTGGGCGGCAGCCACATGGACCCCGAGGACCCGGCCGCTTCCCGCCTCGGCGACCACCTTCACCACGCCCCGGGTGTCCCGAGCCACGATCGCCCGAGGCACGGCGTCGAGCGGCAGGACCCGGCAACGGCAGGGGATGCCGGCGGCCGCCGCTTGGGCGTCGGTCAGGCCGACCGAAGCCAGGGCGGGGCTCGTGAAGGTCACCCGGGGCAAGGTGGCGAGGTCGAGGGGGTGTTCGCCACCGTCGAAGGCGTTCTCCACCATGGCCGTGCCCTGGGCAGCCGCCAAGTAGACGTACTGGGGCCCGCCGGTCACGTCACCGGCCGCCCAGATCCGGGGGTGGGCGCTGCGCAGGCGCCCGTCCACCGGTACCTCCCCCCTTGGCCCGAGGGCCACGCCCACCTCGGGCAGGCCGAGCTCGGCGCTCCGGGGGCGCCGTCCGGTGGCCATGAGGAGGGCGTCCGCCCGGACCTCCCGTCCGTCGCGGGTGCGGACCCGCACGCCGTCGCCAGCCCGACCGACCTCGGCCACCTCGGCACCCGTCTCGACCCGGATCCCCTCGCTCGCGAGGGCCTCGGCGAGGACGGCGGAGAGCTCGGGCTCTTCCGCCGGTGCCAGCCGGTCGAGGGCTTCGAGCACGGTCACCTCGACCCCGAGCCGGGAGAAGGCCTGCCCGAGCTCGAGGCCCACGGCGTTGCCCCCGACGACGACGAGCGACCCGGGCAGGGCGGAGAGGGCCAGAGCACTCGTCGAGGTCAGGTACTCCACGGTGTCGAGGCCCGGCACCGGCGGCACGAAGGGGGCTGCGCCGGTGGCCACCAGGTAGTGGGCGGCCTCCACGCGCTCCCCTTCGATCTCCAGGGTCGGACCGGCGACGAACCGGGCCCGGCCCCGGCGCAGCTCGAAGCCGTAGGCCTCGACGAGATCCTCGTACTTCTCCCGCCGGAGCTCGCCGACCAGCTCGTCCTTGCCGGCCACCAGGGCAGCAGCGTCCGTCGGCCGGGCCTCGGTGCGAATCCCCGGGAAGCGAGCCTCGGCTGCCACCCGCCGGGCCTCGGCCGCCGCCAGCAGGGCCTTCGAGGGGATGCAGCCCACGTTCACGCAGGTCCCCCCGAGGGTTCCCTGCTCCGCCATCACCACACGCAAGCCCCGCCGCCGGGCGGCGATGGCGGCGGCGAACCCGGCGGAACCCGAGCCCACGATGGCCAGGTCGTAGTCCATGGAAACCCTCCTTAGATTTGGATATCCGAATACTACTGAGGAATGTCGGTGTCGGTGGGCGCAGCGGCACCGATCCGACAGGCCACGAGCGCTGATCCCCACCACGGACGACGGTGTGCGCCCAACGTGGCGAAAACCCTCACGCGGTGTCTTCGGTGGGGCGGAGGGCCGGTCGAGAACCGGGCCATGGAGCCGGGTGCGACGGCGGACGGGTGGGGTGCCACGGGGTCGGCGATGCCGGCGGGCCCCGCGGGTCGGGCGACACCGCCCGACGAATGCCCGGCAGGGCGGGTCGGCCGCGCTTCGCCCTGGCCCCGGCTGGTCCTGGCGCTCCTCGGCGTCCTGGGCCTCCTGGGCGGGGTGGGGCTCCTCGGCGCACGGGCTTCCCACCGGGCGCCCTCGCCCCAGCTGGCCGCCCCGGCCCGCTCGGACAGTTGGCCGAGGACCTCGAGCGGCCAGGCCGGCATCCTGCCGCCGGCGAACCCGCCGGCCAACATCCCCCCGAACCCCGACCTGCTCGCCATCTGCAGCCCGAGCGGCTACGACGACTCGGCGGCCTGCGTGGACGCCGCGGTGAAGGCCATCGACAACGCCCGCAGCCAAGAGGGCCTCCCGGGCATCGAGCTGCCGGGCAACTGGTACCAGTTGACCCCCGCCGAGCAGCTCTTCGTGGCGACGAACCTGGAGCGGACCGTGCGGGGGTTGCCGCCCATGGCCGGGCTCACCAGCGCCCTCGACCAAGCCGCCGCGACCGGCGCCGCCCAGGGCGCTGACCCCGAGCCCCCGGCCGGCTACCCGGCGAGCGCCTGGGGCTCGAACTGGGCCGGGGGGCTCTCGAACCCCTTGGAGGTCGTCTACTACTGGATGTACGACGACGGGCCGGGCTCCCCGAACGTCGCCTGCCCGAACGCCGGCGCCCCGGGCTGCTGGGGGCACCGGGACAACGTCCTCATGGAGGTCTCCTGCCAGGACTGCGTCATGGGGGCCGCCTTCGACTCGACCGGCTGGCAGGGCGGGCCCTCCTGGGCGGAGTTGCTCGTCGAGACCAGCGGATCGGACCCGACCAGCTTCTCCTGGAGCGCCGAGACCCGGGCCAGCACCGGGCCGGCCGTCTCCCCCTCAGCCACGGTCGCTGCCGCTCCCGATCCCGGTGGCTCGGGGCTCTGGACGGTCAGCGCCGCCGGCGCCGTCAGCGCCCTCGGGGGCGCGCCGAACGAGGGGGACATGGCCTCCGACGGCTTCACCGGCCTCAGTGGCCCCCACCCCCTCGCCGCCCCCATCGTCGGCATCGCCCCCACCCCAAGCGGCCAGGGCTACTGGCTCGTCGCCCAAGA
>NZ_JAKHEX010000004.1:0-137487 GCF_023130475.1 Aciditerrimonas ferrireducens
CCTCGGTGTCGACCCGGCTGACGAAGAAGGACGCCACGCTGCGGACCCGGGAGAGGTCGGCGGTGCCCTGGGCGGCGAGCTCCTCGAGGCCGGCGAGGTAGGCCTCCATGACCTCTTGGTAGCGTTCGAGGCTGAAGATCAACGTCACGTTCACCGAGAGGCCTTGGGCGATGACCTGGCGGATGGCCGGGACGCCCTCGGCGGTCGCCGGGATCTTGACGAGGACGTTGGGTCGGGCGATGCGGGCGTGGAGTTGGCGGGCCGCTGCGACGGTCCCGGCCGTGTCGTGGGCGAGGGCCGGGGAGACCTCGACCGAGACGTAGCCGTCGACGCCCCCGGAGGCCTGGTGGACGGGGGCGAGGACCTCGGCTGCCTCCTGGATGTCGGTGGCGACGAGCTCCCAGTAGGCGCCCTCGACGTCGTGGTCGGCGAGGAGCTGGCGGAACTGCTCGTCGTAGTCGTCCTCGCCCTCGATGGCCTTGGCGAAGATGGTCGGGTTGGAGGTGACGCCCCGGACCCCTTGGTCGACGAGCTCGGCGAGGCGACCGCCCCGGACGTAGTCGCGCCGGAGGTTGTCGAGCCAGGGGCTCTGGCCGCAGCGGTCGTAGAGGTCGTGCAGCTTGGTCATCGGGTCCTCCTCGACGGGCTTCCACCGTGCTCCTGCCAGCGGGCCCAGAGGGCCTGGGCCCGTTCGGCAACCGCCTCGGCGGTGAAGCCGAGGCGAGCCATGACGACCTCCCCTGGGGCCGAGGCCCCGAAGCGGTCCAGGCCGAGGACGTCGTCGGCGTAGCGCTCCCAGCCGAAGGGACTGGCCGCTTCGACGGCCAGGCGGGGCAGCTCGGGAGGGAGGACCTCGGCCTGGTAGGCGGGTTCCTGGGCGGCGAAGCGGTCCCATGAGGGCATGGAGACCACCCGGACGGCCAGCGACGGATCGGCGCTGGCGAGGAGCTCGGCGGCCCGGAGGCAGAGCTGGACCTCGCTACCGGTCCCGATGAGGACGAGGACCGGGGGCGAGTCCTTGGGGTCCTGGAGGACGTAGGCCCCCCGCTCGACCGGCGCGCCGAGGGTGCCGGGGAGGACGGGGAGGGCCTGCCGGCTGAGGACGAGGGCGGTGGGCCCAGGGCTGTGGACCGCGAGGCGCCAGGCCTGGGCGGTCTCGTTGGCGTCGGCCGGGCGGACGACCTGGAGGCCGGGGATGGCCCGGAGGGAGGCGAGGTGCTCGACGGGCTGGTGAGTGGGGCCGTCCTCGCCGAGGCCGATGGAGTCGTGGGTGAAGAAGTGGACGACCTTCGCCCGGGACATGGCGGCGAGGCGAAGAGTCGGGCGGAGGTAGTCGCTGAAGACGAAGAAGGTGCCGCCGACGGGCAGGATGCCGCCGTGGAGGGCGAGGCCGTTCATGACCGCGCCCATGGCGTGCTCGCGGATGCCGTAGTGGACCTGGCGACCGCCGGGGGTGGCGGCGGACTGGGTCTCGGCGTCGGCGAGCTCGACCCCGGTGTTCTCGGTGAGGTCAGCCGAACCGGCGAGGAGGCCGGGCAGCATGGGGGCGGTGGCGTCGACACAGGCCTTGATGGCTCGTCGAGTGGCGATCGAGGCGCCGGGTTCGAAGCGGGGCAGGGCCTCGGCGAAGCCGGGGAGGGGCTGACCGCTCCAGTGGGCCTCCCAGACCTGGCGGTCGCCCCGCCAGGAGCTGAGCCGGGAGCACCAGGCCTCACGGGCTGCGGCGCCCCGGGCGGCCACCCCCCGGTAGAGGTCGCGGACCTCCTCAGGGACCCAGAAGGTCTCCTCGGGGGGGAGGCCGAGGATGCGCTTGGTCTCCTTCACGACCTCCTCGCCGAGGGGCGAGCCGTGGGCGGCCGCGGTGTCGGTCTTGCCCGGGGCCGGCCAGCCGATGTGGGAGCGGAGCACGAGGAGGGAGGGCCGGTCCTCGACGGCCATGGCCCGGCGGAGGGCAGCTTCGAGGCCGTCGAGGTCGTTGGCCATCTCGCCGAGCTCCTCGACGTGCCAGCCGTAAGCCCGGAAGCGGCCGGGGACGTCGTCGCTGTAGGCGAGGGAGGTGGAGCCGTCGATGGTGATGTGGTTGTCGTCGTAGACGGCGACGAGCCGACCGAGGCCGAGGTGGCCGGCCAGGGAGGCAGCTTCGTGACTGATCCCCTCCATGAGGTCGCCGTCGGAGCAGATGACGAAGGTGCGGTGGTCGACGACCTCGGGTCCGAGGCGGGAGCGGAGGAACCGTTCGGCAAGGGCGAGCCCGACGGCGTTGCCGAGGCCCTGGCCGAGGGGCCCGGTGGTGACCTCGACCCCGGGGGTGTGGCGGACCTCGGGGTGACCGGGGGTCTTGGAGCCCCACTGCCGGAAGGCCTTGAGGTCTTCGAGGCTGAGGTCGTAGCCGGCCAGGTGGAGCATGGTGTAGAGGAGGATCGAGGCGTGGCCGCAGGAGAGGACGAAGCGGTCCCGGTCGGGCCAGGAGGGGTCGGCCGGGTCGTAGCGAAGGATGCGGCTGAAGAGGACGTGGGCGAGGGGGGCGAGGGCCATGGCGGTCCCGGGGTGGCCGGAGTTGGCCCGCTGGGGTCCGTCCATGGCGATGCCGCGGATGACGTTGACGGCCAGCTCGTCCAGGTTCTGGTGGCTCGCCGGTCGGGGGCGCTCGGCGGGGGTGGCGGCGGGCTCGCTCATGGCGACCACGGTAGTGGCCCACCCGGCCCACTGTCCCCCCAAGCTGCGGGGTGGCCGAGGAGGACGAGGCGGTCGGTTCTCGGGGTGCCGGTGCTCGGCGAACGGGCCAGGGTCCGGCCGGGAGCGGCCAGGAGGGGGAGGTCGGGGGGCAGGCCGAGCGGCGCTCGGGCGAGGGGCCCGGCCGGCGGGGGGAACCAGAGGCCGGCGGCCGCCGGTCCGGTGGGGTCGGGGACCAGGGCGCCGCTGGGCAGGGCGAGGGCCACCGCACCGACCCCGAGCAGGTGGTCGTCGAGGAGGAGGCGGACCGGCGTGGCGGTGGTGCCCCGGGCGAGACCGGCCACGACGACGTGGGCGGCGGGTGCGAGGGCATGCAGCTGGCCGGCCAGCTGGGGGACCGAGGTGGTGCGGTCGTCGGCGAGGGCGAGGAGCGCCGCCGTCCCCCGTGGGGCCAGGTGCTCGGGCGGGCCCGAGGGGGGGCCGGCGAGGGCAGCGAGGGCCAGGGGCGGCCGTGGGCCGGCGAGGGCGACGAGGACGGCGTGATCGACCCGTCCCGGGCCGAGGCGAGCCCAGAGGGGTGCAGCGACGGCCCCGAGGAGGGCCTCAGGGTGGAGCAGGGCCCGGAGCGCCCCGGCGACGTCCTCGAGGGCGCCGCCGATGGCCGGGTTGGCCAGGACGACGAGGAGGCCGGGGCGGTCCCCAAGGGCCTCGAGGAGGCGTCCGGCCACTTCCCCGGTGGCCTCGGCCGGGACGGGGTGGCCGCTGGCGGCCAGGGCGAACCGGGCCGGGAGGGCCTGGCGGGGCACGGCGCCAGCCTAGGGGGAGCGGGCCGGGTAGCCTCGCTCGGGTGTCGCCGGCCCGTCACCTCCAGGTCCCGCCGAACTGCGACCTGACCCTGGGGCTGGTCTGCGAGGACAAGACCACCCCGGGGCGGACCCGCTGGCGGATGCTGGCCGACGAACGGTTCGTGAACCCGGCGGGGATCGTCCAGGGCGGCTTCCTGGCGGCCCTCTGCGACTCGGCGATGGGGGCGGCCACCGTGACCTGGGCCGCGGGGCGGCCGGTGTGGACGGCGAACGTCGAGATGAAGGTCAGTTTCCTGCGGCCGGTCCGACCGGGGACGACGCTGTGGTGCACGGCCGAGGTGGTCGGTGGGGGGCGGCGGGTGGCCTTCGTGGAGGCCGAGGTGCGAAGCGCCACCGAGGTGGTGGCCCGGGCCAGCTCGACCTACCTGTTGACGGAGCGCACCGTGCCGGGACAGGGGGACGACCCTCCTGCGGGGGCGGAGCCCGGTGGCTCCTTGGGTGCGGGGGGCTATCCTGCCGCCAACCGGGCCGCCTCTGGTCCGGGGCGGGACGGCTGAGGCTGGGAGGACGGTGCCGGAGGATCGCCAGGGGGAGCCGAGGACCCGGTCAGGTCGGGCTGGCCTCTCGGAGGGGCTCAGTGACCTGCTGCGACTGGTCCTGGACTACCTGAAGCAGGAGACGGTCGGTCCCCTGCGGGGCCTCGGGCGCTTCGTGGTCTTCGGGGTCCTGGGTTCGGTGGCCGTGGCCGCTGGCGCGGTGCTGCTGCTGGTGGCGGTGCTGCGGGTGCTGCAGGACGAGACCGGGACGACCTTCGCCGGGGACCGGTCCTGGCTGCCCTACGTCGTCGTGGTGGTACTCGCCCTGGTGGGCCTGGGGGTGGCCGGGTGGCGGGTGGTCGCCGGCGTTGGTCGGCGGCAGCGAGGGCAGGCGGAGGGAGAGCGAGGTCGACGTGGCAGCTGAGGGTCGCCGCCGGGTCAGCAGGGCCGACATCGAGTCGAAGGTCCGGGAGCTGACCGGGCAGGTCGAGGGCGAGGTGCGCCAGCGTCAGGGTGTCGTGGTGCCTGCCCTGGCGGCTGCCGGCGTCGCCGTGGTGCTCGTGGCCTACCTGCTCGGGCGTCGGGCCGGGCGGCGGCGCTCGGCCGTGGTCGAGATCCGACGGGCCTGAGCCGGTGGTGCGCGACCGCGTCCTGCGGCTGGCCGGGGACTGGGCTCGTCGACGGGCCCGGGAGGGCGAACCCTGGTGGCTGGTGGTGGCGGTGCTGTTGTGGGCAGTCGGCCGGCAGTCCCGGCGGGGCGACCTATTGTGGCGGGGCCGGGTTGCGGAGGGGCAGCGCCTGGAGGTGCGGGTCCGGCCCGCCGGTGGGGGGGAGCCGGGCCGGCCGGCCCGAGGGTGAGGGGCGTGGCCGACGGCCTGCTGGGGCGGCGGGGTCCCTTGCAGGCCGGGGAGCGGGTCCTGCTCGTCGACGGGCGCCAGCGGCGGTACCTGGTGGAGCTGCAGGCGGGGAAGGCCTTCCATACCCACGCTGGCTGGGTGGACCACGACGCCATCATCGGCCAGCTCCCGGGCAGCGAGGTGCGGGGCAGCGCAGGCCGGCGGTTCCTCGTGCTGCGGCCCACCCTGGGCGACGTCGTCCTGAAGATGCCGCGGGGTGCGCAGGTCATCTACCCGAAGGACCTGGGTGCCATCCTGCTGGCGGCCGACGTCGGGCCGGGCATGCGGGTGCTCGAAGCCGGGGTGGGGTCGGGGGCCCTGTCCATGGCTCTCCTGCGAGCGGGGGCCGAGGTGGTGGGCTACGAGCTGCGGGCCGACTTCGCCGAGGTGGCGAAGCGCAACGTCGCCACCTGGCTCGGGGAGGCCCCGTACCGGGTCGAGCTGCGGGACGTCGGCGAGGGCATCGACGGGGGACCCTACGACCGGGTGGTGCTGGACCTGCCCGAGCCCTGGCGGGTGGTGCCCCACGCGGTCGAGGCCCTGGCGCCGGGGGGGATCCTGCTCGCCTACCTCCCGACCATCGGCCAGACCGCCCAGCTGCGGGAGGCGATGGAGGCACACGGCTTCGTGCTCTGCGAGACGGCCGAGGTCCTGCGCCGGACCTGGCACATCGAGGGCCGCTCGATCCGGCCGGACCACCGCATGGTGGCCCACACCGGCTTCCTCACCTCGGGGCGCAAGGGACCCGCTCGGGAGGAGCCTGCCGAGCCCTGAGGGGACCCGGGAGGGGACCCCGGAAGGGGCTCAGCCCTCCTCGATGAAGATGCACTCCCCGGGGCACTCCTCGGAGGCCTCCCGGACGGCGTCCTCGAGGTCCTCGGGGACGAGCGCCATGCCCGCCGAGCCGCCGGGGTCGTTCTTCACCACGTCGCCTTCCTTCACGTAGGCGAGCCCGTCGTCGAGCAAGGTGAAGACGGCCGGTGCGATCTCTTCGCACAGCCCGTCGCCGGTGCACAGATCCTGGTCGATCCAGACCTTCATCGGCTCTTGCCCTGCCTCTCTGCCTGTCGTGGCGCAGCGCCCGGCCGGCGGACCGTGCCCCGGGCCGACCGACCGGGGGAACCCGGGGCGTCGCCGGTCCGGGGCGGTGCCGGTGCCCGGCGCACACGACCCCTGGGGATCAGAAGCAGTCTAGCGGGCCGAGGACCCCCGTCGGGGAAGCCGGGCCAGGACCCGACCGAGCGACCACCGAGGACGGGGGCCGGTGTATGGTCGGCAGAGGGTCCCGGCTCGCGCGAGGGAGGTGGTCCCGATGTCCAGGTCGGACGACGAGCAGCGCCCCCTGCAGGCGGAGCTCGAGGAGCTCCGGGCTCGAGCGGAGCACGCCGAGGAGGAAGTGGCTGCCCTCAGGCGGCGCCTGTCGGAGGGGCCAGGCCGGGTGCAGAGCCTCGAGGAGCGGCTCCTGGAGACCAAGGGCCAGCTGGCCCACGCGATCTCCCAGAACGAGAAGCTGACGTTCACGCTCCAGCAGGCCAAGGAGCACATCGCCGCCCTGCGGGAGGAGGTCGAGAAGCTCACCCAGCCCCCGAGCGCCTACGGCACGTTCCTGGCGGCGAACGACGACGGCACGGTGGACGTGTTCTCGGGGGGTCGGAAGATGCGGGTGGCGGTCCACCCCCAGATCGACGTGGGTGCCCTGCGGCGGGGGCAGGAGGTCGTCCTGAACGAGTCCTTGAACGTCGTCCTGGCCCGGGAGCCGGAACGGGCCGGCGAGGTGGTGACGGTGAAGGAGGTCCTCGAGGACGGCCGCCGCGCGGTGGTCTACGCCCGGGCCGACGAGGAGCGGGTCGTGGAGCTGGCCGCAGACCTGGTCGGCACGCGCCTGCGGGCCGGGGACGCCGTGCTCATGGAGCCCCGCAGCCAGCTGCTGGTGGAGAAGCTGCCGCGCCCGGAAGTGGAGGAGCTGGTCCTCGAGGAGGTCCCCGACGTGACCTACGCCGATGTCGGGGGCCTGGACGAGCAGATCGAGGCCATCACCGACGCGGTCGAGCTGCCCTACCTGCACCGGGCGCTCTTCGGGGAGTACAAGCTGCCGGCGCCCAAGGGCATCCTGCTCTACGGCCCGCCGGGCTGCGGCAAGACGCTCATCGCCAAGGCGGTGGCGAACTCCCTGGCGAAGAAGGTCGCCGAGGTGACCGGCCGTGAGGGGGTGCGGAGCTACTTCTTGAACATCAAGGGGCCGGAGCTGCTGAACAAGTACGTCGGGGAGACCGAGCGGCAGATCCGGCTGGTCTTCCAACGGGCCCGTGAGAAGGCCGAGGAGGGCGTCCCGGTCATCGTCTTCTTCGACGAGATGGACTCGTTGTTCCGGACCCGGGGGACCGGGATCAGCTCGGACATCGAGTCGACCATCGTGCCGCAGCTGTTGGCCGAGATCGACGGGGTGGAGGCCTTGCGGGACGTCATCGTCATCGGGGCCTCGGCTGGACGTGAAGATCAAGATCGAGCGGCCCGACGAGCAGGCCGCCGCCCAGATCTTTGCCCGCTACCTGACGCCCGACCTGCCGCTGGACCCTGGCGAAGTGGAGCGGCTCGGCGGGGGGGACCCGGCGAAGGCGGTGGCCGCCATGATCGACGCCACCGTGGCCGAGATGTACCGGGCCGACGAGGAGAACAAGTTCCTCGAGGTGACCTACCAGAACGGGGACAAGGAGATCCTCTACTTCCGGGACTTCGCCTCGGGCGCCATGATCGAGAACATCGTCCGGCGGGCGAAGAAGCTGGCGATCAAGCGGGCCATCGCCGGCGAGGGCTCGGGGATCCGCACGGAGGACCTGCTGGAGTCGATCCGGCGGGAGTACAAGGAGAACGAGGACCTGCCGAACACGACGAACCCCGACGACTGGGCCCGGATCTCGGGCAAGAAGGGCGAACGGATCGTCTACGTCCGGACCCTGCTGGCCGACCGGGACGAGACCCGTGGGGGTCGCTCGATCGAGCGGGTGGGCACCGGTCAGTACCTCTGAGCGGTCCGATGACCTGCCGGCCCTGCCGTCCGCCGACCCCGAGACCCCGCCAGCGACCCTGGGCGTCGGTGCCAACCGATGCCGTGTCGGGGCAGGGGTGAGGCAGTAGGGTCCGGCCATGGCCGTGCCGAAGGTCTGCGGCATCGAGACCGAGTTCGGGATCCAGCACCTCGGTGGTGACGGGAACCCGGTGGCCTCGTCGTCGCTGCTGGTGAACGCCTACGTGGGGGGCCTGGCCCGGGCGGGCTGGGACTTCGAGGACGAGCAGCCGGGGAACGACGCCCGGGGGTTCGCCCGGGAGGGCGCCCTGCCGCCCGAGGTGGAGACCCACCTGGTGAACGCCGTGCTGACCAACGGGGCGCGCTACTACGTGGACCACGCCCACCCGGAGTACTCGACCCCGGAGTGCCCCGACGCCCTCGAGCTGGTCCGCTACGACCGGGCCGGCGAGGAGATCCTGCGGCGCTCCATGCGGGCCGCCGCCCAGGTCCTGCCCCCGGGCCAGCGGATCGTGGTCTACAAGAACAACTCCGACGGGAAGGGCAACTCCTACGGCTGCCACGAGAACTACCTCATGGACCGGGCCGTGCCCTTCTCGCGGATCGCCCGGCAGGTCATGGCCCACTTCGTGACCCGCCAGGTGTTCTGCGGCGCCGGCAAGGTCGGGACGGAGACTGCGCAGGCCGGGGCGGACGTGCCCTACCAGCTCTCCCAGCGGGCCGAGTTCTTCGAGGAAGAAGTCGGCCTGGAGACCACCTTGAAGCGGCCGATCGTGAACACGCGGGACGAGCCCCACGCCGATCCCCAGCGCTACCGGCGGCTGCACGTGATCGTGGGCGACGCCAACCTCTGCGAGGTGGCCACCTTCTTGAAGGTGGGGACGACGGCCTTCGTGCTGGCCATGATCGAGGACGAGGCGCTGGGCAGCCCGGAGCTGGTCCCGGCGAACCCGGTCCAGGCGATCCGGCAGGTGGCTGCCGACCCGAGCCTCAAGACCACGATCGACCTGACCGACGGTCGGCGGATCAGCGCTCTCGGGGTGCAGTGGGAGCTGCTGGAGCGTGCGGTGAAGTACGCGGAGGACCAGGGCCTTGGTGCCGTGGGGGGCGAGGCGGTGGGCCGGGAGGTGCTGCGGCGCTGGGAGGAGGTCCTCCACGGCCTGGAGACCGACCCGACCGAGGTGGCGGGCCAGGTCGACTGGTGTGCGAAGCTCCAGCTCATCGAGGCCTACCGGGATCGCCACGGCCTGGACTGGGACGATCAGCGGCTGGCGGCCCTGGATCTGCAGTACCACGACCTCCGGCCCGAGCGGTCCTTGTTCCAGCGTCTGCCGACCGAGCACCTGGTGGGCGAGGAGGCGGTCCTCGAGGCGGTCGGGTCGCCGCCCCGGGGCACCCGGGCCTACTTCCGGGGCCAGTGCCTGGCCCGGTGGGCCAGCGCCATCACGAGCGCCAACTGGGACTCCCTGGTCTTCGACCTGGGGACGGACCCGTTGCGGCGCGTCCCTATGATGGATCCGCTGCGCGGCACCGCCGAGCACGTCGGGGCGCTGCTGGACTCGTGTGCGACCCCGGCTCAGCTGGTGGCGCGCCTGAGCGGAAGAGGGTGAGGATCGAGCATGGCTGAGCGCGAGCTGAAGCGGAGGACGGCTCCGAGCACCCGGGAGGGTGACGAGGAGGAGCCGGCCGCGTCCGCCCAGGGCGAGCGGCAGGGGGAGAAGCTGAAGGCCGAGCTCGACGACCTGCTGGACGAGATCGACGAGGTCCTGGAGGAGAACGCCGAGGAGTTCGTCCGCAACTACGTGCAGAAGGGCGGGGAGTAACCAGGTGAGCCTGCCGATCTTCCCCCCGGGGGCGGACCCGGGGCCCGACTTCGCGGCGCTGCTCCGGCGGGTGGAGCCCGCAGCCCTGCCCTGGTGGCTGGGGGGTGCGGGCGGGCCGCCCGAGGGTGCCCGGGGGCTTCGGGACGGCCGGCCGGGCCACCTGCCCCACGGCACGACGGTGGTCGCCCTGCGCTTCGCCGACGGCGTGGTGATGGCGGGGGACCGCCGGGCCACCGAGGGGAACTTCATCGCGCACCGGTCCATGGAGAAGGTCTTCCCGGCCGACCGGCACTCGGCGGTGGCGGTCGCCGGCGCGGCGGGGCCGGCGGTCGAGATGGTGCGGCTCTTCCAGACCCAGCTGGAGCACTACGAGAAGGTGGAGGGCGTGGCCCTCAGCCTGGAGGGCAAGGCGAACCAGCTCGGCCAGATGGTCCGGGAGCACCTGCCGATGGCCTTCCAGGGCCTGGCCGTGGTGCCCCTGTTCGCCGGGTACGACCTGCGGCGACAGACCGGTCGGATCTTCACCTACGACGTGACCGGCGGGCACTACGAGGAGACCGACCACGCCGCCACCGGCTCCGGCGGCCGGGACGCCCGAACCACGATCAAGCTGGGCTGGCGGCCGGGGCTCAGCCGGGCCGAGGCCATCGAGCTGGCGGTGCGGGCCCTGTACAACGCGGCGGACGAGGACGCAGCGACCGGGGGGCCCGACGCCGTGCGGGGCATCTACCCGGTGGTGGCCCTGGTGACCGCCGAGGGCTACAGCCGGGTGGCCGAGGACGAGGTGGCGGCCCGGTTCGCCGACCTGCTGGCCCGGGGCCTGGGCCGGGAACGTTGAGGAGGCGGCCATGACCATGCCGTTCTACGTGGCCCCCGAGCAGGTCATGAAGGACCGGGCCGAGTACGCCCAGAAGGGCATCGCCCGGGGGCGTTCCCTGGTCGCCACCACCTACGACCAGGGGATCGTGATCGTGGCCGAGAACCCCTCCCGGTCCTTGCACAAGGTCAGCGAGATCTACGACCGGATCGCCTTCGCCGGGGTCGGCAAGTACAACGAGTTCGACCAGCTGCGGGTGGCCGGGGTGCGGCACGCCGACACGAAGGGGTACGCGTTCTCCCGGGAGGACGTCGACGCCCGCTCCCTGGCCAACCTCTACGCCCAGTTCCTCGGGAACGTCTTCACCCACGAGATGAAGCCCCTCGAGGTGGAGATCCTGGTGGCCGAACTGGGGGACCAGGGGCGGGCGGACCAGCTCTACCACGTGGCCTACGAGGGGACCATCTCCGACCAGGACGACTTCGCCGTGCTCGGCGGGGACGCCGAGACCATCGCGGAGCGCTTCCGGACCCGGTTCCGACGGGGCTGGACCCTGCCGGAGGCTCTGGTTGCCTGCGTGGCCGAGCTGGCCGGGCCGGAGCGGGAGCTCGGCCCCTCGGACCTGGAGGTCGCGGTTCTCGAGCGGGGGGCCGAGCGGCGGGCTTTCCGGCGGGTCCAGGGCGAGGAGTTGGCCCGGCTCCTGGAGGAGGGCCGGGCGGCGGGTGCCGGACCGGCCGAGGGCGGACCCGTCGACGGCTAGGCGACGTGGGGCGGCACCCTGGCTGGTCGGCGGACCCTTGCCGGCTCAGCCCCGAGGGTCGCCTGGCGGGGTTTCGGGATCGGCGACGGCAGCGAGCAGCTCCCGGGCGTCCCCGGCCCGGTCGGCCTCGACGAGGACCTCGACGGGCCCCGGCAGGGGATAGGGGCTCTCACCGCCCCGGACAGCGGCCACGATGCCCTCGGCCCCCAGGCGGGCGACGAGGACCTGACCCTCGAAGCGGGAACTGACCAGGGTCAGGGGCACGAGGGGCGAGGTCGGCACGGCGCCACGCTAGCGCTCCGCCCGAGCGGGGAGCAGGGCTAGCGTGCGGGTGTGGAGCGCCGGATCTTCGGCCTGGAGAACGAGTACGGGGTGACCTGCACCCAGCGGGGCCAGCGGCGGCTGAGCCCCGACGAGGTCGCCCGCTACCTGTTCCGCCGGGTGGTCAGCTGGGGACGGTCCTCGAACGTCTTCTTGGACAACGGGGCCCGGCTCTACTTGGACGTGGGCAGCCACCCCGAGTACGCCACCCCCGAGTGCGATCGATTGGTGGACCTGGTGGCCCACGACAAGGCCGGGGAGCGGATCCTCTCGCAGCTGGTCGAGGGCGCCGAGGCCCGCCTGCGCGAAGAGGGGATCCGAGGGACGATCTACCTGTTCAAGAACAACACCGATTCGGCCGGCAACTCCTACGGCTGCCACGAGAACTACCTGACCTCCCGCCGGGACGACTTCGCCCACTACACCGAGGTCCTCATTCCTTTCCTGGTCAGCCGGCAGATCTACGCCGGGGCCGGCAAGGTGCTCCACACTGCCCGGGGCGCTACCTACTGCCTCTCGCAGCGAGCCGAGCACATCTGGGAGGGGGTCTCCTCGGCCACCACCCGGAGCCGGCCGATCATCAACACCCGGGACGAGCCCCATGCGGACGCCGAGCGGTTCCGGCGGCTGCACGTGATCGTCGGGGACTCGAACATGAGCGAGGTGGCCACCCTCTTGAAGGTCGGCACCACGAGCGTGCTGCTCCACCTGCTGGAGGAGCCTGGGGTGGTCCTGCGGGACCTGACCCTCGAGAACCCCATCCGAGCCATCCGGGAGATCAGCCACGACCTCACCTGCCGCCGGCCCGTTCGACTGGCGAACGGCCGGGAGGTGAGCGCGTTGGACATCCAGCGGGAGTACCTGGGCCGGGCCCTGCGGTTCCGGGAGCAGCGGGGTCTGCCCGAGGAGGAGTCCCGGGTCCTCGACCTCTGGCAGGCCTGCCTCGAGGGTCTGGAACGGGACCCCTTCTCGCTGGCCGACCGGCTGGACTGGGTGGCCAAGCTGCAGCTCGTCGAGGCCTACCGGCAACGCCACCAGCTACCCCTCGGCCACCCCCGGGTGGCCCTCTTGGACCTGCAGTACCACGATGTGGATCCCCGCCGGGGCCTCTTCTACCGCCTCCAGGCCCGGGGAGCGATGCAGCGGGTGGTCGACGACGGGGCCATCGCCCAGGCGGTCCGCGAGCCGCCCCAGACCACCCGGGCCCGTCTGCGGGGCGAGTTCATCCGGCGGGCCAAGGAGCGGCGCCGGGACTTCACCGTGGACTGGGTCCACCTGAAGCTGAACGACCAGGCCCAGCGCACCGTGCTCCTGAAGGACCCCTTCAAGGCCCACGACGAGCGGGTCGAGCGGCTGATCGCCGGGCTCTGAGGGCTCCCGGTCCCCAGGGGCGGCCGATCTGGGGCAGGCTGGAGGGGCCCGGGGCCCGGCGGGGTCGGGGGGCAGGGTCGTGGGAGGAGGGCCATGGCTGAGGTGAGCGAGAGCGGGGCGCCGGCGGGACCGGCCACGGCGACGGAGCCCCCGACGGCGACCACCCGCTCCTCGGGTCGGGCCCGTCCCCGGCGCAAGGGCCGCTGGCTCGTCGAGTGGCTGGTCGTCGTGGCGGTGGCCGTCGTGGTCGCCGTGGTGGTCCGGGCCTTCGTCTTCGAGACCTACTACATCCCCTCGGACTCCATGGAGCCGACCTTGATGCCCGGCGACCGGATCGTCGTGGACAAGCTGGCCTTCGACTTCCACCCGATCGAGCGGGGCGACATCGTGGTCTTCCGCCGGCCGGCCACCTGGCCGAAGGAGTACCCGGACCTGGTGAAGCGGGTCATCGGCCTGCCGGGGGAGACCATCTCGGCCCGGGGGGGCAACGTCTACATCGACGGCCATCTGCTCCCCGAGCCTTGGCTGCCCCGGGGGATCACCACCTCGAACTTCGGACCGGTGCGGATCCCGAAAGGGGAGTACTTCGTCATGGGGGACAACCGGCCGGTCTCGGCCGACAGCCGCTACTTCGGCCCCGTGCCCCGCAAGGACATCGTCGGCGAAGTGGTCTTCCGCTACTGGCCCCTCTCCCGGATCGGCGGCGTCTGACCAGCCCGGCTCATCCGCCGGGGGGGACCGGGCCGTAGACTAGGGCGTGGTGGACCTCGACCCGGCCAAGATCCTCCTGGTCCTGGTTGTGGCCCTCATCGTGCTCGGCCCGGACAAGCTGCCGAAGGCGGCCCGCCAGATGGGTGCCGCCTGGGGCCAGCTGCGCCAGTGGCGGGCCCGGCTGGAGGAGGAGGTCCGCGGGGCGGTGCCGAACCTCCCCTCGACGGCGACCATCACCGACGCTGTCCGCTCGCCGCTCAGCTTCCTGGACCGGCTCGCCGACGAGCACGGCACCGGGACAGCCCCAGCCGGGGCGGCCGGTGCCGCCACCATCGACCCCCCGGTCCCCGAGGTCGGCGCGACCGGGAGCGGCACCGGGTGGGCCACCCCGGGCAGCCCCTCGGCGATCCCCGGGACGCTCGGGACCGCGAGCGGCCCGCTGCCCCCCACGACGGTGCCGCCGGTCGGCGGTCCCCTGGCGAACGGGGAGCCCGGTGCGGGCGACCCCTCGATGAACTGAGGCGGGCCGGTGGCCTCCCAGGTGCTGACCAAGCTCCGCCGCAGTGGCCGTCCCGAGCCGGACGCCATGACCCTGGTGGAGCACATCGCGGAACTCCGGAACCGGGTGGTGGTGGCAGCCGTGGCCACCCTGGCCGCTGGCGTGGCGGCGTTCTTCTTGTACCAGCCGATCCTGTCGTTCCTCCAGCACCCCTACTGCCAGGTGGCCGGCCCTCGGCACTGCGCGTTCTACGTCACCACCCCCCTCCAGGGGCTGAGCATCCGGATGAAGATCGCCACCTACGGGGGGGTCTTCATGGCCTCGCCGGTGATCCTCTGGGAGCTGTGGCGCTTCATCACCCCGGGCCTGCTGCCCAAGGAGCGGCACTACGTCGTGCCCTTCGCCCTGGCCTCCATCGCCTTGTTCCTCTTCGGGGTGGTGCTGGCCTACGTCATCTTCCCGCACGCCCTGGCGTGGCTGGGCTCCATCGGGGGTCCCAGCCTGCGGCAGATCTACAGCCCGACGGCCTACCTGCGCTTGATCCTGGCCCTCATGGTCCTCTTCGGGCTGGCCTTCGAGTTCCCCCTGCTCCTGCTGGGTCTGCAGCTGGTCGGCTTGGTGGACCCGAAGACCCTGGCCCGGGGCCGACGCTGGGCCTTCGTCCTCATCGTGGCCGGCGCGGCGATCTTCACCCCGAGCGGCGACCCCTTCTCGATGCTGGCCCTGGCGGTGCCGCTCTACGTCTTCTACGAGGTGTCGGTCGCCCTCGGCCGGCTGCTCACCCGCTGAGCGGCCCCTGGCGCCCTATCCTCGGCGGGTGCGGCGCGACCGGGCCTTCCCGTTCCCCCTCGACCCGTTCCAGGAACGGGCCCTCGACGCCTTGGACCGAGGGGCCTCGGTCCTGGTCTCGGCCCCGACCGGGGCGGGCAAGACGGTGGTGGCGGAGTACGCCGTGGACCTGGCCCGGCGGGAGGGGACCCGGGCGTTCTACACGACACCGCTCAAGGCCCTCTCGAACCAGAAGTTCGGCCAGCTCCGGCAGCGCTACGGGCCCGAGCAGGTCGGCCTGTTGACCGGGGACACGACCTTCCAGCCCGATGCGCCGGTGGTGGTGATGACCACCGAGGTCCTCCGGAACATGCTCTTCGCCGGCTCGCCCCAGTTGGCGGACCTCGGCCTGGTGGTCCTCGACGAGGTCCACTTCCTCCAGGACCCCTATCGGGGCTCGGTGTGGGAGGAGGTCATCATCCTCAGCCCGCCCCCGGTCCGCCTGGTCTGCCTCTCGGCCACCGTGGCGAACGCCGAGGAGCTCGGGGCGTGGCTCCGGTCGGTGCGCGGAGCGCTGGAGGTCGTGGTGGAGGAGCGGCGGCCAGTGGCCCTGCGGCACCACCTGGCCGTGGCCGAGCGGGGCCGGGGACGGATCGAGCTCCTGCCGGTGCTGAAAGACGGCGGGCTGCACCCCGAGGCGGCCCGCTTCGACCACCGGGTGGCCCGCTTCGCCCGACAGCCCGGTGGCCTGCGGCGGAGCCGGTTGGCCCCCCCTCGGCGGACCGAGCTGGTCGAGGCCCTGGCCGAACGGGAGATGCTGCCGGCCATCGTGTTCATCTTCTCCCGCGCGGCCTGCGAGGACGCCGTGGCCCAATGCCTCTCGGAGGGCATCCGCTTGACCGGCCCCGGCGAGAGGGCCGAGATCCGCCGGCGCTGCGAAGCGGCCACCGAGGGGCTGCCCGACGACGAGCTGGCCGCTCTGGGGTACGGGGAGTGGCTGGCCGGCTTGGAGGAGGGGCTGGCCGCCCATCACGCCGGCATGATCCCGGCCTTCCGGGAGGCGGTCGAGTCCTGCTTCGCGGACGGGCTCCTCGGGGTGGTCTTCGCCACCGAGACCCTGTCGCTGGGGATCAACATGCCAGCCCGGACGGTGGTGGTGGAGCGCCTCACCAAGGTCCGGGAGTCGGGCCGCTCAGCCCTCACCTCGGGCGAGTACGCCCAGCTGACCGGTCGGGCCGGGCGTCGGGGACTGGACCCGGTGGGGCACGCGGTGGTCCCCTGGGGTCCCCAGGTCCTCGCCACCGACGTGGCCCGGCTGGCCACGACCCCGCCGCCGGACCTGCGCTCCTCGTTCCGACCGACCTACAACCTGGCGGCCAACCTGGTGCGGCGCTTCTCGCCGGCCCAGGCCCGCCACGTCCTGGACCGCTCCTTCGCCCAGTGGGTCGACCGGCGCCAGCACCGGGCCCTCTCGGAGCGGCTGCAGCGGACCTGGGCCCTGCTGGAGGCCTGGGGCTACCTCGACCGGGCCGCCTGGCGGCTCACCCCTCGGGGCGAGATGCTGGCCCGGATCTACCACGAGTCCGACCTCCTGGTGGCCGAGGCCCTGGCCTGCGGCTGCTTCGGGGGTCTGGACGCCCCGGCCCTGGCCGCGGTGGCCTCGGCCCTCGTCTTCGCCCCCCGAGTGGCCCGCCGGCGGCTCCGACCGGCTCCGCCCCCCGAAGCGGCCCGGGCGCGCCTCGGGGAGTTGGGCCAGTTGGCCGAGCGCCTCCGAGAGGACGAAGCCCTCCACCGCCTGCCCCCCACCCGGCTGCCCGATCCCGGGTTCGCGCAGGCGGCGGCGGCCTGGGCCCGGGGCCGGCCCTTGGAGCGGATCCTCGAGCGGGCCGAACTGGCCCCCGGCGACTTCGTCCGGACCATCCGGCAGCTGGTCGACCTCCTGCGACAGGTCGCCCTGGTCGCTCCCGAGGCCGAGGTGGCCGACCAGGCCGCGCTCGCTGCCCGGGCCCTGGACCGGGGGGTGGTGGCCAGTGGGGTGCTCGGCGTGACACGGCTCGAGGAGGTCGAGGAGCCCCTGGGGGACCCCGCGCCCCCCTTCGGCACGGTCCCCCAGGCGGGACCGGCGGGCCCCTAGGCTCGGCCCGTCATGGCACGAAGCAGCGTGGAGGCCTTCGGCCCAGAGGAGCGGGAACGCCTGGCCCGCTACGTGACCGACGTCGACGGCCCGGTCTTCGCCCTGGTAGGCCTCCCGGAAGTGGTGAAGGGGGCGCTCTTCGCCCGCTACTCCCGGTCGGCGAAGAGCCTCCGACGGCTGCTGCTCGACGAGTTCGCCGACGACCTGGCGGACGGGGGATCGGGGGCGGCGCCGACCACCCGACGGGCCGACGCCCTCTACCACCGGGTCCTGACCGAGTACGGGGACGACTCGGTGGCCCAGCTGGGCGGCGTCCACCTGGCCTGCGAAGGGGTCTCGAACCTCCTCACGAAGGTCCTCGAACGGGGCCGCCTCATGTCCTACCTCGAGCAGTCGACCCGCTACGTCCGCTACGACGGCCGGCTGCCAAGCGGCCACTACCGCTACTACCGAGACCCGGACCTGCTGGCCTCGTCCCTGGGTGCCCGCTACGTCGGGGGCATGGACGGGCTCTTCGAGGCCTACGGGTCGCTGCTGCCGGAGGTGACCGCCTGGCTGGCCCGCCGGTACCCGGCCGGGGGGACCACCGAGGACCTGGCCCACCGCCGGGCCGTGCAGGCCGCCGCCTTGGACCTCCTTCGGGGGCTCCTGCCCGCCGGCGCCCTGGCGAACGTCGGGATCTTCGGCGCCCCCCAAGCCTTCGAGCGCCTGATCCACCGTCTTAGGGCCCACCCCCTGCCCGAGGCCCGCCGGATCGCCGAGCGGATCCTCCACGAGCTCCGAAAGGTGGTCCCGGCCTTCTTGGAACGGGTCGACCTGCCCGACCGTGGCCTGGCCGCCGTCGCCTACCGGGAAGCCACGGGGGCGGCCGTGGCGGCACGGCTGCGCCAGCTGTGGCCCGAGGACCACGAGCCGGGTCGGCCACAAGGCGCCGGGGGCCTGCGAGAGGGCGGCCCGGAGGTCTCCTTGGTGGACTGGGACCCCGACGGCGAGCTGAAGGTGCTGGCCGCCATCTGCTACCCGGCGACGGGGCTGCCCGACGTCGAGCTGGTCCGCCGGGTGGCCCGACTGGACGCCGAGCAGCGCCGGGCGCTCCTTTGGGCCTACGTGGGCGAGCGGCGCAACCGTCGGGAGATGCCGGGTCGGGCCTTCGAACGGACCGCCTACCGCTTCGACGTGGTCTGCGACTACGGGGCCTTCCGGGACCTCCAGCGGCACCGGATGGCCACGATCGAGTGGCAGCCCCTCGGGCCGGACCTCGGGGCCAGCGTGCCCCCGGAGATCGACGAGGGCGGCTTCGGCCCCCGGTACCGCGCCGCCCTCGAGCAGTCGGCGGACCTCTACGACGCTTTGGCCGGCGCCTGGCCCGAGCAGGCCCGCTACGCCCTGGCCATGGCCTACCGGGTCCGTTTCAGTATGCAGCTCAACGCCCGCGAGGCCATGCACGTCCTCGAGCTCCGCTCCCAGCCCCAGGGCCACCCCGCGTACCGCTCGGTGGTCCAGCAGATGCACCGGCTGATCGCCGAGCAGGCCGGGCACCGGCTCCTGGCCGAGGCCATGGTCTTCGTGGACCACGGCGACTACGCCCTTTCCCGCCTGGCCGCCGAGCAGCGGGCCCAGGCTCGCCGACGGCAGGCCGACGACGGGGCCGACGACCTGGCGGCTGGCGGGGCCGACCCGGCCGTGCTCGGCTAGGACCTCCAGGGCGCGTGGACCGCTGCTGCCCGCGCTGGGCCCGGGGGGCGAGCAGATATGCTCCCCCGGCGTTCACGACCCGCCGACGCGGGCGGGCAGCAGCTGAAGGGCGAGGATGGCCGACGATCTGGACGATGTGGCCGAGCCTGGCGACCTCGAGGCCGAGCTCGACGACGAGCTCGACGAGGACCTCGAGGTCGACCTCGAGGACGAGGACGCCGTCGACCTGGGTGACGAGGACGACGACGACGTCGTGGTCGACGACGAGGACGAGGACGACGATCTCGCACCGGTGGCCGGTGCCGACGAGGACGTCGACGACGACGAGGAGGTCGACGACGAGGACGTCGAGGCCAGCCTCGACGAGATCCTGAAGGAGCGCCTGGTCGTCGAGGACGACGAGCCCGACGAGGACGAACCGGCTGACCCCGAGGACCGGGGCGAAGGGGCCGAGCGGGTCGTCCCGAAGCGGCCCGACGAGTTCGTCTGCCAGTCCTGCTTCCTGGTGAAGCACCCGAGCCAGCTGGCCGACCCCGAGCGGGTGCTGTGCCGCGACTGTGTCTGACCAGCCCTGAGCCCGCCCCGGCGGCCGCCGGGTGAGCGGGGGAGCGGGGGAACGAGGAGGAGCCGGCCGGCGAAGGAGTCGGGCGGCGGGGAGGTGAGTGCGATGGCCGAGTCGGACCAGCAGCGGGACAAGCTCTTGGACCTGGTGCTCTACGCGCCGGTCGGCCTGGCCCTGACCGTCCTGGAGGATCTGCCGAAGCTGGCGGAGAAGGGCCGGGAACGGGTCGAGGGCCAGGTGAGCACGGCCCGGGTCCTTGGTCGTTTCGCCCTCCAGATGGCCCGTCAGCAGCTCGCCAGCCGGCGAGGCCCGGGGAGCGGGTCGGCACCCGCCGGCAGCGGCCAGCCACCTTCGACGCCCGGGGCGACACCGCCCCCGCCGGCCCGGTCCGCGCCGGACCCCAGCGCTGGGCGGCCGACCGCCGAGCCCCCCACGGCACCCCGGGCCTCGGCGACGACCAGCGGGGACGACACGGTGGACGAGGACCTGCGGGAGGCGGCCCCGCGCGAGGAGGACCTGGCCATCCCCGGCTACGAGAGCCTCTCGGCGTCCCAGGTGGTCCCGAGGTTGGCGGGCCTGACGCCCGAACAGCTCGAGGCGGTCCGGCGCTACGAGCTGGCGCACCGGCACCGGCGGACGGTCCTGGGCCGGATCGAGCAGCTCGCTGGCCGGCCGGCCGAGGAGTCGTGAGCGACCCCGGACCGCTGCGGGACGAGGCGGATCGGCCCGCGGCGCCGACCGGTCCCGGATCGGGCAGGACGACCACCGTGGAGGGCGCCCGAGCGGCTCGGCGTACCGACGCCGACCGCTGCGCCGAGCTGGCCCGAGCAGCCCTGGAGGCGGCCCAGGCCCAGCGAGGCGGGGCCCTGCTGGTCCGCCGGGAGGCCTACCCGGCTGGGCCGGCGCTGCTCCGACCGGGGGGCCTCGACCGGCTCCTCGGCGATCGCCGACGACGGGTGGTCGTGGGCACGCTCGACGAGGTCGTGGTGGGTGTGCTGGTGGCGCGGGTGGACGACGTCCAAGGTGCCCTCCTCGGGGTCCTGGAGCTGCTCTACGTCGAGCCGGCGGCGCGGGGGGTGGGCGTGGGCGGCGCCATGCTGCAACTGGCCGTCGACGCCTTGCGCCAGGCCGGCTGCCTGGGGATCGACGCGGTGGCCCTGCCGGGCGACCTGCCGACGAAGCGGCTGCTGGAGTCGAGCGGCTTCGTGGCCAGGGCTATCACCATGCACCTGGCCGAACCGACGACCGACCGCTAGGCGCCGGTGGCCAGCGCCCGGCCAGCTTCCCCCGTGCGACGCCCGGAGCTGGCCGTCGGCGCCGTCTGCGTGCACCGGGAGCGGTTGCTGCTCGTCCAGCGGGCCCATCCGCCGGCGGAAGGGCGCTGGACGGTGCCCGGGGGTCGGGTGGAGTGGGGCGAGACGCTGGCGGCGGCGGTCACCCGGGAACTCGCCGAGGAGACCGGCTTGCGTGGTCGATGCGGGCCGCTGCTGGGGTTCGTGGAGCGGATCGACACCGACCACCACTTCGTCATCTTCGACTTCGCGGTTGACCTGGCCGACGAGCGCGGCGGCGAGGCGGCGAGCGACGCTGCGGCCCTCGCCTGGGTGCCCCTCGGCGACCTGTCGACCTGGCCCCTCGTGCCGGGCCTGCTGTCGTTCCTCCAGGAGGTCGGGGTGGTCCCGGCCTGAGCCCGCTCAGCTCGCCCGGGCGGGCACCGGGCGAGCTCCCGGCGGCGGCGGCAGGGGGATGCCGAGCAGGCGAGCCAGCTCGGGGACCAGGCCGGCCGCCTGCCGGGCCCGACGGCGAAGCTCCTCGTCGGCGGTCTCGGGCAGGCCAGCGGGCCGGACCGAACGGCGCACCGGGGAGGCCACGACCGCGTCGAGGAGGGCCAGCCACTCGGTGGGATCGAGGTCCTGCCGCATGGCCTCCGACGCCGCCTGGGCCAGGGCCATGGCCAGGTCGGCCGGGAGCCTCGTCCCGTGGTCCGGCGGCTGGGCCGACTCCTGCAGGGCCTCCACCACCCGACCGGCAGCCAGGTGGGATCGGAGCCGTCCCAGCCAGGCCTCCCGGATCTGGGCGACCTTCGCCTCGAGGGCCTGGCGCACCGCCGTCAGCAGCTCCCGGCCCTCGTCGTCGAGCCCGACCGTCGAGGCCGCGGCCACGATGGCCCGCAGCTCCCGGAGCGGCGCCGTCCGACCGGCGTCCCGGGCCGCCACCGCCCGATCCTTCCAGGCGGCGAGATTGATGGTCGGCAGGAGCTCCTCGGCCATGGCCAGGAGGGGTTCGGGAGCGACCCCGTCGCGCCCCTCGGCCTTGGCCCGGGCGTTCTGCTCCTCGATGGCCCGCCGGACCTGGGGGATTCCGCCGCGCAAAAGCTGCTCGGCCACCGGCAGCTGTTCGGGCCGCAGGCTGGCGAGGACCGCGTTGCGGTAGGTGGTCGACGGGGTGAACCGCCGGGCACCTGGCCGGCCGGCCCGCCCGGCTCCGCCGCCCTCGGACCTCGTGCCCCGGCGGGCCCGAGCCTCCTCGCCAGCACGCGGCTCGGCCGCCTCGCCGGCCGGGGTTGCGCCCCGGGTTCGTCGGTCCTCCCGCGGCCGGTCGTGGCGGGGACGCTCGTCCCGGGGCCGGTCCTCTCGGGGCCGACGCCGATCGCGGTCCTCGCCAGGTCGCCGGTCGCCGGCCCGGCGGCGGGCGAGGCGGACCGACACCCCGGCCTGGACCCGTCCCGAGCCGAGGATCTCGAGACGCTGCGCCCCGTCGTGGCGATCCTCGCCTCGCAGGAGGGGGGCCAGGTGCACGATCGCCACGCCGTCGAGGCCGGGCTCCACCTCGGCGCGAAAGCGCGTCCCGACGGCGGCGTCGGCCGGCACGAGGTCGGGCTCGACCACCCCCTTGGGCTGCCGAGCCCCCGCGGCCCGCCAGGTCCAGGTCCCGTCGTCGCGCCGGGAGGTGAGCTCGATCTCCATCCGCGTGGCCATGGCAGCCGTACGCTAGCAACCAGCGGGACCGGGGCGGGAACCGGCGTACGGCCCCTGCGTGCACTCGGCTCTGCGCCCAGTCGGCTCTGCGCTCAGTCGGCCCCGGCGGCCCGGGGCGGGTGGGGGTCGGCTGCGCCGGGGACGACCACGGTTCGCCCGCGACCCAGGCGCTTGGCGGCGTAGCAGCCGGCGTCGGCCTGCTGGAGGAGATCTGCCGGGGACGCCCCGGGGGCGCGTTGGGCCACCCCGGCCGAGAAGCGTTGGGGGTGGACGCGGCGGAGCCGCTGGAGGACGTGGACGGCCTCCTCGGCGGTGGTGGCCGGGAGCACCAGGACGAACTCGTCGCCGCCGGTCCGGGCGAGCACGTCGAAGGGCCGAAGGGCGGCCCGCCAGGCCCGGGCCAGGTGCACGAGGAGGGCGTCGCCGCCGTGGTGGCCCCGGTCGTCGTTCACCGCCTTGAACCCGTCGAGGTCGACGACCGCCACCGTGAGGGGGTCCCCGAGGCGGGCGCAGCGGGCCAGTTCCCGGCGGAGGAGGGGACCGAGGGCTCGACGGTTGGGCAAGCCGGTCAGGGGATCGGCGACGGCGGCTTCCGCCAGGGCCCGCTCCACCTGGCGCAGGGCCCCGGCCACGGCAGCCCCGGCCAGGGCGCTCGCCAGGCCGACCAGCGGCCACGCCGGACCGAGGGGCTGGTTGCCCAGACGGGCCAGGCCGGCGGCCAACCCGGCGAGGAGGGCCACGAGGACGAGGAGCCCCTGGGCTCGCCGAGGAACGCTCAGCGCCGCCTGGGCGGTCAGGGCGGTCACGACGACGGCCTCGGCGCCCGCGTCGAGCCCAGGTCCGCCGGCGAGGGCGGCCGCGGCGGCGCAGAGCGCAAGGAGCGTCACGAGGAAGCGAGCAGGAGGACGCAGCTCCTCCCCGGTTCGGCCCCAGATGAAGGACCACGCGACGCCGAGGGCGGCGAGCAGGGCCCAGACGACCTGGTCCCACCCCGGGGACCGGGCCAGGGCGCTGGCGAGCGCGCCGGCCAGGGCGGCCAGGGCGGCCACGGCCCAGAGGACGCCCACGGAGGCGACGGCCCGACCGGGGGCCACCACCTCGGCGACCGCCACCGGCCCCGCCCGGTGACCGAAGAGGGGCCGGGCACGGACGAGGGTCGCAGGGTCGGCGTCCGCAGGCCGACCCGGCGCGCCGCCCCCCGGCGTGCTCCCCGGCCGTCGCATCGTGCCAGTATCGGTCACGGCTTGCGCCAGATGGTGGACCCACGCTGTCGAGGGTGCACGGAGGCCGCAGGCCGGGAGAAAGCGAGGAGCCCGTCGTGCGCCTGCTCTTGGCCGAGGACGACGTGGCCCTGCGGTCGGTGCTGGCCCGGGGCCTGCAGGAACAAGGGTACGTGGTGGACGCGGTCGGGGACGGCGAGACCGCCCTGCGCTACGCCCGGGCCCATGACTACGCAGTGGCGGTGGTCGATTGGCGGATGCCGGTGCTCTCGGGCCTCGATCTCGTCCGGGAGCTGCGGCGACGGCGCTCGACCATCCCGGTCCTCATGCTGACCGCCCGGGACGCCCCAGCCGACCGGGTGGCCGGGTTGGACGCCGGGGCCGACGACTACCTGGTGAAGCCGTTCGACTTGGACGAGCTCTTCGCCCGCCTGCGGGCCCTCCAGCGCCGCCCGGCGGTCCTGGCGGCGCCGGTGCTGAGCGTCGGGGACCTGGTGCTGGACCCCGCCACCCGCCAAGTCCGGGCGGCGGGGCGGGACCCGGGCTTGACGCCCATCGAGATGGGGATCCTCGAGCTGCTCCTGCGCCGCTCCCCCGGGGTGGTGGGCCGACGGGCCATCGCGGTGCACGTGTGGGAGGACGAGGCCGACACCTTGGGTTCCAACACCATCGACGTCCACATGGCCCGACTCCGGGCGAAGCTGGCTGGCGCCCGGGTCCGGGTCCAGACGGTCCGCGGGGTGGGCTATCGCCTCGTGCCCGAGGACGACGACGGCTCGTGAGGCCGGCACGGTCCCAGCGGCGCCTCGCCCTGCGGCACGCTGCCCGGGTGGCAGCGGTGGCCACGGTGCTCCTCGGGGTCCTCGGGGTGGCGGCCGTCGCCGGCTTGGACCTGGTGGTCCACGACCGCTTGACCGACCAGGTCCGCGTGGCGGTGCTCGACGCCCTCCACGACGTGCGCTCGGCCGAGGCCGCCCCCGGGGTGGCCCCCGCGGCCCCGGTGGAGGGCCTGGGCCGAGGCGACGACGAGGACGGGGAGCCCCTGGCCCTGTGGCTGGTGGATCGAGCGGGGACGGTCCAGGCGACGAGTCCCGGCGCACCCCCCTTGCCACGGGCAGCCCGAGACCTGGCCGGTGGCGTCCAGGAGGTGGGCATCGACGGGGCGGCATGGCTCGTGGGGTCGGTCCGGGTCGACGGCGGCCGGGTGGTCGCCGGGGAGAGCCTGACCGAGAGCCAGCACATCTTCGGCACCCTGGTGCTCGGGGAGGCCGTCGTGCTGCCCGTGTTGCTCCTGGCGAGCTTCGCCGCGGCCTTCGCCATCGGCGCCCGGGCGGCGGTGCCGGTGGAGGCCGCCCGGCAACGGCAGCTGGACTTCACCGCCGACGCCTCCCACGAGCTGCGGACCCCGCTCACGGTCATCGAGGCCGAGACGGCCCTGGCCCTCCGAGGCCTGCCACCGGGGGACCCGGCCCGCGAGGCCCTCGAACGGGTCCGAGCCGAGGGGGTCCGGCTGCGGCGGATCGTGGAGGATCTCTTGTGGCTGGCCCGCCTGGACACCGCGCCGCCAGGGGCGCCGGCCGAGCCGGTGGACCTCGTGGCCCTGGCCGAGGCGGCCACCGGCCGTTTCCAGCCGGTGGCCGCCGAACGGAACCAGGTCCTCGAGCTGGCGGCCGGCGAGGAGACGGCCTGGCTCTCGGCCTCCCCGGACCAGCTGGACCGGCTGCTCGGGGTCCTGCTGGACAACGCCTGCCGCTACGCCGGGCCCGGCGGGCGGGTCCGGGTGGTCGTGCAGGCCGGGAGCGGACGGGTGGCCCTGCGGGTGGAGGACAGCGGCCCGGGCATCCCCGAGGCCTCCCGGGCCCGCCTCTTCGACCGCTTCCATCGGGCCATCGAGGACGGCAGCGGCCACGGCTTGGGCCTGGCCATCGCCGACGCGGTGGTCCAGGCCACCGGGGGGCGCTGGACGGTCGGCCGATCGAGCCTGGGGGGTGCCTCGTTCGAGGTGACGTGGCGCCAACGCTGAGCCATGCTCAGGGGGTGCCCGACGCCGGTCCGCCGTCCGCCCGCCGCCACCTCCTCTGGCCGCCGTGGATGGACCGGAACCTCCGGCTGGTCTGGAGCGCCCGGCTGGTCATGAGCGTCGGGCGGGCCCTGGCCGGGGTGGTCACCGCCCTCTACCTGGCCGACCGGGGCCTGAGCGCCGTCGGGATCGCCCTGGTGTTCATGGTGGTCGCCCTGGCATCGGCCCTGTTGTCCTCCCTCTCGGGGCTGCTCTCGGACCGGGTGGGCCGCAAGCCGTTCCTTGTGGTCTTCCCCCTTCTGACGGCGGCGGCTGGGCTGGTCTTCGCGCTGGCCCGTCCACTGGCGCTCCTCGTCGTCTTCGCAGCGCTGGGCAGCTTCGGCCGGGGGGCGGGGGCCGGGGCGGGGGCGGTCGGCCCCTACCAGGCGGTCGAGTCGGCCCTGGCCACCGAGTCGGTGCGGGCCGGCCGGCGCAACGACGTCTTCGGGCGGCTGGCCTTCGCCTCGTCCCTCGGGGCCCTGGCCGGGGGGTTGCTGGCCGACCTGGCCCATCGGCACCACGGGGCGCTCGGCGCGGTGATCGCGGCCTACCGACCGGCCTTCCTGGCCGTGGCCGCCTGCTCGGCGCTGGCGGGTCTCTTGGCCCTCTGGATCCGGGAGCCGGCCCGGACGACCGGCGGGGACGACGTCCCGGTGCCCAGGGGGAAGGAGCGACGGGGCGGGATGCGCTGGCCGGCCCGCTCGGTCCCGCTCCTCGTGCGGCTGTGGGCCACGAACACGGTGAACGGGGTGGCCGTCGGCATGTTCGGCCCCTTCGTGAGCTACTGGTTCGCCCTCCGCTACCACGTCGGCCCGGGGGAGATCGGCGCGCTGTTCGCCGTGGTGAACCTGGCCACCCTGCCCACCACCCTCGAGGCCGCTGGCCTCGCCCGGCGCTTCGGCATCATCCGGGCCATGACCGCCCTGCGCCTGGCGCAGGCCGTCTTGCTGGTCCCCATGGTGCTCTCCCCCTCGTTCCTTCTGGCCGGCGCCATCTACCTGGTGCGCATGGCCGCCCAGCGGGCCGCGCTGCCCCTGCGGCAGTCCTACGTGCTCGCCATGGCCCACCCGGAGGAGCGGGCCTCGGTGGCGGCGCTCTCGAACCTGCCGAGCCAGCTAGCCATGGGGGTCAGCCCCCTGGCCTCGGGCTACCTCCTCGAGGAGGTCAGCCTCTCGCTGCCCTTCGAGCTGGCCGGCCTGCTCCAGGCGCTCAACGCCGGCCTCTATTGGCTGTTCTTCCGGCACGCCGCGCCGGAGGAGGAGCGGGCTCGGTCAGCTCGGACCGGGAGCGGGGGTGCTGTGGGGGTCGGGCTCGGCGGTGCGGGTGATGTCGAAGCTGCGGGCCGAGCGCCGGCGGATGGCCGTGGCTGAGATGAGCGTCCCCACCAGCAGCAGGCCAGCGGCCGCCCCGAGGGAGAGGTGGAGCCCGTTGCCGAAGGCGTGGTAGGCGGCGTGCTCGACCTCGAAGACGATGTGGGCGATGGCCCGGCTGGCGTGGGCCGCCTTGGCGGCCTGGGCGTTGAAGGAGCCGGTCGTGACCGCCGTGATCACCTCGGCCTGGAACTGCTTGGGGATCCCGACCGCGGCCAGCTGGTGGACCAGGTCGACGGTGAGCTGGCCGTTCACCACCGAGCCGAGGGCCGCGACCCCGACGACCGCGCCGAGCTCCCGACTGGTGTTGACCGTCGAGGCGGCGGTGGAGGAACGCTCGGGGGGCATGGAGGAGAGGGCGGCGGCGGTCACGGGCACGAGGGCCACGCCGAGCCCGAAGCCGGCGATGGCCAGGGTCCACCCCAACGTGGCCAGTCCGGTGGTCGGGCTGATGAAGGCGTCGGTCAGGGCCACCCCGGCGGCCCCGGCCAGGCAGCCCACCACCATGGGGAGGCGAGCGCCGCTGCGGGCCACCCAGGGCCCCGCCAGGCCGGCGCCGGCGATCATGGCCACCGCCATGGGGGCGAAGACGAGCGCCGTGCCGTCGGGGGAGCGGTTGGCGACCACCTGGAGGTAGAGGGCCACGAAGAAGAACACGGCGAAGGTGGCGAAGGAGACCGCGAAGGCCACCGCGGTGGCGCCGCTGAACGCCGGCCGAGAGAAGGCCCGGACGTCGAGGACCGGGTGGCGACTGCGACGCTCCCAGAGGACGAAGAGGACCGCTAGGGCGCCTGAACCGCTCAGCAGACCGAGGATGGGTGCGGCCCGGTAGCCGTGGGTCTCGCCGAGGATCACCCCGAAGGACAGACAACCCAGGGCGGCGGCACCGAGCAGGGCCCCTGGCACGTCGAGTCCCCGACCGTCGGGGTCGGCGCTCTCGGGCAGCAGGGCGGCCCCGGCGACGAGGGCCAGGAGGCCGAAGGCGACGTTGAACCAGAAGATGGCCCGCCAGGACCAGGCCCCGGCCAGCACCCCGCCGATGACCGGTCCGGTGGCCAGGGCCAGGCCCGAGACGGCCGCCCAGGCCCCAAGGGCCCGGGCCCGGCGCTCCCGGTCGTCGAAGAGGTGGCGGATCATGGAGAGGGTCCCGGGCTCCGAGGCCGCGGCGCCCACCCCCATGACCACCCGGCCGGCGATCAGGACCTGGATGCTCGGGGCCAGGGCGCAGATGACGCTGCCGGCGCAGAAGACCGCCACCCCGCTCAGCATGACCCGCTTGCGGCCGAGCCGGTCCGCGAGGGCCCCGAAGCTCAGCATGAGGGACGCGAAGGTCAGGGCGTAGCCGTTCACCACCCACTGGAGGTCGCTGACCCCGGCGTGGAGGGCGGATTGGACGTCGGCCAGGACGACGGTGACGACGGTGTTGTCGAGGAAGGTCAGGAAGAGGACCAGGGTGACGACCGCCAGGGCGTAGTTCGGCCGGTGCCAGCGGGCCAGCACCGCCGTCTCGAGGTCCCGGAGGTGGCCGAGATGGCCATGCTCCAGATGGGGGTGACCCCTCGCCTCCATGTGGCCACCGTATCGGTTCGTCTCGGGCATCGGGCTGGTGACCTTGTGGGGCGATGACCTGGTGCGTCGCTCACCCGATGGGGCCGACGGTTGAGGGTCGACGCCGGTCAGCCGATGACCGGCAGGGCACCCTCGCGGTGCTCGCCCCGGGAGACGAAGAGCCCGGCGATGGCCCCGAGGAAGCTCACGACGGCGGCGACCAGGAGGGCCTCGTGGAGACCGCTCATGAAGGCCTGGTGGCTCCCGGTGGTCACCACCTTCGCCAGCGCGGCCGGGGCGCCCTTGGGGACCGGCGCCACTCCCTGGGCGACGAGCTCCTTGGCCACCTGGAACTTCGCCGCCACCCCGTGGGGCAGACCGGCGTGGGTCAGGTCCCCGACCAGGCGGCTGCCGACGACGGTGGCGATGACCGAGCCGAGGACCGCGGTGCCGAGGACCCCGCCGAACTGCAGGGCCGTGGTCTGGATCCCCCCGGCGATGCCCGCCTCGTCCGCCGGGGCGTTCGCCACGATGGCGTCCGTGGAGGCCACGACCACGAGGCCGATGCCGATACCGAGGAGCACGAACGACGGCCAGAGGTGGACGTAGGAGGAGCCGGGTTCGAGGCTGAGGAGCAGGAGGAGGGCGACGCCGGTCACCCCGAGCCCGAGGGCGATGGGCACCCGGGGACCGAAACGGCCGGTGAGCCAGGCCCCGAGGGGGCTCGAGACGGCGAACACCAGCGTCAACGGCAACGTGCGGACGCCTGCGCCCACCGGGTCCAGGCCGTGGACGTTCTGGAGGTAGAGGGAGACGAAGAACAGCACGCCGTACATGGCGAAGAAGGTCAGCAGGACCGTCACGGTGCCGAGGGCCACCGACCGCTGGGCGATGACCCGCAGGGGGATGAGGGGGGCGTGGACCTTGGCCTCGACCAGACCGAACGCCACGAGGAGCACGGCCCCGCCAGCCAACAGGCCGTCGATGCTCGGCGCCCCCCACCCCCAGGTCTGGCCCTCGACGACCCCGAAGACCAAGCAGAAGAGGCTGCCGGCCAGCAGGATCAGGCCGAGGCCGTCGAGGACCTGGCGGACCGTTTCCCGGCTCTCGGCCAGGACCACCAGCCCGATGACGACCGTGATGGCGGCAATGGGGGCGTTGATGTAGAAGACGCTCTCCCACGAGACGTGCTCGACGAGAAGCCCCCCGACGATCGGCCCGGCGGCGGTGGCCAGGGCCGAGGTGCCGCCCCAGATCCCGACCGCCTGGTTCAGCTTCTCCTGGGGGAACGCACTGCGCAGGAGCGCCAAGGTGTTCGGCATGAGGAGGGCGCCGAAGGCCCCCTGGAGGGTCCGCAGGACGATGACCCCGGTGATGCTGCCCACCAGGCCGACCCCGACCGAGCAGGCGGCGAAGCCGGCTACGCCGATCAGGTAGACGAGCCGCCGGCCGTAGCGGTCGCCCAGCTTGCCGCCGGCCACCAGAAGGACCGCCAGGGCCAGCAGGTAGGCGTTCGTGACCCACTGGAGGTCGGCCAGGGAGGCGTGGAGGGAGCGGGCGATGTAGGGGTTGGCGATGGCCACCACCGAGCCGTCGATCCCCACCATGATGACCCCCAGGGCCACGCAGGCCAGGGTCCACCACGGGTTGCCCCGGCGATGGGAGGTCGGACGGGCGACCGTGGCGGGCGAGGCGGTGGTCAGGCTCATGCCCCCCAGCCTACCAGCTGTATGACAGAAGCTGCCATCCTGCGGGAGCTGTCATGGAGTGGCGGCGAGGAGCCGACGCGGGGCGTCCTGGCCCCAGGTCCTGTCAGATGGCATGATCTGCTGGGATGCAGTCGGTGACCGATGGCAGAACGGGGGAGGGACTTGTCGGGGAGGACGCGGGGGGCTCGCCGACCCTGACCCAGCGGCGCATGGCGCGGACCCGGCGCGAGCTGGCGAAGGCGGCCGGTCGGCTCTTCGCCAGCCAGGGCTACGACGAGACGACCATCGAGGAGATCGCCGCCGCGGCCGAGGTCTCGCCCCGGACCTTTTACCGCTACTTCGCCCACAAGGAGGGCGTCGTCGTGGCTCTGGCCCAGTTCGGCCTGGACGACGTGCTGGCCGAGCTCCGTCGACGGCTCCCGGGGGAGCCGCTGCCCGAGGCCCTGGCCGAGACGGTGGCGACCGTCGTGGCGAAGGACCAGGCCGACCCCTCGGGGGACGGCGAGGCCGAGGCCCGGGCGTTCTTCCAGATGGTCCGCCAGATCCCGGCCCTCCGGGCCCGCTGGCTGGACGAGATCTTCCAGCGGCAAGCCGAGCTGGCCGAGGTCCTGGCCACCGCCTACCCGGCCCTGGCCGACGACCCGCTGTGGCCACCGGTGGCTGCCGGGGCGGTCCTGGCCGCGGTGTCGGCCGCCTTCGAGCTCTGGGCAGCCGGCGAGCTGGCGGGCCCACTCGACCAGGTGGTGGCCCAGGCGCTCGAGGTCTTGGCCCGGCCCTTCGGGCAACCGAGCGCGAAGCGAGGACGGTCCACGCGTGGTCTCTGAGCTCTTCGACCCCGAGGCCTGGGAGGAGGTCCCCGGGTTCGCCTTCACCGACATCACCTACCACCGGGCCCGCGGTCTTGGGGCGGTCCGGGTGGCCTTCAACCGGCCCGAGGTCCGCAACGCCTTTCGTCCCAAGACCGTCGACGAGCTCTACCAGGCCCTGGACCACGCCCGGTGCACCCCGGACGTGGGGTGCGTGCTGCTGACCGGCAACGGGCCCTCGCCGAAGGACGGCGGCTGGGCCTTCTGCTCCGGGGGGGACCAGCGGATCCGGGGCCGGGACGGCTACCGCTACGAGGACGGCACGGCCGACACCCCAGCGGCGCGGGCCGCCATGGGCCGGCTCCACATCCTGGAGATCCAGCGGCTCATCCGGACCATGCCGAAGGTGGTCATCGCCGTGGTGCCCGGCTGGGCGGCCGGCGGTGGCCACAGCCTCCACGTCGTCTGCGACCTCACCCTGGCCTCGGCCGAGCACGCCCGCTTCAAGCAGACCGACGCCGATGTCGCCAGCTTCGACGGCGGCTTCGGCTCGGCCTATCTCGCCCGCCAGGTAGGCCAGAAGTTCGCCCGCGAGATCTTCTTCCTCGGGAGGACCTACAGCGCCGAGGACGCCCACCGGATGGGCATGGTGAACGCCGTCGTGCCCCACGCCGAGCTCGAGGCCACCGCCTTGGCCTGGGCCCGGGAGATCCTGGCCAAGAGCCCCACGGCCCAGCGCATGCTGAAGTTCGCCTTCAACCTGGTCGACGACGGGCTCGTCGGCCAGCAGGTCTTCGCCGGGGAGGCGACCCGACTGGCCTACATGACCGAGGAGGCCGCCGAGGGACGGGACGCGTTCTTGGAGAAGCGACCCCCGGACTGGTCCCGCTTCCCCTGGTACTACTGACCCGCCCGTCGTCCTAGGCGTCCGTGGCCTGGCGTCCGGGGGCCGGGCCGGGCACCCCTGGCAGCCCCGGGCGGCGGCCGGCGTCGCTCCGCAGCTCGTCCTCGGTAGCCCAGGGGACGGTGATGAGGCCCTCGGCGTCCACCTGGACCGAGCCCTGCCACCAGCCCCGCTCGGACACCGGGGCCAGCTGCTGGTGCTCAACCAGCTGCCGGAGCTGGCGTCCCGAGGAGCGCTGCTCGCTGGCCAGCAGCTTCGCCGTCGGTGGGATGACCGCCAGCCCGACGAGCAGCATCGAGAGGATCCAGAACACCTCGGCCCCGGTTTGGACCGACCCCACGCTGTAGAGGGTCGGGGCGATGGACTGGGTGGCGCCTCCCATCATGAGAGTGATGGCCAGCACCGAGTCGAAGGGCATCCCGATGACCCCGAGGACCACCCGGACCAGTGGGTGGTAGCGCCGACCCCCGATGAAGTCCGGGGAGAGGACCGGCCACCAGGTCAGGCAGCCGAAGAACAGAAAGCCGACGTTCACCAGGTCCATGAGGGCCGGGTGGGCCATGGCGAGGGTGATGCCCCCGTCCAAGAAGAACCAGAACATGATCCCGTAGTTGCCGAGGCCCGCGGTGAGGGGGTGGACCACGTAGCGGGTCGGCTTGGCCCGCAGCACCCGCAGGAGCCGCACCTTCGTGGCCCGCTGGACGGTCTGCATGAGCAAGGTCACGGGGGCCGCCAGGGCCAGCAGGGCCGGCGCGGCAATCATGAGGGCCAGGTGCTGGATGATGTGGACGGTGAAGACCGACCCGGCGTAGACCGGCACGCCGGTCTGCCAGGCCAGGGCCAGCATGGCCAGACCGCCCACGAAGGCCAGCGTCCGATAGCGCGGCCAGCGCCGGCCCCGGCGAGCCAGGCGCTGGACCGCCGAGAGGTACCAGCCGAGCAGCCCGAGTTCGACCGCCAGGGTGAACACCGTCCACGGCCCGGTCGACACCCGGCTGAGGACCAGCCAGATGGCCCGCAACCCGAACGGCGGCAGGCTCGGCGCGTGCGGCACGACCCCAGCCTAGGGCTCGGGTGGCCGGCGCAGCGAGCCGTCGTTCGGCCCGCCGCCCGGGCGAGGCGCCCGGCCCGACGGACGGCTCCCGGCCCGACGACCGGCGCCGGTCGCACCACCGGCTGCACCCAGCACTCCCCTGGCACGCCGAGAATGTCTCTTCTGTAAAGTGAAAGGTCAAGGGGAGGTCGAGGCGAGCTGAACCTCGACACGAGGCTCTCCCCCGGGCGCGTGGACGCGCGAAAAGATCGCGGACGAGCGCGCACCGAGGACGGGCGGCGGGGACCTGGTCGGCGTTCAGCGGCGCTCGACGACGCGGGAACCGCCAAGGGTGCCCGGCCGCTGGCCCTTGCCGCTGGGCCGCTGGCGCTGCTGGCGGGCCAGGGCGCGACGGATCGCCCGGCTGGACGGCGCCGCGTCGGGGTCGCCGGCCAGCAAGGCGGTCTCGACGACCTCGGCTCGTTTCTTCGGCGGCACCTTGGCGAGCTGCCGTTCGAGCTGCTGGAGCTCGGGCGGGATGGGCCGGCCCTTCTTCCGGCTCTTGGCCAGGTAGCGGAGCAGCCAGCGGCTGTAGCGGCGCCGGAACCAGGGCACGCGGGTGACGAGCCGACTGATGAGCCGCTGGATGCGGCCAGGGTTGTCGCGTGCCATCTTTCCCTCCCGTGTGCCCCCCCAAGGCTAGGGGGTCTCGGACCCCTCGGGCCAGCGCTCGCGACGGCCAGGGACCCCGGACCGGGCACCGGCCGCAGCGTTGGGCGTGCGGTGGGAAACGGGGCGTGGTGAGGGAACGTTGACTCCAGGTGACGTCGGCCGGTGCCGATCTCGCCGGGGAGGTGCCGCCACGGACGGCGGCTCGTCGGTCGGGTTCGGGTGGCTCGACGGAGGAGGACGGCATGGACGCGGGGGTGACGGGAGCGGTGCCGACGGAGGACGAGGTCAGGCAGCTCGTGGTCCTGGGGCGGCCCGTGGTGCTGCTGCCCGGGCCCGAGCGCGCACCGGAGGGCGACCACGGGGCCAGCCTCGACGCCGCCCCGGGCCGAGACGGCCGGGTCGGCGAGGCGGCGGTGAGCAGCCAGCCGGGAGGAGCGTGACCGCCACGTTGCCCCTCGCCGAAGGGGCAGACGGCCAGGAGCGTCCTGGGCGAGCCGGGGGGCTGGACGCGGCCCTGGCCGAGGCCCTCGGGCGGGGGCCGACCCCCCGGTCCCATCCGCAGCACCTTGCCCGACCCCTCGGGCGCCCCTGGGCGGCCGAGGCCCGTCCCGCGGTCCTGGGGCCCTCCGCCGTGCACCCGGCGAAGCAGGCCAGCGGCTCGCCGGCGAGGGCGGGGTCGACGAGGAGGACGGAGGCTCGCTTGGCGGGCTTCGAGGCGAACCCCTACCTGCTCAGCCGGGTGCCGGCGTCGGCCGGGGCGCCGCCGGTCCCCCCAAAGAGCCGTCGCCCGGGCATCCGGTGGGGCACGGTCGTCCTGGTCCTGGTCCTGGCGGCGGCTGGGTACGTGGTGGACCGACTGGCCCATCCGTCGCCGCACCGCTCCCCGACCGCGGTGGCCCTGGCCTTCTACCAGGACCTCGCCTCGGGGAACGTCCGGGCTCTCGAGCAGCTCGTCGAGCCCAGCCAGGCGGGTGCGGTGCCCTCGGCCATGACCGCCCCGGTGGTCGAGGCCTTCCGGCGGACGAGCCTGCGGGGGGTCGTGGTGCAGCCTGGCACGACCGAGCCGGGCAGCCTCCTGACCCTGGTCGTCCTGCAGACTTGCCAGGCGAACCTCTCGTGCGAGCCGACGGTCCCCGTCCCGACCACGAAGGTGGGCGACGCCTGGGACGTCGACTGGGTCGCCTGGCAGGCGAGCCTCTCCCCCGCCGCCGGCTAGCTGGGGCCGGCTGCCGCGGGCCGGTCCCGGAGGGCCTCGGGGGGCAGGGGCGGGCCTTCGACGGGGACGAGCTGGCGGGCGGCACGGGCCTCGTCGACCCGGCGAACGGGGGTCCGGGTGGGGGCCGCCCGCAGACGTTCGGGTCCGCCGGGGCGTTCGAGGTCTTCGACGAGGGCGGCGCAGGCCTGGGCGATGGCCCAGAGGGTCTGGGGGCTCTCGGTCTCGGTCGGTTCGAACATGAGGGCGTCCTCGACGATGAGGGGGAAGGCCACCGTGGGGGCGTGGACGCCCCGGTCGAGGAGGCCCTTGGCGACGTCGAGGGCCCGGACCCCGTAGCGGCGCCGGAGGCCGGCGGCCGAGACGACGAACTCGTGGAGGCAGGGCTGGTCGTAGGGCAGCTCGAAGCACGCCCGGAGCCTGGCCTGGAGCCAGCGGGCGTTCAAGACCGCCAGCTGGGCCACCCGGCGGAGCCCATCGGCCCCGTGGACCTGGAGGTAGGCGAGGGCCCGGGCGAGGACCAGGGCGTTGCCGTGCCAGGAGTGGACCCGGCCGATGGACCGCTCGGGGACCTGGAGGTCGTAGCGGTCCTCCCCCACCCGCACGGGCCGGGGGCCGGGGAGGTAGGGGGCGAGGTCGGCGACCACGGCGAGCGGGCCGGCCCCGGGCCCCCCGCCCCCGTGGGGGGTGGCGAAGGTCTTGTGGAGGTTGAGGTGGACGATGTCGAAGCCCATGTCGCCGGGGCGGACCACCCCGGCGATGGCGTTGAGGTTGGCCCCGTCGTAGTAGAGGAGGCCGCCGGCGTCGTGGACCACCGCGGCGACCTGCTCGATGCGCTGCTCGAAGAGCCCGAGGGTGTTGGGGTTGGTGAGCATGATGGCCGCGGTCTGCGGCCCGACCACCTGGCGGAGGGCGTCGAGGTCCACGCCCCCGTCGGGGGCGGTGGGGACGGTGACGGCCCGGTAGCCGGCGAGGCGGACCGAGGCCGGGTTGGTGCCGTGGGCGCTGTCGGGGATGACCACCTCGGTGCGCCGCTCGCCGCGGTCGTGGTGCCAGGCCCGGACGAGGAGCAGGCCGGTGAGCTCCCCGGCGGCCCCCGCGGCCGGCTGCAAGGTGGCGGCGGCCATGCCGGTCAGCGCGCAGAGGGCCTCCTCGAGGGCGACGAGGAGGGCCAGCCAGCCCTGGGCGAGGGCCGGGGGGCTGGCCGGGTGGACGGCGTTCAGCTCGGGCCAGGCCACCAGGGCGTCGAACGCCTTGGGGTTGTACTTCATGGTGCAGGACCCGAGCGGGTAGGCGCCCAGGTCGACGGCGTACTGCCGGTGGGCCAGGCGGGTCACGTGGGCCACGAGGTCCCGTTCGCTGACCTCGGGCAGCGCCGGGGGCGCGTCCCGGAGGAGCTCGGCCGGCAGGAGCGTCCCGAGGGGCGTCTCGGGGACCCCGGTGTCGGGCAGCTGCCAGGCCCGGCGGCCGGGGACGGAGAGCTCGAGGAGGGTCGGCTCGGGGGCCCCGCCGAGCAGGGGGCTGCCCGAGGCCACCCCGCCGGGGGCGCTCATCGGACCACCTTCGCGAGGGCGGCGGCGAACCGGTCGATCTCCTCGCGAGTCCGTCGCTCGGTGACGGCCACCAGCAGGCCGTGGCCGTCGGGGGCGAGCTCGGGGTCGAGGGCGACCCCCCCGAGGAACCCCTCGTCCGCGAGGCGCTCGATGGCCAGCTCGGCGGGGACCGGCAGATGGAGAGCGAACTCGTAGAGGAACGGGGCCTCGACCAGGGGCCGGAGCCCGGCCACCTCCCGGAGCTGGTCCCGGCAGTAGTGGGCGCCCTGGGCGCTGCGGGTGGCGACCGCGGCCAGGCCCGTCGGCCCGAGCCAGGCCAGCTGGATGGCCGCCACGAGGGCCAAGAGGGTCTGGTTCGTGCAGACGTTCGAGGTGGCCCGCTCTCGGCGGATGTCCTGCTCACGGGTCCGGAGGGTGGTGACGTAGGCCCGGCGGCCCTCCTGGTCGACCGTCTCCCCCACCAGGCGGCCCGGGAGGCGACGGGCGTCGCGGGCCCGGGCGGCGAAGAGCCCGAGGTAGGGGCCGCCGAAGGAGAGGGGCACGCCGAGGGGCTGGCCCTCCCCGACCACCAGGTCGGCCCCCAGCTCCCCCGGGGCTCGCAACACGCCGGCGGCCACCGGGTCGAGGGTCACGACCGCCAGGGCCCCGGTCTCGTCGCAGGCCGCCCGCAGGGCCCCGAGGTCCTCGACGCAGCCGAGGTGGTTCGGCTGGGCGACGACGATGGCGGCGGGCGGCGGGGCCCCCTCGGGAAGGTCGAGTCGGCTGCGCCCCTCGACCAGGGGCACGGTGACCAGCTCGTAGCCAGGTCCCGCGGCCATGGTGGCGAGCACCTGCCGCCAGCTGGGGTGGACGCCTTGGCTGACCCAGACCGCGTGGCGGCCCGTGGCGCCGACCGCCAGGTGGACGGCTTCGACCAGCGAGGCTGCGCCGTCGTAGAGGGAGGCGTTCGCCACCTCCATGCCGGTCAGGCGGACCAGGAGCGTCTGGAACTCGAAGAGGAGCTGGAGGACCCCCTGGGAGACCTCGGGCTGGTACGGGGTGTAGGAGGTGACGAACTCGGGCCGGGACCCCAGGGCGCTGGTCACCGGGGGGATCTCGCGGTCATATGCCCCGGCCCCGGCGAAGCAGACCAGGTCCTCCCCCACGGCCCGGTTGCGCCGGGCCAGGCGGCGGAGCCCGGCGAGGACGTCGGGCTCGGGCCGGCCTGGCGGCAGGGGGGCCAGGCCGGCCAGTCGGAGGGTCGGGGGCACCATGGCGAAGAGCTCCTCGAGCGAACCCAGGCCGAGGTCGGCCAGCATCGCCTGGATCTCGTCCTCGGTGTGGGGCCAGTAGCCGGGCATGGCAAGTGCCTCCTCGGGTTCCTCACCGGGACGCCCCGGGGTCCTCGGGGCGCAGACGGGTGAAGGGTGGGGTGACGACGGTGGCCGGCTCCTCCTCGTGGCGCAGCAGCACGCGGACCGCGGTGCCATCGGGCAGGGGGTGTCCCGGCGCCGGGCAGGCCAGGAGCGCCAGGGCGATGCCCCGCCCGAGGAGCGGCGAGAAGCTGCCGCTCGTGCAGGTCCCAAGCGCCTGCCCGTCGCGCTCGACCGGCGCGCCGGCCCGAAGCGGCCGGCGGCCCCCGAGCAGGCCACGGAGACGCCAGCGGGGCCCCGCCTGGCGTGCCGCGAGGAGGACTTCGCGGGCGGGCAGCTCGGGCTTCTCCCATCCCACGGCCCAGCCGAGGCCCGCCTCGAGCGGACCGATGCGGCCGCCGAGGTCTTGACCCATGAGGGGCAGGCCGGCCTCCAGCCGCAGGGTGTCCCGGGCTGCGAGGCCCGCCGGGGTCGCCCCGGCGTCGACCAGGGTCGTCCAGAGGGCCGGGGCTTGCGCCAGGGGCACGGCGATCTCCACCCCGTCCTCGCCGGTGTAGCCGGTGCCGGCCACGACGCAGGCCGCGCCGTGGAAGGCCACCGCCGCGACCTGGAAGTGGCCGACGGCGGCCGCCTCGGGCCAGGTCGCCTGCAGGATCGACCGGGCCCTGGGCCCTTGGAGGGCCAGCAAGGCCCGCTCGGCGGTGCGGTCCTCGGCACCGAGCCGGGCTGCCACGACCGCCGTCTGCGCGGCGTTCGGCAGGACCCAGAAGCGCTCCGGTGCCTCCCACCAGACCATGAGGTCGTCGGCGACCTGCCCGTCGGGTTCGAGGAGCAGGCTGTACTGGGCCCGGCCCGGCCCGATGCGTCGCAGGTCGTTCGAGAGGGCCGCCTGAAGGGTGCCGAAGGCCGACGGACCCTCGAGGAGCAGGCTGCCGAGGTGGCTCACGTCGAAGAGCGCGGCGGCCTCCCGACAGGCCCGGTGCTCGGCCACGGTGCCCGACGGGTAGCGCAGGGGCAGCTCCCAGCCGGCGAAGCTGCCGAAGGTGGCCCCGGCCGCCTGGTGGACCTCGTGGAGCGGCGAGCGCCGCAACGCCAGCGCGGGATCCTGCGAGGGCGGCACCCCCTCACTCTAGGGGTCGCCGCCGGCCATCCCCGGCGGGCGGTCAGTGGCCGATCCCGACGAGGACGGTCTTCGCCGCGAGGAGGGCCACGGCGAGCAGGATGTAGGCCCGGAGGACCACCAGGCCGATCCGCCGACCCCGGGAGGCGAGGGGAGGGTCGAGGAGGGCCAGGGCCGGCATGCGCCAGCGGGCCCGGTCCCGGCGGTCGATGGAGGGCCGCTGCCCGCGTCGCCGCAGACTGACCAGGCCCCCGGCTCCGAGCCCGACCAGCAGGGCCCCGCCGAGCACGGCCGAGGTGATCCGCACGTCGATCGACGGGAACGCCGTCGTCACCATCAAGAGCAACGAGAGCACCACGAGGAGCCCCACGATGAGGGTGGCGAGCGCGTTCAACCAGGGCGGGTTGACCCAAGGCCCGAGGATCGCCCGATCGTTGCAGAGCAGCAGCAAGAAGACGATGGCGCTCGGCAGGAGGACCCCGGCGAGGGCTTGGACCCCTTCGGTGATGAGGCCGAGTGGCGCGTGGGGCACGAGGACCACCCCGGCGGCCACGATCACCGCGGCGGCGAAGGCGCTGTAGAAACCCTTGGCGTCGCGCCAGGAGCGGTGCAGGGAGTGCTTGAGGCCCATGACGTCGCCGACGGCGTAGGAGATCGAGAGGGTGACGGCAGCCGCTCCGAGGATGGAGGCGTCGAGGAGGAGAATGGCGAAGAGGGCGCCGGCCGCCTGGCCGAGCTGATGCGAGAGCCCCCGGGCCACCCCGAGGGCGCTGGTGAAGTGGCCCGCCTCGGGGGTGTGGGCGAAGGCGAAGGCGGCGGCCACGACGATGGCGGCCGCGGCCACGTTCGTGAGGACCGCCCCGACGAAGGTGTCGGCTCGTTCGTAGTTCAACCAGCGGGGCGTGATGCGCTTGTCGACCACGTTGGACTGCTGGAAGAAGAGCTGCCAGGGGGCGACGGTCGTGCCGACGATGGCGATGACGAAGAGGACCGAGGTGGAGGTGAGGCCCCCGGCGACCCCTGGGACGACGAGGCCCCGGGCGACCGCTCCCCAATGGGGATGGGCCAAGAACGCCAGGGGGAACTCGACGAGGCTGGTCACGATGAGCAGGTACATGAAGCGTTCCCAGCGCCGGAAGCTGCCGGTGACGGTCACCGCGACCAGCCCGAGGGCGGCGATGGGGACCGAGACGACGGGCCGGACCCCGAAGTAGGAGAGGGAGAGGTCGACCCCGATGAACTCGGTCACCAAGGTGGCGAAGTTCAGGATCAGCAGGTCGACCACGGAGAACCAGGCCCAGAGGCTTCCGAAGCGCTCCTTGATGAGCCGGCCGTGCCCCACCCCGGTGACCGCCCCGAGCCGGACCACCATCTCCTGGGCCACCATGAGGACGACGACGAGGACCGGCAGTGTCCACAGCAGCGAGGTCCCGTAGTTCTGGCCGGCCTGGGCGTAGGTGGCCACGCCCCCGGCGTCGTTGTCCCCCACCATGACGATGAGGCCTGGGCCCATGATGGCCAAGAGGGCGAGGAGCCGCTTCGCCCAGGACCGGCTCGGGGGCAGCTCGTGGTGCCGGATGGTCCCGAGGGCGCCGACGATGTCGCCGACGTGCGCCTCGTCGAGGACGGCGCCGACCTCCGGGTCGGCGGACGGGCTCGGCTGGGCCGGAGCCACCGTCGGCTGCTCTGCCACCACTCACCTCCTTCCGGGTCGAGGTCCGCACGGCCGTGCGCCCCGCCCGGGGAGGGGTCAGGCTCGAGGAGCCCGGGCGGCAGCGCGGGAACGGGAGCGAGAACTTGGGGGATTGCCAGGCTGCACCCGCGGTCCTCCTCTCTCCTCCGAGACCTGCCGCCACACGGTGCCCGAAGACCTGGGCACCAGGGCAAGCCTAGCCGGTCGCTGCGCCAGGATCGATGCCCGCACGGCCCGGCGAGGGCCTAGGCCTCGTCGCTCTCGGCTCGGCGACGCCAGTTCTCCGGGACGAGCTGCTCGACGACGTCGTCGATGGTGACCACCCCGACGAGGCGGTCGTCGTCGTCGACGACGGGCAGGCTGGTGAGGTTGTAGTCGGTCATGACCAGGGTGACCTCGACCAGGTCGGCGTCGGTGCGGACCCGGGGCGGGTCGGGCTGGGCGAGCTCCTCCAAGCGGGCGGTCTCCGGGGCCCGCAGGAGGCCCGCGAGGGGCAGGGCGCCGGTCAAGCGGCCCTGGTCGTCGACGAGGAAGACGGTGTCGAGGTTCTCTGGCACCTCGGGCCTGGCCCGAAGCTCCGCGATGGCCTCCGTCGCGGTGGCCCCCGCCGGCAGGACGACCCGGTTCGGGCTCATGAGGCCCCCGGCGGAGTCGGGGTTGTAGCTGAGCAGCCGCCGGAGCTCCTCGCGGACCCCCGGCTCCAAGGCGGCGAGGATGGGCTCCCGGCGTCGCTGGTCGAGCTCGGTCAGCAAGTCGGCGGCGTCGTCCGGGGCCATCCGAGCGAGGAGCTGCGCCACCTCGGCGTCGCTGCGGCGGGCCACGAGCTCGAGCTGGTGCTCCTGGTCGAGCTCCTCGAAGACGTCGGCTTCGAAGGCCCGGTCCTCCCCCACGGCCTCGATGATCTCGGCCGCTTCCTCCGGGGACGCCTCCTCGACGAGGTCGGCCACCTGCCCAGGATGGAGCTCGTGGAGCCGACGGAGGCGCATGCGGAGGCGGGACGTCGGCACGTGGCGCAAGAAGGGCTCGACGTCGCGCCAGTCGATGGCGTCGGACCTGGGGCTCCGACGGCCGAACAGGCGGCGGCGATGGCCCACGCAGGCCCCGAGGACGAGCAGCCGGCCGTCTCGCCACCCAAGCAGCAGGTCCCCGGCCACCACGAGCCGGCCGCGATGATGGCGGGCCAGGTAGACGACCTGGCGGCCGGCGACGTCCCGTGCGAGGAGGACCTCGCCGGGGCGGCGCTCGAAGGCGGTGAGGCGCCCGACGTCACCGTCGGCCAGGACGAGGGGTCCCTCGTCCACGCCGACCAGCCGGTGGAGGGGGACGAAGAGCTCCTGGTCGCCCCGGCGGACGAGGATGCCGGTGACCGGAGGGTAGCCCTCGTCGGCGAAGCGGGCCACCAGGTCCACGACGCGGGCCAGCTCCCGTCCCTGCGGGTCGACGAGGGGTTGGCCCTTGAGGACTGAGCAGTGCAGGAGGTTCGAGTAGTCGAGCGTCGTGCTGCCCTGCTCGCCGAGGGCCTTGCCACCAGGCACGTCGCGTCGCCTCGGTCGCCGGTGACCTCAGGCCGAGCCGAGGGCCCGGACCGCCTGGTCGCCGACGTCCGCCGCCTCCGGCTCGTCTCGCAGGGGGAGCGTGCCCGGCCCCGGCACCACGCGGTGCACGGCGTCGTCGATGGCCTCGACCACCCCGCCCAGGGGCACGATGTTGAGGACGCCCTGCCCGCCTCGCAGGAGATCGACCACCTCGCCGTCGGAGCGGGCCAGGACGGTGGTCGGGCCGGCCAGCACGAGGCTGGCGGCGGCCAGGTCGACCCCGAGGCTCTGGCGGAGGCACTCGATGGCCCGACGGGCCCGCTGGAGCGAGACCCCCCCGTCGAGGAGCTGCTTGATCACCTTGAGCTCCACGAGGTCCCGATAGGCGTAGCGCCGCTGGCTGCCGCTGCCGTGGGCGTCGGCGATGGAGGGACGGACCAGGCCCGTTCGAGCCCAGTAGTCGAGCTGCCGGTAGGTGATGCCGACGATGCCGCAGGCCTGGGGGCCGCTGAACCCTGCCTCCCCGGGGTCTTCGGGCGCGCCGCGCCCGGTCCGACCGCCCCGCCCTCCGACGCTGCCGACCAGCCGGTGCCCGACGGCAGACGATCCTGGCGTGCCCACGTCCGTCCTCCTCCATCCGCCGCTCGACCGCCACCGCCCGCCCGACGGTGCGCCCGCGACCGATACGGCTCCGGCTCCGCAGGCCCGATGCTAGCCGGCCGGACGTGGTGGAGGGGGGGATCCGCCGCCGAGGACCGGGCGGCGTTCGACCTCGAGGGTCAGCCGCGACAGGCCGACCCGGCGGCAGCGGGGGCACCAGGCCACGAGGTGGCCCGGGGCGCTCGGCTCGACCTCCTCCTGGCAGGTGCGGCAGCGGTGCACGAGCCGGACCCGGGAGGTCTCGGGCTCGGGTGCACCCCGGTCGTGCGGACCGGGCGAACCGGCGGGGGCGGAGAGGACGGATCTCGGGTGCGCCATCCCTTCTCTCGTCGGCACCACGCGTGACGAGTTGAGCAACGTTCGGACACCCAGCGTCGCCCTCAGGCCAGGCGGCGGAGCTCGGCCTGGTAGCGAGCGGCGTTGCGGACGTACTCCTCGGCCGAGGCACGGACCAGCTCGAGGCTCCCCCGGCCCTCGTGGACCGTGGCCGGGACCCCCAGGGCGAGGGCGCCCGGGGGCACGGTCATGCGGTTGGGGACCACGGCGTTGGCGCCCACGATCGCCCCGCTGCCCACGACCGCGAAGTGCAGGACCACCGAGCCCGAGCCCACCAGGGCCTCGTCCGCGACGGTGCAGCCTTCGAGGTGGGCGAGGTGCCCGATGACGCAGCCGGCACCGATCTCAGTCGGGAACCCGGGCCCGGCGTGGACCACGGTGCCGTCCTGCACCGAGGTGCGGGCCCCGACCGTGATCTGGCCGAAGTCGCCCCGGAGGACCGCCCCGGGCCAGATCGACGCCTGGGGCCCGATACGGACGGCCCCGATGACGACGGCGTCGGGGTGCACGAAGGCGTCGGGGTCGATCTCGGGTTCGACCGCTCCGAGGGCGTAGATCGGCACGGGGGTGGAGCCTAGCGAGCACTGGCCGGCCAGCTCGGAGGTGGGCTCGGCACGATCCGGCCGGGGTGCCCTGGCGCGGGGCGTGCGAGGCCCTAAAGTGCCCCGCCGTGCGACCGTTCCTCAGCCGCCTGTTCGTCGCGCTCGGCCTCGGTGGGATCAGCCTGGCCGCAGCCTGCGGCAGCAGCACCCCTGCCCACAACCACCGCGCTCCCCGCTCGAGCACCGACCGGGGCTCGGTGAGCGCCCGACCGGCAGCCGACCTCGTCTCGGGCCTGCCCTTCGCGTCCCCGAACGGCTATGCGGCCACCGCCCACCTCCAGCCCGGTCCGAACCTGCAGCCGGGGTCCGACCCGGCGGTGCTGCCGAGCGACGTGCTGATCGCCGACCGGAACAACAACCGGCTGCTGATCGTGAACCCCCAAGGCACCATCGTGTGGCAGTTTCCCCAGCCGGGCGACCTCCTGCCCGGCCAGCAGTTCCTGGCCCCCGACGACGCGTTCTTCACCCCGAACGGCCGGGACATCATCGCCACCCAAGAAAGCCAGTTCGTCATCTCGGAGATCTCGGTGCGCCGGCACCGGATCGTGTGGCAGTACGGTCACCCCGGGGTGCCCGGATCGGCGCCGGACTACCTGGACAACCCCGACGACGCCATGATGCTGCCGAACGGCGACATCGTGACGGCCGACATCAAGAACTGCCGGATCCTGGTGCTGCGGCCCCCCTCGCACACGCCCCTCAAGATCATCGGCGAGACGACCCCCTACTGCTACCACCAGCCCCCCGCTCGGTGGGCCAGCCCGAACGGGGTGTTCCCGATGACGAACGGCCAGTGGCTGGTGACCGAGATCGACGGGGACTGGGTCGACGAGCTGAACCTGGCCACCGAGCAGATCGGCTTCTCGACCCACCCGCCGGGCTTCACCTACCCCTCGGACACGAACGAGGTCGCCCCGAACCTGTTCCTGAGCGCCGACTACGCGAAACCGGGGGCGGTGGAGGAGTTCACCTCCAGTGGGCGCCTGGTCTGGCGCTACGCGCCGAGCGGGCCGGACGCGCTGAACCAGCCGTCACTGGCCCTGCCCTTGCCGAACGGGGACGTGCTGGTGAACGACGACTGGAACCACCGAGTGATCGTCATCGATCCGAAGACCAACCAGATCGTCTGGCAGTACGGCCACACCGGCGTCCCGGGCTCGGCCCCCGGGTACCTGGACAAGCCCGACGGTGTCGACCTGGCCCCGCCCTACTCCCTGACCATCGTCCACGCCTCGACCATGGGACTGCCCTGACCATGCTCGGATCCCCCTACGCCACCCGTCGTCGACGCCCCGGCCGGGGTCGCTCCTCGCGCTACGCCAGCCACCGGGCGCCCCGCCGACGCTTCGGCTCGCTGGTGCTGCTCGTCGTCGTGCTCTTCTTGCTCTACCTGGCGATCCAGGGGCTCCGGCCAGCGCCGAGCGCCTCGGCCCGCCTGACGGCCAGCGTGCAGAAGGTGCCCGGTCACCTCTCCCTCCCCTGGCCCTCCCAGGGCGGCGCGGCCCTGGCCGTCGACGGGACCGGCTTCGTGGGGGTCGCTGGATCGGAGCAGCCCGCCCCGATCGCCTCCATCGCGAAGGTGATGACCTCGGTGGTGGTCCTCCACGACCACCCCCTCGGCGCCGGCCAGCCCGGTCCGACGATCACGATCACCCCGCGGGACGTGGCCGAGTACCAGCAGGACGTGGCAACCCAGCAGTCGGTGCTGAAGGTCGCCGCCGGTGAGCAGCTGAGCGAGGTGCAGGCCCTCGAGGGACTGCTGATCCCCTCGGCGAACAACATCGCCCATGTCCTGGCCCGCTGGGACGCCGGGTCGACGTCGGCCTTCGTGGCGAAGATGAACGCCGAGGCGCAGGCCCTCGGTCTGCGCCACACCCACTTCGTCAGCCCCTCGGGCCTGAACCCTGGCACGGTCTCGACCCCGGCCGACCTGGTGCGGCTCGGCGAGGTGGCCATGGCCAACCCGGTGTTCGCCTCGATCGTGGCTATGCCCCAGGTGACCCTGCCCGTGGCTGGCACGGTCGAGAACTACGACTACGACCTGGACCACCACGGCTTCATCGGCATCAAGACCGGCTCGGACAGCCAGGCCGGCGGCTGCTTCCTCTTCGACGCCGTGGTCTCCACCCCGGCCGGCCGAGAGCACGTGATCGGGGCGGTCCTCGGCCAGCAGACCCCGCCGATCATCGAGAGCGCGCTGAACGCCGCCACCGCCCTGGTCCAGGCGCTGCGACCCGAGCTGCGCTCGGTCACGTTGCTCCGAAGCGGCCAGGTAGTCGGGAGCATCGAGACCCCCTGGGGTGCGAGCAGCCCGGTGGTCATCGACCAGGGGGTCAACGTGGTGGGTTGGCCGGGCCTGCAGCCCCAGCTGCACTTCCAGCCGGCGCCGCTGGGCTCCTCGGTCCGGGCGGGCCAGCGGGTGGGGACGGTGGTGCTCGACGCCGCCGGCCACACCTGGCGGCTCCCGGCCCTGGCCGAACGGGCCGTGGGCGGGCCGGGACTGGGCTTCCGGCTGACGAACCTCTGAGGCGGGTCCGGGCGGCCGAGCCCGACACCAGGGCCCCGAGGGGACACCCCGCGCCCGGGGTCCGCTCCGGGGCCCCGTGGTCGTTGCCCGCTTGCGGAATACCGTTCGGCGTCCCAGCGTTTGTACAGGTGAGCGGTCCGGAGGGCCCCGGTGCGGGCTCCTAGTCGAGTGAGCGCCGCCGGTGCCCCCCGAGTCGCAGCGGGTAGTGCAGGAGCGTGCTGCCCGCCCGCGGCGGACGGGCAGCGGAAGGGAGGTGGCGATGCACTTCTTCGCCGTGTTCCTGTTCTTCGCCTTCGGCGTGATGGGCCTCACGATGCTCGGTGAGCGCCTCTACCGGAGGCTCCGGGAGGGCCGAGCGTTCGTGTCGCTCGCCTGGGGTGTGGCACTGGCCTGGCTGGCCAACCTGAGCATGTGGACCGGCTGGCATGTGGGCGACCTGCGCTACGGTTGGGTCGGCACGACCCTGACCGGCCTGGCCCTGGGCGGGAGCGCCCTGCTGCTCCACGCCATCCTGGGGTTCTTCGCCGGCCTGCACCGGAAGTTCGACGACCAGGCCGAGCAGCTGGAGCGGGGCGAGGCGGAGATCCGGCGGATCGCCTGAGCACCGGCAAAGAGCTCGTCGGTGCCCAGCCGCCGATGCTCGTCGGCTCCGTGCTTCGGCGCCCGGGACCGAGGGTCCCGGGCGCCGGCGCGTGGCGGGAAGGGCAGCTCGACGGTCCCGCCGACGTCTGTCGCCTGGCGCCGACTCGGCGCGAGCGGCGAGCCCGACCAGGACCCGGGTTTGCCTGGCCAGGTACTGCGCTGGGTACCGTGCCGCCATGGCTGAGGGCACCAGACGAGCCTACGGACCGGCGGGCGACGTCACCGTGCTGCTCTGTCGCCACGGTCGGACGGCCCTGAACGCCAGAGGGGTCCTCCGGGGACGTCTGGACCCGCCGTTGGACGAGGCCGGTCACGCGGAAGTCGAGGCCCTGGCGAAGGCGTTGGTGCCGTGGCGGCCCGGTCGAATCCTGGCCAGCCCCCGGCGACGAGCCCTGCAGACCGCCCAGGCAGTGGCCTCGGTGGTGGGCCTCGCCGTGGAGGTCGACCCGCGGCTGGACGATCGGGACTACGGCGAGTGGGCAGGCCTGGCGGCTGCCGACCTCGAAGCGCGGTTCGGGTCGGTCGGCGCTGCGCCCGGCGTGGAGAGCGAGGAGGCCGTCGTCGCTCGGGCGAGGCGGGCCCTGGTCGAGGCCGCGACCGAGGCGGCCGGCACCACGGTGGTGCTGGTGGCGCACGAGGTCGTGAACCGCCTGCTGCTGTGCTCCCTCGATCCCACCCTGGGTGACCCAGCCCACCTCCCCCAGCCGACCGGCTGTTTCAACGTCGTCGAGTGGGCGGGTGGGCGCTGGCGGGTCGACGTGGTGGGTCGGGTGCCGACGGGGCACCGAGCGACCTGAGCTTGCGGGCCGCAGGAGGCGACCCGCTCGATTCCCCGCGGGACCGGCGCCCACGGGCTACCATGGAGAACGCCGGATGAGGCTCCGGTGGCAGCCGGCCCTCGGCGCCGAACCGCCCAACCGGGCTGATGGCCTCTACTCCAGACGTCGGTCGTGTGGAGGAGGGGTCGGGAGCCAGTGGCGCTGAGCCCGGTGGTGATCCAGGCAGCCCAGGTCCTCACGGTAGCGGTGTTCGCGCCGTTCGTGAGCGGTGTCCTGGCGAAGATCGAAGCCCTGGGCCAGGGCCGTCGTGGTCCCCGCGTTCTCCAGCCCTATTACGACCTCGTGAAGCTGCTCCGCAAGGAAATCCTTGTACCGGAGCCCGCCAGCTGGGTCTTCCTGGTCGCCCCAGCCTTGGCCGTTGCGTGCTTCCTCACCGTTCCGATCCTGATCCCCGTCCTGACGAGCTATCCGTTGCCCCTTGGCATCATGGGAGACATCCTTGCCGGCGGCTTCGTCCTCTCCCTCGGCGGCTTCGCCCTGGCACTGGGGTCGGCCGAAACCGGCAGCCCCTACCCGCAGCTGGGTTCGAGTCGGGCTATGACCTTCGGTGCCTTGATCGAGCCCGCGATCCTCTTCGTCACCTTCACCGTTGCCCTGACGACCGGTACCGATCTCCCCTACGCCGAAGGAGACGCCGTCCGGGCCAGCCTCGCCCAGGCCCTCAGTCCTGCTCATGTCCTCGTCATGGTGGCCTTCTTTCTCGTCGTCTTGAACGACACAGGACGGATTCCGGTCGAGACCCATGCGAGCACCCTGGAGCTGGGCATGATCGACGAGGCTCGCACCATGGAGTGGTCTGGACCCTTACTGGCCCTGGTGCGCTTCGGCTCGATGGTGAAGCAGTTCGTGCTCTACGTCATCCTCATCGACGTCTTCACCGCACCCTGGGGCTTGGCGGGGAGCAGGTCGCCAGGGGCGATCGGGCTCGCGGTGGTTGCCCTGATCGGCAAGGCCCTGGCAGTGGGCACGGTCTTCACGCTCATCGACAACAGCTTCTCGAAGCTCCGGCTCTTCAAGCTGACGGAGTTCATGGCTGCGGTATTCCTCCTCGCGGTGCTCGCTGTCATGGTCGATCTGGCAGGTCTCGGATGAGCCCGGGGGTGCTGGCGGCCGAGTCGGGAGTCGGCTCGTTCCAGTCGTTCTCCGTTGCGTTGACGGTTGCGGTGCTGCTTTGCGAGTTCGCCATGCTCCGAGCTCCCCTCTCGCGCTCCCAGGTCCGCATCTACGCCGTGCAGTCCCTCCTGGTGAGCGGCCTGGCCGCCGACGTCGCGATTGCTCGCCACATACCCGACCTCTTCGCCATCGTCGGCCTTTCCTTGGTCCTCAAGGTCGTCGTCATCCCACTGATCGTGCTGCGCCTGATCTCCGAGGCCGTTGTCGATCTCGTTCCGAGCCACCGACTGGGTGTTGCCACCATGGTCCTGCTGGGTCTTGTGGCCGCAGGCATCGGCCTGTTCGTCGTCGGGGCTGTCCACGTTCATTCTCGAACGCTGCCGACGGCATCGTTCGGGCTGTCGGCATCGGCCGTCCTGGTGGCCTTCCTGCTCGTCGTCTTGCGGGCCGACGTGGTCTCGCAAGCCGTCGGCTTCTTCGCCCTCGAGAACGCGATCTCGGTGGCGAGCCTGGTCGTGGCAGCCGGCCTCCCCCTGATCGTCGAGGTCGCGTTCTTCTTCGATCTGCTGGTCGCTGTCGTCGTCTTCGGGGTCCTCATGCGAGTCCACCACCGTCGCACCGGAACCCTGTCGACGTCCGCGCTGGACGAACTGCGAGGCTGACCGTGGCCTATGCCTTGCTGGCCCTGCTCGTCGCCCCGGCCCTCGCCGCCGTGGTCTCGGTGTTCCTGCCGCGCTGGGCAGTGGAGGCCCTGGCCGTGGTGGTTGGCGGGGGCAGCTTCGCGGTCGCCATCATCCTGGTGGGCAACCCTCGGGTCGATGCCCTCAACGGCTGGCTCTCGGTGGACGCCTTGGCCGTGGTCTTCCTGCTCGCAGTGAGCTTCCTCTACTTCCTCACCATGGTCTTCACCATCGGTTACCTGCGGGCCGAGGACCAGTCCACCGAGACCTGGCGGCGGGGTCGGCTGCTGTTCGTCGGTCTCCACTTGTTCTGTTGGGCCATGCTTGTCGCGCCACTCATGAGCAGTCTGGCCCTGCTCTGGGTGGCCATCGAAGTCACGACCGTCGTCTCGGCTCTGCTCGTGGCTCTCGACGGGACCAAGCGCGCCTCAGAGGCGGCGTGGAAGTACGTCCTGATCGCCTCGATGGGCTTGGGGATCGCCTTGCTCGGCACCGTTGTCCTCTACTACGCGGGGAGCGCTGTCCTCGGAACGCACTACGACCTCTTCTTCACGCAGGTCCTGCGGGCCGCCCACCGCCTTCCGCCGCAGGTCGTCCGGCTGGCTGACGTTCTGGCCGTGGTCGGCTTCGGCACCAAGGTCGGTTGGGTGCCGATGCACACCTGGCTCCCCGACGCCCACAGCGAGGCGCCCACCCCGGTCTCGACGCTGTTGTCCGGAGCGCTCCTCGCGGTCAGCTTCTACGCTGTTCTGCGCTACTTCGAGATCACCGAGCGCGCTGTCGGAGCGGGCTTCCCCCGTGCGGTCCTCCTCGGCTTCGGCCTCGCCTCGCTTCTGCTCGCCGCGTTGAGCGTGGCCGGCCAACGAGACGTCAAGCGTCTGCTGGCCTACTCCAGCATCGAGCACATGGGCATCTTGGCAGTCGGGATGAGCTTCGGTGCGACGGTCGCAGTGGCCGGCGTCCTCCTCCAGGTCCTTGGGCACGCCGCTGCCAAGGGCACGTCGTTCTTCGGGGCCGGCACCCTCCTGCGACGATTCGGGACCAAGGACCTCGGCCGGATCAAGGGCGCGATCAGCCTGCTGCCCCGAAGCGGCCCCATGCTGGTCCTGGCTCTCCTCGGCCTCTCCGGGCTCCCACCGTTCGGCATCTTCCGCAGCGAGCTCATGATCGTCGAAGGCGGCCTCCTGGACCCCGACGGCTCCGCCGTGGTGGTCGTGGTCGTCCTGGTCCTGCTCGCCTTCGCCGGGCTGCTCTGGACGACCGGGCGGGCCTTGCTCTCCCCGGCCGCCAGGCCGCGACCGGCCAGAGCATCCGAACCGAGTCGATGGATGGCTGGCGCCATGTTCCTCGGGTTGGTCGGTCTGGCCGTCCTCGGCGTGCACCCCCCGGAACAGTTGCTCGTGCTCTTGGACCACGCAGCGCGACAGCTCGGAGCGGGTCGATGATCGGTTGGGAGGAAGGGACGCTCGGCGAGCAGGTCGAGTACGTCGAGCCGGCTGTCTTCGCTGACGCGATCGCCGAGGCGGTCGAGGAAAGCGGAAGCCTGGCTGGGCTCTTCTTCTTCGGTGATGCCGACGGGCAGGTCGAGCTCCGAGCTGTGCTCGCCGACGGGGGCGACCTCCGACAGCTCGTCGCCGTCCTCCCACCAACCAGTCGGCGCTACCCGGCCGTGGGTCGGCTGGTCGAAGCCGCGGTTCGCTACGAACGCCTGGCCACAGAGCGATTCGGCATCGAGCCCGAGGGCCTGCCGCCCCAACGGCCTCTCGCGAGGCCGACCCTGCGGGATGGGGAGCGCCGTTCGGCTCCGGTGCCCGGCCTGTTCGCGCTTCCCTATGGGCCCGTTCGCTCCGGGGTGTTCGAGTCCGTGGAGTGGGTGCTCTCGACCCGGGGCGAGGAGATCCTTGGGTTGTTCCCCGAGGTACGGCCCAAGCGCCGGGGAATCGAGCAGGCCTTTGAGGGTCGGAGCCCGGAGGAGGCAGTAGTGGTCGCGGAGCGGGTCGAGGGCACGGCGTGCATCGCCGAGGCCCTGGCCATGGCAGGGGCGCTCGAACGGCTGAGCGGGATAGAGGTGCCCCGTCCAGCCGCGCTGGCGCGGCTCGTGCATGCGGAACTTGAGCGGATCGCCACCCACCTTTCCTCGATGGTTCGGCACTGCGAGGGCGCAGGGCAGGCGGTGGCCCAAGCCCGCCTGGCCACCCACCGGGAGACGGTGCTCCGCCTCCGGGCCGCCCTCTGCGGTCACCGTTTCGGTCGGGGCGTCGTGGTGCCCGGTGGGGTCACCGGCCCGCCCATGGCGTCGCCGCGCGACGTTCAGAAGACACTCGAGCGTCTCGAGGACGCCCTCTCGGCCGATCTCGACCTGCTCATGACGACGCCCTCGTTCCTGGACCGGCTGCGAGGCACGGGGCTTCTCCATCTCGATGAGGTTGTCACGCTCGGTGCGTTGGGCCCGGTCGCCCGAGGCTCCGGTGTGAGCGATGACGTGCGGCACAATCGACCGACGAAGTGCTACGAGGAGCTGGGATTCAGGCCCGCGGTCGCCAGCGAGGGTGACGCCCTGGCCCGACAGCAGGTGCGGGTCGAGGAGGTCCGCGAGAGCTTCCGGTTGCTTCGCGCCGTCCTGGCGGAACTGGCCGACGGATCGGGGTGGCAGTGGGCGACCCGACCCTGGCGGGTCCCGCTGTCGCCGAGGGACGGGACAGCGCTGGGGTGGGCCGAGTCGCCCCAGGGGGAAGTCCTGACCATGGTCGAGGTCCAAGGCGGCCGGGTACGGCGGGCCGCTCCCCGACCGGCGTCCTTCCACAACGTCGACCTGTTCCCCGCGGCATTCAAGGGCGACATCTTCACCGACTTCGTCTTCATCGAGGCCAGTTTCGGCCTCAGCATCGCAGGAGCTGCTGGCTGATGCGCTGGGTCACCCGAGGCCTGCGGAACGGGATCGTCACGACGCGGTACCCGGCCCGTGCGGACAATTACGGTCCTGGCTACCGGGGCGCCGTGGCCGTGACCGACGCGGCGGCCGCCTCGGAGGAGGAAGCTGAGGCGCTGTGCCGTGCGTGCCCGAGCGGGGCCATTCGACGGAGGGGCGCCCGGATCTTGCTGGACCAGGGAGCCTGCGTTCTCTGCGGCCGCTGCGTGGAGCTGGCGCCGACACGGGTCGGCTTCGCTCCCAGCGTCGAGGTCGCCTGCACGAGCCGTCGCACCCTGGTCGTTCCATCGTCTCCGCATCCTGTAGCCGGCGCCAGCCAGAGCCCGATCCGGCGCCCGGGACGGCGACGATGGCCGTTCCGACGGTCGGTCCACGTTCGGCACGTGGACGCCGGGTCGGACGGTCTGGAGGAGGAAGAGATCCTCGCCTTGACGAACCCGGTCTATGACGTCCAGCGACTGGGCATCTTCTTCACCGCCAGTCCCCGCCATGCCGACCTCCTGCTGGTCACGGGATCCGGCGTGCCCGGGATGGTCGACGCGCTCTGGGAGACCTACGAGGCCATGCCCCAGCCGCGTCTCGTCGTCGCTGTGGGCACCGACGCGGTGAGCGGCGGGTTCCTTGGCGCCGGAGGCGTTGACCGCTTCGTGCCCGTCGACGTCTACGTCCCGGGATCCCCGCCGAGTCCGTTCAGCATCCTGCACGGCATCCTCCTGGCCATCGGTCAGCTTCAGGAAGGAGACGGCGGTTGAGCGCGCCGACGCTGCTCCTGGTGGCGCTGTGCTGCTGGACAGCGGGCGCCGTCATCGACCTGGTCGTCGGGGCAGGGCGCCTGGCTGGTCGGGTGACGCCCTACCTGCTCGCGACCGTCGGGGCCGCGTTCGAGCTAGCGGCCGGCGTCCAGGCAGTGGCGAGCCCGCCTCGGACTCTGGTCGTGGGCGACGTCCTTGCCGTACCCACCCTGGTCCGCGTGGATGGCCTGGCCGGCGCGTTCTTGGTCCTGCTCGGTGCCCTCGGGGTCTGTGTGAGCGCGGCGATGACCAGTTGGGTGGTGCCGGAGGGACGCGTCCGGGGTCACGGCACCGGCGCCGGGTTCACGCTGCTCCTCGGGGCGGTAGCGGTCGTGGTGGTAGCCGGCGACGCGTTCACCTTTCTGTTTGCCTGGGAGTCCGTTACCGTGGCCCTCTTCGCGCTGAGCGGCGTTCGTCGCCGCGGCCGGGACACGGTCCGGGGAAGCTGGGCGGTCGGAGTGTTCGGCAAGGCTTCGGGCGCTGCGCTCTTGCTCGGGATCTTCCTGCTGGTGGGAAGGGCTCATGGCCAGCTGGCGCTCAGCGCCTTCGCTCATCTGGCCCCCTCGGGAACCCTCGATGCGGCCTGGCTCCTCTTGGTCCTGGGTTTTGGTGCCAAAGTCGGGCTGGTTCCCTTCGAGGTCTGGCTGCCGCCTGGTTACCGGGCCGCTCCCGGGCCCGCTCGGGCCGCCATGGCGGGGCTCGCCGCGAACATCGGCTACTACGGCCTGTGGCGCTTCCTCGGTCTGCTACGGCCCCCTCCGCTGTGGCTGGACCTGACGGTTCTCCTGGCCGGTGGTCTCACGGGACTCCTGGGTATCACCTTCGCAGCAGTGGAGCGCCGATTGGCGCGTCTTGTGGCCGGCTCGTCCGTAGAGAACGCCGGGCTCATCCTGGTGGGCTACGGGACGGCCATGGTCGGCCGGACCGTCGGGGCGACGCCGCTCGAGGCGCTCGGCCTGTTGGCGGCGAGCCTCCAGTTGGTAGCGCATGCCGTGGCCAAGAGCGGCGTGTTCGCTGCCTCGGCGTTCGTGGAGAGCGATGCCGGGACGGACGATCTCGACGAGCTCCGGGGCGTCCGGCGCGACCACCCGTTCAGCGCAGCCGTCGTGGCCGTTTGTTCCCTGAGCCTGGCAGGCCTCCCCCCCACCGTCGGCTTCGTCTCGGAGTGGTTCGTGCTCGAGAGCCTCATGCAGGAGTTTCGGTTGCACCGGCTAGACGCCCAGCTCGCCATGGCGACCACCGGCGCCTTGGTCGCGCTGACGGCCGGACTCGCGGCGTTCACCTTCGCCCGCCTGGTCGGCCTGAGCGTCCTCGGAGGGGTGGCCGGGGGTCGAGCCCGACCCCGGCGGAGCGATGGCGGGATCGTCGGCGGCGGCGGTCTTCTCCTGCTCGGGGGAAGTTCGCTGGGACTCGGGGCAGCCGCGCCGTGGCTCATCCGAGGCATCGCGCTGGGCCTGGTGCCGGTGGTCCCTGCTGGGCTCGTCAAGGGCGCGCTGCGGTCGCCGGCGGTCCTGCAGCCGGTCTACGCCGGCTTCTCGATCCTCTCGCCGTCGTGGCTCTTCGTCGTGCTCCCTCTGGGCACCGTGGTCGTCGGGGGCTTGACCTGGGCGGCGAGCAGGAGCTGCCGAATCCGACGTGTCCCGCCGTGGCGCTCCGCGGGTGATCGGATCGTCCTGACGGAGGGTTACAGCAGCTTCGGCTACGCCCAGGCGGTGCGGCACGTGCTGGCGAACGTGCTCGGAGCTCGACGCGAACGGGTCCGGTTGCCCAACGGGCGCGAGGTCCCGGTGCGCACGAGCGTACGTGAACCGGTCCAGACCTACCTCTACCGCCCGGCTCGGCTCCTCGCCCGGCATGCGGTGGCAGGAGCGAAGGCCTTGCAGAGCGGTCGGCTGGACCTCTATGTACTCTTCTTGTTCGGCGCGTTGGTGGCAGTGCTCCTGGTAGCCGTGGCGGTGCATTGATGACTGTCGTCGTCGTGGATGCTGCGGTCGACCCTCCGCCGGAGCTTGAGCGCGCCGGTGCGATTCGACCGGTCCGGAGTGAGCTGACCATCGACGGCCAGTCGTGCCCGGTGTCTGCGACGGCCGGCTGGCAGGCCCTCCTCGCTGGTCGCTCCGTGGTGACGGCTCCCCCCTCGGCGCTGGTCCTTGCCGATGCCTACAACAAGTCACCGGTGCCGGCCGCCGGCGTGCATGTCTCCTCGAAGCTCAGTGCGACCTATGCCATGGCTCGGCAGGTGGTTGATGCACAGAAGGCAGCGGTGCTCGTCGTGGACTCAGGCTCGATGGCAGCGGGGGCCGGTCTGGTCGTGCTGGGGGTGCTCGAGGAGCTTCGGCGCGGCGAGGTCGCCGAGGCCGCCAGGGTTCCCGACCGGGTCAGGACCTACGTGCTCGTCGCGCAGCCCCGCTGGCTGGAACAGAGCGGACACGCCAGCCTGCTGCCCGCTGGCGGTCCGTCTCGGCACCCGCTCGTCGGCCTCGTCCACGGGCGGGCCTTCGTGCTCGGCGAGTCCCGCAGCTGGGAGCAGGGCGTGCGCCAGCTGACGCGGCAGGCGGCACGCCTCCTGGACCAGCCTGGATCCCGCTGGGCCTGCTCGCTCGCCCCTGGTCCTCGAGGGGAGGAGACCGAGGCCGCGACCATCCTGCGGGCGATGATCGGATCCGGGCCAGTCTTCGTGGCGCGGCTCAATCCCGTCGTGGGAGCGCACCTGGGCCCCGCCAGCGTGGTGCTCGCGGTCCTGGGACCCCGATGAGCCCGGGGGTCAGAGCGCCACGCCCACGGCGACCCCGGCGGCCGCGGCCAGGAGCCCGAGCAGGAGGCTGCCGCCGACGTAGAGCGTCCCGAGGAGCAGGTCGCCGTCCTGCACGAGGCGGACCGTCTCGTAGCTGAAGGTCGAGAAGGTCGTTAGAGCGCCGCAGAAGCCGGTGCCCACGCCGGCGTCGACCGCTGGGGGGAGGCGACCGGCCAGGGCGAGCCCGGCGAGGAAGCCGAGAAGGAGGGAACCGGCGAGGTTCACCAGGAGGGTGCCGGCCGGAAAGCGACCCGGTCGGCGGGTCGCGAGGAGCCGGTCGACCAGGTAGCGCGCCGGGGCGCCGACTGCGCCGCCGAGGGCGACCGCAAGCCAGAGCCCGGCGCTCACGGCAGGCTGCCCCCGAGAACGAGGACAGGCTGTTGCACGATCACGAGCGAGCCTGCGAGGTCGCCGAGCTCCTTGCGGAAGCGATCGATTCGGGTCGGGCGATCGACGGCCTCGAAGACCGCCGGGGCGTCGTCGCGCAGGAGGTGCCGGTGTCGCAGGAGGCCGGTGGTCCCGAATCCGACCTCGGCCTGCCTGACCGTCGCTCCGGCGAGGCCCATGGCCCGGGCCCGCTGGAGCAGCTCGCTGATCAGGTCGTGGTGTCGGTAGTGGTCGTCGACCCGGCACCAGATGCGAAGGCGGGCGGCGGGCTCCCACGACCATGCGCCGAGTCCGCCTGCAGCGAGCTCAACCATGGCGCGCCTCGAGTTCGTCCGCCAACCAGCGTTCGACGCCGAGGGCGGCCTTCGAGAGCAGCAGGCCGAGGAGCACAGCGACGAGCCCTCCGACCACGCTCAGCCCGAGGTACAAGGCAGCGGTACCGAGATGATGGCTCCGCACCAGCAAGACCTCCTCGACCATCCAAGTCGAGAAGGTCGTGTAGGCGCCGATGAAGCCGGTGCCGATCAGCAGACGGGGCAGCCGAGCGCGGGGAAATCCGACCAGGAGCAGGCCCAGGAGGAACCCGAGCACGATGCTGCCCGAGAGGTTCACCACGAGCGTCGCCCAGGGCAGGGTTCCGCTCGGCGTCGACCACGCCAGGAGGAGGAGGTTCCGCAACAGTGCCCCAAGGGCACCGCCCAGGGCGACAACAGCGACCGTCGCCCACTGCCGCTTACGCCGAGCTCGAGCGGGCCGCCCGGCGCTGGTCCTCGACGCCACCTGCCGGAGATGACCCTCAGCCACGTTCGTCCCCACGGCCATGCTGCCCCTGGTCGACCCCTTGATCACGAACGAACCAGGAGCCATCAGCCCAAAGGCGGTTCCGGCGGGCCCCATCGCCTTGGCACCACTTTAGTGGCCCTCGTCTGCCGAGGACCACCTAGGCTTGGTGGCTTGAGTCCTCCGAACGACGGGAGGGCCGTCGGGCAGCGGGAGGGAGTGCATGGCTACGGCTGTCGAGCGCCGAGGAGGAGAGTGCGAACGGGCCAGGCGGCTGGTCGTCTATGCCACCGAGGAGGACCGGGTCGGCAAGGAGCCGCTGTGGTCCTGGCTCGTGGAGCAGGCGAGAGAGCTCGGTCTGGCCGGCGCAACGGTCTGGCGAGGCGTCGACGGTCTGGGTCGCTCGGGGAGGTTGCGTTCGGACCGATTCCCCGACGCCGACGACGGTTTCCCCATGGTCGTTGAGGTCGTCGACGCCGCCGAGCGCATTGGGCGCCTCCTCGAGGAGCTCGTGGCAGTCGAGCCCGACGTGTTGGCAACCCTCGAGGAGGTCGACCTCTACCGGCCAGAGGCGCCGTCGCACCCGTTGGACGAGTCCGGTGACCACTGAGCTCGGGTGGCTCGACAGGCCGAGCTGGCCGGCAGGGGCAGCCGGTGGCGCCAGCGGGCCACCCCTGCGTAGGTGAGGGCCGCGAGGACCCGCACACCGGGCAGCTCGATTGCCCGCCCAAGCAGCGCCCAGGGCCAGCGAGCAGTCCGGAGGGCCCCGGCCGCGGCGAGGTGGCCCCGCAGGAGCCGACCGTCGGGCAGGACCAGGTAGGCGGCCCGGCGGACGTCGCCGATGGCCAGGCCCAGGCGGGCGAGGCCGGTCGAGCCGAGGTCCTGCCAGGCGGCGGCCTCAAGGGAGCCGGGGGCCCGGGCGAGGACCCAGGCGGCCGCTGCGCGGCAGAGGCCGCAGTCCCCGTCGTAGATCACCAGCGCAGGGCCGGCCCTCGACTCGGGCACGGTGCCTGGCCTCAGCGTCCTGCCGGCTCGGGGCCGACGCGGACGAGCATCTTGCCGAGGTTGGTGCCCTCGAAGAGGCCGAGGAACGCCTCCGGGAGCCGCTCGAAGCCCTCCACGATCGTGCTGTCGGCCTGGACCCGCCCTTCGGCCAGCCAGCGGCGCATGGCCGCCTCGAAGGCCGGTCGGCGGGCCTCGTAGTCGCCGACGATGAAGCCCCGGAGGGTGAGACGCCGGCCGATGGCCAGGGCCAGGTTGCGGGGACCGGGCCGGGGGGCCTCGTCGTTGTACTGAGCGATCGCCCCGCAGAGCACCACCCGACCACCGACGGTCATGAGGCCGAGCGCGGCCTCAAGCTGGTCGCCCCCGACGTTGTCGAAGAAGAGGTCCACGCCATCGGGCGCGGCCTGGCGCAGCGCCCGGGGAAGGTCCCCGGCCCGGTAGTCGATGGCCTGGTCGAAGCCGAGCTCCCGGAGCCGGGCCACCTTCTGGGCTCCCCCGGCGACCCCCACGACCCGGCAGCCGGCGAGCTTGGCGATCTGGCCGGCCACGCTTCCCACGGCCCCGGCGGCTCCGGTCACCAGGACCGTCTCGCCGGGTCGCAGGCCGCCGACGTCGGTCAAGCCGACGTAGGCCGTGAACCCGGTCATGCCGAGGGGCCCGAGGTGGGCCTCGAGGGGTTCCCCGTGGCGCTCGAGGCGGCGGAGCCTGCGGGCGGGGAGGACGTCGAGCTCGCGCCAGCGGAGCATGCCGGTCACGACGTCGCCGGGGGCGAAGCCGGCGTCGGGGCCGGCGGCCTCGACGGTGGCGATGCCGAAGCCCTCAATGGGGGCACCGAGGGCGAAGGGGGGCACGTAGGACGGCCGGTCGTCCATGCGGCCCCGCATGTAGGGGTCGACCGAGAGCAGGACCGGGCGGATCTCGACCTCCCCCGGGCCGGGGGGCGCCAGGGTGACCTCGGCCAGGCCGAAGCAGTCCTGCCCCGGGCGACCGACGGGTCGGCGGTCCAGACGGATCTCGCGGGTGATGCTCACGGGCTGCCCCCCTTGCTCGACGGGTTCGACGGCGCTGGAGCCTAGAGGCGAAGGGACGGCGCCCGATCGCCCTGGCGGGAGCAGACCCGCAGAACGGGACGGTCGTCGCTGCGAGGCCGGGGCAGGCTCAGCCGCCCATGGGCCGACGGGGCCGAGCCAGGAGCTCGCGGACCAGGGGGGCGAAGTGCTCGAGCGGCGGCGTGGGCCGGTCGGGGTCGAAGGCCCGCTGGTCGTAGCGCTCGCAGAACTCGGCGGTCAGCTCGAAGGCCGGGTGGCCCTCGTAGCGCTTGCGGGCCTCCCGGTCGCCGCCGAGGAAGTGGAAGTAGTAGTAGCCCTGGAAGACCGTGTGGTGGGCGACCATCCAGTGGAGCTCCTCGTCGACGTAGGGGCGAAGCACGGCGGCGGCCAGGGCGCCGTGGTTGTCGGGCGCCAAGAGGTCCCCCATGTCGTGGAGCAGAGCGCAGAGCACGTACTCGTCGCTTCGACCGTCGGCCTCGGCGAGGGCCGCGGTCTGCAGGCAGTGGGTGAGGCGGTCCACCGGGAACCCCCCGGCGCTGCCCGCCAGTTGGGCCAGATGGGCAAGGACCCGCTCGGGGAGCTCGGCGCTGAACGCGACGTGCTCGCGGGCGATGACCGCCCAGTCCTCGGCGGTCCCCTCCTCCATGGCCCGGAAGCGGGCCCGGGGTCCCCGGGTCGCCGTGGAGACGGCCCCGTCGTGTCGAGCCGTCCGCTCGAAGCCCACGGTGTCCTGGTCCATGCCCCACCCTCCTTCGTGCCGTCGTCCCATTCTGGCCCGCGTCGGGCCGGGATGCCGGCCTGGGTCCCGGCGGAGGTCCCGGGCCGGCGGCAGCCCCCGTCGGTAGCATGGGCCCGTTGGCTGCCCAGATCCCCCCCGCGCCGCTGCCCGCCCCTGGGGCTCCCCGCCGCCGCCCGACGAAGGCGGCCGAGCTGCTGGCCCGGCAGATCGAGGCCGAGATCGCCCAGCGGGGCTGGCCGGTGGGGGCGCTGCTCGGCACCGAGCCGGAGCTGCTGCGGCGCTACGGGGTGAGCCGGCCAGTGTTCCGGGAAGCCGTGCGGCTGCTCGAGCACCACATGGTGGCCGAGTCCCGGCGGGGCGCGGGCGGGGGCCTCCGGGTCACCGCCCCGGACGCCTCGGCGGTGGCCGACGCTGCGGCCATCTCGCTGGACTTCCGGGGGGTGCGGGTCAGCCAGCTCTTCGCCGCCCGGGCCCTCCTGGGCCGGCGGTGCGTGGAGCGGGTGGCCGAGCGGGCCGACCCGGCCGGTCGGGAGCGGCTCGCCGACCTGGCCAGGCAGCTAAGCGGCCTCGAGGGCGTGGCGCTCTTCGACCACGCCCACGACCTCGAAGGCCTGGTCGCCGACCTGACCGGCGATCCGGTGCTGGGCTTGTTCGTGGAGGTCCTCCTGCACCTGGCCGACCGGCACCTGCCCCTGGTCGAGCACCGGTCCCGCTACGTGGCCGACGTGGAGCGGATGCGGCGGGCCCAGCTGCGGATCCTGGAGGCCACCCGCAAGGGCCGGGTCGAAGAGGCCGCCGAACGGATGGACCGCTGGCTCCAGGCGGCAGCCAGCACCTATCGGCGCTGGCTGCGGGAGGGGGCGGTGCCCGCGCCCGGTACGGTCGCCGTGGACCCGGTCCGATCGCCGGCAGCGCCCAGTGGGGCCTCGCCGACTCCTCGTCGGGCCACCGGGTCCGGTGGGCAGCGGACGGGCCGGAGGAAGGAGACGGTGTCGTGAGCCAGCAGACCACCGGCACGGGCGCCACCCGCGTGGGCCTGGCCCTGGCGGTCGTGATGACCGGCGTGCTGATCACCGCGGTCGACACGACCATCGTGGTCCTGGCCCTCCCGGAGATCGAGCGGGGCCTGCACGTGCCGTTGACCTCGGTCATCTGGGTGGTGATCGGCTACCTGCTGGTCATCACCCTCCTGGCCACCCAGGTGGGACGTCTCGGCGACATGTACGGCCGGGTCCGGATGTACGAGCTGGGCTTCGTCGTGTTCGTGGTGGGATCGGCCCTGTGCGCGGCGTCGTGGAACGAGGCGTCGATCGTGGGCTTCCGGATCCTCCAGGGCCTCGGCGGGGCTCTGGTGAGCGCCAACTCGGGCGCGGTCATCGCGGACCTGTTCCCGCCTGAGCGGCGTGGCCGGGCCTACGGCTTCAACGCCATCGGCTGGAGCGTGGGGGCCGTGCTCGGCATCGTGCTCGGGGGCCTGATCGTCACCTACATCTCCTGGCGGTGGATCTTCTGGATCAACGTCCCCATCGGGGCCGCCGCGGTCCTGCTCGCCCTACGGGTCCTCCACGACCGGGGCGAACGACGCCGGCACCGGATCGACCTGGTGGGCATGGTGACCGGTGGGCTCGGCCTCTTCGGCGTGCTCTGGGCGGTCACGGAGCTGGCCACCCGGTCGCTTGACGCCACCCTGGTCGGCTACCTGGTGGGCGGGGTGGTCCTCCTCGGGGTCTTCGTCCTGGTGGAGCGGTCCCAACCCGAGCCGATGGTGCGGCTGTCCCTCTTCGCCGTGCCGGCCATCAGCCCCTCGCTGCTGGCCTCTCTCTTCCAGGGCCTGGCGAACTACGCGGTGCTGTTCCTGGTCATCATGTACCTCCAAGGGCCCCGGCAGCTCTCCCCGCTCGACGCTTCGCTGCTCCTGGTCCCCGGCTACGTGGTCGGGGGGCTGGTAGCCCCGCTGGCCGGTCGGCTGGCCGACCGCTTCGACCCCGTGGTTCCTGCGGCGACCGGCCTGGCGGTCCAGGCGGTCGGCCTCGTGCTCTATGCCCAGTTGGGTCTGACCAGCGGCCTGTGGCTCGTGGTCCTGGCCAGTGTGGTGAATGGGGTCGGCGCGTCGAGCTTCTTCCCGGCGAACAACGCGACGGTCATGAAGGCCTCCCCGCCCCAGGTCTTCGGGATCTCCTCGGGGATGCTGCGGACCTTCGGCAACGTGGGGATGGTCTTCTCGTTCTCCTTGGCCATCCTCATCGCCGCCCACTCCATTCCCCGGGGCTTGGCCTTCGCCATCTTCGTGGGGACGGCGAAGCTCCACGGGCACCTGGCCTCGGCCTTCACGACCGGTCTGCACGCCGCCTTCTACGCCTCGGTCGGCTTCCTGGCCCTGGCCGCGCTGTGCTCGGCGCTGGCCATCGGCAAGGTGGGCCGTCGGCCCACCGCCCCGGTGGCCGAGGGCCCCGCCGAGGCCCTCGCTGGCGCCGCGGCCGCCAAGGAGCGCTGAGGCGGCAGGCCCGGGGAAGTGCAGGACCAGGCTGGCTAGCCCGGTGACCCGCAGACCTCCGGGCCCTCCCAGACGGTGAGCCGGAGCGGACCCTCAAGCCAGGCGAGGTCGAGATCCACGACGAGCGCACGGCCCAGGTGGGCCTGTCCACGGGCCAGGCGACCGGGCACGCTGATCGTGCCGGTGGCCACGGTGGGGAGGGAGAGCTGCGTCGGGGCCGGCAAGAGGCCCTTCAGGTTGCCGCCGACGATGTTGACCAGCTCCCCGACGGCGTCGGCGAGGTCCTCGAACCCGACCTGGGGGACGGCGAAGACCGCCTGGGCGAGGGCCCGGGCGGCGGGTTCGGTCACCTGGAGGCTGACCAGGCCGTTCCACGCGCCGCTGATGGCCACGCTGGCCGTCAGAGCCGGACCCTTGGCCGGCTCGCTGGGGCCGACGCACCCCTCCCCCGCTGGCCGGTCGAGCTCGGGCGCCAGGGCAGCCAAGGCGGCCGCCAGATGCTCGGCCACCAGCTCCTCGGTGATCAGCTCGGCGCCCACCTCGCCTCCCCATGTGCCTTTGTCGTCCTGTTGTCCTGACCAATGTCGGCTCCGACCCCAGAGCCCTTGAGCTGGGCGTCGGTCGGGGTCCCCGGCAGCACGAGCATCCTCAGCCGTCGACCCGTTCGTAGAAGGTGACGCCGCCGACCAGCCGGGGCCGCAGGCCGCTCGCGGCCCCGAGGAGCAGCTCGGCCGCGCCGAGGAGCAGCAGGCCCCCGGGGGCGAGCTGGGCGGCGGCCTTCGCCACCACCGCCTGCTGGACCTCGGGTGCGAGGTAGATGAGGACGTTGCGGAGCAGGACGAGGTCGAAGCGCGGCAGAGCTGGCCAAGGCCCAGCCAGGTTGAGAGGGAAGAAGCGGGTGATGGCCCGCAAGGCCGGGACGACCTCGAACCCCCCCTCCACCGGGCGGAAGTAGCGAGCCAGGAGCTCGGGCGGCAACCCCCGGGCCACCTCGGCCGCGCTGTAGCGACCGGCGGCAGCGCGCGCGACCAGGGCGGTGTGGAGGTCGGTGCCGACGAGCTCGACGGTGCCCTGCGGGAGGAGGAAGCGGGCCGGGTCGAGGAGCATGGCAATGCTGTAGAGCTCCTGACCGGTAGAGCACGCAGCGCTCCAGATCGCCAGACGGCCGGTCTGGGCACTGCGGCGGACCAGCTCGGGCAGGACGATGGTGCGGAGAGCCTCGAAGGGGGCGCCGTCTCGGAACCAGGAGGTCTCGTTCGTCGTGAGGGCCTCGACCACCCGCTGGGCCAGCCGCTCGTCGCGCCCGTGGGCCACGGCGGCGAGCAGCTCCCCGAGCGAGCCGGCTTCGAGCTCGGCCAACAGGCCGGCCAGGCGGCTGCGAACCAGGTAGGCCTTCTCAGCGGGCAGCTCGAGGCCAGCCCGGGACCGCAGGAGGAGCCGGAGCTGGGCGAGGTCCTGGTCGTCGGCGGCGAGCTCCTCTGCCGCCGGGCTCACTGCGTGGCTCCGACCGGCGAGGGGGCGACCCGGGCGGCGATCGCCGGGGCCAGCTCGGCGAGCGGCAGGACCGCTTCGGCTAGGCCGGCTCGGGCGACGGCCCCGGGCATCCCCCAGACCACGGAGCTGGCCTCGTCCTGGGCGAGCACTGCCCCCCCGGCCCGCACGATCGCCTGGGCTCCGGCCAGGCCGTCGCTGCCCATGCCGGTCAGGACGACGGCCAGGACCCCCGGCCCGTAGACGGCGGCGGCGGTGCGGAACAGCACGTCGACTGCCGGCCGACAGAAGTGCTCGGGCGGATCGTCGAGGCAGGCAGCGACCATCTGCCCGCCCCGGCGATCCACGGCGAGGTGCCGGCCGCCGGGAGCCACCAGGACGGTCCCGGGCTCGAGGGGTTCGCCGTCGAGAGCCTCGCGGACCCGCAAGGGACAGGCCCGGTCGAGCCGTTCCGCCAGGAGGCGGGTGAAGATCGCAGGCATGTGCTGGACGACGAGCACCGGTACCCCGAGGCCGGCGGGCAGAGCTGGCAGGAGCTCGGCGAGCGCGCTGGGCCCGCCGGTGGAGACCCCGACGAGCACCACCTCGGGTCGGGTCGGTCGCCGGGTGCGGCCCGGCTGGTCGTGGTGCTTGGCCAGCGGCGGCTCTGGAACGTGGCGCGGCGGGGCCGGCTGGCTGACCTCGTGCCCGCGGGTGGCGACCCGCTCGCCCAGGCGCCGGGCCCGGCCGATGCGGCCCCAGAGGCGCACGAGGGGAAGGAGGTCCCGGCGGAGGCACGCCTCGGCCTCCTCCCGGCTGGTCGTGGCGCTGGGCTTCGTGGCGTAGTCTGCTGCCCCCCGGGCCAGGGCCTCAAGGGTGACCGCAGCGCCCCGCTCGGTGAGGGACGAGTACATGACGACCGGGAGACCGGGGCAGGACTGGTGCAGGGCGGCGAGCGTCTCGAGCCCGTCGAGCCGGGGCATCTCGACGTCGAGAACGACCACGTCGGGCCGGAGCTCGGGTATCTGCTCGACCGCCTGCTGGCCGTCGACCAGGGTGCCGGCCACGACCAGGTCGTCTTCTGTTCGCAGGACGCCACCGACCAGTCGACGGACGAGGGCCGAGTCGTCGACGAGGACCACCCGGAGGGGTTCGGCTTGCCCCAAGGGGAGCAGCCTGCTCATGGCTCGAGGGACACGAAGCTCACCCGCCCGGCCTGGTAGCCCTGGACGGTGATCTCGAGGTTCTCCTGGTGGTGGGCATCGGCGATGCGGGGGAACTCTTCGGGCTTCTCGAAGGGGGCCAAGAAGGTGACCTCCTTCAGGCTGCACTTGGCCCCGCCGTGGTGGGCCACCCGGGAGAGGACGTTGGCCACCTCGTGGAAGTTCTGGGCGACGGCTTCGGTGAGCACCCCGGCCTGGGCCCACTCGGCTGCGGTGGCGGGCGGCAGCATGGACAAGGCAGCCCCGGCCGAGGCGGCGAAGGCGATCTCGGCGATGCCAAGAGCGACCACCCTGCCCTGGTGGTCCTGGTAGCGGGCGAGGGCCCGGGCCACCTCGAGGCGAGGCGGTCCAGCCGGCCGGGCGCTGACCGGTCGGCGGAGCAGACCCTGGAGGACCTCCTCGACGCCGGGAGCCTCGCCGGTCGGGTGCCCCTGCTGCCCAGGGGCCTCGGCGGGAGCCTCGGGGACAGGGGTCGAGTCGTCCTCGAAGACCCGGGCGATGTGGCGGGCGAGGTCCTCGGCGCTGAAGGGCTTGGTGAGGAGGAACGAGGCGCCAGCCTCGGCCGCCTGCGTGGCGGTGGCCGTGCCGGACTCGGAGGTGAGGAACGCGAAGCGCCCTGGCCAGCCCCAGGCTCGCAAGGTCGTGAGCAGCTCGATGCCGCTCATCTCGGGCATGTTCCAGTCGCTGAGCACCAGGTCGATGGGCTCGGTCTCGAGCACGGCGATGGCCGCCTGGCCGCTGTCGGCCTCCAGGACGTCCTCGACCCCTTCCACCGACCGGAGCTCTCGTCGGATGAGCATCCGCATGGCCCTGCTGTCGTCCACGACGAGGACCCGCACCCCTGCCTCCTTCCTCTCCTCGCTCTTGCTCGATCTTCCTCGTCACCCGTCCTCGGGGGTGACCTCGACGGCGGCCTCCAGGTCCAGGTGGAGCAGGAGGCCCTGGGGCAGCTGGCTGACGCTTCGGACCAGGCGCCGGAGGCGACCGTGGACCGTGGCCGGGACTGGTTCGCGCTGGGCCGGGTCGACGGTGAGGACGTCGCCGATCCGGTCGACGGCCAAGCTGACCAGGCCGCCGGCGCTGCGGACCACGATGTCGACGGCTTCCTCGCCGGGCGGCTCCGGGGGGAAGCCGAACTGGCGACGGGCGTCGACCACGGTCACCACGTTCCCCCGGAGGTTCACGAGGCCCTCGACGGCGGCGGGGGCCAGGGGCACCCGGGTGACCTCTTGGTGGCGGATGACCTCCTGGACCTCGGTGACGGGCAGGCCAAAGAGGTGGCCGGCCACCTCGAAGGTGCAGACCTGGTCGTCCAGCATTGTGAGCCCGCTCATGGCCGGCCCGCCCCGACGGGAACGCCTCGAGTCCCCTGGCGGGCCAGGTGGGCCAGGGCGGCGACGTCGAGGATCTCGGTGACCTCCCCGCCGACCAGGCCGAGTCCGGCGACGCCCGGGCGGTCCTCGAGGGGTTCGAGCTCGAGGGCCTCCTCGACGATGTCCTGGATCTCGCCGCAGACCAGCCCGAAACGCTGGTCGCGATGGCGGATCACAACGATGCGGAGATCGGTCTCGTCGCCGGGGGGCGCTCCGGCGGTCACGACATCGGCAAGGCGAACCAGGGGGAGGATGCCGCCGCGGTACGCCAGGACCTCGCGCCCGCCGGCACAATCGAGGGCACGCTCCCCGAGGTCCTCGAGGCGCTCGACGACCTGGAGGGGCAGCGCGGCCCGAGCCGTCCCGGCCCGAAGGAGCAGGAGGGTGGCCCGGGGCACCCCGTTGCGGTCCTCCTCGGGGCCCAGCTCGTCCTGCCGGTCGGCTCGGCCGCCGAGGCGCTCCTCGTCGCCGCTGGCCAGACCGGCCCGGGCCACGATGCCCAGGACGTCGAGGATGAGGGCCAGCCGACCGTCCCCCATGATGGTCACCCCGCCGAAGACCCGCAGGTGCTGGACCTGGCGACCCAGGGGCTTCACGACGATCTCGGTGGTGTCGACGACGTCGTCGACCAGGAGGCCGAAGCGGACCCGCTCGGACTGGAGGACCACGACGCTGGCCACCTCCTCGCTGTCGGTCCCCTCGGTCCCGGTCCCCTCAGCGGGGCGGAGGAGGTCCCGCCGGGGCAGGCCGAGGACCTCGGCCAGGTCGACCAGGGGGACCAGGCGATCCCGGAGGCGCAGGAGCGACACCCCGTCGATCCGCTCGAGGACCTCGGCGGCCCGGGCCTGGTCGAGCTGGACGAGCTCGAGGACGTGGACCTGGGGCACGAGGTAGCGGTCCTGGCCGAGGCGGACGACGAGGGTCGGGATGATGGCGAGGGTGAGGGGCAGCTTGACCCGGACCGTCGTGCCGAGCCCCGGGGTCGACTGGAGGTCGACCGTGCCGCCGATGCGCTCGACGTTGGAGCGGACGACGTCCATGCCGACCCCCCGGCCGGAGATGGTCGTGACCGTGGCGGCGGTAGAGAAGCCGGGGAGGAAGATGAGCTCGAGGACCTGGCGGTCGTCCATCTTGGCGAGCGCCTCGGCGCTGAGCAGGCCCGCGGCCTGGGCCCGGGCCCGGACGGCCGCCGGGTCGATGCCGGTCCCGTCGTCGGCCACCTCGACGGTCACCGTGCCCCCCTCGTGGAAGGCCCGGACCCGGAGCTGGCCCACCTCGGGCTTGCCGGCCGCCCGACGTTCCTCGGGGCTTTCGAGCCCGTGGTCGACGGCGTTGCGGACCAGGTGGGTGAGGGGGTCCTTGACCGCTTCGAGGATGGTCCGGTCCAATTCGGTCTCGGCGCCCTCGAGGACCAGCTCGACCCGTTTGCCACAGGCCAGCCCGAGGTCCCGGACCACCCGGGGCAGGGGGGCGTAGAGCCGCCCGATGGGCTGCATGCGGGTCTTCGTGACGGCTGCCTGGAGCTCCGAGGTGACGAGGTTCAGTCGCTGGGCCGTCTCCTGGAGGGTCCGGTCCTGCTGCTTCGCGCTGCACTGGAGGACCTGGTTGCGGGCGAGGACCAGTTCACCCACCAGCGTCATGAGCCGGTCAACGAGACCGACGTCGACCCGGATGGTGCTCGGCGCGCCGGGCCCCGTGGTGGCAGGAGACCCTGCGGACTCCTCTGCTCGCTCCACGGGGGTCGCGCCCGTGGGGGCCTCGGCGGGCGGCGAGACCGGCGCCGTCCCGTCCCGGGGAGGGACACTGGCCTGGGGAGGGGCACTGGGCACCAGGGGGGGCGGTGGCTCCTGGTCGGGCCCGGCCGCACCCTGGGTGTCACCTCGAAGGCGAGCCAGCTCGGCGACGAGCTCGGTGTGGTCGTCGTCCCCGTCGCTGCCGGTCCGCTCGACCACGTCGAGGACCTGGCGGGTGACGTCGACGGTGCGGAGGAGCGCGGTGGTGATCTCCGGCGTCAGCTCGAGGTGCCCAGCACGCAGCTCGGCGAGGAGGCTCTCGGCGGCGTGGGCCAGGCGCTCGAGATGGGGGAAGCCGAGGAAGCCGCTGGAGCCCTTCAGGGAGTGCATGGTGCGGAAGATGGCGGCCAGCGTGGCCTCGTCCTTGGGCCGCTGCTCGAGCACGACGAAGGCCTGCTCGATGGCGTCGAGACCCTCGAGGCTCTCGGCCAGGAACTCGGCCAGGACCTCGTCGACTTCGCCCTCGGCCATGGTGCGCGCTCCCTCGCCCGTCCCGCGGGTCAGCCCTCGAGGCTGGCCCGGAACCCGGCCGCCAGGTCCTGGAGCTGCTGCGCGAGGTCCCGGAGGCGCTGGGTCTGCTCCTCGCCCCGGACAGCCATCTCGGAGGTGCGCTGGGCGGTGCCGGCCACCCCGCTGATGTTGCGGGCGATCTCGCCGGTACCGCTGGCCGCCTGGTTGATGGTCTCGGCCACCATCTTCGTCGTGGCCCGCTGGTCCCGGGTGGCTTCGGCGATGGCCCCCGAGAAGGTGTTGATCTGCTCGATGACCTGGCCGATGGCCTCCATGGCGCTGACCGCCTCGGCGTAGTCGGCGAGGCTGGTCGAGATGATCCGGCCGATGTCCTCGGTGGCCTGGGCGGTCTGCTTGGCCAGCTCCTTGACCTCGTTGGCCACCACGGCGAACCCCTTGCCGGCCTCCCCCGCCCGGGCCGCCTCGATGGTGGCGTTCAGGGCCAGCAGGTTGGTCTGCTGGGCGATGGAGGCGATGACCTTGCTGACGGTGGAGACTTCCCGGCTGGAGACCCCCAGGCGCTCGATGGTCTCGCGGGCGGTCGAGGCGGCCTCGACGGCCGTGCCGATGACCCGAGCGGCTTCCTCGACGTTGTCGGCCACGGTCGAGAAGCTCGTGGCCAGCTCCTCCGCCGCCGCCGAGACCGTCTGGACGCTGGCGTTGACCTCCTCGGCGGCACTGGAGACCGCCTCGGCCTGCGCGGTGGTCTCGCCGGCCGTGGCCCGAAGCTCCTCCCCCAAGGTGGCCAGGTCCTCGGCGGCCTCGCTGACCCCACCGGCGATCTCCTGGGCGTCCTGGACCGCCTGAGCGGTCTGGCGACGGAGCATGACCCGGTCGGTGGCGTCGGTGAAGGAGACGGCGATGCGCCAGGGGCGGCCCTGGTCGTCGAGCATCGGGAGGTAGCTGGCCTGGATCCAGCGCTCCTCCTCGTTCGTCGAGCGCTTGAACTCCCCGGTGCGGGACTCGCCTCGGGCGAGGGCCTCCCAGAGCTCCTGGTACTCCGCAGAGGCTCGGGTCTCGGCGTCGGCGAAGGCCTCCTTGGTCAGGCTGAGCACCTGGTCCCGCTTGAGACCCAGACTGGCCAGGAAGGTCGGGTTGACGTCGACGACCTTGCCTTCCATGTCGTAGACGAGGAGGGCGGCGGCCCGGGAGTAGGCGTCGAGGAGGCTCAGCGTCTCCGGCGCTGCGACGCCGACCAGGAGGACGTGGGAGACCACGCCGTCGGAGCCGGCCACGGGCAGGTAGCAGCCTTGGAGCCAGCGGGGCCGGCCGTCCTTGCCCCGCACGGCGGCTTCGAGCGGCCGGACCTGGCCGCCGAGGACCTCGGCGAAACGCTGCCGGTGGTCCTCGGCGCTGGCGACCTCGGGGTCCAGCAGCACCCCGTGGTGCTTGCCCTCCAGCTCGCCCGGGCCGTACCCCAGGAGGGTCTCGAGGGACTCGTTGGCGAAGCGGATGATCCCTTCGAGGTCGACCCGCGCCACGGGCAGCCGCTGCAGCAGGACCTCCAGCTCCGGATCGGCTTCGAGGACCCGCAGGTCGGCCAGCACCCCGCCCTCCCGGGCAGCAGCCGCCGGCCGCCGACGGGTCGACGTCGCTCGGCCCGACCGGGTGGCGGACGCCCCGCCCGCCTTGCCCGCCTCGGTGCGGGCGCGCCCCTCTCCAGCCCGGTTCGTCATCGCCTCCTCCTCGGCCTTCCTCGGGCGGGTCCCGCCTCCAGGACCCTGCTCGCTGCACGGGGCATCGGCCGGGCGAACCGCTACCTGAAGACGCTAAGCGGTCAACGGGAGGACACCCTGGGTGACTTGACTGGAGAGAGGTCGAGCGGGGCGACGAGGCAGGACCTGCTCGCAGCCCCCTGGCCCCGACCCCAGGGAGGTGAAGGGGACGTGACGCCAGCAGGCTCCGAGGGGATGGTCGGCTGGCGAGGAGGCTCGCTCACCTCGTCGGAAGCACCGGCCACGACGAAATCGTCACGTCCCCTCCCGAGAGCGATGGCGAGCGGCCGAGCACGACCCTCATCGCCGAATCACCTCCACGGTGATCGCCGCATCGTCGATCTCGGACCACATGCGGTCTGCCGTCATCGCCGGGAGATCGAGCTGAGCAGCAGTAGCCAGGCACGCAGCGTCACCAAGCGACATGCCTTTCCGCCGATGGCGGTGGAGGATGCCGGCGGCGATCCTCGCCGTGGCACGATCGAACGGCGCGATGGCGACCTCGAGGTCCCGCCAGATCTCGTCGTGGTCGGTTGCGGGAACGCCGTGATCCAACAGCTTCGCCTCGACTTCGGCGGCGTTCACCGAACAGACGACGGCTCGAGCGAGCCGGGGTGCCGCCACGTCCCCGCCGTCTTCGTCAAAGAGGACAGCGAGGATCGCTGAGGCATCCGCGACCACCTCACGCCGGCGTTGCCTAGGCACCGAGCCGATCTCGCTGCTCGGCCCGCCGCTCAGCGATCAGCTCATCGGTCACGGACGGAGAGCCGCTGACCTCCCGCCGAGAGCGCCTGACGAGAGCCTGGGCTGCCTTGACACCTGCCAGACCGCTTGACCGCTCCGCCGCCTTCTGGGCGATCGTCTCGCCTGGGTGCTGACGTTGCCACTCCTCGACGGCCTCGGCGAGGTTCCCCGTGCCGTAGGCGTCTCGAATGAGGACACCGGCCGCACGCTGATCGTGTCCTGCGACGAATTTCCCCCGTCGTGGGTGCTCACCGCACCCACACAGGCACGCTCCTTGGCTGGGGCTGGCCATGATCCCTCCGCTCCTTCCCTCGCCGATGACCTTCCCAATGGGCATTATACGTGGTCGGCCAGGAATGCTCCAATAGTCATATCGGCATGATATCGACCTAATACACAGGTCGGCACCGGTGCTTCGGGCTGAACTTGTCGACAGGCGTCACGGGGCTGTTCTCGGCCCCGTCCGCGTGGATGGCGGCGGCTGACTCGCATCGGCCCCGCCGTGGCCTACGCCGGGGGCGCCCTCGTGGGCCTGGTGCGGGAAGTGGCCCTGGCCGGGCTGGTGCTCGCCGGGTTCGACGACGCCTTCCAGCGCCGCCGGGTCAACCAGCAACTGAAGATGACCAAGCAGGAGGTGAAAGAGGGCTTCCGCCAGCACGAGGGCGACCCGCTCCTCAAGGGCCAGATCCGCAAGAAGCAGCGGGCCCTCTCCCGGCTCCGCATGATGGCCGCGGTGGCGAAAGCGGACGTGGTGGTGACGAACCCGACGCACGTCGCGGTGGCGCTGCGCTACGAGCCGGGCAGCGGCCAGGCCCCCCGGGTCGTCGCCAAGGGTGCCGACCTGCTCGCCGCTCGTGACCTCGACGACCTGATCCTCATCGAGCGCTACCACGGGGTCGCCCGGCTCCTCGCCTTCGCCTTCACCCTCCCCGACGTGGTTCGCCACGCCGGGCGGGTCCACCGCCGACCCGTCTGGGTCATGGTGGGGTCCACTTCCTCAGCGATCGTCGGCACCGGCCGCCTCAGTCGCAGCCGCCGGCGGAACCAGCCGACCTACGCCCACACCCTCATGGAGCACTCATCCATGACCGTGACCATGGACGTCTCCGGGCACCGCAGGCGGGACCCTTTTGAGCAGGTCCGGGGACAGCTCGAAGCTTTGTGGCACGACCGTGGCACGGAGGGGGCTCCGGTCGAGGGCCTCAAGGGAAAAGGCCACTGAGCTGGGGTTTTCCTGGTCGGGCTGGCCGGATTTGAACCGGCGACCTCTTGACCCCCAGTCAAGCGCGCTAACCAAGCTGCGCCACAGCCCGGACGGGCAGGGAGCCTAGCCGAGGTGGGTCGGGCACCGGCGCAGCGGGCGGGCGGACCCGATGCCTTTCCTGCGCCGGAGGCCTCGCGCTCGACGTGAGGCCCCTGGCCGGTGTCCCTAGACGTGGTGGGCGACCCAGGTGATGCCCTGGTAAGCCCGGTAGCCGAGGTAGATGACCGAGGCGGCGATCATGAGCTTGAACTTGAGGGGGACCCTGCGGGCCCCGAGGCGCTGGCCGCAGGTGGGGCAGGCGTCGTCGTCGTCGAGGTCGGCGATGGGGACGTGGGTCTCGCAGGTCGGGCACCAGAGGGCCTCGGCCGTGTCCTCCCCGGCTTGGGCCGCCTCGGCCGCAGCCGCGGGTTCCTCCTCGACGGCGACCGCTGCCGGTCGCCGTTGCCGCCGCTGTCGGTCGCCCCGTGGCACCGCCTCGGTGGCCGGCGGGGCCGGACGAGCGGGCCTCGGCTTCTGGGCCGTGGCTGTGCCCGTCTCGGGTGCGGCCGGTGAGGTCGACGAGCGGGGGGTCGTGCCCCCTGCTCGGCCGGCGGCCCGGTCAGCCGGCGCCCGTCGACCGTCGGGTGTGTGTTCCTTGCGATGCCCGGGGGCCAGCTCCTGACCCTGGCGTGGACGCTTGCCACTCGGGCGGGCCCGGGTCGGAGCCGAGGCGGTCCCGTCCCGCCGGGTTCGACGGGGCGACGCCGAGGACGCCGGGGCCCGGTCCTTGGGGGCGGGGTCCTGGGCGGCGGGCGGCACGGGCAGGTCCTCGTCCTCAGACCGGGGGAACCCCATGGCGACGGTCGCTGAACCGGCGGTCCTTGCCGGCGGCGGTGGCCAGGCGGGCGATGAGCTCGTCGCGGAGACGCTCGGGCTCGACGACGGCGTCGACCACCAAGTCGGCGGCCAGCCGCAGGAGGTCGACGTCCTCCTGGTATTCCCGCCGGCGCTCCTCGACGTACGCGGCCCGGGCCTCGGGGTCCTCGATGGCGGCGATCTTGTTGGCGTAGACCGCGTTCACCGCGGCTTCGGGCCCCATGACCGCGATCTCCGCAGTCGGCAGGGCCACGGTGGCGTCGGGTTCGAAGGCCGGCCCAGCCATGGCGTAGAGGCCAGCGCCGTAGGCCTTGCGGAGGACGACGCAGAGCTTGGGGACCGTCGCCTCGGAGACGGCCGTGATCATCTTGGCGCCGTGCCGGATGATGCCCTGGCGCTCGACGGCCGAGCCGATCATGAACCCGGGAACGTCCGCCAGGAAGATCAGGGGCACGTTGAAGGCGTCGGCGCACCAGACGAAGCGGGCGGCCTTGTCGGCCGAGTCGACGAAGAGCACCCCGCCGCGCACCGCCGGGTTGTTGGCCACGATCCCCACCGGGTGCCCGGCGAGGCGGGCCCAGCCGACCACCAGCTCGGGGGCGAAGGCCGGCTTGAGCTCGAAGAAGCTGCCCGCGTCCACGAGGGCCTCGATGACCCGATGGACGTCGTAGGCCTCGCGGGGATCCTCGGGCAGCAGGCCTGCCCCAAAGGGCTCGAGTGGCTCCTCGGGCACCGCCAGGGGCGGGTCCTCCCGCCAGGTGCCCGGCAGGTACGAGAAGTACTGCCGGGCCGCCTCGATGGCGGCCGCGTCGTCGGACACCAGGTTGTCGCCGCAGCCCGAGATCGTGCAGTGCATGGCGGCCCCACCCATCTCCTCGAGGGTCGTCCGCTCCCCCACCACCATCTCAGCCATCCGAGGGGACCCCAGGTACATGGAGGCGTTGCCCTCGACCATGAACACCACGTCGCAGAAGGCCGGGATGTAGGCCCCACCGGCCGCCGACGGGCCGAAGAGGCAGCAGATCTGGGGCACCTTCCCCGAGAGCCGGACCTGGTTGTAGAAGATCCGCCCCGCCCCCCGGCGCCCGGGGAACAGCTCGACCTGGTCGGTGATCCGGGCGCCGGCCGAGTCCACGAGCCAGAAGACCGGCAGCTCGTGCGCCAGGGCGTACTCGGTGAGTCGGACCAGCTTCTCGACCGTCCGGGCCCCCCAGGACCCGGCCTTCACCGTCGGGTCGTTCGCCGCCACGCAGACCGGCCGTCCGAGGACCGCGCCCCGACCGGTCACCACACCGTCGGCCGGCAGGTCCTCGGCGAGGGCGTTCGCCAGCAAGCCGTCCTCCACGAAGGACCCCGGGTCGAGCAGCAGCTCGAGGCGCCGGCGGACCGGCAGCTTGCCCTGGGCGGCCAGCCGGGCCTCGGCCTGCGGCCCCCGTCCAGCCAGCGCCCGGGCGCTGGCCGCCGCGAGGCGCGCCGCCTGGTCCACCTGCCCGGTCATCGCCCCCCGACCCGCACGCGGAAGACCACCGGCGTCGGCCCCAGCGCGAACCGTTGCCGGAGCTGGCGCTCGAGGTAGCGGAGGTAGGTGGGGGGCAGCCGACGGCTGGCGAAGAGGGTGAAGGTCGGGGGCTCGGCGGTGGCCTGGACGGCGTAGCGGATCCGGGCCCCGCCGGGTGCCGGATGGGCTTCCTGGGCGGCCCGGACCGCCCGGTTCAGCTCGCCGGTCGGGACCCGCTGCCGGTAGGCGTCCCCGGCCTGCCGGAGGGCCGGGAGGATCTTGTGGACGCCCAGGCCGGTGCGGGCGCTGACCTTCACCACGGGCACCTCGCCGAGGAACGCGAGGCGGTCGGCCACCCCGTCGAGGACCTCGGGTCGGCGTTCGGTGGGCAGCAGCTCCCACTTGTTCAGGACCACCACCACCGGGCTGCCCGCCGCCCCGATCCGCTCCGCCAGGCGCTGGTCCTGGTGGGAGACCCCCTCGGTGGCGTCCACCACCAAAAGGACCACGTCGGCCCGGTCGATGGCCTGCAAGGAGCGGACCATGGCGTAGAACTCGCTCCCCTCCTCGTGCCGGGACCGGCGCCGGATGCCAGCGGTGTCGATGAACCGGATCGGTCCCTCGGGGGTCGCGAGGAGCGTGTCCAGGGCGTCCCGGGTGGTGCCCGGCAGGTCGTGCACCACGGCCCGCTCCTCGCCGACCAGCCGGTTGAAGAGCGTGGACTTCCCCACGTTCGGCCGTCCCACGATGGCCACGGCCAGCGCCGGGTCTGCCGGCTCCTCCTCGTCGGCCACCGCGCCTGCACCTGGTTCCCCGGCCACCGCCGCCTCGGGCGCCACCGGCAGCTGCGCCAGCACCCGACACCGGGAAGGGGTCGCCGAGCCCGAGGGCCAGGTAGGCCCAGGCGTCGACCTCTCGGCGGTCGTTGTCGGCCTTGTTGGCCACGAGCAAGGTCGGCCGACCGGCCCGACGGACCAGCCTGGCCATGGCCAGGTCCTCCTCGGTCGGGGCCACCGTGACATCCACGACGAAGAGGACCAGGTCTGCCTCGGCGAGGCCCCGCTCGGCCTGGGCCGAGACCTTCGCCTCGAGGGCGTCGCCCCGGGGCAGCCAGCCGCCGGTGTCGAGCACCACGAAGCGTCGCCCCGCCCACTGGGCTTCGACGGCCAGCCGGTCCCGGGTCACCCCCGGCCGTTCCTCCACCACCGCCACCCGGCGCCCCACGAGCCGGTTCACCAGGGTCGACTTGCCGACGTTGGGCCGGCCCACCACGGCCACCACCGGCAGGCGACCGGGACCGGGGTCCGTGCCGACCGAAGCCCTCAGCTCGCCCACAACCCCTCCTCGCCCCCGCTGGCGGACGCCGGCTCGCCCACCGCCGGTCCCCTGGCCTCGAGGGCCGCCCGGAGGGCGGCCCCGTCGGTCGGGACCACCTCGACTGCCCGTCCGAGGTCCTCCAGGCCGCTGCCGTCGAGAAAACGCCCCTCGGAGAGGCAGACGTCGGGCAGGAGGACCCGGTGCTCAGCCGGGACCGTCGCCAGGACCGGCGCGAGGTCGGCCCCGGTGAGCAAGCCCGTCACCCCGACCGTGCCGCCGAAGAACCGGTTCGGCACGCCCCGCACCTCCACCGGTCCGGCCGGCGCCAACCAGCCGGCCTCGGCCAGGACGGGCCGAAGGACCTGGGCCCCGAACTCCCCGGTCAGGATCGTCACCGGCCGTCCCGCTGCGGCATCGGCCACGGCGGCGCGCCCAGAGCGCCGGCGCGGCGAGGGCAGACGAACCGCCCGGTAGCCGGCGGGCGGCGCGCCGTCCACCGCCTGGAAGAAGCCGCTCGGCCGTGGCGGGGCCAATGCCCGCCCGGCGAAGGCCTCGGCGAAGGCGGCGGCCATCCCCACCCCGTTCTCGTGCTGGGGGTAGCCCTCGTAGGTCTCGGGGCCCGGGAAGGGCCAGCCGGCCATGAGGTAGTACTCGTCCGCGGCGAACACGAAGCGCCGGCCGATCGCCGCCATCGCCAGCTCCTGCCAGGCGGTCACGGTCTCGAGGACGGCCTCCGCCTCCTCGGGCCGGTGCGGCCGCATCGCCGGCTCGGCGCTGTGCCGGCTCAGACCCAGGGGCACGCACGCCACGCTGGCCAGTTCCGGGTAGCCGTCGAGCAGGTCCGCCACGGTGGCCTCGAGGACCGGCCCGTCGTTGATCCCCGGGCAGACCACGATCTGGCCGTGGACCTCGATGCCGGCGTCGAGCAGGCAGCGCAACCAGCGGAGGCTCGTGGCGCCACGGGGGTTGCGCAGCAGGCGGGCCCGTACCTCGGGGTCCGTGGCGTGGATCGACACGTGGAGCGGCGAGAGCCGCTCCGCCACGACCCGCTCGAGGTCCAGCTCGGTGAAGCGGGTCAAGGTGGTGAAGTTCCCGTAGAGGAACGACAGCCGGTAGTCGTCGTCCTTCACGTAGAGGCTCCGCCGCAGGCCCTTCGGGAGCTGGTAGATGAAGCAGAAGGCGCAGTGGTTGTCGCAGGTCCGGACCCGATCGAAGACCGGCGAGGAGACCTCCACGCCAAGCGGCACGCCCGCTGGCTTCTCGATCCCGACCTCCAGCAGTTCGCGGCCCCGCTGGAGGGTCACGACGGGGTCCTGCCCATCGGTCAGGAACCGGTAGGCGATGACGTCCCGGGGCGCCTGGCCGTCGACCGCGAGCAGCTCGTCGCCCACCTCGAGGCCGGCGACGGCCGCCGGCGAGCCCGGCGCCACAGCCACCACGCGAGGAGCCGGCACGGGACCACGCTACCCGCTGCCCTGCCCCGGCCCGGTACGCTGAGACGGATGCCGGTCGAGCGGGTGCTGCTGGCCTCCCCCCGGGGCTTTTGCGCCGGCGTGGAGAAGGCGATCAAGGCCCTGGCCTGGATGGTCCGGGTCTTCGATCCGCCCGTCTACTGCTACCACGAGATCGTCCACAACCAGGTGGTGGTCGAGCAGTTCCGACGCCAGGGCGTCGTGTTCGTCGACGACGTCACCGAGGTACCCCCGGGTGCCCCCCTCATGCTCTCGGCCCACGGGACCGCTCCCGAGGTGGCCTCCCAGGCCCGCCAGCAGGGCCGACTGGTGGTCGACGCCGTCTGCCCACTGGTCACCAAGGTCCATCACGAGGTCAAGGTCCGGGCGAAGCGGGGCTACACCATCCTGTACGTCGGGCACCGGGGGCACGAGGAAGCCCAGGGCACCACGGCCGTAGCCCCCGAGGCGGTCCGGCTGGTGGAGGACGAGGAGGACCTGACGGAGGCGGCTGCCAGCATCGAGCCGGGTGCCCCGGTCGCCCTCTTGGCCCAGACGACGCTCAGCGTCGACGACTGGGCGGGCCTGCGGGAACGGGCCGAGGCCCTCTTCCCTGACCTCTGGACCCCGGGCCGCTCGGACCTCTGCTTCGCCACCACGAACCGGCAGGCGGCCCTCAAGGCCATCGCCGGTCAGGTCCAGGCCCTGGTGGTGGTGGGCTCGGCGAACTCCTCCAACACCCTGGCCCTCGAGAAGGTGGCGAAAGCCGCTGGCTGCCCCCGGGTCCTCCGGGTCAACAGGGCCGAGGAGCTGCCCGGGGACCTCGACGGGGTCGTCGGGGTGACCGCTGGCGCCTCTGCCCCCGAGCCGCTCGTCGACGAGGTGGTCCGGCGCCTGGCTCCCCGGGACGGCGTCGAGGAGGTTCGAGTGGTCGAGGAGGAGGAGTACTTCCCGCCGCCCCCCGAGCTCCGGGACGTCCTGCGTGCCCTGGAGCGCACCCTCGGCACCCTCCTCGGCGCGCCCGAGCCGCCGGCCGAGCGGGGGCCGCTCCCCGACGGGAGCCAGCCGGCGGCCACCGTGCTCGCCACCCTCGGGAGCCGCTAAGCCGGGCCGTCCCCCGGCGACGGCCGTGGGAAACTGCCGCCATGCCGCCCGTCGCCGAGTCGTCACCCTCCCCCGCCGCGAAGCGTCCCGAGCCCCTCGGGTCGGCGCGCCGCTCCCCGGCCGCGACCGCGAATCGCCGGTCGACCAGCTGGGGTCGGGACGCTGCCACGGTCCGACGGCAGGCGGCCGTCCGGGACCTGGTCATGGGTCTGGGGCGGCAAGACTTCGAGCGGCGGCACCCAGGAGCCCGCCTCGCCCCCGTCGTGGTCCTCATCACCGCCTACGAGGAAGCCGACAACATCGGCCCGGTCCTCGACGCAGTGCCCGCCGCCATCGGCGACCTGGCGGTCTCGACCCTGGTGGTGGTCGACGGGGGGGACGACGGTACCGAGGACGTCGTGGCGGCCCACGGAGCCCTCTGCGCCCGCCTGCCGGTCAACATGGGCCAAGGGGTCGCTCTCCGCCTCGGCTACCGGCTCTGCGACGAGCTCGGGGCCCGCTACGTCGTGACCGTCGACGCCGACGGCCAGAACGACCCTCGGGAAGTTCCTGGGCTGCTGGCGCCGGTCCTTGCCGGGGAGGCCGACTTCGTGGTGGCCAGTCGCCGGCTCGGCCAGGACCGCACCGCCGACCGGTTCCGGCGGGCGGGCGTCGTGGTGTTCTCGGCGCTGCTCTCCTGGTTGACCGGCCAGCGCCTCACCGACACGTCGAACGGGTTCCGGGCCCTGCGGATCGAGGTGTTGCGGGCCGTTCGCCTCGAGCAGGACCAGTACCAGACGGCCGAGCTGCTCTTGTCGGCGGCAGCCTGCGGCTTCCGCCTGGCCGAGCGCCCGACGGTCTGGCATCCCCGGGCGTCGGGCCACTCGAAGAAGGGCGGGAACCTCTGGTTCGGCTTCCGCTACGCCAGCGTCATCGCCCGGACCGCCTGGCGGGAACGCCGCCGCCTGCCCGGCCTGGGTGGCCGTCCCGCGCTGCCCTGAGCTCGCCGCGTCCGGTCGACGGGGACGGTTCGGTGTGGGCCGAGCGTTCGTGGTCGACCGACGCGGGCCCCGGTCGTTCCCCTGCCGGCGTTGTGGAGTTTGTGTGACATGTTGTGAAACGTGGCGCCACCCTCCCCGACTGTCCCCTCCCAGCACCTCTTTCCGCAGCGAATCCGCCACGCAAACGGGCCTTCGGGCCAGCGGACTGGTCGAGCGAGGATCGCCTCGCTCTAGGAGGCGCTGGTCGGTGGGTCGTCCCCGGCGAGCCGGCGGGCCTCGTCGAGACAGGCCTGGAGGGCCGCGGCGAGGGCCTCGTTGAGGGCATGGACCTGGTGGCGAGCCACCCGGCCCCGCTCCGAGCGCGGCGGCGGGGCGAGGGGTTCGCCGACGACGAGGTGGACGGGGACCAGGCGGGGCAGCCAGCGGCCCTTGGGGAGGACCCGGTGGGTCCCGCCGACGCCGACGGGGACGACGGGCACCTGGCTGCGGGCGGCGAGGAACGCCACGCCCTCCTCGAGGCGTGCCAGCTGGGGCCCTTCGATACGGCGCCCTTCGGGGAAGACGACGAGGACGTCGCCGCGGGCCAGGACGGTCTCGGCCCGGCTCATGGCTTGACGGTCGACGCCCTCGCGGTCCACCGGGAAGCCACCGAGGACCCCGATCAGCGCCCCGAGGAGCCGGCTGCGCCAGAGCTCGGCCTTGGCCATGTAGTGGAGGGTTCGAGGGGTCAACTCGGCCACGACGAAGAAGTCGACGAAGCTGCGATGGGCGGGGGCGATGATGTAGGGCCCACTGGTCGGGAGGCGTTCAGGGTGGTGGACGGTGACCCGCCAGGCGGTCCGGTTGATGGCCCGGACGAGGCGCCGGACCGCCCGATAGCTGCGGGGGCCGAGGCCGATCTCGGGCGGCCAGGGGCCGCGGGGGTCGCTGCGGGCGCGCCAGTCGGCGAGGCGCCGGGCCGCTCGGGCCCCGATCCCCGGTAGGGGCTGGGACGCGACGGGTGACTGGGGTGCGGAGGGGGTGGCACGGCGGGGCCCGAGGCGAGCGAGGAGCTCGTCGACGATGGCGTCGGGGGACTGACCGGCGGTGTCGAGGAGGACGGCGTCGGCGGCGAGGTCCTCGGGCCTGGGGAGGGGCGAGGCGGCCCGCCCGGCGTCGAGGCGGTCCCGGGCCTCGAGGGCCGCGGTCTCGGCCGCCGGGTCGGCGGCCTGACCGGCGCGCTGGGCGGCTCGACGGCGACCCCGTTCGGCCGGCGGGGCGGTCAGGTAGACCTTGAGGTCGGCGCCGGGGGCCACGACGGTGCCGATGTCCCGACCCTCGACGACTGCCCGGGGGTGGTCCTGGATCCAGCGCTGCTGGGCGTCGACGAGGACGGCCCGGACGGCGGGGTGGGCGGCGACGTGGGAGACGGCGCGGTCGACCTCGGGGGAGCGGATGGCGGCGGCGACGTCCTGGCCGTCGAGGAGGACGCGGTCGTCGGCCACGTCGAGGACGAGCCGGCGGGCCAGGGCGGCGAGGGCCGGCTCGTCGTCGAGGGGGACGCCGCGGCGGAGGGCGGCGAGGGTGACGGCCCGGTACATGGCGCCGGTGTCGAGCCGGGCGGCGCCGAGGCGGGCGGCGAGGAGCGCCGCGACGGTGGACTTGCCGGCGCCCGAGGGCCCGTCGATGGCGACGACGAGACGGTCGGGGGCCGGTCGGGGCGTGGCTGGCTGGGTCACGACTCCCCTTTCAGGCCAGCTCCTGCCAGGAGGGCCGGTAGCCGGCGCGCCGGAGGGCTTCGAGGAGGCCCCCGACCCCCTGGGCGTCGACGACGAGGACGAGGACCCCTCGACTGCCCTCGGCAGAGTGGGCGATCTCGACGTCCCAGACGTTGAGCCCGAGGGAGCCGGCGAGGGTGGTGATCTCGGCGAGGACTCCGGGCCGGTCGGGGACGGGGACGCGGACCTCGGCGAGGGTGCGGGGCGCTTGGCCCCGAACCGGGAGGGCGCGGCGAGCCGAGGCGGCCCGCTGGAGGGCCTCGAGGAGCGCGGCGCGGTCCCCCGCGGCCACCTGGTCCCGCAACCGGTGGAGGGCGTCGAGGAGCAGGTCGAGGGTGTCGACGATGGCGGCCCGATTGGCGAGGCAGACGTCGGGCCAGATGGTGGGTTCGCCCGCCGCGACGCGGGTCATGTCCCGGAAGCCGCCGGCGGCGAGACGGAGGAGGGCCGCCTGCTCCTCGGCGCGGGTGGCTGCCAGGTTCATGAGGGTGGCGGCGGTGAGGTGGGGGACGTGGGAGATGACGGCGACGAGGGCGTCGTGGCGGGCCGGTTCGAGGGCGACGACCTCGGCGCCGAGGGAGGTGACGACGGCGCGGACCCGGGCGAAGGCCTCGGGGTCGGTCCGGGCGGTGGGGGTGAGCACCCAGGTGGCCCCTTCGAAGAGGGTCGGGTCGGCCCCGGCCACCCCGAGCTGCTCGGAGCCGGCCATGGGGTGGCCGCCGACGAAGCGGGGGTCGTCGACGGCGTGGGCGACCCCGGCCTTGACGCTGGCGACGTCGGTGACGACGAGGTCGGGGTTCGGTCGGGTGGCGAGGACCTGTCGGACGACGGCCGTGGTCGCCCCGAGGGGGGTGGCGACGACGACGAGGTCGGCCTCGGGGTCTTCGCCGACCTGGTCGACCGCGCCGGCGGCGAGGGCGGCGGCGGCGACGCCGGGGTCCTGGTCCCGGCCGCTGACCCGCCAGCCCCGGGCCCGGAGGGCGAGGCCGACCGAGGCGCCGATGAGGCCGGTGCCGATGACCTCGGCTCGACCGGCCCCGGCCCGTCGACGGCGGCGCCCGGTGGCTCGCGGGGCGGCAGCGACCGGGGCGGTGCTCACGCCGGCAGGTCGTCCCGCAGGTGTCGGGCCCCCTCGAGGTAGACGTGGTGGAGCTCGGCCCGGGAGCGGTCGGTGTAGCAGTGGACCATGACCCGCAGGCACATGGGGGTGGCGTCCTTCACCGAGAGCTCCCGGGCGCAGATGAGGGGGACGTCGCCGAGGCCCATGGCCCGGGCGGCGGCCGCCGGGAACATGGAGACGACGTCCTCGGTGGCGGTGAAGAGGATGCTGATGAGGTCCTCCTTGGTGAGCCCGTTGCGCTCGAGGAGGGTGCGGAGGAGGGTCTGGACCCGCTCGGTGATCTGCTCCGGGGTGTCCTCGTCGACGGTGGTGGCGCCTCGGAGGGCTCGGACGGCGGTCGGCACGGCCAGGGATGCTAGCGGCGGCTCGGGCGGCCGGCCGCCTCGGCGAGGGCCCGGACCTCGGCGGGTTCGAGGCGGCGCCACTGGCCGGGGGCGAGGCGGGGGTCCCGAAGCGGGCCGATGCGGACCCGGACGAGGCGGACGACGGGATGCCCGACGGCCGCGCACATGCGGCGGACGAGGCGGTTGCGGCCCTCGTGGACGACGATGCGCAGGGTGTCGGGGGCGACGAGGCCGACCTTGGCCGGGGCGGTCGGCCCGTCCTCGAGGAGGACCCCTCGGCGGAGCCGGGCGATGGCGCCCGGGCCGGGGCGGCCCTCGACCCGGACGAGGTACTCCTTCTCGACGCCGTGGGACGGGTGGGTGAGGAGCTGGGCGAGCTCGCCGTCGTTGGTGAGGACGAGGAGCCCCTCGGAGGCGACGTCGAGCCGGCCGACGGTGAAGACCCGGGGTTCGGGGGGGACGAGGTCGAGGGCCCGGGTGCGCCCGGCGGGGTCCTTGGTGCTGCAGACGACCCCGGCGGGCTTGTGGAGCAGGTAGTGGACCAGCCCGGGGGCGACCGCCACCGGCACCCCGTCGAGGGCAAGGCGGTCCCGGGTCGGGTCGACGCGCTCGCCGGGCCGGGCCGGGCGGCCGTTCACGGTCACCCGGCCGGCGGCCACCGCCTCGTCGCAGGCCCGGCGGCTGCCGAGGCCGGCCCGGGCGAGGACCTTCTGGAGGCGCTCGCCCCGGCCGGCGTCGTCGGACGCGGGCTGGGCGGGGGGCGGCGCGGCTCGACGGGCGGGTGCCCGGATCACGGGTCCTCGTCGAGGGATGGGTCGGCCGCGGGCCGAAGGTCGTCGGTCGGGACGCCCCGGACCCTGGCTTCGAGGAGCTCGACGACCTCGAGGTCCGGCACGAGCTCCTCGACCGGGGGGAGCTGGTCGAGGGAGGCGAGGCCGAGCTGCTCGAGGAAGAGGGGCGTGGTGCCGTAGAGGGTCGGCTGGCCGGGCCCCGGCGCGTGGCCGACCTCGGCGACGAGGCCCCGCTGGACGAGGAGCCGCATGACGCCGTCGACGTTGACCCCCCGGACGGCGGCCACCTGGGCACGGGAGACCGGCTGCTTGTAGGCCACGACGGCGAGGGTCTCGAGGGCAGCTGCGGAGAGGCGGGCCGAGAGGCCTTGGCGGGCGAAGCGCTCGACGAAGGGAGCCATCTCGGGGTGGGTCTGGAGGCGGTACCCGCCGGCCACCTCGGCCAGGACGAAGCCGCGGCCTTCGGCCCGGTAGCGGGCGGCGAGCGCCTGGCAGGTCCTGGTCACCTCCTCGGCGGGCTCCTCGAGGAGCTCGGCCAGGAGGCTGACGGGAACCGGCTCGACGGCGGCGAGCAGGACGGCTTCGACGGCCCGCTCGGTCGGTGCGAGGGTCCTGGGCGGGTCGGGCTGCCAGGGTGCGGGCTGGGTCTTGTCGGTCACCCTTCGTACTCCTCCACCTCGACGAGCTCCTCGGCCAGCGCGCCGGTCTCCTCGGTGCCCGGGGGGGCGAGCCAGCGGACCTCGAGGTCGCCGAAGGTCTCGCCCTGGTCGAGGTCGACCCATCCTCGCTTGCAGAGCTCGAGCAGGCCGAGGAAGCGGACGATGACCTGCATGGTGGTGCGGCAGTGCCGGGTGAGGTCCCGGAAGGTGGCCCGGCCGAGGTTCGGGAGGGCGGCCACGAGCTCGGTGACCGCCTCGGCGACGGTGACCGGCTCGACGGTGACGTGGGAGAGGTCGAGGACCGGGGGGCCGGGCCGGGGCTGGAGGGCCCGGCGGTAGGCGGCGGCGAGGTCCTCGGGGGTGACCCCGGTGAGGAGGTCGGGGGCGAGCTGGTCGAAGGGCGGCTCGAGGCCGGCTCGACGGGGCACCGAGCGGGCCGCGTCGTCCATGAGGCGGGCCAGTTCGGCGGCGGCCGCCGAGTAGGCCTGGAGCTCGACGAGCCGGGCCACGAGGCGGTCCCGGGCCTCGAGGTCGGCGAGGTCCTCCTCGACCTCGGCGTCGGTGGGTGCCGGGAGGAGGAGGCGGGACTTGAGCTCGAGGAGGACGGCCAGGGCCAGGAGGAACTCGCTGGTGTCCTCGAGGCTGGGTGGCGCCTCGAGGAGACGGGCGACGAAGACCTCGACGACCTCGGCGAGGGGCACGTCGAGCAGGTCGACCTTGCGTTCGCCGACGAGGGCCAGGAGGTCGCCGACCGGCCCCTGGTAGACCGGGGTCGCCACGAGCACGGCCACGGGCCGACGATAGCGGAGCGGGCTCGGCGAACCGTGGACCGGGCGGGACCGGGCGGGGCCGGGCCGAGGGTCTCCTACGATGGCGGCCGTGACCCGGGTCCTCTCAGGCGTGCAGCCCAGCGGCGAGATGCACCTCGGCAACTACCTGGGGGCGTTCCGCTCGTGGGTGGCGGAACAGGACCAGGCCGACGCGTTCTACTGCGTGGTGGACCTCCACGCCCTGACCGTGCCCCAGGACCCCGAGGCCCTGCGCCGCCGGACGCTGGAAGCCGTGGCCTGCCTGCTGGCGGTGGGCCTGGACCCGGCCCGCTGCACCCTGTTCCTGCAGAGCCAGGTCCCCGAGCACCCCCGGTTGGCCTGGCTGCTGGAGTGCCAGGCGGCCTTCGGGGAGCTGCGGCGGATGACCCAGTTCAAGGACAAGGTGGGGCGCCACGGCGGCGAGGGCGCCGAGGCCGGGGTGTCGGTCGGGCTGTTCACCTACCCGGTGCTGATGGCCGCCGACATCCTGCTCTACCAGGCGGACCGGGTGCCGGTGGGGGACGACCAGCGCCAGCACCTGGAGCTGGCGCGGGACCTGGCCGAGCGGTTCAACCACCGGTTCGGGCCGACCTTCACGGTGCCCGAGGCCGCGGTGCCGCCGGTGGGGGCCCGGGTGATGGACCTGCAGGAGCCGACCCGGAAGATGTCGAAGTCGGCGGCTTCCCCGCAGGGCACCGTGCTGGTCGTGGACCCGCCCGAGGTCCTGCGCCGGAAGGTGCGGCGGGCGGTCACGGACTCCGACGGGGAGGTGCGCTACGACCCGGCCAGGAAGCCGGGGGTCTCGAACCTCCTGGAGCTGCTGGCGGCCAGCGCCGGCGGGGACCCGACCACGTTGGCGGGGCAGTTCTCGAGCTACGGGGCACTGAAGGAGGCGGTGGCCGACGCGCTGGTGGCCCTGCTCGAGCCGATCCGGGACCGGTACGCCACCGTCCTGGCCGACCCTGGGGAGCTGGAGCGGGTCCTGGCCAAGGGCGCCGCCCAGGCCCGGGAGGTGGCGTGCGCCACCTACGACCTGGCAGCCGAGCGGGTCGGCCTCCTCCCCCCGTCCTCGGTCGGCTGAGGGGGCCGGCGGCTCAGCTCAGATCCCCACCACTCGACCCCACCAGTTGAGGGCGGGGTCGAAGATGTGGTTGAGGAGGTCCCCGCCGGGACCGCCGAGGGAGGAGAGCACGATGAGGGCCAGGGGGAGGATCAAGGTGAAGGGGCGGATGCGGTAGTAGCCGGGCAGCCAGCGGTCCGGGATGAGGCGCTCGACGACCGCCGAGCCGTCGAGGGGCGGGAGCGGGATGAGGTTGAAGACCGCCAGGATGACGTTGACGTAGCCCACGAGGAAGACGATCTGGGCCCAGACCGGCTGGGCGCTCAGGTTGCCGGTCAGGAGCACCCCGAGCTTGTCGTGGGCCGGCACGAGGTCCCGGTAGACGAAGGCGGCGACGAGCGCGAGGACGATGTTGGTGGCCGGGCCGACCAGGCCGACGAGGACCGCCTGGTTCCGGGGGCTGCGGAGCTTGCTGACGTCGACCGGGACGGGTTTGGCCCAGCCGAAGGCCCCGATGCCGCTCAGCACCATGATGACCGGCACGATGATGGTTCCGACGACGTCTACGTGGGCCAGGGGGTTCACGGTGAGCCGGCCCGCCCGTTTGGCCGTGTCGTCGCCGCAGGCCAGGGCGACGAGTCCGTGGGAGATCTCGTGGAGGATGACGGAGGGGATCAGGACGCAGAAGACGAGGACGGACAGGAGGCTGAGGTGATGGGAGCGGACGAGGACCACCACCAGGGCGACGACCACGATGAGGAGGGCCACGAGCCGAGGGTCGTTGCCGGGACGCCCACCGGCACGTGAGCGGTGCCGGTCGGGGCGACCGTTCGGGGGCTGACCGCCGCCCGGCCAGCCCCCTGGCCCGGTGCCACCGGACCAGCCCCCCGCCGGCCACCCGCCGGGAGGGGGACCCCAGCCCCCCGGCGGCCAGCCACCTGGCGGCGGCCCCCACCCTCCGGGCTGGGCGGGGTCCTGGGGCGGCGCCCAGGGTCCCCACCCTGGCGGCGCGGGTGGCGCCTGCGGGGGCCGGGCGGGACGCCCCGGTGGGACCGCCGGCCCGTTCCCGCGTTCGGGCTCGGTGTCGTCCGGCGGGGATTCGGACGGGGCCACGGCCTCAGGGTGCCGTCTTGCCCTTGGAGGCGCAGTCGATGCAGCGACGGGCCGCCGGCTTGGCCTCGAGGCGGGCGGTGGCGATGGGCCGACCGCAGACCTCGCAGATGCCGTAGGTCCCCTCGTCGAGCTTGGCAAGGGCCCGCTCGACCTCGTCGAGGGCCTCCCGGAGAGTCTGGGCCAGGGCCTCGACCTCGCCCCGCTCGGCTGTCACCTGGCTGGAGTCGGCGAAGTTCGGGTCGTAGTGGAGCTCCTGGCCGTCGCCGACACCGAGTTCGGCCAGCTTGCCCAGGAGCTCCTGGCGCTCCTGCTCGAGGAGGGCGCGGAAGTCCGGGACCTCCCCGTCGGGGCTCCCGCTCGGGGGGGCCTCCGTCGGCGCGCCTTGCGAGGGCGCCTGGAGCCGCGAGGTGTCCGCTGCCACCCTCTTCAGCCTAGCTGCTGACGATGGAGCTGACTCCTCGGGTGGGCGGCGTCGTAGACACGGCGGAGGTGCTCGACGGTCACCTTCGTGTAGAGAGGAGCTCCTGGACGACCCGGATGTCGGCCCCGCGGGCCAGCATGTGGGTGGCGCAGGAGTGGCGAAGGACGTGGGGGTGGACGCCACTGGTGATCCCGGCAGCCGCCGCCCGCTGGCTGAGGACGGTCCAGACCCCTTGGCGGGTGAGCCGGCCGCCCCGGAGGTTGAGGAAGACCGCCGGGACGTCGCTGGCCCGGGTCCGACGTCGCCGGGCGGCGACGAGGCCGCGGCCGCCGGGGCTGAGCCAGCGGACCAGGGCGGCCCGAGCCGCCCCGGCCAGGGGCACGAGGCGCTCCCGCTGGCCCTTGCCTCGGACGAGGGCCAGCCCGAGGTCGGGGGCGAGGTCGTCGAGGTCCAAGGCGACCAGCTCCCCGACCCGCATGCCGGTCCCGTAGAGGACCTCGAGCATGGCCCGGTCCCGGAGGTCGGCCGGCTCCTCCCCCTGGACGCTGTCGAGCAGCCGGGCCACGACGGCCTCAGGCAGCGCCCGGGGCAGGCGGGGCGGGAGGCGGGGCGCCCGGAGGTCCGCGGCGGGGTCGGCCTCCCCGCGCTCGTCGGCGGCGAAGCGGTGGAGGCCGCGGATGGCGGCAACCGCCCGGGCCAGGGAGGCTGGGCTGGCCCCCTCGGCCCGACGGTTGCTCAGGTAGGCGTCGATGAGGGCGGGATCGGCTTCCCCGAGGGACCGGCCGGTGCGGCGGACGAAGCGTTGGTACGCGAGGAGGTCCCGGCGGTAGGCCTCGAGGGTGGAGCGGGCCCGGCCGCGATCCACGGCGAGCCAGGTCAAGTACTCCTCGGCCAGCGCCTCGAGCGGCTCCGGCCCCTCCCCCGGCGCCCGCAGGCGCCCCGGCCGACCCACGTCCCCTCCCCTCGTGCCTCGTCTGCTCGTCCCCCCGGGGCGTCCCTGGCGTCCTAGGCGCGTGGCGGCCCGCTGGGTGACCTGGCCGGCGCGCCCCCCGGCGCGGGGCGGTCGGCGAGGCGGGCTCTGGCGAGGAGGATGCCGAGGAGGGTCTGCCCGTCGACGACCCCCTCCTGGCCGAGGACGGCCAGGGCGTCGACCAGGGGGAGACGCTGGACCGTCATGGCCCGCTCCTCAGCCCCCGCCCGCCGGTCGGGCACGGGCACGAGGTCCTGGGCGAGGAAGAGGAGGGTCCGCTCGTCGCAGAACCCCGGGCTGTTGTAGAAGGCACAGAGCTCCTCGAGGTGGCCCGGCCGGAGCCCGACCTCTTCCTCGAGTTCTCGGGCGGCGGCCGCCTCAGGGCTCTCGCCGGGCACGTCGAGGGTGCCGGCCGGGATCTCCAGGAGCTCCCGGTCGACGGGCGCTCGGTACTGGCGGACGAGGACCACCTGACCGTCCTCGGTGACCGGCACGATGGCCACCGCTCCTGGGTGCCGGACGACGTCCCGCTCGAGGCGCTCACCGCCGGGACCGGCCACGGTGAGGCGGTGGAACGCCACCCGGCTGCCGACCGCCACGGCCACCTCGTCGAGGACCGAGAACCCTTGGGGTGCCGGCCCGGCCCCGCTCACCGGCCGCTCCCGAGGTCGCTCTCGAAGGGGATGCGGGGCAGGCGGCCCTCGGCGCGGGCCAGGGCGGCGGCCAGGAGGGCCTGGAAGAGGGGGTGGGGGCGGTCCGGCCGGCTCTTGAACTCAGGGTGGGCCTGGGTCCCGACCCAGAAGGGGTGGCCGGGCAGCTCGACGAACTCCACGAGCCGGTCGTCCGGCGAGGTCCCCGAGCAGAGCAGGCCGGCCCGCTCGAGGACCGGCCGGAACCGGGGGTTGACCTCGTAGCGGTGCCGGTGGCGTTCGGAGACCACCTCTTGGCCGTAGATCGCGGCGACGAGGGAGCCGGGGCGAAGCCGGGCGAGGTAGGCCCCGAGGCGCATGGTGCCCCCGAGGTTGACCACCTCGTGCTGGTCGTCCATGAGGTCGATGACCGGGTAGGGGGTGGTGACGTCGATCTCGGAGGAGTTCGCGCCGTGGAGGCCGGCGAGGTTGCGGGCCACGTCGATGACCATGGCTTGGAGGCCCAGGCACAGACCCAGGCAGGGGACCTGGTGGGTCCGGGCCCAGCCGGCGGCGGCGATCTTGCCCTCGACGCCCCGCTCGCCGAACCCCCCGGGGATGACGATGCCGTCGAGGGAGGCCAGCTCGTCGTGGGCCAGGAGCGCGGGGACCTCCTCGGCCGCCACCCAGACCACGTCCACCCGGGCCCCGAGGGCGAAGCCGGCGTGGCGGAGGGCCTCGACCACCGAGAGGTAGGCGTCGGGCAGGTTGACGTACTTGCCGACCAGACCGACTCGGACGTGACGCTCGGCCGCGTGGGCCTGGGCCACGGTCTGCTCCCAGCGGGAGAGGTCGATGGGGAACTCCCCGGGGTCGAGGGCCAGCGTGGAGAGCACCACGGCGTCGAGGCCCTCGTGGTGGAGGACCGAGGGGATGTCGTAGATGCTGGGCGCGTCGACCGCCGAGACCACCCCTTCGACGGGCACGTCGCAGAGCAGGGAGATCTTGCGCTTGAGGTCGGCCGAGATGTCGCGGTCGGACCGGCAGACGATGACGTCGGGCTGGATGCCCCGGCTGCGCAGCTCGGTGACCGAGTGCTGGGTCGGCTTGGTCTTCTGCTCGCCCGAGGGCGTGAGGTAGGGCACGAGGGTGAGGTGGACGTAGCAGACGTTCGTGCGGCCGACGTCGTGGCGGAACTGCCGGAGGGCCTCGAGGAACGGCACGATCTCGATGTCCCCGACGGTCCCGCCCACCTCGACCAGGACCACGTCGATGTCCTCGGTGGCCACCCGCCGGATCCGTTCCTTGATCTCGTCGGTCACGTGGGGGATGACCTGGACCGTCTTGCCGAGGTAGTCCCCGCGGCGCTCCTTGGCGATGACCTGCTGGTAGATCTTGCCGGTGGTGGCGTTGGAGTCCCGGCGGAGGTTCTCGTCGATGAAGCGCTCGTAGTGGCCGAGGTCGAGGTCGGTCTCCCCCCCGTCCTCGGTGACGAAGACCTCGCCGTGCTCGTAGGGGTTCATGGTGCCGGGGTCGACGTTGATGTAGGGGTCGAGCTTGATCATGGTGACCCGCAGGCCCCGGCTCTTGAGCAGCCGGCCGAGGGACGAGGCGGTCAGGCCCTTGCCGAGGGAGGAGGAGACGCCGCCGGTGAAGAAGACGTACTTCGTGTCGGCCAGGCGGCGGGGCCGCGGCCCTGGCTCGTCGCCGCCCTCGCTCGCACCCCGCTGCATCGGCCCACCGTAGACCACGAGGGGCAGGCTACCGGCGGACCCCGGAGGGGGACGACGGGTCCTGCTGGGCGGCGAGGAGCTCGGCTGCGTGGCGGCGGGCCACGGGAGAGTCGGGCTGGCCGGAGAGCATGCGGGCCAGCTCGGTCAGCCGGGCCTCGCCGCTCACCGGTTGGACGAGGGACCGGGTGCGGCCACCCCCTTGCTCCTTGCGGACGACCAGGTGGGCACTGGCGGCGGCGGCCACCTGGGGCAGGTGGGTGACCACGAGGACCTGCCGTTCCTGGGCCAGCTCGGCCAGGGCCCGGCCGACGGCCAGGGCTGCGGTGCCGCCGATGCCCGCGTCGACCTCGTCGAAGACCATGGTCGGGGGGGACTCGGAGAGGACGAGGCGAAGCGCCAGCATGGCCCGGGCCAGTTCGCCGCCCGAGGCGGCCTTGGCGAGGGGCTGGGGGGGTTCCCCGGGATTGGGCCCGAGCAGGAAGCTGACGTCCTCCCCCGCCTCCCCGGTCACGGCGACCTCGAAGCGAGCCGCCTCCATGCCCAAGCTGGCGAGCCGGTCGGCCACCGCCTGGGCCAAGCGGGGAGCGGCGGCCCGCCTCGCCTCGGCCACCTGCGCGGTGAGGTCGGCCAGCTCGGCGAGGAGACCGGTTCGCTGCCCGGCGAGCTGGGCCAGTTCTTCCTCCTCGGCCGCAAGGGCCCAGAGGGCTGCCCTGGCTTCCTCCGCGGCCGCCAGGGCGTCGGCCAGTTGGCCGCCGTAGCGGCGGGCCAAGCGGCGGAGCAGGTGGCGCCGAGCGCGGACCTCGGCCAGCCGGAGGGGGTCCTCCTCGAACCCCTCGGCTCGGCGGCGGAGCTCGAGGGCCAGGTCGTCGACCTCCCCGGCCAGAGCCTTGAGCCGGGAGCGCAGCTCGGCGAAGACCGGGAGGTCGGCGAGGGCCGAGGCGGCCGCCCCGAGGGCGTCGAGGGCGCCGGGCACCTCGCCGCCGGGCTCCCCGACGAGGGCCGAGGCGGCCGCCAGGGCCGCCTCCCGGTGGGCGGCGACGTCGGCCAGGGCGGCTTCCTCCTCGGCCAGGGCGGCCTCCTCCTCGGGCCCTTGGACCTGGGCCTCCTCGACCTCGGCGACGGTGGCCTGCAGGCGTTCCCGCCGGCGGGCCCGGTCCTCGGGGTCCCCGCCGGCCGCCGCCAGGCGGGCCTCGAGGTCCCGGAGGGCCTGTCGAGCCGCCCGGAGGGGCCGGTCGTCGATGGCGGCGAAGCGGTCCAGGGCGGCCCGTTGGACGGCCCCGGCGGTGAGGGCCAAGGCGCCGTGCTGGCCGTGGATCTCGACCAGCTCAGCGCCGGCCTCCGCGAGGGCTGCGACCGGAGCCATGCGGCCGTCCAGCCAGGCCCGGGACCGACCCTCGGCGGGGACCGCCCGGGCGAGGGTGCGTTCCTGGCCGTCGGGGCTCACGAAACGACCTTCCACGAGGGCTTCGTCGGCCCCCGGGCGAACCAGCTGCGGATCGGCTCGGCCCCCGAGGAGAAGACCCAGGGCTTCGACCACGAGGGTCTTGCCCGCCCCGGTCTCCCCGGTCAGGGCGATGAGCCCGTCGGGCAGGACGAGGTCCACGGCTTCGACCACCCCGAGGTTGCGGACTGAGAGCTCCAGCAGCACGGCTCACCGATCGGTCAGGCCGAAACGGGATCGGACGATGGCGTGGAAGCGACGGCCGCCGAAGCCGACGAGCTTCGCGTCGACCGGTGCGCCGCGGAGCTCGACGGCGTCCCCGGGGGCCAAGGTGCCGAGCGTCACCCCGTCGACCACCAGCACCGCCGGCCGCGGCCCGGCCACGGCGAGCCGGAGCTCCTCGTCGGGCTCGAGGACCAGGGGCCGGTCGAAGAGCATGTGGGGCGAGAGGGGCGTGGCCACCATGGCCCGCAGGCGGGGGCTGAGGAGGGGGCCCCGGGCCGAGAGGTTGTAGGCGGTGGAGCCGGTCGGGGTGGCCACGAGCAGGCCGTCGGCGGCGTAGGTCACGAAGGGGGCGCCGCCGATGGCGGCCGCCAAGCGGACGGTGTGGCCGGGCACGGTCTTCTCGACCACCGCTTCGTTCAAGGCGAGCACCGGCTCCTCGGGGCCCGTGGTCGGCCCGTCTGGCGCCGAGGGTTCCCGCCGGTCGACTCGGACGGCCAGCATCATGCGGCGTTCCTCCTCGTGGTCCCCGGCGAGGACCCGATCGAGGGCTGCCTCGAGGGCTGGGGGCTCGACCTCGGTGAGGTAACCCAGGTGGCCGAGGTTGACCCCGAGCACCGGCACGCCGCGGGGGGCCGCCCAGGCGACGGTCCGGAGCATGGTGCCGTCGCCCCCCAAGCTGACCGCCAGGTCCGTCGGGGGCTCGTCGACCCCGGGCGTCGGGTGGTCGCCGCTCTCGAGGGTCCCCTCGGCACGGGGGGTCAAGGAGCCGTCGACGGCGAGAAGGACGGCCGCCTGGTGGCCTCGGGCCGCTAGGTGGGCCCTGCCCCGGGCAGCGAGGGCCAGGGCCTCGGGGCGGTGGGAGTGGCAGACGAAGACCACTCGGGCCACGCTCAGTCCTCCCCGGGTCCCCGGTCCGGCGCGCTGGCCACGGCCGTCGCCAAGAAGGCCGATTCTTGCGGGGACCGTTCAGCCCCGAGGGTGGCCTGGACGAAGATCTCGGCGTTGCCCGCCGGACCGAGCAGCGGCGAGGGGGTGGCGGCCACGACCGGGGCGCCGACTGCGGCGAGGGCGTCGGCGACCCGCTGGACGGCCCCGATCCGCGCGGCGCGATCCCGGATGACGCCTCGACCGCGGCTGGCCTCGGCCCGGCCGACCTCGAACTGGGGCTTGACCAGCAGGACCAGCTGGCCGGCGGGGCCTCGGACCGCGGCGGCGAGGACGGGCACGAGGACGGTCAAGGAGATGAACGACACGTCGGCCACCACGAGGTCGGCCGCGCCCTGAAGCTCGGGGTGCTCGTCGAGGAGCCGGCGGGCGTTGGTCCGCTCGAGCAGCCGGACCCGGGGATCGGCTCGGAGGGTCGGATGGAGCTGGCCGTGGCCGCTGTCCACGGCCACCACCCGCTTCGCGCCGCGCTGGAGCAGGCAGTCGGTGAACCCCCCGGTCGAGGCCCCGACGTCGAGAGCGTCGACCCCGGCGACCTGGAGCCCGAAGGTGTCGAGGGCATGCCACAGCTTCTGGCCCCCTCGGGACACGAACGGTGAGGAGCCGGGCACGACGAGCAGCGGCTCGGCTGGGTGGACGAGACGGGCGGGCTTGCTGGCGGGCGCTCCCCCGACCCGGACCCGTCCCTCGGCGACGAGGCTGGCCGCCTCGGCCCGGGAGCGGGCCAGGCCCCGGCGGACCAGCTCGAGGTCCAGGCGGGTTCGGCTCACCTCAAACCCCCGTGGACCCGGGGCGTCCCCGATCGCCGACCGGGCCGTCCTCGAGCTCGCCGTCGCCCCGGAGCTCGCGGCAGACCTCGGCCAGGCGGGCGACGAGGAGCTGCCAGACCTCCCCGACGAGGCGACGGAGGGTGCTGCAGGGGTCCACCTCGGCCACGAGCCCACCGTAACCGGCGGACCGCCTCAGCCGGCTGGGATCGGGGCGTCGAGGGTCCCGGGATCGGCCAGCGCGGCCTGGACCACCGCCAGGAGGCTGTCGCCGGCGAACCGGGGTGGGGGGTCCACGGCCTCGCCCGGTGCGAGCACGCCACTGCGGACGTGGCAGAAGGGCACCCCGAGGTGCTCGGCGAAGCGGCCGTCGGTGGCGGGCCGGTCCCCGACCACCGCCACGATCCGGCTGGCCCGCTGCCGGACCAGGTCGACCATGGCGGCGTGGGGCTTGCCGGCGTACACCGGGGTCAGCTCGGCCGCGACCGCGACCGCTGCCACGAGCGCGCCGGACCCGGGCAGGAGCCCCTCGGGGCTCGGGTGGGTCGGGTCCTCGTTGGTCCCGATCAGCCTCCCGCATCGGCGGGCGGCGGCCGCGGCGACGGCCAGGACGGGGAAGTCGAAGGCCCGGGTGAGGCCGACGGCCACCGCCGCCACCTCGGGCACCGCGGCCAGCTCCCGTCCCTCCTCGGTCCGGGGGGGGTCGAGGCGCTCGACCCCCCGGGCGAGCAGGGCCTCGGCCAGGCCCGCCCCGCCGACCGCGAGGACGCGGTCGCCGCTGCGCACCAGGCCGGCTGTGGCGTCCGCCGAGGAGAGGATCTCCTCGGGCGCCGCCGGGATGCCCGCCCGCTCGAGACGGGCCTGGAGCTCGGCCTTGGTCGGCTCGGCGTTGTTCGTCACGAACAGGACCCCGAAACCGGCTCGGCGGAGCTCGCTCACCGCCTCCCCCACGCCGGGCAGGGGCGTCCCCGTGAGCCACACCACCCCGTCGAGGTCCACCACCCAGGTCCCTGCCGGCGCTTCGGCCATCACGCCATCTTGGCAGGGCCGCCCCCTGCCGGCTCAAGCCCGGGGGTCGCCGGGCCGAGGACTGCGGAGAGAGCAGCCCGGCGCCGGGGTGGGGCGGACCACCACGGAGGCGGCCCTCGGGCCCCGACGCCGCCGACGGAAGGGGTGGGCCATGGGAATGAGCGACGACGACGAGGCCATCGGCGCCGAGGTGCTCACCAGTCATCAGCGGGCCGCCCGGACCTACCGCAAGGGCCGGGTCTGCGCCGAGCCGGGCTGCCAAACGGTGCTGTCGATCTACAACCCCCAGGACCGCTGCGCCGCCCACGAGCTGGTCGTGGTCGACAGCGGGCGCCGCCGGTCGCTGCCCAAGGCGTCCTAGGACGGCCGTCGACCAGCCCGGGGTCGGCCCGGGGGCGCCCCCGGTCCCGCCGGGGGCAAGCGTCGGGGGCAAGCTGGGTCCGTGACCGGGTCGTCGGAGCGCTGGTTCCTGCTGGTCAGCCACTCGCGCACGGGCAGCACCGCCGAGCTGGCCGGGGCGGCCGAGGACGGGGCCCGCCAGGCGTCGACCCTCCTGGTCCGTCACCTGGCGGCCGAGGAGGCCGGCCCCGACGACGTCCTGCGGGCCGCCGCGATCCTCCTCGCCGCGCCGGCCCGCTTCGGGGGGATCGCCGGGCTCATGAAGGACTTCCTCGAGCGCATCTACTACCCCTGCCTGGAACGGACCCCGGGGCTCCCCACCGCCCTGGTCGTGAAGGGCGACACCGACGTCGACGGGGCGGTCCGCGACGTCGAGCGGATCCTGACCGGTCTGCGCTGGCGCCTGGTCCTGCCCCCGCTGCGGGTCGTGGGGCCCCTGACCGACGAGGTCCGCCAGGCGGCCTTCGAGCTCGGCGGGTCCCTGGCCGCCGGTGTCGAGATGGGCGCCTTCTAGCTAGTCCGCTCGACGGAACACGAGGGCCCGCCAACGCCCGCTCACCGGCACGCCGCTCAGAGCCTCGGTGGCCCGGAGAAGCCAGCGGAGGAGCTGCTCGAGCTCGACCTCCGGGCGGACCTCCAGCACCAGGCCTCGCCGGGGTTCGTCCTGACGAAGCAGCCACCCCGCCGGCGGGGGCCACAGCCCGGCTTCGGCGAGCCGGGGCCGGGCCCGCACCGCCAACCCGTGCTGGATGCCCAGCTGGTCCACCGCCTGCCGGCCCGACCCGGGGATCCGACGGCGCGCCGCACCGGGCACCCACGTGGCCACCGGGGCCGGGCCAGGGGCCGAACCGGCGAGAAGCAGAGCCAGGCCCCGGGGAGGTGGGGGCACCGCTTCCTCGGGGACCCCCGGCTGCAGGTGGAGCCACCCGCCGGGCCGCCGACGCAACGAATGGGCCGCCGCGACGAGCGGCCCGAGGTCCTCAGGGTGGACCTCCAGCTCCTCGGTCAGCTGGGCGGCGCGAGCCCGGACCACCCCGCGTGATCAGGCCGGCAACGACGGTGGCTCGAGGGCCGGCCCGTCGCAGCGGTCGACGGTGGCGAAGGCCTCCACGGGCTGGCGCCGGAGCCGAGTGGGCTGTCGGAGAGGCCACCCGAGAGCGACCACGGCCGCCACGTCGAGCTCGGGGGGACAGTGGAGCAGCGCCCGCACCTCCTCCTTGCGGCGCACGGCCATGGTGGTCATGACTCCCCCGAGGCCCTCGGCCCTGGCCGCCAGGAGCAGGTTCCACACGAACGGGTAGATCGAAGCGCCCCCGATCATCTGGTAACCCGGGGCGTCCCGGTCCACCGCCGCCAAGCGACGCAGGTCCGCCAAGACGACCAGGAGGACCGGCACCCGGTCGAGCTGCTCGGCGAAGCCCGGGGCGGCCCGCGCCCGCTCGGCCACCGCCGGCACCTTCGCCAGGGCGGCCCGCTCCAGGGCCCGATCGGTGATGGGCGCCCACGGGGTCAGGCCGGCCTCGACCATGGCCAGGTACTCGTACCAGCCGGTCAAGTACAGGTCCCGCAGCTGGACCCGCAGCGTCGGGTCCTTCACCGCCACCACCCGCCAGGCCTGCCGGTTGCCGCCGCTCGGGGCGAAGCGGGCCGTGTCGAGCACCCGGTAGACCACGTCGTCGGGCACCGGCTGGTCGGTGAACGCCCGGACCGCCCCGGTCGTCCTGAGCCCCTCGAGCAACTCCACCCCCGGCAGGCTACCGGCTGGGTGGGTCGAACCCCCGCCGGGAGCCCAGGGCTCGGGTCGAGGGTGCGCCGCCAGCGGGCGCCCGTTCACGAATCGTTGACGCGTGCCGGGGTCCGTTCGACACCACGTTCACGAGGCCGGGCCCAGGATGGGCCCGTGGCCGACTTCCTCGCCGTGCTCGGGACCCTCGGGGCGACCGCCGCCTTTCTGGCCCTGGTGAAGGCCTTGGAGAGGCTGTGAGCGCCGCCGACGTCGTCCTCCTGGTCCTCTCCTTCGCCGTCCTCGTCTACCTCGGGTTCGCCCTGGTGAAGCCGGAGCGGTTCTGATGGACCTGTTCCTCACCATCGTCGTGCTGGTCGCCGCCCTGGCGGTGTGCTGGCGGTTCCTCGGGACGTACATGGCCGGGGTCTTCGAGGGGCGCATCACCTTCCTGGCCTGGGCGGAGCGCCCCGTCTACCGCCTCCTTCGGACCTCCCCCGAGCAGGAGCAGACCTGGCAGCGCTACGCCGGGGCGCTCGTCGTGTTCTCCGGCCTCTCCATCCTCTTCACCTACCTGGTGCTGCGCATCCAGGGCTCGTTGCCCTTGAACCCCGAGCACCTCGGGGCGGTGTCCCCGGCCCTCGCCTGGAACACCGCCGTGTCCTTCGTGACGAACACGAACTGGCAGAACTACGCCGGCGAGCGGACCCTCTCGTACCTCTCCCAGATGACCCTCGTGGTCCAGCAGTTCCTGAGCCCGGCGGTCGGCATCGCCGTCGCCCTGGCCCTGGTGCGGGGCCTGGCACGGCGGGAGTCGAAGACCGTGGGGAACTTCTGGGTCGATGTGACCCGGGCAGTGCTCTACGTCCTGCTCCCCATCGCCTTCCTGGCCGGCATCGTCTTCGTCGCCCAGGGGGCGGTCCAGACCCTGGCCGGGCCGGCGCACGTCCGGGACAGCCTGACGGGCTTCACCCAGGTCATCCCCCGGGGACCGGTGGCCTTCATGGAGGCCATCAAGCAGCTCGGCACGAACGGGGGGGGCTTCTACGCAGCGAACGGGGCCATGCCCTACGAGAACCCGACGGGCCTCACGAACCTGCTCTCCATCGTGCTGTTGCTGGCCATCCCGGTGGCCCTGACGGCGACCTTCGGGGACATGGTGGGCTCCCGCCGCCAGGGCCTGGCTCTCCTGGCCGCCATGGCCGTGCTCTTCGGGGCCTGGACCGGCTTCACCACCTGGGCCGAGCACCAGCCGAACCCGGCCGTGGCGGCCGCCGGGCTTCCCCACCAGCCGACCGGGAACATGGAGGGCAAGGAAGCCCGCTTCGGGGACACCCAGAGCGCGCTCTACGGGGTGGCCTCCACCCAGACCTCGACCGGCTCGGCCGACGCCGCCTACGACTCGTTCAACCCGATCGGGGGCTTCGGGCTGCTGAGCGGCATGATGCTCGGGGAGGTGAGCCCCGGCGGGGTCGGCAGCGGCCTCTACACCATCTTGCTCTTCGCCATCCTGGCGGTCTTCATCGCCGGCCTCATGGTGGGCCGAACACCGGAGTACCTCGGCAAGAAGATCCAGGCGAGAGAGATCCAGCTCGCGGGCATCGGGATCCTCGTCATGCCCATCGTGGTCCTGGTGCTGACCGCCATCGCCGTCTCGGTCCACGCCGGACGGGTCGCCCCGTTGAACGGGGGACCCCACGGGTTCAGCGAGATCCTCTACGCCTTCACCTCGCAGGCCAACAACAACGGCTCGGCCTTCGGTGGGATCTCGTCGAACACCGCCTTCTACAACGTGCTCGGCGGCGTGGCCATGCTCCTGGGTCGCTTCGCCATCATGGTGCCGGTCCTGGCCCTCGGCGGTGTCCTCGCCGAGAAGGCCACGGTCCCCGCGGGGCCAGGGACGTTCCGGACCGACACGCCCCTCTTCGTCGGGCTGGTCATCGGCTCCATCCTCCTGATCGGGGCCCTCACGTTCTTCCCGGCGGTCTCCCTCGGGCCCATCGTCGAGCAGCTGAGCCACGGGAGGTTCTTCGGATGACCACCATGCCGGCCGCCGCGCCCGAGCCCGCCGAGTCGAGTGCTGCCGACAGCGGTGGGTCGCGGCCCCGGGGGGTGGCCCAGGCCCGGGGCCTGTTCGATCGGGAGATCCTCAAGCAGGCGGCCCTCGACGCCCTGCGCAAGTTCGTGGACCTCCGGGCCCAGGCGAAGAACCCGGTGATGTTCGTGGTGCTCATCGGCACCGTCGTGGTCCTGGTGGAGGCGGCGCTCCATCCGGGGGTCTTCACCTGGTCGATCACGATCTGGCTGGCCCTCACCGTCTGGTTCGCGAACTTCGCCGAGGCGGTGGCCGAGGGCCGGGGCAAGGCCCAGGCGGACACGCTGCGCAAGATGCGCACCACCACCGAGGCCCGTCGCCTGCGGGAGGACGGCACCGAGGAGCGGGTACCGGCCTCGGCGGTGGCGAAGGGCGACCTGGTGGTCTGCGAGGCCGGCGACACCATCCCCTCGGACGGCGAGATCGTCGAAGGGGTCGCCTCGGTCGACGAGTCGGCCATCACCGGAGAGTCCGCGCCGGTCATCCGGGAGTCCGGCGGGGACCGCTCGGCGGTGACCGGGGGCACCCGGGTCCTCTCGGACCGGATCGTGGTCCGGATCACCGCCGAGCCCGGTCAGACCTTCATGGACCGCATGATCGCCCTCGTCGAGGGGGCCGAACGCCAGAAGACGCCGAACGAGATCGCCCTCACCATCCTCCTGGCCGTCCTCACCATCGTGTTCCTGCCCGTGGTGGTCACCTTGGACCCCTACGGGATCTTCGCCGGGGCCTCGGTGTCGGTCGTGGTGCTCGTGGCCCTCCTGGTCTGCCTGATCCCCACCACCATCGGCGCGCTGCTCTCGGCCATCGGCATCGCCGGCATGGACCGCCTCGTCCAGCGCAACGTGCTGGCCATGAGCGGCCGAGCGGTGGAGGCCGCGGGGGACGTCCAGACCCTGCTGCTGGACAAGACCGGCACCATCACCATCGGGAACCGCATGGCCTCCCGGTTCATCCCGGTCGGCGGGCACGACGAGGCGGAGCTGGCCGACGCGGCCCAGCTGGCCTCCCTGGCCGACGAGACCCCCGAGGGCCGCTCCATCGTGGTGCTGGCGAAGGAGCGCTTCGACCTGCGGGAGCGGGACCTGGGCGAGCACGCCTTCGTGCCCTTCTCCGCCTCGACCCGCATGTCGGGGGTCGACCTGGCCGACCGCCAGGTCCGCAAGGGGGCCGCCGAGGCCGTCAAGCGCTGGGTGACCGAGCAGGACGGCACCCCCCCACCGGAGCTGGACCAGGTGGTCGAGGAGGTGGCCCGGGCCGGCTCGACGCCGCTGGTCGTGGCCGTCGGCCCCGAGGTGCTCGGGGTCATCGAGCTCAAAGACGTCGTGAAGCGGGGCATCCGGGAACGCTTCGAGGACCTCCGACGGATGGGGATCCGGACCGTCATGATCACCGGCGACAACCCCTTGACCGCCGCGGCCATCGCCGAGGAGGCCGGGGTGGACGACTTCCTCGCCGAGGCGACCCCCGAGCGCAAGCTCGAGCTCATCCGGGCCGAGCAGGCCGGCGGGAAGCTCGTGGCCATGACCGGGGACGGCACGAACGACGCCCCGGCACTGGCCCAGGCGGACGTGGGGGTGGCCATGAACACCGGCACGACCGCAGCGAAGGAAGCCGGGAACATGGTCGACCTGGACTCCAACCCGACCAAGCTCATCGACATCGTGGAGATCGGCAAGCAGCTCCTCATCACCCGAGGCGCCCTCACGACCTTCTCGATCGCGAACGACGTGGCGAAGTACTTCGCCATCATCCCCGCCCTCTTCGTCGCCACCTACCCGCAGCTCCACGCGCTGAACATCATGCGCCTGCACGGCCCCAAGGACGCCGTGCTCGCCGCGGTCATCTTCAACGCCCTGGTCATCGTGGCCCTCATCCCCCTGGCCCTCCGCGGGGTGCGGTTCCGGCCCTCCTCGGCCCAGGCGATCCTGCGACGCAACGTCTTCATCTACGCCGTCGGCGGGATCATCACCCCGTTCGTGTTCATCAAGCTCATCGACCTGATCCTGGTGGCCCTCCATGCCTACTGATCGGCCCACTGGTCGGCCCACCGGCCGGCGCTCCGGGAGGTCCTGACCGTGTACGTCCACCTGCGTCGCTCCCTGGTGTTGCTGCTCTGTTCCTTCGCCGTGCTCGGCCTGGCCTACGCCTACGCCGCCACGGGGCTCTCCCAGGCCCTGTTCCCCCACCAGGCGAACGGTTCCCTCGGCCCGAACGGCTCCACGCTCATCGGACAACCCTTCGACGCCACCCGCTGGTTCCACGGCCGGCCCGACGACTTCGGGCCCTACGCCGCCGACCCGGCCAAAGGGGTGAGCGGCGGCGACAACCCCCTGGAGGCCGACGGCCTCCAGGGCTCCTCGGGGCCGACGAACCTCGGGCCCCGCTCCAAGGTCCTCCTCGAGGACACCCGAGCTCTCATCCGCTGGTGGCACGAGCACGGAGTCCAGCCGACCAGCGACCTGGTGACCACCTCGGGCAGCGGTCTGGACCCCGACATCAGCCCCCGCTCGGCCCTCGTCCAGATCCCCATGGTGGCGAAGGCCACCGGGGTGCCCCCCGCGGACCTGCGGGCCCTGGTCGAGCGGGAGGTCCACCCCGCCGAATGGGGCTTCCTCGGGAGCCCGACGGTCGACGTCCTCCAGCTGAACGAGGCCCTGGCCCACCTCGAGGCCCGCCTGGGCCTCCATCCCGGGAAGTCCCGGTGACCGCCCTGGGGGAGCAGGAGACCTGGGGCGGGCGGCCGGTGGTCCGGGCCTGCCGCGAGGCCCGGGCCCGGCACCGCGCCCGGCTCACCGGCCGGGTGCTCGACTGCCGGGTCCTGCCCCTCGGCGGGGGCTGGGCCCTCGAGGCCACCCTGGACGACGGCACCGGCCAGGTCCTCTTGCGGTTCCTCGGGCGGCAGCAGGTCGAGGGGGTCCTGCCCGGGGTCATGCTCGAGGTCGAAGGGACCCTCGTGGACCTCCACGGCCGCCTGGGCCTGCTCAATCCCCGCTTCGAGGTCGTCCTGGGGCCGGCTCGGTGACCGGCTCCCCCGCCAGGCGCAGCTCGTAGCCGAGGCCGGGATGGGTCCGGAGCACCACCCCCGAGCCGTCGAGCTTGCGGCGGAGCCGATGGGCGTAGGTTCGCAGGTAGTGGGTCTCGGTGCCGTAACCCGGACCCCAGACCGCCTGGAGGACCAGGTGGTGGGGGCAGAGCTTCCCGGCGTGGCGCGCCAGGTAGGCGAGCAGGTCGAGCTCCTTGGCGGTCAGGTCCAACAGCTCGCCGTCCACCCAGGCGCAGCGGCTCGCCTGGTCGACCACCAGCCGCCCCAGGGTCACCCGGGCCTCGCCCTCACCCTGGCGGGTCCCGTGGCGGAGCGCAACCCGCAGGCGGGCCTGGAGCTCGGCCATGCCGAAGGGCTTCGTCACGTAGTCGTCGGCCCCGAGGTCCAAGGCCGCCACCTTGCGCTGCTCGTCGTCGGCGGCCGAGAGCACCACGATGGGCACCGCCGACCACTGGCGGACCTCCCGGCAGACCTGGACCCCGTCGAGGTCCGGCAGGCCGAGGTCCAGGACCACAACGTCGGGCTGGGTCAGGGCCACCTGGGCGATGCCGTCGCGCCCGCTGTGGGCGGTGACGACGTCGAAACCCCGGGCCCCGAGGGCGATGGCCAGGGTCCGCACCAGGGCACGGTCGTCGTCGACCACCAGCACCCGGGCCACCTAGCCGACCTCCGCCGCCACGTCCTCGACCGGGGCGGTCGGGACGGTGAACCAGAAGCGGGCCCCGCCCCCGGGGTTGTCGTCGACGTGCAGGCGCCGACCGTGGGCAGCCACGAAGGCACTGGCGATGGCCAGCCCGAGGCCACCCCGCCCCGCGCCGCTGCCGCCAGTCCCCGTACCCGGGGGGACGGTGCCGAGCCGCAGCAGGGCCTCCCGGAGGGCCCGGGGGACACCCGGTCCCCGGTCGTGGACGGAGAGTTCCACGTCCCGTCCCCGGCGGACCGCCCCGACGGTCACCTGTTGCGGGCAGAGCCGAGCGGCGTTCTCCACGAGGTTGGCCAGGGCGTGACCGACCAGTGCCCGGTCGACCACGACCGGGGGCAGGCCTGGTGCCACCAGCCGCCGCACCACCGCCTGCGGGGGACCGCCCGGTCGGTGCTCGTTGGTCAGGTCGGCCAGTGCCTCGTCCAACAGGGTCTCGACGGGGACCGCCTCGGTGTGCACCGCCAGGCTCCCCGCCTCAAGGCGGCTCAGGTCCAAGAGGTCAGCCACCATCCGTTCGAGCCGATCGGCCTGCCCCTCTGCCAGGCCGAGCAGCTCGGCCTGCGTGTCGCTCGGCAGCTGGCCGGCGTGCTCGGTCAGCTCCGAGAGGGCTGCCTTCACCGTGGCCAAGGGGGTCCTGAGGTCGTGGGAGACGGTCCGGAGCAGGACCCGCTTGGCTTCCTCGGCCGCGGCCAGGGCCTCGGCCCTGACCGCCTGCTGGCGGAGCGCCGCCCGCTCGAGTGCCGCGGCCACCTGCGCGCCAAAAGCCTGGAGCAGGCGCCTCGTATGGGGGTCAGCGGGTGGCGGCTCGACGAGCAGCAGACCGAGGGCACCATTGGATCCCGTGAGCGGCAACGCCGACGGGCCGGGACCGCTCCCGTGGGCCAGCCCGAGCGGCACGGCGCGGGCCAGCTCGAGGATCACGTCGTCCGGCGGGGCCTCACCGGCGGTGGCGGCCACGACCAAGGGCCGAAATCGCCCCGACTCGGGCGCCGGCGGTTCGGCGACGGCGAGGACGTCGCGATCCCCTGGCACCAAGAGGGCCACCCACACCGGCCCGAACGCCTGCGCCAGGAGGGCCACGGCTCTGTCCACGAGGCCCGGCGCGTCGACCGCCAACGCCTGGCTGAGCTCGTAGAGCCGCCGGGTGTCCTGCTCCCGCTGGTCGGCGAGCTCGCTTGCCCGACGCTGGGCCGAGACCACCCCTGCCACGGGGACGAGGACGGCCACGTAGACCCCGAGGGCCGCCCAGTTCTGGGCCGCCCCGACCGCCAGGGTGCCGTAGGGCGGGATGAAGAGCACGTCGTAGGCGATGAAGCCGGCGGCCACGGCCAGCACCCCGACCCCGAGCCCACCGAGGACCACCCCGAGGACCACGGGGACCACGAGCACCAAGCCAGCGGTGGCCACACTCAGGTGGGTCCGGAACGGCAACAGCAGAGCGCTCAAGCCGCCCACAGCCCCCAGGACAGCGAAAGTCGCCCACACCGGCCGACCGGGTCGCCGGCGCTGCCCTCGAGGCCCCAGGGTGCCCACCGGAACGATGGTAGCGAGGCCCCATGACCAGTCCCCCTGTCCCCCCCACCGCCACGCCAGCCGAGCTTGCCCAGGTCGCCGAGGCGGTGGCCCCCGCCGGTCGGTTCCGGATCTACCTGGGGGTCGCGGCCGGGGTCGGCAAGACCTGCGCCATGCTCGACGAGGGTCAACGGCGACGGCAGCGGGGCACGGACGTCGTGGTGGGGATCGTCCACACCCACGGCCGGCCCCACACCGCCGAGCGCCTGGCGGGCCTGGAGGTCGTGCCCCCGAAGCGGGTCGCCTACCGGGGCGCCACCTTCGAGGAGATGGACCTCGAGGCCGTCCTCGCCCGGGCCCCGAAGGTCGCCCTGGTCGACGAGCTGGCCCACACGAACGTGCCCGGAGCCGGCCCCCACGAGAAGCGCTACGAGGACGTCCTCACCCTGCTGGACGCCGGCATCTCGGTGGTGACCACCCTGAACGTCCAGCACATCGAGTCCCTGGCGGACGAAGTGGAGCGGATCACGGGGGTGGCGGTGCGGGAGCGGGTGCCCGACTGGGTTGTGCGGCGGGCCGACCAGGTGGAGCTGGTGGACTCCTCCCCCGAGCAGCTGCGCCGCCGGATGCTCCACGGCAACGTCTACCCCCTCGAGCGGGTGCCCGACGCCCTCGCCGGCTTCTTCCGGACCGAGAACCTGGTGGCGCTGCGCGAGATGGCCCTGCGGTTCGTGGCCGACGAGACCGACCAGCGCCTCCTGGCCGAGGCTCCCCCCCACGGCGCGCCCCTCGACACCGCCGAGCGGATCCTGGTGGCCGTCACCGGCGCCCCGGGGACCGACATGGTGCTGCGCCGGGCCGCCCGGCTGGCCCACCGGGCCAAGGCCGAGCTCCACGTCGTCCACGTCCGCCAGCGGGACGCCGACCTGCACCCCGGGGGCGGCGACCTGGGCGACCTGACCCGCCTGGCCGAGGACCTCGGCGGCCGGGTCGTGACCCTGGAAGCCGACGACCCCGCGGCCGCGCTTGTCGAGTACGCCCGAGCACACGAGATCACCCAGATCGTCCTCGGGTCCTCGGGCCGGAGCCGCTGGCAGGAGCTGACCCGAGGCTCGGTCGTCCAGCGGGTCCTGCGCTACGCGGCGGCCGCCGGGGTCGACGTCCACGTCATCGGCCGCCGGGACCGCCTCCCGCCCCAGCCGGGCCTCGGGGGTCCCGAGGCGAGCCCGTCGGCACCGCACCGAGCTTGAGCAGCCGAGCGGCCGAGCGTCGCGGCCCGGTCGACAACCCTCGTCCACCGTGGCTACCGTCCAGCCGTGTCCGAGGTCCCCTACCCGCCGCCCGGCCACGTCCTCGCGCGCCTCGGCTTGCAGGTGGGACGCCTCGGGGACCGCAGCGCCGGCGCTCTCCGTCTGCCCGATCGTGGCCCGGCGAGCCCCCTGGACCTGGCCCTGCGGGCCGCCGCTGCCGTGAGCGCCCTGGACGTCGTCGCCATGCGCTGCCTCGCCCAGAGCGGCGCGGGCCCTGCGGTCACGGCCGACCTCGGGGCCAGCCTGGTGGCCGGCGCCCTCCAGGGTCCGCTCCTGCTCCAGGCGCGGGTGGTGCGTCGGGGCCGGAGCCTGGCCGTCTTGGCCGTCGACCTTGGGGAGGTCGGCGCCGCCGAGGTGAGCGCCGCTCTGCTCGGCGACCACGGTCCCCGCCCGCTGCCCGTCGCCGACCCCGTGGGACCACCCGTCCTGCCCGACGCGCCCGCCGAGCTCTCCCCTGCCACCTTCGGCCTGCGGGCCAACGCTGCAGGCGGCTGGCTGCTCGAGCCGGGGCCCGCCGTGGCGAACCGGGTCGGCAAACTGCACGGCGGCGTGCAGGCGGCCCTGGCCCTCGTGACGGGCGTCGAACGGAGAAGGCCGCAGGAGCCGAGCGTCCTGCCCGGGGCCCTCGACGTGGAGCTCGCCTACCTGCGGGCGACCGACGGTCCCCTGCTGGCCCGCCCGGGCTCCCAGGACCCCGGGGCCCTCAGCGTCCTCCTCGAGGAGCCTGCCGGCGGGCCTCCCGTGGCCTGGGCCGGCATCGGCTTCGCCGGGCGGTTGGCCGCATGAGCGACGAAGGCAGCATCGGACCCCGCTGGGAGGGGCCAGCCGACCCGGTCAGCGCCTGGCTGGGCCTCGCCCTCGAAGAGGAACCCCCGGCAGGGGACGCCCCGGCGGCCGTGATCGGCCGGGCACCAGCCAGCCCTCCCCTGCTGCTCGCCGGCGGGCGACTGGCAGCGGGCCCGCTGGCTGCCCTGGTGGACACCGTCGGCGGGATGACCTGCGGGCTCGCCCTCCAGCCCGACTGGGTGGTGACCAGCACCCTGACCCTCCTCGTTGGTCCCGACCCCTGGCCAGAAGGCGGCACCCTCGTCGCCCGCGGTGGCCTCCTCCACGCCGGCCGGCGCAGCGCCGCGTCGCAGGTCCTGCTCGGCTCGCCCGAGGCACCCGAAGCGAGCGCCGTCGCCCTGATCAGCTCGGCCCGAGTCCGGGTCCCGACGCTTTCGAACCGGCCCCGACCCCTCCGCCGGCCAGCCCCCGAACCCGAGCTCGGTCGGCCCCTCGCTGCCCTGGTCGACCTGGCGACGAGCCAGGAGCGGAGCGAACCGGTCCGCGTCGAGCTGGCCGACACGCTGCGGAACCCCCTCGGGATCCTCCACGGGGGTCTCACCGCCGTCCTGGCCGACGCCGCCGCCCGCCGGCTCGCCGGGCCGTCCTGGACCGTGCGCCGGCTCAGCCTCCGCTACCTGGTGCCCGCCACGACCGGACCGGTCCGCGCCCGCGCCCGGGTCCGTCCGGCGGGAACCGGTGCGCTCACCGCCCAGGTCGAGATCGTCGACGAGGGACACGACGCTCGGCAGGTGGCCACCGCCCAGGTGACCTTGGCCGAGCCCTGAACCGGGCCGGAGCCGAGGCGCGCTGCCCACTGGACGGTGTCGCCCGGCCGCCGCCAGACTGCGGCGGTGCCCCTCGACCCCCGCCGCAGCGGCCCGGGCGCGCAGGTGGAGCTCCGGGCCCGTTTCGCCGAGACCGACGCCATGGGCGTCGTCCATCACGCGTCGTACCTCCTCTACTTCGAGGTGGCCCGGGTCGAGCTGTTGCGAACCCTCGGGCACCCCTACGCCGACCTTCGGGCCGACGGCCTCGACTTCGCCGTGGTCGGGACCGAGGTGCGCTACGAGCACGCCGTCCGCTTCGACGACCTGGTCCGGGTCGAGGCCCGCCTGGGCGCCCTGCACCGGGCCCGCTTCGAGGTCTGCTACCAGGCGTTCGTCGGGGGGACCAGGGTGGCGACGGGACGGACCTGGCACGCCGCCGTCGACCGCGCCGGGCGACCCCGTCGCCTGCCTACGTGGCTGCAGGACCTCGCCTCGAGCTGAACGCCGCTCCGCCGGCTCGCCCCACCCCCGCTCGGCGTTGTGGAGTTTGTGTGTCATGTTGTGTTTCGAGGCGCCGAGCCCTCCCCCACGGCGACCCGGTTCGACGACCGCCCACCTCCGGGACCACGGCTGCGGGCAGTAGCCTGCAGAGAAGGACGAGGGGAAGGAGGGGGACCATGGCCGACCCGCCCCGGCACCGGAGGCTGCCGACCTTCGACACGGTGGAGCAGGAGCGGCTGCACCGCAAACAGCGCCTCGCCGCAGGCTTCCGGCTCTTCGCCAGGTTCGGCTACGACGAGGGAGTCGCCGGGCACATCACCGCCCGGGACCCCGGGGAACCGGACACGTTCTGGGTGAACCCCTTCGGGGTGGACTTCTCCCAGGTCCGGGTCTCGAACCTCATCCGGGTGAACGCCGAGGGCCAGGTGGTGGAAGGCGAGTACCCGGTGAACACCGCGGCGTTCGCCATCCACAGCCAGGTCCACCAGGCCCGGCCCGACGTGGTCTCGGCGGCGCACGCCCACTCGATGCACGGCAAGGCGTTCTCGGCGCTGGGCCGGCTGCTGGAGCCGATCACCCAGGACGCCTGCGCGTTCTACGAGGACCACGGCCTCTTCGACGATTACACCGGGGTGGTGGTGGACCTGGAGGAGGGCAAGCGGATCGCGCATGCCCTCGGGGACGCGAAGGCGGTGATCCTGCGGAACCACGGCCTGCTGACGGTGGGGAGCTCGGTGGACGCCGCGGTGTGGTGGTTCGTGGCCATGGACCGGTCCTGCCAGGCCCAGCTCCTCGCGCAAGCGGCTGGCCCCCTGGTGCTGATCGATCCGGAGCAGGCCCGCAAGACCCACGGACAGGTCGGCTCGGAGGTGGCCGGGTGGTTCAGCTTCCAGCCGCTCTACGACCGGATCGTGGCCGCCGAGCCGGACCTGCTGACCTGATCCTCGGCGAGGCGGCCGAGCTCCTCGAAGACCTGGCGGGCACGGTCCGCCCGTTCGGACCAGAAACGGGCAGAGCCCTGGTCGGGAAGCCCCTGGTCGGCCCAGGCCCGGTGGGCCTCCTCCCAGCGGGAGGCTTCGGTGGCCAGCCAGGCCCAGGTGCCGACCGGCTCCTGCTCGAGGAGGGTGCGGAGAAGGAAACGGCGCTCGCCGAGCCGCAAGCCGACGCCGAGGTCCTTGGCTGCCCGGGCCAGGGAAGCCCGGGTGAGGACGAGGCCGCAGCGGACCGGGGCGACGAGGTGGTCGAGGAGGCGCTGGCCGTCGTTGGGGGCGAGCCCAGGCGGGGCGGCAGCGAGGGCCACCGGGAGGCGGTCGGGCCCAGCGGGCAGGTCGGGGGCGAGTTCGGCGAGCTCCTCGCGATACCAAGCGAGGAGGAGGCGGCAGTAGGCGTCGAACCAGGGGTCGGCGAGCTCGGCGACCTCGAGGGTCCAGGGGACGAGCCAGGGAGCGAGGTGCTCGAAGAGGAGCGCGGCCCGGGCCCGTCGCCAGGCCGCGCCCCGGTCGGGCTCCGCAGCCTGCGCTTCGCGTCGGGCCAGCTCGGCCGCCAGTTCGAGGAGGGCGCCGAGGTGGTCGGCGTCGGGACCCGGGGTGCCGCCGAGGGCCCGCCAGAACCCGGCGACGCGGTCGGCGGCCTCGCCGCCCCGCATGCCCTCGGGCCCGAGGTGGACCGAGGCGTAGGGGTGGCAGGCCAAGACGGTCACCTCGGTGTGGGCGGCCGGGTCGGGCTCGCCGGGGAGCCCGAGGGCTTCGGCGACGCGGCCGTGGCCCGGTCCGGGGGTGGCGAGCAGCTGGGCGAGGGCTTCGGCCACCTCGGCCCGGGCCGCTACGGCGTCGGCGCCCGCGGCGTCGGCCGCCCGGGCGGGCAGGGCGGAGGGCCCGGTGGCGTTCACGAGCCGTCCCGGCTGGCGCCGCTGGCCGCCCGTTCGGGGAGGCGCTGGGCCTCGGGGGTGGGCTTCAAGGGTCGCATGAGCCAGGAGGGCCGGCGGGTGCCGTCGGGCGAGACGGTGTGGGCCGGCCGGGTCATGGCGAGCCAGCGCTGGTAGACGTCGCGGGCGCGCTGGGTGTCGACGGCGATGTCCCCGAAGCGGTCGCCGGGCTCGGCCGGGCGGACCCGGACGGCCTGGTGCCAGCAGTGCATGCCGGAGATGGGGTCGGGGTGGACGGGGAAGGTCAGGTTCTGGTGGACGCCGACGTCGGTCCACCAGATGCGGCGGGTGTCGGGGTCCGAGGAGTCGTAGGGTCCGACGCCGGCCACCCGGCTCATGCGCCAGCTGCCCTGCTCCTTGCGGAGGGTGACGGTGGCCATGGCCTGGTGCTGGCCGGTCTGGTGCCCCTGGAGCTTCCAGCGGCCCATGTGGTGGCTGCAGGCCACGACCCCGGGGCGGATGCCCTCGGTGATCCAGGCCTTGGCGACGAAGTAGCCGATCTCGGTCTCGACCCGGACGAGGTCGCCGGTGCGGCGGACGCCGAGGCGGCGGGCGTCGCTCGGGTGGATCCAGACCGGGTTGGCGTGGGCCAGCTCGTCGAGCCACTTGGAGTTCGCCGAGCGGGTGTGGATCTGGGTGGGCAGGCGGAAGGTGGAGAGGAGCACCATCTGCCCGGGTTCGAGGTGGTCGGGGTGGACGTGGCTCTTGATGTAGCCGGGGAGGGCGTGCTCGGGCCAGCCCCAGGAGGCGAGGGTGGAGGACCAGAACTCGAGCTTGCCCGAGGGCGTGGGGAAGCCGCGGAGGACCTGGCCGTCCACGAGGACGCCGACGGGCCGGCGCCCCTGGTCGTCGGGGGGCGGGGCGCCCATGGGCACGATGTTGGGCGAGTCGGGGCGGGGTGCGGCGGTGTAGACCCGGCCGGTGTCGGTCACCGCCACGTCGACGAGTTCCTCCTCGGGGACGGGCCGCTCGAAGACCGGGCCCTGGTCGCGGGTGATCTCGAAGGCCCCGTAGCGGCGCATGTACTCGAGGGGGGTGAGGCCCTCGGCGGCGGCGCGCTCGGGCAGGCCGGGGACGGAGTGCTCGAACATCCAGGCGTAGTACTCGTCGACCGTGAGCTTCTCGCCCGGCCGCTCGCGGGACTCGTAGTACGGGCGGATGCCGAGCGAACCGTCGGGGTCGATGCGCCAGGAGAGCTCGATCCAGAACTCGTTCTCCTCCCAGACCTCCCCGGGGTTGACCTGACGGGTGTCGGTGACGCGCTCCCCGAGTCGCTCCCGGGCCGCCCGGAGGACCGGCTGGCGGAAGCCGATCCACTGGCCGTCGTACTGCTCGTAGGAGTGGGTGTCGTGGCGCTCGGGGCTGTGGCCCATGGGGAGGACCCAGTCGGCGAAGAAGGCGGACTCGTTCCAGGTCGGGGTGAGGGCCACGTGGCAGCCGACGAGCTGCTCGTCGGTGAGGACCTCCATCCAGGAGAGGCCGTCGGGGTTGGTCCAGACCGGGTTGTAGACCCGGGTGAAGTAGGTGTCGAGCCGGCCCCGGCCGTCCTTGAGGAAGTGGGGCAGGAGGAAGGAGAGCTCGTTCTGGGCGAGGGGGTACTCGAGCGGCCAGCTGAGCTCCTGCCAGACCCCGGGGTGGGGCGGGACGTGGATGGGCCGGGGCACGAACTTGTTGTAGGCGTTGGGGAAGGTGCCCCCCGGCTTGGCCACCGCCCCGAGGAGGGCAGCGATCATGAAGAGGGTCCGGCTGACCTGCCAGCCCCCGAGGTTGGCGGCGGCGGCAGAGCGCCAGGAGTGGCAGGCGAAGGCGCTGCCGGCGTCGGCCACCACCTCGGCCACTTCGGCGAGGACCGCTTCGTCGATGCCGGACTCCTTGGCGGCGAAGGCGAAGGTGTACTGGTCGTAGAGCTCGGCGAGGATCCGCTCGAAGGTTTCGAAGGTGGGCTCGACCTCGGGGTGGCAGGCCCGGAGGTACTCCTCCCAGTTCCACCAGCGCCGGACGAACTCCCGGTCGTAGCGCTTGGTGACGATGAGGTGGCGGCAGATGGCGAGGTTGATGGCGGCCTCGGAGCCGGGATAGGGCGAGAGCCAGTAGTCGGCGTGGGTGGCGGTGTTCGAGAGGCGGGTGTCGAGAACGATGACCTTGGCGCCCCGGGCCCGGGCCTCGGTGATGCGCTGGGCGTGGGGGTTGAAGTAGTGGCCGGTCTCGAGGTGGGAGGAGATGAGGTAGATGACCTTGGCCCGGGCGTGGTCGGGGCTGGGACGGTCGATGCCGCACCAGAACTGGAACCCGGTGCGCCCGCCGCTGGAGCAGACGTTGGTGTGGGAGTTGTGGCCGTCCACGCCCCAGGAGGCGAGCACCCGCTCGGTGAAGCCGTCCTCCCCCGGCCGGCCGAGGTGGACCATGATCTCGTTGTGCCGTCCCTCGACGAGGGCGGCTCGGATGCGAGCGGCCAGGGCGTCGAGGGCCTCGTCCCAGGAGACCCGCTGCCACTTGCCCTCGCCCCGGGCGCCGACCCGCTTGAGGGGGTAGAGGATCCGGTCGGGGTCGGTGACCTGGTTGATGGTGGCCGGGCCCTTGGCGCAGTTCCGGCCCCGGGAACCGGGGTGCTCGGGGTTGCCTTCGAGCTTGCGGATCTGGAGGGTCTCGCGGTCGACGTAGGCGAGCAGACCACAGGCGGACTCGCAGTTGAAGCAGGTGGTGGGGACGAGCATGGCGTGGCGCTCGACCCGCTTGGGCCAGCTGCGGCTGTCGAGCTCGACCCAGTCGTCCCAGCGCTCCTTGGGGGGGAAGGAGGCCAGGTGGATCCGGGAGGGCCCCTGGTAGAAGGTCTCCCCCCGGGCCTCCACCTCGGCCCTGGCGGCCTGGACCCGGCGGCCCAGGTCGGTGAGCGTCCGGCCGTTGGTGTGCGGGATGGCGGTCGGGTCGTCCATGTCGTCTCTCCTCCTCGAGTCCGCTGGTCGGCGAGCCGCTCAGGCCAGGGGAACGGCCTGACCGGCCTGGACGTAGGCGTGCTCGTGGCAGATCAGGCCTACGAGGGCCAGGGGGATGGCGGCCACCCCGATCCAGGGGGCGGCGACGGCGGCCGCGACGAGGACGACCCCGGCCCAGAAGGCGGGGGCGAAGCGACCCCGGGTCATCTCCCGGGCGGCCAGGTGGGCGTGGGCGGTGGGGTGGGTCAAGGTGGCCTCGCCGGCCACGAAGAGCAGGTGGGCAGCGGCGGCGGCACCGACGGCCGCCGCGAGGGCCGGGACCGCCCCGTGGGGCCCGATGCCGTGGGCGACAGCCAGGAGGACCGCGCCGCCGACGAGGACGGCCTGGACCGCCAGGTGGGGCGGCAGGAGGGGGCTCTGCCAGAGATCCCGGGCCTTGGCCTGGGCGAAGAGCCAGGCGGTGTAGCAGGCGACGGCGAGGCCACCGGCCACGGCGAAGGCGGCTGAGATCTCCTGGGCGGTTCGGGCGTCGGCGATGCCGGCGCCGAGCATGGCGGTGGCCGCGGCCCCGTAGAACGAGATGGCCACCGACCCCCGGACCAGCCAGCTCCGCCACTGGTGCTTCGTGAAGATCATGTAGAAGCGCAGCGGATGCTTGAGGTCCCAGATCAGCAGGACCCCGGTGATGGCCAGGAAGACGAGGGCGGCCGAGGGGGCGGCGAAACGGACCAGGGCGTCGTGCCAGTGGAGCCGACCGGCCACGACGGCCAGCACGGCGGCCAGGACGGCCCCAGCCGAGATGCCCTTGGTCCAGGTGTAGAGGCTGACCCGCCACCCCCAGGGGGCGTGGTGGGGCACGTCGTAGGAGAGGAGGGCCGCCGCCGAGGAGTTGGCGTGGGCCGGGTGTCCGGAGACGACCTCCTGGGAGAACAGCCCGCCTTCCCCGGGGTGCCCTTGGGTGGCCCAGGCGAAGAGGCCGCCCTCGGGCCGATCAGCAGCCAAGGGGTCGAGGGTGCTCTGGTGGGCCCCCTTGTAGAACAGACCCGGCCTCGTCTCCTTCTCGGGCCGGCGGACGGCCACCGGCTCGCGCTGGACGATCCGGGCGACCTTGGAGCTGGGGTCGTTGAGGTCCCCGACCAAGATGGCCTCGGTGGGGCAGACGACCACGCAGGCCGGCTCCAGTCCGATGTCCAGCCGATGGGCGCAGAAGTTGCACTTCTCGGCCGAGTGGTCTTCCGGGTTGATGAAGATGGCGTCGTAGGGGCAGGCCGCGATGCAGGCCTTGCAGCCGATGCAGATCGACTTGTCGAAGTCGACGATGCCGTCGGGCCGCTGGTGCATGGCCCCGGTGGGACAGGCGGCCACGCAGGGCGGGTCCTCGCACTGGTTGCAGCGCGTGACCTGGAAGGCCCGGCGGACCTGGGGGAAGTGGCCGACGTCGACCGACTTCACGTAGGTCCGGGTGACCCCCAGGGGAACGTCGTTCTCGCTCTTGCAGGCCGTGGTGCAGGCGTGGCAGCCGATGCAGCGGGTCTGGTCGAGGACCTTGACCCACCGGGGCCGGCCGGCACGCTCGAGGTCGGGCGCAGCGGGCGGTTCGGCGAGGGTCGTCATCACTGGGAGGCTACGGCCCCCCTGTCGGCCTGACTAGGAGGCAACTCCTTGGCATCCCCTCAGCAGACCTTTGGGGTTGGCGGCCGGGTCCGCCGTCGGGAGCCCGGTGAGGGGTGCACTGCCCTGATGGCGACCGCGGCGCCGCTTGGCTCGGAGGGCCCGGAGCTCGGTCTCGTCGAGGCCGCCCCAGACGCCGTACTCCTGGCCGGTGATCAGGGCGAAGAGCCGACAGGGCTCGGCCACGGGGCAGGTGGCGCAGATGGCCTTGGCGTGGGCCGCCTGCCGCTGGCCGAGGGCGCCTTGGCCGACGGGGAAGAAGACGGCGGGCCCGGCACCGGCACAGGCGGCCTGGTCCCGCCAGGCGCCCTCCAGCACTTCTTCCAGGGACCAGCCTCGGGCTTCGGCGATGACCGGACGGGGCCGGGCGGCGGGAACGCCTCGACGGGCCGCACCCCCGACCTGGACACTGCGCCCAGCCGATGTCGTTCCCATGGTCACAAGGATGCGCCGCGTTCGACGAGGTGACTACCCGTGGATTGCTTGCACCCTCCCCGAGTCGTCCTTGGGAGCGGCCAGGGCGAGGAGCCGCCGGGCCAGGGGCGCGAGGCCGGTGGACCGGAGCCAGACGGCCCGGATCCGGCGGGTGAGGTCGACGGCCGGGTCCACCGGGACCTCGACGAGGTCGCTGGCGGCCAGCTCGTCGGCGACCGCCAGGGCGCTCAGGACCCCCGGACCCTCCCCCCGGCGGGTGGCGGCCACCACCGCCGAGGACGAGCCGAGCTCCATGCGGGGCCGGACGCCACCGTAGGGGCGGAGGGCCTCGTCGAGGACTTCCCGGGTGCCAGAACCCGGCTCCCGGACCACCAGGGGGGCCTCGGCCAGCTCGGGGCCGCTGACCGGGACCCGCCGACGCGCCCAGGGGTGGGTGGGGGCCACGACGACCACCAGCCGGTCGCTGGCCACGGGCCGGCTGGCCAGTTGGGGCAGGTGGCGGTCGGTGCCCTCGACGAACCCGAGGTCAACGTGGCCGGCCACCACCTCGGTCAGGACCCGGCTGGAGTTCAGGACGTCCAGGGACAGCATGCTCTCGGGACTGCCTTGGCGGAGGGCCTGGGCCCACAGGGGCAGGAGGTGCTCGGCCACGGTGAAGGAGGCGGCGACCCGCAGGTGCCTGGTGGCCTCGGCCCGGAGACGGTCGGCCAGGGCGCCGAGCCGTTCGGCGCTGGCCAGGAGCTCCCGGGCCGCAGCCACCACCTGCTGACCCTCGGGGGTCAGGCGGGTCCCGGAGGGGTCCCGGACGAGGAGCCGGACGCCGAGGCGCTGCTCGAGGGTGGTCATGCGCATGCTGACCGCCGGCTGGGTGAGCTGGTAGCGACGGGCGGCTCGCCCGAGGCTGCCCAGGTCGGCCACCGCCACGAGCAGCTCCAGCGCCCCGAGGTCGGAGACCCCCTGGTGCACGGCCCGAGCCTACCGGGGCAGTCGCCGGCCGGCGGGGGCGGCCTCGTCGGCCCGCGGCAGGAGACGGAGCCGCCCGGCCTCGGCGGCACCGTGCCGGGGCCACTCGGCCACGAGGGCCGTCCGGTCGCCCCGGACCACGGAGCGCCGCAGCTCGAGGGGCGCACCCCTCGCCCAGGTGCGCCGCTCGATCAGCAGCGCCGCCTCTCCCCGACCGAGCCCCAGCACCCCGCGGGTGGCCGGATCGGGCACGACCGGACGGATCTCCTCTCGGCCCTCCTCGGGCTCGACCCCGCAGCGAGCCGCCAGTTCGTCGTAGAGGGCGGTGTGGGAGAAGTCGGCCTCGAGGAGCGGTCGGGCCAGCGCCGCGGGGAGCCAGGCCTGGTCGAGGGCCAGAGGGTCCTCGCCGGCCAGCCGGAGCCGTTCCAGGAAGAGAAGTGGCGCCCGCGCCGGGAGGCCGAGCTCGGCAGCCACGGCCGGGTCCCGGCGTTCCTCGAGCCGCCGGACAACGCTCGTCTGGACCACGCCCTGGGCCTCGATGACCCGGAAGAGGCTGTAGAGGAAGCCGAGCGGCTGGACCAGTGGCTGGGGCCGGACCCGGCTCCCCCGACCCCGCTCTCGCTCGACCAGGCCCTCGGCGACCAAGCGGCGCACCGCCTCCCGGACGGTCGGTCGGGACACCCCGTAGTGCGCCACGAGCTCCGAGTCCGTCGGGAAGCCGGCTTTGTAGGCCCCGGCCAGGATCCCCCGACGGAGGTCGTCGTAGACCTGGGCCCACAAGGGCACGGGACTCGCTCGGTCCACCGCGCTGGCCAGGCGGGAGCGGGAACGGACCGGGTGCGCGTCGCCCGGTGCTCTCTTCGGACCGACCCCCCCCTTGCGCCGCTCGGCCATCACCCTTATCCTCCTATCGTCAGGACATTGTAGCAAATCTGACCGTGGTCGTCGGAAATCCCACCACGCGAGATCCGAGGCGCCGGGTGCCGGGACGGTGCCGGGGAGGGGAAGGAGCAGACCGTGGTAGAGGTCGTCACGATCGAGACCCCCGAGCTCGGTGACCGGAGCTACCTGGTGCACGACGGGGAAACGGCCCTGGTGGTGGATCCGCAACGGGACCTCGACCGGGTCCTGGCCGTCGCCGAGGAAGCCGGGGTGTCGATCGGCGCGGTCTGCGAGACGCACCTCCACAACGACTACGTCACCGGCGGCCTGGCCCTGGCCCGCCAGGTCGGTGCCGAGTACCTGGTGTCGGCGGCCGACGACGTGGCCTTCCCCCGGCGAGGGGTCGCCGAGGGCGACGAGGTGAAGGTGGGCCGGTTCGTGGTCCAGGTCCTCGAGACCCCCGGCCACACCCCCCACCACCTGTCCTACCTGGTGGTCGACGACGGGCAGCCGGTGGCGGTGTTCACCGGGGGGTCCCTGCTCTACGGCACGGTCGGTCGAACCGACCTCATCGGCCCGGAGGTCACCGAGGAACTGACCCGGGCGCAGCACCGATCGGCCCGGCGACTCGTCCGAGAGCTGCCACCGGAGGTCGCTGTGTATCCCACCCACGGCTTCGGCAGCTTCTGTTCCTCGGCCCAGTCCTCGGGGGCGGCGACGAGCACGGTCGGCGACGAGGCCCGGAGCAACCTGGCCGCCCAGGTCGAGGACGAAGACGAGTTCGTGCGGGTCCTCCTGGCCGGCCTGACCGCCTATCCCCGGTACTACGCCCACATGGGCCGGCTGAACCGGGAGGGCCCCGAGGCGGTCTCGCTCGATCCGCCGGCACCGGTCGACCCCGAGGAGCTGGCCCGCCGGATCCGGGCCGGCGAGTGGGTGGTGGACCTGCGCCAGCGGCGGGCCTACGCGAAGGACCACTTAAGCGGCACGGTCGGGATCGAGATGGGCACGCTCTTCTCCACCTACCTGGGCTGGGTGGCCCCGTTCGAGGGACCCATCACCCTGGTGGGCGACCGGCCCGAGGACGTCGCAGCAGCCCGGCGCCAGCTGGTGCGGATCGGCATCGACCGGCAGCTGAGCGGGGCCGCCGTGGGCTCGTTGGACACACTGGCCGCTGGGGTCGAGCGGCGCTCGTACCCGGTGAGCGACTTCGCGGGGGTGGTGGCGGCCGGGGGGCCGGGGGCAGTGACCGTGCTCGACGTCCGCCGCGAGGACGAACGGCGGGCGAGCTTCATCGAGGGGTCGCTGCACGTCCCGCTGCAGGACCTCGAACAGCGTCTCGGCGAGCTGCCCCGGACCACTCTCTGGGTGCACTGCGCCGCCGGGTTCCGAGCCGCGATCGCGGCGTCCGTCCTGGACCGCGCGGGCTTCGACGTGGTCCTCGTGGACGACGACTTCCAGCGGGCCGCCCAGGTGGGTCTGCCCGTGGTCCCAGGCCGGCAGTAGGTTCTTCGCCGCCGGGCCGGGCGGCGACGGGGGGTCCTCGAGTCCCTGAGGGCGCCGGTCACCCACAGGGAGGTCGGGGGAGCAGACCAGCCAACACAAGGGGGAGGGAGCATGACCCAGCACTCGTCCGAGCACCACCGGGTCCTCATCGTGGGCGGCGGGACGGCCGGCATCACCGTGGCCTCCCGCCTGCTCCGCAAGGAGCAAGAGGACGTGGCGGTGATCGAGCCGTCCGAGAAGCACTTCTATCAGCCGCTGTGGACCCTGGTCGGGGGAGGCTGCGCGCCGGTCCAGGAGTCGGTCCGGCCCGAAGCCGAGGTCATGCCCCGGGGGGTGACCTGGATCCATGGCGCCGCCGCCGAGGTCGACCCCGAGGCGAAGGTCGTGACCCTGGGCGACGGTCGGCGGATCGGCTACGACTTCCTGGTCGTCTGCCCGGGGATCCAGCTCGACTGGGGCAAGGTGAACGGGTTGCCCGAGGCCATGGCGTCCCCGGAGGTCTCGAGCAACTACACCTACGAGACCGCCCCGAAGACCTGCGAGCTCATCCAGCGGACCGAGCGGGGCACCGCCCTCTTCACCATGCCGGCCGGCCCGATCAAGTGCGCCGGGGCCCCGCAGAAGATCTGCTACCTGGCCGCGGACTACTGGCGGCGCACCGGGGTGCTCTCGTCGATCCGCCCGGTCCTCGTCCTGCCCACCCCGGCCATGTTCGGCGTCCCGGAGTTCTCGAAGGTCCTCGAGCAGGTGGTCGCCCGCTACGGCATCGAGGTCCATCTGAGCTCGGAGGTGGTCGAGCTCGACCCGGCCTCGAGGACGGCGACCATCGTGGACCACGCCAACGGGGACGCCAAGACCCAGGTGACCTACGACATGGCCCACGTCACGCCGCCCCAGAGCGCCCCGGACTGGATCAAGCAGAGCCCCCTGGCCGATCCCGACAGCCCCTTCGGCTACGTGCAGGTGGACAAGAACACCCATCAGCACGTCCGGTTCCCCGAAGTGTTCTCGCTCGGTGACGCCGGGAGCACGCCGAACTCCAAGACCGGGGCGGCGATCCGCAAGCAGGCGCCGGTCGTGGTCGAGAACCTGCTGGCCGTCATGGAGGGCAAGGAGCTGCCCGCGGCCTACGACGGCTACGCCTCCTGCCCGATCACCACGGCCCGCAACCGCATGCTGCTGGCGGAGTTCGACTACACCATGAAGCCCCATCCGACCCTCCCGCTCATCGACACCCAGCGGGAGCGGTACGACATGTGGCTGCTCAAGCGCTACGGGCTGCCCTACATGTACTGGAACCTCATGCTGAAGGGCCTGGCGTGAGCCGCTGGACGGTGGACGCCGAGGCGTCCCGAATCCGACTCGAGGGCAAGTCGAGCCTCCACGCCATCCACGGCAGTCTGCGACCGGGCAGCCTGCGGGGCGAGCTGGAGGCCGAACTGGACGGCAAACAGGTCGACCTCCGCAAGCCGGTGGGCGGAGAGCTGCGCTTCCCCGTCACCGCCCTGTCGTTCGGCAACGCCATGTACGACCGGGAGCTGCCCAAGCGCCTCGACGTGACCCGTCACCCCGACGTCGTGGTGGCACTGGAGCGGGCCGAGGGGGCCGATGAGGGCAGCCTGGCTCTCGAGTTGCGCCTGAGCGTCCAAGGCACGACCGTGACCTTCCCCGAGCGGGTCGAGGTGGCGGTGGTCGACGAGGACACCCTCGAAGTCCGGGGCAGCCACCGCTTCGACGTCCGAGAACTGGGCATCGAACCGCCGAAGATGCTCGGCATGAAGGTCCACCCCGACTTCACCGTGCAAGTCGACCTGACCGCCCGACGGGTCAAGACCTGAGGAGAGGGACCCCGGTCCTCACCACCAGGGGGACGCTTCGGCAACCGGTGATCCGGGAACCGACCCGCCCCGGCGACGGTTCGTCCCTGGAGCCAGCCGACGCCGCCGGGGCACGCGACTGGCAAGACCGAGACCGCAGAGACGACAAGGAGGAGTGGCCGTGATCAAGCTCGCACTGGGGGTCGCCATCGGCTTCCTGCTGGGCGCCAAGCTCGGGGAGGCTGGGCTGGAGGACGTCCTGCAGATCGCCCAGCAGACCTTGGCCAGCGACCAGGTCGCCGACCTGGTTCGCACCGGCGCCGCAGCGCTCGGCGACGCCGTCCGCATGCTCGGCGTCGCCCTCACCGAGGAGGTGCCCGCTCGCCTCGCCGAGCGCCCGGGCGTGCACGAACTCGCAGCCTGAGGCCACCAGCCTGCCGCTGGTGCTCGGCTGGCCCTGGTCGTCACCCTCTGGCCGCCCGCTCCTCAGCGGCGCCGGACCCGCCGCCGGCGCCAGAGTGCGACGACCACCCCCAGGAGCCCCACCCCGCCGAGGAGGGGCAGCAAGCGCTTGAGGAGCGGGGAGCCGGCGGTCTCGAGCAGGTCCACCGGTTCGACCTCTCGGAGCGGGACCTGCCGACGCTCACCGGGGGCGCCGTTGCTGGTCGCCGTCCCCGCGGGGCCCTCGCCGGGTCCAGGCTGGCTCGTCGCGTGCTGCTCCCTGGCAGCCTCGTCGCCGCGGCTGCCCGACCCGACTTTCTCCGGTGCGCCGTTGCCGGCGAGGACGTCGTGTTCGAGCCGCTCGGCGAACTGGGTGAGGAGCTTGCTGCTCACGTCGGCCAGGACGCCCCGGCCGAACTGGGCGACCTTGCCGGTGATGGCCAAGTCGGTGTGGAGCTTCACCAGGGTGCGTTCCCCCCGGGGCTCCAAGGTGGCGGTGACGGTGGCCGTCGCCGTGCCCTGCCCGCGGGTGTCTCGGCCCTCGGCCCGCAGGACGGCCCGGTGCGCCTGGTCGTTGCGTTCGACGAAACGGGCCGCGCCACGGTACTGGGCGGTGATGGGGCCGACCTTCACCTTGACCACCCCGCGGTACTCGTCCCCGACCACCTCCTGGAGCTGGGCTCCGGGCATGCAGGGCGCGATGCGCTCCAGGTCGGTGAGGACCGCCCAGGCCTGGTCGACGCCGACCGGCACCTCGAGCTCGTTGGTCAGCTCCATGCCGCTCCGCCCCCTTCTCGATCGGGCCGCTCGACACCGCCGGCAGGCACGGTGCGCGAACGACGGGAACGCCCCGGTAGATTACCGGTGTCGCTATGCGAGACGTGCTCGACGAGGTGGACCGCTGGCTCTCGGCGGGGCAGGCCGTGGCCCTGGCCCGGGTGGTGGCCGTCGAGGGTTCCGGCCCCCGGGACCCCGGCGCCACGATGGCCGTGAGCGCCGAGGGCGAGGTGGCCGGCTCGGTCTCGGGCGGCTGCGTCGAGGGTGCGGTGGTGCAGGAGGCCATGGGCGTGCTGGCCGAGGGACGGCCCCGGCTCTGCACCTTCGGCTACTCCGACGAACAGGCCTTCGCTGTCGGCTTGACCTGCGGCGGCACCATTCGGGTGTTCATCGAGCCCCTGACCCCGTGAGCGAGGGCCCGCTCGAGCAGCAGGCCGGGAGCTTGGGGCGAGCCGGGTCGATGGGTCGGTGGTCCAGGGTCTGGCGGCGAGGACAGCGGGATCGGTCCGAGGGGGTGGGTCGAGGGTGCGAGCCGAGACGTTCCGGGCAGTAGCCGAGGCAGTCCGGGCCGGTGAGCCCGTGGTGGTCGCCAGCGTGGTCGAGAGCGACGGTTCAGCCCCCCTGGGAGCGGACATGGTCCTTCGTCCCGACGCAGCCCCCGAGGGCTCCTTCGGGCAGGGCGACCTGGATGCGGCCGTGGCCCGGGACGCCCTTGGTGCCCTGGACGCCGGCCGGTCCACGACCCGGCACTACGGGCCCCGGGGCGAGGCCCGGGGGCAGGCGGTGGCCGTGTTCCTGGACGTCTACGCCCCCCCGCCCGAGATGGTGGTGATCGGGGCGGTCGACTTCACCGCCGCCCTGGTCGACGCGGCGAAGCTCCTGGGCTACCGCGTGACCGTCTGCGACCCCCGACCGGTCTTCGCCACCCCCCGGCGCTTCCCCCGGGCCGACGAGGTGGTGGCGGCCTGGCCGGACCGCTTCCTCGAGGAGCGGGGCGGCCGCCTGGGCCCGCGGGACGCCGTCTGCGTGCTGACCCACGACCACAAGTTCGACGTCCCCGCCCTCCTGGCCGCCCTGCGGACCGGGGCGGGCTACGTGGGGGCCATGGGTTCGCGGCGGACCCACGCCGAGCGGGTCGAGCGCCTGCGAGAGGCCGGGGTGGACGAGGCGGGGCTGGGCCGGCTCATGGCCCCGATCGGCCTGGACATCGGTGCCCGGACCCCCCAGGAGACCGCGATCGCCATCTGCGCCGAGATCATCGCCTGTCGGACCGGCGCCAGCGGGCGTTCGTTGCGGGAGCTCGACGGACCGATCCACAAGGCGGTCGCCCCGGCGTGAGCTCGGCCCTGGGCCGACCGAACGGGACCGTGGCCGCCGTGCTGGCCGCCGGCGCCGGCAGCCGGTTCGGTGGGCCGGGTCACAAGCTGCTGGTCCCGTTCCGAGGCAAGCCGCTGGTCTGCTGGGCCCTGGAGCACGCGCTGGCTGCTGGCTTCGACGGCCTGGCCGTCGTCCAAGGGGCGGTCGACCTGCGCCCCCTGGGTCTGCCCGAGGACGTGGTCGTGCTGGAGAACCCGGCCTGGGCGGAGGGCATGGCCGGGTCCTTGCAGACCGCCGTGCGCTGGGCCCAGGGGCTTCGGGCCGAGGCCCTGGTGATCGGCCTCGGGGACCAGCCGCTGGTCTCCCCGGCCACCTGGCGGGCGGTGCGGGACGGGACGGCCCCGCTGACCTTCAGCGAGACCGACGGGGTCCGCTGCCCGCCGGTTCGCCTGGCGCGCTCGGTCTTCCCGCTCCTGCCGAGCGCCGGGGACGGCGGGGCGTCGGTCCTGGCCCGTCGCCGCCCCGAGCTGGTCGGCACCGTGGCGAGCGCCGATCCCCTGCTCGACGTCGACCGGCCCGAGGACCTCGCCCGCCTGGAACGGCTTGCGCTCGAGGCGGGAACCACGTAGAAAGCGGGCAGCGACACGGCGGAGGGGTGGCCGGTCCCACCCGCCCGACGAACACCACGGGGGGCACGAGCGAGCGAGGTACGCCGATGCCCCCTGGTGCTGTCGAACCGTCCCCTGGCCATTCCCTGGTCGAAGAGGCCCTGGCGGCCACCGTCCGACGGCCGGCCTCTCGGCCGGGGGGAACGACCCGCCGGCAGTTCCTGGCCTACGTGATCGGCGCGCCGATCCTCGTGGTGGCCGTCGACGCCCTGGGCAGCGCGCCGGCGAACGCGGCGACCAGCGGCGCCAGTGGCGGGGGCGGCCTGACGGTGCCCGCCCCCGAGGGCATCCCGAGCCTGCCCCAGCCGGCAGACGTCGTGGACCTGGGCGACCTGCTCATCTTGGCTGGCCTGCCCACCGCCAACCTCATCACCATCTCGGTCGACACCAACGGCGTGGCCCACTTCGCCATGCCTCGGCAGGAGAACGGCCAAGGCACCGAGACCGCGGTCGCCATGATCATCGCCGACGAGCTCGACCTGCCCCTGGAGCAGGTGGAGGTGACCCTGGCGCCCGCCGAGCCGAAGCTGGTCTTCAACCAGCTGACCGGCTCGTCGAACGCCATCCGATCGCTGTGGGACCCGGTGCGGACCGCTGCGGCCGCGGCCCGAGGCCGGCTGCTGGCGGCGGCGTCCGACCTGCTCGGGGAGGCCACCTCCGCCTTGACCGTCCAGGACGGGGTCGTCGTGGCCCCCGACGGTCGTCGGGTGAGCTACGGCCAGCTGTCGGGCCTCGCAGCCTCCCCCACCACCCTGGCCGTCCCGGCGACCCCCAAGGACCCCTCGACCTACCGCATCGTCGGCACGCCGGTGCCCCAGCGGGCCAACCCGGCGATCGTGACCGGCGCCCAGCGCTACGCCGTGGACCTCGACGTCCCCGGCTACCCCACCATGGTCCGCCGCGCCCCGACCATCGGCGGCCGACTCCTCTCGTTCACGAACCGGGCCGCGGTCGAGGCCATGCCCGGCGTGCTGCGGGCCGTTCCCCTCCCCTTCGGGGTGGCGGTCATCGCAAGGACCTTCGGCCAGGCCATCGACGGGGTCGACGCCGTCGAGGCCACCTTCAGCCCCGGGCCGGTGGCCGACCAGAGCAACGCCACCGTCCGCCAGGCCCTGATCGAGGCTCCCGTGGTCCCCTTCCTGCCCGCAGCACCCCTGGCCCGGACGTTGGCCTTCGACTTCGACTGGGCGCCGGTGAACCACGCTCCTATGGGCACGAACATGGCCGTCGCCGACGTCCGGGACGACTCGGCGACCATCTGGGCTCCCCTCCAGACCCCCATCGCCGCCCTGGAAGCCATCGCCGAAGCGGTCGGCCTGCCCCCCAGCGCGGTGGTGGTGAACGTCGTGCGGGGCCCGGGATCCTTCGGCCGGACCCTGTTCTTCGACGCCGCCCTGGAGGCGGCCCAGATCTCCAAGGCAGCCGGCTTGCCGGTCCGGCTCATGTGGCACCGAACCAACGACATGCGCCACGGCCGGGCCCACCCCCAGGCCCACCACCGGATCCGAGCCACCCTCCTCGGTGACGAGGTCCTGGCGTTCGAGCACCGGGTCACTTCGGTCACTACCGATGTGTCCCCGGGCCTCGGCGAGGCCATCACGGCCGGCCTGGACCGGACCGGCCTCGGCAAGCTGGGCTTCAGCCAGACGCTGTTCGAGACCACCATCACCTGTCCGTACAACTTCGGGGTGGTCACGCAGCTCCTCACCGAGGTGCCCCTGGCGTTCAACACCGACAGCTGGCGGTCGGTCTTCTCCTACAACACCCGGGGGGCCGAGGAGATCGTGGTCGACCAGATCGCAGCCGCCCTCGGCCAGGACCCGGTGACGTTCCGGTTGGGCTTCCTGCAGAACGACCGTCAGCGGGCGGTGGTGGAGAAGGTGGCCGAGGTCGGGGGCTGGGGACGGTCGCTGCCCGCGGGGGTGGCCCAGGGGATCGGCTTCCACCAGGAGTACCAGTCGTTCTGCGCCGTGCTGGTCGAGCTCGACACCCGCAATCCGGCCCTCCCTCGCGTCACGAGAGCGGCTGTCGCCGTCGACGTGGGGCTGCCGGTGAACCCCTTGTCCCTCGAAGGCCAGATGCTCGGCGGCCTGACCGACGGCATCTCGCTGGTCCTCCAGATGGGCAACCACGTGGAGGCCGGCCTGCCCGTGGAGTCCGGCTGGGGCCACTTCAAGTTCATCCGGCAGGACCAGGCCCCCCGGGAGGTCACCGTCGTGGTCATGCCCCGCAGCACCGACCGGCCGGGCGGGGCTGGGGAGCTGGCCGTGCCCGCTGCCGTCGGGGCCGTGGCCAACGCCTGGGCCCGGGCCACGGGCACGGTGCCGACCAGCTTCCCGATCATCGACCCCACCATCGGCTGGGCGCCCCCGCCGCCGGGCCCGGTGCCCGTCGAACCCCTCCAGCCCCTCCCGGACCCCCGCCGCGACCCGTCCGAGCTCTACGACTACTGACCGCCGATCCCGACTCGGGACGAAGGAGGACCCATGAGCGGCGCCACGCCCGCCCAGACCTTCCGTTTCACCCTGAACGGCCAGCCCGTCGCCGTCACCTGCCCCCCGGATCTCCGGGTGCTCTGGGTCCTGCGGGACCTCCTCGGGGTGACCGGCCCGAAGTACGGCTGCGGGCTCGACGAGTGCCGGGCCTGCACCTGCCACGTCGACGGGGTGGCCTTCGCCACCTGCTCCACCCCGGTCTCGGCCATCGAGGGCCGCTCGGTGACCACCATCGAGGGTTTGGCGGCGACCTGGCCGGGCGGTGGTCTCCACCCGGTGCAGCAGGCCTGGCTGGAGCTGGACGTCCCCCAGTGCGGCTACTGCCAGGCGGGCCAGATCATGATGGCGGCTGCCTTGCTCGCTCAGGTCCCCGACCCGACCGACGACGACATCGACCAGATCCGCAACGTCTGCCGCTGTGGGACCTACGTCCGGATCCGCCAGGCCATCAAGCGGGCGGCCGAGCTGCTCCGCCAGGGGTCCTCGTCGGCTTCGGGCTCCTAGCCCTCGGCCCGACCAGGTGGTAGCGGCCCCCGGCCCTCAGGTCGGTGGCTCCAGGAAAACCTCGGGACCGAGCTCCCGGAGCGAGGCGCGCCCCAGCAGCACCATGGTCCGGGTCAGCTCGGCGGCCAGCACCCCGAGCAGGTCCTCGACGGCCGGCTGACCGCCGGCCGCCAGAGCCCAGAGGTAGGGGCGGCCGATCAGGACGGCCCTGGCCCCAAGGGCGAGGGCGCGGACCACGTCGCTGCCCCGGCGGATGCCCCCGTCGACCAGGACCGGCGCTCGGTCCCCGACGGCGGCCACGACGCTCCGCAGGACCTGGGCTGTGGCCGGGGCGCCGTCGAGCTGTCGGCCCCCGTGGTTCGACACCACCAGCCCGTCGGCTCCCGAGTCCAGCGCAGCGCGGGCGTCGCTCGGTGTGAGGATCCCTTTCACCAGCAGCGGTCCTTGCCAGCGTTCCCGGACCCACGCCACGTCGGCCCACGTGAAGGGGGACGCCAGACGGGAGATGGTGCTGGCGGCCGCCAAAGGACCCCGTCCCGGTCCGCTGCCCGGCCCGGCCGGTCGAGGCGACCGCAACAAGGAGACCCCGTCGGCCAGCATCCGCAGCGCCCAGCCTGGCCGCGCCAGGACCTGGGGGCCGAGGGCGATGGCCTGACGGGCGTCCAGGCGCAGGGGCGGGACGACCCCGTTGCGCCGGTCGCGTTCCCGGTTCCCGAGCGCCGGGGTGTCCACGGTCACCACCAGGGCCTCGTAGCCCGCGGCCCCGGCTCGTTCGACCAGTGCCGCCGCCTCGGCGCGGGTCGGCGCGTAGAGCTGGAACCACTGCCGGCACCCGGGGGCGCGAGCCGCCACCTCCTCCAAGGGCGACCCGGCCACGGCGCTCAGCACCGCCAAGGTGCCCGCGGCGGCCGCGGCCCGGGCCGCCCCGGCCGGGCCATCGGGGTGCAGGAGCCGGGCCAGCCCGCAGGGAGCCAGGAGGATCGGCAGCGCCAGCCGAGAGCCGCAGAGCTCCGTGCCCAAGTCGACGTCGGTGATGCCGGTCCCGAACCGTGGCACGAGGGTCAAGGACCGCCAGGCGGCCTCGTTGGCCGCCATGGTCCACTCGTCGTCTGCCCCGCCGTCGACGTAGTCGAAGACCACCCGGGGCAGGACCCGGCGGGCACGGGCCCGCGCGTCGGCCACCCCGACCAGGGGTCGCCACCGCTGACCGGCGGGCCCGGCCCAGGTGGCGAGCAGGCTGCCCAGGCGTCGTGCGCTCACCGCCCGACCGCCCCCGCCGCCTCGGCCCGGACCCCCGCTGCTCGCTGGCGCCGCCCCATCGGCTCCCTCTCCACCACCTCGTCCTCGACCCCGGCCCGCGGGCGACCGTAGCGCGCCACGGCCGGGTCCGGGGACCGCCACCGCCACGCCACGCGTGACCCACGGCACGATCATGCTCACGCAATGTGCTTGACGTTTGGCAACTTGTGCGCTACTGTCCGTTCAGGGGATGCGCCGCCGGTCTGCCGGGCAGTGGCGAGTGTCCCTCGCAGACAGGTGGGGGCGGAACCGCCGTCGGGGGTGCGTGGGGCGCACGGAAGCAACGGTGGCGGTCAAGGAGGGAGACCGGATGAGGCTTGTTCCACTGCGGTGGCTGGTCGGCGTGGCGTCCGTGCTGCTCGTGGCCGGCGTCGTGGCCCTGGTGCTGGTCGGCGGGAGCCACAGCCCCACGGTGACCGCCTGCGTGAGCGCGACGAGCGCCCACTGCGTCCGGGTCTCGCAGGCGCAACTGGACTCCACGAACACCCCGATCTCGGCGATCGGCGGCCTGCTCGTCGGACTGGTGCTGGCGGCGGTCGCCGGGGCGGTGGCCGGGTGGCGGCACCTCCGGCGGCGAGCGGCCTTCTCCGGGGCCGGCGAGGACCGTTGAGCCGACCGTCGCGCCAGGTCTCCTCGTCTCCTTCCCAGCTGGGGGTTTAGACTCCGTCCGTCGGTCGGACGGCGGACCGTTCGACCCGCAGGCCGGCGGACCCCCCGAATCCAGCGGAAAGGAGCGGTGGCATGGCCGGGTCGGGTGCCGACCACAACGGCCCGGCCGTTGCGGTGTCGTCGCTGGGCAAGCGCTTCGGGACGGTCGAGGCGCTGCGGGACGTGTCCTTCGAGGTGGCCCGTGGCACGGTCCTCGGGCTCCTGGGTCCGAACGGTGCGGGCAAGACGACCACGGTCCGCATCCTGACCACGTTGGTGCGCCCCGACCGGGGCCAGGCGACCATCGAGGGGTTCGACGTGGTGCGACAGGCCGGCGAGGTGCGCGAGCTCATCGGCCTCGCTGGTCAGAGCACGGCCATCCAGGACGAGCTGACCGGCCGCGAGAACCTCGAGATCATCGGACGCCTCGCCCACCTCGGCCGCCGCCGGGCACGGGCGCGCGCCGAGGAGCTCCTGGAGCGCTTCGGCTTGGCGGAGGCTGCCGACCGTCGGGCCAGGACGTACTCCGGCGGCATGCAGCGGCGCCTGGACCTGGCGGCCAGCCTCGTGGGCGCTCCGGCGGTCCTGTTCCTCGACGAGCCGACCACCGGCCTGGACCCCAAGAGCCGGCTCGACCTCTGGGGGGTCATCCGGGAGCTCGTGGCCGGGGGAACGACCTTGGTGCTCACCACCCAGTACCTCGAGGAAGCCGACGCCCTAGCCGACGAGGTGGTGGTGGTGGACCACGGCACGGTCATCGCCGCCGGCACCCCCGAAGCCCTGAAGGACCGGGTGGGCGGCGCCGTCCTGGAGTTCGCCGTCGTCCCGGCGGCCCGCCTGACCGAGGCGGCCGAGCTGCTGATCGGGGTGGGCGACGGACCGCCGGTCCTCGACGAGCAGGAAGCCCGCCTCAGCCTGCCTCTTGGGCGGGCCGGTACCGCCGCCGTCGTGGCGGCTCTTCGCCGCCTGGACGAGGCCGGGCTGACGATCGACGGCCTGGCCCTGCGCCGCCCCTCGCTCGACGATGTCTTCTTGACCCTGACCGGCCACCGGGCCGAGCAGGCGGTGGGGCCGGAGCTTCGGCGATGAGTGCCACGCCGGTCCGGGACCCCGGCCTGCGCCCGCCACGGCCGCCCGCGGGTCCGTCGCCCCGGCCGGGTCAACGCAGCGGACCGCTTCGTCGGCTGCGGGTGGCTCTGGGGGACGCCCTGACCCTGACCCGCCGGGACATGCTGGTCTGGACCCGGGTGCCGACCTTCGTCCTCTTCAGCGTCATCCAGCCGGTGATGTTCGTGCTGCTGTTCCGCTACGTGTTCGGCGGGGCGATCCATGTGCGGATCCCGGGCGGCTACGTGAACTACCTGACGCCGGGGATCATCGGGCAGAGCGCCGCCTTTGCCTCGTTCTCCACCGCTCTCGCCCTGGCTCGGGAGATCCAGCGGGGGGTGGTGGACCGCTTCCGGGCCATGCCCATGGCCCGCTCCGCGGTGCTGGTGGGCCGTCTGCTGGCCGACGGGGTCCGCTTGACGGTCACCATGCTCATCCTCCTGGCGGTGAGCGTGGCGGTCGGCTTCCGGTTCCGGACGGGGCCCGGGGACGCCATCGGCATGGTGGCCCTGGCGGTGGCCTTCGGCCTGGCCATCTGCACGGTGGCGGGCTTCATCGGGCTGGCCATCCGGGACGAGGAGGCCGTGGGGACCTTCGGGCTCATCTGGCTCTTCCCCCTGACCTTCGTGAGCTCGGCCTTCGTGCCCGTCCAGTCCATGCCGGGCTGGCTGCAGGCCTTCGCCAAGAACCAACCGGTGACCATCGTCATCGACGAGCTGCGAGCGCTGGCGGTCGGCGGCCCCCTGGTGCTCCACGGCTGGGAGAGCGCCGTCTGGCTGGCCGGCATCGTCGGGGTCTTCGTGCCCCTGGCCGTCCGGGCCTATCGCCGGGCCTGATCCCCCTCGGCGCTAGCTGCGGGGCACCGGCCAGCCCCGGGCCTCGGCCACCTCCCGGCAGGTCGGGCACAGGGGATAGCGCTTGGGGTCCCGACTGGGCACCCACACCTTTCCGCAGAGGGCCACGCACGGGGTGCCGTTCACGATGGCCTCGGCGACGGTGCCGAAGCGCTCGTCGACGATGTGGGCCATGCGCTCGTGGTCGCCGTCCTCGCTCGGGGTGGTCGTCCGGGGCTCGACCCGCTCCTCGGGCAGCACCTCGATCTGGCTCACGCTTCGTCCCTCCGGCTGCGTCGGGACCCGTCGGTCAGACCGACAGGGGCTGGCTCTGGACGGTCACGAGGCTACCGATGTGGAGATAGGGCCAGACGACCTTGGCCGTCGGCACCGGCAACTCGACGCAGCCCAGGCTCTGCGGGAAGCCGTAGGAGGCCCGGACAAAGCCGTGCACGGCGTCGCCGCCGTTGAAGTAGCTGATCCAGTGCACCGGGTCGGCGTAGGGCGTGCCGTCGGGGTTCACCCCCCGCATGATCTGGAACTGCAGCCGCAGGTAGACCGGGTAGGTGCCGGTGTCGGTCGGGGTCTGGGGGATGCCGGTGTTGGCCAGCGAGGTGAGGACCACCTGGCCGTTGTGCCAGAGCACGAGCTGCTCGGGCAGGGACTCCGTGACGTCCACCCAGCTGTAGCCGTCCGGGTTGACCTTGTTCTCCAATGCGGCCTGCGCCAGGGTCGGCCACAGGAGGGGGTTGGCGAACCCGACCGGGTCGAGGCCCTCGACGTGCTCGAAGTTCATGATCGCCCCGCGGGTCATGACCGAGTCGCTGCCCTGCACCCAGAGCGCCTGCAGCCCGCTCGGGGTATTGGCCCAGCGCCAACCGAAGCTGCCCGACGGCGGGTCGGTGGCGAGCGCGTCCTGCGCGGCCAGGGTGGTCGGGGTGGTCTGGCCGGGGCTCGGGGTCCAGGTCAGGGGCAGGTAGCCGAGGGACGCGAGGAGCTGCTGGGCCCGCAGGACCGACCCGTCGACCGTCTCGAGCTGGACCTGCCGTCCGCTCCCCTGCTCCGTCCCGGCGAACTCGACCGACCTCGGGAGCTCGACGTCGAGGGTCTGGTTCGGCCAGATCGCCCCGGGGGCGGGGACGAACGCCAGGGTATTGGGCCCCTCCTCCCGCCAGTGCCCGGCCGGATGCGTGTCGGCCTTCGCCACGGTGATCACCGGCTGCCGGTTCCCGAAGAGGGTCCGCAGCGGCTCGGAGAAGCTCAGGACGATCGGCTGCCCCGGGGTCAGGTCCGGGGTTCCCGGCGCCGGGGTGACGAAGGCCATGGCCCCCTGGCCGGCGAAGACCGTCACCGTCTGCGGGCTGGTCGACGTCTCCCAGGGCATCTGGGCCTCGACCTGGACGCTGGCGGCTCCCCGCGCCGCCAGGGCGAGGTCGAGGCTCACCGAACGGCTCGGCGCGGCCAGCCGCACGGTGCCGCCGGTCCCGTCGCCCGACCACCGGACCACGCCGACCGGCTCCTGGAAGCTCACGGTCGGGTGGGCGCCAGGCTGCACGAGCACGACCTGGCTGGCCACCCGGGGTGCCGGCGTGGTCAGGGTGATCCTGCTCGTTCGGGTACTGCCGGCCAGCCACGACAGCCACCCGGGGACCCGGGCGACCGCGACGACGGTCACCGGACGGCCAGCGGGCAGGGCAGCGGTCGGGACCAGCTGGCCGCGGCGGTCGACCAGTGGGACCGTCCGCCCCTCGACCGTGGCGCTTGCCCGGGCGAAGCTGGTCCCCGAACCGCGCAGCTCGAGGGTCGCGAGCCCGGTCGTCCCCCGGCCGAGGCTGGCACGGGGCCAGAGGACCACAGCGAGGAGCACGACGACCCCGGCGACCACCAGGACCCCGGCCCCGAGCAGCAGCCAGCGCCCCTGGCGGTACCACGCGGTGCCGCCTACGGGACGTCCTCGGCGGAGGTGCCGCCCACCGGGCCCACCGGGGTCGGTCACGCTCGGTCGGCTGAGCACTTCGGTCACGACGCCCCCTGCCTCGCCCCAAGCCTTGCCCCGCCCCCTCGGGAGGCGGCGCCGCCACCGGCAGTCGGGCCCGCCGGTACCCCCTCCAGGGTAGTGCCTGGCCGGTCCGGATCGCGGTCAGGGCCTTGGCCTCCCTGAGCGCACCGGCCCTGCCGGGCGATGCGGCCAGCCGAACCCCTACGAGTCGGCCGGCCCACTGCCCAGGGTGACCACCCGAACGGCGACGGTGCAGTCGAGGTGGGCGAGCTGTTCGAGGAGCTCGTCGGGCCAGCCGCAGGAGATGTCGGCGATGAGGTAGCCGATCTCCCCTTTCGTGCCGAGGACCTCCCCGTCGATGTTCACCCCGAACGACCCGATGAGGGAGTTCACCTGGCCCAGGACGCCGGGGACGTTGCGATGGACGTAGAGCAGCCGGCAGCCGCTGTCCGGGGCCGGCAGGCTGAGCCCCGGCAGGTTCACGCTCAGCGTCGTGGTCCCCTCGGTCAGGTAGCGGACGAGCTTGCCGGCGACGAAACCCCCGATGTCCTGCTGGGCCTCCTCCGTCGAGCCGCCGATGTGGGGGGTCAGGATGACGTTCGGCAGGCCCCGGAGCTCGGACTCGAAGGGTTCCCCGGGCCCGGCGGGCTCCTTGGGGAAGACGTCGATGGCCGCCCCGGCGAGGTGGCCCGAGACGAGGTGCCGCCGAAGGGCTTCGTGGTCGACGACGAACCCGCGGCTGAGGTTGAGGAAGATGCTGCCCGGCCGCATCCGGGCGAACTCCTCCTCGCCGAAGAGCTGGCGGTTCGCCGGCCGACCGTCGACGTGGAGAGTCACGATGTCGACCGACTCGAGCAGTTCGTGGAGGGAGCCGCAGGGCCGCGCGTTGCCGATGGCCAGCTTCTCGGCGGTGTCGTAGAAGAGGACCTGCATCCCCATGGCTTCGGCCACCACCGAGAGCTGGCTGCCGATGTTGCCGTAGCCGACGATGCCGAGCCGCCGACCCCGGACCTCGTGGGCACCGGTGGCCGACTTGTCCCACACCCCGGCGTGCATCTTGGCGTTCTTGTCGGTGAGCTGGCGGGTCAGGGCGATGATCTCGCAGATGGCCAGCTCCACCACGCTGCGGGTGTTGGAGAAGGGTGCGTTGAACACGGCCACGCCTCGCTCGGTCGCTGCAGGCAAGTCGATCTGGTTCGTGCCGATGCAGAAGGCGCCGAGGACGGCCAGACGCGGGGCGGCCTCGAGCACCCGGCGGGTCACCTGGGTCCGAGAGCGGATGCCGAGCACGCTGACGTCGGCCAGCCGCTCGACCAGCTGGTCCTCGGAGAGCGCGCCGCGCTCGGTCTCCACCTCGAACCCCGCTCCCCGGAGCACGGCCACGGCGTCGGGGTGGATGTTCTCCAGCAGCAGGGCCCGCCGTGGGCCGGCCTCGTGGCCTCGGTCGCCGTCGGTCATCTCGCCTCCTCAGGGGACAGGGCCTTTCCCTGTCCCTCGTCGTCGAGGTTAGGCACCCCGGGCCCGCCCTCGACAGTTTTCCCGACCTCTCCAGTCGACAATGTCGAGAATATGGGCGCGGCGGGGAGGAGGACGCCCGGGTTCAGGATCCCGGCCGGGTCGAGGGCCCGTTTGAGGGCGGCCATGGCGGCCAGTTCGGCGGGGGAGCGCGACAGGTGGAGCCACGGGACCTTGGCCCGGCCGATGCCGTGCTCGGCGCTGATGGAGCCCCCGAAGCGGGCGACGAGGCGCAGGACGGCGTCGTCGACCCGGTCGTCGTCGGGAGGCGGCCCAACCACATTCACATGGAGGTTCCCGTCGCCCACGTGGCCGAAGAGGACCAGGGTGGCGTCGGGGGCGACCCGAGCCACGACCCCGCGGACCTCGGCCTCGAAGGCGGCCAGCTCGGCCAGGGGCAAGGTGACGTCGAGCTTGTGGGCCACCCCCACGGTGGCCACCGCCTCGGTGTGCCGCTCGCGGTAGGCCCAGAGTCGGGCAGCCTGGCCGTCGTCGAGGGCGACGGCGGTGAGCTCGTCGTGGACCCCGGGGTCCCCGATCAGCGGTTCGAGCAGAGCGAGGGGCTCCTGCTCCCCTTCGAGCTCCACGACGAGCAGGGCCGGTGGCTCCCGACCGGGGAAGGGGGGTGGCAGGCCGGCGGCCCGACAGACCAGGGCCACGCCCTCGGCGAAGCAGAGCTCGACCGCCGACAGGGGCGCGCCGGCTCGCCGAAGACGGCCCACCAAGGCCACGGCGTCGGCGGTGCCGCCCAACCCGACCAGGGCCACCGCCCGCGACCGGGGCTGGGGATGGAGCCGGAGCCGGACGGCCGTGACCACCCCGAGGGTCCCCTCGGCCCCCACCAGGAGCTGGGAGAGGTCGTAACCGGTGTTGTCCTTGAGCAGGCCCCCGAGGCGGGAGACGACCGACCCGTCCCCGAGGACCGCTTCGACCCCCACGACCTGGTGCCGCATGGGGCCGTAGCGCAGCACGTGCAGGCCCCCGGCGTTGGTCGCCACCATGCCGCCCACCGTGGCCGAGCCCCGGGCGGCGAGGTCCACGCCGAAGCGGAGCCCGGCGTTCCGGGCCGCCTCCTGGACGGCCTCCAGGGTGGCACCGGCACCAGCGGTCAGCTGGGCAGCGTCTTGGTCGACCGGCCCGATGGCGTCGAGACGGCGGGTCGAGAGCACGAGGGGAGCCGGCCGGTCCCCCTCGGGGGGCGGGGGCACGCTGCCCCCGACGAGGCCGGTGTTGCCGCCCTGGACCACGAGGGGCACCTCGGCAGCGGCACAGGCCCGCACCACGGCCGCCACCTCCTCGGTGCTACCCGGGCGGACCAGCCCGCTGGCCGGGCCCCGGAAGCGGCCGGTCCAGTCGACGCTGGCCCCGGCCAGCACCTCGGGGTCCACGAGCACGTGGCGCTCCCCGAGCGCGGCCTTGAGCTCGGCCAGGAGACCGGCGGGCAGCGAACGGGGCGGCGGCACGGCGCCGGAGCCTACCGGCTGGGTCCCGACCCCCCCGGGATCGGGGTCGGGGAGGCCTCGACGAGGGGACGACGGGCCTCCCCGAGGACCAAGGGGGCCAGCAGGCCGAGCACGTCGGCCGGCCCGAAGGGAAGGCGACGGGTCCACGACAGCTCGAGGCCCCCGGCCCGGAGCGCTGACGGGGTGTCCCGGTCGAGGTGGCAGCCGCCGGCCACCTTCGACCACAGGGGCCCCAGGCCCGCCTGGACACGGGCCCGGGCCGGCCTCGGGGAGCGGACGTGCTCGACGAAGCGGAAGACCCCTCCGGGGCGCAGGACCCGCCGGATCTCGGCCACCACGGCGGGCAGGTCCCCGACCGAGCAGAGGACCAGGCTGCTCACCACGGCGTCGACGGAGCCCTCGGCGAGGGGCAGGGCCTCCCCGACCCCGGCGACCACCACGACCCGCTGGGAGACCCGGGCCGCGGCCTGCTGGGCAGCGGCCCGCAGGAGCGGCTCGGGCTCCAAGGCCACCACCGCCTCGACCTCGGCCGGGTAGGCCCGAAAGGTGCTGCCCGGGCCGGGGCCGAGCTCGAGGACCCGCCCCTCGAGGCCCCGGAGGAGGCGGCGGTGGCCGGGTGCTGCCCCCAAGCGCTCCGCGGTGCGACAGAGGGCCAGATAGGTCCGGGCGAAGCCCGGGTGCTCCAGGGAGCGCGCCACGGCAGCATCCTCCCACGTCGTCTCGCCCGCCGGCGGCCCAGGAAGCCTCCTTCGGCGATCCGTCCGGTAGCGTCGGGGCCGAGGCCGAAGCCGCCGGATGGGAGGCAGGGGCAGATGCGCCGGTCAGCGGACGGGGCAGGAGCCCTGGGAACCTTGCGGCGGTTGGTGCCGCCCAGCCACCGGCTCTTCGCCGTGTTCGAGGACCGAGCGGCCGCCGAGGAGGCCCTGGCCGGGGCGGCGGCCGCCGGGGTACTCGACACCCGGGGCTGCTGGTGGTTCGACGGGCAGGAGGGAGCCCGCTTCCTGGACCCCACCGAACCGATCCAGGGCCTGACCGGCGCCCTGCTCCGGGTCATGGTGTGGGTCTTCTCCACGAACGTCGAGTACTTGACCATCCTGGCCGACGCCCTGCGGGGCGGTCGGACGGCCGTCGCCGTGCCGGTCCGGGGCCAGGACGCGGCCGACCGGGCAGCCCGCTGGCTGTGGTTCGGCGGGGGCGAGGCCTTCGCCTACACCACCCACTTGAACTACGTCCCGGTCCAGCTCTGAGCTGGCCTAGGGCCCGCCTGGTCCCTCGGGTGCCGACTGGTCCCGGGGCTGCTGGTACCAGGCCACCGTGAACGCCAGCACGAGGGGAACGTCGACGGCGAAGACCACCAAGGTGGCGACGAGGACCCCGAGGACCCCACCGCTCGTGTGATCCTTCACGAAGACGAAGACCAGGATGGCGGCGAAGGCTGCGTAGGCCACGAGGGCCCAGCGGACCACCTGCCGGAACCGTCCCCAGTCCATGCGCCGGGCCCGACCCAGGGTCACGAGGGCCAGGCCCGTGAGGAGCGCTCCGGTGGCCACCAGCCCGATCGCCGGCGCCAGCGGGGGGCGGCCCGGCAGGGACGACGCGAGGTAGATCCCGCCGGCCAGCATGCAGACCACCGAGGCGACCACCAGCTCGGCGACCGGCGGGGGCCGCCGGGTCAGGACGAACGGCAGGGGCGGCTCGGGTGGGAGGGCGCTCTCTTCGGGGCCCGGCGTGCCAGGCGCCGCGGGGCCGGTCACGTGGCCAGCCTCG
>NZ_JAKHEX010000004.1:137501-170995 GCF_023130475.1 Aciditerrimonas ferrireducens
CGGCGGAGCTCGAAGAGGACCGCCAAGTTGGCCGGCTCGAGGATCCCGAGGGCCACCACCGCCATGACGGCCACCACGATCATGGAGGCCACCACCCAGGGGTGGTTCGGCGAGCTGGCCAGCAGGTTGCCCTCGTGGCGGGCCAGCTGCCAGCCGGCGGCCAGGGTGCAGAGCACCACGGTCGGCATGATGAGCAGCAGCTTCGGCATGAGCCGCCGGGTGAGCTCCACCCGGGCGGGCACCGAGAGCCGGGCGAGGATCGGCCCGAGGACGAACCCGAGGAAGAGGTCCAAGGTCGTCCAGATCCCCCCGGCGACCACGTGGAAGAAGTCGATGGACCACAGCCCGTTCGTGGCGATGGCGGCCACCAGGCCGGCGAGGACGAGCCCGACCACCGGCAGGCCCCGGACCGGGACGATGGGCAGCGCCTCGGCGCCAGGGGCGCCGGAGACCGCCGCTGGGGCCGCCGTCGCGGGAGCGGTCGCGCCGCCCGGAGCCCGAGCGGTCTGGGTGCGGAGCTCGGTCATCCCCCTCCCCTCCCTCGGCGGCCCCGGCCGGCCGCCCTCGTGCCAGGCTAGCCCAGCCCGGTTCCCGCACCGGGCCCCTAGGCTGCCCCCGTGGCCCAGGTCGATCTCGAGCGCTACGGCCTGCGCGCGCTCCAGGACCGACGCACCGCGAAATGGGCCAGGCACCCGCCGGGCGTGCTGGCGGCCTGGGTGGCCGACATGGACTTCCCGGTGGCGCCGCCCGTCCACGAGGCCCTCGAGGCGCTGCTGGCCACGGACCAGACGGGTTATCCCTCGAGCGCCATGGTCGAAGCGGTCCGGGAGGCCTTCGTGGCCCGCATGGCCAGCCGCTACCGCTGGGCGGTCGACCCGGCGACGGTCGAGCTGACCAGCGAGGTGGTCCAGGGCATCGCGCTCTGTCTCTGGCAGCTGACCGAGCCGGGGGACGCCGTGCTGGTCCCGACCCCGGCGTACCCGCCGTTCCTGTCGGTGGTCCGGGCGACCGGACGACGGCTCGTCGAGCTGCCGCTGACGGGGGCGGGGGGGCGGGTCGAGCTCGACGGCGAGCGGCTGGCCGCAACGGTGCGGGCCGAGGGGGTCCGCGTGGTGCTCTGGTGCTCTCCCCACAACCCGACGGGCCGGGTCTGGCGACCCGAGGAGCTCGCAATCCTGGCCGACGTGGCCCTGGCCGAGGACCTGGTGGTGGTGAGCGACGAGATCCACGCCGAGCTCGTCTACCCGGGCCACGAGCACCGGCCCTTCGCCACCCTGGGCCCCGAGGTCGCCGCCCGGACCGTCACCTTGACCTCGGCCAGCAAGGCCTTCAACCTGGCGGGCCTGCGCTGCGCAGTGGCGGTCCTGGGCTCCCCGGCCCTCCAGGCCCGCTGGCGGGCCCTGCCCGAGGCCCTGCGTGGCGGTCTGTCCTCGCCGGGCCTCGTGGCCACGGCGGCCGCCTGGCGCGACGGGGACCCCTGGCTGGCCGAGGTCCTCGCCTACCTCGAGACGAACCGGGACCTCGTGGCCGCCACCCTCCAGGAAGCCATCCCTGCGGCCCGGCACGTGCCCCCCGAGGGCACCTACCTCGCCTGGATCGACCTGTCGGCCACCGGCCTCGGGCCGGACCCGGCAGCCTGGCTCCTCGAACACGCCCGCCTGGCGCTCTCCTCGGGGCCCGAGTTCGGCCCGCCCGGTGCGGGCCACGTCCGGCTGAACTTCGCGACCCCCCGACCGGTCCTGGTGGCGCTCCTGGAGCGCCTGGTCGAGGCCCTGGCGACCCCCCCTCCCCGGGGTGGGGCTCAGCCGCCCGCTGGGGCGACCCCCGCCTCCTGGTCCTGATCCGCGGCCACCCCTCGTTGGTCGGCCCTCGGGACGCCCCGGCGGGGCCGGGTCTCGGCCACCTCGGGGAAGGTCTCGAGGAGCACCGCCCGGAAACGCTCGCGCACCTCGTCGGCCGCGGTGGCCGCGCTCGGCTCGGGGGGCACCTCGTGGCCCTCGCCGAGCTGCCAGGCGGCGCCCAGCTCGTCCGGGTCGGCGCTCTCGAGCACCGCGGCCGCCTGGAGGGCCGCGCCGGTGGCGACGAGCTCCTCGTCCTCGGGCACCCGGACCGGCTGGCGGGCCAGGCCCGCCAGGATCCGCTGAAGGGCCACCGAGCGGGCCCCGCCGCCCACGAGCAGGAGGCGCCCGCCGACGGGCACCCCCTGCTCGGCCAGGCGGTCCAGGGCCTCGAGGAGGAGGCAGGCCACGCCCTCGACGGCCGCCCGGGCCAGGGCCTCGCGGGTGAGGTCCGAGCGGATCCCGCGCAGCACCCCGCTGGCGTGGGGCAGGTTCGGGGTCCGCTCCCCGTCGAGGAACGGCAGCAGCGTGAGCCCGCCGGCCCCGGGCGGGGCCTCGAGGGCCAGGCGGCCGAAGGTGTCGAGGTCCACCCCGAGCAGCGCGGCCACCCGGTCGAAGACCTTCGCCGCGTTGAGGGTGCAGACCAGGGGCAGGAAGCCCCCGCGCGCGTCGGCGAACCCGGCGACCGCACCCGAGGGGTCGGCCGTCGGGCGGTCGGCCCGGACGAAGACCGTGCCGGAGGTGCCGACGGAGACGGCCACGTCGCCGGGCCGCAGGCCGAGGCCGAGGGCCGCCGCCATGTTGTCCCCGGTGCCGGGGCCGACCACCGCGCCCTGCCACGTGCCGGCCGCCTCGGTCGGCCGGAGCACGCTCGGGACGACCCTCGGGTCGAGCCCGACCCGGTCGAGCAGCTCGGGCAGCCACTGGCCGCCGGCCGGGTCGAAGTAGCCGGTGCCCGAGGCGTCGCCCCGGTCGGTGACCCGGGCACCGGTGAGCCGCCAGGTGAGCCAGTCGTGTGGCAGCACCAGGTGGCGGATCCGGGCGTGCACGTCGGGTTCACACCGGGCGAGCCAGGCCACCTTCGTCACGGTGAAGGCCGCTGTGGGCACCGAGCCGGTCCGGGTCGCCCAGGTCTCGGGGCCGAGCTCGGCCACGAGCCTCGCCGCGTCCTCCGCCGACTCGGTGTCGTTCCAGAGCTTCGCTGGCCGAAGCACCCGGTCGGCGGCGTCGAGGACCACCATGCCGTGCTGCTGGGCGCCGACCGCGAGGCCCACCACCGGCGCGTCGACCTCGGCCCCCACGCGCGCCAGGAGGCCGCTGAGCGCTGCCCACCAGGCCTCAGGGTCCTGTTCGGAGCGGGGGGGCGTGGTCGGCGGATGGGGCGCCCGGCCGAGGAAGCGAACCCGGCCGCTTCGGACCTCCCGGGCCACGACCTTCGTGGACTGGGTCGAGGAGTCCACCCCGAGGACCACGGCCGGTCCCGTCCCCCTCCCCGTCGCCACCTCCGGGAGCCTACCGGCCGGTGTCTCAGCGCCGGAGGGTGCCGCTCGCCAGGAGGCCCCGCTGGTCGAGGACGGAGACCTCGAGGGGCAGTCGCAGGTGGCCGGGCAGCGCAAGGGCCCGACCCCAGGCGAACGGGGCGCCCCGGGCCTGGAGGTCGCCGGCGCTCAGGAGGGTCCGGCCGGCGGCGTCGTCCACCACCACCCAGAGCGAACCCTCCGCAGGACCCGGGTCGAGCTGGACGAAGACCCAGGAAGGCCAGGGGTGCACGCCCTGGTAGACGAAGGCCTCCCCGACCCGCCGCCCGTTCGGCCCTCGGAGGACCCCGGCGAGGAGGGACCGCCCCCCGAGGGCCTGGAGGGTGTGGACGTACTGCCCGGTCAGGCCGCCGCCCGGGGCACCTGAGCCCGCGCTCTGGCGGCCGACGGCGAAACCGGCGACGGCGACGACCACGGCGGCCGCAGCCGCGAGCAGCCAGCGGGCCCGCCGAGCGGGCCGTGCCGACCCCGGTGCCCCGGTGGCGCGCCGTGGGGGCCCGACCGGAGGGAGGGCGGCCACCCGCTCGAGGACCCGGGCTTCGAAGCCCGGGGGCGGTTCCTCGGGGGGGACGGCCTGCACGAGCAGGTCCCCGGCCTGCGCCAGGGCGGCCAGCTCGCTGCGGCACGCCGGACAGGTCCCGAGGTGCCCGAGCAGCTCGGCGCGTTCCGTCCCGGCCAGCACCCCGAGGGCGAGGGCGACGAGATCGTCGGTGAACGCCGCGCAGGCCTCCTCAGGCACGGGCCGTCCCTCCTCGCTCTTCCCCACCCCAGGGTCCGCTTCGCCGCCCGCCGCCCTCCGCCGAACCCTCGGCAAGGGCTCCGCCGGGCGGGCTCGCCTCGGGTCCGAGCCGGACCCGGAGGCGGCGCAGGCCGCTGCGGATGCGGGTCTTCGCCGTGCCCAGGGGGATGCCCTCGATGTCGGCCACCTCCTGGGCGGTCCTCCCCCACCAGGCCACCAGGACCAGCGCCCGTCGCTGCTCGGCGGGCAACCGGGCGAGCTCGGCGCGGACCCGGTCGCGCTGGTCCACCAGTGCCCCCCAGTCCTCCGGTGTGCACCCGGCGAGGGCGGCCTCGGTCTCCGGCAGGTGCCCGGGCGCGACCGGCTGGTCCCGGCGGAGTCGCCGGGCGTCGATCGCCAGGTTCCGGGCGATGGTCAGCGCCCAGGCCCGCACGCTCCCCCGCCGCACGTCGTAGCTGGCGGCGTGGCGCCAGATCCGGACGAAGGCCTCCTGGGCCACCTCCTCGGCCCGGGCCCGATCCCCGTCGAGGACCCGGCGGGCCAAGCCGTAGACCGGGCCCTGGAGCCGGCGGACCAGGCTGGCGAACGCCTGCTGGTCGCCGAGGGCGACGAGGGCCACGAGGGCTTCGTCACTCGCCTCGTCCACGGCCGCCACCTCGGTGCGCCCGGCGTCGGCTCAGTAGCCGCCACCGTAGGACGGGGCGCTCTGGGCACTGCTGGCCGCCGACGAGGACGAGGCTCCGGTCACCGGGCTGGCCGAGGCGCTGGTGGCCGAGGCCGACACGAGGTACCAGACACCCCCGCCGGGGAAGTGGATCCCCTCCCCCTTGGTCTGGCCCGCCTGGGTGTCCTCGACGAAGGTGTAGAGGGGGTAGCCGTTGTCGGTCACCTGCACCTCGCCGTTGGTGCGGTGGACCACTCCGAGGGTGCCGGCCACGCCTGTGCCGGCCACCGGCGCGCTCGTGCCCGACGGCAGGGTGAGGGGATGCCAGATGCTCAGGCAGGAGCCGGTGCACTTGATGGCCCCACCGGCCTCGGAGGTGAGCAAGTAGAGGGTCTGGCCGGTGGGGGTGGCGAGCACCGTCCCGTCGCTCGTCCGCAGCGCCTCGACCGTCGGGGTGCTCGTGGCCGTGCTGGAGGCCGGCGCGCTCGCCTTCGGGCTCGCGGGCTTCGAGCTGGCCGTCGACGACGAGCTCCCGCAGGCCGCCGCCAGGACGCCCCCGAGCAGGAGGGCGCCGCCGAGGCCGAGGACGCGGCGCGCCGGCCGTCCCCGAGTGGTCGTGTGGCTCGGCGCCCCGTGAGGGGTCCGACCCGCTCGCAGGGTGTCCGGTGCGGTCGAGGGCTGCATGCTGCGACACCTCCTTCTCGGGGGCCGGCGGGCCCGGCACCAGGACCGTTCGGGTGGGACTACGGCCGAGGGCCCCAGAGGGATTGCGTCAGGGGGTCCTCCGCCGAGCGGGGCGCGATCCGAGGCTCAGGGGTGGTCCGGGATGCCCTGGAGCTGGTGGTCGGCGTGGTGGAGGGCCTCGGTCACCAGGGCCCGGACGTGGGTGCCCTTGGCTCGGTACAGCACGTGGCGTCCGACCTTGCGGCCCTCCACGAGGCCGGCCAGGCGGAGCTTCGCCAGGTGCTGGCTGACCGCGGGTCCCCGGGCCCCGACGAGGGCGGCCAAGGTGGTGACGTCGAGCTCCTCCGAGGCGAGGAACCACAGGAGCAGGAGGCGGGTCCGGTCGGCGAGCAGGCCGAAGGCGGCCACCGCCGCCCGGACCTGCTCCTCGGTCGGCCGGTCCCGGGACGCCATGGGGTCCTGTCCCACGGACGACCGTCGGCTCGCTGCCGGCGTACGCGCCACCCCTGCATCGTACCAACACAACCTTTGCATAGTTGCGCAGGTGTTGGTTATGTTCGGGCGGTGAGCCACACGGCCACCTGCGGACCGGACCACGCCCACGTCGCCGCTGCCGATCCCGGTCCGGCGGAGCACGGGGGCAATGCCAGGGGACCCGCCAGGCGGCTGGTGGTGCTGCGAGAGGTCCGGGAGGTCCCCCTTGCGGCTGCGGCGCTGCTCGCCTTCCTCGGGGCCCTGGCGCTGCGGGCGTGGGGAGCGCCGGCGGTGGCGGATGCGGCCCTGGGGGCCTGCCTGGTGGTCGGCGGGCTGGAGCCGACTCGGGCGGGACTGGCCGCCCTCCGGGCGCGGCGGCTCGACGTGGACCTGTTGATGGTGGTGGCCGCGCTGGTCGCGGTGGCCATCGGCCAAGCGCTCGACGGGGCCCTGCTCGTCGTGATCTTCGCCACCTCTGGAGCCCTCGAGGCCCTGGCGACGAGACGGACCGAGGAAGCGGTGCGGTCACTGCTCACCCTGGTGCCGGCGGTGGCCCATCGCCTTCGACCCGAGGGCGACGAGGAGGTCGTGCCCGTCCAGGCCCTGGCCGAGGGGGATCGGATCCGGGTCCGACCCGGGGACCGGCTGCCGCTCGACGGGCGGGTGGTGGCAGGCCGAAGCGAGGTGGACGAGGCGAGCCTGACCGGGGAGGGCCTGCCGGTCCCAAAGGGCGTGGGCAACGAGGTCCTCGCGGGGACGACGAACGGCTCGGGCACCCTGGTGGTGGCGGTCCGGGGCTCGGCGAGCACCTCGCTCCTGGCCCGGATCGCGGCCCAGGTCGAGGAGGCCGCCTCGACCAAGGCCCGGACCCAGCTGTTCGTGGAGCGCCTGGAGCAGGGGTACTCGCTGGCCGTCGTGGGGAGCACCCTCGTCCTGCTCGCGCTCCCCTTGGCGCTCGGTGCCGCCCTCCGGCCGACGCTGCTCCGGGCGATGACCTTCATGATCGTGGCGTCGCCCTGCGCCGTGGTCCTGGCCACCATGCCGCCGCTGCTGGCCGCCATCGCCAGCGCCGGGCGGCACCGGGTGCTCGTGAAGTCGGCGGTGGCCTTGGAGCGCCTGGGCGGGCTCACCCAGGTGGCCTTCGACAAGACGGGCACCCTCACCGAGGGCCGGCCCCGGCTGGTGGCGATCCGGCCGCTTTACCCCGGGGTCGGCGAGGAGGAGCTGCTGCGCCTGGCCGGCGCGGTCGAAACCGCGAGCGAGCATCCCCTGGGGGCAGCCGTCGTGGCCGAAGCCCGGATCCGGGGACTCTCGCTGCCCGAGGCCACCGACTTCGGGGTGCGACCGGGCATCGGGGCCGAGGCCGAGGTCGCCGGGCAGCGGGTGGCCGTGGGCCGCCCTGCCCTGGTCGACCCGCACGACCCGGCCCGGGCGGTGCTCGCCGAGCTCGGGTCGGTCGGCCGGACGGTGAGCGTCGTGCTCCTCGACGGGCGGCCCGCCGGCGCGCTGGTGTTCGCCGATCCGCTCCGCCCCGAGGCCGCACCGGCGTTGGCTGCCCTGCGTCGGATGCTGCCCGACCCGCCGGTCCTCGTGACCGGCGACCAGGAACCGGCCGCGTGGGCGGTGGCCGACGCCGTCGGCATCGAGGTGGTCCGGGCCGGGCTGCTGCCCGACGAGAAGCTGGCGGTGGTCGAGGCCTTGGAACAGGCGGGCGCCCGGGTGGGCATGGTGGGCGACGGGATCAACGACGGCCCGGCGCTCGCCCGGGGGCACGTCGGCATCGCCATGGGCGGGCGGGGAAGCGACCTGGCCCTCCAGAGCGCCGATCTGGTGGTGGCGAACGACGACCTCCTGGCCCTGCCGGCGGTCCTGGGCCTCGCCCGCCAGGCGAACCGGCTCGTCCGAGCGAACCTCGCCTTCGCCGCTGCGGTGATCGTGGCCCTCGTGGTCCTCGACCTCCTCGGCCACCTCCCCCTCCCCCTCGGGGTGGCCGCCCACGAGGGCTCGACGGTCGTCGTGGGCCTAAACGGCCTCCGGCTGCTGCGCTCACGGCACTGGGGAGCGGGGCCGCAAGCCCGTTCCTCGGGTCCGCGGGGAGGGCTTTCCCGGCCCCGCGCAGCACGGCGGTCCCCACGAGGTCTCGGCGGAGTCAGCCTCGGCAGAGCTGAGCCCTCGGCGCGCCGTGATGGTTCCAGCCCGGGGAGCGCCGCTATGCGCTGCGACCGAGCCAGCGGACCCTCACGCCGAACTCCTCAGCCACCTGGAACTCCGGGTCACCCGTAAGGACCGGGCAATCGAGCACCGATGCAGCGCCCGCGGCAAAGGCATCGGCAAAGCTGAGCCCTCCGCGCGCCTTGATGCTTGCAGCCCGGCGCACAAGGGTGTCGTCGAGGTCGACCCAGCGGACGCCTACACCCCCCGGCCGATGTTCCGCTCGAAGGTTCGCCCACACCTCCTCGGCGGCTGCAGCGCCGGCGGTCCGTTCGAGGATGTAGGCGACCTCCCCGAGGTTGACGAGCGTCATCCACGGCTCGCCGGTCCGCAGGACCTCCTCGACCTCGGTCCAGCCAGGCTCTTCGGCGAGGAAGGCCAGGACCGCGTGGGCATCGAGGACGACGCGATCAGGCATCTTCCTGCTCGCGATCCCGCGCGCGCTCCTCAAGGAGCAATGCCGTCAGGTCGCTGCCCTTGAAACGCCCCCGCAGCTGCTCGATCGAGAGGAGGGGCTTCGGGATGAGGTCACCGTCGCGCTCCAGCCACACGACCTTCGTGCCTGGTGGGAAACCGTAACGGTCGCGCAACGGCTCGGGGATGGTCACTTGACCCTTCGGGTTGACTGTCGTGACCATTGGTATTACCACAACTTCAAGTGTACTACACGTCGCTTTCTGTCGTGATCAAGGTCGATCGCGGTGTCGCCGAGGGATCAGGGAACCCTCAAACCGGGACTGGCTCGGCCTGGGTGTGCGTCCCACCGTTCCGCTCGTCTTCGACGAGCACGAACCCGTCGTTCTCCGCAGCCGTCGGCAGCCAACCGAGGACCCCGGGAGACGGCTCAGCACCGGCAGGAAGGTCGCGCAACGGGCCGGCTCGTTGGTCTGGGTTCGCCGGCTCACCATCACCTCGGCCAGGTGGTCGTGCCGTTCGGTCACAAGTCGACGCAGGTCCGCGAGACCGGGCACATCATCGAGCACGGAGCGGGCGGCGGCGAAGAACAGGTTCGGCTGGCGCTTCTCCGCCGGCAGGCTGGTCAGGAAGTCGAGGATGGCCTCGTCATCGGCGACCGCCATCGCGAGCGACTCGTCGCGGACCGAACGACCCGCCGCCGAGCGGTCCGGGGACCCGGGTGCCGAACGGGTGGCTCGAAGCGCACCCCGGATCGTCGAGCACGGGGTCGGTGTCGGAGGGGGGACTTGAACCCCCACGCCCTTGCGGGCACCAGCCCCTCAAGCTGGCGCGTCTGCCTATTCCGCCACTCCGACGGGTCGGCTCGGTCCGGTCCGTGACCGCTGGCTGCACCGTCGACCCGCTGGGCCGCCGGCACGGGCCGGGCTGAGCGAAGGCATGCTAGCGCGCTGGGCCCCTCCCCCGGGACCGTGGGTCGGCCGACGGGGCGGGGTGCGCGGTCACCCGGGGGCGGCCGGCGGCGACCTCAGGCAGGGCAGTTCGGCGAAGGAGCTGCCAGCCGGCGAGGTCGTCGAGGATGCCGCCGCCGCCGGGGTCGAGGGTGAGGCCCTGGAGGCTGGCGGACCAGAGGGCCAGCCGGGGCACGCTGGCGAGGGGCAGGGCGGGCAGGTCGGCCCAGAGGAGCCGGTCGGCCTGGTTGGTGAGGGTCTGGGCCTGGACCTGGTTGAGCTGGGCGGCCGCCTGGTCGAGGAGGTGGTCCACCCGGGGGTCGTCGAAGCCGGACCAGTCGGTGAGGGCCGAGCCGGCCACCGGGGCCGCCTGGGTGCTGTAGAGGGGGTCGAGGAGACTCGGGAAGGCCGGGGTCGGGACCGAGACGACGGCGAGGTCCCAGGTGCCGCCTGGCTGGAGGTGCCCGGCGAGGCTGGCGGTGGCCACGGGCTGGGCGCGGATGGCGAAGCCGTCGGCTTCGAGCTCCCCGGCGATGGCCTGGGCGAACTGGGCGGCCCAGGGGTCACCCGCGGCCCAGGTCAGGGTGAGGACCAGGGGCTGGCCGCCGAGCTCCCAGGGGCCGTTCGGGCTGCGGGTGAGCCCGGCGGCCTGCAGGTCGGCTGCCGCCTGGGTCGGGTCGGGCTGGGCGTAGGCGGCGCCGTCGTCCTGGTAGCCGGCCTGACCGCCGACGAAGAAGAAGTTCTGTTGGACCCCGGCCGAGGGGTCGAGGGGGTCGAGGAAGCGCTGGACGAGGGCGGGTCGGTCCACGAGGTGGGCGATGGCCGCACGGACGGGCAGCTGGGCGGTGGGGCCCTGGAGGGTGTCGAAGACCAGCTGCAGGGTGGTCGGGCTGATGGCCTCGGTGCTGTGCACCGCCGGCGCCGAGGAGGCGGCGTCGAGCAAGGCGAGGTCGAAGGGGTCGGGGCTCGCCGCCTGGGCGCTGCCCTGGTCCACCTGGGCGACGGCCTGGGTGGCGCTGGGCACCGCGTCGAGGATCACTCGGGCCAGGGCCGGCTGCGGTCCCCACCAGTCGGGGTTCTTGACGAGGACCAGCTGGCGACCGGGGTCGAAGCTGGCCACCTCGAAGGGTCCTCCGGACACCTCGACGGCCGGGCCGCCGGGAGCGAGGGCGTCCTGCCAACCGGTGCCGCCCAGGGCCGGGACCGGTGGGAGCAGGTCGAAGAGGGCCGGCCAGGCGGCGTCGGGGGTCTGGAAGGTGACGGTGACGGTCAGCCCGTCGTCGCTGCCCTGGACGCTGGCGATGTCGTCGTAGCCGGCGTCGGCCCGCAGGTGCTGCCAGAGGGCCACGAAGACGTCGGCCCGGATGGGCACCCCGTCGGACCAGACGGCCTTGGGGTTCAGGTGGTAGACGACGACCTGGGGGTCGACCCCCACGACCTCGGCGCTCTGGACCAGCCCCGGGGCGAGCTGGGGCCGCAGACCGGGGGCCAGGTCGTAGACCCCCGGCCAGACGTTCTGGAGGATCGCCCCGACCAGGGGCCCGGCGTCGGGGGCCCAGGGGTCCAAGGTGCTGGGCAGGCTCGGCAGGTCGATGGTGACCGTGGCGTTGCGCACCACGGCGTCGGTCGGGGCCAGGGGCGCCGGGGCGGCCCGTCCGCCGAGGAGGCCCAGGGCGCCGACCAGCGCGGCCAGGGCGGCAGCGAGGCCGGCGGCGAGCCAGGGCAGGCCTCGTCGGAGAAGCGGGTGCCCCCTGCCGCCGGCTGGGGCCGGCGGCGTCGGGCGGCTCACTGCAGGCGCAGGGCCAGGGCCACCGTGGTGAAGGCGAAGACGAGGGCGACGGTGATGGTGATGCGGTCCAGGTTCTTCTCGACCACGGTCGACCCGGCAGCCGCCTGCCCCACAGCGCCCCCGAACATGTCGGAGAGCCCACCGCCCTTCCCCGAGTGGAGCAGCACGAGCCCCACGAGGGACACCGACGAGAGGATCTGGATGACGAGCACGGCGATGGTCAGCACGGTGGGACCGGCCTCCTGGCGGTGGGGACGCAACGGCACGAGCGGCGTCCAGCTGACAGCTGCCGGGAGGCTAGCAGAGCCACCCGACGAGCCGACGGCGGCCGGACTAGCGGGGCGTGCTTCGGGCCCCCATGGCCGCCTGGACGATGGCGGCGAAGGAGTCGGCTCGGAGGCTGGCCCCCCCGACGAGCAGGCCGTCGACGTCCCGGCCCCGAAGGAGCTCCAGGGTGGTCTCGGGGGTGACCGAGCCGCCGTAGAGGAGGCGGACGGCGGCCGCCTCGGGCCCGTGGGCCTCGACGAGCCGGCCCCGGACGAAGGCGCAGGCCGCCTGGGCGTCCTCGGGGGTGGCGGTCTGGCCGGTCCCGATGGCCCAGACCGGCTCGTAGGCGACCACGAGGGCCGAGACGGCCTCCCCGTCGAGGCCGGCGAGGGCCGCGGTCAGCTGGGCGGCGAGGCGCTCCTCGGTGGCCCCGGCAGCCCGCTCCTCCTCGGTCTCCCCGACGCAGAGCACCGGGACCATGCCGTGGCGGCGGATCGCCTGGAGGGTGGCGGCCACCTGCTGGTCGTCCTGGCCGAAGAGCCGGCGGCGCTCGGAGTGGCCGACGAGGACGTAGCGGACCCCGAGGCGGGCCAGCATGGGCGGGGCCACCTCGCCGGTGAAGGCCCCGGCGTCCTGGTGGTAGCAGTGCTGCGCCCCGAGGACCAGGGGGAGGCCCCGGTCCTCGATGGTGGTCTGGGCCGAGCGCAGGTCGGTGAAGGGCGGGTGGACCACCACCTCGACCCGGCTGCTGGCCCCCTCGGGCAGCCGGAGGCCGAGCTCCTGGAGGGTGCGGATGGTCTCCAGGTGGTCGTGGTGCATCTTCCAGTTCCCGGCCACGAGCACCCGCCGGGGCGCGGGCCGGGTCTGCTGGGCCGCCTCGGCGGCCGCCTGATCCGCGCTCACCGGCGGGCCGGGGCGTTCGAGGCCTGCCGGAGGGCGGCCAGGCCCGGGAGGTCCCCGTGCTCAAGGAGCTCGAGGGAGGCCCCGCCCCCGGTGGAGACGAACCCGACCCGGTCCTGGAGGCCGAGGCGGTCGAGGGCCGCGGCCGAGTCGCCCCCGCCGACCACGCTGTGGCCGGGGCAGGCGGCCACCGCCTCGGCCACCGCCCGGGTCCCAGCGGCGAAGCGCTCGTCCTCGAACACCCCCATGGGCCCGTTCCAGAAGACGGTGCGGGCCTCGGCGAGGCAGGCGGCGAAGCGAGCCGCGGTGGCCGGGCCGATGTCGAGGCCCCGCCAGCCCTCGGGCACCGCCGAGGCCACCATGGTGCGGCCGCTGCCCGGCCCGCCGTCGGCCAGGGTCCCCTCGGGGCTCAGGCAGACGACGTCCTCGGGGACCACCAGGCGGTCACCGGCCTCCTCGAGGAGCACCCGGCACTCCTCCAGGCGGGCCGGGTCGACCAGGGAGGCCCCCACTCCGATCCCCTTGGCGGCCAGGAAGGTGAAGGCCATCCCGCCGCCGACCACGAGGCGGTCGACCACCTGGAGCAACGAGCGCAGGACCCCGAGCTTGTCGGCCACCTTGGCTCCCCCGACGACCGCCACGAACGGTCGGGCTGGGGCGGCGAGGAGACCGCCGAGGACCTGGACCTCCTTGGCGAGCAGGCGCCCGGCCGCCGCGGGCAGGAGGCGGGGCGGGCCGACGATGGAGGCGTGGGCCCGGTGCGAGGCCCCGAAGGCGTCGTTCACGTAGGCGTCCTGGCCGTCGACCAGCCGGCGGACGAAGGCCTCGTCCCCGGCCTCCTCCCCGGGGTCCCAGCGGAGGTTGTCGAGCAGCCGGACCTCGGGGACCAGCTCGGCCAGGCGGGCCCGGACCGGCTGGAGGTCGGTGGCCGGGTCCGGGACGCCCTTCGGGCGGCCCAGGTGGCTGCAGACGGTGACCGTCGCCCCCTGGTCGACCAGCCAGCGCAGGGTCGGGACCGCCGCCCGGATGCGGAAGTCGTCGGCCACCTCCCGCTGCCCGCCGGAGCCGGTGCGCAGCGGGACGTTGAGGTCGGCGCGGACCAGGACCCGCCGGCCGGCGAGGGGGGGCAGGTCCTCGAGGAGGGGCAGGCCGGCGGCCGGCCCGCCCTGCGGGTGCTCGCCCACCGGCCCCTCAGCTCCGGGCGAGGAGGAGGACGAGGTCGAGGAGGCGGTTGGCGTAGCCCCACTCGTTGTCGTACCACCCGAAGACCTTCACCAGGGTGCCGCCCCCAGGGAGGGCCATGGTCATGGTCAACCCGGCGTCAAGGATGCAGGAGGCCGGGTTGCCGACGATGTCCGAGGAGACCAGCGGCTCGTCGCTGACCTCCAGGATCCCGGCCAGGGGCCCGTCGGCGGCCGCCTTGCGGAACGCCGCATTGACCCCCTCGGCGTCGACCGCCTGGGCCACCACGGCGGTGCAGTCGGTGATGGATCCGTCGGGGACCGGGACCCGCAGGGCGGTGCCGTCGAGCTTCCCCTGCATGGCCGGCAGGGCCAGGGCCGTGGCCCGGGCCGCCCCGGTCGTGGAGGGCACGATGTTGAAGGCCGCGGCCCGGGCCCGCCGGGGGTCCTTGTGGGCCAGGTCCAAGAGGTTCTGGTCGTTCGTGACGGCGTGCACGGTGGTCATCAGCCCGCTCTGGATGCCGAAGGCGTCGTCGAGGACCTTGACCATGGGCACGAAGCAGTTCGTGGTGCACGAGGCGTTGGAGACCACCCGGTGACGGGCCGGGTCGTAGGCGTCGTGGTTGACCCCCATGACCACCGTCAGGTCGGCCCCCTTAGCCGGGGCGGAGACCGCCACCCGCTCGGCACCGGCCTCGAGGTGGGCCGCCGCCTGCTCCCGGTCGGTGAAGCGGCCGGTGGACTCCACCACCACCTGGACGCCCAGCTGCCCCCAGGGCAGGGCTCGGGGGTCCCGCTCGGCGAGCACGGCGATGCGCCGGCCTTCCACCACCAGGGCGTCGTCGGCCACCTCGACGCTGCCGGGGAACGCCCCGTGGGTGGTGTCCCGGCGGAGCAGCTGGGCGTTGGTGACCGGGTCCGTGAGGTCGTTCACCGCCACCACCTCGAGGTCGGCCCGCCGGGCGGCGGCCGCTCGGAGGAAGTTCCGGCCGATCCTCCCGAAGCCGTTGATCGCCACGCGTGCGGTCATCGTCCTCCCCTCCTTCGTGGGTCCCCTATCCGAGCAGATCGACCAGGGCCTTCGCCAGTTGCTCGGGGTCGTGGGCGTGGCCCGGGCGGTCGGCGAGGGGCCGTTCGACCACTGGCACGCCGGGTTCGCCGAGCGGGATGTGGCTGGTGTCGGCGAGCACGACGTCCACGGGGATCCCGTGGGCCCGGATCGCGGCCACGTGGGCGGCCACGTCGTAGCCGGCGGTCTCGGCCACCTGGGGCCGCAAGTTGGCGACGTAGACCCGCTGGGCGCGGGTGGACCTGAGCGCCTCGGCGATGCCCGGCACGATGGCCGCGGCCAGGACGCTGGTGAAGAGGGACCCCGGCCCGAGGACAACCTGGTCCGCCTGGCGGATGGCCTCGAGAGCCGCCTCGCTGGCCGGCGGGTCGGGGGGGGCGAGGCGGACCCGGCGGATCCGGGAGGTGCCCATGACTGCCACCTGCCCCTCGACCGGGCCGTCGGGGGTCTCGGCCACCAAGGTGACCGGGCCGGCGCTGGCCGGGACGACCCGACCCTCGCAGCCCAGGAGCCGCCCCGCCTCGTCGAGGGCCGCCTGGAGATCCCCGGTCACGGTCGCCAGGGCCGCGAGGAGGAGGTTGCCGAGGGGATGGCCAGGGCCGCTCGACGCCGGGGACTGGCCGCCGGGCGGGGTCGACCCGAGGAGGGCCTCGGCCGGGAAGCGGTGCTGGCAGGCCGCGGCCAGGGCCGAGTCCTGGGCGGCGAGGGCCACGAGGCAGGTCCGCAGGTCCCCGAGGGGTGGGAGGCCGAGGCTGGCCCGCAGACGGCCCGAGGACCCCCCGTCGTCGGCCAGGGAGACCACCGCGGTGACCGAACCGGCGTAGCGCCGCGCCGCCCGTAGCGTGGCGGCCTGGCCGTGCCCGCCCCCCACGGCCACCACCGCCGGTCCAGTGGCGGCCTCGTCGAGGGGACTCACCGCTCCACGTCCCGGTGCAGGACCCCGGCGGACCAGCCGGCGGCCTGCAGGCGGCCGGCCACTTCCTCGGCCAGGGCCACCGAGCGGTGGCGACCGCCGGTGCAGCCGAGGGCGATGGTCAGGTACGACTTCCCCTCGCGCTGGAACGCCGGCAGGAGCAGGTCGAAAAGACGCTGGAGCTCCTCGAGGAAGGCGGTGGTCTCGGGCTGCTCGAGGACATAGCGGCGGACCGGCTCGTCCAGGCCGCTCTGGGGTCGGAGCTCCTCCACCCAGTAGGGGTTCGGCAGGAAGCGGCAGTCGAGGACCAGGTCGGCGTCGAGGGGCACCCCGTGGGCGTAGCCGAAGGACAGCACGGTGGTCCTGGGGCCCGGCGAGCCGGGATCCCCGAAGAGGGCCATGATGCGGACCCGGAGCTGGTTGACGGTGAGGGAACCGGTGTCGAGGACCACGTCGGCCCGTTCCCGGACAGCGCGGAGGTGGCGGCGCTCCTCGGCGATGGCCAGGTCGACCGGGTCGCCGCCCATGGGGTGGCGTCGGCGGGTCCCGGCGAAGCGACGGACGAGGATCTCGTCGGGGGCGTCGAGGAAGACGAGGCGGACCGCGTGGCCTTGGGCCCGGAGGGCTTCGACGGCGGGCAGGGCCTCGTCGACCGGCGCTCCCCCGCCCCGGCCGACCACGAGGGCGACCCGCTCCTGGGGCCGGCCGTGGGCGGAGAGGGCCTCGGCCGCCTCCGCCAAGAGCGAGGGCGGCATGTTGTCGATGACGTACCACCCGGCGTCCTCCAAGGCGGCGGCGGCGGTGGAGCGCCCGGCGCCGGACATGCCGGTGATGACCAGGTAGTCGCTCACCCCTCGGCCTCCCTCACGGTCCCCCATCCTGGCCGATGGCGACCCTTACCGGGTCCGGGACGAGCCCCGGACCGGCCTCGGGCGCAGACGGCGACGACGGCTCGGCAGGGGTGCTGGGCCCGTGGAGGTGGGCGAAGAGGGCCTCCGCTACTGGTGCGGGCAGGAACGGCAGGCCGGCCAGCTCCTCGAGGGGCGCGGCGCGGAGGCGCCGGAGGGAGCCGTAGTGGCGAAGCAGGGCCCGGCGGCGGGCCGGGCCGAGCCCGGGGACCTGGTCGAGGGCGCTGCGGGTCATGCGGGCCGAGCGCAGGCGGCGGTGGTAGCCGACGGCGAAGCGGTGGGCTTCGTCCCGGGCCTGCTGGAGGACGAGGAGGGCCGGGGAGCCGTAGGGGATGCGGAGGGGGTCGGGGCGGCCGGGGACGAAGACCTCCTCGAAGGCCTTGGCCAGGGCGGCGACCGGGATCTCCCCGGTCAGGCCGAGGCGTTCGAGGACCTCGACCGCCACCCCGAGCTGGCCCTTGCCCCCGTCCACCAGGAGCAGCTGGGGCGGGTAGGCGAACCGGCGGGCCCGGCCATCGGTCCCCTCGGCTGCCCGGGCCCGTTCCCGGAGGAGTGCGCCGAGGCGCCGCTCGAGGACCTCGCCCATGGCGGCGTAGTCGTCGTTGCCCGGGACGGTGCGGATCTTGAAGCGGCGGTACTCGCTGGGCCGGGGCAGGCCGTCCTCGAGGACCACCATGGACCCGACGTAGTCGGTCCCCTGGAGGTGGCTCATGTCGTAGCACTCGATGCGCAGGGGGGCCTGGGGCAGGCCGAGGACCTCCTGGAGGGCCTCCAGGGCCGCCGCCCGGGCCGCGTGGTCGGCGGCGCGGCGGCTCCGGGCCCGCCGGAGCTCCTCGAGGGCGTTGGCCTGGGCCGTCTCGAGCAGGCGGCGCTTGGCTCCCCGCTGGGGCACCGAAAGGGTCACGGGCCCGCCCCGCCGGTCCCCGAGGAGGGCCTGGTGCGCCTCGGCGGCCTCCGGAAGGGTCGGGAGGAGCACCTGCCGGGGCACGGGCTGATCGAGCTCCCCCTCGGCGCTGCGGCCCCGGGTGGGGTCCCCGGCGCCGCTCACCAGCTCCCAGTCCGCCGGCGCCGGGCGGGCCCGCCCCGACCCTCCCGGGTGGGACCGCTCGGGGGGCCCGGCGTCGGCGTAGAGCTCCTCGAGGACCCGGCCGAGCAGCCCGGCCTGGTCGAGCTCCTCGGCCCGGTCGACGAGGAGGACCCGCCGGCCGACCAGCCGGCCCCGACGGACCCGCAGGACGCAGACCGCTGCCTGGAGGGGGTCCTCGGCGAGGCCGAGGACGTCGAGGTCCTCGGGCCGGTCCAGGACGACCTCCTGGCGGGCGGTGGCCAGCTCGAGGCTGGCCAGCTGGTCGCGCAGGCGCGCCGCCCGCTCGAAGGCCAGCTGCTCGGCCGCCTCGGCCATCTCCTGGCGGAGGCGCGTGGCGAGGGCCTCGGTGTCGCCGGCGAAGAAGGCCATGAGGTCCTCGACGTAGCCCCGGTAGGTGGCCGGGTCGACGGCCCCGACGCAGGGGCCCGAGCAGCGCTCGATGTGGAACAAGAGGCAGGGCCGTCCCATGGCCTGGTGCCGGCGGAACTTGCCGTCCGAGCAGGTCCGGACCGGGAAGCTGCGCACCACGAGGTCCAGGGTCTCCCGGGCTGCCTTGGCGTGGGTGAAGGGACCGAAGGCCGCGGTCCCGGACCGCCGGCGCCCCCGGACCACCGCGGCCCGGGGCCAGGGGTCCGAGACGGTGACCGCCAGCCAGGGGTAGCTCTTGTCGTCGACCAGCCGGACGTTGAACCGGGGCCGGTGGCGCTTGATGAGGCTGTACTCGAGGAGGAGGGCCTCGGTCTCGTTGGCCACCTGGATCCACTCCACCCGGGCGGCCTGGGCCACGAGCTGCGCGGTCCGGGGGGCCAAGGTGGCCGGGTCGGCGAAGTAGGAGGCGAGGCGCTGACGGAGGGACTTGGCCTTGCCGACGTAGAGCACCCGCCCGTCGGCGTCGAGGAACTGGTAGGAGCCCGGGGCGTCGGGGATGCTGGCTGGGGGCGGCCGCTCGACCACTCCCCCACTGTGCCGCGTCCGCGGTGCCGCCGACGCGCCGGCGCACGATCCGGTCGGGCGGGTCGCTGGCGGCGGGCCGGGTGGGCCAGCCGCTAGGGTTGGGGAAAGCGCCGGCCTGGTATCCGGCAACCACCATCCCGCTCCGAGGCCGCCATCCCCGCGGCGGGCGACCAGGCGCCCCCGCCGGCCGTGGAGGAGCGCATCCCCCGAGGGGGTCCATCGAGATGCTTCGCCTGCAGACGCCGCTGCCCGCCTGGTATCGGGAGGCCGCTCCCGAGGAGCTCGATGCCCGCATCGAGTCGGCCAAGGCGGCCCTGGGACGACGGCTGGTCATCCTCGGCCACCACTACCAGCGGGACGAGGTGATCAAGTTCGCCGACGCCCGAGGGGACTCGTTGCGCCTGGCCCGCTTCGCCGCCGAGCAGGACGAGGCGGCCTACGTGGTGTTCTGCGGGGTCCACTTCATGGCCGAGTCGGCCGACGTCCTGACCGCCCCGCACCAGCAGGTCATCCTGCCGGACCTGAACGCCGGGTGCTCGATGGCCGACATGGCCGATGCCGAGGACGTGGAGACCGCCTGGGAGGAGCTGGCCGAGGTGATCGACACCGAGGCCTTGGTGCCCATCACCTACATCAACTCCTCGGCCGCGGTGAAGGCGTTCGTGGGCCGCCACGACGGGGTGGTCTGCACCTCCTCGAACGCCCGGGCCGTGTTGACCTGGGCCCTGGGCGAACCGGGCGGCGCGGCGGGCCGGGGCGAGAAGGTGCTGTTCGTGCCCGACCAGCACCTGGGGCGCAACACCGCCCTGGCCATGGGCTACCGACCAGACGAGATCGCCCTCTACGACCCCCGGCGTCCCCTGGGCGGCCTGGACGAGCGGACGGTGAAGGAGGCCCGGGTCCTGGTCTGGAAGGGCCACTGCTCGGTGCACCAGCGGTTCACCCCGGCGCACGTGGCCGCCTTCCGGGAGGCCCATCCCGAGGGGATCGTGGTGGTCCATCCCGAGTGCGCCCACGAGGTGGTGGCCGTGGCCGACCTGGTGGGATCGACGGACTTCATCATCAAGACGGTGGCCGAGGCGCCGGCGGGGGCGGTGCTGGGGGTGGGCACGGAGATCCACCTGGTGCACCGCCTGGCCACCGAGCACCCCGAGAAGACCGTGGTGTCCTTGGACCCCCTGGTGTGCCCCTGCTCGACCATGTTTCGGATCGACCCGCCCCACCTGGCCTGGGTCCTCGACGGCCTGGTGGCCGGTGAGGTGCGGAACCGGATCACGGTGGACGACGAGACGGCCCGCTGGGCGCGGGTCGCGCTGGAGCGGATGCTGACCATCTCCTGACCCCCGGCTCCGCCGTCGCGCCGCTTAGGACGCCGCCTCGGTCCGCCGGCGACCCTCAGCAGCCGGACGTCGGGTGGCCGTGCTGGCCGGGGCGGTCCGCCGACGGGGAGCCCGGCGCCCCCCTCTGGCGTCGGCGGGCGCCGACGACCCGTCGGGGGACCCCGGGTCGACAAGGGGCGACAGGCCGAGGAGAGGGGCGAGGACCGCCCCGGTGGCGCTGCCGGGGGTCCGGGCGACCTCCTCGGGGGTGCCGGTGGCCACCACCCGGCCGCCCCGACTGCCCCCCTCGGGCCCGAGGTCGACGAGGTAGTCGGCGCTCTTCACGACGTCGAGGTTGTGCTCGATGACGACCACGGTGTTGCCCTGGTCGACGAGCCGGTCGAGGACCTCGAGGAGCCGGCGGACGTCCTCGAAGTGCAGGCCGGTGGTGGGCTCGTCGAGGACGTAGAGGGTGTGGCCGGTGGGCCGGCGGGAGAGCTCGGCGGCGAGCTTGACCCGCTGGGCCTCGCCGCCCGAGAGGGTGGTGGCCGGCTGGCCGAGACGGACGTAGCCCAGGCCGACGTCGACCAGGGTGTCGAGGTGGCGGCGGATGGCCGGCTGGTAGGCGAAGAACTCCCGGGCCTCCTCGCAGGACATGGCCAGGACGTCGGCGATGTTCTTGCCCTTGAAGGTGACCTCGAGGGTCTCCCGGTTGTAGCGGGTCCCCCCGCAGACCTCGCAGGGCACGTACACGTCGGGCAGGAAGTGCATCTCGATGCGGACCGTGCCGTCGCCGGCGCATGCCTCGCAGCGGCCCCCCTTCACGTTGAAGGAGAACCGTCCCGGCTGGTAGCCGCGGACCTTGGCCTCGGGCGCCTGGGCGAAGAGCCGGCGGACGTGGTCGAAGAGCCCGGTGTAGGTGGCCGGGTTCGACCGGGGGGTCCGGCCGATGGGCGACTGGTCGATGGCCACCACCTTGTCGACCAGCTCGACCCCCTCGATGCGGCGGTGGCGCCCAGGGGTGGTCTTGGCCCGCATGACCGTCCCGAGGAGGGCCTGGAGGAGGATGTCGTTCACGAGCGTGGACTTGCCCGATCCGGAGACGCCGGTGACCGCCACGAGGCAGCCGAGGGGGAAGGCGACGTCGATGTCGGCGAGGTTGTGCTCGGCGGCCCCCCGGACCACGAGGGCCTGACCGCTGCCCGGCCGACGGCGCTCGGGCACCGGGATGCGCCGGCGCCCGGCGAGGTACTGGCCGGTGAGGGAGGCCGGCTCCTCGAGGAGGCCGGCCACCGGGCCGCTGTAGACCACCTGGCCGCCGTGCTCGCCGGCCCCGGGGCCGATGTCGACCACGTGGTCGGCGGCCCGGATGGTCTCCTCGTCGTGCTCGACCACGATGACGGTGTTGCCGAGGTCCCGGAGGCGCAGGAGGGTGTCGAGGAGCTTGCGGTTGTCCCGCTGGTGGAGGCCGATGGAGGGCTCGTCGAGGACGTAGAGCACGCCGACGAGCCCCGAGCCGATCTGGCTGGCGAGGCGGATGCGCTGGGCCTCGCCGCCCGAGAGGGTGGCGGTGGCCCGGGCGAGGGTCAGGTAGTCGAGGCCGACGTCCAAGAGGAAGCGGAGTCGGGCCTGGATCTCCTTGAGGACCCGATCCGCGATGCGGTGCTCCCGTTCGGAGAGGGAGAGGTCGGCGAGGACCTGGGCGGTCTCGGCGATGGAGAGGGAGCAGAGCTCGAAGATGCTGCGCCCCCCGACCGAGACGGCCAGGGCCTCGGGCTTGAGCCGGGCCCCGCCGCAGGCGCTACAGGCTACCTGGCGCATGAAGCCCTCGGCCCACTCCCGGACGGCTTCCGAGGTGGCCTCGGCGTGGCGGCGCCGGAGCCAGGGGACGATGCCCTCGAAGGGCACGGCGTGCTCCCGCTGGCGGCCGAAGCGGTTGCGGTAGCGGAGGGCGACGAGGCGCTGGCCGGTGCCGTAGAGCAGCACCCGGCGGTCCTGCGCCCGGAGCTTCTCCCAGGGGGTGTCGAGCGAGAAGCCGGAGGCCTCGGCGACCGCCTCGATGAGCCGGTCGAACCAGCGGCTCCGCCCCCCCACCCAGGGCACCAGGGCTCCCTCGGCCAGGCTCTTGCTGGGGTCCGGGACGACCAGGTCGGGGTCGACCTCGAACTGGGTGCCGAGACCGTCGCAGGCCGGGCAGGCCCCGTAGGGCGAGTTGAAGGAGAAGGTCCGGGGCGCCGGCTCCTCGAAGGACAGGCCGCAGGCCGGGCAGGCCAGGTGCTCGGAGAAGGTGAGGAGCTCCTCGTCCCCGTCGTCCCCGAGGACGGCCACCTCGGCCACGCCACCGGCCAGGGCCAGGGCGGTCTCCATGGACTCGGTCAGGCGCTGGCGGATGCCGTCGCGCCGGACCAGCCGGTCGACGACCACTTCGATGGTGTGCTGCTCGTAGCGGCCCAGGCGGAGCTCGGCCCGCTCGGCCAGCTCGACCGTCTGGCCGTCCACCCGCACCCGGGCGAACCCCTTGGTCGCCAGCTCGTCGAGGAGCGCCACGTACTCCCCCTTGCGGCCCCGGACGACCGGGGCGAGGACGAGGAAGCGGGTGCCCTCGGGCAGGCCGAGGACCCGGTCGACAATCTGCTGGGGGGTCTGGCGCGCCACGGGCCGGCCGCAGCTCGGGCAGTGCATGGTGCCCACCCGGGCGTAGAGCAGGCGGAGGTAGTCGTAGATCTCGGTGACCGTGCCGACGGTGGAGCGGGGGTTGCGGCTGGCGGTCTTCTGGTCGATGGAGATCGCCGGGGAGAGGCCCTCGATGAAGTCGACGTCGGGCTTGTCCATCTGGCCCAGGAACTGCCGGGCATAGGCCGAGAGCGACTCGACGTAGCGCCGCTGGCCCTCGGCGTAGATGGTGTCGAAGGCCAGGGACGACTTGCCGGACCCGGAGAGCCCGGTGAAGACGATCAGGCGGTCCCGGGGCAGTTCCAAGGAAACGTCCCGGAGGTTGTGCTCCCGGGCGCCCCGGATGACGAGGCGGTCGCTCATGGGCGCCCGGCCCCCCGGGCCCGGCCTCGGCCAGCGGCCGTGAGCGGCCTCGGGTCCGCCGGCGGCGTCGGGGCCTGGCGAAGGCCCAGGGCCCGGTGGACCTCGGCCAGGTCGTCCCGCAGCACCGCCGCCTCCTCGAAACGCAGCTCGGCCGCGGCCTCGCGCATCTCGCGCTCCAGGCTGGCGGCCAGGCGCTCGAGCTCCTCGAGCGGCAGCTCGGCCAGGACCGTGGTCCCCTCCCCTGGTGGGGCCGCTGCGGCGACCCGACGGGCCCGGCTCGGGGCGGTCGCCCCCCGGGAGGTCCGCTGCCGGCGGCTCGACCGCTCGCCCTCGGGGGCGGCCGGCCGCAGCCGCTCGAGGATGTCGGTCACCGCCTTGCGGACGGTGGTCGGGTCGATGCCGTGCTCGGCGTTGTAGGCCTCCTGGAGGGCCCGGCGGCGGCGGGTCTCGGCGATGGCCTCGGCCATGGCGTCGGTGACCAGGTCGGCGTAGAGGACCACCTGGCCCCGGACGTTGCGGGCCGCCCGGCCCATGGTCTGGATGAGGGAGGACGTGGAGCGGAGGAACCCGGTCTTGTCGGCGTCGAGGATGGCCACCAGCTCGACCTCGGGCAGGTCCAGGCCCTCCCGCAGGAGGTTGATGCCGACCAGGACGTCGAACTCCCCGGTCCGCAGGTCGCGGACGAGCTCGATGCGGCTGATGGTGTCGACGTCGGAGTGCAGGTAGCGGACCCGGACCCCGGCGTCGAGGAGGTAGTCGGTGAGCTCCTCGGCCATGCGCTTGGTGAGGGTCGTGACCAGGACCCGTCCGCCCCGCCCGGCGACCTCCCGGATGCGGCCGAGCAGGTCGTCGATCTGGCCGGTGGTCGGCTGGACGAGCACCTCGGGGTCGAGCAGGCCGGTGGGCCGGATGACCTGCTCGACCACCTGGGTGGAGACCTCGAGCTCGTAGGGCCCGGGGGTGGCCGACAGGAAGATGACCTGACCGACGCGCTCGATGAACTCGTCGAAGGTGAGGGGCCGGTTGTCGAGGGCCGAGGGCAGGCGGAAGCCGTGCTCGACGAGGGTCAGCTTGCGGGACCGGTCCCCCTCGAACTGGCCGTGGATCTGGGGCACGGCGACGTGGCTCTCGTCGATGACGGTGAGGAACCCGGGCGGGAAGAAGTCCAGGAGGGTGAAGGGGGCTTCGCCGGGTCGACGGCCGTCGAGGTGCCGGCTGTAGTTCTCGATGCCCGAGCACACCCCGACCTCGGCCAGCATCTCGAGGTCGTGCTCGGTCCGCATGCGAAGCCGCTGGGCCTCGAGCAGCTTGCCCTCGGCGGTGAGCGCCGCCAGGCGCTCCTGGAGCTCGCGTTCGATGGAGGCGATGGCCCGGGCCATGGTCTCCTCGCTGGCCACGTAGTGGGTGGCGGCGAACACCACCAGCTCGTCCAGGGGCTCGCCGAGCTCACCGGTGAGCGGGTCGAAGGGCCGGATGCGCTCGACCTCGTCGCCGAAGAGCTCGATGCGGACCGGCAGCTCCTCGTAGGCCGGGTGGAGCTCGACCGTGTCGCCCCGGGCCCGGAACCGGCCCCGGCCAAGGGCGGTGTCGTTGCGCTCGTAGTGCAGGTCCACGAGGCGCCTGAGCAGCTGGCGCTGGTCGATGCGGTCCCCCGTCCGAAGCGCCAGGATCCGCCCCCGGTACTCCTCGGGGGAACCGAGGCCGTAGATGCAGGAGACGGAGGCCACCACGATGGTGTCGGGTCGCAGCAGCAGCGAGGACGTGGTGGCGTGGCGGAGCCGGTCGATCTCGTCGTTGATGGAGGAGTCCTTCTCGATGTAGGTGTCGGTGGTCGGCAGGTAGGCCTCGGGCTGGTAGTAGTCGTAGTAGGAGACGAAGTACTCCACCCGGTTCCGGGGGAAGAGGGCCCGGAGCTCGCCGGCCAGCTGGGCGGCCAGGGACTTGTTCGGCTCGATGATGAGGGTCGGGCGCTGGAGGGCTTCGATGACCCAGGCGATGGTGGCGGTCTTGCCCGACCCGGTCACCCCGAGGAGGGTCTGGAAGCGCTGGCCCTGGCGGACCCCGTCGACGAGGGCGGCGATCGCCTTCGGCTGGTCCCCGGCCGGCTTGAGGGGCGACTCGACGCGCAGGGGGGGCACCGCGTGGAGCGTAGCGGCCCGGACCGCTCAGGCCGTGGGGGGCGAGCCGGCCCGGGCCCGGCGCAGGAGCTCCGCCCAGAGGGTGTCCAGCTGGGCCTCGAGCTCCTCAGGACGGCCGCTGTTGTCCAGGACCCAGTCGGCCAGCGCGAGGCGCTCCTCCCGGCTCGGCTGGGCAGCCATGCGGGACCGGGCGTCGGCCTCGGCCATGCCCCGCCCCTCCTGAAGGCGCCGGAGGGCGAGCTCGGGCGGGCAGTCGACGACCACCACGAGGTCGAGGGCGAGCAGCTGGCGGTGGGCGGGGCGCAGGAGAGGCACGTCGAAGACCACGACGCTGCCCGGCGGCCGCGGGGCCAGGCGGGCCGCGGCCATGCGGGCCCCGACCGCCGGGTGGACGAGGGCCTCGAGGTCGGCCCGAGCGGCCGGGTCGGCGAACACCGTCGCGGCCAGCCGGGCCCGGTCGAGCTGGCCGTCGGGGCCGACCAGGTCCCGGCCGAAGCGGGCCAGGACCGCCTCGTAGGCCTCGCCCCCGGGGGCCACCACCTCCCGGGCCAGGGCGTCGGCGTCGACGACGACCGCTCCCCGCCGGGCCAGGCCAGCGGCGGCCGTCGACTTGCCCGAGCCGATCCCGCCGGTCAGGCCGACCGCCAGGACCCCGGGGGGCAGGGCCTCGGGAGGTCGGTCCGGTCCGCTCACGAGCCGCTGGCCACCGCCGCTGGCACCGGCCCGGAACCGTGCCGGGCGGCTCGGGGACGGCGAGCGGTGGCGAAGAGGACGAGGGTGTCGTCGTCGATCCGCTCCGTCACCGAGAAGTCCTCGGGGCCGAAGATCGGGCCCTGGCCGCTCCGGGCGAGGAGACGGTAGGCGAGGGGGAGGACCCGCTCGTAGAGCCCGAGGTAAACCCCCCGGGGCAAGCGGTGCCGGAGGTCGAAGACGTCGAGGGCCAACAGGGCCTTCGCCCGCCGGCGCCGCTGGGCGAAGTCGGCAGCCACCGCCGGCGAGCCTTGGAGCCCGACCACCTGGACCTCCTGGAAGAACCGGTCGAGCAGGGCCCGGAGGGGTTCGGCTCGGAAGAGGTGGACGTGGTGGGGGTTCTCGAAGTCCGCCGGCTCGTTCGGCGTGACGACGAGGGCGACGCCCTCGGGTTCGAGCACCCGGGCCAGCTCGGCGACGTGGCGCTCGGGGCGCCAGAAGTGCTCGATGACGTGGGAGGAGACCACGGCGGCGCAGCTGGCCGTCCCGACCGGCAGGCGCTCGCCGTCGGCCTGGAGGACCCGGAGGCCAGCGGCCCCGAACCGCTGCGCCGCCCGGCGGGCCGCCGCCGGGTCCAGCTCGAGGCCGACGACCGGCCGACCGGGGACCACCAGCTCCGCGGCGGCGAACCCCTCGCCGCAACCGACGTCGAGGACCACGCCGGCGGGTGGCAGGGCCCGGGCCACCTCGCGGTAGCCGGCCAGGTGGAGGGCCAGGAGGCCCGAGGGGGTGGCCCCTTCGACGGGCCGCTCCCCGGTCAGCTCCCTGCCCACGTCGCCGCTCCCCTCGCTCCCCTCGCTCCCCTCGCCCGGCCGCCACGGTGGGCTCGAGCCGTCGGCCCTACACTACCCGGCCGGTCCGGCGGGCCGAGGGGCCCCCGAGAGGCGAGAGGAGCACCGCTGAGCGATCGGCGCCAGCGCCGGGCAGTCGTGGCCGAGGGAGCCCTGCTGGCCGTCATCGCCCTGGTCTCGGAGCTGCTGAGCCAGCCGGGCGTGGTCGACGCCGACACGAAGAGCTACCTCTACCTGGACCCCCTGCGGTTCCTGGGCCGCTCGCTGTCCATCTGGGACCCGAGCCAGGGGCTCGGCACGGTGACCCACCAGCAGATCGGCTACCTCTGGCCGATGGGACCCTTCTTCCTGGTGACCCATCTGCTAGGGGTGCCCACCTGGGTGGCCGAGCGGCTCTGGGTGGCCGCCCTCCTGACCGGCGCCGGCTGGGGGGTCCTGTTCTGCTGCCGGGTCCTGCGCCTCGAGGGGCCCGGGCGGCTGGTGGCAGCGGCCTGCTTCATGCTGACCCCCTACACCTTGCAGTACCTGGGCCGGATCTCGGTGATCCTCCTCCCCTGGGCCGGCCTGGGCTGGATGGTGGGCCTGACCGCCCGGGCGGCCCGACGGGGCGGCTGGCGGGACCCGGCCCTCTTCGCGCTGGTGACGGCCACGGTCGGGGGGATCAACGCCACCGCCCTGCTCTACGTGGGCCTGGCCCCGGTGCTCTGGCTGCTCTCGGCGGCCTTCGTCACGAAGGAGGTCCGCCCCGGGCAGGCCTGGGCCGCCGCGTGGCGGATCGGGCTGCTCTCGGCCCTGGTGTCGCTCTGGTGGATCGCCGGCCTCTGGGTCGAGGGGGCCTACGGCATCGACATCCTGCGCTACAGCGAGACGGTGCCGGCCATCGCCACCACCTCGTCGGCGAACGAGGTCCTGCGGGGCCTGGGCTACTGGTACTTCTACGGCTCGGGCACGTACGGGCCCTGGATGGGCGCCTCGGTGCCCTTCACCCAGCAGCTCTGGCTGCTGGCCACCTCCTACGGGGTGCCCGCCTTGGCCCTCGTCGCCGGCTCCCTGACCCGGTTCCGCTTCCGGGCCTTCAGCGTCGCCCTGGTGGTCGTCGGGGCGGTGCTGGCGGTGGGCGCGCACCCCTACGACCATCCGAGCCTCGTCGGGGGCTGGCTGAAGGCCTTCTACCAGGCCAACACCGTGGGCCTGGCCTTGCGCTCGACGGACCGGGCCACCCCGCTCGTGCTCCTGGGCCTGGCGCTCTGCCTCGGCGCGGGGACGAGCGCGCTCTGGGACCGGCTCCGGGCCCGGGCGGAGGCCGGCGGTCGGCTGCTCCTCCGGGCGCCACGGGCGCAGCGGGCCCTCCTGGACCGGCTGCACCTGCCCACCCCGAGCCGCTGGCCCGTGCTGGGCGCCCTCAGCGTGCTGAGCGTCCTGGGCCTGCTGGCCGCGGCCAACCCGGCGCTCTTCGACGGGGGGACCCTGGCGGACCACTACCTCATGGAGGCCCAGGCCCCCGCCGCCCTGCGAGCGGCAGCCAGGGCCTTGAACCGGGAGGACCCCGGCACCCGGGTGCTGGCCGAACCGGGCGAGAACTTCGCCGCCACCGACCAGGGGGACACGGTCGACCCCATCTGGCCCGCGCTCCTCGACGCCAGCCGACCATTCGTGACCCGGGAGCAGATCGTGAAGGGCTCCCTGGCCACCGCCGACCTCCTCTACGCCCTGGACGACCCTGTCCAGAAGGACGTGGTGGACCCCCGGGGGCTCGCCCCGCTGCTGCGACTCATGAGCGTGGGCGACCTGGTGGTGCAGCACGACCTCTCCTACACCCGCTACGGCACGCCCCAGCCCTCCACCTTGACGAGCGAGTTCGACCCCACCCCACCGGGCCTGGGCTCCCCCACCGGCTACGGCCCCCCGAGCCCCGACCCCTCGATGCTGCCCGAGGTGAACGAGGCCACCCTCGCCTCCTCGCCGAACCAGCCGGTCCCCTCCCCCGTCGAGGTCTACCCGGTCACCGACCCCCGACCCATCGACCGGGCGGAGTCGGTGGCCGACCCCGTGGTGGTGGACGGGGACGCCACGGGCATCGCCGAGGCGGCCGACGCCGGGCTGCTGGCCGGCGCCCCGACCATCCTCTACGCCGGGACCCTCGACGAGCACCCGACGCTGCGCCGCCAGGTGCTCGGCGAGCACCCGACGCTGGTGGTGACGGACTCGAACAAGAAACGGCCGTTCTTCTGGAACACCCTGGGGCAGAACGCCGGAGCGACCCTGACGGCCAGCCAGGCCCAGCCGACGGTGGCCGGCAACGCCCCCCTGGACCTGTTCCCCGGGCTGCCGGCCGACAGCCAGACCGTGGCCCGCAACGTGGGCGTAGCCTCGGTGACCGCCTCGGCGTACGGCAACGGCATCGCCCTGTACCCCGAGCAGCAGCCCGCCTCGGCCCTCCAGGACGATCCGGACACCCAGTGGCTCGTCGGGGGCTTCGTCGTGCCCGAGGGCCAGTGGTGGCAGGTGACCCTCGACCATCCGGTGACCACGGACCAGATCCGGCTGCTCCAGCCCACCACCACCGGCTCCCCCCGCTACCTGACCGAGGTGACCTTGACCTTCGACGGTCGCCACCCGGTGCGGGAGCACCTCGGGCCCGCTTCCCGGGACGCCCGGACCGGCGGCCAGGTCCTCCGGTTCCCGACCCGGACGTTCACGACGCTGCGGATCACCATCGACGCCACGAACCAGGGCGGGACCGCGCCGGTGGGGCTCTCGGAGGTCCGGATCGGCGACGTGGTGGACCGCCGGGAGCTGGTCATGCCGAGCGACCTGCTGCGGGCCGCCGGGAGGTCCTCGCTCGCCGACCGGCTGGTCCTGGTCATGCAGCGCGAACGGGTCGAACCCATCCCGCCCCGGCAGTCGCCCGAGACGACCTTGGACCGGGCTTTCTACCTGCCCACGGCCCGGACCTTCACCCTGGAGGGCACCGCCACCTTGGCCACGACCGTGCCCGGGCCGGAGCTCGAACGGCTCCTGGGCGAGGTCGGGCCCTCAGGCGGGGTGACCGTCGAGGCGAGCAGCACCCTGCCGGGGGACGCGCGCGACGCCGCCCCCGCCGCCCTTTCAAGCGACCCGGGCGCCACCACCATGTGGTCCCCCGGCTTCACCGCCGCCTCGCAGGTGGGGGCCTGGCTCCAGGTCGACCTGCCCCACCCGGTCACCGTCGACCACCTCGACCTGCACGTGGTAGCCGACGGCATGCACTCGGTGCCGACGAAGCTGACCGTGGCCAGCCTCTCCCCGAGCGGCACCGTCCTGGCCGCCCGCACGGTGGCACTGCCGCCGATCGCCGACGGCCGCCGACAAGACAGCTGGGTCCCGGTCACCGTCCGCTTCCCCGCCCTGCGCGGCGCCCGGCTGCGGGTGACGGTGGACGCGGTCCGCTTCGAGCGCACCCGGGACCTGGCCTCGGGCCAGTCGGTGGTCCTGCCCATCGGCATCGCCCAGGTCGGCATCGCCGGCATCCACACCAGTCCGCCCCCGGCCCGACTGCCCGGTCAGTGCCTGAGCGACCTGCTGACCATCGACGGGCGACCCACCCTGGCCAACCAGCCGGTGACCATCGAGCCCTGCGGTGCCGACGACCGACAGGGGATCACCCTGGGGCCCGGCTGGCACACCCTGCGGACCGCCCTGGGGAACCTGCCGAGCACCGGCTGGAGCATCGACCAGGTGGTCCTGGACTCGGCCCCCGGTGGCGGCCCCGAGCCCGAACCGGGTCCGAGCACCGTCCGGCCGGCACCGACCCCGCCAGCCCCCCGGGTCGAGGTCCGCTCCTCCTCGGCGACCAGCGCCAGCCTGGTGGTCCGGGACGTGAAGGGGCCCTTCTGGCTGGTCCTCGGGGAGAGCGTGGACGCCGGCTGGCACGCCGTGCTGGCCGACGGCCGATCCCTCGGCCGGCCGGTGCTCATCGACGGGTTCGCCAACGGCTGGCTGGTCACTCGGGCGACCCTGGCGGCCGCCACGAAGGCCGGGGCGTTGCGGCACGGGGTGCTGCGCGTCCAGCTGACCTTCGCCCCCCAGGAGTGGGTGAACGCCGCCCTCCTCGCTTCCCTGGCGGTCTTCCTGGCGTGCGCCCTCGCGGCCGCCCTGCCGGGGCGCTGGCGGCGTCAACTGGCCTCGCACTGGCCCCTCCGACGAACCCGGCACACGGCTCGGCGCGCCAGCTCGGGGCGGGCCAGCGACGGACCGGCGGACAGCGTCGACCCGCCCCGGTGGTGGGCGGCCCTGGGCGTCGCACTGGCCGTCGGCCTGGTCAGCGCCGCCATCTCCCGGCCCCTGGTGGGTCTTTGCGTCGGGGTCCTCGCCGGGCTCGGTGGCCTGGTCCCTTGGGGTCGGCTGGTGCTGAAGCTGGCCAGCGTCGGGACCAGCCTGGGCCTGGTGGTGCTGGTGGTGGCCCACCAGGCCGTCGACCACACCTCGCCGGGGGGAGGCTGGCCGGCTGCCCTGCCCGCGGCCAACGACCTCGCCTGGGCGGCGATCTGCCTCCTGATGGCCGTGGTGGCCGTGGAGGGCACCCCCGGGCGCCGTCGGCGGGGGGCCGAGGCCGAGGAGCGCCCTCGGCCCTAGCTGCCCGCCTGACGCCGACGGGCAGCCGCCTGGGCGGTGAGCTCGGCCAAGGTCGCCGCTGCCGTCCGCTCCCAGCGGAGCTGGGTGGCGCGCTGCGCGGCGGCGCGCCCGAGGCGGTGGCGGAGCCCGTAGTCCTTGAGGAGACGGTCGAGGGCAGCGAAGAAGCCGGCGTCGTCGTCCACCAAGAGGCCGGTCTCGCCGTCGTGGACGGCGTCCTCGTGGCCGGGGATCCGGCTGGCCACCGCCGGGGTCCCGCAGGCCGCCGCTTCGGAGAGGGTCATGCCCCAGCCCTCCCGCTGCGAGGGGGCCGCCAGCACCCAGGCCCGACGGTAGGCGTCGAGGAGCGCGTCGTCGTCGACCCGGCCCGGGAGGCGCAGCCAGGCGCCGGCCCCGGCGGCGGCGATGCGGGCCTCGAGGGCCGGCCGGGCCCAACCCTCGCCGAGCAGCTCGGCCTCGAGGGTCGGGTGCTGGGCCTTCAACTGGACCAGCACGTCGATGAGCCGGTCGAAGCGCTTGACCGGGACGAGCCGGCCGACGGCCACGACGAGCGGGTGGGGGTGGCGGGCCCCGCCGGGCGAGAAGCGCTCGTCGACCCCGGGCGGCACGACCCGGACCTGCTCGGGTCGCAGGCCGAGGCGCTCCACGATCTCGGCCCGGGAGGAGGAGGAGAGGGTGACGAGGACGCTGCGGCGGTAGAGCCGGGGGGCGACGCGCCGCTCGAACGCCTCCCCGATGGCGGCCAAGCCTCGGGGGAGGACCATGCGCCAGAGCTCGGCGTGGACGTGGTGGAGGAAGACCAGGTGGGGCCCGCTGGCCCACAGCGGGGAGAGGAACGGCATGCCGTTCCAGATCTCCACCAGGGCGTCCCGCTCGGCCGGCGGGCCGAGGAGGTTCTCCATGGCCACGCGGGGGAAGACGGCGTAGCGGCCAGCCACTCGCCGGGCCCGGTACCCGCCCCGGGTCACCTCGGCCGGGGCACCGGGGGTCCGCGAGGTGGTCAGGCGGACCTCGAGGCCGGCTCGGGCCCAGTGGGTGGCGATGCGGTCGGCGTGGATCTCCGAGCCGCCGGCCTCGGGGTGGTCGAGGTCCCGCCAGGCCACCAGCTCGACCCGCCGGAGGCCGAGCTCGCGTGCCTGGGCGGCCACGTCGGGGAGGCTCGGGACCCGGACCGAGGCACTCGGCTCCTCGGCCCCGTCCTCGGGTTTGGGTCGGAGCAGGGCGGTCACGGGTTCGGTGCCCGCTCGAGCACGAGGGCCACGTTCCAGGCCAGGGCTTCGCCGAGGACCGGCAGGCGGAGCAGCCCGGTGGTCCATCGAGGCCAGTAGCGGGGAAAGACCTCCACCCGAGCCACCCCGGGGACGGTCCGCGCCCAGGCGAGCACGTGGCGGGCCGAGAGCGGGAAGAGGGTGGTCCCGAAGCGGTTCTTCGGGTCCCGCCCGGTGCGAGCCCGGTACCGCCGCAGGGCCCAGGCGCCGCCCAGGTAGTGCCAGGGGGCGGTCTCGTGCCCACCCCAAGGGCTCCACCAGAGGGTACCCGTCGCCACCACCAGGCCTCCCGGGCGGCAGACCCGGAGGGCCTCGGTCAAGAGGCCGGGGGGATCGGGCAGGTGCTCGAGGACGTTCACCGCGCAGACCAGGTCGAAGCACGCTCGGGGGAACGGCAGGCGGCGGCCGTCGCCCTGGACCGCCCCGGCGAGGATCCGGGGCCGGCAGTGGAGCTCGTCCCAGTCGACGTCCAGCGAGACCGCCCTCGCCCCGGCCGCCCGGAGGGCCTCCGCCAGGTCGCCCGGCCCGCTCCCGACGTCGAGGACCCGGGCCCCCTCGAGCGGGGCGAACCCGGCCAGCAGGCCGACGGTGTCCTGGGCAAGCAGCCGGTAGAACCGATCCGGATCCCGCTGCTCGGCCAAGAAGGCCCGCGCCAGCTGCCACAGCGGCAGGCGCCGGAGCCCGAGCCCACCCGACGACGACCCGACCAACTGGGGCGTGGGCACGACCGTGGACCCCGCTTGTGCTTCCACCACCGAGTGCTCCTGCACCCCCCCGCTGGCTCGCACCACCCCTGCGGACCCCGATGCCCCCCGACCCGGCCGAGGGCCGTCAGTCGTCGCTCGGCTCGGCGGACTGGCCCTCGTCGGCGGTCGTGGTCCCCTCGACCTCGGGCTGGTAGTCCGCCCAGGCCGCCTGGGCCTCGGTCTCGGGGGTGAACTCGGCGGTGCTGTAGTCGTAGCCGATGTAGTTGCCCTGCTCGTCGTAGGCGTGCTCGCCGA
>NZ_JAKHEX010000040.1 GCF_023130475.1 Aciditerrimonas ferrireducens
GCCGCCATCCCCACCACCGGCGCCGCCAGCTGGAGATCCCCCGCGGAACCGAAGAACGGCGCGTCCCCGAAGGTCAGCACCCCCCCGTTCGCTTCGTCCAGCCAGTAGCCGGTCTCGGCCGTCCCTTGGGTCCCGGCCAGGGCGAACCAGTCCGAGAGGATGCCGCTCGCCGCGAAGGTGCCGCCAGGGGCGTCGAGCTGGTCGCTGGTGCTGGCGGCCACCGCGGCGGCAAACGCCGACCCGCTCGTGGTGACCGTGCCGGCGCTGCCGGTCAGCTGGAGGGTCAGGACCCGGCCGCCCAGGGGCCCGAGGCCGTTGCGCTGGAGGACGGTCAGGGACTGGAAGGTGCCGATGGAGGGGTAGGCGGCTTCGATGGCCGAGGCGGGCACGGTGGCCAGGTAGGCGTGGTAGGGGTTACAGACCTGGTCGTTGCAGATCCCGTCGCCCTGGTCGACCACGGCGGCGAACCCCCCGGGCCCGCTTCCGGGCGCGGTCTCCCCGCCGGTGGACGCCGAGTACTCGGTGAGGGCCGGCGCCCCGTCGGGCAACAGGACCACCTGCCCGGCGGTGTCGAGCGCGGCGAGGTCGTCCTCCGGGTTCTCGTCGGCCACCCCCGGGTAGGCCTGGCAGGCGGTGGAGGCGCAGATGGCCGCCACGCCGTCGTAGCCTCCCGCCAGCGCCTCGGCGACGGCGTAGGAGCGGGCCGCGACCACCTGGGCCTCGGTCTGCTGGAAGCCCGCCGGCTGACCTTGGGGACCCGGCGCACCCAGGGTCGCCCAGTCGCCCGGGGACTCGGCCGCCGCGCTGTCCGCCACGTACTGCCCAAGGGGCAGGGTGTCGACCGTCTGGGCCACCGGCGGCTGGGTGGGCTCGACCGCCCCGCTGATGCTGCCCCGGTAGAAGCCGCCGGTGCTGCAGACCTCCAGGAGCTGGTCGTCGATGGGCCCGGTGGCGGGGAACGGTGCCGGCGAGCTCGGGGTGGCCGTGGGGTCTTGCACGCCGCTGGCCACCGGGGCACCCCATCCGTTGGCCCCGCCGGCGCAGGCCCCTGGTCCGCCCCCGTCGTTCACGAAGACCTCCCAGCTGGCTGACTGGGGGGTGCTGCCGACCAGCTCGAAGCGGACCGCCCCGCCGGCGGGGACCGACAGGGCGCTGGCCAGGCCCGTCCCGGTCACCGTGAAGGCGCTGGCCGAGGTCACGGTCACCGGCTGGCCGGCCAGCTGGTCCAGGTCGACCCGGATGGGCGCCTGGTCGGAGTCCAGCCCGGTCGTGCCGACCTGGGCCTGGGCCAGGGTTCCGAGCTCGGTTGCGCCGCCGTCGACGAGCTGGCCGTAGTAGTGCTCGAGGATCTGCTGGTAGGTCCAGCCGTCCTCGAGGGCGTAGCCGAGGGCCCCGTACTGCCCCATGCCCCGGCCGTGGCCGTAGCCCCGCACCTCGAGGGTCACGCCGCTCGGGGGGCTGCTCGCCGCCGCTGCACCTTGGGCGGGCCAGAGCCCGAGCACCCCGACCCCGGCGGCCGCCATCGACGTCGCCAGGACGGCTGCCGAGCGCCGGGCACGCCGGAGGCCGTACCGGAGACCGGGGCCGAAGGGGGCCACAGGTTGCGCAGAGTAGCCGAAGGCGGATCCGGGGTGGCGGATCGTCCTCGGTAGACTGCCGCCTCGTGCGTCTCGACCAGGTCATCCCGTCCCTGGCCAGCCGAGACGCCATCGGTCAGCACACGTTGGCCATTCGAGACGCCCTGCGCGCCGCTGGCCTCCAGTCGGAGATCTTCTACGGCACCGCGACCCCCGACGTGGCAGGCGAGGGCCGGCCGATCGGGCAGATGGGTCGACCAGCGCCGGGCCGCTGGCTGCTCTACCAGCTCTCCATCGGCAGCCCGGTCTTCGACGTCCTCATGGCTCGTCCCGAGCCGAAGCTGGCGAACTACCACAACATCACCCCGGTCGACCTTCTCGAGCCCTGGGAACCCGCGGTCGGCTACGAGCTGCGCCTCGGCCGAGTCCAGATGGCCCGGCTGGCTCGGCACTGCCGCCTGGCCGTGGCCGACTCCCGGTTCAACGAGCAGGAGCTCCAGCGGGTCGGGTATCGGCGGACGGCCGTCGTCCCGCTGCTCATCGACATGGCCCGCAAGGCACCGGCGCCCGACCCGGCCACCAAGCGTCGCCTGGCCGACCAGCGACACGGGGGCGGCATCGACCTGCTCTTCGTCGGCAAGCTCTCCCCCCACAAGGCCCCCCACGACCTGGTCAAGGTCCTCTGGGTGCTTCGCCGGCTCTACGACCCGAGGGCCAGGCTCCACCTCGTGGGATCCCCCTTGGGGAGCCGCTACGAGCCGGCCCTTCGGGCCTTCGTCGAGGACCTCGGCCTCCAGGAGGCGGTCGACTTCGCCGGCTCGGTGCCCGAGGACGTCCTCGAGGCCTACTACCAGGCGGCCGACGTCTTCGTGTGCGCCTCGGACCACGAGGGGTTCTGCGTTCCCGTCGTCGAAGCGCTCGGGCACGGCCTCCCCGTCGTGGCTTTCGCTGCTGGCGCCGTGCCCGAGACCGTCGGGGATGCCGGCTTGGTCCTGCCCACCAAGGACCCGGCGGTCTTCGCTGCCGCCGTCCACCGGGTCGCGACTGACCCGCTCCTGCGCCGCTCCCTGGTCGAGCTGGGCCGCCAACGGGCGGCGCGCTACGACCTGACGGCGGCCACGAAAGCCATGGTCGAGGCCCTCACCGGCGCCCTCGAGCGCGACCGTCCTGCGGCGCAGCTCGCGCCGCGTCGCTGACACGGTCCTCCGGGCAGACCGGCGTCCTCCGGGGAGGGCGGCTCAGGGGGCGGCCATGCCCACGATGGGGGCCGCCAGATGGAGGTTGCCGGTGGAGCCGTCGAAGGCCGCGTCCCCGTAGCTGAAGACTCCGCCGTCCGCCCCTACCAGCCAGTACCCCCCACC
>NZ_JAKHEX010000041.1 GCF_023130475.1 Aciditerrimonas ferrireducens
GAACCGACCGCGCGAAACTGTCGACCGTCAGCCCGAACTCTCGAGCTGACCACACCGAGGACCACACTCGGATTCCCACCACGTGGCGGGGCCCTATCCGTCTCGGTCTGACTGGCGCGAGACGAGAGTGACGCCGCAAAGACAGGAATCAATGCGCGCTGGTGGCCGGATGTTGTGGTGCTCATGCCAATGCGAGATCTGCCGGCGTCGAATGTTTTCGCGCGATTGTTCGAGAGCACAGCGTTTGGTGTCGTTCACCAACGCGGGAGCTGCGTACGGGAGGGCATGCCATGAGCCGCACGCCAAGCCGACAGCGGGGCCTGACGGCGTCGATCGCTGGCTTGGCCGCCCTTGTCCTAGGGGCTGCTGGTTGGAGCACCCTAGGCGCAAGCCCATCCGCCCAGCTGCGCCGAGCGCCTCTCTCCCGCGACGTGGTTGCGACCCAGGTGACCTGGGACGGTTATAACCACTATCTGGTGCTGCTCGATGCTCCAGGGGACCAGGCTGTGCCGGCCGGGGGCCCGATCCTGTGGTCCCCCGGCGACCCGTACTCCGTCTACCAGCAGAACCTTGATGTGCTCGAGCAGCGGGAGCTGGTGCAGGGGGTGGTGGTCAACGCCGCGGGGCAGGACCAGGCGGTGGTGGGGAACGCCTCGGGCCAGGTTCCCGAAGCGCTGGTGCAGGACATGGACCGCTTTGCCCCCCAGTCGCTGGTGCAGCGGCTGGCCCACCTGCCCGGGGTCCACTCGCTGCACTGGGTGACGCCGGGGATGGTGGAGATCGTCACCCGGCACACCCAGGATTGGGTCCAGCGCTTGCCGGGGGTGCAGCTGGTGCAGGGGGACAGCCTGCTGCCGTTGCAGGGCTTCTCGCCTCCCAACCCGCTGTTCGGGCTCCAGTGGAACCTGGACAACACCGGCTCCTCTCCATTCATGCCCGCGACGGCGGGAGACGACATCCACGCCCTGCCCGCTTGGGAGCAGTCGCTTGGGGCGGGGCAGCTGGTGGCGGAGATCGACAACGGGATCTACACCTCGGGTGAGCCGAACTTCGCCCCGCGGCAGATCTCCCCCAGGTCCTGGAGCTTCTACAACAACTCGGCCAACATCTCCCCGCCGGTCTGCTCCTCCCCGGGGACCTGCGGGTACTCGCACGGCACCGGGGTGGCCTCGATCATGGTCGGCAGCATCGGCACTGCCGGGGTGGCCGGGGTGGCGCCTCTCACCCAGGTCCTGGGGATCCAGGCCGGGGTGGGGGACCAGATCGACGCGGCTGACGCCCTGGAGGGCATCTACTACGCCCTGCAGCAGGGGGCCCGCGTCATCAATTGCTCCTGGGGCGCCCAGGGAGACTGGGCCGGGCTGGGGGAGATCCAGGCAGCTATCCAGCAGGCGCAGCAGGACGGGGCGATCCTGGTGTTCGCCGCCGGGAACGACAACCAGGACATCGACCCGACCTCCCCCGACCCGGCCCTCAACACCAACCCGGACGCGTTCTACCCCGCGGCCCTGTCGGTCACCGACCCCAACGTGCTGTCGGTGGGGGCGAGCACCGCCACCAACGGGGCCGCCTCCTTCTCTAACTGGGGTGCGCAGGCGGTGCAGCTGTTCGCCCCCGGGCAGGACATCCCCGGCGACGGGCAGCCCGGGGTCTACATGGAGTGGTCGGGCACCTCGGTGGCGGCCCCGGAGGTGGCGGGCGCCATCGCAGACCTGTGGTCCCAGGACCCGGCGCTCACCTGGGAGCAGGTCAAGCAGGACCTGCTCTCGACCGTCACCCCCTCCTCGTCCCTGGACGGGCTGGCCCAGTACCCCGGCGTACTGAACCTCCAGGCGGCGCTGCAGGCGGCGCAGCAGCAGGGTGGGTTCTCGGCTACCTTCTCGGGCTACCAGGACCTGGCCCCGGGTCAGGCGGGCACCGTGGTCGCCCAGCTGCGGGACCCCGCGGCCCCGGCCTCTGGCGTGGACCTGCGGATCTCGCTGGCGGCCCTGGACCAGGGACAGGGGGTGGCCGTTCAGGACTTCCCGCTGCAGGTAGACGGCCAGTCCCAGACCACGAACGCCTCGGGCGTGCTGCTGGTCCCGGCCCCCCAGGGCCTGAACACCAGTACCGGGGCCCAGGTGCAGCTGGGTATCGATCTGCCTTGGTCGATGCCCACCGTGCTGGCGGTCTCGCTGGTGCCCGCCAGCGACCCCACCGGCCCCAGCTTGGGCGGCCGGGCGGTGCTGCTGGGCACGACGGGCTCGGGGACCGGCAGTTCCAGCAGCTCGCCCCCGCCCTCCTCGTCCACGGGGTCGGGGTCTGGTGGGTCCTCGACTTCCTCCGGGACCAGCGGGTCCTCCGCCAACACCCCGCCGCCCTCCTCGTCCACCAGCTCGGGGTCCTCGGGTGACACCCCCAACTCGCCGCCGCCCTCCTCGGGGACCGGCAGTTCCAGCAGCTCGCCCCCGCCCTCCTCGTCCACGGGGTCGGGGTCTGGTGGGTCCTCGACTTCCTCCGGGA
>NZ_JAKHEX010000042.1 GCF_023130475.1 Aciditerrimonas ferrireducens
GGGTCGGGAGGGCGGTCAGGATGCGCTGACCCAGGCTCAGTCGGCGAGGGGCCGGCGACGACGAGTCGGGCGGGTCAGCGGACGCCACGTCCCCAGGCTAGGAGCCCGGCTGGTGGGACCGCCAGGCCGGCCCGGGCGAGGGCACGGTGCCCTCGGTGGCCGTTGTGGAGTTTGTGTGTATTGTTGTGTTTCGGGGCGCATCGCCGTGCCCAGGGGCGCTCCCTCAGGGGCCCGGCACCGCACCGGCACGACCGCCTGCTACCCGGCGTGGCTGCTCTCGGCCCGGTCCTCGACGAGGGCCAGGCCGGCTCCGCCGTTGGCTTCGGGCGGCACCCAGGGAACCCCGGCCGGGCCGCTCGGCTCCCCGAGCACCGGGTGGCGGCGGGCGTCGGGGAGGGCCCCGGCGGGCGGGTCCGGGGGGAGGGCGAAACGGAGGTGGTGGGCCCGGCCCGGTCGACCCCCGAGCCAGGCCGCCACGGCCGCCTCGGCCGCGTCGGCCGCTTCGGCGGGCGAGGCCCCGGTGGGGTCGGCGGCGACGAGCCGGAGGCGGAGGGGGCCGGCCCAGGCGAGCTCGAGGGCGTGCCAGCCTGGCCCGTGGAGCTCGGCGACCGGGCTGCCCTCGAGGAGGTCCTGGAAGAGCCGGCGGGCCGCCTCGAGGTCGGCGACGGCGTGGACGAGGCCGAGGAACGCGGCGGGCGGCTCCGCCGGAGTCGGGAAGCCGGGGGGCGGGGGGGAGGACCAGGAGCCCGAGGCCTGGGCGAGCTGGACCACGATCCCCTGGGCCTGGCTGGGCCGGAGGAAGGCTTCTTGCCAGTCGGGCTGGCTGCGGTTCACGTCGACCGGCTGGAGACCGACGGCCTCGGCGCGCCGGAGGGCCTCGTCGAGGTCGGCGACCTTGAAGGTGAGGTGGTGGATGCCGGGTCCGGAGCGGGCGAGGAAGGTGGCGAGGAAGGGGTTGGCCTCGGGCTGGTGGGGAGCGAGGAGCTCGAGCCGGGCGTCGTTGGCGAAGCGGAGCTGGGAGGGGGCGAAACCGGGGGCCTCGGCCCCCGAGCTCCAGCGACCACCGAGCTGGCCGACGTAGCGGGGCCAGCCGTCCTGCCAGCGGGGGAGGGCGACGGCCACGTGGTCGAGGACAGCGAAGGAGGAGAGGGCAGGGGCATCGGCCATGGCGTCAGGTTGCCCGCTTGGGCGCTGCGTGCGCCAACCCGCGCGGAGCGAGGCCTCCGGGGGTGGGGTGGGAGGCGCTACGATGCCGGCCACGACGTGGGGCCCCGGCGGGTGCCCGCGCTCGGGCGCATAGCTCAGTTGGTCAGAGCGCAGCCTTCACACGGCTGAGGCCACAGGTTCGAGTCCTGTTGCGCCCACGGCGAGGGGATCGTGTCGTCGACGCGCTCCGGGGAAGGTGCGGCGCGACCGGCATGCGTCAAGCGACCGGCACCACGGTCGGGCCCGACGGTCCAAAACGCCGACGTCCGGCCGTGAGGAGCTGCTGCCAATCCATTTTTCACATCGGTGAAAGCGTTTTGGCGGGATGTGCTTGCGTTCCGCTACCGGCAGTTTGCCGCTCGCCGGAGGAGTCGATGCAGGGTCTCGTGATCCTGAGACCTCTCGACGTGCATTGCCTCGATTGCGTCGGCCAAGGGTCACGAGCCCAGGACGTCTCGGGTACGAGTCCCCTCATGTGGTGGGGTTTGGGATAGCCCGGGGGTCCACCATTTGGGGGGCCATCGGGGTGATCCTCGGTGTGTTCCTGACCGAACGCAC
>NZ_JAKHEX010000043.1 GCF_023130475.1 Aciditerrimonas ferrireducens
TAGTCGTCACCCTCGAGCAGGAGCACCGCACCGGTGGTGGCACCACAGGTCATGGGGGTCGGCAGGTGGGCTGCGGCCGTGGCGTGGACCAGTTCGAGCACGGTCTGGACCAGGGCTGCCGGCTCGACGCTGACCAGCATCGCCCCGTCGCCGAGCCACTTGGCGATCCGGACCCCCCGGCGGGCGCAGACCTCCCGCAAGACCCCGCGGAAGCCCACCAGGACCGCCACGGCCCGCTCGTCGCCTTCGGTGGCCGTCAAGCTGGAGAAGCCAGCGAGGTCGACGAAGGCGAAGGAGCGCTGGACCCGCACCGGCCCATCGTCGCACGGGCTGGCTGCCGTCGCCGGCCTCCTGGGCCACATCGCAATCTCTAAACTGATCCATCGATCGGTCTGGGTGGGCCGTTGCCGCGGAGGACGAGGAGGCGAGGTCGGTGGATGAGCAGTCGGCGAGGGGGCAGGGCACGACGGCTGGGGATGCCCGGACCCCCGACGGGAAGGGTGCGGAGGACTGGCGGGCGGCGATCCAGCACGCCATGCTGGCGACGCCCTTCCTGGCCGGTCTGGGCTTGCGATTCGAGCGCTTCGAGCCCGACGACGTCGTGCTGCGGCTGGCCTTCCGACCCGAGCTGACGAACGACGGCCAGCGATACCACGGGGGGGTGGTGGCGGCGGTCATGGACACCGCCGGGGCGGCGGCGGCCTGGTCGAACCACGATCCGGCCCGGGGGACCCGGGCGGCCACGGTTGCCATGACCGTTCAGTACGTCGGGTCGGCGGCCGGGCAGGACCTGGTCTGCGCCGCCCGGACCATCCGACGGGTTCGGGAGCTGATCTTCACCGAGATCCATGCCACCGACCCGGGCGGCAATCCGGTGGCCCACGGGGTCCAGACCTATCGCATCGCCTGAGACCGGCTCGTTGTCGGCCTGACCGTGACCCCTGGACCACCCGGGGTCATCCCGACGGTCGAGGGATCTCCGCAGGCCGGACTCCCGCTGGGCCGAAGGCGGCTCGGCTGCTCAGCTGGCTGGGTGGCTGGCCAAGGGACCGGCCTGGACGAACCCGGCCGTCTTGACCAGAACAGCCTCTGCCTCCGCGACGAAGCGCCGGACCAGCTCCCCGGCGGGGACCAGCTCCCGGAGAGCCCCGACGCCCTGGCCCGCCGGGTAGCCCTCCTTCTCGGGGTCGACGCCGGGGGTCTGCTCGTCGCCGCCCAGGTGGAACGCCTGGTCCCCGAGCGAGCGGCGGAGCTGGTCGGGGAAGGGGCGGAGCTCGTCGGGGTGCTGCTCGAAGTAGTCCGTGTAGGCGTTGCGGAGGACCCGCATGGTCTTGCCCGAGTAGGCCCGGCTGATCACCGTCTGGTCCTCCCGGCTGGCCAGGAGCCGGTCCTTGTAGCCCGGCAGGCCCCGAGCCTCGGGGGTGGCGATGAACCGGGTGCCGACCCAGACCCCGTCGGCTCCGAGGGCAAGGGCGGCTGCCAGGCCCCGGCCGTCGACGATCCCGCCGGCCGCCACCACCGGGACCCGGTCGCCCACGGCGTCGACCACCTGGGGGACCAGGGGGAAGGTGGCCACCGTCCCGGTGTGGCCCCCGGCCTCGGTGCCCTGGGCCACCACGAGGTCGCAACCGGCGTCCACGGCCCGCCGAGCATGCTCCACCTTGCCGCACATGTTGACCACCAGCAGGCCGTGGGCGTGACAGAGATCCACGACCTTCGTGG
>NZ_JAKHEX010000005.1 GCF_023130475.1 Aciditerrimonas ferrireducens
TGGCGGCGTGGGTGGCATCGGCGGCGGCGGCGGTGGCGGTGGCATCGGCGGGAACGGTGGTGCTGGCGGCGTGGGTGGCATCGGCGGCGGCGGCGGTGGTGGCGGAGCATCGCAGTGCCCGCCGTCGAATCCCAGCTTGGAGGCCCTGCTGGCCGCCGAGGGGACGCCAGACCTCATGCCGGGCTCGACCGTGACCCTGTACTACGAGGACGGAACGCCGTTCTGTCAGGCGACCCTGAGCCTGGAGAACACCACGACAGGGAAGACAACGTCGGTATCGATCACCGAAAAGCTGCTCTACAGCGCCGTGACCCAGGGCAGCACCGTGCCGAAGAGCGAGGTGACGTTCCTGACCGGGCTGACGGCCCTCGACGCCAGCTTGGGTGGTTCGGCCCCGAACGCCGCCGACCCGCTGCCGGAGGAGGGGAACCCGCCCCATCCCGGCGAGCAGCAGGAGATCGCCCCCTACGTGGAGGAGCTGACCTTCACCGTGCCGGGTGACCTCGCTGCCGGAAAGTACAAGGCGATGCTGACCGTCGACGACAGTGACGGCCAGTATGAGCCCTACTCGTGGACGTTCTCCGTGGAGAAGTCCACGGTGCCGGTCGGGGCCGTTGGTGGCGTCGGAGCGGCGGCGGTCCTCGGTGGCGGCCTCCTGCTCGTGCAGGGCACCCGTCGCCGGCGTCGCCCAGCGGCCAACGCCTGAGCGAGGCACCGGCGGTTTCTTCCCCGGCGCCGGGGACCGGACCGCTTGAGTATCGGAGGACGAGTCGAGGCTGCCCGGGCCACGAGGTCCGGGCAGCCTCGCGTTCGAGGCGCTCCCCCTGGCGCTCGGTCGCACAGGGAGATCGGTGTCCGCGATCTGCGGAACCGGATCAGCCAGGCCATCGACGCCGTCCGGGCAGGCCTTGGAGAAGGAGCTGCCGTTTGGCGATGAGACCGGGCTGCCAGGTCGCTGGGGGCGACGATGGCGTCGGGAAACCCACCTGAGCTGTGGAAACGGCTGGCCGTCCTTCAGAGGAATGGTCACGTCGGTGGTGCCGCCGAGATCGCGTCCAGGGGAAGGTCGGTGCTACCGTGTCGCACATGGAGATCGGTGTCCGCGATCTGCGGAACCGGACCAGCCAGGTCATCGCCGCCGTCCGGGCAGGCGAGCGGGTGGTCCTGACCGTCCACGGCGAGGCCGTCGCCGATATCGTCCCCCATGCCCAGCGGTCCCGCTGGGTCCCAGGGGATCTCCTGCGCCGCGACCTGGTCGAGCTGGCTGCTGATCCGGGTCTGCGTGATGAACTCGAGGTGCTGGCCGGGCAGACCTTGGACGAGCTTTGAGCGACCCTGCCGGACTTCTCGACACTTCGGTGTTCATCGCTCGTGAGGTGGAGCGACCCCTCGGGGAGCTGCCCGACCGGGTGACGCTGTCGGTCGTGACCATCGGCGAGCTCGAGCTGGGTGTGCTGAGCGCAGGAGACCCCACGTCCCGGGCTCGCCGGGCGGGCACGCTGGCACTGGCACGGAGGGTGGAGCCGGTGCTGATCAGCGAGACGGTCATGTCGGCGTGGGCGCGTCTCGTCGTGGATTGCCGGAGGGCTGGCATCCAGCGGACCGTGAAGCTGGCCGATTCCCTGATCGCAGCCACCGCCATCGACCTCGGATTGCCGGTGGTGACCCAGGACGACGACTACGACCAGATGGCCGGAGCCCACGCCCCGCTGCAGGTCCGCAAGGTGTGAGCCGGTTGCCTGGGCGGACCTCCCAGGTCAGGGACTCGATCCTCGGCACGAAGCCACCGCTGCGCCAACGGCTGGTCGTTCCGCAGACGACGACCCTTCTCCAGCTCCACGACACGCTGCACGGGGCCTTCGGCGAGGAGAATGCCCACCTCCAGGAGCACGAGGTCGCCGGTGTCCGCGATGGAACCGACCGTGACGAGCGACGGGGATCTCCTCTTCGAGCGCAACCGCACCCACGTCGGCGTCCCGCGCCGAGACCAAGGCGGTGGAGACGAGGGGACTCGAACCCCCGACCCCCTGCGTGCAAAGCAGGTGCTCTGGCCAACTGAGCTACGTCCCCGAGGAGCCACCGACCGATGCCCGGCGGCGGCCAGGACGATCGTACTCCTGGCGGCCCGACCCGAGCGTCGGCGGTTCAGGCCTCGGCAGGCGTCGGCTCGCGATGGAGCATGAAGGTGCCGGTCGCCCGGCTCACGATGCGGCCCTCGCCGTCGTGGACACTGGCCTCGGCGTAGCAGACCTGCCGGGCCATGCGGACCACCTCGCCCCGGACCCGGTAGAGCTGGTCGCGGGCGGCCGGGCGCATGGTCTCGACCTTCATCTCCAGGGTCCCCCGGGTGCGGTCCCGGCCGGGCAGGGCGGCGTTGATGGCGAAGTTCATGGCCGCGTCGAGGACCAGCCCGTGGACCCCGGCCTGGACGATGCCGTGCGGGTTGCAGGCCAGGGCGGTCGGCGTCCAGCGGGCCTCCGCCCAGCCGAGGTCCTCGCCGTCGACCCCGTAGTCCTCGAACCCCACCCCGACCTCGGCCAGCAGCGGCATCCCGCCGTCGCCCAGCCAGCGGTCCATGTCCTTCACCCGGTGCTGCACCCCGCTGACCGTAGCCGGCGCTGGCCCGACCTGAGCGAAGCGACCCCGGCCCCGAGACGCGGCCCCAGTCCCGAACGGGGCCGAAGGGTCGGGGCCCCTGGTGGCGGGGTTGACCACTGCGCTCGAGCCGGTCAGAATCTTGACCGAGCGGTCAGGTTGTGGCTCGGTGCCGCAGGACTGGCCGAGCGGGCTGGCCGAGCCGGTCCAGCCGGCCGAGAGCGAAAGGAGAGGCCCATGACCACTGCCGTCATCGTGGACGCCGTCCGGACCCCGGGAGGCAAGCGGAACGGCAAGCTCCGGGGCTGGCACGCCGTGGACCTGGCGGCCGAGCCGCTCAAGGCCCTGGTGGCGCGCAACGACCTGGACCCCGCCGAGGTCGACGACGTGATCTTCGGCTGCGTCATGCAGGTCGCTGAGCAGGCCCTGAACGTCGGCCGCAACGCCGTGCTCGCCGCAGGCTTCCCGGAGTCGGTCCCGGCCACCACCGTCGACCGCCAGTGCGGCTCCTCCCAGCAGGCCATCCACTTCGCGGCCCAGGGCGTCATGGCCGGGGTCTACGACGTGGTCATCGCCGCCGGGGTCGAGCACATGACCCACACCCCCATGGGCTCCTCGGTGGTCCGGGACCTGGGCTTCCCCTTCGGGCCGAAGGTCATGCAGCGCTACGCCGACCGGGGCGGCCTGGTCTCCCAGGGCATCTCGGCCGAGATGATCGCCGACCAGTGGAACCTGAGCCGGGAGGAGCTCGACGCCTTCGGGGCGCGCAGCCAGCGCCTGGCCGCCCAGGCCACGAAGGAGGGCCGCTTCGAACGGGAGATCGTCCCGGTGGCGGTGAAGGACGACCAGGGCAACGAGACCGGTGAGGTGATGACCACCGACGAGGGGGTCCGGCCGGACACCACCGAGGAGGTCCTGGCCACCTTGAAGCCCGCCTTCAAGCCCGACGGCAAGATCACCGCGGGGAACTCCTCCCAGATCACCGACGGGGCGGCGGCGGTCCTCATCATGAGCGAGGAGAAGGCCAACGCCCTCGGCCTGCGGCCACGGGCCCGTTTCCACGCCTTCGCCCTCGCCGGGGTCGACCCGGTCACCATGCTCACCGGCCCCATCCCGGCCACCCGCAAGGTCCTTGAGAAGGGCAAGCTCAGCCTCGACGACGTCGACCTGGTGGAGATCAACGAGGCCTTCGCCTCGGTCGTCCTGGCCTGGGAGAAGGAGCTCCACCCGGACATGGACAAGGTCAACGTCAACGGCGGGGCCATCGCCCTGGGCCACCCCCTCGGGGCCTCGGGGGCCAAGCTCATGGCCACCCTGCTCAACGAGCTGGAGCGGACCGGCGGCCGCTACGGCCTCCAGACCATGTGCGAGGGCGGCGGGCTGGCCAACGCCACCATCATCGAGCGCCTCGGCTGACGAGCTCCGGCGCCAGCCGAGCGACGATCCTCGAACCGGTCCCCCGGGGTGCGGCCGTGGTCCCGCCCCGGGGGACCGACGCGTCCAGGCGCCGTCAGCGCCACTGGGTGGCCAGGGCGAAGCCCGTGGCGAAGACCAGGATGCCCCCGAGCAGGTACCAGTTGGTCGGGGAGTCCGGCAGCACGTCGAAGTAGTTGAGGACGATCATCAAGATCCCGACGAGCAGGATCAGGCCGATGAGGTAGGGCAGCCAGCGGGGGCTCCGCTTGACCGTCCGGGGCGTGGGGGGCGTGTAGCGGCCCCCACGCCGGGCACTCGTCCGGCCCCCGCGCCTGGTCGCCGTCTTGGCCACGGCCTCGAAGGTTAGCCAGACCCAGCCGACCCGGTCGGCCGGGCCTCGGGGCCTGCGCAGCCCGGCCCACCCCGGCCCCCTACCATGGGCCGGTGGCTGGTCCGCTCCTGGTCCTGGACAACTACGACTCCTTCACCTACAACCTCGTCCAAGAGCTCGGCGAGCTCGGGGCCGACCCGGTGGTGCGCCGCAACGACGCCCTGGACCTCGCCGGGGTCCGGGCCCTCCAGCCGGCCGCCATCGTCATCTCCCCCGGGCCGGGCCGGCCCGAGGACGCCGGCATCTGCCTCGAGGTGATCGAGGCCCTGGCCGGCCAGGTGCCCATCCTCGGGGTCTGCCTGGGCCACCAGTGCCTCGCCCAGGCCTTCGGGGGGGAGGTCGTCCGGGCCGCCGAGGTGGTCCACGGCAAGACCTCGGCCATCCACCACGACGGCACGGGCGTCCTGGCTGGCCTGCCCGACCCGTTCACCGCCACCCGCTACCACTCCCTCGTGGTCGAGCCCCGCACCCTCCCCCCCGTCCTCCGGGTCACCGCCACCACGGCCGACGGGGTCGTCATGGCCATCGAGCACCGCCAGCTCCCCCTCTACGGCGTCCAGTTCCATCCCGAGTCGGTCCTGAGCCCCGAAGGGCCGGCCCTGCTCGCCAACTTCCTCCGGCTGGCCGGCCTGCCGGTCGGCCCGGTGCCCGCACCCCTCCTGCCGGCGCTCGGCTGACGGGCGTGACGGCCGCCGAGCGCACCGGGGGCCCCCGTCCCGCCGAGGAGCCCGAGACGGCCCGCCCGGGCTGGGCGCTGCGCTGGCGGCTGGCCCGGGGAGCCCTGGTGCTGGTGGTCGGCGGGGTCTGCTGGGCGCTCTTCGTGACCGGGCAGCAGGTCCGCACCGGACGGATGGCGGCCTTGGTCGTCCACCGTCCCCCGACCACGGCCGTTCGTGCCCGGCCGGCCACGGCCACCGTCCTGCCGGTCTCGGGCAGCACCCTGGCGGTGGTCCGCCGGGCGGGTCGCGCCGACCCGGCCCACAGCGGCATCGAGGAGATCGGCTGGACCTCCCCGGCCGGCGCCAGGACCAGCGTCGATCTGGGCCTGCTGGTCCAGCTTCTGCCTCGGGCCTCCCTGGCCCGCCAGGTCCTCCAGCACGTCCGGCGGCAGTACGCGAGCAGCCGGGCGGTCGGCGGGGTGACCTACACGGTCGTCGGCCACTTCGCCGTGCCCGGCCTGCCCGGCGCCCAGGGCCTCGTCGACCGGCTCTCGGCCACCTCCTCCACGCCGCCGGGCCGAGCCGACATCGTGACCTTCCAGGTGGGCCAGGCCGCCGCCCTGGTGCTCCTCCAGACTTCGGGCACCCAGCCCGGGAAGGCCACCGCGGCCCGCCTCGCCACCGAGGAGGCCCAGCTCCTGCGCCGTCGACTGCCGGGGTTCACCTTGGCGGTCCCGAACCGGCCCCTTGGGCCGTCCCTCGCCGACGGGGTGGCCAGCGTGGTCGGGGCGGGGGTGGCCGTCGTCGGCCCCGAGGGCCTCGGCAGCTGGCGCCGCCGGCGGCGGGCCCGCCGGGAGGCCCGAAGGCTGGCCGCCCTGGCCAGGGAGCGCCAGGCCCGGGGCCGGCGAGCGGTGCAGCGCCACCAGCCGGCCAGTTGGCGCCGTCGCCCGCCCCGCCCGAGCCGTCGCCGCTGACCGGTCGGGCCACCGGACGCGCTGGAGCGAGCGGTGTTGACCAGAGGGTCAACACCCGCCGACAATGGGCGGGCGCTGCGGGGCGACGCCCCGAGGCGAAGGCAGGGGAGGAGGTCGTCCATGGTCGACGTGTCCCAGTCGAAGACGGGTCCTGAGACGACCAGCCCGAGCACCCAGAGCGCGGGGGCCCGTGCGGTCCCGGCCGACCTGGCCGCTGAGGCCCAGAGGGCCTTCGAGGCGGTGCGGGCGGCCTACTTGGCCGGCCGCACCCGGCCCCTGGCGTGGCGGACCACGCAGCTCCGGGGGATCGAGGCCCTGGTGCGGGAGGGGGAGGCCGAGCTGCTGGCGGCCATGGCCGAGGACTTCGGCAAGCCCCGGGTCGAGGCCTGGCTGGCCGACCTGGCGCCGGTGGCCGCCGAGGCGGCCCACGTCCGGCGCCGGCTGCCCCGCTGGGTGCGTCCCCGGCCGGCCTGGCCGGGGAAGGCGAACCTGCCGGGGTGGGCCTTCTCGGTGCCCGAGCCCCTCGGGGCCGTCCTGGTCCTCTCCCCCTGGAACTACCCGGTCCAGCTGGCCCTCAACCCCGTGGTGGCCGCCGTGGCGGCCGGGAACGCCGTGGTCCTCAAGCCCTCCGAGCTGACCCCCGCCACCTCCGCTGCCCTGGCCCGCCTCGTCCCCCGCTACCTCGACCCCGAGGCGGTCCGGGTGGTCGAGGGGGGCGTCGAGGTGGCCAGCGCCCTTTTGGCCCAGCCCTTCGACCACGTCTTCTTCACCGGCTCGACCCGGGTGGGCCGGGTGGTCATGGAGGCCGCATCCCGCCACCTGGCCTCGGTCACCCTGGAGCTCGGGGGCAAGAGCCCGGTGCTCGTCGCCCGGGACGCCGACCTCGAGGTGGCCGCCCGGCGGGTGGCCTGGGGGAAGCTCCTGAACGCCGGCCAGACCTGCATCGCCCCGGACTACGCCCTGGTCGAGCGGGCGGTCCTGCCGGCCTTCGTCGAGCACCTGGTGACTGCCATGGGGCAGCTGCAAGGGCCCGACCCGGCCGCCGGGGCCACCCGGATCGTGAACGACCGGCACCTCGAGCGCCTGGCCGGGCTGCTGGCCAGCGCCGGGGGCACGGTGGTGGTCGGCGGCGAGGTGGACCGGGCACGGCGCCTGGTGGCCCCGACGGTGGTGCTCGACCCCGACCCCGGGTCCCCCCTCATGGAGGAGGAGATCTTCGGCCCCATCCTGCCGGTCCTCGGGGTGGCCGACCTTGAGGAGGCCGTGGCCTTCGTCCGGGCCCGGCCCAAGCCCCTGGCCCTCTACCTCTTCACGAACGACCGGCGGGTCGAGCAGCGGGTGCTCGAGGCCACCACCTCGGGCGGGGTCTGCGTGAACCACACCATGGTCCACTTCCTGGCCCCCGAGCTCCCCTTCGGCGGGGTCGGCGCCTCGGGCATCGGCGCCTACCACGGCCGGGCCGGGTTCGAGGAGCTGAGCCACCGGCGCAGCGTGGTCCGCCGGCCCACCCGCCCCGACCTGCCCCTCACCTACCCGCCCTTCGACGACCGCAAGGAGCGCTGGCTCCGGCGGCTCCTCTGAGGTGGCCGAGGAGGCGCCGCCGGCCCTGCCCGAGGGGTTCCTGGCCGCGGCCGGCGGGGTGAACCTCCGGGACCTGGCCGGCGTCGAGCTCGCCGACGGCCAGCCCATCCGGCCCGGCCGGCTCCTGCGCTCCGGGCAGCTGAGCCGCCTGGACCCCGAGGGCCGAGCGGTCCTCGAGCGCCTCCGCCTGGCCACGGTCGTCGACCTGCGGACCACGGAGGAGGCCGAGCGAGCCGGCCGCTGCCCCCCCGAGCTGGCCCGGACCGTGCTCGCCTGGCCGCTGGCCGAGGCGATCCCGGGAGCCCGGGCCGGGGAGGCCTGGGAGGACCCGGGCTGGGTGGCCGAGCACTACCTGGAGCTCCTCGACGGGGGGCTCGAGGTGCTCGGCCGGGTGGTCCGCCGGCTGGCCGAGCCCGGGGGCCTGCCGGCCGTCGTCCACTGCAGCCTCGGCAAGGACCGGACCGGGGTGGTCGTGGCCAGCCTGCTCGGCATGCTCGGGGCCGCCGACCAGGCCATCGTCGACGACTACGTCGCCAGCCGCCCGGCGGTGCTGGCCTTCTTGGAGCGCCTCCGGGCCGAGCTCGGCCCCGGGAGCCCCCTCGAGGCCTACGCGCCGGTCATCGTCTCGGTCCATGCCGAGGCCATGGCGGGCTTCCTCGCCGGGGTCCGCCGCCGCCACGGCTCCTTCGCCGCCCTGGCCAAGGAGCTCGGGGTCGCCGAGCTGCTGCCGACCCTCCGGGCCGCGCTCACCGGCCCCGAGGAGCCCGACCCGGAGGCCCGCTTCAGGAGGCGTGGGGCACGGTGAGCTCGTCGATCCGCCGGCAGACCTCGTCGTCGAGCCGGTCCAGGACGGCCAGGGCCCCCATGTTCTCCCGGACCTGCTCGGGCCGGCTGGCCCCGGTGATGACCGTCGAGACCCGGGGGTTGCGGGCGCACCAGGCGATGGCCAGCTGGGCGAGGCTGCAGCCCAGCTCGTCGGCCACCTGGCGCAGGCCCCGGACGGCCTCGTTGCGGGCCGGGTCCGTGAGCGCCTTGCGCAGCCACTCGTAGCCCGGCAGGGCGGCCCGGCTGCCCTCGGGCACCCCGTCGAGGTACTTGCCGGTCAGCAGGCCCGAGGCCAGGGGGCTCCAGGTGGTGAGCCCGAGGCCCAGGTCCTCGTAGAGCCGGGCGTACTCCCGCTCGACCCGCCGCCGGGCGAACAGGTTGTACTGGGGCTGCTCGACCACCGGCTTGCGCAGGTGGTGCCGCTCGGCGATCTCCCAGGCGGCCCGGATCTCGTCGGCAGACCACTCCGAGGTGCCCCAGTAGAGGGCCTTGCCGGCGGCCACGATGTCGGACATGGCCCAGACGGTCTCCTCGATGGGGGTCGAGGGGTCGGGCCGGTGGCAGAACAGCACGTCCACGAAGTCGAGGCCGAAGCGCTCCAGGGACCCGTCGATGGCCTGCAGGAGGTACTTGCGGTTCAAGGTGTTCCGCATGTTCACCTCGTCCCGGATCCCCCAGAAGAGCTTCGTGGAGACCACGTAGGAGCTCCGGGTCCAGCCCAGGCGCTCGATGGCCTTGCCCATGAGCCGCTCGGACTCGCCCCCGGCGTAGGCCTCGGCGTTGTCGAAGAAGTTCACCCCGGCCTCTCGGGCGGCGGCCAGGCACTCGGCCGCCAGACCCACGTCCAGCTGGGTCCCGAAGGTCACCCAGGACCCGAAGGACAGCACGCTGACCCGCAGCCCGCTGCGGCCCAGGTGCCGGTAGGGCATGGTGGTCTGGCTCATCGCGTCCTCCCCGCTGCCTGGCGTTCGGTGTCCTCGACCCTTCGTAGCAGGTGCCGGAACCGACCACCAGCGGGCCGGCGCCGCCCACGGGCCAGGGCCACGGGCCACCGCCACCGCCGCCGGTGGAGGCTGGCCCCCTGCCCCGGCCACTCCTAAGGTGATCGGGTGACCGCGAGCCCGGCCCCCTCCGAGGACTGGACCGCCCCGACCGTCGAGCAGGTCGCCCCCGGGGTCCACCGGATCCCCCTGCCGCTGCCGAACGACGGGCTGAAGGCGGTGAACGTCTACGCCCTGGAGGAGCCCGGCGGGCTGGTCCTGGTGGACTCGGGCTGGGCGGTGCCCGAGGGGCGGGCCCGCCTCGAGGAGGGCCTGGGCCGCCTGGGCGCCGGCCTGGGGGACATCCGGCGGTTCCTCGTCACCCACCTGCACCGGGACCACTACTCGCTCGGCGCGGTCCTCCGCCGGGAGCTCGGCACCCGCCTGTCGCTCGGCGCCGGGGAGGCCCCGTCGCTCGAGGTGCTGCGGACCCCGAGCCGCCTGCCCCTCCAGCACCAGGTCCGCCAGCTCCAGGCGGCAGGGGCCTGGGACCTGGCCGGTCGGCTGGCGGCCCTGCGGGGCGAGGCCCCGGCCGACCCGCTCCCGTGGGACCCCCCCGACGACTGGCTCCACGAGGGGGATCTGCCCCTCGACTCGGGGCGGACCTTGGCGGTCGTCGAGACCCCGGGGCACACCCGGGGCCACGTGGTCTTCCGGAGCGCCGCCGAGGGCCTGCTCTTCGCCGGGGACCACGTCCTGCCGACCATCACCCCCTCCATCGGGTTCGAACCGGCCCCGAGCGAGGACCCCCTGGGGGAGTTCCTCGCCTCCCTCGCCAAGGTCCGCCGGCTGCCCGACAGCCGGCTCCTGCCCGCCCACGGGCCGGTCGCCGAGAGCGTCCACGCCCGGGTGGACGAGCTGACCGCCCACCACGGCCGGCGCCTGGACCAGACCGAGGCGGCGGTCCGGGCAGGGGCGGAGACCGTGGCCCAGGTGGCGGCCGCCCTGCGCTGGACCCGCCGGGAACGGCACCTGGACGAGCTGGACGTCTTCAACCAGATGCTGGCCGTCGGGGAGACCTGGGCACACCTGCGGCTCCTGGAGGCCCAGGGCCGGGTCCGCTCGGCCCTCGACGACCAGGGCACCCGGCGCTACCAGCTCGCCACCCCCTAGACGGGGGCCTCGAGCTCGAGGCGGGTCGCCCGCGCCGGGGGCTGCGCGTCCCAGAGGTCGGCCAGCAGGTCGTCCCGCAGCGTCCGGCAGGCCGGGTCGTCGAAGCGGTTCACCCACTGCAGGGGGTCGTCGGCGAGGTCGTAGAGCTCCCCCTCGGTCCCGTCGTGGAGGCTGCCCGGCAGAGCAGCGGTGCAGACCCAGCCGTCCCGGGTGATGGTCCGGAGATGCACCCCTACCCCGAACAGCTCGCTGTCCCAGCTCGTGAGCACCCGCTCGGGCCCCTCCTGGTCGTTGGTCGGGAGGGCTCGGCCCTGCAGCCAGGGCGGGGCCGGGAGACCGGCGATCTGGCAGAGGGTCGGGGCGAGATCGACCAGGCCCACCGGCCGGTGGACCACCCCCGGGGTGGTGTCGCTCGAGGGGGCGGGCCGCCAGACGAGGGGCACCCGCATGAGACCGTCCACGTGGCAGGGCCCTTTGAACAGCAGGCCGAAGTCCCCTTCGAGCTCGCCGTGGTCGCTGGTGAACACCACGTCGAGGTCCTGCCCCCAGCCGCGGCGCTCGACCTCGGCGAGGACCCGGCCGAGGGCCTCGTCGATCAGCTCGGACGCCACCGCGTTGCGGGCCCGGATCTCGCGCAGCTGGTCGTCGGTGAGACGGGCCGGGACGAAGCGGGCGGGAGCCTCGTAGTTCGTCACCAGCCGGCCCTCGTGCCAGAGCCGCCACTGGCGGGGCTTGGCGGCGAGCACGGCGCTCCGCTGCGCCGCCGTCGGCGGGTAGCCGGGCGGGAGCGGGACGTCGTGCCAGTCGATCCGGCCCATCTCGGCCTCGGGGGGATCCCAGGGGTGGTGGGGATCGGGGAAGCTCATCCAGCAGAACCAGTCCTCGTGCTGCGCCACGCCCCGCAGCCAGGCGATGGTGCGGTCCGCCACCCAGTCCGTGTGGTACCAGGCGCGGGGGATCGGGTTCCGGTGGACCTGGGGGGCGCCGGTGTCCCCGCCGCCGGTCGCCGTCACCTGGAGGTCGTCGTCGAGGGGAGAGAGGAACATCCCGACGGCCTCGGGGTGCTCGGCGCGGAGCCAACGGGCGTAGTGCAAGGGGCCCTGGGCGCCGTGGCCGGCGAGCTCGAGGTGCTCGAACCCGCGGTGGGCGTCGCCGGCTGGGCGGGTGCCCCGGGCCGCCAGGGCGTTCTCGGGGAACCGCAGGAAGGGGTCGAGGAACGGTTCGAAGTGGGCCTTGCCGATCAGGGCCGTCCGGTAGCCGGCGCGACGGAGGACCTCGGCCACCGAGGGCGCGTCGGCCGGCAGGGGCACGCCGTTCATCCAGACCCCGTGGGTGGCGGGGTGCTGGCCGGTCAGGATGGTGGCCCGGGACGGCATGCAGACCACCGACTGGGGCACAGCCCGCTCGTAGCGGATCCCAGCCCGGGCCAGGCCGTCGACCACCGGGGTCCGGGCGAGGGTGCCGCCGTTGCAGCCCAGGTGGTCGTAGCGCTGCTGATCCGTGGTGACCAAAAGGATCTTCCGGCCCATCAGCTTCCTCCTGTTCGTTCCCGACGGGTTTCCAGGCGAGCGGCGAGGCGCTGGAGTCCTGCCCCGGCCGCGCCCGCGACGAGCAGCGCCATGGCGGCGGGCTCGGCGTCGGCGCCGTAGAGCACCAGGCAGCGGCTCGGACCGAGCGCCACCACGTCGAGGGTGGAGAGGTGCTCGACGATGCGTGGCCCGTGCAAGCGGACCTGGAGCCGGCGGGCCAGGGGATCCACGGTGACGATCTCCTCGCGCAGGCCCAGGCCAGCTGCCGTCTGGACGAAGCGGCTCCCCTGCTGGACGGTCACCGCCTCGACCCCGGGGAACCATTCGGCCAGGCGCGCCGGGTCCCCGACGACGGCCCAGACCTCGGCGGCGGGCCGGCAGACGGTGACGGCCCGCCGGACGCTGCCCCGGCGGGGCATCACCCGAGGACCTCGGGCAGGGCGTGCTCGGCGCGCAGCCGGGCCAGCTCGGCGGCCACCTGAGCCTCCCAGGCCTGCTGGTCGCGCCTGGCGGCCGAGGGCCGCCAGCGGCCCCGCAGGAGCAGCACGGTCGGAATGAAGACCAGCTGGCCGCCGGCGCAGATCCACCACCAGGTCCGCCACTGGCCCGGCGCCCGGGCCCGGGCTTGGGTCACGGCCGGCCCGTGGGCCTGGAGGTAGGCCCGGTCGGCGGCGGGCAGCTGCCGGAGGGCGAGGAGCCGGGCGACGGCTTGGGCCCGGTCCAGGTGGAACCGGGCCCCGATGGTGGCCAGGGCGGCGCTCACCGCGGGGGCCTCGGGCGGGTTGGTGCGGAGACCGGCCCGGACGGCGGGGGGCAGGACCTCGAGGGTGGCCACCTGCTCGGGGTAGGCGGTCCGGATGGCGGCGAGGGTCGGCCCGTAGGTGGTCACGGGGGTGACGGCGCTCACCACCAGGGGCAGCACGAGGAACGAGGCGGCGACGACCAGGCGGAGGACCCAGCCCCAGATGGCCAGCCCGGTGGCCACGAGCGCCGGGTTGCGCTGCTCGACGGTCTCGGTGAAGGCCGCCATCCACGGGGCGTAGGCGAAACCCCGGCTGAGCGAGAGGACCGAGATGATGAGCACGAAGGTGAGGGGTGTGGTGGCCGGGTCGGTGGCTCGGGACGCGAAGACCAGGGTCATGACGACGGCGACGAGCGCGCCGCCGACGATGAGCGGCTTGCGGACGCCGAGCCGGTCCGCCAGCACCCCCGAGGCCACCACCGCCAGGGCGTCGGCCGCCCAGAACCAGTTGCCGAGGCTGTTGGCCTGTGCCTGGGAGTAGCCGAAGACCGAGGTGAAGTAGATGACGAAGAACCCGACTGCGGCGTAGTAGATGAGGAGGAACACGCTGACCCCGAAGGCGGGGAGCAGCACGTCGGTGCGGGCCATCTGCCGCCAAGGGTGGCGGAGTGCCTCCCCGAGGTCGATGCCCCGGGCCCGGGCCTCCACGAGGGCCCGTTCCTGGGCGGAACGCATCCGCTGGTCCCGCAGGCCAGGGGAGAGCTCTCGGAGCCACAGGAAGGCGGCGAGGGCGACCGCGGCGCCGGTCAGCCCGGCGATGTGGAACTGGTCCTGCCAGGCGTGGAGGTGCGGCAGGGTGTTGGACGCCACCTCGGCCACCACCAGGCTGCCGAGGACCGGCCCGAGGGTCCACAGTCCCATCGCCGTGCCGCGCCGGACCTGGGGGGAGAAGTCCCGGACCAGCGCGGGGGTGGCCACGAGCACCGCGCCCTCCACGATCCCCGAGCAGGCGACGAGCGTGCCGTAGCCGAGGGCGTTCGGGGCGGCCGGGATGGCGAAGGCGGTCAGCAGGGCGTGGAGGGCCAGCCCGGCGACCACCAGGTTGGCTCGCCCCACCCGGTCGGCCAGGCCCGCCAAGAGCGACGCCAGGGCCCCGAGGAGGTTGGTCACCACGATCAGGGTCAAGTACCAGCGGAAGGAGACCCCGAAGTGGGCGAGCACCGACGGGGACACCGCCCCCTGGACGTACTGCTGCTGGTAGAGCACGACGGTGCAGGCCACGACGAGCACCACCAGGCCGGCCCGCCGCAGCGGTCCGGGGTAGGCGGTCAGCTCGCGGTGCACCAGACCCGAGCGCCAGCGGGCGAGGCGTCGCTCGCTCATCGCGCCGCTCCCCGGTGCCGTCCCGGTTCGACCCGTTCCCAGCCCATCGGCTCCCCCCCTCGTGTCCGAACCGGCCGGCGGTTCGTCGGGTTCTCTCAGCTCGGCCCGGCCAGGTCCCGGCGACCCTGCGCGCTGGAGCGGGCGGCGTGCCGGAGGATGTTGCGGGCCATGGAGGAGCGCTGCGCGGCCGCCCAGCGCTCGTAGACCTCGGCCCGAAGCTCGTGGGCCTCGGCGGCGGTCGGCTCGGCGAGGACCGCCATCTCGACCAGGTGGCAGGCCATCTGCGGGTCACCGGCCTCGGCCAGGGCCCGGGCGCGGGCCAGGACCGGTTCCAGCCCCCCGGCGAGGTCCACCCAGACCCGGGCCTGGGCGGCCCGGGGGGCGGGGAGCAGCTGGTCGGGTTCCCCGTCCCACCAGCCGCCGTAGCGGCGCCAGACGCTGCGGACGAGGAACTGGGGGTGGTCGTAGACCGGCTGGAGGTAGGGCCGGTCCCGGAGCCTCGCCGGGACCTCCACCTGGTGGAGGATCTGGTCCAGGCAGGCGCCCTGGTTCATGAGGGCCAGGACGTGGTCCTCGATGGCCTCCAGCAGCTCGGCGGTCTCGAGCAGGGCGGTGGCGATCCGCTCGGCCCCGAACACCGGCAGGCCGTGGCCGGGCACGAGCAGCTCCGCCCCGAGGGCCGCCATCTGGCGCAGGGCGACCGCCCAGTCGCTCAGGTAGCGCTGGACCTTCTGGGGGTTGCCGGCGTTCGGCACCGCCCAGATGAACAGGTCGCCGGGGTGGAGCAGCCGGAGCTCGGGCACCCAGGTCCAGGTGGCGTCGTCGGTCTCCCCCCGGGCGTGGTGCAGCTCGAAGGTCAGCCCGCCGCGCTCGAAGATGAGGGCGTCCTGGTAGAGGACGTCGGGGAAGCGGTAGTCGACCGGCCAGGACAGCTCCTCAGACGGAAGCCCGAACTGGCGCTGGTTGATGGCCGCGTTCCAGCCGGCGGTCCGCTGGTAGCGGGCGAAGTGGGCCGGGACGTCCCGCTGGGCGATCACCCGGGGCGCCGGCCAGCCGCGCTCGCCCGCCTCGGCCTCGAAGGGGGCGGTGCCGAAGACGTGGTCCACGTGGTGGTGGGAGTAGACCGCCTCGGTGAGCGGGCTGGCCGGCCGCCAGCGCCGGACCTGCTGGTAGAGGACCTCCCGGTCGAAGAGCCCCCCGGTGTCCAGCATGACCAGGCCGTCACCGGTGTCGATGGTGGTGGCGCTGGCCACGCTCTTCATGAACAGCACGCCGTCGGCGATCTCCTCGGCCTGGCGCCGCTCGATGGGCCGGACCGGGTGCTCCTCGTGCACCAGGTCGCCCGCCCCCTGCCAGTGCCGCTCGGCCAACTCCCGGATGCTCGCCACTGCTTGTTGCCTCCTCCTCGTCGTGGTCCTCCCCGCTGGCCGGCCGGTTCGGGACGTCCCCGGTCCGGCGCCTGGCGGTGCCGGTGAGGGCCCGGTCCCCGCTGGGGCCGAGCCCCGTTGCCGCCCAGCCACTCGTTTCCCAGCCACTCGGTGCTTCCAGCAGGCCGCAGCACATGGCCACCAGGTCGGCCACGAAGCCCGGCGCCTCCCCCAGGGCCAGGCGGCCCTCGTCCCGGGCTTCCTCGGCGCTGGCCAAGGCGACGAGCACGAACTCCACCATGCGCTCCACCCGATGCTGCCGGGCCGGTTCGGGCAGCTGGCCGAGCCGAGCGGCCAGGGCAACCCAGACCGCCCGGAAGCTGGCCGCACTGAGCGACTCGCGGACCAGGCGCCGGAAGCTCGGGTCGAACGAGGCCTGCAGCAGGAACCGGGCCCAAAAGCTCCGGGGAGCCAGCACCGTCTGCTCCGCCAGGGGCGCCACGAAGGCCTCCACCAGCGCCCGCACGCTCGGCTCCGGGCCCAGGCCAGCGAGCAGCACGAGCCGCCGGTGGTTGATCGGGCCCATGCGGGCCTCCACGACCGCCCGCACCAGCCCGTCCCGGGAGCCGAAGTAGTACTGCACCACCGACTTGTTCCGCTGGCCGGACTCCACCTGCACGTCCCGCAGGCTCGTGCCCCCGATGCCCCGGGTCGCGACCAGCCGCTCGGCCACCGCCAGCAGCTCTTCCCGCACCCCGTCGGCCACCACGCCAGGTTAAGGCAATGACCTTAAACCGTCAAGGGTGGGGTGGGGAGGGTGGGGGGAGGGGGCGGCGTGCAGAAGGGGTGCGGGGGGAGATCAGAAAGGCCTCGAGGCGGCTGGGGGTTGACGATATCGGGCCGGGAGCTCAGCGGTTGCCGATGACGGCGAGCACTTCGGGCGCGACCCAGAGGGTTCGGCCACCCCTACCGACCGTACCAACCTGTTGCAACCATCCGAGCTTCTCGAGACGACGAACGAGGTTGAGTGCGCCAGGTTGGGTGATGCCCAGGTTGTTCTGCACCTGGCGAATGGTAATGAAGGGATTTTGAATGATCATGTCGACGACTTCCGAGGCGCGACTTCTCGACGTGGAGACTTCTCGCCGATAATGCTCCCGAAGGTCAGAGAGACGCTCGGATCGCCATACGGCGTCACTGGCCTGTTCAGCAACCGCCGTGAGGAAGAATTGCAGCCAGTCTTGGAGCTCACCGCGTTCACGGACGGCTTGCAAGCGGTCGTAGTACTGGCTGCGGTGTTTCTCGAAGTAGGCACTGAGATAGAGGAGGGGTTGTGGGAGTACCTGTTGATGGACGAGGTAGAATACAGCGAGAAGTCGGCCAAGTCGTCCGTTGCCGTCCAAGAAAGGGTGGATCGTCTCGAACTGATAGTGAATGAGGGCGCAGCGCACGAGGATCGGGATCGGAGGATCCTCGTTGATGAAGCGCTCAAGATCGTTAAGGAGGGGTCCCATTTCATCAGGTAACGGCGGTACAAATGCTGCGTCGTAGAGAGAGTCCGTCGGTGACCCGATCCAGTTCGGACTCGTCCGGAACTCCCCGGGTTGCCGTTCTTGGCCTCGAACTTCTTTCATCAGGATGCCGTGAACTTCTCGTAGAAGTCTGAGGCACAAAGGAACTTTTTCGAGCTGGTTGAGGCCGTGGTGCATGGCTTTGATGTAATTCTGCACTTCGCGCACGTCGCTCCCTCTTGGCACTCGACCGGTGGCGTTCGCTTCGAGGAGGTCATTGAGCGAAGCTTGGGTGCCTTCGATTCGAGAGCTCGCCACTGCTTCTGCTGCCACGTAGGGCTCGACGAGTAGGTGAGGGTTGGGCAGGAGGCGGCCGGCACCAGCAAGGCGTCCAAGGGTGGTGTCGGCTCTCGACAAGGCGAGCACCGTTGTCGGGTTAAGGTCAAGGGTTCTCGGAAGCGGCGAAGGGACGAAGTGAAAGAAGCCGTAGGGACCGGGGGCCTTCACCACCTGGCCCATCGGAGAGTCACGAAACCGCGAGGGATCCACCACCAATCACTATAACGGAATGCGGCAACTCCTTATACCGTGCCCCACCGGTCGCAACGTTCGTTAGAGCGTGACCCGCACCTCTGGCTCGCTGAGGGGCCCAGACGGGCAACAGGGACCGGGACTTCGGCTCTTCCCCCTGGTCGGGCTGGCCGGATTTGAACCGGCGACCTCCACGTCCCGAACGTGGCGCGCTAACCAAACTGCGCTACAGCCCGTCGGCCGCCTGGGCGACCGGGCCCGATGCTACCCGACGCCCAGCGGGCCCAGCCCCAGGCCACGCACGAGCCGGGCCCAGCCGAGCGCCGAGCGCGGTCCAGGACCACGCATCGCGATCGCCCGCTCAAGGAGCAGAGCGCGCCCGCCGAGCTCCCCCCGGCCCGGCGCCGCCCCTCAGGCCTGCTGGGGCTCCTCGGCGTCGGCCGGGGCCGGGGGGAGGCGGCGGAGGACGACCTTGGCGATGCGGCGCTTGTCCATCTCGACCACCCGGAACTCGAAGCCGGCGGCCTCGATGCGCTCGCCCTCCTCGGGGATGTGGCCGGTGACGTCGAAGAGGAACCCGCCGAGGGTGACGTACTCCCCGTCGGGCACGGGCACCCCGAGGCGGTCCCGGAGCTCGTCGACCCCGAGGCCCCCGTCGACCAGCCAGCGGGTCTGGTCGACCCGGATGATCTCGGGCTCCTCGACCCGGTCGAACTCGTCGTGGAGGTCCCCGACGAGGGCGGCCAGGAGGTCCTTGACCGTGAGGACCCCGGCCACCCCCCCGTACTCGTCGACCACCACGGCGAAGCCCCGGCGGTGGTGGCGCATGTCGGCCAGGGCGTCGAGGACGAGGCGCGACTCGGGCACCAGGTAGGGCTGACGGATCCGGCGGGAGATGTCGAGCGGCGAGGGGGCCGCGCCGGCAGGGGCCCTGCCGCCAGGCGTCGTGCCCGAGGGGCCCGGGCCGTTCTGCTCGGCGGTGCCGCCGGGCGGTTCGAGCTGCCAGCCGGCTCGGAACAGGTCCCGGACGGAGAGGACCCCGACGAGGTTGTCGAGGTCCTCGTCGAACACCGGGAAGTTCGACCGGCCGCTCTGCCGGAGGGCCCGGGCCACGGCCTCGGCGGTCACCGGAATGGGCAGCCCGACCACGTCGACCCGGGGGGTCATGACCTCCCGGACCGGGGTGTGGCGCAGGTCCTCCAAGGCGGCCAGGATCCGCTGGGCCTGCTCCTCCCCCTCCGGGCTGGGCCGCCCGGCCCGTTCTGGGGGCGGGTCGGGCTTGGCCGACCGGCCGAGCCGGAGCCGCACGTCGACCCCCGCCGCTAGCCGGTGCGGACGGCCTGGGGCCGGGCCGCTTCGACCACCACGGGGTCCGGCCGCAGGGAGTCGTCCTCGAAGCGGCCCCCCTCGAGGAGCGTGGCCACGGCCCGCCGCAGCCGCAGGGGGTCCAGGGGCTTGAGCAGGAAACCCTCGGCGCCGCAGCGCCGGGCCAGGAAGACGTCGGGCCGGCGGTCCAGGAGCAGGAGGACCGGCACCTCGGGCACCGCCCCGTAGCTGGCCTCGAGCCGCAGGTCCATGCAGACCGCCATGCCCCCCATGGAGCCGATCTGGAGGTCGGCGATCACGAGGTCGGGGTGCTCGGCCCGCACGGTCGGCAGGACGTCGAAGCCCGAGCTGACCTCCAGGAGGGTGGTCTCGGGTCCCCGCAGGACACCGGCCAGCTGTTGGCGCAGGGCCGGCAGGTCGCTGGCCAGCAGGATTCTCGCCACGACCGGCAGGCTAGCGGGCCCCCGGGTCCGGCTCCAACGCCCCGGCGACCTGGGCGAGGCCTGCCAGGTCGTGGACGTCGTCGGGCAGCAGGGGCAGCTGGAGGAGGACGGCGGTGCCGACGTGGCGGGCCAGGGCCTCGGCCACGGCCTCCTGGCGGGCCCGCTGCTCGGCCAGCCGGCGCCAGTTGGCCACCAGGTCGGCCAGGGCGCTGTCGGCCGGGGCCGGGCCGGGATCCGGGCAGGGGAAGGCCGGGACCATGCGGTTCACCACCAGCGCCGCCACCCGGTAGCGCAGCTCGGCCAGGCGCTCGGCGAACCAGCGGGCCTCGGCCACCGCCTCGGCCCGGGGCGCGCTGACCAGGACGAAGGCCGTCGAGGGGTCGGCCAGGGCCTGGGCGGTCTCCTCGGCCCGGCGCCGGAACCCCTCCTCCATCCCCTCGAAGGCCTGGAAGAAGGCCACGGCGTCGTCGACCACCTCGGCCCCCGCCACCTTGGCGATGGTCCGCAGGAGCGCCTGGGAGGCCAGGGACACGGCCCGGAGGTAGGCCCGGGTGGGCATGAGCAGGAGCTGGAAGAGCCGATGCGAGAGGAAGCGGGTCAGGCGACGGGGGGCGTCGAGGAAGTCGATGGCGTTGCGGGTCGGCGGGGTGTCCACCACCACGAGGTCGAACTGGCCGCTCGTGGTCAGCTGGTGGAGCTTCTCCATGGCCATGTACTCCTGGGTGCCCGACAGGGCGCTCGTCAGGTTCCGGTAGATCCGGTTGGCCAGGATCTGCTCGGCCCGCTCGCCGCTCGGGGCGTGGGCCCGGACCAGGTCGTCGAAGGTCCGCTTGGGGTCCAGGACCACGCCGGCCAGGCTCCCCGGCCACTCCCCGGCCACCGGCACCGGGTCGTTCGCCTCCCGGTCGAGCCCCAGGGCGTCGGCCAGGCGTCGGGCCGGGTCGATGGTCACCACGCACACCCGCCGCCCGAGCGTCGCGGCCCGCACCCCCAGGGCGGCCGCCACCGTGGTCTTGCCGACCCCGCCCGAGCCGCAGCACACCACGATGCGGGCCTCTTGGAGCAGCTGGCCGAGCGGCGCCGGGTGGCTCGCTTGCGGGCTCGCCGGGGGGCTGGTCATGCCGAGGATCCGCCGCTCGCCCGGCGGGTCGCGTCCCCGGCACCTACGGGGCTGCCCGGGGACTCGGGCAGGGCCGCCAGCTCCTCGGCGAGGGCCTCGACCAGCTGGCCGAGGGCCTCGGGCCCGATCTGGTCGACCGGCAGCTCGGGCAGCTCCAGGCAGGGCAGGGGCAGCTCCTGGCGGAGCCGGCGCAGCTGGGCGTCCTGGAGCTCGGCCCGGCGGCGCTCGAAGGCGGCCGCCGCCCCGAGGGCCTCGAGCTGGGCGGCCGACAGCGAGCGGCCCGCGGCCGCTGCGGCCTCGGCCGGGTCGACGGCCAGTCCCGGGGGGGCCTGGACGCAGCCGTTCACCACCACCGGGGCCAGGGCCACCCCGACCCGGTCCTCCAGGGCGTAGGCCGCCTCGACCACCTCGTTCACCGGCATCTCCTCGGGCACCGTGACCAGGACCACCTGGCAGCGTCGCGGGTCCGAGAGCAGCTCGACCACCTCGGCCGCCTGGGTCCGCACCGGCCCGCCCCGGGCGGCGTCGAGGAGCCCCTCGGCCGAGGACAGGAAGGTCATGGCGTGACCGGTGGCCGGCGCGTCCACCACCAGCAGGTCGGCCAGGCCCTGGCGCTCGAGCTGCTTCACCTTGCCCAGCACCAGGACGTCGCGGATCCCCGGGATGGCCGTGGCCACGATCTCGAGGGCCCCCGAGGACACCAGCCGGCGGGAGACCCGCTTCAGGCCGTGCTCCACCAGGTACTCCACCAGGGCCTCGTCCGGGGTGATCCGCCGACCCACCACCTCGCCCCCGCCGGGCCCGGCGGCCAGGAGGGGGACCGGCTCGTAGCCGAGGGGATCGGGGTGGCCGAAGCAGCGGGGCAGGCCCGGGCGGCCCTCCAGGTCGACCAGCACCACCCGGGCCCCGGTTTCGGCGGCCAGGCGAGCCAAGGTGGCGGCCACCGTGGTCTTGCCGACCCCGCCCTTGCCGGCCACCACCAGCACCCGGCTCTGCCCGACGAACTCGGCGACGTCCATGCCGTCCCGAGCGTAACCGGCGGCCCACACGCCCGCCCGGATCGGAGGAATCCCAGATCAGACCCCTTGTCGAAGGAACGGCCGACGAGTACCGTCGAAGACGGGAGGGGGACTGACCGTGAGATCGATCGTCGAAGGATGGCAGGCCCGAGCGGCCTGCCGGGGGCCCCAAGCGTCGGCGTTCTTCCCGCCGTCGACCGCCGAGCGCAAGGAGCAGAAGCTGGCCAGGGAGCAGCGGGCCAAGGCCATCTGCCGGACCTGCGTCGTGCAGCGGGAGTGCCTGGAGTACGCCCTGCGGATCCGGGAGCCCCACGGCATCTGGGGCGGGCTGAACGAGGCCGAGCGCAAGCAGCTGGTCAGCCAGCAGGCAGGCTGAGGGCGCCGCTGCTCGTCAGCCGGGCCCGGCCCTGGCGCACCGCCGGGCTCGTGCAGAGGGCGCCGGGGCGTCCCCCGGTGACCTCGCAGAGCACGGCGGTCAGCTCGTTCGCCGCCCCGTCGACCGCCTGGGCGACCGGGCTGGTCGGGTCGGTGAGGTCCCGGGCGACCGTGGAGGCGCTGAGCCCGCTCAGGAGCCCGGGGGAGAACTGGGCGCCGATCACGAGGGCCCGGCCGGCCAGGTCCACCACCGGCAGGCTCCCGGCCACCGCCGTGGAGGGCGGTCGGTCCAGCCGGGAGAGGAGGGCCCGGTCGGCTGGAGGCACCCGCTCGAGGGCCTGGAAGCTGTCCTGGCCGGGGTCGGTGCTGGCGCTGTAGGTCTCGATCGCCGAGAAGGCCAGGTAGGGGCTCTGGTAGGTGGCGCCGCGGAAGCTGAAGGAGGGCACGCTCGGGAACACCTCGCCGGTGGCCGAGCTGGCCTGCCCGAGGTGCTCGAAGCGGCCGAAGCGGCTCAGGGCCACGACGAGGGGCCAGCGCTCCGCGGCGCAGAAGGGGCAGAACTCGGCTCCGACGTAGAGGACCTCGGGCAGGGACCCTCGGAGCAGCGTGGTCTGGGCGCCGAGGCGCTGGGGCGGGGTCACGAGGGGCGCCCCGGGGGCGCCCACCTCGTCGAGGACGCTGCCTGGCACGCCCGTCGCGCTGGTCACCAGGCTGGCGGGGGCCAGGGGGGTGGGCGGCGGTCCGCTCGCGTGGTGGGTGGTCGTGAGGCGCACCACCAGAAGGCTGAGGGCCACGAGGAGGACCACCACCACGAGGGCCATGGTGGCCAGGGCCAAGGGGACCCGCCGGGGGTGCCGGGCCGGGGCGGTGGCCTCAGCCTCGGGCGACACCGGCGACGGCCCGCTCGACGGCGTCCAGGAGGCGACCGGCGCAGCTGGCGGCCTCGGCCGCCTGGGGGTCGTCCCGCAGCCGCTCGGCGATGCCCCGCAGCGCCGTGCCCGCGGGGCCCGGTCCCAAGACGGCCAGCTCGCCCCGGTCCCCGCCGACGGCCACCGCCGGGTCGAAGGGTACGCTGCCCAGGAGGGGCACGCCGAGGGCGTCAGCCAGGCGCTCGCCTCCACCCTCTCCGAAGAGCGGGTAGCTGCTGCCGTGCTCGCACACGAAGCCGGCCATGTTCTCGATCACCCCGCTCACCCGCAGGTGGTGCCGCCGGGCCAGGTCGGCCGCCCGGGCCGCCACCTGCTGGGCAGCCAGCGGCGGGGTGGTGACCACCAGGACCTCGCTGCGGGGCAGGAGCCGGGCCAGGGCCATGGGCACGTCGCCGGTCCCCGGCGGGGCGTCGATCACGAGCAGGTCCACGCCGTCCCAGGCCACGTCCTCCAGGAACTGCTGCACCGCCCGGCTGAGCTTCAGGCCCCGCCAGAGCACCGCCGTGTCCTCCTCGGCCAGGAAGCCCATCGAGACCACCCGGAGCTCCCCGTCCCCCACGGCCAGCCGCCGGGGCTGGATCTTGCCCCCGGCCGCCTCGAGCCGCCCGTCCATGCCCAGCAGCCGGGGGACCGAGAAGCCCCAGATGTCGGCGTCCAGCAGCCCGACCACCTGGCCCGGGCGCGCCAGGGCGGCAGCGAGGTTGACCGCCACCGAGGACTTGCCCACCCCGCCCTTGCCCGAGGTCACCAGCAGCACCCGGGCCCGTGCCGGCAGGCTGGTCGCCGGGGCCCGCTCCTGGGCCCGGCGCCGGGCCGTGGCCATGAGGGCCCGGCGCTCCTCGGCGTCGAGCAGGCCGAACCGGACCGTTACCTGCTCCACGCCCGGGACCTGGCGGACCGCCGCCTCTACGTCGGCCCGCAGTCGGGTCCGGAGCGGGCAGCCCTGCATGGTCAAGGCGACCTCGACGGTCACCGAGGAGCCCTCGACCGCCACCTCCCGGATCATGCCCAGCTCGACCAGGCCGGCCCCGAGCTCGGGGTCCTGGACCCCGGCGAGGGCCTGGCGGATCGTCGCCGCGTCGAGGACCGGGCCGGCGCCACCGGCCCCGTGGCCGTCTCGCGGACGGCCTGCTGGGTCGGTCCTCGCAGGTTCCGGGCCCGACACGGCTTTCTCCACGGCCCCAGCCTACCGGCCGGTCGGCGGGGGCCCGGGGTGGGTCATCGGCCCGAGCGGGGAGCGGCCGGTAGGCTGCGGCCAGTAGGATTCGGCCAGTGGCTCGGGCGGGTGCCCGGGCAGCGGCCGGCTGCGGCCCCCCTGGCCGAGGCTGGGCCCGGCCCGCGGGACCGTCCAGGGAAGGAGGCCTGGAGTGACGACGACGATGACCCCGGTCCGGATCGGTCGTCGACCGGACCCCATCACGCTGACCGACGCTGCGGTCGCCAAGGTGGCCGACCTGCTCGCCCAGGAGGGCGACGAGCAGCTCGTCCTGCGGGTCGCCGTCCGACCCGGGGGCTGCTCGGGCTACAGCTACGAGATGTTCTTCGACAGCGAGGTGGCCGAGGACGACATCGTGCGGACCCAGGGCAGCGTCCGGGTGGCCGTCGACCTCGACCCTGGACTACACCGACGGGCTGCAGGGGGCGGGCTTCCACATCTCGAACCCCAACGCCACCCGCACCTGCGGCTGCGGCTCCTCCTTCAGCTGAGCCCCCCGAGGGTCCCGGGCCGGCTCCTGTCGTGGTCGACGTCCCGGCCGGCACGTTGACCCTGGAGGTCGACGGCCAGGTCGTCCAGGTCCCCGACGATGGCAGCTCGCTGCTGGAGGTCCTCCGGCAGCGGCTGGGCGCCAGGAGCCCGAAGGACGGCTGCAGCCCCCAGGGCCAGTGCGGCTGCTGCACCGTCTGGGTCGACGGGCAGCCCCGGGTGGCCTGCGTGACCGCCGCCCGCCGGGTGGCCGGCCGCCGGGTGACCACCCTGGCCGGCGTGCCCGACGCGCAGCGGGCCCGCTGGGTCCAGGCCTTCGTGGACCGGGGGGCGAGCCAGTGCGGCTTCTGCACCCCCGGGATCCTCATGCGGCTCATGGCCCTCGAGCGGCTCCCCGGGCCGGTGGGCCCCGAGCGGGTCGAGCAGGCCCTGGCCGCCCACCTCTGCCGCTGCACCGGCTGGCGGAGCATCGTGGCCGCTGCCCTGGACGTCCTCGAGGGGGCGACCGCCGCGGGGGCCACCCGGGATCTCGGGGCGGCCGCTCGCCGGGCCGCCCTGGAGGGCCAGGCGTCCCAGGTGGTCGGGCCAGCGGTGGTGCGGGGCGAGGCCGGCTTCGCCGACGACCGGGCCCCGGCCGAGGCCCTCGTGGCGCTGCCCCGGGCCGAGGGGGACTGGCGGGACCCCGACCAGTGGGTCGTCGCCGAGACCCTCGCCGAGGCCCGGCGCTTGGCCGGCCACCGGCCCGGCCGGAGCAGCACCCTGCCGGTGCGGCCACCCCTGGCCCTTCCCCCCGGCGACTGGGCGCTTCGCCTCCAGACGAGCTTCGTCGACCCCGCCTACCTCGAGCCGGACTGCTCCTGGTGCGAGCCCGGGGGGGACCCGGCCGACCCGCTGGCCAACGGGGGGGCCTTCGGGGGCAAGGCCCACTCGCCGGTCCGCGACGTGGCCAGGCTCCTGGCCGAGCGGGCGGGCCGGCCGGTCAAGGCCGTGGCCACTCGGGAGGACCTGGCCCGGCGGGGGCCGAAGCGGCCGCCGGTGGCCCTCGGGGTGGACCGGCAGGGTCGGGGACGGGTCCGGGTCGCCCGGACGCCGGGCGCCGAGCTGGCCGGCTGGGCCGAGGCGTTTCGCTCGGCTGGGCTGGCCTGGGAGATCGAGGAGGTCGAGGTGCCCGGCCCGCCGGTGGCCGCGGCCCTCCGGGCGGCCGGCTGGGCCGAGGCGGCCGTGGTCGGCGCGGTCCTCGCCGCTCTCGACCGCGGCCAGTGTCCCGGCGCCAGCGAGGCGGTCACCGAGGTCCGGACCCCCGAGGGGGCCGTCGCCCAGGTCCGCCTCGTGGCCCCCCAGGGTCCGGCGGAGCGGGAGACCGTCGAGGTGACGGTGCAGGCCGGCGAGGTGCTCGACGAGACCACCCTGCGCTCCTACTGCCTCGGGGCGGTCCACCAGGGCCTGGGCTGGGTCCGACGGGAGGGCCTGGCGGTCGACGAGGCTGGGGAGGTCCACGACCTGACCGTCCGGTCCTTCGGGGTGCTGCCCGCCCGGGCCACTCCCGAGGTCCGCGTGACCCTGGCCCCGCCGGTCGGCCCGCCCCGGGCGGCGAGCGACGCCGTGCTGGCCGCCACCGCGGCGGCCGCCTGGCTGGTCGCCGGGCTGCCCCCGGCCTGGCCGATCGAGCGGGTCCCGAACGCCGATCCCGTCGAAGGAGGTCGTTAACCGATGCCTGCCCCCGTCGGTCCCTACTCCCCCCTGGTGCTGGCCGGGCCCCTGGCGGTCTGCTCCGGGCAGCTGGGCCTGCGGCCAGGGGCCAGCGGCCCGGAGCTCGTGCCCGGGGGGACCGGCCCCGAGGCCACCCAGGCCCTGGCGAACGTGGCCGAGGTGCTGGCCGAGGCCGGCCTGGGCTGGGAGGACGTGGTGAAGGTCACGGTCTTCCTGACCGACATGGCCGACTACCAGGAGCTGAACCGCCGCTACGCCGAGGCCCTGGGCTCGGCCCGGCCGGCCCGGACGGTGGTGGCCGTGGCCGGCCTGCCCCTCGGGGCGAAGGTCGAGGTGGAGGTCTGGGCCCGGCTGCCTCAGGACCCGGCCGACCCGAAGCGGTAGCCGACGGAGCGGACCGTCTCGATCAGGTGGGCGTGCTCCTCGCCCAGCTTGGCCCGCAGGCGCCGGACGTGGACGTCGACGGTCCTGGCCCCGCCGTAGTACTCGTAGCCCCAAACCCGGCTGAGGAGGGTCTCCCGGGTGAACACCTTGCCGGGCCGGGCGGCGAGGAAGCGGAGCAGCTGGTACTCCATGTAGGTGAGGTCCAGGGGCCGGCCGGCCACCGCGGCCTGGTAGGTCTCGAGGTCGATGACCAAGGGCCCGTACTCGATGACCTGGGCCCGGGGCTCCCGCCCGGAGCGGGCCAGGAGCCGGCGGAGGCGGGCGGCGACCTCAAGGGGGTGGGCGGGCAGGACGGCGAAGTCGTCGTAGAGCTCCTCCCGGCCGTGCAGGTCGGCCAGCTGCTCCAGCCGGACCACGAGCAGGAGGGGCCGTAGGGGCACCTCCTTGGTCCGCAGGGCCTGGCAGAGCCGGAACCCGTCGCCCGGCTCGTCCACCACGCTGACGAGCGCAGCCGCCCAGCCGTCGTCGGGCTCGGCCGCCGTGGCCGCCTTGGCGTCCCCGACCGGGGCCAGGCGGTACCCGGCCCGCTCCACGGCCACGGCGAGCTCGGGCGGGAACGGGTCGGGGAAGCCCAGGACGGTGCCCGGGCCGACCGCCTGGGGCCCCGGGGCGCTCACAGCACCGGCAGGTAGCGGTCCAGCTCGAACTGGCTCACGTGGGTCTTGTAGGCGGCCCACTCGGCCCGCTTGTTGCGGACGAACCACTCGAAGACGTGCTCCCCGAGGGTCTCGGCCACGAGCTCGGAGCGCTCCATGGCGCTGACCGCCTCCTGGAGGCTGGTCGGCAGCGGTGCCACCCCCTCGGCGGCCAGCTCCTCGGGGGTCAGCTCGTAGAGGTTCGTGGTGGCCTCGGGGGGCAGGGGGTAGTCGCCCTCGACGCCGGCCATGCCGGCGGCCAGGATGACGGCGAAGGCCAGGTAGGGGTTGCAGGCCGAGTCCGGGGCCCGGTACTCGACCCGGGTGGACTCCAGCTTGCCTCGCTTGACCACCGGCACCCGGACCAGGGCCGAGCGGTTGTTGCGGGCCCAGGAGACGTAGACCGGGGCCTCGTAGCCCGGCACGAGGCGCTTGTAGCTGTTCACCCACTGGTTGGTCACCGCGGTGATCTCGGGGGCGTGGTGGAGCAGGCCGGCCACGAAGTGCCGGGCCACGGCCGAGAGTCCCGTCGGGTCGGCCGGGTCGGCGAAGGCGTTCGTCTCCCCGGCGAAGAGCGAGAGGTGGGTGTGCATGCCCGAACCCTGGACCCCGGCCAGGGGCTTGGGCATGAAGCTGGCGTGGACCCCCTGGCGGCGGGCGATCTCCTTCACCACCAGTCGGGTGGTCATGACCGTGTCGGCCATGGTCAGGGCGTCGGTGTAGCGCAGGTCGATCTCGTGCTGGGAGGGGGCGTCCTCGTGCTGGGCGTGCTCCACCGGGATGCCCATCTCCTCGAGGGTCAGCACGCTGGCCCGCCGGAGCTGCTCGGCCTGGTCCCCGGGGGTCAGCTCGAAGTAGCTGCCACTGTCGAGGCCCCGGGGCGGCCGGCGGGGGTCGGCGTCGGCGAAGTAGAAGTACTCGATCTCCGGGGCGGTGAAGAAGGTGAAGCCGGCGGCCCGGGCTCGGGCCAGGGCCCGGCGCAGGACATGGCGGGGACAGCCCTCGAAGGGGCTGCCGTCGAGGTTGCAGAGGTCGCAGAAGACCCGGGCCACCGGGACCTCGGGGCTCTGCCAGGGCAGGAGCTGGAAGGTGGTGGGGTCCGGCCAGGCGAGCACGTCGCTCTCCTGGACCCGGCTGAAGCCGTCGATGGCCGAGCCGTCGAAGGTCATGCCCTCCTCCAGGGCGTTCTCCAGCTCGGCCGGGGTGATGCTGAAGGTCTTCGGGGTGCCCAGGACGTCGGTGAACCAGAGCTGGACGAAGCGGATCCCCCGCTCCTCGACCGTCCTGAGCACGTACTCCGCCTGGGCCCGGTCCGCGCTCCGACCCGGCCCGTCGGTTCTGGCCGTTGCCTCCAAGGTCATCCCGTCTCCTCCTGTCGCCCCGTAGTCTCGCAGCTCCCGGTCCGGCCCCGGGCCCGGTTCACGCGGCGTTCACAGAGCGGTAACGCCCCGGAAACGGGGTCCTGGCAAGCTCCTGGCCGTCGGACGGGCGTGCTGGGCCCTACGCGCAGCTGCTACCGTCCGGCCCGTGCCGGAGGCCCGCCCGGGCCGCCCCGGCGCGCCGGTGCCCAGGGCGCGGCCTGGCGCGACCAGCCGAAAGAGCGAGCCGAAGGAGGAGCCGTGCAGCAGCGGACCCCGGCGGAGGTCCTCCGCCTCATGCAGGAGCAGGGCGTCGAGATCGTCGACGTCCGCTTCGTGGACCTGCCCGGGCTGACCCAGCACTTCTCCATCCCGGCCCACGCCCTCACCGAGGAGGTCTTCGAGGAGGGCCTGGGCTTCGACGGCTCCTCCATCCGGGGCTTCCAGGAGATCCAGGAGTCCGACATGCTCCTGATCCCCGACCCCTCCACGGCAGTCATCGACCCGTTCCGGCAGCACACCACCTTGAACCTGAACTGCTTCGTCCGGGACCCCGTGACCCTCGAGCCCTACTCCCGGGACCCTCGCTACGTGGCCCAGAAAGCCGAGCGCTACCTGGCCTCCACCGGCATCGCCGACACGGCCTACTTCGGGCCCGAGGCCGAGTTCTTCATCTTCGACGACGTCCGCTACGCGCAGGACCAGCACTCGGCCTTCTACCAGGTGGACTCCATCGAAGGCTGGTGGAACGCCGCCCGGCACGAGGACGGGGGCAACCTGGGCTACAAGATCCGCCCCAAGGAGGGCTACTTCCCGGTGCCCCCCACGGACCACTTCCAGGACCTGCGCTCGGAGATGATCCTGACGATGGAGCGGCTGGGCATCGAGATCGAGGTCCAGCACCACGAGGTGGCCACCGCCGGCCAGGCCGAGATCGACATGCGCTTCGACACCCTGCTGGTCATGGCGGACAAGCTCATGCTCTACAAGTACGTCGTGAAGAACGTGGCCCGGAAGGCGGGCTACACGGCCACCTTCATGCCCAAGCCCCTCTTCCAGGACAACGGCTCGGGCATGCACACCCACCAGTCCCTCTGGAAGGACGGCCAGCCCCTCTTCGCCGGGGACGGCTACGCCGGCCTCTCGGACATCGGCCGCTGGTACATCGGGGGGCTGCTCCGCCACGCCCCGGCCGTCCTGGCCTTCGCCGCGCCGAGCACCAACTCCTACAAGCGTCTGGTGCCGGGCTACGAGGCCCCGGTGAACCTCGTCTACTCCCAGCGGAACCGCTCGGCGGCCTGCCGCATCCCCCTCTACTCCCAGAGCCCGAAGGCCAAGCGGGTGGAGTTCCGCTGCCCGGACCCCTCCTGCAACCCGTACCTGGCCTTCGCCGCCATGCTCATGGCCGGCCTCGACGGGGTCCAGAACCGCATCGAGCCGCCCGATCCGGTCGACCGGGACCTCTACGACCTGCCCCCCGAGGAGCTCGCCCAGGTGCCCCAGGTGCCCGGCAGCCTCGACGAGGCCCTGGCCGCCCTGGAGGAGGACCACGACTTCTTGAAGGCCGGCGGGGTCTTCACCGACGACCTCATCCAGACCTGGATCGAGTACAAGCGGGTCAACGAGGTCGACGCCATCCGCCTCCGGCCCCACCCCTGGGAGTTCATGCTCTACTACGACATCTGAGCCCGAAGGGCCAGGGGTCCTGCGAGGACGTCAGACGGCCGGCCCCTCGGGGCCGGCTCGTCGCGTCCGGCGCCCCGAGGGTCGTTGCGGGGCCGCCGTGGCCCGGGGCCCCGTCGGGACCCGGCGACCCGAACCGGTCCCGCTCCTTTCCTTGTCGCCGTCGGTCGGCAGGAGCACCCCGGCGACCAGCCAGCGGCGCCGACGGCCCCCCGGCGGGTTCGCCAGCCGAGGCTGGAGCACCCGCACCAGGTCGGCCAGCAGCTCGGTCAGCTCGGCGTCGGTCAGCCACAGGCCGGCCATGCGGTACCCGAGCTGGTCCGGCCGGTGCCCGCGCCCGGGGTCGTCGAGGGAACGCTCAGCAGCCCCGAGGAGGCTGGCCACGAACGCCGCAAACCCCCGCAGGCGTTCCTCGGGGGTCATCCGGGCCGCCTCGGCCGGGCCGACCTGGGCAGCAGCCCCCCGCAGCACGTAGGTCCGCTCCAGGGCGCCCCGGACCCGCCGCTCGGCCACCACCTGGAGCACCCCGGCCCTGCTCAGCTCCGCGACGTGCCGGTAGAGGCTGGCCTGGGGCACCTCGGGCAGCTCGGCGGCCAGCTGGCTCGTGGTCAGGGCCCGGTCGCCCAAGAAGGCTTGGAGGATCCGCAGCCGGACCGGGTGGAGCAGCAGGTCGACGCGGTCCACGACCGCACCCTAGCCACCCGCTCTCGGACCCGATAACGTTCTAAGAAATGAGAACGACTGGTCCGGTCAGGGGACCGGGCCGGGAGGACCGGGCAGGGACGAGGAGGTGCCATGGCGGAGCTGCGCCAGGAAGGCGAGGAGCTGGTCCTGCACCTGAGTGCGTTCGAGAAGGCCGAGGCGGTCCACGGGGACCTTCGGGTCCCCATGGCCCAGGTCGTCGGGCTGTCGGTGGTCGAGGACATCGTGGACCAGGTCCAGGGCCTCAAGCTCCCCGGGTCCCGGGTCCCGGGCTGGTTCGCCGTCGGCACCTTCGTGCAACGGGGCCAGCGGACCTTCGCCGTGGTCCACCACGACACCCCCCGGGGGATCCGGGTCCGCCTCCGGGATGCGCCCTACGACCAGCTCCTGGTTGGCAGCGCCGACCCTGAGGCGGTGGTGGCCCAGCTGGGCGGCCAGGTCTCGTGACGGCCGGCTCGTCCCGGCGGCGCCTGGTTCTGCTCGGGGCTGGGGCGCTGACCGCCCTGGAGGCCGTCGTCGTGGCCCGCCGCCGGGGCCGGCTGCTGGCCCTGGACACGGTGGTCCGTTGCCGGCGGGGCCACTGCTTCACCACCTGGTGGGTGCCCGGGGCGTCGCTGAAGGCCCTGCGGCTCGGCTGGTGGCGCTGGCAGCGCTGCCCGGTCGGGAGGCACTGGACCCTCGTGACCCCCGTCGACCCGCGCCGTCTCGACCCGGCCCGTCGGCTCCCCTAGGCCGACTCCCCTCGGCCAGGGCGTCGCCGAGGGCCAGGGGACTGCTTCAGGCCTGTGCCAGGCGCACCACGTTCCCCGAGGGGTCCCGCACGGCGCCGTCGCGGACCTCCCAGGGGCGGTCGGCCGGCTCCTCGAGCACCTCGACCCCCGCGGCCCGCAACCGGGCGACGGTGCCCTCGAGGTCGTCGGTGCGGAAGATGGCGGCCTGCAGGGCGCCCTTGGCCACCAGGGCGGCCAGGGCCTCGCCGTCGGCCTCGGACCGGCCCCCGTGGGGCGGGAAGAGGACCAGCTCGGCGTCCTGGCCGGGGGCGGCCAGGGTCAGCCAGCGGTGGGGCCCGGCCTGGACGTCCTGCCGGAGCTCCAAGCCCAGGAGGTCCCGATAGAAGGCCAAGGAGGCCTCGGGATCGAGGACGGGCACGAAAGCGGTGGCCAGACGGATCGACATGGTCCGAGCCTACGAGCCCGGCCCTCGGCCGGCTTCTTCGATCCTGCCCGATCTCGCCACGGCCACCTCGCGGCCCACGCAGCAGGGCAGGCGCTCCCAGGCCGCGGGGGCCGCGCCCTGCCAGCGGGTCGGGGGCTGGCCGACGAGCCGGTGGAAGCGGCTGCTGAAGGAGCCGACCGACGCCCAGCCCACCGCCAGGCAGGCCTCGGTCACCGAGGCCCCGCGCCGCAGCAGCGTCTGGGCCCGGGCCGGCCCCGCAGTACCGTGAAGACGTGGACGAGGACCGGGAGCAGCGGGGGTCCAGGATCGCCTCGGGGGTTGGTGGTGCCGAGGGCCAGGGGGCGGTCCGGGTGCGCCTGCGCAACCCCAGCCGCGAGGTCAGCCTGCCCGCACCGACCACCGTGGGCGGGGTCCTCGAGGCCCTGGGGCTGCCCCGGGCCAGCCACCTGGTGATCGTGAACGGCGAGCTGGTCCCCGGCGAGCATCCCCTCGGGCCCGGGGACGAGGTGGAGGTCCGACCGGTGGTCTCCGGGGGGGCCCGGTGACCGAGCACACCCCAGGGCGCCAGGACGCCGCCGCCCTGCCCGGAGCGGCCCCCGCGAATACCTGGCGTGCTGTCGCCCCGCCCCGTTCCCGGCGGGGTCCCCGACGCTGCGTCCGCTGCCGCCAGCCGGCGGCGGTGGAGCTGCCGGGTCAGCGGACCGCCTTCTGCCCGCCCTGCTACCTCCACCACGTCCGCCAGAAGGTGGCCCGCACCATGGCCGAGGGCCACATGCTCCGGCGGGGCGAACGGGCCGTCGTCGCCGTCTCGGGGGGCAAGGACTCGCTCTGCCTCTGGGACGTCCTGGCGACCGCCGCGGAGGCCGACGCGACGGGCGATGCGCCGCCTCTCCTCGAGGCCCCCCCGGCCGGCGTCTACCTGGACCTGGGGATCGGGGAGTACAGCGCCCGGTCCCGCGAGACGGTGGAGCGCTTCGCCGAGGCCCGGGGCCTGCCGCTCCACGTGGTGGCAGTGGCCGAGGAGCTCGGGGCGGGCATCCCCGAGGCCGCCCGGTCGGGGGCCCGGAGCGCCTGCGGGGTCTGCGGCCTGTCCAAACGGCACCTCCTCAACCGCTTCGCCCTGGCCGAGGGCTACGACGTGGTCCTGACCGGCCACAACCTCGACGACGAGGCGGCGGTCCTCCTGGGCAACGTCCTGCAGTGGGACCTCGAGCAGCTCCGCCGCCAGCGGCCGGTGCTCGAAGGACGCCCGGGCCTGGTCCGGCGGGCGAAGCCCCTCGTGCGGACCACCGAGTGGGAGACCGCCGCCTACTGCGTGGTGGCCGGCATCGACTACGTGGTGGAGGAGTGCCCGATGGCCGAGGGCAACCGCCACCTGGTCTACAAGGACCTCCTGGCCCGCCTGGAGGACCGGGCCCCGGGGATCCGCTCGGCCTTCCACCGGGGGTTCCTGCGCCGCCTGCAGCCCCTCCTGGAGGACCAGCTCGGGGAGCAGTCCCTGGCCGGCCTCCAGCCCTGCGCGCGCTGCGGGGCCCCGACCACCGGGGAGGTCTGCGCGTTCTGCCGGGTCGCCGAGCGCCTGGCGGCCCGCCGGGAGGCCGGGGACGGGGCCGAGCCCCTCAGCGCAGGTGCAGACCCCCATCCACCAGCAGGACCTCCCCCGTCACGTACGGACTAAGCACCAGGCCGCAGATGGCGGCGGCCACGTCCTCGGGGCGGCCGGTCCGGGCCAGGGGAGCGGTGCGCTCCACGTGGCTCCGCACCGCCTCCCAGGAGGCGGTCCAGGGGGTCTCGACCATGCCCGGGGCCACGGCGTTCACCCGGATCGCCGGGCCGAGGGCGCTGGCGAGCAGCCGGGTCATGTGGGAGACGGCCGCCTTCGAGCAGGCGTAGGGGATCGAGCTGCCCGAGGGCCGCTCGCCGGCGATCGAGGAGACGTTCACCACCTGGCCCTGGCCGCTGGCCCGCAGGTGGGGCACGGCGGCCACCGTCACCTGCCAGGTGCCCAGCACGTTCACGTCCAGGATCTCCCGCCACACCGCCGGGCTGGCCGCCTCCAGGTCCTGGTGGGGGATCACCCGGGTGGTCCCGGCGTTGTTCACCAGCACGTCCAGCCGGCCGTGGCGCTCGACCGTCTCGGCCACCAGCCGGCGGGCCTCAGCCTCGTCGGCCACGTCCGCCTGCAGGTAGCTCGCCCCGGGCAGCTCGGCGGCCAGAGCCTCCCCGGCCGCCACCGACCGAGCCGAGTTCACCACCACCGTCGCCCCCAGGTCGGCCAGGGCACGGGCTGTGGCCGCCCCGATGCCCGAGGACGAGCCCGTGACCAGGGCCACCTGGCCCGCCAGGGGGCGGTCGTCCGCTCGAGGTCCGCTCACCGGCCCAGGCTAGCCAGGGGCCCGGTCCCGGACCGGGCTGGCCTACGACGCCCGCGGGGCTGCCCCGGCCGGTCGGCGCATGGTCCACATGGGCGGGCCGCTCGGGGCGGGCCGGAGCTCCTCGAGCACCTCGTAGCCGAAGCGGCGGTAGTAGGGCAGGTTCTCGGCCTTCTGGGTCTCCAGGTAGCAGTCCAGGCCCTCGGCGTCGGCCGCCGCCATGCCCGGCGCCTGCAGCCGTGCCCCCAGGCCACAGCGCTGGACCAAGGGGTCGACGACCAGCAGGAACAGGTACCAGAGCTCCTCTTTCGGGTGGGCCCGGTCGATGGCCAGCAGGTAGCGCAGCCCGTCGAGCAGCCCGGGTGGGCGGCGCCAGAGGGCCCGCAGGCCCCCGAGGAGCTCCCGGGCCTGGCCGGCCAGGGGCAGGGGGTAGGTGCCCGGGGGGAACCAGACCGAGACGCCGAGCAGCCGCTCCCCCTGCCAGGCCCCGTAGCAGCGGGCCCGGGGGCCCGAGGCCTCCAGGCAGGCCAGCCAGAACCAGCCGAGCCCCCGGGAGCGTTCCAGGGCCCGGGGCTCGAGGTGCTCGAAGAGGGGGTCGTGGTGGAACGCCCGGGTGGCCACGGCCGCAGCCTGGCCCCGGTCCCCCGGCCGGGCCCCGGCCCCGAGGTCCAAGGGGCGGACCACCACCGGCCCTCCGGGCACCAGCACCGGGTCGGCCCAGGCCGGCTCCCCCGTCACCGGACGTTCGCTGCTCGTCATCGCTCCCCCCTCCCTTCGCCGCCACCGGATCGAGCGCCGGTCCTCGGCCGCTCCGTGCTCAGCCGGTCCGTGGTCAGCCGGCCTGTGCTCAGCCAGTCCGGCGGGCCGCCAGCCAGGCGAAGGGCTGGACGGCCCCGGTCGGGGTCCGGTGCTCCTCCCGCTCGCTGGCCACCGCCTCGAACCCCGGGCCCAGGGCGGCGAGCAGGCCCGGGGGGTCGTAGCGGCGGACCGGCAGGCCCGAGCACTGCTCGGGGCCGTCGGGGGCGAAGGCCCCGACCACGACCGCACCCCCGGGGTCCAGGGCCCGGCGGAGGACGGCCTGGTAGGCGGGCAGCTCGTCCTCGGTGAGGAAGTGCAGCACCGCCCGGTCGTGCCAGCAGCCGTAGCGCCGGGTCGGCGCGAAGGCCAGGAGGTCCGAGCACAGGAGCGTGACCCGGGGATCGCCGCCCAGGCGGCCGGCCACCTCGGCCAGGGCCTCCTCCGCCACGTCGAGCACCGTCACGTCCCGGAAGCCCCGGGCCACGAGACGGTCCGCCAGGAACGACGCGCCCCCGCCGACGTCGAGCACCGCGGTCTGCGGCCCCACACCCAGGGCGTCGAGCAGGGCCAGGGAGACCCGCGGCTCGGCCTGGTACCAGCTCCGGCTCGTCGGGGGCCGGGTGGTGTAGACCGAACGCCAGTGGGCGGCGCGGGCCTCGGGGGTCGCCGCGGGGGCCACGCCTCCTGCCTAGCACAGCGTCGCCGACCAGGAGCGGTCGAGGAGCCGAACGGGGGAGGGGTCAGATGCGCATCGGGGTCTTGACCGGCGGCGGGGACTGCCCCGGGCTGAACGCCGTCATCCGAGCCGTGGTCCGCCGAGCCGAGGTGGGCTTCGGGGACGAGCTGGTCGGCATCGCGGACGGCTGGCGGGGCCTCCTGGAGGGCCGGACCCTGCCCCTCGACGTGGAGCGCTGCCGGGGGATCCTGCCCCGGGGCGGGACCATCCTCGGGACCTCCCGCACCAACCCCTACGCCGCCCCCGACGGGCCGGCCCGGGTCCTGGCCACGGCCGCCGAGCTCGGCCTGGACGCAATCGTGGCCATCGGCGGGGAGGACACCTTGGGCGTGGCCCACCGGCTGGCCGCCGAGGGCCTGGCCGTGGTGGGGGTGCCGAAGACCATCGACAACGACCTGGCGGGCACCGAGCTGACCTTCGGGTTCCACACCGCCGTCCAGACCGCCACCGAGGCCATCGACCGGCTCCACACCACCGCCGAGTCCCACGACCGGGTGATCGTCTGCGAGGTCATGGGCCGCCACGCCGGCTGGATCGCCACCTACGCCGGCATCGCCGGCGGCGCCACCGCCATCCTGGTGCCCGAGGAGCCCTTCGACCTCGACGAGGTCTGCGAAGTGCTCCGGGTCCGCCACGCCAAGGGCCGTTACGCCTCCATCGTGGTGGTGGCCGAAGGGGCCGTGCCGAAGGAGGGGACCCTGACCCTCGCGGCTGCCGAGCTCGACGCCTTCGGCCACCCCCGCCTGGGGGGCATCGCCGCGGTCCTCGCCCCCGAGATCGAGCGGCGCACCGGCATCGAGACCCGCATGACCATCCTGGGCCACATCCAGCGGGGCGGGAGCCCCACGGCCTTCGACCGGGTGCTCGCCACCCGCTTCGGGGTGGCGGCCGCCGAGGCGGTCCACGAGGGGGCCTTCGACCAGATGGTGGCCCTCCGGGCCGGACAGATCGTCCGGGTCCCCCTGGCCGAGGCCCTCGCGGCCCCCAAGCACCTGGACCCCGAGCTCCTCCACGGGGTGGCCGACTGGTTCCGGGGCTGAGCCGAACGCCCGTGGGAGGCTAGGGGCCCCGATCCCGCGCCACCCCGACGACCCCCGTCGGGCGACGGAAGGAGCCTCGTCATGCCCACAGTCCCGGACCCTCCTCGAGGCGAGCCGGCCCCCGGCGACCCGATCCCCCGTCCCCCCGCCTCGACGGACCCCCCGGGCGAGCCGACCACCGCGCCGGACCAGGACGGTACGGGGAGCCTCACCGCCCTCGCGGCACCCATGACCCGCTTCGAGCGGGCCCTCCAGGTGATCCCCCGGGCCCTCTCCAGCAAGGTCCACGTCCTGCTCCTCCTCGCCCTCGGGCTTTACCTCGTGGTCCTCCCGCTCCTCGGCGTGACGGTCAGCGCGAAGGCCGAGCTCATCGGGGGCAACTACACGAACGTCACCAGCGACGTCGGGGCCTGCATCGCGGCGGGCGGCACCTTGCACCTCATCCGCCAGAACCGTCGTCGCCACCGCCTCGAGCAGGAGCGCCTCCGCCTCACCACCGAGGTCCACGCCCTGCTCTGCCGGGCCCACCCCGAGCTCGCCGAGTCCCTCGGGGTCGGCGCGGCCGATCCCTCGACCGGCTCGAACCAGGCGGCCGGCTAGGGCTCGGCGCCCGCCCCCAGGGTGACCCCGGCCGGCTCCGGGCTCGGGGGGTCCTGGTAGATGGCCCGGGCTCGCCGCTGGCCCCAGGGGCCGGCGCAGACCCCGGCGATCGCCGCAGCCCCGAGGCCGCAGGCCACCGTGGCCCACCAGGCCAGGTGGGTGGCGGCAGCGAAGCTGGCCCGGTCCGCCACCGGCAGGTGCCCGCTGGCGAACGCCGCCGTGCTCACCAGGCCCCCCATGACCGCCACGCCCAGCACGTTGCCGACCTGCCGCGAGCTCGAGGCGATGGCCGAGGCCACCCCGGCCTGCTCGGGGGGCATGCCGCTCACCGCGGTGTTCGTGATCGGCGGGTTCATGAGGCCGAAGCCGAGCCCCAAGAGCACGTAGGCCCCGGCCAGCTGCAGGTAGGGGGTGGTCGGGGTCAGGTCCAGCAGCAGGGCCGCCCCGGCCGCCAGGCCCAGGCCCGAGAGGACCAGCGGCAAGCGGGGACCGAGCCGGGCCACCAGGCGGCCGGCCACCGGCGAGGAGGCGGCGATGACCGTGGTGGCCGGCAGCAGGCTCACCCCGGCCAGCAGAGCCGAGTCCCCCCGGACCTCCTGGAGGTAGAGGGTGGTGACGAAGAGGAAGCCCGAGAGGGCCAAGAAGCCCAGGATGGCGACCGCGTTCGCCGCCGAGAACGGCGGGCTGCGGAAGAAGCGCAGCTCGACGAGCGGCTCGAGCTGCCGACCCTCCACCACCACCAGGCCGACCAGCGCCACCCCGGCGGCCGCCAGGGCCCCGAGGACCGCCGGGTGGAGCCACCCGCTGTCGGGCCCCTCGATGAGACCGAAGGTCAGACCCCCGAGCAGCACCATGGCCAGCACCTGGCCCACCGGGTCGGGCCGCCGCGGCCGAGGCGCCTTCGACTCGGGCACGAACCGCCGGGCCGCGGCCCAGGCGGCCACCCCGACCGGCACGTTCACCCAGAACACCGACCGCCAGCCCACCGCGGCGACCAGCAGCCCCCCGATGATCGGGCCCGACGCCACCCCCAGGCCGAACACGGCGCTCCAGATCCCCAGGGCCCGGGCCCGCTCGGCCGGGTCGGTGTAGACCTGCCGGACGATCGACAGCGACACCGGGGTCAGCATGCAGCCACCCAGGGCCTGGAGCATCCGGAAGGCCACCAGCAGCCCCGTGCCCGGGGCCAGGCTGCAGAGCAGGGACCCCAGGCTGAACAGCAGCAGGCCGGTGGTGAACACCCGACGGCGTCCGATCCGGTCCGCCACCGCCCCCGAGAGCATCAGCAGGGTGGCCAGCACCAAGAGGTAGGCGTCGGCCACCCACTGCAGGCTGGCCACGTCCGCCCGGAAGGCCCGGCCGATCGTCGGCAGGGCCACGTTCAGCACCGTGCTGTCCACGTAGGTCATGAACAGGCTGACGCTGCAGATCACCAGGACCAGGAGCCGCCGCCGACGGCCCTCGGGGCCGGGGGGCGGGAAGGGGACCTGGCGTGCCGAGCGCACCCGCCCAGGCTACCAGCCCCTCTGCACAAACTCGTTGCGACTGCAATAGTTGACGGGTACGATGGGTTGCAGGGTGATCGATGCACCCGTCCATCTCGATCCGCTGCGAGGCAGCGGTCAGCAAGGAGGAGCCATGAGCACTGCCGTCACCATCCCCGGCTACGTCGCCGGCACCTGGGACGCCGACGTCGTCCACTCCGAGGTCACCTTCGTCGTCCGCCACATGGTGGTGAGCAAGGTCCGGGGCAAGTTCGACCGCTTCAGCGCCACCATCGTGACCGCCGAGGACCCCCTCGCCTCCAGCGTCGAGGCCACCATCGAGGCCGCCTCCATCAACACCGGCAACGAGCAGCGGGACCAGCACATCCGCTCGGCCGACTTCCTCGACGCCGAGCACTACCCGACCATCACCTTCCGCTCGACCGGCATCCGCCCCAACGGCGACCAGTTCCTGGTCGACGGCGAGCTCACCATCCGGGGCGTCACCCGGCCGGTCACCTTGGCGCTCGAGGTCAACGGCTTCACCCCCGACCCCTACGGCGGCACCCGGGCCGGTTTCTCGGCGACCACCGAGATCGACCGCAACGACTTCAACGTCAGCTACAACGGCCCGATCCCCGGCGCCGACAACGCCATGATCCTCTCGGACAAGGTCACCATCCACCTCGAGATCGAGGCCGTCCTCCGCAAGGACGCCTGACCCCCCGCCATCGGCCCGGCGCCGGCGTCGACCTGCTTCCGTCTCCCCCTCAGGTCGATCCGCCCCCCACCCGGTCGGCCTGACCCTGCTCGAGCCGGCGCCGGGCCCAGGCGGCCGTGTCGTGGTAGATGCCCTTCGCCATGAGGGAGGTGGCGGCTGCGAAGCGGGCCTCGGCTACCTCGGCCCGGGTCGCCAGGACCAGGGGGTCATCCGGGTCGGCCAGGACCGCCCACTCGGCCAGTTCTCCGGCCAGGCGCAGCTCTCCCTCGCCGGCCAGCCGCCGGGCCTCCGCGGCCAGCACCCCGGGCCCCCCGGCCAGCCGGGCCACGGTCGCCGCCAGGGCGGCCTCCTCCGGCGGGTGCAGGTGGGCCGGGTTCCCGTCCCACCAGCCGCCGTAGAGCCGCCAGAGGTTCCGCACCACGAACTCCGGCTCGTCGTAGAGGGGGCGCAGGTAGGGCTTCGCCAGCGTGTCCTCGGGCAGTCGGACCTGGCGGATCACCTCGTCGAGCCGGCAGCCCGCCTCCATGAGGGCCCGGGTCTGGTCCACCAGGGTCTCGAGGGCCGAGGCGATGTCGTCCAGCACCCGGTGGACCCGTTCCCGGCCCGCCACCGGCAGGCCGTGGGCCGGGACCAGCAGCTCGGGCCCCAGCGTGTCCATGGCCCGGAGGGCCGCGGCCCACTCGTCCGGGTACCGCTGGACCTTCTGGGGGTTCCCGGCGTTCGGGAAGTGCCAGATCACGAAGTCCCCGCAGCACACCGCCCGCTGCTCCGGCAGCCACACCCAGGTGTGGTCGTCGGTCTCCCCCCGGCCGTGGTGCAGCGCCAGCGGCGTTCCCCCGACCTCCAGGTCCAGGCGGTCCTCGTAGGTCCGATCCGGCAGGGCCACCCCGTCCAGCAGCGCCAGCATCGCCTCGGGCCCCTCGGGCCGCTCCCCGATCCGGGAGCGCTCGGCCAGCCAGCCGAACTGCCGGCGGTTCACCTCCGCGGTCCAGCCCGGCATCGTCCGGTAGCGGGCCAGGCGGGTCGGGACCTGGCGGTGCGCCACCACCGTCGGACGGGGATGCCCCGCCGCCTCGGCCTCCGCCAGCACCAGACCCGACCCGCCGACGTGGTCCAGGTGGCCGTGGGTGTAGACCACCGTCCGGACCGGCCCCCGGTCCCAGCGTCGCAGGGCCTCGAGCACCGCCGGGGCCGACCAGCGCGAGCTCGTGTCCAGCACCACCAGCCCGTCGTCGGTCCGCAGGGCCACCAGGTGCCCGAAGGACTCCACCAGGGCCAGGTCCTCCCGGAGCTCGGAGAGCTCCTGGGTCACCCGGTGGACCGGCAAGTCGGTGCGCTGCTCGTCGACCACCGCGGCCGACAGCTCCAGGATCCCGGCCACGCCCCCTCCTCCCTTCAGCTTTAGCGAAATGATAACCAAGGGCGTCGGGAGGCGGGGGCTGCGGGGACCAGGGGTGTTCGGTTGCCGTTGTGGAGTTTGTGTGAATCGTTGTGATTCGGGGTCCCTCCGGCCCCCTGCCACCCCTCCCGAGCCCGCCCGCCCCGGGCCCCTACTCCCTACTCCCGCCCGTGGCGGAGGACGGCGAGGGACTGGCCGGGCAGACTGATCGGTCCGGTGGGGACGGCGCGGCGCAGCGGGCGGGCGGTGTGGAGGAGCTCGACCCAGTGGCCGGGGGGGTCGAGGCGGGGGAGGGTGAAGGGGACGGGCCGGGGATCGGCGTTGAGCAGGACGAGCAGGGTGTCGCCGACCTGGCGGCGGCCCCGCTCGTCGAGCTCGTCGGCGGCCTTGCCCCACAGGAGCATGCCGAGGGCCCGGGCCTCGGGGTTGGCCCAGTCCTCCTCCTGCATCTCCTGGCCGTCGGGCCGGAGCCAGGTGAGGTCCTTCGGGCCCTCGGGTCCGAGGGGCCGGCCGGTGAAGAAGTCGCGGCGGCGGAGGACCGGCTGCTCGGCGACGAGGCGGGCGAGGCGACGGACGAAGGCGGCCAGCTCGTGGTCCTCGGGGGAGCGGTCCCAGTCGAACCAGCTGACCTCGTTGTCCTGGCAGTAGGCGTTGTTGTTGCCGCGCTGGGTCCGGCCGAGCTCGTCGCCGCCGAGGAGCATGCGGACCCCTTGGGAGAGGAAGAGGGTGGCGAGGAAGTTGCGCTTCATGCGCTGGCGGAGCCGCTGGATGCGGACCGAGCTGGTGGGGCCCTCGACCCCCCAGTTGCGGCTGTAGTTCTCCGCCGCCCCGTCGCGGTTGTCCTCGCCGTTCGCCTCGTTGTGGCGCTGCTCGTAGCTGACGAGGTCCTCGAGGGTGAAGCCGTCGTGGCAGGTGACGAAGTTCACGCTGGCGTAGGTGCGGCGCCCGGAGGGGGCGAAGATGTCGCTGGAGCCGGCCAGGCGGGAGGCGAGCTCGGGCAGCTGGCCGGGGTCGCCGCGCCAGTAGCGGCGGACGCAGTCGCGGTAGGCGCCGTTCCACTCGGCCCAGCCGGGGGGGAAGCGGCCGAGCTGGTAGCCGTCGGGGCCGACGTCCCAGGGCTCGGCGATGAGCTTGACCTGGGAGAGGACCGGGTCCTGCTGGACGACCTCGAAGAAGGCGCTGCGGCGGCCGTCGCCGAGGCCCCGGAGGAGGACGGGGGCGAGGTCGAAGCGGAAGCCGTCGACGTGCATGTCGGTGACCCAGTAGCGGAGGCTGTCCATGATGAGGGCCACGGTGCGGGGGTGGACGAGGTTGAGGCTGTTGCCGGTGCCGGTGAAGTCGACGTAGCGGGCGGGGTCCTCGGGGTCGAGTCGGTAGTAGGTGGGGTTGTCGATGCCTCGGAACGAGAGGGTGGGGCCGAGCTCGTTGCCCTCCCCGGTGTGGTTGTAGACGACGTCGAGGATGACCTCGAGGCCGGCCCGGTGGAGGGCCCGGACCATGGACTTGAACTCGCTGACCTGCTGGCCGAGCCCGGCGGTGGCGTAGCCGACGTGGGGGGCGAAGAAGCCGATGGAGTTGTAGCCCCAGTAGTTCGTGAGCCCCCGGTCGACGAGGTGGCGGTCGGCGACGAAGTGGTGGACGGGCATGAGCTCGACGGCGGTGACCCCGAGGGCGAGGAGGTGGTCGATGACGGCGTCGGAGGAGAGGCCGAGGAAGGTGCCGCGGAGGCGTTCGGGCACCCCGGGGTGCTGGATGGTCATGCCCCGGACGTGGGTCTCGTAGATGACGGTCCGGTTCCAGGGGGTCCGGGGGGGACGGTCGTCGCCCCAGGTGAAGGCGGGGTCGACGATGACGCACTTGGGCATGTTGGCCGCGGAGCCGCGCTCGTCGAAGGAGCGGTCCCCGGCGGGGTCCCCGACGCGGTAGCCGAAGAGCTCGTCGCTCCAGCGGATGGTGCCGGTGATGGCGAAGGCGTAGGGGTCGAGGAGGAGCTTGGCCCGGTTGAAGCGCAGGCCCTGCTCGGGCGCGTAGGGGCCGTCGACCCGGTAGCCGTAGAGCATGCCGGGGCGGGCGTCGGGCAGGTAGCAGTGCCAGACGTGGTCGGTGGCCTCGGGCATGGCCACCACGGCACTCGGTTCGCCGTCCTCGGGCCGTTCGAAGAGGCAGAGCTCGACGCCGGTGGCGTGCTCGGAGTAGAGGGCGAAGTTCACCCCTTCCCCGTCCCAGCGGGCCCCGAGGGGGTGGGGGTTGCCGGGCCAGACCCGCAGGTTGGTGGTCATCGCTGGTCTCGTTCGTCGTGGGGGAGCTGCTCGAGGGGCACGAGCCAGCAGGCGGCGAGGGGCGGCACGAGGAGGGTCAGGGCCGCCGGTTGGGCTCCTGCGGGCTGGGGCCCAGCGAGGACCTCCTCGGGGGTCGGGTCGGCCTCGGGGCGTCCGTCGGTGCGCAGCCCGCTGCCCCCGAAGGCGGCGCGGTCGCTGTTCAGCACCACCCGCCAGGGGCCCGGGTGGGGCACCTCGAGGACCGTGCCGGGTCGGGGGACCGGGGTGGCGTTGAGGACCACGAGGGCGACCCGGCCGGCCTCGCCGACCCGGAGGAAGGCGTAAAGGCTGTGCTCGGCGTCGTCGGCCAGGACCCACTGGAGGCCGCCGGGCTCACCGTCGCGCTGGTGGAGGGCGGGCAGCTGGCGGTACCAGCGGTTGAGCTGGGCCACGAGGCGGGCGACGCCTTGGTGGGCGGGCTCGGCGAGGAGGTGCCAGTCGAGGCTCTGGTCGTGGCGCCACTCCTGCCATTGGCCGAACTCCTGGCCCATGAAGAGGAGTTTCTTGCCGGGGGTGGCCCACTGGTAGGCGAGGAGGAGCCGGAGGTTGGCGAAGCGCTGCCAGTGGTCGCCGGGCATCTTGGCGAGCAGGGAGCCCTTGCCGTGGACCACCTCGTCGTGGGAGAGGGGCAGGACGAAGTGCTCGGTCTCGGCGTAGAGGGAGCGGAAGGTCAGCTCGTGGTGGTGCCAGCGCCGGTGCACGGGGTCCCGCTGGAGGTAGCGGAGGGTGTCGTGCATCCAGCCCATGTCCCACTTGTAGCCGAAGCCCAGGCCGCCGCCGTCGGTCGGCCAGGACACCTGGGGCCAGGCGGTGGACTCCTCCGCGTAGGTCTGGGTCCCGGGGTGGTCCTGGTAGACGCTGCGGTTGAGCTCTTGGAGGAAGGCGACCGCGCCGAGGTTCTCCCGGCCCCCGTAGGCGTTGGGCACCCACTGGCCCTCGGGCCGGGAGTAGTCGAGGTAGAGCATGGAGGCCACGGCGTCGACCCGCAGGCCGTCCGCGTGGTAGCGGCCCAGCCAGTGGTGGGCGGAGGAGAGCAGGAAGGCCCGGACCTCGTGGCGGTCGTAGTTGAAGACGGCGGTGCCCCAGTCAGGGTGGTAGCCCTGGCGGGGATCGGCGTGCTCGTAGAGGTGGGTGCCGTCGAAGCGGGCGAGGCCGGCCTCGTCGAGGGGGAAGTGGGAGGGCACCCAGTCGAGGATCACCCCGATGCCCGCCTGGTGGAGCCGGTCGACGAGGGCCATGAAGTCCTGGGGGGTGCCGTGGCGGGAGGTCGGGGCGAAGTAGCCGGTCACCTGGTACCCCCAGGAGCCCGAGAAGGGGTGCTCCATGACGGGCAGGAACTCGACGTGGGTGAAGCCCTGGGCGAGGACGTGCTCGACGAGCGGTTCGGCGAGCTCGGCGTAGGACAGCAGGCGGTCCGGCTCGGCCGGGTCGCGGCGCCAGGACCCCAGGTGGACCTCGTAGATGCTGACCGGGGCGTCCAGGGCGCTGCGGGCCGCCCGGGTGGCCATCCACTGGTCGTCTCCCCACTGGTAGGCCAGGTCCCAGACCACCGAGGCGGTGGCGGGGGGCCGCTCGGCGTGGGCCGCCATCGGGTCGGCTTTCCAGCGGAGGGCACCGTGGCGGTCGACCAGGCAGTACTTGTAGCGGGTGCCGGGGCCGACCCCTTCGATCACGCCGTGCCAGAGCCCCGAGGAGCCGACCGGCTCGAGGCGGTCGACGCCGGCCTGCCAGCCGTTGTGGTCGTGGGCCACGGAGACTGCCTGGGCGTTGGGGGCCCAGACGCAGAAGCGGGTCGCGGGGGGGCCGTGGCGGCGGGGGTGGGCGCCGAGCTTCTCCCCGAGGCGCCGGTGGGTGCCTTCGGCGAAGAGGTAGAGGTCGAGGTCGCTCAGGGCCGAGGTTTCGAAGGGGTCCTCGGGCAGCGGGTTCATCGGGTCCCTCCTTGCCGGGTGGCCGCCAGCTGGCCGAGCAGCCGCCGGGCTCGGGGGTCGGCGAGCAGGGTGCGGGGCGGCGCGGGGTGGCGGAGGCGGAAGCTGCCGGCCGCGATGCCCGGGCGGTTCTGGGGTCGGCGTTCGAGGAGGAGGTCGGCCAGGTCGACCTGGGCGAGGCGGGCCGCGCTGGGGCCGAGGTGCTCGAGGCAGCGACCGAGGGCGGCGTCGAGGTCCCCCCCGAGCCGGGCCCGCAGCGCCGCCCGTTCCTCGCCGGGTTCCTCGAGGAACGCGGCGAAGGGCGGGGTGTCGTGGGTGCCCAGGCTGGCCAGGGCGTCCTCGGGGACGGCTGGCAGGGGGTCGTCGGGGCGGGCGGCGAACTGCCAGACCCAGGTGCGAAGCATGCCGTCGGTCCCCATGGCCTGGCGGACTCGGCGGGGGACGGTCCCGAGGTCCTCGCCGACCACCGCCGCCCCGGCCCGGCTGGCCTCGAGGACGGCCACGGCCCGCAGCTCGGCGGCCGGGTAGCGGACGTAGCAGCCGTCGACGGCCGACCCGCCTGGGGGCACGAGCCAGAGGCGGTGGAGGCCCATGACGTGGTCGATGCGCAGCACCCGGGCGAAGCGCAGGGCGGTGCGCATCGAGGCCGCCAGGTAACGGGAGCCGGCGCTCGGCCAGTGCAGGGGGTGCAGGGGGGCGAGGCCCCAGTCCTGGCCCGAGGCGAAGAAGGCGTCGGGCGGTGCCCCGCAGCTGGCCCCGGTGACGAAGGCATGGGGCAGCCACCAGGGGTCGAACCCCCCGGGGTGGACCCCGACGGGCAGGTCGGCGAGCAGGTCCTGGTCCTCGGCCACGGCGGCCAGCTGCCGTTCGGCGGCCCACTGGGCGTAGAGGGCAAGGCCGAAGGCCGGGACCTGGCGGGCCAGTGCGAGCACCTCGCCGACGGCCCCCGGCTCCAGACCCGCTGGCTGGCCCGGGTCGGGCAGGGCTGCCGCCGGGGCCAGGGCGGCCCGCAGCCCCGGGGGGAGGGTCTGGAGACCGGCGTCGGCCCCTTGGCGATGGCGGCCTGCGGCTCGCAGGGCCCGGTACCAGGCGTAGGCGACGACGAGGGGTCGGGAGCCGAGCCACCGGCCGAAGGCTGCGAGGCGTCCGGGACCGAGTCGGCCGTGGAGGAGGTCGGCGGCCAGGGGCTCGAGGACCGCTCGAGTGGCAGCCCAGGCCGCCTGGTGGTCGGCGTCGTCGGCGGCGGCCAGCCGGCGGCGCTCCTCGGCGAGCCCCGCCAGGGTGGCGCGGGCCTCGGGACTGGCGGCCAGCTCGTCGAGGGCCCAGGGGGCCACGTAGTGCTCGGCGAGGGCCAGGCGGGAGGCGGGTCGGTAGGGGCTCGGGTCGGCGTCCTCCCCGTCGAGCAGGCCGGCCAGCAGGGGCAAGGTGGCGACGAGGGGCGGCTCGGCCGTCCCGGCGCTCTCCTGGGCGCTTCGGGCCAGGTCGGCGAGGTCGGGGTAGCGGCCGAGGCCGCTGTCGGGGTCCTGTCGCAGGGCGTGGAGGGGCGCGAAGACCGCCCAGCGGCGGGCCGGGGGGGCGAGGCGGCGGGGGGCGAGGACGAGGGTGGCCTGGGCGGTGAGGCCGGGACCCTCGAGGACGAGGCGGTGGTAGCCGGGGGGGAGGGGACCGAGGCGGGCGAGGTCGAGTCGGGCTCGTCCCGGGTCGGCTGCGGCGCCGGCCGGGCCGGGACGGAGCAGCGCCGGGGCGGGTGCCGAGCGCGTCTCGCCGTCCTCCAGGACCACGGTCACGGTGGCCTTCGCCGGCAGCGCCTCGGTGTGGAGGGGCACGACCGGCCCGGTCCCGCCCCCGGGGTGGACCCGACCGGCGAGCAGCGGCGGCAGGAGGGCCGCCCGTCGGTCGGCCTCGAGGGCGGCTAGGGCCGCCGGCGCGTCGGCCGGGCCGGCCAGGTCGACCCCGAGGGCCCGGAGCACGCCGCAGAGGGACTCGGGCGGCACTCGGTGGCGCCGCCCGTCGTTCGCCGTCCAGCGGACCTGGACGCCGAGGGCGCGGGCCAGGGCGGCGAGGGGTTCGCCGGAGCGGGGGCTCACGGCTGGTCGGCCAGCAGTTCGAGGACCCCGGCGGCGGGGACCCAGGTCCACTCCGGTCGGCTGTTGGCCTCGTAGCCCAGCTCGTAGATGGCCTTGTCGAGCAAGAGGAAGTCGAGCAGCAGGGGCAGCTGCTCGGGCGGGGGGACCACCCGGGCCGGGCCGGCGACCTCCAGGTAGGCGCGGAGGAACACCACGGCCACCGCCTGGTACCACAGCGTCACCGCGCCCTGGAGCCCGTCGGGTCCGCCGCCGGTGCCGAGCTGCTCGGCGACCTGGGCGGCGGCGAGCTGGCCGGCGTAGTGGAAGGAGCGGACCATGCCGGCCACGTCGGTGAGGGCCGGCCGCTTGATCCGCCGGTAGGTCAGGGAGCGGGCCGGTTCCCCCTCGAAGTCGATGATGACGAAGTCCTTGCCGGTCCACAGGACCTGTCCGAGGTGGTAGTCGCCGTGGCAGCGGATCCGGGGTGCCTCGACCCGGTTGATGGCGAGGGGCCGCAGGGCGGCGAGGATCCGGTGCTCGGCCCCGAGGACCTCGTCGACCAGGGGGTGCCGGTCGGGCAGGGCCCGCAGCTGCCGGAGGGTCCGGCGCAGGAGGGCCCGGCTCGCCTGGTACATGGCCTGGCGGTCGGTGGCGGTCAGGGGCTCGGGCGCAAAGGCCGGGTGCTCAGGGTCGCTGGCCAAGGCGCGGTGCAGCTCGGCGGTGCGCTGGCCGAGCAGGGTGGCCCACTCCAGGTGGGGGCCGATCAGCCAGTGGTCGGGCACCGCGTGATCCGAGACGGCGAGCTGCCCGACGTGGCCCTCGGCGAGGCGGAGGTGCTCGAGCTCCTCGGGGTGCGCCGCGGCCTGTTCGAGGCCGTGGCGGAGCGCGTCGACCACGTAGCTGAAGCCGTCCCCCTCGTTCGCCCGGTACTCCTCGACCGTCAGCACCGTCATGGGCTCCCCGGCCGCTGGCCGGTACTCGAGGGACCCGACGACCGCAGGGCTGTGGGGGAAACGGGCCCGCTCGGCCAGGAACCGGCCGACCTCGACGCCGGGGTGGGTCCCGGGCTGGGGTTGGCGCACCAGCTTCGCCACCACCTGGTCGCCGAGGACCACCGACGTGTTGGACTGGTCGCCGCCGACCAGCCGGGCGGGGGCTTCGAGGGCCCCGCCGAGGAGCCGGCGGGCCGGGGGGGCCGGCACCCCGGCCAGGGCGCCGTGCCGGCCGGGGACCTGTCGGCGCCGGCCAACCTGGGCCACGAGGGCCCGGCTGGCCCGCTCGTCGCGGGCCGCGTCGACCAGGTAGCCGTGGCGCTCCCCGACGGTCAGTTCCGCCACGACCGCCTCGGGGTGGTAGCGGTGGAGCTCCTCGCCCCGGCTGCCGGGCCACCAAGCCAGGGGCAGCAGGTAGGTCTCCGGCTCGCCCTCGCGCAGCTCGACGTGCAAGACGGCCAGGACCGGGCCGGGTTGGCCGGCGTCGTCCCGGTCGGGGTCGCCGGCTGCCGCCGGGGCCAGGCCCTCGAGGGGGACGGCGTCGGCCACACTGACGCTGCGCACCCCCCGGGCCTTGTCCCGGAACCAGCGCTGGGCGCTCAGGTAGGGGCCGAGGGCTTGCTGGAGCCGGGTCAGCTGCCGGCCAGTGAGCACCTCGGTCCAGCGTTGCTCGGTCCGGAAGCTCGGCAGGGCCCGGGGCGCCGGGGTGGGCTGGGGGCTCAGGGCGAACCAGTAGAAGCCGTAGGGGGCGAGGGTCACGAGGTAGGGCAGGTCCCCGACCGGGGGGAACTCGGTCCCCCCGAAGAGCTCCACCGGCACGGCGTTGCGGTACGCCGAGAGGGGAGGTGCTCGTCCTCGTGGATCCGCAGGAAGGCCAGCACCTTGCGGTTCTCGGGGCGGAGGTTCACGAAGCTGCCCCGGGCGAAGGCCCGGTGGCGGTTGCGGACCGCCAGGAGGCGCTTCATCCACCACCACAGGGAGGCCGGGTTGGCCCGCTGGGCCTCGACGTTGACCGCCTGGGGCTGGTACTCGGGGTCCATGACCACCGGCAGGTAGAGCTGCTGGGGGTTGGCGGTCGAGAACCCGGCGTTGCGGTCCGCGCTCCACTGCATGGGGGTGCGGACCGCGTTGCGGTCCCCCAGGTAGATGTTGTCCCCCATGCCGATCTCGTCGCCGTAGTAGAGGATCGGCGTGCCCGGCAGGGAGCAGAGCAGGGCGTGCATGACCTCGATGAGCCGACGGTCGTTGCCGAGGAGCGGGGCCAGGCGGCGGCGGATCCCGACGTTGACTCGGGCCTGGGGGTCCCGGGCGTAGGCCCGGTACATGTAGTCCCGCTCCTCGTCCGTCACCATCTCGAGGGTCAGCTCGTCGTGGTTCCGCAGGAACAGGGCCCACTGGCAGGACTCGTGGATCGGTGGGGTCTCGGCCAGGATGTCCACGATGGGGAACCGGTCCTCTTGGACCACGGCCATGAACATCCGGGGCATGAGGGGGAAGTGGAAGGCCATGTGGCAGGTGACCCCGTCGGCCATGTAGGCGGCGGCGTCCTCGGGCCATTGGTTCGCCTCGGCCAGCAGCATCCGGCCCTCGAAGCGCTCGTCGATGTGGCGGCGCAGTTCCCGCAGGAAGGCGAAGGTCTCGGGCAGGTTCTCGCAGGTGGTGCCCTCCCGGGCGTAGAGGTAGGGGATGGCGTCGAGCCGCAGACCGTCGACGCCCATGGCCAGCCAGTAGTCGACGATGTCGAGCACCGCCTGGCGGACCAGGGGGTTGTCGTAGTTCAGGGCCGGCTGGTGGGAGTAGAAGCGATGCCAGTAGTAGGCGCCGGCCACCGGGTCCCAGGTCCAGTTCGAGGTCTCGAAGTCCTTGAAGATGATGCGGGCGTCGGCGAAGCGGTCCGGGGTGTCGCTCCAGAGGTAGAAGTCCCGCGCCGCGCTGCCGGCCGGGGCCCGCCGGGCCCGCTGGAACCAGGGGTGCTGGTCGGAGGTGTGGGCCACGACCAGCTCGGTGATGACCCGTAGGCCCCGCCGGTGGGCCTCGCGCAGGAAGAGGCGGAAGTCCCGCAGGCTGCCGTAGCTGGGGTTGACCCGCCGGTAGTCCGAGATGTCGTAGCCGTCGTCCCGCAGGGGCGAGGGGTAGAACGGCAGGAGCCAGACGGCGGTGACCCCCAGGTCCTGGAGGTAGTCCAGGCGCGAGGTCAGCCCCCGGAAGTCCCCGATGCCGTCCCCGTTGCTGTCCTGGAACGCCCGGACGTGGACCTCGTAGATGACGGCGTCCTTGTACCAGCGCTCGGGGTCGCCGGCCAGCCCCACGAGGGGCGACGCGGCGCGCTCTTCCCCGTCCTCGCTCCGCAGGACGGTCATGCTCACCGGTCGTGGGACAACGGGGTCAGGTGCAGGACGTGCGCCGGCCACTCGGCGGGGTCCAGGGCGACGAAGTTCCGAGGACCCTGCCAGCGGAAGCGCTGGTCGGTCAGGAGGTCGTGGGCCACGAAGGGCTGCTCGGTCGGCAGCCCGAGGGCGTCGAGGTCCAGCTCCACCCACCCAGTCTGCCGGAAGACGGGGTCGAGGTTGAGGACCGTCAGGATCACGTCGCCCACCGGTCCCCGCTCCAGGGCCCAGGGGGCCGGCCGGCCCCCGGTGCCGCTGGCGGGCTCGGCGCTCGTGGGCCAGGGGCTCAAGGGGGCGGGCGCCTCGGGGTCGAGGGCCGGGGGCACCGGGGCGGTCTTGGCGAAGGCCAGGAGCTGGTCGTTGTCCACCCGCTGGAGCTGGAGGAAGCGCTGCTGGCGCAGGGCGGGGTGGCGCCGGCGGATCCGGTTCAAGAGCGCCAGCACCGGGGCCAGGCTGTCGGGCCGGTGGCGGTCCCAGTGCCGGACCTCGTACTTCTCCGAGTGCCGGTACTCCTCGGAGCCGGGTTCCCGGGGCTCGTGCTCCATGAGCTCGAACGCCGGCCCGTAGACCCCGTAGCAGGAGCTGGCCGTGGCGGCCAGGACCAGCCGGGTCACGAAGGCCGCCCGCTGGCCGGCCTGGAGGTGCCGGGGGAGGATGTCGGGGGTGTTGGGCCAGAAGCAGGGCCGGAAGTACTCGGCGAGCTCGCTCTCGGTCAGCTCCCGCAGGTACTCCTCGAGCTCCCACTTCTGCTCCCGCCAGGTGAAGTAGGTGTAGGACTGGCTGAAGCCCACCTGGGCCAGCAGCTCCATCATCCGGGGCCGGGTGAAGGCCTCGGCGAGGAACAGCACCTCGGGATGCGACCGGTGCACCCGTTCGATGAGCCAGACCCAAAAGCGCACCGGCTTCGTGTGGGGGTTGTCCACCCGGAAGACCGTGACGCCTCGGGCCACCCAGGTCTCCACCACCTCGGCGAGGGCTTCCCACAGGGCCGGCCAGGCCGGGGACTCGAAGTCCAGGGGGTAGACGTCCTCGTAGCGCTTCGGGGGGTTCTCGGCGTAGGCGATGGTCCCGTCGGGCCGGTGCCGGAACCATTCGGGGTGCTGGCGGACCCAGGGATGGTCGGGCGAGCACTGGAAGGCCAGGTCCAGGGCCAGCTCCATGCCGAGGCGCCGGGCCGCCTTGGCCAGCTCGACGACGTCTTCCACGGTGCCGAGCTCGGGGTGGACCGCCTCGTGGCCCCCCTCGGGGCCGCCGATGGCCCAGGGGCTGCCCGGGTCCCCGGGGCCGGCGACCGGGGCCCCGTCCCGGCCCTTGCGGTTCGTGCGGCCGATGGGGTGGATCGGCGGCAGGTAGAGGACGTCGACACCCAGCTCGGCCAGCTCGGGCAGCAGGGCGGCGACGTCCGCCAGGGTCCCGGGCCGGGACGGGTCGGGCGAGGCCGATCGGGGGAACAGCTCGTACCAGGCCGAGGCCCCGCCGAGGGGACGGTCGACCCAGACCGTGCCGGCCGGGCTGCGCACTACCCGGGTCTGGTCAGGGTGGCGGCTGGCCAGGGCGCAGAGGGCCGGCAGGTCGATCCCGTCGAGGTCCTCCGCGGAGGCGGCCTCGGCCAGCTGGCGAGCCGCAGCCGAGAGGGCGCGTCGGTCCGCTCCCCGGGCCCGCTCGGCCGCCTCGGCGAGCAGGCTGGCCCCGACGGCCGCGTCCTGGGCCCAGGGCTGACCGGCTCGGCGCTTGGCCGCCAAGGCCCGGGCCCAGCTGCCCACGACGTCCACGGCCGCCTCGACGGCCAGCTCGAACCGGCCGAGCTCGTCGAAGGAGACGGCCCCCTCGAAGCGGTCGTTGCCCAGAGGCTGCATCGGGGTTCGGCCCCAGCGCTCGGTGCCCGGCCGCCGCCAGGCCAGCCAGGCCAGCACGAGGTCGTGGCCGTCGACCACCACGTCGGCCTGCACCACGACGGGCTCGCCGACCACCCGTTTCCGGTCCACCGGCCACCCCGGCTCGATCGCCAGTCGCGGTCGCAGGCCGCTCACCACCGGTCGCAGGATCCCCTCGGGGGGCGGGGCCGCGTCGCTGCGCTCGGCTTGGCGGGGGCTCACGCGCTTCGACCCTACCGAGCCGGTCGCAGGACCGTCAGGCCGAGGCCGGCCCGCTCGTCCCGTCGGGGGCGAGCTCGTCCCGGTCTAGGCGGGGCAGGAGGGCCGCCAAGGTGAGCACGACCCCGGCGAGCGCGTAGCCGCCCAGGACGAGCAGTCGGGGGAGCACCCCTCTCCCGTCGAAGTAGACGATGGTCCGGGTGGCGGCCGTGGCCGCCCCGGTCGGCAGCCAGGGCCCGAGGTCCCGCCAGAAGGCCGGCAGCAGGGACCAGCCGAAGGCCCCGCCGGCTGCCGGGTCGCCAAGGACGACGAAGAGCACGATGGCCAGGCCGATGCCGATGGTGCCGGCCAGGACCTGGAGGCCCACCGTGAAGGCCCCGGCCGCGAAGACCAGCAGGGCGCCGAGGGCCCCGAGAGCGGCGACGTCGCTCGGCAGGCTGTGGAGGCCCGGTCCGGCGATGGCCGCGCCGGCGAAGCCCGAGACCACGGCGTAGAGCCCGAGGGCCCCGAGGCGGACCAGGGCCCGCTCGAGGTTCGCCGGGCGGCTGCCGGCGGTCACCCCGAGCAGGCTGGCGACCAGGTAGCCGCCGACCGTCCAGCCGATCACCAGGTAGAAGGCCGAGAGCCCGTCGTAGTCCCCCCGCACCGGCGGGACCAGGTCCTGGACCACCAGGTGGAGGTGGGCGCCCACGGCCACGTCGCCCAGCACCTGCTCGAGGGCCTGGGCCACCGAGGGTCCGCCGGCGCTGGCCACCTCGAGGCGCACGGTGGTCGGCGAGCGGAGTTCGAGGACCCCGTCGACCCGCTGGTCCAGCAGGTCTCGTCGCCCGATCCCGGGGCTGCCCACGGGCGACGCCGCCAGGGGATGGCCGGGCAGGCGGTCGAGGAGGCGGACCGCCGCTTGGACCTCGGCGGGCGGCCCGCTCACCGCCAGGGGCACCCGGTGGGGGGTGGGGTGGTGGAAGGCCCCGAGGAACGAGGTGATGAACCCCAGCTGCAGGGCCAGGACCCCGACGACGAAGAGCGCTGCCCGGGGGGTGACCGCGTCCTTGACCTCGGCCCAGCCCCGCCGCTCCCAGCTCGCCGCGCCCTCGGTCACCGGCGGATCCTGCCCGGGTTCAGGGGCCGGCCGCCAACCGGGTCGCCTCGAGCTCCTGGTCCGTGCCGGCGCAGGCCGGGCAGAGCCCCCAGAAGGTGACCTCGGCCTCGTCGACCAGGTAGCCGTGGGTCTCGGAGGGGGTGAGGCAGGGCCGACGACCTACCACGCAGTCCACGTCGGCCGTGGCGCCGCAGCGCCGGCAGACCACGTGGTGGTGGTTGTCCCCGACCCGGACCTCGTAGCGGGCCGGGCTGCCGGCCGGTTCGATCCGGCGGACCACCTCCGCGGCGCTCAGGGCCGCGAGGACGTTGTAGACCGCCTGGGTGGAGGCCGAGCCGATCCGGCGGCGCACCTCGACCAGGACCTCCTCGGCTGCGGCGTGGGGCCGTTCGGCCAGCACCATGAGCACCGCCGTCCGGGTCGCGGTGACGCGCAGGCCAGCGGTCCGCAGCAGCCCGACCGCCCAGGCGCGACTGCCCAGCGCCGCTTCTCCCTGGTGCACCCGCCCACTCTACCGGCCACCGGCCAACAGAATGGAAGGAGTCCAGGAACCGGTCAGGAGGCGGTAAGACGGAGGGCCTGGACGGTCGCGACCGGCGTCCCGGCGGTCTCGCCGCCGAGCACCCAGGCGGTGTGCCCGACGACCCCGACCGCGGCGTGGGCCACGCCCTGGGCGAGCTGCCCGACCGGCCGGGCCAGCAGCGTCCGAGGATCGGTGGCCGAGCCGCCTTGGGGCACGAGCCCGAAGACCGCCGTGCTGTCGCCGGTGGCGGTGCGGCCCCCGACGAGCAGGAGGTGGCCGGCGAGGTCGACGGCCGCCGCTCCGGTCAGGGGCTCGGGGAGGTCGCCGGCGAGGCTGGCCTGGCCGGTGGCGAGGTCCACCCGCTGGATCGTGGCCACCGGCTGGCCGCTGGCCCCGTTGCTCGCGGCCAGGCCACCGAGGACCCACAGGGTGTGCCCGACGACCGCCAGCGCAGGGTAGCGAACCGGGTGGGGGAGCTGGGCGAGGGTCCGGAAGCTCGTGCCGTCCGTGGTGGCGAGCACGGCCCCGGTGCCGCTGGTCCCGTCCCAGCCGCCGGCCACCAGCGCCTGGCCGCCCACCACCACGGCCTCGCTGTCGGACCGGGCGGTGGGCAGCTCCCCGAGCAGGGCAGCCGGGCCGCCTGGGGCCGATCCCGAGAGGGGGACCCCCTGGACGAGGGCGGTCGAGGTCACCTGGCCGCCGCCCAGGACCAGCACTTCGTGGCCGACCAGAGCAGTGGCGGCGTCGTGGGTGGCCTGGGCCAGCTGGCCGACGGTCCGGACCGTGCCGCTGGCCGGGTCCACCTGGCGCAGGGCGGCGGTCGAACCGCCCTGGCCGTCGAGGCCGCCGACCAGCAGCAGGGTGCCGTTGGGGAGGGTTACGAGGCCCGCCCGGCTGAGCGGCGTGGGCAGCCGCCAGCTCGCCAGGGTCGCGCGGATGGTGGCGGGCGCGCTGCTGGCCAGGGCCGAGCCCCGGGCGGCGCCGGGGGTCCGCACGGGGCTTCCCCGGCCTCCGCCGCCCGTGCTCAGGCCCAGGCCGAGGGCCAGCCCGAGGATCCCGAGCACGAGCCCCAGGGCACCCAGCCGGCGTCGGCGCAGCACGGCGGGCGAGGGCCGGCCTCGGGGCCGCCGCCTCGGGCCCGAGGACGGGGCCCGCCTCGGGGTCGCGGGACGGGTCCCGGTCACGGCGCTTGCTCCCCCGTGGCAGGGGCGGCCAGGCGACGACGGAGCCGGCTCGCGAGAAAGGGCACGAGGTGGACGGCGGCGGCCCGGGGGGCGGCCCCGAGGACGCCGTCGTCCACCAGCTGCCCCAGGCACCCCCGGGCGCGACGCCGGTCACCGGCCAGGGCGAAGGCCACGGCGAAGCGCAGGTGGTGCCAGGCCAGGAGCCGCCGGCGAGCGGCCCGGTCCAGGGGCTCGGTGGCCCCCTGGAGCATGCGCCGGCCGGCCCGGTAGACCCGCTCGAGGTCCTTGCTGTAGCTGGCGTCCCGGTTGCGGTAGGCGACGAGGGGCAGGTCGGCCTTCACGATGGGGCCGTGTGCTGCCAGACGGCGCCAGCAGTCCCAGTCCTCGACCCCGTCGACGCTCCGGTCGAAGCCGCCGATGCGGCGGAGCAGGTCGGTTCGGGCGAGGACCGTCGAGGTCTGGAAGCGGTTCAGCACCAGGAGGTCCTCGGCGAGGAGGAGACGGGTCGGCGCCGCACTGGGGTCCTCGGGCAGCACCGGCGCCGGCTGGTCCTGGCGGACCCAGTCGCCGACCGCGGCCACCGCGTCGGGGTGTTGCGCCAGGAGGGCCAGTTGGAGCCGGAGCTTGCCGGGGAACCAGCGGTCGTCGGCGTCCAGGAAGGCCGTCCAGGCGCCCCGGGCCAGGGTGAGGCCCCGGTTGCGGGCTGCCGAAGGGCCGGCGTTGGCCTGCTGGACGAGGACGACTGCCGGCCGGTCGGCGGGCTCGTCGGCTGCGGCGGGCGACGGGCCGGCGCCGTCGCGCACTGGGCAGCCGAGGGCCGTCGCGGTGGCCCGCACGACTGCCACCGACGAGTCCCTCGAGCCGTCGTCGACCACCACCACCTCGAGGGGCGGGGGTGTCTGGGCGCAGGCCGAGGTCAGGGCCTCGGCCAGGGTGCCCTGGTCGTCGTGGACCGGCAGGACCACCGAGACCGGGCAGTGGGCCGGGGCGCTCACCAGGCACCCCCGCGGCGGCGCCCAGCACTGCCGGCCGGCGCCGGCCCGTAGCCGAGGGCCGCGAGGGCCTGGCGAGCTTCCTCGCGGTCGTCGAGGGGCAGGGCTTCTCGACCCACGTGCTGGATCCCCTCGTGGCCCCGGCCGACGATGAGCACGACGTCGCCTGCCTGGGCCTTGCCCAGGGCCAGGGCGATGGCCGCCCGACGGTCCGGCTCGACGAAGACCTCGGCGTCGGGGACCTCCCAGGTCCCGATCCGGAGCTGCTCGATGATCGAGAGCGGGTCCTCCTCGCCGGGGCTGTCGGTGGTGAGGACCACCCAGCCCGCGCTGGCCGCCACCTTGCCGGTCTGGGGCCGCTTGAAGCGGTCCCGGCCCCCCCGGGCCCCGACGACCACCCGGACCTGGCCCTCGGGGCCGGCGAGGCGGCGGGCGGTGGCGACCAGGGAGGCGAGGGCGTCGGGGGTGTGGGCGTAGTCCACGACCACCAGGAAGGGCTGCCCCAGGTCCACCAGCTCGAAGCGACCTGGGGGCCGGGGGCAGGCCGCCAGGGCGGCCCGGGCCGAGGCGTCGGGCACCCCGAGGAGGCGGGCGGCCACGTAGGCCAGGGCGACGTTCGCGCCGTTCACCGTGCCGATCATTCGGGTCGGGATGACCACCTGGCCGAGCCGCCCCTCCAGGTGGACGGTGCTGCCGGCCAGCAGGCGGTCCTCGACCCGGTAGCGGACGGCGGCGTCGGGCCGCTGGCCGACGGTCAGCACCGGCACCTGGGCCTGGGCGGCGAGCCGCTGGCCCCAGGGGTCGTCCACGCACACCACCCCCTGTTCGCAGCGCACCGGTTCGAAGAGCCGGGCCTTGGCCGCCCAGTACTGCTCCATGGTGCCGTGGTAGTCGAGGTGCTCGCTGTCCAGGTTGGTGAACAGGGCGAGGGCGAACCGGGTCCCGTCCACCCGGAACTGGTCCAGGGCGTGGGAGGAGACCTCCATGGCGACGGCCGTGACCCCCCGCTCGGCCATGGCCCGCAAGGTGGCCTGGAGCTCGACCGGGCCGGGGGTGGTGAGCCGGGCCGGCTGGCTCTCGTCGCCGATCCGGACGCTGATCGTGCCGATGAGGCCCACCTGGTGGCCGCCCTCGGCCAGGCAGGCTCGGACGAGCTCGGCGGTGGTGGTCTTCCCGTTCGTCCCGGTCACGCCGACCAGGGCCAGTCGGTTGGCGGGCCAGCCGTGGAAGCAGGCGGCCAGGGGGCCGAGGGCGGCGGCGGTGTTCGGCACGAGCACGACGGGCACCCGCAGGGGCGTGGCCGGGGGCCGTTCGAGGGCCACCGCGGCCGCCCCCCGTTCGAGGGCGTCGGCCACGAAACGGTGCCCGTCGGCCCGGGTCCCCCGGCGGGCCACGAAGAGCCAGCCCGGCTGGACCTCCCGGCTGTCCTCGGCGACACCCCGCACCAGCCCGTCGCCGAGCAGCCGGCTGCCGGGCACTGCCGCGGCCAGCTCGCGGAGCCAACGGGCCGGTGCCGTGGTGCCGCTCATCGCGCGATGCCGCCTGGGCGCACGGGCCCGACCGTGGCACCCGAACCTGAAGCCGTGGTGAACCCCGGCTGTGGCCCAGCTGAGGATCCGGGAGGGCGAGCACAGCCGGCACGCTCGGTCATCGTCGGCGCCGGCCCCCCTGGAAGACCTCGGGCGGGGGGTCGTCGAGGGGGACCCGAGGCTCGGGGCGCAGGGGCGCGCCCCGCCGCTCGACCCGGACCACGGCCGTGCCCAGCACCAGCAGCTCGACCGCCCGAACCATCACCGACACCACCGGCCGTTCCTCGAAGCGCACCCCCACGACCCCCAGGGCACCAGCAGCCGCCGCCTCGGCCCCCAGGCCGGCCATGGCCCGCTCCCGGGCCTCGTAGAGGGCCGCCGTCCAGCCGGCCAGTTCGCCGTCGCTGCGGGACCAGCCGATGGCCTGGCCGGCCGCCCGGGCCGGGAGCGCGGCCACCGCCGCACCGACCACTAGGGCGGCGGGGGCGTAGCCGGCGCGGAGCAGCAGGTGGAGCTCGCCTGGGCCGAAGGTGGTGGCGAAGGGCGCCGGTCGGCGCCGAGCGTGCCCCGGCTGCCTGCGCTGGGTGTCCCGGATGGCCGTGCCGAGCAGCTGGCAGGTGAGGAGGTTCCCCGGCTCCCGCTCCAGGCGCAGCTCGGCACTGGCGACCCCGTCGGCCCCCAGCCGGCTCGCTTCGTCCACGAGCTCGGCCCGGGCGGCGCCCAGCGCGTCGAGCAGGGCCCAGGTCCAGCCGTCCTCGCCGCCGCTGCCCACCCCGGCCAGGCTCCAGCTCGCCGAGCCCGACCCGCCGACCAGCCCCAGGGGCTCGAGGCCGACCTCGGCCAGGAGGGCCAGCTCGCCGGGCCCCAGGGTGGCGAGGACCGGCCGGCCGACCCTTCCGGGGTTCGGCTGCGCCAGGGCGGCCAGGGCCTCCTGGGTTCGGTTCCGACCGCCGCCGCTCACGGCCGGAGGGCCACGGTGGCCGTGGGGGACGCGGCGGGCAGGGGGGCGGCGAAGGGCCGGACGACCGTACCGACCGCCTCGGCCAGCTGCAGCCAGGACTCCCCCCAGCCCGGGAGGCGCAGGTCCTGCCAGGTGATGCCGAGGACCTGCCCGCCGGCCTCCTCGGCCGCGGCCTCGAGGGACCGACGAGCCCGGTCCCGGACCAGGGTCAGGGCGTCGCGCCGCTGGTCGACCCGTCCGGGCACGGTCGGGTCGCCCCGGGTCCGGCAGCTGGGCTGCACCAGGCAGGCGCCCGCGCCCACGGCCACCGTGACCGGGACCAGACCCTGGAGGAGCAGCCGCTCGAGCTGCCGGCCCGAGAAGGCGGCCAGGAACGGGGTCCGGCTGGGACGGGGCGGGTCGCCGCCCTCGGGGACCAGGGCGACCGCGGTGCCGAGGGCCTGGAAGGTCCAGGCGGTGCTCCCCCCGACCCGGCGGTCCACCGTGAGCTCCAGGCCGACCACCCCGTCGGCCCCCATGCCGAGCGCGTCGGCCCGGGCCCGCTCCAAGGCGAGGCCGAAGCCTGCGAGGACGCTCCCGGTCAGGCCCGGGTCCTCGACGTTCCACCCCCAGTGCTCGGCGGGCCCCCCCAGGAAGTGCTGGCAGGGGTAGCGCCGGGCGCTGCCCGACACCGGGCCGGCTCCGGCCCAGGCCGAGGAGACCACCTGGAGGACCGCGGTGCCCAGGACCAGGCCGACCGGGCGCAGGCCCATGCGCCGGACGGCGGCGGCCTCGGCCACGCTCAGCCGGCTGCCCGGGGCGCGTCGGGGTTCGGTCACCTCAGCGGTCCATGGGCACCACGGGCACCGGCGGGGGGATGACGTGGTCCGGTCGCAGGGACCGGACGGCGGTGCCGATGGCCAGGAACTCGATGGTGTGACTGCCCCAGAGGTGGGACCGCTCGACCAGCTGGACCCCCACCACCCCTTCGGCCCCCAGGCGGCCGGCCTCGTCCTCCATCCGGGTCATGGCCCGCTCCCGGGCCTCGTAGAGGGCTTGGGTGAAGGTCGGGAGCTCCTGGGCCCGTCCGGTCTGGGCCAGGGCGTTGCCGAGGCCCCGGTGGGCGACGTGGTAGACGCAGGTGCCGAGCACCAGGCCCAAGGGGGCGAAGCCCGACTGGAGCAAGGTCCAGAAGTCCTGGCCGGAGAGGTCCGAGGTGAAGGGCTTGCCGGCCGCGGTCCGCCAGGAACTGCCGTCCCGGGCCCGCACGGCCGTGCCCACGGCGATGAACTCGGCGGTCTGCCGGCCCCACTCGTAGTAGTTCACGTCCAGCCGCACCCCGACCACGCCGTCGGCCCCGAGGACCTCGGCCTCGTCCTCCATGCGGCTCATGGCCAGCTCCCGGGCCGTGTACATGGCCTGGGTCAGCCGCTCCAGCTCCTGGGACTGGCTCCAGCGACGGGTCTGCAGGCCGATCTGGTAGATGGAGCTGCCCAGGACCAGCCCGAGCGGCTCGAAGCCGGCCTCCTCCACCAGCAGGAACTCGTTGACCGAGAGGTCCGAGGTGAACAGTCGCCGCCCTCCCGGCCCGACCTCTTGGAGCCGACGGACGGCGTCGGCCGGCAACGCCTGCTCCGCCTCGACCAGGTTCGCTGCCACCTCGCCGGCCTCGGTGCCCGCCGGGTCGGTTCCCGCCGCCTCGGTGCTCGCCGGCGAGGGGGGCGGCTCCTCGGTGCTCGCCGGGCTCACGTCAGCAGGCCTCCGAGGGCGCTGCGGGTCTGCTCGGAACGGGCCGCCAAGGCGCCGAGCTCTTCGACCAAGGTCGCCACCCAGCTGTCGGGGGGCACCGGCCGGTTCGAGACCAGGACCCCGCGGACCGACCGGGCCACGCTGCAGCGCAGCTCCTGGCCGGCTCGCTCGGCCCGCAGGATCGTCCCGTCGCCCCCCTCGGCCAGGTTGACCTCGACGGCGGTGACCTCCGGGGGTCGGCGCCACCCCGGTCGCCGGCGTTCGACCGCGACGCGGCCGGGCAGGCTGTCGGCCAGCTTGTCGGCCAGCACCGCGAAGAAGGTGGCCACGTCGCTGGCGTCCGCCCGCAGCTCGGCGGCCAGGAGGTCCAGGCCGCGTGGACCCTCAGGGGTGGCCGGGACGGGAGGCTGGGTCGCCATCGCCTGGGTAGTCTAGGGACGCCCCCACCGGCCCCGCCGGCCAGGTGGTGGCCAGCGACCAGCGTTCGAGCAGCCAACGCCACGGAGGGAGCGAGGGATGGCCGTCGTCGAGCCGAAGCCGAGCCGACGGGAGCAGACGAAGATGGCCCTCGGGATGGCCGCCGGCGGCCTGATCGGGGCCGTCCTGGTGGGCATCGTGGCGCCCATCGTCCTGGCCATGCTGGTCGGGGCCATCTGGGGCGGCCACTGAGCCGACCTGGGGACCAGCGACGCCCGGCGTACACTGCGGCCGTGGCTGAGGGGTACCACCCACCGGTCGAGGAGTACCTCGAGGCGATCAGCGAGCTGGCCGACGAGGGGACCCCGGTCATCCAGGCCCGGATCGCCGAGCGCTTGGGCCGCTCGGCCCCCTCGGTCTCCGAGATGCTCGAGCGCCTGGCCGAGGACGGCTACGTCCGGCGGCAGGGCCGGGTCATCGAGCTGACCCCCGCCGGGCGGCAGCTGGCCGACAGCGTGGTCCGCAAGCACCGGCTGGCCGAGCGGCTGCTCGTCGACGTCATCGGCCTGCCCTGGCACCTGGCCCACGAGGAGGCCGGGCGCTGGGAGCACGTCATCAGCGACCAGGTCGAGGCCCGGCTGGTGGAGCTCCTCGGGAACCCTTCGACCTGCCCGCACGGCAACCCCATCCCCGGGGCCCCGGCCCCCGAGGAGCCCCAGGTGCCCCTCAGCGCGGTGGTCCCCGGGGAGCGGGTCCGGCTGGCCCGCATCACCGAGGCGGTCGAGCTGGACCTCGCGATCCTGCGGTACCTCGACGAGCACGGCCTGGTCCCCGGGCGGGACCTCGAGGTGCTGGAGCGAGGGCCCGACGGGACGACCACCGTGGCCCACGAGGGCGGCTCGGCCGCCCTCGGCCCGGGCCTCTGCTGTCAGCTCTACGTCTCCCGACCGGCCTTGGACGGTGCCGGCCGGCCGCTCGGCGTGGTTGGTTCGGCTCGCTGAGGCCCGACCGCCTCGGTCGTCGCAGCGCGCCTGGCTGACCGGATGTCGGCGAGGGGCACCGGGGGCCAGACGTCCGGGCTGCCCATCGGCCAGCGCCCGGCGAGCCAGCGGGCGGCGCGGGCCCCCACCAGGACCAGGCCGCTGACCAGGGCGAGCCGGCCGAGTCGCCGGGCCGGTGTGCCGCTGGCGGGCGGGGCGGCTCCAGAGCTGCCGGCGGCGAGTCGGCGGGTCGGCACGAGCCGGGAGCCTAGCGGGCCGAGCCGAAGGGCCCGTGGGCAGCTGTTGTGACCCGGCGGCCTTCAGTCGGGGAGGGGGCCGGTCGACACCTTTTCGCGTGAGGGTCCGTCGCACCGATCCGGGGGTTCGGACCGGGCGGGCGGACCGGCGCGGCGCCGGGCACCCCGCTCGGCTGGGCCGGGCCCTGCGGCACGTCGCCGGGCTCTCCTGGGTGCTCCTTGTGATCGGGTTGCTCGTGGCCGCCGTGGCCGGCTCCGAGTGGGCCGGGACGGTCCAGAGCCAAGAGCAGCGGGCCACCGACGTCCAGGCCGGGGCGATCGAGAACCGGCTGGCCGAAGCCCTCGGAGCGTCGGCTGACCTGGCCCACGCCGTCGGGGCGCTGCTCAGCGTCGACCCCCAGCTGACCAACGGCCAGTTCGACCGCTGGTTCCAGAGCGAGGGCACGGCGGCGGAGCGGACCGACGTGGTGGCTCTGGCCTACACCCAGGCGGTACCGGCCGGCCAGCTGGCCGGCTTCGCCGCCCGGGACGTGGCCGACCCCCCCTTCGGTCTTCACGTCGGGACCTTCGCCCTCACGCCCCCCGGGGCCCGGTCCCGCTACTGCCTGCTCTCACTCGGGCTCCTCCACCTGCCTCCCTTACCGGCCAGCCGGAGCGCGGCGGTGAGCCAGGCCCTCGGGGCGTTCATGGGGTTCATCGACCCGGGCAACGACCAGTGCGACGGGCCGGCCGCCCCGCTGCTGGCCGCGGCCGCCTCGAGCGGCCACGCCGTCACCGGGCCCCTCAGCCAGCTCCTCGGCATCCTCGGTGCCGAGCAGCAGGCAGCCAGCAAGGCCATCGGGCAGCTCTTCGGCGGCCTGGCCCCCTTCTTCGAGCTCCGGGCGGTCTACGACACCGCCACGCCGCCGGCCACCGTGGCCGCCCGCCAGGCCGAGGTGCGCGGCTGGGTCATCACCGTGCTCGACGCCCGGGAGCTCCTCCAGCCCGTCGTGGCCAGCCAGTCCGGGGTGGCGGTCGACCTGAGCTCCCAGCCTGAGAGCGGCCCGCCGGTCCTCCTCGAGCGGGCCGGCCGGCCCCGACCGGGGTCCATGGAGCGGACCCTGGCCTTCGACGCCGGGGGTCGCTGGCTCGCCGAGGTCTGGGTGCCGGCCTCGGAGGACCTGACTCCCACCGAGCAGGGGGTGGCCGTCGGCGGGGGCATCGCCCTGTTCGTCCTCCTCCTCGTCTTCTCCATCCGGGTCCTGGCCCTGGCCCGCGCCCAGGCCCTGGCCCTGGCCGAACGGGCCACCGGGGCGCTCCAGCACCAGGCCCGCCACGACAGCCTGACCGGCCTGGCGAACCGGTCCGAGGTCCTCGCCACCGTGGACAGCCTGCTGGCCGCCGGCCGGGACGCCGGGGGAGCCGACGGGTCCCTGGCCCTCGTGGTCTGCGACCTGGACGGCTTCAAGGACCTGAACGACGCCTACGGGCACCACGTCGGCGACCAGTTGCTCCGGGAGGCCGGGGACCGCCTCCTCGAGGTGGCCGGCCCTGCTGCCCTGGTCGGCCGCATCGGGGGCGACGAGTTCGCCCTGGTCGTCGAAGGCGAAGAGCTGCCCGACCCCGGCCAGCTGGCGGCGGCGGTCCAGGCCGCCTTGGCCCTCCCCTTCCGGCTGCCCGACGTGCCCGGCCCCGTTCGGGTCAGCGCCTCGGTCGGGGTGGCCACCGGCCTGTGGGCCTCGGCCCGGGACCTCCTGCGGGACGCCGACATCGCCCTGGCCGAGGCCAAGGCCGAAGGGCCGGCCCGGGCGGTGGTCTTCCGCCCCGAGATGCGCGCCGCCGTGGTCCGGCGCTTCGACCTGGAGAGCGAGCTGCGCCAGGCCCTGCGGCACGGCCAGTTCTTCTTGGTCTACCAGCCGACCTTCGACCTCGAGGGCCTCGGGGTGACCGGGGTGGAGGCCCTGCTGCGCTGGCGGCACCCCACTCGGGGCATCGTCCCCCCGGTGGAGTTCGTGCCCACCTTGGAGCACTCCGGGCTCATCGTCGACGTGGGCCGCTGGGTGCTCCTCGAGGCCTGCCGGCAGGTGCAGCAGTGGCACGCCCAGGGGTATCCGGTGAGCGTGGCGGTGAACGTCTCGGGGCGTCAGCTCGAAGGCGACGAGATCGTCCGGGACGTCCGGGCGGCCCTGGTCCGTTCGGGCCTCGACCCCCGGGCCCTGGTGGTCGAGATCACCGAGACGGTCCTCATGCGCGATCCCCTGAGCATCGCCGCCCGGCTCCGGGACCTGAAGGCCCTCGGCATCCGGGTGGCGGTCGACGACTTCGGGACCGGCTACTCCTCGATGGCCTACCTCCAGCAGTTCCCGGTCGACATCTTGAAGATCGACCGCAGCTTCGTGACCGGCATGGTCGAGTCCCCCGAGGGCGCTGCGCTGGTCCGGGCCTTGGTCCAGCTGGGCAAGGCCCTCGGCCTGGTCACCTTGGCCGAGGGCATCGAGGACGAGCTGCAGCTCTACCGGCTCCGGGCCGAGCACTGCGACGCCGGCCAGGGCTACCTCTTTGCCCGCCCCCTGCCGCCCGACGAGGCGGTCCGCTTCATGGCCGAGCGGGCAGCCCAGCTGGCCAGCCGGGGCCCCGAGGCGTCAAGCGGCTCGGCGCCGACCGGTCCGATGGCCTGAGCACCCCCGGTCGAGCAGCTCCAGTCGAGCAGCTCCGGCGGGGGCAGCCGACGAAGGGGCTCGAGCCCCTCAGCTCGGGTTCGGGGCCACTCGAGGGAGCCAGTCGGGCAGCGAACGCTCGTAGGCCTCGATGGCCGGTTCGTGGCGGAGGGTCAGCCCGACGTCGTCCCAGCCGTGCAACAGGCGCTGCTGGGTGAACTCGTCCAAGGGGAAGCGGCCGGCCAGGCCAGCGGCGGGGGCCTCGATCGTCAAGCGGACGACGTCGATGGTGACCTCGAGGCCCGGATCCTCCTGGACGGCCCGCAGCAGGGCCCGGCCCAGCTCGGGGTCCACCTCCACCGGCACCAGGCCCTGCTTCGTGCAGTTGGTCCGGAAGATGTCGGCGAAGCGGGGGGAGACGACGGCGCGGAAGCCGTAGTCCATGAGGGCCCAGACGGCGTGCTCCCTCGACGAGCCGATGCCGAAGTTCGGCCCGGCCACCAAGATGGTGGCCCCCTGGTGCTCGGGCCGGTTCAGCACGAACCCCGGGTCGTCCCGCCACTCCGAGAACAGCCCCCGCCCGAAGCCGGTCCGCTCGACCCGCTTCAGCCAGTCCGAGGGGATGATCTGGTCGGTGTCGACGTCGGAGCGGTCCAGGGGCACCGCCCGGCCGCTCACCACGGTCACCGGTTCCATCAGAGGTCCTCCGGGGCAGCGAAGTGGCCGGCGACCGCCGTGGCTGCCGCCACCGCCGGCGAGACCAGGTGGGTCCGCCCCCCGCGGCCCTGGCGGCCCTCGAAGTTCCGGTTCGAGGTCGAAGCGCAGCGTTCGCCGGGCTGGAGCTTGTCGGGGTTCATGGCCAGGCACATCGAGCAGCCGGGCTCCCGCCACTCGAACCCGGCGGCCTTAAAGACCCGGTCGAGGCCCTCGGCCTCGGCCTGCTGGCGCACCCGCCGGGAGCCGGGGACGACCAGGGCCCGCAGGCCCGGCCGGACCCGCCGACCCTCGAGGACGGCGGCCGCGGCCCGCAGGTCCTCGATGCGGCTGTTCGTGCAGGAGCCGATGAAGACCGTGTCCACCGGGACCTCCCGGATGGGGGTGCCCGGCTGGAGGCCCATGTAGGCCAGGGCCCGGGCGACGGCCTCGCGGGCGGCCGGGTCGGCGAACTGGTCGGGGCTCGGCACCGACCCGTCGATGGGCGCCACCTGGGCCGGGTTCGTGCCCCAGGTCACGTGCGGCCGCAAGGTGGCGGCGTCGAGCCGGACGGTGGTGTCGAACACCGCCCCTTCGTCGGTCGGCAGGGTCCGCCAGTCGTCCAGGGCCCGCTCGAAGGCAGCGCCCTTCGGGGCGTGGGGCCGGCCCTCGAGGTAGGCGAAGGTGACGTCGTCGGGGGCCACCATGCCGGCCCGGGCCCCGGCCTCGATGGACATGTTGCAGATCGTCATCCGGCCCTCCATGGAGAGGGACCGGATGGCGCTCCCCCGGTACTCGATCACGTGCCCGGCGCCGCCGCCGGTGCCGATCCGGCCGATGACCGCCAGCACGATGTCCTTGGCGCTCACCCCTAGGGGCAGCTCGCCCTCGACCTCGACGGCCATGGCGGCGGGGCGGCGCTGGGGCAGGGTCTGGGTGGCCAGGACGTGCTCGACCTCCGACGTGCCGATCCCGAACGCCAAGGCGCCGAGGGCGCCGTGGGTCGAGGTGTGGCTGTCGCCGCAGACGATGGTCATCCCCGGCAACGAGAGGCCCAGCTCGGGCCCGATGACGTGGACGATGCCCTGGTTCGGATGGCCCATGGGGAAGCAGGCGATGCCGAACTCGGCGCAGTTCTTGCTCAGGACCTCGAGCTGCCGAGCCGAGATCGGGTCGGCGACCGGCTGGTCGATGTCGGTGGTCGGCACGTTGTGGTCGGCGGTGGCCACCGTCAGCTCCGGATGGCGGACCCGCCGACCGGCGAGGCGCAGCCCGTCGAAGGCCTGCGGCGACGTGACCTCGTGGACCAAGTGCAGGTCGATGAACAGCAGGTCCGGTTCCCCCGGGGCGCGGTGAACGACGTGGCGCTCCCAGACCTTCTCGAACAGGGTCCGGGGGGTGCCCCGGTCGTCCCCGACTGGCCCGGTGCTCACTGGTCCGGTGCTCACGGGTCCAGTGCTCACTGGCCCGGTACTCACTGGCCCACCGCCACGATCTCGACCCGGAGGGTCCCGCCGGGCGCCTCGTACTCGACGGTCTCCCCGGGGCCCCGGCCGAGGAGGGCCTGGCCGAGGGGCGAAGCCGGGGAGACGACGCTCACGCCCTCGGTCTGCTCCTCGATGGAGCCCACCAGGTACCGCTCGACCTCGTCGTCGCCCTCGTAGCGGATCGAGACGACCGTGCCCGGGGCGACCTTGTCGGAGGTCCCCAGGTCGTCGACCACCTCGCAGTTCGCCAGGGTCGCCTCGATCTGGCGGATCCGGGCCTCCATCTTGCCCTGCTGGTCCTTCGCCGCGATGGCCCGGGCGATCTCCACCCGCCCCCGGGTCCGCAGGTCCTCGAGCTCGGCCTGGAGCCGCTCGTAGGTGCTGCGCGTGAGGGGGGTCTTCTGGCCGTCCGTCACAGACCGACAGGCTAGCTGGCCCTCGCCGCGGCTCGTCTCTGCCGAAGGGGCCGGAGGTTTGACCGTGGGGCCCCGGTGGACGAACATAAGAGGAATGGTCCAGCGCGCGACCGCTCTGCTTGGCGCGACGTGTCTTAGCGCGCGCCCCGGTGCCGGTGCGCAGCGCAGGTCGTGCCACACCGCTCGGGGGGGCTCCGCCGACCCCGGTCCGTCCGGACCGAGCCAGGTCGGTCGCGGGCGGGTCGGCGTACGAATTCGCCCGGCGCGTCCCTGAGCAGGGGCGCGCCGAGACGAGCGCCGGCCCGGTGCCGGCAGCCGGTCCGAGTCGGGCCCCGCGAGCGACCCGACGGCGATGGGACCGGGGCCCGCTTTCGAAGAGGGTCCAGCGGGCCGATGACGAAACGGAGCGGACGGGAGCAGGAGCAGGCATGAGCAGCGCAGGCAAGGCGCATCGGGTGGCGGTGATCGGCGGGGACGGCATCGGCCCCGAGGTCGTGGCCGAGGCCTTGAAGGTGGTCCGGGCCACCGGGGTGGCCCTCGAGACCATCGAGGTGCCCCTCGGCGCGGCCCACTACCTGGCCACCGGCGAGGTCCTCGAGGACGACACCCTGAGGACCCTCCAGGGGGTCGACGCCATCCTGCTCGGGGCCATCGGGCCGCCCCTGGGCTCCACCGAGGTCCCCTCGGGCCTCCTGGAGCGGGGCCTGCTGCTGCGCCTACGCTTCGCCCTCGACCTCTACGTGAACCTCCGGCCGTTCACCGGGGTCCCCGGGGCCATCGGGGCCGGGGCCGACTTCGTGGTCGTCCGGGAGAACACCGAGGGTCCCTACGCCGGCGAAGGCGGGTCGCTGCGCCGGGGCACTCCCCACGAGGTGGCCACCCAGGGGTCCGTGAACACCCGCATGGGGGTCGAGCGCTGTGTCCGCTACGCCTTCGACCTGGCCCGGCGCCGGCCCCGACGGCAGCTGACCCTGGTGCACAAGACCAACGTCCTGACCTTCGCCGGGGACCTCTGGTACCGGACGGTGAGCGAGGTGGCCGGCGACTACCCCGAGGTGACCTGGGACTACCTCCACGTCGACGCCTGCTGCATCCACCTCGTCGAGCGCCCCGAGCGGTTCGACGTGGTGGTGACCGACAACCTCTTCGGGGACATCCTGACGGACCTGGCTGGCGCGGTGGCCGGGGGCATCGGCTTCGCGGCCTCCGCCAACCTGAACCCGGCCCGGACCGGCCCCTCGATGTTCGAGCCGGTCCACGGCGCCGCCCACGACATCGTCGGCACGGGCAGGGCCAATCCGCTCGCGGCCATCCGCTCGGCGGCCATGATGCTCGAGCACCTCGGGGAGCAGGACGCCGCGGCGCGCATCGAGAAGGCCCTGGCCGACTACGTCGCCGACCACCAGCTCGGTACCCCGTTCCCGTCGACCACCGAGGTGGGCGACGCCATCGCAGAGAGGGTCTGAACCGTGCCCATCACCCCGACGAAGCAGGTCTGGATGGACGGGGAGCTGGTCCCCTGGGCCGAGGCCACCGTCCACGTCCTCACCCACTCCCTCCACTACGGCACCGGGGTCTTCGAGGGCATCCGGGCCTACCCGACCCCCCAGGGGGTGGCCGTCTTCCGGCTCAAGGAGCACATGGAGCGGCTGCTGGCCTCGGCCCGGATCCTCATGATGGAGGTGCCCTACGGCCGCGACGAGCTGGTCGCCGCGGCGAAGGAGGTGGTCCGGGTGAACGGCCTGGACGAGGGCTGCTACCTGCGGCCCCTGGTGTTCCTGGGCGACGGCGAGATGGGCCTGAACCCCCTGCCCTGCCGGGTCCGGGTGGCCATCGCTGCCTGGCCCTGGGGCACCTACCTCGGCGAGGAGGGCCTCGCCCGGGGGGTCCGGCTGAAGGTCTCCTCCTGGCGCCGCCACGACCCCAACGCCATGCCCACCGCAGCCAAGGGCACCGGCATGTACCTGAACTCGGCCCTGGCCAAGATCGAGGCCCTGAAGGCCGGCTACGACGAGGCCCTGCTCCTGGCCCCCGACGGCCGGGTCTCGGAGTGCACCGGGGAGAACGTCTTCGTGGTCCGGGACGGTCGGCTCCTCAGCCCGCCCACCTCGGCGGCCGGGGCCCTGCCGGGCATCACCCAGGACGCCGTCGAGACCCTGGCGCGGGACCTGGGCATCGAGGTGGTCCACCAGGACCTCGTCCGGACCGACCTCTACCTGGCCGACGAGGCCTTCCTGACAGGCACGGCGGCCGAGCTGGTGCCCATCCGGGAGGTCGACGACCGGCTGGTCGGCGACGGCCGTCCCGGCCCGATCACCACCGAGCTGCAGCGGACCTACTTCGCAACGGTGCGCGGCGAGCTCGACCGGTACAAGGACTGGTTGGACCATGTCCAGCAGGCCTGAGACCCCCCGCTCGGCCCACCGCCACGCCCCCGGGGCCCACCCGGTCCTCCCCGGTCTGCCGGAGGCGGTCGAGGTCTTCGACACCACCTTGCGGGACGGCTCGCAGCAAGAGGGCCTCTCGCTCAGCGTCGACGACAAGCTCCGGGTCGCCGAGCAGCTCGACCACCTCGGGGTCAGCTACATCGAGGGGGGCTGGCCCGGGGCCAACCCGAAGGACGAGGAGTTCTTCGCCCGGGCCCAGAAGGAGCTGCGGCTGTCGCACGCCACCTTGGTGGCCTTCGGCTCCACCCGCCGGGCCGGGGTCCGGGCCGAGGAGGACGAGGTCCTCCGGCACCTGGTGGCAGCGGGGACCGAGGCGGTCTGCATCGTCGCCAAGGCCTCCCTGCTCCACGTCACCGAAGCCCTGCGGACCACCCCCGAAGAGGCCCTGGCCATGGTGGAGAGCTCGGTGGCCTTCCTTCGCCGCCAGGGGCTTCGGGTCTTCCTCGACGCCGAGCACTTCTTCGACGGCTACCGGCAGGACCCGGCGTTCTCCCGGCAGGTCCTCGAAGTGGCCGCCCAGGCCGGGGCGGAGACCCTCGTGCTCTGCGACACCAACGGCGGCTCCCTGCCCCACGAAGTCGAGCAGGCCGTCGCCGAGGTGGTGGCCGAGTTCGACCGCCGGATCGGGGTGCACTGCCACAACGACACGGGTTGCGCGGTGGCCAACAGCCTGGCCGCGGTCCGTGCCGGGGCCACCCACGTCCAGGGCTGCGTGAACGGCTACGGCGAACGGGCCGGCAACGCGGACCTGGCGGTGGCCATCCCGAACCTCTCCTTGAAGCTCGGCATCCGGACCATCCCGGCCGAGCGCCTCGAGCGCCTGACCCCCGTGGCGCACCACATCGCCGAGATCGTCAACGTCCCCCCGAACCCCCAGCAGCCCTACGTCGGCCACGCCGCCTTCGCCCACAAGGCCGGGCTGCACACCTCGGCCATCGCCCGTCGCCGGGACGCCTACGAGCACATCTCTCCCGACGCCGTGGGCAACGGCACCCGCTTCGTGGTCTCGGAACTGGCCGGGCGCTCCACCGTGGCCCTGAAGGCTGCGGAGCTCGGCCTGGACCTCAGCTCCGAGGAGGTCGGGCGGGCCCTGGAGCTGCTGAAGGACCTGGAGCACCAGGGCTACCACTTCGAAGTGGCCGACGCCTCCTTGGAGCTCCTCCTGCGCCAGGTCGGGGGCTGGCGACCCCGGTACTTCGAACTCGAGTCCTACCGGGTCATCGCCGACCACGGGGGCAACGGCCATCGGGCCGCGGCCGACGGCCGGCCCGTGCTCACCGAAGCGACGGTGAAGCTCACCGTCGGCGGGGAGCGCCGGATCGCCACCGCCGAGGGCAACGGCCCGGTCCACGCCCTCGACGGCGCGCTCCGCCGGGCCATCGAGCCGTTCTACCCGGCGCTCCGCCAGGTCCACCTGACCGACTTCCGGGTCCGGGTGCTCGGCGGGGGGGCGGGCACCGCGGCGGTGACCCGGGTGCTGGTCGACACCGCCGACCCCGAGGCCACCTGGACCACCATCGGGGTCTCGGAGAACATCATCGAGGCCTCCTGGCAGGCCCTAGTGGACGCCGTGGTCTACGGTCTGCTCCGTGCCGGGGTGGCACCGGCCACCGGCCCCGATGTCCTGCCGACGGGCACGGCGACGCCGACGGCCGAGACGGCAGCGGCAGGAGCGACAGCAGAGGAGGTGCGGGTCCCATGAGCCAGCCGAGCTTCGCCCCCATCCTGGTCCAGGACCGGGCGCGGCCGGCCGAGCACCTCCACACCCCGAGGCCCTGGTGGGGTCAGCGACCCGGGGACCGGCGGGGGCGGCCCCGCCTGCCCCGGCACCAGCGCGGCGTCCCCGGCCCCGACCAGGGCTACGCCCTGCTGCTGGCCGAGCGGGTGCTCGAGGGTCGCCTGGCCCTCCAGCCCGGGGAGGACCACCACGACGTCCTCGCGGCCCTGGCCGAGCTGGCCTGTGCCAGGGCGGCCCGGTTCGGCCGGGCCCCGGTGGCCGGGGACCTCGAGTGGGCCGCCACCCTGCTCGGCTACCGGGGCGCGGCTCCCGCCGACCTCGTGGCCTGGCGTCGACGCCTGGTCCAGGGGGCGGGCCACGAGGACCGGCGCCGGCGCCGGCTCGTGGACGCCGTGCTGCCGGCCACCCTTCGCCTTCGTGCCGAGGAGGTCCAGGGGCGCCTGGCCGACTGGCCGGCCCTGCTGCGCCCTGGGGCGCGGCCCGGCACGGCCTGAGCCCCCGCGGTTCCCCGGACTCGTCCGCCGGCCCGGGCGGTGCGAGACTCGGAGCATGGACACCGCAACGCACACCCCTCCGTTCGTCCTGACCGAGGAGCACGAGCAGTTCCGGGCCGCCCTCCGCCAGATGGCCGAGGAGCGCATCGCCCCCTACGCGGCAGCCGTGGACCGCGAGGAGCGCTACCCGAGCGAGGGGTTCGCGGCGTGCCGCGAGATGGAGTTGCCTGCCCTCGGCATCCCCACCGCCTACGGCGGCGCCGGGGCCGACATGGTCACCCAGGCCATCATGGCCGAGGAGCTCGCCCGGGTGTGCGCCTCGACCAGCGTCACCATGCTGATCTCCAAGCTGGGGATGCTGCCGGTCATGAACTTCGGCAGCGAGGACCTGAAGCGCCGCTACCTGCCCCGGGTCGCCTCGGGGGAGGCCCAGGCCAGCTACTGCCTCTCGGAGGCCGACGCCGGCAGCGACGTGGCCGCCATGCGCTGCCGGGCGGTGCGCGACGGCGACCACTACGTCCTGACCGGCACGAAGTACTGGATCACCAACGCCGGGGTCTCCGACACCTACACGGTCTTCGCCAAGACCGACCCCGAGGCCGGCCACCGAGGGATCAGCTGCTTCCTCGTGGAGGCCGACTGGGGGGTGAAGGTGGCCAAGCTCGAGCACAAGATGGGCCTCCGGGGCAGTCCGACGGGCGAGGTGGTCTTCGACGAGGTCCGGGTGCCGGTGGCCAACCGCATCGGCGAGGAGGGCCAGGGCTTCGCCATCGCCATGCACACCCTGGACCGCAGCCGCCCCACCATCGGCGCCCAGGCGGTCGGCATCGGCCAGGGAGCCCTGGACCACGCCGTGGCCTACATGCGCGAACGCCGGGCCTTCGGCGCCCCCATCGCCGACCTCCAGGGGCTGCGGTTCATGGTGGCCGACATGGCCATGCGGCTCGAAGCCGCCCGCACCCTCGTCTACCGGGCCTGCAGCGTCATCGACCAGGGCGACCCCCGGGGGGAGCTGTCGATGCTCGGGGCCATGGCCAAGGCCTTCGCCTCGGACACGGCCATGGCCGTGGCCACCGACGCCGTCCAGCTCCTCGGCGGCTACGGCTACACCACCGACTTCCCGGTCGAACGGGCCATGCGGGACGCCAAGATCACCCAGATCTACGAGGGCACGAACCAGATCCAGCGGGTGGTCATCGCCCGGCACGTCCTGGGCTGAGCGCCCCGAGCGTGCCGGCAGGGAGGGGGTCGACCACGAGCACCGGGCCAGGGAACGAGGGCGAGGGGTCTGGAGTTCCCGAGGCCCTGCTCGGGGTGGCCGACCACTGGCTCTGGGTCGGTCCCCGGGGCGCCTGGCGCGCCGATCCCGCCTTGACCCGCTGGCTGCGCGACGAGGGCCTGGCGGCCAGCGGCGGGCCCCTTCGGGCCCTGGCGGCTGCCACGGTGGCGTCGGCGGACCCCTTGCGGCGGTTGCCCGAGCTGCGGGCCGGCAGCACGCTCGGCCCCTGCGCGTCGACCCTCCGGGTGCCGACCACCGGGACCGTCCATGCGTGGTCCTGGCAGGCCCTGCGGGAGGCCACCGGCGGCACCTGGTTCGTCGTCCAGGACCTCGGTCCCCTGCGCCCGACGGCAGCAGCTGGCGCCGCCGACTCGGCCGAGGAGCCTGGCTCGGCCGCGCTGGAGCACCTCGACACCCTGCTTCGCCTGCTGCCCGACGTCGTGGCCCTCGTCGGGCCCGACGGCCAGCTCCGGCTCATCTCCGACGCCGCCTACGACTGGATGGGCCTCTCCCGGGCAACCCCCTTGCAGGCCTTCCGGGACAGCGTGGACCTCGACGAGCAGCGCCAGCTGGCCGAGTGGTACCAGCGGCTGATGGCCGGGGAGGACCCCGGCCCCTGCCGCTACCGGTCCCGGGACCGTCAAGGGGCCCGGCTGGTCCTCGAGATGCGGGGCCGCCGCCTCCCCGAGCCCGAGGACGGGGCGGTGCTCGTCATCCGGGACGTCACCGGCCCGCTCACCGTGGAGGCCGAACTGCGGGCCGCCCTCGCCGAGGCCCGGCGGACCGCCGCCGCCCAGGGGGAGCTCCTCGAGCGGGTCGCCGAGGAGCTCGGCCCGCCCCTCGGACGGGTCCTCCAGGAGGCCGAGGCGCTCGCTGCGGGACCGGTCCCCCCGGGGCAGGCCGACAGCGTCGGCTACGTCCTCCGAGCCGCCCGCCACCTCCAGGACCTGCTGGGCGAGCTGGAGGAGGTCGCCCGGGCCGAGCGCCAGACTATGGAGGTCCGCCTGGCGCCGGTCGCCCTGCGGGCCGTGGTCGAGGACGCCATCCAGCTCACCTGGCCAGCTGCCGCCCAGGCCGGCGTGGTCCTCGAGAGCCCCGGCTGGGACGTCGACGAGGAGCCCTGGGTGCGGGCCGACCGCCAGCGCCTCCTCCAGGTGCTCTTGAACCTGTTGGCCAATGCCGTGAAGTACAACCGGCCCGGGGGACGGGTCACGGTCGACGTCGAGGCCGACCCCCGCCGGGTCCGGGTCGCGGTCTCGGACACCGGGCTCGGCATCGCCCCCGAGGACCTGCCACGGCTGTTCGACCCCTTCGAGCGCCTGGGGGCCGAGCACCGTGGGGTGCCGGGCACCGGCGTCGGGCTGACCGTCAGCCGCCACCTGGCCGAGGTCATGGGCGGGGGCATCACGGTCCGCTCCGAGCTCGGGGTCGGCAGCACCTTCACCTTGGACCTCGTCCGGACCGAGCCCGTCGACCCCGCGACCCGGGACCGAAGCGGCAGACGGCGGGACCGAGCAGCGTCGGGCAGGCCAGCGGCCGACGGCCCCCCGGAGCGGGGGATCGCGGCGCGGGGCCCCTCGGAGGAGCCTCGGGCGATCCGCCTCCCGGGGCAGGCCCAGCCCGTCGCCGACGAACCGATCGGCGCCGGTCCGCGCCGGGTGCTGCGCATCCTGCACGTCGAGGACGACCTGGCCAGTGCCGAGCTCGTCCGGCGGGTCCTGGAACGCCACCCCGGACTGGATCTCCGGCACGCCGCCTCGGGCCAGGCCGCGCTGGCCGCCGCCATCCTCGAGCGACCCGACCTCGTGCTGTTGGACCTCGGCCTGCCCGACATGCCGGGGTGGGAGGTCGCACTGCGCCTGGAGCGCCATCCGCACACCGAGGCCGTCCCGGTGGTCGTGGTGAGCGCGGACGCCGACCACGCCGCCCGGGTGGCAGCCGCCTGCCGGAACGTCGTCGACCGCCTCCCGAAGCCCCTGGTCGTCGACCAGCTGCTCGCCGTCGTGGCCTCGGTGCGACCGGGGGACGGGGGACCGACCGGTGCCCTGGGCTGAGCGACCCGGGGGCCAGGGGAGCCGGCAGCTCCCCGATCCCCGCCGGGTCCTCGTCGGCCTGCCGGGGGTCCGGTGGTGGCGGCTGGGCCCGCGAGGGGAGGTGCTGGCGAGCGGCGGCGACGTGCCGCCGGGCGCGACCGAGGCCGGGTCCCGACCGGGGCCGAGCGAGCTGGTCCACCCCGAGGACCGGGGGGCACTGGCCGACCTGCTGGCCCAGGGTCAGGGGGCCACGGCGAGGCTTCGCCTGGGCACCCCGACCGCGGGGTGGCGACCCGCCCGCTTCGGGGTCCAGCCCGGCACTGGCCCCGATGAGCAGCTCCTCGTCGCCGTCGCCCTGGCCGAGCCGGGCCCGGACGGGTCGAATGGGCCGGCGGACCCCCCGACCTCCGCCGGCGCGGTCCGCGGGGTAGGCGAGCCCGTTCGCATCCGGCGCCCCGAGGTGGCGGCGGCGATCGTGGCCGCCTGTCCGGACCTGGTGACCGTGGTGGACGGCACCGGCCGCCTCCTGCAACCCCCGACGGGGACCGGCCTGCTGGCGGCCCTCGTGCAGGGCCTCTCGACCCTCGCGGACCTCTTGGAGCGCATCCACCCCGAGGACCGGCCCCTGGTCCGCCTGGTCTACTCCCGGCTCCAGACGGGGGAAGCGGAGGAGATCGAGGTCCGCTACCGGCTGCTGGAACGGGCTGGACGCTGGCGGGTGGTGGAGTCCCGGGGGCGGGCGGAACGGGACCCCGAGGGGCGGTTGAGGGCCCTCGTGACCCTCACCCGGGACGTGACCGAGGCGGTCGAGGCCGAGACCCGCCTCCGGCAGGCCACCGCCGAGGCCGAGGCGGCCGGCGAGGCCCGCAGCGAGCTGCTCTCCCGGTTGAGCCACGAGCTGCGAACCCCCCTGAACGCGGTGCTGGGCTTCGCCCAGCTGCTGGCCCTCGAGGACCTCGAGCCCGAGCAGGCTGCCCGGGTCGAGGCCATCGGCCGGGCCGCCGCCGAGCTGGCTCGCCTGGTCGAGGACCTCTTGGACCTGGCCCGCCTGGAGACCGGCCGGGCCGATCTCCGTCCCGAAGCCCTCCCGGTCGCCGAGGTCCTCGAGCCGCTCCAGCGGGGCCTGGCCCTGACCCTCCGGCTCGACCCGGCCCTGCCGCCGGTGCGGGCCGACCGCCGCAGGCTCGTGCAGGTGCTCCACACCCTGGTCGTCGCGCTCGGCGGGAGCGAGGAGGTCCCGGTGGAGGTCTGGGCCACCCCGAGCGCCGACGGGCGGGTCCGTCTGGCCGTGGAGCGGGCCGAGGCCGAGGACGGGGCCCGCGCCGGGGCCGTCGAGCGCCGGCCCGTGGGGCCCCCGGCACCAGCTGGCCCTCCCCGGCGGTCGGTCGAGCGCGTCGAGGACCTCCCGGTGGCCCGCCTGCGCGATCCCAGCACCCGCCTCGCCCTGGCCCGCTACCTGCTCCAGCAGATGGGTGGGCGGCTCGCGATCGTGGGCGACCCCGTGGTCCGCTACGAGCTCGACCTCCCGGCCGCCAGCCCCGCCGGCGAGCGGCCCCCGACCCGAAGGGAACCCTTCGCTGCCCCGCCCGGGTCCGCCAGCCCGACCGGCACCACCGGGAGGCCCGCCGCAGAGGTGCTCGTCGTCGGCGCCGACCCGGCCCTCCTCGCCGCCCTCGAAGCCGTCGCCACCCACCGACCGTGGGTGCGGGTCCAGCGGGCCGGGACCGAGCGACGCCTCGCCGACCTCCTCGCCGCCCACCCCTCGGCCCGGCTGGTCCTCCTGGACCTGGCCGCCCTGTACGGGTCCTCCTCCGGCCAGGTGCCCGCGGCGTTTCGCGACCTCGACCGAGAGGCGCCAACCCCCGACCCGGACCGTCCCGGCGCGCCGCGGCGCGCCGCGCTCGTCGGTCTCGGGTCGGACGACGCCGTCGGCCGTCGCCTGGTCCGGGCCGGGGTGCTCGACGCGTTCTTGCGGCTGCCGCTCGACGCCCGCGCCCTCCTCGAGCTCCTCGACGGGCTCTGGGGCGACCCGGTGACGTCCCCACCAGCCCCTCGTCCCGGGACCGCACAACGATCATGACGAAGCGTGGCGAACGGGGGCGACGTGTGGTTACGATCACCCCGACCACAACGGCTGGCCGGCGTCGAGGGAGACGGCGCCGGCCCGACCACAGGGGGGTATCACCATGACCCAGCGGGAATCCGGCGCGTCGGTGCGGCCGGCTCGGGGACGGCTGCTCCGGCTCGGGGCGTGCGCCAGCGTTGCCGCCACCGTCGGTGTCGGCACGGTGGCCGGCCTGGCGCAGACGGCGGGTGCCGCCACCCGGCCGGCGGCCGGCGGGGCGCGCGACGTCCTGACGGCCAGCTCGACCAGCAGCTGCCCGACGACCCAGAACGCCGACATCGCCTTCAGCGGCACCTTGTCGAACGGCACGGCCAGCTTCGGCTCTGCGGCCAGCGCCTCGGGCATCACCGGCACGGTCTGCGGGCTGCTCGACCTGGAGAACCTGACCGCCACCATCCAGCCCCAGAACCTCAGCTTCCAGCCGACCAGCGTGACCCTCTTCGGGCTGCTGCCAGCACCGGCGACGCTGAGCGCGACCGGGCCGGCCACGGCCACCCTGCAGACCGTGGGAGCCGGGGAGTTCAACGCCACCATGACCGTGCCCCTGGAGGCCACGGTGAACCTGCTCGGCCTGTTCCGCTGCACCGTCGGGCCGTTCGAGCCGACCTTCACCACCGGCACGAGCGGGTCGGTCAGCGGCACGCCGCTCACCGGCGACCTGCTGCAGAAGCTCTCGGGCACCTTGGCGGCCGGCGAGTTCCCCGTGCCCCGGATCCAGTCCTCGATGAGCTGCCCCTGGTTCATCTCGGGGCTCTCGAACCTGCTGCTCGGGTTGCCGCTGCCGGCGGGCCGCTCGACGGTCACCACCCAGGTCAGCCTGACCCCCGATCTCGGGTCGGCCAGCTGAACCGGCGCTGAGCCGGCGCTCGACCGCGAGGTCGACGCCGGTTGAACCTGCATCGGGCCGGCGGCAGCCGAGGGGCGGGGACCTCGGCCGCTGTCGGCCCGACGCTCACCCCGAGCCGGTGGCGGCCTGGGGATTCGCTCACCCCGAGCCGGTGGCGGCCTGGGGCGTGGTGGTGAGCGTCCAGCTGCAGGACCCTGGGGCCTCGACCTCCACCGTCACCGCTCCGGCGGGCAGATCCGCACGGCTGGCGCTGCCCCGGGGCGCTGCCTGGACCACCAAGGTGGCCCGGGGACCGCTCGGACCGAGCACGACCGCCTCGGCCGAGGCCGGCGCGGTCACTGGGCACCACACCGTGAGGGTCAGGAGCCAGGGTTCGTTCGGGGCGAACCGGCCGCTGCTGCCGTCCCCGGTGCCCGAGACGGTGACCGAGGCGATCGACGGGCCGGCTGCGCCGGCCAACGCCGCGTCAGTGGCCGGGCCTGCCGTGCCCGGGCCGGTCGTCGCCCCGTGGCCCCCTCCGGTGGCCTGGCCGGGGCCCGAGTGGGCGGACCCCGCGACGCTCGTGCCGAGGCCGGCCAGCCCCCCCACGGCCAGGACGACCAGACCGGCCACCGTGCCGAGCCCCCGTCGCCGGCGGCGCCGGTCGGCCTGGGCCGGTGCCCCGCCGGGTGGTCCTGGGCGGGACGGCGCGCCTGGTCGTTCGGCAGGGTGCCGCCCGGGCCGATGCCTGCGGGCCGAGTGGCCAGGCCGGGGGGACCGGTCCGCTCGGAGGGCAGGTCGAGCGCGACCCGGCTCGCCGAGGGCCGCCCGGGCGGCCTCGTGGAGGTCCTCGGCCGCCCCGCTCGATCCCAGGGCAGCGGCTACCGCCACGAGGTCGACCAGGTCGGCGACGGCTGGGTTCGGTGCTGGCGACGGCACCGGGCCCTCGGGCAGGGGTTCCCTGCGGATCGGCGGGGGCGGGAGCGGGCCGAGCCGCGGGCGTGCGGGGGCCGGGCTGGGTGGGGCCTTGGGGACGAGTCGCCACGGCGAAGGCACGTTGGCCGGCACACCAGGGGGATCGGTGCTCGGAGCCGGCGACTTCAGCGTCCGGGGCGGTCGTTGGCGGCGTGTGGGGGGCGTTGTGGGGCGGCTGGGCCGGGGAGGGCTCGGCCCTTCCACTGGGGCCCGCCCCGGCGGTGCTGGCGGGCCGAGTCGAGGGTCATGCCGAGGTAGAGGAGGGCAGCCAGCGGCAAGCCGAGTGCCCACGGCCAGGCGACGCCCTCCTCGAGCACCAGCGGCAGGAAGGTCAGCGTGGCGATGACCCAGGCCAGCCCGCCGGCGACGGCTGCCGGAGTGTCGGGGAGAAGCAGGCCGACGACGACGGCGACCGGCGCGACGAGAAAGACCAGGGCCATGGCCAGGACCGTGCCCGCCAGGGCGGCGGGCGACCAGCGGAGCTGGGCGTAGGCGCTGCGGCGCACCATGGCCCAGAGATCGGCCAGCCGGGGGTAGGGGCGGACGCTGCGGATGCCCCGGTCGTAGCCCAGCCAAAGGCGCCCCCCGGCCCGGGCCAGGGCCTTGGCCAGGCCCACGTCGTCGATGACGGCCCCGGCCACGCTGGCCAGACCGCCGGCGGCTTCCAGACGGGCCCGGCGAACCAGCAGGCAACCGCCCGCGGCGGCGGCCCGGCGGACCGACCGGCCAGTCACGGTCCGGAAGGGGTAGAGCATGGCGAAGAAGTACACGAAGGCCGGCACGAGCAGCCGCCCCGACCAGCCGGTGGCCTCGAGGCGGGCCATGACCGACACCTGGTCCAGGCCCCGGGACTCCCCCAGGCCGACCAGGGCCCGCAGGCTGCCGGGCGGGTGCTGGATGTCCGCGTCGGTGAACAGCAGCCAGGTCGCCCAGGGCACCTGGGCCGCACCCTCGGCCAGGGCCCACACCTTCCCCGCCCAGCCCGCCGGCCGGTCGCCGGTCCGGACGACCACGCAGGCCAGCCGCTCCTTGTCCTGGGGCTCCCTGTCCGGGGGTGGCGGCGGGGCGGCGAGCTGGCGGGCCACCTCGGCGGTGCCGTCCGTCGACCCGTCGTCGACCACGACCACCACGGCCCGCCCCGGGTAGTCCTGGTGGAGCAGGGTCGGCAGGGTCGTGGGGAGGAGGGCGGCCTCGTCCCGGGCCGGCACCACCACCGCCAGGGCCGGCCAGCGTCCAGGGGGCGGCTCGGGGCCAGGACGGGGCAGGCGGGGCCGGGGGAGCCAGAACAGGTTGCGCCCGAGGGCGAGGACCACCCAGCACGCCGCGCTGAGGACGGCCAGGACGTCGAGGGCGAGCATCCCGGGAGTGTCCCACGGAGTCTCGCCGCCGGCGGCCCCCCGCCCCGGTTGGGCCAGGATGGGGCCATGACCCCTGACCCGACCCGCCGGGCCCTGCGGTCGGGCCCGTTGCTGGTCGCTGCGCTGGGTCTCGAGGCAATGGTGGCCCGAGCCGATCGCCGCCTGGGCATGGGCCCGGGGCGCGCTGCGGCCGCCGCGGCCGCGCACCTCGTGCCCGTGGCCCGGGCGGGTCGTCCCGTGGTGCTGGTCGGGCTGGCCGGTGGCCTGGACCCCGCTGCGGCACCGGCCGGCACCCCCGTGGTGGCCAGGGCGGTGGGTCGACCCGGTGGGGCGGCGCTCCCCCTGGCGGCCGACCTGGCCGAGCAGTTGGCCGGTGGCCTGGCCGACGTGCTGGTCGGGGCGGGGAGACCGGTGTGCTCCGGGTCCCTGCTCGGGGTGGACCGGGTGGTCCGGGGAGCGGCCCGGGCCGCCCTTTCGGACCGGGGGGCGTTGGCCTTCGACATGGAGACCCTGGCGGTGGCCGAGGTGCTGGCGGCGGCCGGCCTGTTGGACCGGTTCGGGGCCGTCCGGGTGGTGGCCGACGACGGCCGGCGGGGGTTCCTCCGGGGCGGCTTGATCGGCCTCCGGGTCCTCCGACGCCTCGGCCCCGCGGTCCGGGCCGTGGTGCGCTGAGCATCCGCCGGCACCTGGGCGAGCCCGCAGTCCCGCCCCGGTTGCCGGTCTCGAGCGGCCGGCTCAGCCCAAGGGGAGCACGCCCTGACGAGGACGAGGCTCGGACGGGACCGGGGACGACGAAGCCGACGAGCGGCCTCCAGCGGCCCTCGGCGCCCGGCCCCCGGGGGCAGCCTCCTCGGCGTCGACGATCACCAGGGTGCCGGCCGGGGCGGGCTGGAGGAGGTCCAGGGGGGCGTCCTCGGGGCGCGGCACCGGGGCGAGCCACCGGGGCCAGTCGGCCGGCGCCAGGGGCACGGGCATGCGGTCGTGGATGCTCGCCAGGTCCGGGCCGGCGGCCACGGTGACGACGGCCACCGCCAGGCCCTCGGGTCGGGGACAGGCGAGGCCGGCCAGGGCGAGGGGCGTGCCGTCGGATCGCTGGACCCGCAGGGGCCGTCGGGTCCCGCTCGGCCCGGTCCACTCGAAGAACGCGTCGGCGAGCACCAAGCAGCGGCCCTCGGCCATGAGCGGCCGGAAGGTCGGCCGCTCGAGGAGGGTCTCGGCCCGGGCGTTGATGAGCCGACGGGACGACCCCTGGCCGGGGCCGGTCCGGGGCAGGCCCCACCAGGCGGCTCGGAGCACCCGTCGGTCCTCCTCGGCGAGCACGACCGGCACGAGCTCACCGGGCCGGCCCATCGGCCGGGGGGCCAGCCCGCCGGCGGTCTCGGGCTCGTCGAGGTGGGCGGCCACCCAGGCAGCCAGCCACCGCGGCGGGGTCGAGAGGGCCAGGCGGCCGCACACGCTTCGAGGCTAGTGGCCCGCCGGGTCCGTCCCCGGCTCGGCGCCAGGAGGGGCCGTGGCTCCGGGAGCCGACGGCGCCGGGACGGGGCGGGCCAGGACGAACCAGACGGTCTTGCCGACCGGTTGGCCCGGCGACGCACCCGGCCGGGTCGACGACCCGTGCTCCTCCACGCCCCAGGCGTGGGCCAAGCGGCCGACGAGGCGCAGGCCCCGGCCGTGCTCGGCGGTCGGGTCGGGCCAGCTGGGCTGGGGCCGGGTCTGGTCGCCGTCGGCCACCGCCACCCGCACGACGTCCGGGGCTGCCTCGACCGTGACGGTGAAGGGGGTCCGGGCGTGCCGGACGGCGTTGCTCACCAGCTCGGAGGTGAGCAGGGCCACGGCCTCGGGGTCGGCGGCCGGCCAGGTGGCGCCCCGGCCCGGCGGGGGGTCCAGATGGGCGAGGACGAAGCCCCGGGCCGCCGGCACCGATCGGGGCACGGGAAGGAAGCGGGCCCGGGCCCGGGCCGGGGGCTCGCTTGATCCCGAGGGCTCACTGGACCGCACCTGTCCCCCTTCCGGAGCCGACATCCTCGGGGCGGGCGGCGGCGAGCAGCTGGAGGGGTGAGGTGGGTGACTGCCGGCTGCCGCCCGCCCGTCCCCCGCTGTCCTTCCCTGCGCGTGGCCGACCCAAACCCCCCCGGGGCGACAGCCCGCTCCGGGGGGCCCAGGCCGGGCGGAGCGGCGCCAGATGGGCCCGGCGCAGGCAGCCGAGCAGCACGCCGGCGCCGTAGGCCAGGTCGTCGGCCAGGCCGAGCACCAGGGCGCGGGCGGCGGCGCCCGGGCGCCCCTCGGTGGCCAGGGCCCGGCGAGCGTCGGCCAGGCTCGGGAGGAGCACCGCCGCGGCCAGGGCCGGCCGAGCCCGGGGGGCCAGGGCCCAGAGGGCCAGGGCCAGGGGCGCCCAGGGTCCCCGGAGGGTCCGGGCCGCTTGGGCCGCGGCGGCTCGCTGGCCGGCGGCGCTGAGGGCCAGGGCCAGCCGGATCCGGCCGGGTCCGGAGGGAAGCTGCCTGGCCACCCGGGCGACCCCGACCCCGAGGGCTCCGAGGGCCAGGGGCACCGCACCGTCGGCGAGCGCCAGGGCGGCGGCCGCCTGGGCCGGGCCGAGGGCCAAAGGGGCCAGAGCCCCGGGGTGCCGCTCGGCCAGCGGGGCGGCCGAGGTCCCGTAGCGGAAGCGCTGGGCCAGCCACGGGCCGAGCCGGTCCCGGCTGCGGTGCGCAACGCTGCGGGTCGGGTCGTAGCGGACCCGCCAGCCGGCCCGGTCGAGGCGCCAGACGAAGTCCACGTCCTCCCCGACGCGGAGCGCGGGGGCGAAGCCCCCGACGTGGACCAGGGCGGCTCGGCGGACGAGCAGGACGGTGCTGGGCACGAAGGGCACCGCCCGGCCCGCCCCGACCGGACCCGGGCGGCCGCCGCGGTCCAGGGGGCCCCGGATGGCCTCGTAGGCCGCCAGGGCGTCGGCCAGGGGCCGGTTCGGGGCCCGCTCGGGGGGGGCGGCTCGGACCCGGGGGGCCAGGGCCCCGAGGGCCGGGTCGGCGAAGTGGGCCAGCAAGGGGGGCAGCCAGCTGGTCGGCGGACCAGGCAGCGCCACGTCGGCGTCCACGAAGACCAGCACCTCCGCCCGGCTGGCCGCCGCCCCGAGGTTCCGGGCCTGTCCCGGGCCCCCCGGGGTCGGCCGCCGGAGCAGGCGCAGGCGCCCTGGCGCCCCGGAGCGGGGCGCATGGCGCTGGAGCACGGCGCGCAGGGCACTCGGATCGATCGAGCCGTCGTCGACGACGAGGACCTCGTGGACGAGGGGCCGGACCGCTTCGGCGCCGGGCTGCCCGTGCTCCCCCGGGGTGTCGTCCAGGAGCCGATCGAGCAGGCCATCGAGCCCCTCGGGGTCGTCCCGCACCGGCACCACCACCGCGACCGACAGCGGGGGCAGGGGGCCGGTTACGAGGTGGGCCAGGCCCCGATCGAGCAGCAGCCGGGCCAGGCGGCCCTCGGCCCGGTCCCGCACCGGCCGGCCGGCCAGCAGGTGCCAGGCGAGGGCCGCGCCGGTCGGGGTGAGGCGAAGCAGCCGGGGGGGCGAGCCGCCCAGCAGGACGCTGCGGTCCGCCAGCCAGCGGGTCCCGGGGTCCGGGCGGAGCCGACAGCCGGGCGGCACGGCCAGGTCGGCCGGGGGGTCCGCGAGCTTCGGGCCGGTCCTCATGCGAGCAGGGCGCCGAGGGCGGCGGCGGCCTCCAGGGGCCCGCGGACGAGGGCGACCCGGCCCCCGACCGCCCGGGCGAAGGCCTGGGCGGCCTCAGGGGCCTCGGCCGGGGCCAGCACGGCCACCTGCTCGGCGAAGGAGGCGGCGGCCACGGGGTCCCCGGGACCGTTGTGCTCGCAGTCCGAGAGCAGCAGGACCGTCGTCCGGGCGCTGCCGAGGTCGGCCAGGGCGTCCCGGGCCGCCCGGAGGCCGGCAGCCAGGTCGGTCGAGCCGTGCCCCTGGAGGGCCAGGAGCTCCCCGACCACCTGGGCAGCCGGGCGGGGCTGGGCCGGCTGGCGGAGAACCGCCACGTCCCCGGCGAAGGCCAGGACCGCCGAGCGCTCCGGGGCCCGCAGGACGACCGCCGCGGCGCAGACCGCCGCAGTGCAGAGCCGGGCTCCGCCCATGGAGCCGCTGGCGTCCACCAGCACGGCCAGGGCCGGGCCGGCCGGTCGGTAGCGCCGGCCGACCAGCCCGAGGGTGCTCGGACCCCGAGGGAGGAGGCCCACCAGGCTCGCTTCGAGGTCCAGGTCGGCGCCGGCGTCGAAGGGGCCAGGGCGCACCCGGAGCCGGCCGGCGCCGCCCAGGGCAGCGGCCCCGAGGCGCAGGGCCACCCGGCCGGCCACGGCAGCCGCCCGCCGGGCGAGGACCGGGTCGAGGGCCTGGGCCATCTCGGCCAACAAGCCCAGGACGCCCTCGGGGTCGCTCGCCAGGCCCTCGGCCACCGCCTCGTCGTCGAGCTGGCCGGGGGCCGGGGAGAGCCGGTCGAAGCCGGGCAGGCGGGCCAGCTCCTGGCGGGCCAGGCGCCGGCGGCGGGGCTGGAGAGCCCCGAGGGTCCGCTCGGCGGTCCCCCCGGGACCGGCCCGCCCTCGGGCGCTCAGCGGGCCGGCGGCTGGGCGGCCGGGCGGGACCGGGGAGGCCCCCCTGGGGGGTGCGTCGGCGGATCCTCGCCCCGTCCGCCCGGGGCCAGGCCTTTTCCCGCCCCCTCCAGGACGGGCGGCCCGGCCGCTCCGGCGGCGCTCTGGGGCTCGGGGGCCGGGGCGTCCCCCTCGGGGTCGGCGAGCCGGGCGGCCCAGGTGGCGTCCCAGATGGCGGCCACGATCTCGTCGGCGCTCTGGCCACCGAGGTCGTCCACCCGGACCCTGCCGGAGAGGGCGCAGAGGGCCGCGTCCTTGCCCACCTCGGGGTCGAGCAGCGAGCGGCGCCGGACCCCGGCCAGACGGTCGGCCACCAGCACGAGGTCGATGGCGCCGCGCACCGAGGCCCCCGACCGGAGTGCCGGGTGGGCCCGGGTGGCCCGGACCACGGCCAGGACGGTGGCCAACCAGGCCTCGGGCACCTCGAGCCGATCGCCGGTGGCCTGAGCCAGGGCCTGGCGGACCACCGCCAGCTCGGTGGCCTCGTCCTGGTACCCCATGGCCACCCGGCAGGTCCGGTCCGCGATGGCCTGGGAGATGCGGGCGGTGCCGACCGCGTCGAAGGGGTTCATGGCCGCCGCCAGCACGAACCCGGGGGCTGCCCGGACCTCGCCGAGGCGGGGCACCTGGACCCGGCGGGCCGACATGGCTCCGACGAGGACGTTCAGGGTCTCTTCGGGGACCCGGTTGACCTCCTCGACGTAGAGCAGGGCGCCAGCCCGCATGGCCTGGAGCAGGGGACCGTCGAGGAAGGTGGCTGGCGTGTAGCCCTCGTCGAGCACCCGGCTGGGGTCGTGGTGGCCGAGGAGCCGGGCCGGGGTGAGCTCGGCGGTGCCCTCGACGGCGACGAACCCCTGGCCAGCCAGCTCGGCGTAGGCCCGGAGGAGCGTGCTCTTGCCGGTGCCCGGCGGGCCTTCGAGGACCAGGTCCCGGCCGGCGGCCAGGGCGGCCACCACCACCTCGAGCTCCCGACGGCGACCCAGGACCACCCGGTCCAGGGCCTCGACCAGTCGGGCCAGCCGCTCAGGCTCCTCCCCCACGCCCTGCTCCTAGGCCAGGAGCTCGCCCCGAGGCAAATCGGGGACGGGCGGCGTAGCGTGGCGGGGTGCGCCGCGCAGGGGCTCGGACGGCGACCGTGCTGGCCGGTTGGGGCTGGTCGGCCGGGGTCGGGGTCGGGGCGATCGAGGCCCACAGCCCCAGCCTGGTGGCCCTGGCCGTGGTGGCCCCGGTGGCGGCTTCGGTCGCCGCCCCGGCGGCCGCCGCCGTGCAGGTGGCTGTCGGCGCCGCCCTGGCGGCCCTTGTGGTGGTGCTGGCGGCCGGGGCCGGCGCCGGGGGAGCGGCGAGCGCCGCCGCCGTCTTCGTCGGCTCGGGTGCGGCCGCCTTGGCGGCCATGGCCCGGGCTTCGGGCGAGGACGCCCTGGTGGCGGCCCTCCGCAGCGGCGAGCGGGAGCGGCGACGGCGGCGGGCCCTGGAGGCCCGCAGCCGGGTGGACCGCCTGGACGCGGCCCTGGCCGAGTGCGGGTCGGTCGGGGAGGTGGCCGAAACGGTCTTCGCGTTCGCCCAGGAGGAGCTGGGGGTCGCGGCCGGCATGCTGGGCCTGGTGGAGCCCGGTGCCGACGGGCAGGGGATCCTGCGGGTCCGGGCCGCCCAGGGGTACCGGCCGGACCTCCTGGGCCGGCGGGGCTGCGTGCCCCTGGACCCGAGCCTGCCCTCCACGGCGGTCCTCCTCGAGGGGCGGCCCCTCTTCGTCCCCGCGGTCGAGGTCTTCGCCCGACGCTGGCCGGCGGTGGCCGCCGAGGTCCGGGCAGCCGGTTTCCCCTCGCTCTGCATCCTGCCCCTCGTGCGGGCCGGCCGGGCCCGGGGCCTGGTCGCCTTCTCGTGGCCCTCCCACCGGCGCTTCGCCGACGACGACCGCCAGACGCTGCTGGCCATGGCCGAGCACCTGGCCCGGGCGCTGGAGCGGGCCACCGCGGTCGAACTGCAGGGCCGGGCCCGGCGGCGACTGTCGCTCCTGGCCGACGTGACCCGCATCCTCGCCAGCTCCCTCGACCTCGGGGTCGGGGCCCGGCGCTTGGCCGAGCTGCTGGCCGCCAGCTTGGTCGACGGGGCGGCCGTGGTGGCCCCTGCCCCCGAAGGCTCCACGGACCCGGGCCCGGGCCTGGAGCCGGTGAGCGGCGGCGAGACGGAGGCGCTCGAGGTGCTGGCCAGCGCCCACCGGAGCCTCGAGGCCGGATCCTGGCTCGAGTGGGCCCTCGGCCCGGTGACCAACGGGTCATCGGGGCCCGAGCACCCGCCTGGGGTCCCCGTCGGCACGACGGTCCCAGACGGTTCGCCGGCGCTGGCCACGCCGCCGGCGGACCTGGTGCTCGCCGCGTGGCGGACCGGCAGCGCCCAGGACCTCGACGGGCCCGGCGGGGGACAGCTCCTGGCCCTGCCCATGGTGGCCGACGGGGCCACCCTCGGGGTCCTCGTGCTGGTCGCTGGCCTCGGCACCCCGCCGCTCGGCCTGGAGGAACGGGCCCTCGCCCAGGAGGTCGCTAGCCGAGCGGCCGGCGCAGCGGCCCTCGCCCGGCGTTTCGCCCAGCAGCGGCACCTGGCGGTCCTCCTGCAACGGTCCTTGCTGCCCCGGGCGCTGCCCTCGCCTCCCGGCCTGGCCCTCTGCGCCGAGTACCGGCCCGGGACGACCGGCACCGAGGTCGGCGGGGACTGGTTCGACGCCCTGGTCCTGGCCGACGGTCGGGTGCTGGTCGGTGTGGGGGACGTGGCCGGCAAGGGCATCGGGGCGGCCACGGTCATGGGCCAGCTGCGGACCGCGGTGCGGGCCTACGCCCTGGTCGACCCCGAGCCGGAGCGGGTCCTGGCCCGGCTCGACGCCCTCCTCGGCAGCCTGGAGCTCGGCGCCGCGGGGGTGGCGAGCGCCGTGCTGGCCCTGGTGGACCCGAAGGAGGGGACCGTGCGGGTCGCCTCCGCCGGGCACCCCCCAGCGCTCCTCGTCGGACCCGGTCGGAGCCTCCCGGTCCAGGCCGGCCGGCGCCCGCTGCTCGGTGCCCCCGCACCCCTCGGCGACGGACCCGGCGAACCAGCGACGGCGCCAGCCGGTCCGGCCGGCAGCCCGCTGCGGCTGGCCCCCGGTGAGACCCTGCTGCTCTACAGCGACGGTCTCGTCGAGCGCCGGGACCAGGCCATCGGCCAAGGGATCGAACGGCTCGGGGCGGTGGCCGCCAAGGCGGCATGCGACCCGGCCTGGCCCGAGGACGCAGCCCGGCACCTCCTGCGGGCCGCCGAGGCCGACGGGCGGGTCGAGGACGACGCCGTGGTGCTGGCCCTCACCTGGCGGCCCCCGGTGCCCCGCCGTGCGGCCCCGTCCCCGGGCCGGCGCGCACCGGGTCTGGGGCACCAGGCGGGGCCGAGGGCTCGGGGCTGGCTGGAGCCCGCCGTGGCCAACCTCGTCCTGGCCGGGCAGCCCGAGAGCGTGCCGGCCGCCCGGGCCTGGGTGCGAGCGGCGCTGGCCGATCGGCCAGCAGAGGAACGAGCGCGCGCCGAGCTGCTGGTCGACGAGCTGGTGGCGAACGCCGTGCTGCACGCCGGGACCACGGTGCGGGTGGCTCTCCGGCGGGTCGGCCGGGGGGTGCACGTGGAGGTGGCCGACGACAGCCGCCAGCTGCCCCACCGCAAACTGCTGGGGGTCGAAGCCGCCACCGGTCGAGGCCTGCTGCTCCTGGACCGACTGGCCGACGACTGGGGAGTGGTGACGGCCCCAGCGGGCAAGGCCGTCTGGTTCTCCCTGGGCGCCCGGCCGCGCCCCTCGGGGCCGACCCCCCGGGCGCGGCTCGTCCAAGGTGACGCCCAGCCGATACCCCTCCCGTCCCCAGCGGCGGCCGGTGGCCAGACGGTCGTGCTCCTCGGGGTGCCGGCCCGCCGGGCCCACGCCGCCCTCGGCTACTACGAGGCCCTGGTACGCGAGCTCCGCCTGCTCCGGGCCGACGGTGCGAAGCGGGACGCCCTCGTCGAGCGGGCCAGCCGGCTGCGGGAGCTCGGCGGGGCGGTGCTCGCTGCGCTGGCCCCCGCCCTCGGGGGCTGGCCGCCGGGCCCCGCGCCGGCGGACGAGGGTCCCGTGGACCTGCGCATCGAGGTCCCGGTCGGCACCGGCGAGGCCGCCGGCGAGGTCTCCTCGCTGCTCGACGCCTTCGAGGCGGCCTCGAGCGCCGGGCAGCTGCTCCTCCCCCCGCCGCCCCCGGACCTGGCGGCCTTGCGTCGCTGGGTGCTGGCCGAGGTGGCTGGCCAGTGCGACGGCAAGCCGCCGAGCCCCTGGGGGGGTGGCCTGGTCCTCGCCCGGCCGAGGCGCCAGCCGGCCTGACCAAGCCCCGGACCCGCTCCGCCGGGCCGAGAGCGGGGTCGCTGTGGGCCTCAGCGAGCCGTCATGCCCAGGTCGCAGGCCAGCAGCGCCCCGGTCAACCCGCTGGCCTGCGGGCCACAGAGCCAGGCCACCAGCGCAGCCACCTCGGCGGGCTGCAGCAGACGGGGTTCGGCGTGGTGCTGGGCCAGTGCGGCAGGGTCCTCGAGGCCGTAGACGGCAGCCGAGGCGTCGGCCATGGCCGTGGCGGTGGTGCCCGGGGCCACGCAGTTCGCCGTGATGCCGCTGCCGGCCAGCTCGACGGCCAGGCTGCGGACCAGGCCCACCACGCCGTGCTTCGCCGCCGTGTAGGCCGCCAGGCGGGGCAGGCCGACCGAGCTGCCAGCGGAGGCCAGCACCACGACCCGTCCCCGGCGGGGCGGGGGACTGTCGAGCATGGCCGGCAGGGCGGCCCGCACGCTGCGGAGGACCCCGCCGAGGTTGACCTCCAGCATGGTGGCCCACAGGTCGTCGGGCAGCTCCCAGGCCCGGGGTCCCCCGGCGATGGCCCCCGCCGCGCAGACCAGGGCGTCGAGGCGGCCGTAGGTCTGGAGGGTCTCGGCCACGGCGTCGTCCAGGGCCCGCTGGTCCCGGACGTCGGCCGGCCGGGCCAGCACGGCACTGCCCTGCTCGGCGCAGGCGGTCGCCGTGGCGTGGAGGTCGGCCAGGCTGGCCAAGGGGTAGGCGAGGACCGGGTCGTCCCGGCAGGCGTCCAGCAGGGAGAGCCGCCAGCCCGCCTGGGCCAAGGCCTCGGCGACCGCCCGGCCGATCCCCCGGCCCGCCCCGGTCACCAGGGCCACCGGGGCGGGTTCCGCTGGCGGGTGGCGGCCAGGGGCCGGCTGCTCGGGCACCGCCTCAGCCTGGCAAGGCCCGCCCGGGCCCGCAACGGCAGGTCGGCGCTGGGGGCGGGGCCGCTGGAGGCGCCAAGCGGGTGAACGGGCGCAAGGTGACCGGCGGGGGAGCCGATACCGGGGGCACGGACCCGCCGGCCCGGAGTGGGCCCGGCGGGAGGGTCGAGGAGGGGTGAGGTCGCACCATGGCGTTCCTTCGTGACTTCCGCAGCTACCAGCGGGTCGGGCACAGCGGCCGCCGGCCGAGGGGCGAAGGGGCCTGGCCCGGCGGCGGGGACAGCTCGGCCGACGGCGGGCCGCCCGGTGCGCAGGCCGGACCGGGCGCCGAGCCCGAGACGGCGGGGGAGGCCCCGCTATGCTCAGCGGCGGCCACCAGCGAGGCGGCCGGCCCCACCTGATCGCACCACCAGGCGGCGCCGGTCGGAGCGACGGGAGCGACGGGAGGTTCGCCATGAAGGTCGTCGTGGACTTCGACGTCTGCGCCTCGAACGCCGTCTGCATGGGGATCGCCCCCCAGGTGTTCGAGGTCCGGGACGACGGCTACCTCTACGTCCTGCAGGAGGAACCGCCAGCGGAACTGCACGACGCGGTCCGGCAAGCGGCGGCCAACTGCCCGACCGGGGCCATCACGCTGGTCGAGGACGAGTAGGGCGGTGGCGGGGGCCGTCAGGGTCCGCTTCGCCCCGTCCCCCACGGGGTCCTTCCACGTCGGCAGCGCCCGCACCGCCCTGTTCAACTGGCTCTTCGCCCGGCACCACGGCGGGGCGTTCCTGCTGCGGATCGAGGACACCGACGCCGAGCGGAACCGGGAGGACTGGGTCGGGGGGATCCTCGACGCCCTGGCCTGGCTGGGCCTCGAGCCCGACGAGGCGCCGGTCCGCCAGTCGGCCATGGTCGAGCGGCACCAGGAGGCCATCGACCGGCTGCTTCGAGCCGGCCTGCTCTACGCCTGCGACTGCCGACGGGAAGACGTCGAGGCCCGCAAGGCCCCGGGCACGCCGCCCGGCTACGACGGCCACTGCCGGGACCGGGGCCTCGAGCCGGGGCCTGGCCGGGTGCTGCGCTTCAAGGTCCCCGACGCGGGCGAGGTGGTGGTCGAGGACGTGGTGCGGGGCACCGTCCGGTTCCCCCTCGCAGCCATCGAGGACTTCGCCGTCGTGAAGTCCACCGGCCAGCCCCTCTTCGTCCTGGCCAACGTCGTGGACGACCTGGCCATGGGGATCAGCCACGTGGTGCGGGGTGAGGACCTCCTGCCCTCCACCCCGAAGCAGGTCCTCCTCTGGGGAGCCCTGGCCGGTCCGGCGCGCCCCCTGCCGGTCTACGCCCACCTGCCCATGCTCGTGAACGAGAAGCGCCAGAAGCTCTCGAAGCGCCGGGACCCGGTGGCGGTCGAGCAGTACCGGGCCGAGGGCTACCTGCCCGAGGCCTTCGTGAACTACCTGGCCCTCCTGGGCTGGAGCCACCCCTCTGGCCGGGAGCTGCTCAGCCGCGAGGAGCTCGTGGCGGCCTTCCGGCTGGAGGACGTGAACCACGCCCCGGCCTTCTTCGACGTCCAGAAGCTGCGGCACCTGAACGGCGAGCACCTCCGGCGGCTGCCACTCGGTGCCTTCGTCGAGGCCTGCCGGCCCTACCTGACGCCCCCGAGCGCGCCCTGGCCTGCCGAGCGCTTCGACCCGGCGGTCTTCGAGGCCATGGCGCCCCTGGTCCAAGAGCGGGTGGCAGTGCTCTCGGAGGTCCCCGGCATGGTCGACTTCTTGTTCCTGCCCGACCCGCCGCTGGAGGCGGCCGCGTGGGCCCAGGTGGTGGCCGACCCCCTGACCCCCGCCATCCTGGGCGGAGCCCTCGAGGCCTACGCCGACTGCCCCTTCGAACCGGAGGCCCTCCACCAGGCCACCGCGGCGCTCGCCGAGTCCCTCGGGCGGAAGCTCGGCAAGGCCCAGGCCCCCATCCGGGTGGCCGTCACCGGCCGGCGGGTCGGGCCGCCCCTGTTCGAGTCCCTGGCCCTGCTCGGCCGGGAGGAGACCCTCCGGCGACTCCGGACCGCCCAGGCCCGGCTGGCCGCCGAGCAGCCAGCCGGCTAGCCGAGACGGATGGGGCGAGGGGAGCGCCGCTCGCCACGGGGCCGCCCAGCCCGGCGCCGCTGGCCCCGGCGGCTGCTCGAGGCGCTCCTGGTCCTCGTACTCGGCGTCCTCGGCTACCTCGGGGTCACGGCCTTCCAGGTCTGGCTCACCGCCCACCAGGTCGAGCGGCGACCGGCCCAGGCCATCGTGGTCATGGGTTCCGCCGCCTATGGCGAGCAGCCCTCGCCGGACTTCGAGGTCCGGCTGGCCACGGCCCTCGGCCTCTGGCGGGCCGGCCTCGCCCCCCTCGTCGTGGTGACGGGCGGCAAGCTGCCCGGGGACCCGGCCACCGAGGCGGCCGTCGGAGCGGCCTGGCTGGCGCACCGGGGCGTGCCGGCCCGGGACCTGGCCGAGGCCGGCGGGGGCGACACCTGGACCAACCTGGTGGACGCGGCCCGAGTGCTCCTCCCCGAGGGGCGCCGACGGATCCTCGTCGTCACCGACGGGTTCCACGAGGACCGCTCCATGGCCGTCGCCAGCAGCCTCGGGCTCCAGCCCTTCCCCGTGCCGGCCCGCGACTCGCCCCTCCGAGGCGCCGCCCTCGTCCCCTACTACGTGAAGGAGACCCTCGGGGTGGCCCTCGGCCGGATCATCGGCTTCGACCACCTCGAATGGGCCGACCACCTCGGGTTCCTCGACCACCTCCGCTTCTTGGACCCTGATCCCCACTGAGACGACCCGCCAGGGCGGGGGCCCCTCGGGTCAGAGTCTGGTGGCGCTGGGTGGTCGGCGCTGGGCAGTCGGTGCTCGCTGACGGGCGCTGGGCGGCCGGTCCCGGGGTCCCGTCGGACCGGCTAGCCTGGGGCCGCCTTCGGGGGTGGTGTAATCGGCAACACGACAGGTTCTGGCCCTGTTATTGGGGGTTCGAGTCCTCCCCCCCGAGCTGGAGGCGCCCGGTGAGCCCGGCCCTCGTGACCGGCCGCGGCGCTGGTGGGGTTGTCGGCGGGCGTGACCCGGGCGGGCTCCCCGGGCCCGCCCGTAGGCTGGTTGGCGTGCCCGAGCAGCCCTTCTCGTCCAGCTCGTCCCAGGTCGTCGTGCTGGCGGTGCCGGCCGACCATCCCGAGGCGGCTCGGCTCGTGGCCGCCACCGAAGCCGAGCTCGCCGAGCGCTACCAGGTGCCGAGCATCGGCCGGATCGACCCGGCCGCGTTCCGGCCCGAGGCCGGCGGGGGGTTCTTCGTCGCCTTCCTCGAGGACCGGGCCGTGGGCTGCGGCGGTTTCCACCGCCACCAACCCCTGGTCGCCGAGCTCAAGCGCCTCTACGTCGCCCCCGAAGCCCGACGCCTCGGGGTCGCCCGGCAGCTCCTGGCCCGCATCGAAGCGGCCGCCAGCACCCTCGGCTACCAGGAGCTCTGGCTGGAGACCGGGGTCGAGCAGCCCGAGGCCCTGGCCCTCTACCCGGCCGCCGGCTACCGGCCCCTTGCGCCCTTCGGGGCCCGGGCCCACGACCCCCGCAGCCGCTTCTTCGGCAAGCGGCTCGGCCAGCCGTCGCCGCTCGACCCGGAGCAGCGTGCTGGGGAGCCGTGTGGTCCCGACGCCACCTCGAACCAGGGGCGGCACCCAGGCCCGGTGGCGGCCAGCGCCCCGAAGCGGCTCTGCTAGCCTGCTTCGTCGGTCGGTCGCCGGTCTGGCCGGCAGCGGCCACAGGGCCCCATCGTCTAGCGGCCAAGGACACCACCCTCTCAAGGTGGAGACACGGGTTCGAATCCCGTTGGGGCTGCGGGAAGTTGTCGCTGGTCAGCGGGTCGGGCGGCCAGTCCTCCCTCGGATCCTCGAGAGCACTCCATGTCGCGCCCGTCGTGCGGGAGCTGCACGATCCGGGCCTTGGCGAGCCTCGCGAGCAGCTCGGCGCTGAACCGGTCCGCGCGGCGATGGATTGCGCTGTCGCCGGCGGGGTGATTGACGAGATCGCCGTCCTCCTCGACCGCGCCCAGCTGCCCTGCCTCGAGCCCGTGGCGCACATCGCCCCGGTGGTAGCAGTTCTGCTACCATGATGGGGGTGGGTGTCATCGCCCAGAAAGAGTTGCGGAACGACGTCGGGGCGGTGCTCCGCCGGGCGGAGGCCGGCGAGATCATCACCGTGACCGTCGCCGGTCGTCCAGTGGCCGAGCTCGGGCCGCCGCACCGGCGCCGGTGGGTTCGCGGTGCCGCGCTCGTTGCGATCTGGCAGACCGAGGCCCCACGGGGGCTGGAGGGCGACCTTGAGCGGCTGCCGGGCGGGCTCGTGGATCCCTTCTCGTCGTGAGGGCCCTGCTCGACACCTCGGTGCTCATCGGGGAGCTCCCCCCGCCCGAGGACGTCGAGGCCGCCATCAGCGTCGTCTCGATCACCGAGCTGCACTTCGGTGTCCTCGTCGCTGCCGACGACGACGAGCGAGCGCGCCGCGTCGCTCGGCTTGCAGCCATTGAGGCGACGTTCGACCCTTTGCCCGTAAGCGTCGAGGTTGCCCGTGTCTGGGGCCAGCTCGCCGCCGCGGTGGTCCGCCGTGGTGGCAACCCGAGGCGGCGCCAGATCGATCTGGCCATCGCAGCCACCGCCCGGGTGGAAGGTGTGCCCCTCCTCACCCAGGACGTTGGCGACTTCGAGATCATCCGTGACCTCGTCGACGCTCGGCGACTCACCGACCGCTAGCGAGGAACGGTCACAGCGGGTGGACCCACCTTGCCCCAGACGTCGACGGCGTCCCGGCCAGGAGGGTGGGCTGCAGGAACGCCCGGTGCTCGTCCTGTGTGGGCTTGACGGATCGGGTGATCACCGAGGAAGAGAGCCCAGCCGGCGACCCGTCGAGGCCCTCGAGCGGCGGTGCGACGTCCCCGGCTGGCGAGGCACCTCGTGGACCGGTCGTCGCCGAATCACGACATGACACACAAACTCCACAACGGTGCCAGGGACCGAGCGACCTCAGGGGATGAGCCGGCCAGCGCGCGCTGCGGCGCCCGTCAGGAGTCGGCGCGCACTGGTGTCCCCGTGGGGGACCCCGACCGTCGAGCCACCTTGATCCGGGCGTCGACCACGACCACGCCATCGAGTCTGGCCACGATGGGGTTGGCGTCGCACTCGAGCACCTCGGGGAGGTCCTCACCGAGCCAGCCGAGCCGCTGGAGGAGCTCGACGGGGGCGGGCAGATCCACCGGCTTGGCGCCGCGGTAGCCGCCGAGGAGCAGGGGCGCTCCTCGGAGCTCGTGGATCATCTCCTCGGCGTCCCGGTCGGTGAGCGGCGCCAGCCGAATCGCGCTGTCGCCGAGGAGCTCGACCGCTGTGCCCCCGAGGCCGACGAGGACCTGGGGGCCGAACTCGGGGTCTTGGATCACGCCAGCGATGGTCTCGACGCCAGGTGCTGCCATCGGCTGGACGACCACTCCGGTCATGGCCGCCCCAAGGCGTGCTGCCAGGTCTCGGTAGGCGGCGCGCACCGCTGCCCGGTCGGCCAGGTGCTGGACGACTCCCCCGACGTCGCTCTTGTGGACCAGGCTCGGACCAATCGCTTTCAAGGCAACGGGGTAGCCCACGGCATCGGCCGCTTGGGTGGCCTCCTCGGCATTGGTGGCCGCCAGGGTGCGGAGGACAGGGATGCCGTAGGCGGCGAGCACGCCCAGGGCTGGTTTGCCGAGGACCCAACCGTCGGGGTCGGCGGCTTGGGCGATGACCGTGCGGGCTCGGTTCGGGTCGCGGTCGGATGCCTCCAGGAGGCGGCCAGGCGGCCGGGCACGCCACTCGGCGTAGGCAGCGACCGCGCCGAGGGCCGTGGCCGCATTCCCGGGGTAGGTGAAGGAGGGGACCCGGCGAGGGGCTTCGTGGAGAATCCGGCGCCCCTCACCGGTGCCGAGAAGGCTGGCAACGACGGGCACGGCGAGGCCCTGGGCGGCGATCCGGCCACCCGCCTCGGCCAGGGCCCGGGCGACGTCGTCAGCGTTCGTGGTGAGCGGCGGGGTGAAGACGACCAGGACGGCGTCGACCTCCCGGCTCTCGGCGAGCGCCAGGAGGCATCGGCCGAACGCTTCGGGACTTGCCGCGGCGCCGAGGTCGATGGGGTTGCGGAGACTTGCCGCGTCAGGGCTGATCGTCCGGAGCCGACCGGCGAGCCCCTTCGACGGTTCGGCTACCTCGAGTCCCCGGGACACGCAGGCATCAGCTGCCAGGACCCCCGGGCCGCCCGCGTTCGTCAGGATGGCGACCCGTCGGCCTGCCGGGAGTGGCTGGTTCGCCAGGACCTCGCTCAGGTCGAAGAGCTGCTCGATGGTGTCGACCCTGAGGACTCCCGTGCCCTTGAAGAGCGTGTCGACGACCCGATCGGGGGTGGCCAACGCCGCGGTGTGGGAGGACGCGGCTCGCCTGCCGGCTCGGGACCGGCCGCCCTTGACGACCACGATGGGCTTTCGAGCCGAGACCCGCCGGGCGAGGCGGGCGAAGCGGCGAGGGTCGCCGAAGGATTCGAGGTACATGAGGATCACGGAGGTCCACTCGTCCTGCTCCCACCACTGCAGCAGGTCGTTGCCGCTCACGTCGGCTTTGTTGCCGACCGAGACGAACCCCGAGAGGCCGATCGAACGGCTGGCCGCCTCGGCCAGGATGGCGATCCCGAGGCCCCCGGATTGGGAGACGAACCCGACGTCCCCGGGGATGGGGAGGTCCTTGGCGAACGTGGCGTTCAGCCGGACGCTCGGATCGGTGTGGGCGACGCCGAAGCAGTTCGGTCCGACGAGCCGCATGCCGCCCTGGTGAGCCAGGCGGACCACCTCCTCCTGGGCAGCCCCACCCTCGGGGCCGGTCTCGGCGAAGCCGGAGCTGACCACCACCACCGCCCCGACCCCTTTGTGGCCGCAGGCCGCCACGACCTCGGGGACGAGCGGGGCCGGCACTGCCAGGACGGCGAGGTCCACCGGGCCCGGGATGTCGGTTACCGAAGGCCAGCAGGGCACGCTGGCGATGGCTTCGGCATGGGGATTCACTGGGTAGACAGGTCCGGTGAACTCGCTTCGGAGGAGGTTCACGAGCAGCTCGTGGCCGATCTTGCCCGGTTCTCTTGACGCCCCGACGACGGCCACCGAGCGAGGCCGGAGGAGCCGCTCCATCGAGGCGACCACCGCTTGGGCGTCCCGTTGGTCGGCCCGAGCCTTTTCTTCCTCGGTTGTCGCCGTCTCGAGCACCACCCGGACCACGCCGTCTTCGAGCGAGGCGTGCTCGACGAAGCCGACGCTGGTGAGAACGTCGAGCATGCGGTGGTTGGTCGGCAGGGTGTCGCCTACCAGGCGCCGCACCCCGTGGTGGCGACCCAGGAGGGCCAGGTGCTCGAGGAGCAGGGTCCCGATGCCTCGGCCCTGAAAGGCGTCCTCGACCAAGAAGGCCACCTCGGCCTCCTCCTGGCCGACTGATCGCTCGTACTCGGCTGCCGCCACGACCCTCCCGTCTCGCTCGACCACGAGGACGACGTGGTCCGGGTCGAACGGGGTCGTCGGGCCAGCCAGGTCCCCCGTGGTCAGTCGGCGTCGAGCGGTGAAGGAGCGCTGCCCCCTGGTCTCCTCGAAACAGCGCTCGTGGAGGGCCAGGAGGGCCTGCCGGTCGTTCGGTGTCGCGGCTCGGATCCGAGCGGTCGAGCCGTCGCGTAGCAGGATGTCCACGCCGTCCCCAGCGCTCAAGGTCGCCAGCGTCCGCTGTGCCCGTGCCCGCTCGTCCGCCGACTCGGCGCCTCGGAGTAGTCCGCTCGTTGGAACCGCCGTCTCGCTGCCCATCAGCTCCCTCCTCCATGCCGGCGGACTGCCGATGAGCACGGCACCAGCTCGGATCCGGGTCGAGCCCGGCTGAGCGGCCCGGTAGTCCGGCGCCATCGGGACCAGCCTGTCCCCCGGTGGGCTCGCTGAGGCAGGGTCCAAGGTCCCGACCACACCGTTCCCGCTCCGCGGTCAACCCATGCCGCTCTTCGTGATCACACAAACTCCACAACGACGTCGAGGGGGTTCAGCAGGGGCGCAGTTCGAAGCCCCTCCCTGCTCCCTAGGCTCGCCCTCGGGCACCAACGAACCAGCGACACAAGGAGGCAGCGGATGGGAGCAGTGGAGCTCTTCGAGGCCAGGGACCTGACCGGCCAGGTGGTGGGGGTGACGGGGGCCACCTCGGGCATCGGCCAGGCGGCCTGCCGGCTCCTCGTGGGGGCCGGAGCGAAGGTCGTGGCCAGCGGCCGGCGGGCGGAGCGCCTGGAGGCCCTGGTCGACGAGCTCGGCGCCGAGCACGTGGCTGCTTACCAGCACGACGTGCGGGAAAGCGCCAAGGCTGAGGGGTTGGTGCAGCGGGGGCTGGAGGCCTTCGGCCGGTTCGATGGCCTGGTGGCCTCGGCCGGGGTGGGCGTCTACGGCAGCATCCTGGACTACAGCGACGAGGTCCTCCAGGACATGCTGTTGACGAACGTGGCCGGGACCATCTGGCCGATCCGAGCGGCGGTCCGCCACTTCCTCGGCCAGGGTGGGGGCGACGTGGTCATCGTCTCGTCGGTGGCCGGCCTCCGGGGGAACGCTGACGAGGCGGTCTACGCTGCGACGAAGTTCGCCCAGGTGGGGCTGGCGGGCGCCTTGGATCGGGAGCTCGCACCGAAGGGCATCCGCGTGACCGCCATCTGCCCGGCCGGGGTCGAGACCGAGTTCGCCATTGGGACGGGCCGGACCGCCGGGGACCCAGCCCTGGCCCAGTACCTACGACCCGAGGACGTCGCCTCGGCGATCCTGGCGGTCCTGGCCCAGCCGCGGCGGCTGCGGACCGCACTCTGGTCGATGTGGCCCATGTCCCAGCAGAGCTGAGGATTCCCCGGACGAGCACCGAAGGTGCCGGAGCCCAGGATCAGACGACGCTGAGCCCACCAGCCACGGGTCGGCCGGTGAGGAGCAAGAGGAGGTCGGCCGCGTCGGGTCGCTGGCCGGCCAAGCGGCCGGCCAGTTCGCAGCAGGTCGGCAGGGCCGGGCCGAGCGCAGCCGGTGGGGGCTGACCGATCGCCCGGGCGAGGTCGAGGGTGTGGACGGTGAGCTCGAAGGTCCGGGTGGGGAGGTAGCCGGCGAGGGTCATGGGGCCGGCGGGGGTCTGGCAGGGAGCCTGGTCGTCGACTCCAGCGAGGGCGGCTTGGGCCTGCTCGGCCAGCTCGGCGACGAGGGCGGCGGGGCGGTCCCCCAGTTCGAGGCCGGCGGCCTGGCCTCGCTCGGCGATGGCCCGGTGGCGCTCGGCCTGGCGGGCCGGCTCGTCGCCGGGCGGAAGGACGGTCAGGTAGTAGGCCACCGGGTCGTCCAACAGCGGTCCCCTGGGTGCTGCTCGGAGATATGCCGGCAGGTTGGCGAGGGACCGGGCGGTGTGGCCGACCAGTCCGCGGACGTCCCAGGTCCCGAGGCCCGACTGGGTCCACTGCTCGTCGCCGATCGTGCTCACCAGCTGGACGAAGGCGCCGCTGGCGGCGAGGAAGGGGTCGAGGAGAGCAGGACTCGGCACGGGCTCAGTCTCCGCCCCGGGCGGGCCTCGGTCAACCGGCGGCGGTCAGCGGTCGACTGGTCAAGAGGCTCGGGTGGCCCGGGCTCTGGCGGCCTCGATGGCAGCGAGGGTGGCCGTCGGGTCGGGGACCTCGACGACGAGGTAGCGGTAGCGACCGTGGTCGCACTCGACGACGAGCGCGCCCTTGCCGCTGCCCACCGCCCAGAAGGACCAGCCCTGGACGCCGTGGTAGCTGCCGTAGCGGAAGAGGCCGGGGGTTTGCCGGGCTCGGGTTCGGCGGAGGCCGACTGGCACGCGGCTGCGGGGGTAGGGGTCGTGGGCGACGGCGGTGATGCTGGCCAGGGGGACCCGGACGCCGCGCTGCAGGGCCAGCAGGCGCCGCCAGCCCCGGAGCTCGACGACGAGCTCGTCCGCGGTCACCTCGAGGCGGACGGGCTGCTCCCGGGGGGCCATCGGCGCCGACCGTAGCGCCCAGCTGGTCGGGGTCGGGCGCGCCAGGAGAAGGTCGTTGCGGCTGTCTGCTTGGCCGCTCCGGGGTGGACGGCCGCTCCCCCGTGGTCGAAAGCACTGTACCGTCTGGACGGTACAGTTCTGGGCATGGGTCGGGCCGAGGAGACGAGAGAGCGGATCCTGCGGGCGGCGGAGGACGTGGTCCTCGACGAGGGGGTGGCCGCCTTGACCCTGGAGCGAGCGGCGGCGGCTGCCGGGGTGAGCAAGGGCGGGGTGCTCTACCACTTCCCCACGCGGGACGCCTTGGTGACGGCCATGGTGGCTCGGCTGACCGAGCGTTTCGAGGAACAGCTGCGGCGGCACGGCGCGAACGGCCCGGGCCCTGGGTCCTTCACCTTGGCGTACCTGCGGTGCGAGGCGACGCCGACGACGGACCCGGAGGACGAACGGGTGGACCGCCTGGGGGCGGCCCTCTTGGCGGCCTTGGCCGCCGACCCCTCCCTCCTCGCTCCGTTGGCCGAGGCCTACGAGCGCTGGCAGCGACGCTGCGAGCTCGACGGCTTGCCGCCGGTGACGGCCACGCTGGTGCGTCTGGCAGCAGATGGGCTGTGGCTGACCGAGTTGCTGGGGCTGGGCGTGCTGAGCGCCGAGCGGCGCCGGTCGGTGGTCGAGGAGCTGGAGCGGCTGGTGGCCGCCGGCACCGAGGCGTCGGGCCCGGGAGCGGGTACGAGGGCGCGGCGATCTCGGCCGGGCGCGAGGAGAGGCGGTGGCCGATGAGGCGAGGAGCAGCTTCGCTGAAGCCGGAACGGCGGCCCCTCGTGGTGGTCGCGGCCTTGGTGGGCTCGACCGCGTTGCAGTGGCTGGGCGCCGGGGCGGCGGCAGGGGGCGGGGGACGGGCTGGTCGGGGCGGTGATGGCCGGGTTCTTCGTGGCGGCGCTGCTGGTGCAGCTGCCGGGTGGCCGGCTGGCCGACCGGGTGGGCCGGCGGCCGGTCCAGGTGGGGGGTCTGGTGCTTTTCGCCCTGGGCAGCGTGGGGTTCCTCGTCACCGGTGCCCCCCTGGCGGCCCTGGGGTTTCGGGCCCTCCAGGGGGCGGGGACCGGCCTGACCCAGGTGGCGGGCGCTGCCCTGATCGGGGACGTGGTCCCCGAGGGGCTGCGGGGCCGGGCCTACGGCGCCCTCTACGGCGGCCAGATCGGGGGTCTGGCGGTTGGGCCGCTGGTCGGGAGCCTGCTGGGGGTCGGGCGGATGCCCCTGCTCTTCGCGGCGGCCGCCGTCTCGAACGGGCTGGCGGTGGTGCCCCTGGTGACCCTGGTGCCCGCCGGGACCGGCCGGCGGGGTCCGCGGCGGGTCGGCCGGTCGAAGCCCTGGCAGGACCGAGGAGTCCGGGGCGTGGCCCTGGCGATGGCGGCGAGCGGGTTGGTGAGCGGCATGTACGAGGTCTGCTGGACCCTCCTGCTGCACCTGCGGGGGGCGGCCTCGTGGCAGATCGGCCTCTCGTGGACGCTCTTCGCCGTGCCGCTGGTCCTGGTGGCCGGTCCGGCCGGCTGGCTGGTGGATCGGCTGGACCGGCGGCGCCTGGCCATGGCCGCCATCGTGGGCTCCGCCGGGTTCGCCGCCCTCTACCCCTTCGTGGCCAGCGTGGCCTGGCTGGTGGGCCTCGGGGCGGCCGAGGCCCTGGCGGTGGCCGTGGGCTACCCGGCGGTCATGGCCGAGCTGGCCCATCGGGTGCCGGCGGCCCGCCTGGGGGAGGCCCAGGGGTTCTGCGGCGCGATCCAGACGGGAGCGATCGCGCTGGCGGCCAGCGTGAGCGGCGCGCTCTTCGGTGTCCGCCCATGGCTGCCCTTCGACGCCACGGCCGTCCTGATGGTCCTCTGCGTGGCCTGTCTGCCCTGGGTCTGGGGAGGTCGACCGGAGCAGGGTTCGCCACTCGGCGAGGCGATCGACCGGGGTCCGGCGGGACCGGAGGGGGCCACGTCCGGAGTCGTCGCCGGCGCCGTTGACCGGGCCGAAGGGGACACCTGGCGGACCGTCGGCTGAACGCTCTCGGCCCCTTTTTGGTCCTGGGGTCTCAGGCGTGCCCGGCCAGGCGGGCCACGAGGGAGCTGAGCACCGAGGGTCGTCCGCTGAGTCGCTCCAACCGGTCGGCCAGGCGGGCGGCCAGGAGCCCGGCGTTGATCCCGAGGAAGCGGAGCGGCTCGGGCTCCCAGTCCGGGGAGCGGTGGCCCACCCAGCAGAGGGTCGTGAGGTCGGACTCCCGCCGGAGCACGAGGTCGGCCAAGGTGCGGCCTGCCAGGTTGGTGGTCGTGACCCCGTCGCCCGCGTAGCCCCCGGCCCAGGCGAGCCCGGTCCGGGGGTCGTAGCCGACCGAGGAGTGCCAGTCCCGGGGGATGCCGACAGCGCCGCCCCAGCGGTGGGTGACTCGGGTCTGGGCCAGGGCGGGGAAGAGCTCGACGAGGGCCCGATGGATGCCCTGGTGCACCCGCTGGTCCTGGTCGTAGCGCGGGGCGATCCGCGAACCGAAATGGTAAGGGGCGCCGCGGCCCCCGAAGACGACCCGGCCCTCGGTGGTGAACTGCCCGTAGACCAGGACGTTGCGGTAGTCGGAGAAGGTTGGCCGCCCCCTCCTGGTGAGCTGCTGGAACACTTCCGGGGGGATCGGCTCGGTGGCGACGACCAGGGAGTAGACGGGTGCCAGGCGACGTCGCTGGCCGGGAAGCAGGCAGGTGAAGGCCTCGGTTGCCAGCACGACGACGTCCGCCTGGACGGGTCCCGCCGGTGTCCTCACGAACGGCCGGCGGGACACGGGCCCGGGCGAGCCCGGTACCACCTCGAGCACCGGGGTGCCCTCGTGGACGGTCCCGCCGAGGCGTTCGACGGCCCGGGCCAGTCCGCGAACCAGCCGTCCTGGGTGAATGGCAGCGCAGTGCGGGGTGAACGTGGCCCCGAGGGCCCGGCTGGCGTCGAGGTAGTCCCGGAGCTCGCCGGGGCCGAGCCAGCGGAGGTCGTCCTCGGGGATGCCCAGCTCCCTGGCCTCGGCCAGCTCGAGGGTGGCCTTGGCCAGCTGGGCCTCGTCGCGTGCGAGGACCACGGTGCCGTCCCGGGCGAACCCGCAGTCGATCCCCTCCTCCCCGACTGCCTTGTCGATCTCGTCGATGCTGGCCTGCATGGCCCGGCGCATGCGGTGCATGGCCTCGAGGCCGTGCAGTCGGGCCAGGCGACCGGGACTGGCGGCGAAGAGGGCCGAGGCCCACCCGCCGTTGCGGCCCGAGGCGCCGAAGCCGCAGACCTCGGCCTCCAGGACGACCACCCGGAGGTCCGGCTGGGCCCGGAGCAGCGATCGGGCGGTCCAGAGGCCCGTGAAGCCGCCCCCGACGATGCAGACGTCGACGTCCAGGGGCCCGGGCAGCCGTGGGCGGACGACGAGGGGCTCGCCGAGGCTGTCGAACCAGTACGAGAGACCCTGGTAGCGGGGCATCATGACCGGTTGCGCCGTGTCGATCAGATCTGCTTCCAGGCCTCCGAGAGCACGTGACGGAGGATCTCCCCGATCTCCTTGAAGTGCTCGGGTCCGCAGATCAGGGGCGGGGAGAGCTGCACGACCGGGTCGCCCCGGTCGTCGGCTCGGCAGATCAGCCCGGCGTCGTAGAGGGAGGGGGAGAGGATGCCCCGCAGGAGGCGCTCGGACTCCTCGTCGTCGAAGGTCTCCTTGGTCGTCTTGTCCTTCACCAGCTCGATCCCGTAGAAGTAACCCGCACCGCGCACGTCGCCCACGATCGGCAGGCCCCGCAGGTCCTCCAGGACCTGGCGGAAGCTCGCCTCGTTCTCACGGACGTGTTCGCAGATCCCCTCGTCTTCGAAGATCTGCAGGTTCCGCAGACCCACCGCGCAGCTCACCGGGTGACCGGCGAAGGTGATGCCGTGGAGGAAGCTCCTGGTGCCCTCGAGGAAGGGCTCGACCAGGTGCTCCCGGGCGATCAGCGCGCCCAGAGGGGCGTAGCCGCTGGTCAGGCCCTTGGCCACGGTGATCATGTCCGGCTGGAACTCGTAGCGCTGGGCACCGAAGTAGTGGCCGAGGCGGCCGAACCCGCAGATTACCTCGTCGGAGACCAGCAGGACCCCGTAGCGGTCGCAGATCTCCCGCACCCGCGCGAAGTACCCCGGCGGCGGCGTGAAGCAGCCACCGGAGTTCTGCACCGGTTCCAAGTAGACGGCGGCGACCGTCTCGGGTCCTTCCGCGAGGATGGCTTCCTCGATGCGGTCCGCCACGTACCGTCCGAAGGCCTCGATGTCGTCCGCGTGCTGCGTGGCACGGTAGAAGTTGGTGTTCGGCACCTTCACCGCACCGGGCACCAGGGGTTCGAAGACCGACTTGATGTCCGTCACGCCGGTGACGGAGAGGGCCCCCATGGTCGTCCCGTGGTAGGCGACCTCGCGCGAGATCACCTTCGTGCGCAAGGGCTGACCCGTGACCTTGAAGTACTGCCGGGCGAGCTTCCAGGCGGATTCCACTGCCTCGGACCCACCGGTGGTGAAGAACACCCGGTTGCAGTCCCCAGGGGTCAGCTCGGCGATCCGCTCAGCCAGTTCGATCGAGCGTGGGTGCGCGTAGCTCCAGATCGGGAAGTAGGCCAGTGTCTCCATCTGCGTCGCCGCGGCCTCGGCCAGCTCCCGCCGTCCGTGGCCGAGCTGGCTGGTGAACAGGCCGGCCAGGCCGTCGAGGTAGCGCTTGCCGTGCTGGTCGTAGACGTAGGGGCCCTCGCCTCGCACGATGACGGGGATCTCGTGGTCCCGGTAGGCGCCGAGCCGGGTGAAGTGCATCCACAGGTGCCGCCGCGCCGCCTCTTGGAGGTCCAGCCCCGCCCCGGTCGAGGGGTCCGTCGCCCCCCGCCGGTGGCTTCCGCTCGAGGTCGGGTTCGCCGTCTGTGTCATCGTCCTTCACTCCCCCTTGGCGCCGCGCCGGCACCTGCTCGGTTCCCAACCGTCACGTCGTATCCGCTGCGTGATTCGAGGAAGGCGAGCGAATCAGTCGTGACGAGACTGATCCTATACGGATTCCATCGTCCTGACCAGCCCCTAGGTGCGCCTCGGTGGAACCGAGGCGCCGGACCGGCGACGACCGGCCCTCTGGCTGGGTGGCCTCTGGCCGGGTGGCACCCTGCCTTCCTTCGGGGCCGTCCTTCGGGTCGGAGGCACCAGGCGCCCGACTGACGGGCCACCGCGCCCAGGCCAGGCCCAGCGCAGCGGAATCCGTTGCATGGAATCTCCATTGACACGAAATCCCTTGCCATTCCCGCTGACTGATGGCATGATCAACACGCATGAGCCGCTCCTGCCTCAGGGCGGCAACGGCAGTGTCCCAGGCGATCCGAGGGGGAGGTCAGGATGGCAGTAGCGGAGGGACAGGGGCAGCAGCTGGTCGGGCGCCTGCCGATCGTCGGTCGCTGCGCTCTGACGCGGCGACGAGTCTGGCGGGCAGCCCAGGCCCTGGCGGCCGTTGCCGTCGGCTCGCTCCTCCTGGCAGCCTGCTCGTCGAGCACCAGCCCCTCGAAGGCGGGCGCGCCGCCGTCGGTCACCGGCAAGCCGGTGAACGGGGGTGTCGCCAGCTACGCCATGCCGATCGGGGAGGACTTCTCCTGGATGCTCCCGTTGGAGAACCAGGCGAACTACGAGGACTACGACTCCAACGTCGAGAGCGGCATGTGGCGGCCCCTCTACTTCGCCGGTGGGCCCGGGACGACGGGGATCAACTACAAGCTCTCCATCGGAGAACCGCCGGTCTACTCCAATGGTGACACCGAGGTCACCATCACGCTCCACAAGGGATGGATGTGGTCCGATGGCGTCCCCGTGACCACGAGCGACGTCCGCTTCTTCTTCGAGCTCGAAGCCGCTGGGGCGAAGCTCGGGAAGTACGCCCCCTACGTGCCCGGTGAGATGCCCGACGACATCGCCAGCGTGACCTACAACGGGCCGTACCAGTTCACCATCCACCTGACCAGGGCCTTCAACCCGGCGTGGTTCACGGGCAACCAGCTGACCTGGATCTACCCGCTCCCGAGGCAGGCCTGGGACAAGACCTGCTCGAGCTGCGCGGTCGGCCACGACGCCTCGACCCTGGCGGGCGCCAAGGCTGTCTACAACTTCCTCTACAAGCAGTCCGAGGACCTTTCGACCTACGCCACCAACCCGCTGTGGAAGGTGGTGGACGGTCCCTGGGTGATCAAGTCCTACGACCCGACCACGTACGAGACCGAGCTGGTGGCGAACCCGGCCTACACCGGACCGGACAAGCCCCACTTGGCCGGCTACCGGATCTACAGCTTCTCCTCGGACACCGCTGAGCTCGACGCCGTGCGCTCCGGGACGGTCGACTTCGGGTTCATTCCTTTCACGGACACCGCCGAGATTCCCTACTTCGAGAGCCACGGGTACAACGTCGAGCCCTGGCGGGTCTTCTACAACGAGGACATGGAGTTCGGCTACACCGGGCCCTGGAAGGCCCTGGTCAGTCAGCTCTACATCCGCCAGGCTCTCCAGCACCTGGTGAACGAGAAGCTCTACTTGACCCAGACCCTCCACGGGTACGGCCTGCTCGACTATGGCATCGCTCCGGACTTCCCCGGTTCCGACCTCGTCTCGCCGGAGCTCAAGCACGACCCCTACCCCTACGACCCGGCGGCAGCGGCCAAGCTGCTGAGCGAGCACGGCTGGGTGAAGAGCTCCTCGGGGATCGACGTCTGCGAGCGACCGGGGACGGCGGCAAACGAGTGCGGTGCGGGGATCCCGAAGGGCAAGACCCTGAGCATCCTGTTCATGTACTCGACCGGCACCCCGAGCTTCCTGGCCCAGGTCGAGGCGTTCCAGAGCGCGGCGAAGCAGGTCGGTGTGCAGATCAGCCTCGACGGCCAGACCGAGGACACGATGTACTCGATCGCCGGCGTCTGCCCGCCGGGACCCTGCGACTGGGGGATGGCCGGCTACTCGGAGTTCATGTGGGACTTCGGGCAGTACGAGGTCATCCCCGGTGGTGGCAACCAGTTCGGTCAGGGCAACTACTGGGCCGGCGGCTACAGCTCGGCGCAGGCGGATTCCCTGATCAAGGCTGTCCACCAGAGCGCCGGGCTGTCGGCGCTCTACGCCGAGGAGAACTACATCTCCAAGCAGGTGGCGTCGTTGTGGTGGCCGGTCTCGGACTACGAGATCGTGGTGGCCCCGAAGGACCTGGGCGGCTGGTACCCGCTGAACCCCTACGCCAACTACCAGCCCTCGACCTGGTACTTCACTTCGAAGTGAGCGCAAGGGGGCGATGATGACGAGCAACACCGTGTCCGCAGGACCGCCTCCGGGAGACCAAGCGAGCCAGGCAGGCGAACAGGAACCGCGGACCCTTGGGTGTCTCGTCGACGGTCGGACGACGGTGCCCGCCGCCGAACGAGTCCTCGAGATCCGGAGCCCGGCGACGGGGGCCCACATCGCCACGGTGCCGTTGCCGGGGCGCCGGGAGGTGGACCTGGCGGTGGCGGCAGCCCGGCGGGCCCAGGTGGCCTGGGCGGAGGTCGGGGTGGCGGAGCGGGCCCGAATCTGCCACCGCATCGGCGAGGCCATCGAGGCCCGGCTCGAGGAACTGGCTCGCCTGCAGACCCTGGAGCAGGGCAAGCCGTTGGCCGAGTCCGAGGCCGACGTGCGGGAGGCCGCCACGCTCTTCCACCTGCACGCCGAGGACGTGCTCCGGCTCCACGGCGAGACCATGTCGGCGTCGGATCCGCGCAAGCGGATGCTCACCTTCTACCGACCGGTCGGCACCTGGGCGATCGTGACCCCGTGGAACTTCCCCGTCCTCATGATGGCGGAGTTCGTCGCCCCCGGCCTGGCGACCGGCAACGCCCACGTCGTCAAACCCCCGGCCCACACCGCGATGGCCGTGCTGGCGGCCGTCGAGTGCTTCGCCGAGGCTGGGCTGCCCCCCGGGCTGGTCAACGTCCTGCCGGGTGAGGCGAGCGTCGGAGAGCTCCTCGTCACCCACCCCGGGATCGACGCCATCGGCTTCATCGGCTCCTCGGCGACCGGTGAGCGGATCCTGTCGGTCGCCGGCATGAAGCGGACGGTCATGGAGTGCTCGGGCAACGGGCCCTTCGTCGTGTGCGCCGACGCGGACGTGGAGCGGGCCGCCCAGGCGGCCGTCGAGGGAGCCGCCCTGTGCTCAGGCCAGGTCTGCTGCGCCACCGAGCGGGTCCTGGTGCACGAGGCGGTCCACGACGAGTTCGTGGCCGCCTGCTTCGAGCGGGCGAAGGGCATCCGTCTGGGCGACCCGTTCGACCCGGCGACCACCCTCGGGCCCCTCAACAACGAGGACGTGGCGGCCAAGATGGATCGGCACCTGGCCGACGCCCGGGCCTCGGGCGCCGAGGTCCTCCTCGGTGGTGCCCGCCGGCCGGGGGCCCCGACCGACCTCTACTACGAGTTCACCCTCGTCGACCGGGTCCAGCCCGCCATGGCCGTGGCCCGGGAGGAGTCCTTCGGCCCGGTCGTCCCCGTTCTGCAGGCCTCCTCGGACGAGGAGCTCCTCGCGCTGGCCAACCAGGACGCCCTCGGCCTGCAGGGAGCGGTGTTCACAAGGAGCCTGGACCGCGCGTTCTTCTTCGCCGAGCGGCTGCAGGTCGGTCAGGTCGTGGTGAACGAGGCGAACAACTGGTGGGACGTGGCCATGCCCTTCGGGGGCGCGGCGGGCACGCGGACCGGATGGGGTCGAATCGGCGGGAAGCACACGCTGCTCGAGATGGCAGACCTCCGGACGATGGTCGTGCACCTCGGGGCCTAGCCGCCCGTGCCCGATCCTCCCCGTTGGGAGGTGCCGTCGTGGACCACGGCCCCCTCCACCAGGGTCGCCACGACCCGGCAGTCCTCGAGGCCGGCACCACCCGACCCGAAGGGGTCGTGGTCGAGCACCGCGACGTTCGCCAGGTAGCCGGGGAGCAGGGCGCCGAGGTCCCCCTCCCGATGGTTGACCCAGGCCACCGCTTCCGTGAAGGCCGCGAGGCCCTGGTAGAGGTCGACCGCCTCCTGCGGGAGCAGGGGCTCCTCGGTTTCGGGCGTGCCGAGAACCCCCAGCCGGGGCGAGAGCCGGCGGTGGACGGCGACGTAGAGCTCCTCCAGGGGATCGGGGCTGGAGACGGGCCAGTCGCTGCCGAAGGCCACCCGAGCGCCAGTTCCGGCCAGGCTGGCGATCCGGTACTGCCAGGACGCCCGCTCTGGTCCGACCCGGGGCAGGGTCAGCTCGGTCATCTGGGGGTCGTTGCAGGCCCAAAGCGGCTGGAAGTTCGCGGTCGCTCCGAGCTGGGCGAAGCGTGGCAGGTCCTCGGGCCGCACGAACTGGAGGTGGGCCAGGTGGTGACGCGCCCGGTGCCTCTCGCCCACCGGGATCGCCTCGAGGGCGTCCAGCCCGACGTGGACGGCCCGGTCGCCCAGGGCGTGGAAGTGCAGCTGGAAGCCCTCGGCGGCGAGCGCCGTCACGATGGCGCGCAGCTCCTCGGGCGAGAAGAAGAGCGTGCCGCACGCGTGGCCGCCGTGGTCGACCACCCCCAGGTAGGGCTCGGTCATGGCTGCGGTCAGGGTCTCGCAGACGCCGTCGAGCATGAGCTTGACCGAGGTGGCCCGGAACCGCCCGGCCGACGCGCCCTCCCGCCTGGTCAGAAGGTCCTCGAGCTGCGAGAGGCCGCGGTGCCGCTCGAACCAGAGCGCGCCCACGACGTCGAGGGTGAGCCAGCCCTCGTCGTCGGCAGCCCGGTAAGTGTCGTAGGCGTCGACGGCGCCGAGCTCGGGGGCGGTACCCACGCAGGCGTCCTGGAGAAAGGTCACCCCGAGGCGGTGCAGTTCGGCCTGGGCCAGCCGGAGCGCCCGGCGGAGCTCGGCTGGCGACGGCGGGGGGACGAGTCGGCCGACCAGGGCCATGGCGCCCTCGTGGAGCACCCCCGTCGGTGTGCCGTCGTCCGCCCGTTCGATCCGACCGTCCGGCGGGTCGGGGGTCCCCCGGTCGATGCCGGCGAGCTCGAGCGCTCGGGTCGACACCCACGCCGAGTGATGGTCCCGGTTCGGGAGGAAGGCGGGCCGATCGCCGCAAGCGGCGTCCAGGTCCCGGCGGTCCGGGAGGCCGCCGGGGAAGGCCTCCATCGCCCAACCCCCGCCGAGCAGCCAGGTGTCGGGTCCGAGCCCAGCCGCGTGGTCGGCGATGGTCTCGAGACACTCCTGCCGGGATCGGGTCCCGAGGAGGTTGCAGCGGGCCATCTCCAGGCCCCCGAGGACCGGGTGGATGTGGGCGTCCCCGAAGCCGGGGACCGCGACGCCCCCGTGCAGGTCGAGCACCTCGGTGCGGGCGTCGCAGTGTTCCAGCACCTCCTCGAGTCGCCCGGCCGCCACGACCCGGCCGCCCTCGACGGCCAGGGCCTCGGCCCAGCTCGCCGTCGAGGGCCGGAGCAGGATGCGGCCCCCTCGGAGGAGGAGCGAGGCGGCCATCTCAGCCCTCTCCCGGACCAGGGTGCGTCCTCGGGGCGGGCCGGGGCGGAGCGACCGGCGCGCCCCGGCGCACCGCCAGCCCCGCGAGGACCTCCAGCACTACCCGGTGCGCGTTGTTCACCGTCAGGTCGGCGTGGTCGTAGGGCGGGGAGACCTCCACGACGTCGAGGGCCACCAGCGGGACCTCGATGGCCAGGGCTCGCACCGCCCGCAGGAGGTCGGCCGGTGCGAGCCCACCGGGTTCGGGGGTGCCGGTGCCTGGAGCGAAGCCGGGATCCAGGACGTCGATGTCGACCGAGAGGTAGAGCGCCTCGGCGGCTTCGGTGGCCTCGGCCACCGCGTCCCGCAGCACCGCGGGCAGGCCCCGTTCCCAGACCTCCTGCATGGTGTGCCAGCGCATGCCCTGCTCCCGCATCCACGCGAAGGTCTCGGCCGGGGGCCAATAGCCCCGCAGCCCGACCTGCACGAAGGCCGAACCCTTGACGGCGCCGGACTCGATCAGGCGCCGCATCGGGGTGCCGTGGCTCGCCAGGTTGCCCTCGATCTCGTCGGCCGTGTCGGCATGGGCGTCGAAGTGGACGACCCCGATCCGACCCCAGCCCCTGGCCTCGGCCACCGCCGTCGCGGCTGGCCAGGTGATCGAGTGGTCCCCGCCCAGGACGACCGGGAAGATCCCCCGGGTGGCCACCTCCGCGACCCGCTCCCGGATCCGCGCATGGGCCACCTCGGTCAGGCCGTGCGGGCAGAGGGCGTCGCCGTAGTCCACGACCTCCAGCGTCTCGAACAGCTCGACCCCGAGGTCGAGGTGGTAGGTGCCCGGACCGTAGGCCAGGGCACGCAGGGCCCGTGGACCGAACCGGGCACCGGGCCGGTTCGTGGTCCCGTCGTCCCAGGGTGCCCCGACCACGGCGACGTCGGGACGCCAACGGTCCAGCTCCTCGGGCTCGCTGAGCAGTGGCCGCTGGGCGAAGGTGGCCGGTCCCTGGTAGGAGGGGCCCGAGAGCTGGGCCGCGAGGCCGCTTGGGAGGCGGCGGGCCCCTGGCCCCTGCGTCCCGACGTGAGCGTCGCTCATCTGACCCCCCAGGTGTAGGTCTGCTTCACCAGTCGCAGGTACATGAAGGTCTCGGTGCTGCGGACCCCGGGTATCGACCGAATGGCCGTGTTCAGCACGTCGAGGAGGTGGTCGTCGTCCTCGCACACCAGCTCGACCAGCAGGTCGTAAGACCCCGCGCAGTGGACCACGTAGTCGATCTCGCGCACCGCCGCCAGCTTCTCCGCGACCCGCCGGACGTCACCGTCGACGCAGATGCCCACCATGGCCTGCCGGTTGAAGCCCACCTGCAGCGGGTCGGTCACGGCCACGATCTGGATCACCCCGCTCTCCCGCAGGCGCTGCACCCGCTGACGGACCGCCGCCTCGGAGAGCCCAACGGCCTGGGCGATCGACCCGTAGGACTGGCGCCCGTCGCTCTGGAGCTGCTCGATGATGGCCTTGTTCACCTCGTCGAGCAGCCCTGGCCCGTTCCCGCCCGTCGTTCCCCTGATCGCCACCCCACTCCCTCCCCCTCGTCGGGCCGTGCCGCTCCGGTCCCGGGTGCCGTCCCCGGCCGACCGTCGCGTGCCCGCTGCACCCGGTCCCCCCAGGCCGCCGCGGCCCCGGGTCCCCATCACCGCTCGGCCGGCCCGACCTCGCCGGTGCCGACCGTCGCCGCTACTATCTTCGGCCATTGTCTACTCCCTTGCAACCGATTCGATCATGGAACGTCGTCTTCACGACGGATTCCCTTGCACGTGGTGGGGCCGTGTGTCAGCATAGGGCCCGCGGCCCTCGGGGCCGGTGGAACGGCACCAGGAGGCGGTCGGTCCGGGAGCGGCCACCGTCTGGGGGAGGTAGGCATGGCCGAACGAGGAGCGTCCGTGCGGCAGCTCTCGAACTTCGTCGGCGGGGAGCGGGTTGCACCGATCGAGGGGCGCTACGCCGACCTCGTGGATCCGAGCACCGGCGAGGTCTTCGCCGCGGCGCCGGTCTCGGGCGCTGAGGACGTCGACCGGGCGATGGCCGCGGCGGCGGCCGCCTTCCCGGGTTGGCGGGACCGCACACCGTCGGAGCGGGCGCGGGCCCTGCTCCGCATCGCGGACACCCTCGAGGAGCACGCGCAGGAGCTGGTGGCACTGGAGACCGAGAACACCGGGAAGCCGGTCTCTGTGACCACCACGGAGGAGATCCCCCCGATGCTCGACCAGATCCGGTTCTTCGCCGGGGCAGCCAGGCTCCTGGAGGGCCGATCGGCCGGGGAGTACATGGCTGGGCACACCTCCATGATCCGGCGGGAGCCGGTCGGGGTCTGCGCCGCGGTGACGCCGTGGAACTACCCCATGATGATGGCCGTGTGGAAGTGGGCGCCCGCCCTGGCCGCGGGCAACACCATGGTGCTCAAGCCCTCCGACACGACGCCGGTGTCGACGATCGCCATGGCGGAGCTCATGGCCGAGCACCTGCCGCCGGGGGTCCTGAACGTGGTCTGCGGCGACCGGGACACCGGTCGCCTCCTGGTGGCTCACCACACTCCGGCCATGGTCTCGGTGACCGGAAGCGTGCGGGCAGGCATGGAGGTCGCGGCCAGCGCGGCGGACACCCTCAAGCGGGTCCATCTCGAGCTGGGCGGCAAAGCGCCGGTGGTGGTCTTCGAGGACGCCGACGTCGAACGAGCCGCCGCCGGCATCGCCGCGGCGGGCTACTTCAACGCCGGCCAGGACTGCACCGCTGCGACCAGGGTGCTGGTGAGCGCTCGGATCCACGACGACTTCGTGGCTGCCCTGGTCCAGCGCGCCCAGGAGACCCGGGTCGGCGGGACGGACGATCCCGAGGCGACGGTGGGCCCGCTGAACAACGTCCACCAGCTCGAGCGGGTGAGCGGCTTCCTGGAGCGGGCGCCGGGCCACGCCAAGGTCCTGACCGGCGGGCAGCGCCTCGGGGAGCGGGGGTTCTGTTTCGCCCCGACGGTGGTCGTGGACCTCCACCAGGACGACGAGATGGTCCAGGAGGAGATCTTCGGTCCGGTGATCACCGTGCAGCGCTTCGCCGACGAGGAGGAGGCGCTGCGCATGGCCAACGACGTGAAGTACGGGCTGGCATCGAGCGTGTGGACGAAGGACCACGCCAGAGCGCTTCGGATGGCCCGGGGGCTCGACTTCGGGACCGTCTGGATCAATACGCACATCCCGCTCGTCGCCGAGATGCCCCACGGTGGCTTCAAGCGCTCGGGCTACGGGAAGGACCTCTCGCTCTACGGCTTCGAGGACTACACGCGGGTCAAGCACGTCATGTCGTGCATCGAGGACGCTTGAGGCGCCGGTGACGGGGGGCCGCCGAGGGGAAGGAGGGGACCAGGGGTGATCGGGTACGTGGTCCGTCGGTTGGCCCAGGCCGTGGTGGTGCTGTTCTTCGTCTCGATCGTGGTGTTCGGTCTCCTCCACGCGTTGCCCGGTGGCCTCGTCCGCGCCCAGCTCGGTCCGAGGGCCACCACCTACGAGGTCCACGAGCTCACCGTGCAGGAGGGGCTGAACAAGCCCATCGTGGTCCAGTACGGCATCTGGGCATGGCACGCCCTACAGGGCAACCTCGGTTTCTCCTACAAGCTCGACGAGTCGGTCGGGAGCCTCCTCGCCCGCTACCTCCCGCGGACCCTGCTTCTGGTGGGTACCTCCATGGTGCTGGCGATCATCATCGCCATCCCGATGGGTCTCTGGCAGGCCTACCGGCGCAACCGGCCCGACGACCACGCCCTGAGCGCCCTGATGCTGACCTTTTACTCCATGCCGAGCTTCTTGATCGGCGTGGTCCTCATCGTGGTGCTCAACATGTGGCTGGGAGTTCTCCCCTCGACGGCCTCGAGCTTCGGCACTGGCTTGGGCACCGACGCCAAGGTCCTCGTGCTCCCGGTGCTCGCGCTCGCCCTGGGCAACGTGAGCTATTTCAGCCGGTTCATGCGCTCCTCCGCCGTCGACAACCTGCTCGCCGACCACGTCCGGACCGCCCAGGCCAAGGGGGCCTCGCCGCGGCGCGTGCTCTTCCGGCACGTCCTGCGCAACTCGCTCACTTCGACGGTGACGATGATCGGCCTGACCCTCCCCTATGTCATCTCGGGGTCGCTCATCATCGAAGCCCTTTTCAACTTCCCCGGCATGGGCCTGCTCTTCTGGGACGCGGCCCAGCAGCGGGACTACCCCGTGCTCCTGGGGGTCGTCCTGGTGGTCACCGTGGCCACCGTCGTGGGCAACCTCCTTGCCGACCTGGGCTACGCAGCCCTCGATCCGAGGATCCGCTACTGATGACGACGACTGGGGAACCCCGGCAGGGTGACCCGACCGAGGCCGCCGGTCCGGCGACCCGGGCGATGGTGGAGGGAGACAGCCAGAGCGAGCCCTCCGGCGCGCCTGGGGGCAACGGGACGGCGATCGGCGGGGAGCTGCTGCGCGACGAGCACTTGGCGACGCGGGACGCCGAGGTCGTCGAGCCCACCTCCTGGCTCCGCTTGGCGGCCACGACCTTCGCCGAGAACCGACTGGCCCTCGTCGGCCTCGGCGTCATCGTTTTCATGGTCCTGTTCAGCTTCGTGGGCCCGCTCATTTACCACACCAACCAGGTCGCCACGAACCTCATCGACGAGAACCTGTCGCCTTCTGCCGCCCACCTGCTGGGCACCTCGCCCGAGGGGCGCGACGAGCTCGGGAGGTTGATGGTCGGGGGCCAGTCGACGATCGAGGTTGGTCTCGGCGTGGGCCTTCTCTCGACGTTGTTCGGCCTCGTCTACGGCGCCTTGGCGGGTTACGTCGGTGGGGTCGTCGACGCCGTCCTCATGCGGATCGTCGACGCCATGCTCTCGATCCCCTACCTGTTCTTCGTCGTGCTCCTCGCCGCCCTCATCCGGCCCAACCTCCTGGTCGTCATCCTGGTGCTGTCCGCCGTGAGCTGGCTGTCGACAGCCCGGCTGGTCCGTGGCGAGACCCTCTCGCTCCGGGAGCGCGACTACGTGGTCGCGGCGAAGGGGTTCGGCTCGAGGGCCCGGGAGATCGTTCGGCGGCACGTCACGCCGAACCTCCTCGGCGTGGTAGTGGTGAACGGCACCCTCACGGTGGCCAACGCCATCCTGGCCTTCGCCTCGATCACCTACCTTGGCCTCGGCCCGCCCCCGCCAGCGACGAGCTGGGGCAACATGCTGAGCACCGGGATCAACAACTTGTTCGACGGGTATTGGTGGCAGCTCTGGCCGGCCGCCTTCCTGATCGTGGTCACGGTGCTGGCCATCAACGTCATCGGCGACGGGTTGGCCGACGTCGTCGAGGTCCGGCTCCAGAAGCGGTGAGGGACGTCGTGCCAAGGACCGCCCGCTTTGCCGGGAGGACCGGGGACGGGCTCGTGGAACGGAGCCTCGCTGAGAGCGCACCGGTCCCCCTGTGGCTGGACAGTCCCCGTCGACCCGCCCGTCGACCGACCCTGACCGGCCAGGTCCGTTGCGACCTGGCCGTCGTCGGTGGAGGCTTCACCGGCTTGTGGACCGCCCTCGAGGCCACGGAACGCAACCCCGGCCTGGAGGTCGTCCTGGTCGACGCCGGCCGGGTGGCCAGTGCGGCCACCGGGCGGAACGGTGGTTTCTGCGACGCGAGCCTGACCCACGGCCTGGCCAACGGGGCGAGCCGCTTCCCGGACGAGATCGGAGAGCTCGAGCGCCTCGGCCTCGAGAACCTCGACGAGATCGAACGGTTCGTGCTCGCCGAGGGCGTCGACTGCGGCTTCGAGCGCTCCGGCACGCTGGACGTCGCGACCGCCCCGTGGCAGCTCGAGGAGCTGCACCGGACCGCCGGGCTCGCCGAGCGGCTCGGGGTGCCGGTCGAGCTCTGGGAGGCAGGGCAGTGCCGAGGCGCGGTGTCCTCCCCGACCTACCTCGGGGGGCTCCGGACGCCGGGACGCTGCGCGATGCTCGACCCGGCGCGCCTCGCCTGGTCCATCCTCGAGATCCTCGAGCGCCGAGGCGTCCGGGTCTTCGAGGAGACCCCGGTGGACTGCCTTCGGCGGGACCCCGCCGGTGTCGTCCTCCAGCTGGGCACGGGCGGGCGGGTCATGGCGGCGCACGTCGCGCTCGCGACCAATGCCTTCCCCTCGCCCTTGCGGCGGGTCCGGGCCTACGTCCTGCCGGTGTACGACTACGTCCTGGCCACCGAGCCCCTCGACGACGAACAGCTCGGGTCGATCGGCTGGAAGGGACGCGAGGGGATCTCGGACAGCGGGAACCGCTTCCACTACTACCGGTTGACCGAGGACAACCGGATCGTCTTCGGCGGCTACGACGCGATCTACTACCCCGGGGGGACCGTGCGAGCGGAGCACGAGCAGCGCTTCGCCACCTTCCGTCTCCTCGCCCGGCACTTCTTTGAGACGTTCCCGAGCCTCGAGGATGTCCGCTTCACCCACCGCTGGGGCGGGGCCATCGACACCTGCAGTCGGTTCTGCGTCTTCTTCGGGACTGCCCTTCGTGGCCGGGTGGCCTACGCCGCGGGTTTCACCGGCCTCGGCGTCGGTGCCTCCCGCTTCGCCGGCACCGTGGTCTGCGACCTGTTGGAGGACAGGCACTCGGACCGGCGCGAGCTCGAGCTGGTCCGGACGAAGCCGGTTCCCTTCCCGCCCGAACCCCTCCGGACCGGCGTGGTGGCCCTGACCCGCTGGTCCTTGGCGCGGGCCGACGATCGAGAAGGGGCCCGCAACGCCTGGCTGCGGTTGCTGGATCGGGTCGGCTTGGGGTTCGACTCCTGAGATCGATCGGCGGGATGTATCGATATAGTGGTGGACTAGCAAACTTCCGAGGGAATCCGTTGCCTAGATGACGACAGGGTGAAAGAATCAGTAATAATCGGTGTCCTTCGGGGACGACGGGCAGATGGTCGCAGGAGTAGGAGCTGGGCGTGGAGCATCGAGGGGGAACGGGGAGCGAGGAGACTGGCCGCGGGATCCGCCAGGTCGGGCACTGGATCGGTGGGCGGCTGGAGGACACGGGCCGGCGGACGGGTCCGGTCTTCGACCCCTCCGCGGGCGAGGTGATCGCTGAGGTTCGCTTCGGTGACGCCGAGGTGGTGCACCGTGCGGTGCAGGTCGCGGAGCGAGCCCAGCGGGCCTGGGCGGAGACGTCCCTCGCCCAGCGCGCCGCGGTGCTCTTCGCCTTCCGGGAGCGGCTCCGGGCGAGGACCCAGGAGCTTGCCCGGGTGGTGAGCCGCGAGCACGGGAAGACGGTGGCGGACGCCGAGGGCGAGGTGGCCCGCGGCCTCGAGGTGGTGGAGCTTGCCTGCGGTGTGCCGCACCTGGCAAAAGGGGAGTTCTCCGAACAGGTGTCCCGGGGTGTCGACACCTACTCGGTCCGTCAACCACTTGGCGTGGTGGCCGGGATCACGCCGTTCAACTTCCCGGCGATGGTGCCGCTGTGGATGTGTCCGGTGGCGGTGGCCCTGGGCAACGCCTTCGTCCTAAAGCCCAGTGAGAAGGATCCCTCGGCGTCGTTGGTGCTGGCGGAGTGCTGGGAGGAGGCCGGCCTGCCGCCAGGGGTGTTCCAGGTGGTCCAGGGAGACGGAGAAGTCGTGGAGGCAATCCTGGCCCATCCCGGGGTCGCAGCCGTGAGCTTCGTGGGTTCCACCCCGGTGGCCCGTCGTGTCTACGAGGCGGCGGCAGCGGCGGGCAAGCGGGTGCAGGCCCTAGGTGGCGCCAAGAACCACATGGTCGTGTGCCCGGACGCCGATCTCGACGAAGCGGCGGCGGCCGCGGTGTCGGCCGGGTTCGGCTCGGCCGGGGAGCGCTGCATGGCGGTGTCGGTGGTGGTGGCCCTCGAACCGGTCGGCGACGCGCTGGTCGAGCGGATCGCGAAGCGGATGGCAGAGGTCCGGGTGGGGCCGGGCGACCGGCCTGGGGTCGAGATGGGCCCACTGGTCACGAGGGAGCACCGGGACCGGGTTGCGGGCTACCTCGACAAAGCAGCCGAAGAGGGGGCCCGGGTGGTGGTGGACGGTCGACGGCATCCTGTGGAGGGACCGCCCCGGGGTTTCTGGCTCGGCCCGAGCCTCGTCGACGAGGTCCGACCCGGCATGGCCGTCTACGACGACGAGATCTTCGGTCCGGTGCTCGCCGTCGTCCGGGTCGCCGACCTGGACGACGCCCTGGAGCTGCTCCGGGCGAACCCCTACGGGAACGGGGCGGCCATCTTCACCAGGAGCGGGGCGCTGGCCCGGCGCTTCGCCCGGGAAGCCCCCTGCGGGATGGTCGGGGTCAACGTGCCGATCCCCGTGCCCGTGGGGACGTTCCCCTTCGGCGGCTGGAAGCAGTCGCTCTTCGGGGACACCCACGTCTACGGCCGGGACGCGGTGCACTTCTACAGCCGGGGGAAGGTGGTGACCAGCCGATGGGTGGTGGCCGGCTCCTCGGAGGTCCGGATGGCGTTCCCCGCCGCGAGCGGGGACAGGAGCAGCGAGTGAGGACGGTGAGAAGCATGAAGGTCGGTGTTCCGAGAGAGGTCAAGCAGCAAGAAGGGCGGGTGGCGATCACACCGGCAGGGGTCAGGGAGCTGGTGCGGGCAGGCCACCAGGTGCTGGTCGAGAAGGATGCTGGTGTGGGGTCGTCCATTCCCGACGAGGAGTTCGTGGCGGCTGGGGGCTCCATCGTCGGGCACGCCGACGACGTCTGGGCCGAGGCGGAGCTTGTCCTCAAGGTGAAGGAGCCTGTGGAGGAGGAATTCCATCGGCTCCGGTCCGGTCAGGTCCTCTTCACCTACCTGCACTTGGCGGCGTCCAGGGCCTGCACCGAGGCCCTGCTGCGGGCGGGGACCACGGCGATCGCCTACGAGACGGTCCAGCTCCCCGACGGGACCCTCCCCCTGCTGGCTCCCATGAGCGAGGTGGCGGGCCGGATGGCGCCGATCGTGGGGGCCGAGACGCTCCAGGCCCCCCGCGGTGGACGGGGTGTCCTCCTGAGCGGGGTGGCTGGCGTCCGGCGGGCGAGGGTCGTGGTGATCGGGGGCGGGGTGGCGGGTTTGAGCGCTGCGACCCTCGCGGCGGGGATGCAGGCCGACGTGACGGTCCTCGACACGAACCTGGCCCGTCTCCGGCACATCGACGACCTCTTCCAGGGCCGGGTCCAGACCCTCGCCTCGAGTGCCCACACCATCGAGGAGGCCTGCCTCGGAGCCGACCTGGTCATCGGCGCTGTGCTGGTGACCGGGGCCCGGGCCCCGAAGCTGGTGAGCGACGAGCTGGTGTCGCGGATGCGGCCGGGCTCGGTCCTGGTGGACATCTCGGTGGACCAGGGCGGCTGCTTCGAGTCGACCCGACCGACGACCCACGCCGATCCGACCTTCAAGGTGGCCCGGTCGGTCTTCTACTGTGTCGCCAACATGCCCGGCGCCGTGCCGCACACCTCGACCTACGCGCTCACGAACGCCACCCTCCCCTACGCCCTGGCGATCGCCGAGAAGGGCTGGCGCGATGCGGTCAGGGAAGACCCCGCCCTCGCGCTGGGCGTGAACACTGTCGAGGGACAGCTCGTCTGCCAGCCGGTGGGGGAGGCCCACGGTCTTCCCGTGACTTCCCTCACCGCTGTCCTCGGCTGAAGCGCCCGAGCAAGACGTGGAGGCGACGGGCAGGGTCCGGGGAAGGGGGAGCGGATGACCGAGCGGGTCCTGGAGGTGGAGCACCTCGTCACCGAGTTCCGGCTGCGCTCAGGGCCGGTCCGGGCCGTGGACGACGTCTCGTTCCACGTCGACGCCGGGGAGTGCGTCGGCCTGGTCGGGGAGTCGGGCTGCGGCAAGAGCACGACCGGGCTCTCGATCATGCGGCTCCTGCCGCAGGTTGGTCACATCGTCGGGGGGCGGATCGTCCTTGGTGGTCGGGACCTGGTGGGCTTGTCCGAAGAGGAGATGCGCCGGGTCCGGGGCCGGGAGGTCGCGATGGTGTTCCAGGACCCCATGACCTCGCTGAACCCGACCATGACCATCGGGAGGCAGGTCGCGGAGCCTTTGCGGATCCACGAGCGGATGCCCAAGGAGCAAGCCCGTGAGCGGGCCCTCGAGCTCCTGCGCCTGGTCGGGATCCCGAACCCCGCGGAGCGCCTCGACGACTACCCGCACCAGCTCTCCGGGGGGCTTCGTCAGCGGGTCGTCATCGCCACCGCCCTCGCTGCCCAGCCGAAGCTCCTGATCGCCGACGAGCCGACCACGGCCCTCGATGTCACGATTCAGGCACAGATCCTCGACTTGCTCGACGAGCTCCGGGAATCCTTGGGCATGGCCCTGGTTCTCATCACCCACGACATGGGGGTGATCGCGGGGCGGACCGACCGGGTCATGGTGATGTACGCCGGCAAGATCGTCGAGGGTGCACCAACGGTTGAGCTCTTCCGGCACATGCGGCACCCCTACGCCGAGGCCCTCCTGGAGTCCATCCCGCAGCTCGACCAGGACGCCGACGCCCCGCTCTACTCCATCCCCGGGCACCCGCCGGACCTCTCCGAGCCGCAGGTCGGGTGCCGCTTCGCTCCCCGCTGCCGGTACGCAACGCAGGAGTGCTCGACCACCGAGCCGCCGGTGGTCGAGGAGGAAGGCAACCGGTTCGTTGCTTGCTACCACCCCGTCGGCGAGAGCCAGGGTTCCCGGCGGCACATGGTCGACCAGGAGCAGACCCTGCGCTGGCACGCCGCTGCGACGGCACGCCGGGCGGCGCTCGAAGGGGCCCCCCTCCTGGTGGAGGTCGAGCACCTGGTGAAGGAGTTCCCCATCCGGCGGGGCATCCTGCAGCGAGCGAAGGACTCGGTGAAGGCCGTGTCGGATGTCTCCTTCGCGATCCGCCAGGGCGAGACCTTCGGCCTGGCCGGGGAGTCCGGGTGCGGCAAGAGCACCATCGGTCGGCTGGTGGTCGCCCTGGACCGTCCGACGTCGGGGCGGATCCGCCTCGGTGGCCAGGAGCTCCTGCGACTGGGGTCGGCCGAGCTCCGGCGCAGGCGCCGGGACGTCCAGCTCATGTTCCAGGACCCCTATGCCTCGTTGGACCCGAGGATGCGGGTCGGATCGATCCTCCGGGAACCGCTCCTGGTGCAGGGCATCGGCGACCGCCGAGCCCAGTGGCAGGCCGTGGCCCGGCTCCTCGGAGAGGTCGGGCTCAGCCGGAAGGCAACGGGCCTCTACCCCCACGAGTTCTCCGGCGGGCAGCGACAGCGCATCGGGCTGGCCCGAGCGCTCACCCTGGAGCCGAGACTGGTCGTCGCCGACGAGCAGGCCCTCCAGGAACGGCACGGACTCACCTATCTGGTCATCTCCCACGACCTGGCGGTCCTCCGGTACCTCTCGGACACGATCGGGGTCATGTACCTCGGCAAGCTGGTCGAGGTGGGTCCCGCGGGCCGGGTCTACGACGCACCCGCCCACCCCTACACCCGGGGTCTGATCGGGTCGATCCCCATCCCCGACCCCTCACGCGAGCGGAGCAAGCGCGGTGGGGGGATCCGCGGCGAGCTGCCCTCGCCCGTCCACCCTCCTTCGGGTTGTCGGTTCCGGACCCGATGCCCGCTGGCCGAACCGATCTGCGCGGAGCAGGAGCCGCCGATGCAGGTCTTCGGTCCTGGCCACGCGGCAGCCTGCCACTTCCCCTTGCAGACCCCCACGACCGATGCCCCTGCGCCACCAGGGGTCGTGCTCGGCCAGCCCCGGGAGCCAGAGCCGGTCTGAGGGTCCGCCAGTGGCCGTGCCGGTCCTGATTCACCCACCTGTCGGCGCGACCCACGGCCTGCCGGTCACCCCTCTCGCCACGCTGCTCGGCTGAGCCGAGATCCCTCGGGTTGCCGTCGCGAGGAGTTCACCGAGAAGTCGCGTGGCCGAGGGCCGCAGGACACGGGCCGTTCACCTGCCGTCTCTAGCGTCCCTCCCGTGCCCGGGTGGTCCGGGCCGGGAGCTCGAGTCGAAGGACGGAAGAGGTGGGCGTGCAGCGCAAGGGGAATGGTCGACTGGTGCGCCGCTTGGCGGCGGGCGCGATGGTCGTCGCAGCCGGCAGCGGGCTGGCGGCCTGCTCCAGCGGGTCCTCGGGGTCGGCGACGGCGGACGCCGCCAGCTCGTCGGCCTGCTGGGCGACGGCGACCTCGGTGAGCCAGTGCGGCGGCATGAAGGCCCTGGTCGCCGCAGCCAAGGCCGAGGGGCACCTGAACGCCATCGCCCTGCCGCCGGACTGGGCGAACTACGGCAGCATCATGAAGGGGTTCGAGAAGAAGTACGGCATCACCGTGAACGACGCCAACCCCGACGGCTCGAGCGGTGAGGAGCTGGCTGCCATCAAGTCCGAGCGGGGCAGCTCGAAGGAGCCCGACGTGGTCGACATCGGCCCGTCCTTCGCCCTCCAGGGCCAGCAGGAAGGGCTCTTCGCACCGTTCAAGGTGCCGACCTGGTCCGAGATCCCCGCCGACCAGAAGTCCGCCCAGGGCTACTGGTGGGACGACTACGGCGGCTACATCGCCATCGGCTACAACGCCAAGGACTTCCCCACGCCACCGACGTCGTTCGCCTCGCTGCTCCAACCGGAGTTCAAGGGCGCGGTCTGCCTGGACGGCAACCCCGAGAGCGCCGGTGCGGCCTTCGCCGGGGTCTACGCGGCGGCCCTCGCGAACGGGGGCTCGCTCTCGAACATCGAGCCGGGCATCGCCTACTTCAAGGAGCTGGCGAAGAAGGGCAACTTCGTGCCGACCGGCGCCTCCCCCTCGACCATCGCCAGCGGGCAGTGCCGGGTGACCATCGACTGGACCTACCTGCAGGTCCAGTACCGGAAGTCCCTGGCCGGCAAGGTCGACTGGAAGGTCTTCGTGCCCACGAAGGGCCTCTACGCCGCCTACTACGTCCAGGCCATCTCCCGCGACGCGCCGGATCCGGCTGCCGCTCGGCTCTGGGAGACCTACCTGTTCTCGCCGGCCGGCCAGAACGGGTGGTTGCAAGGTGACGCCGACCCGGTCGAACTGGCGGCCTTGGAGCAAAGCGGCCAGGTGGACCAGGCGGCGCTGGCCCAGCTGCCACCGGTCCACGGGCAGGTGAGCTTCCCGACTCAGGCGCAGCTGAACGCCGCCGAGCAGGTGGTCCTCCAGCAGTGGCCCTCGGTCTGAGGCCCGCCGGCCCCACCGGCGAGGTCGACGAGCGGCCGGCCGACGAGCCGGGCTCGGCACTCGAGCGCTCCGGCAGCCGAGGCGTCCTGGCCCGCCGGATTCTCCGGCTTCCCCTGACCGGCCTGCTGCCCCTCTTCGCTTACTTGACGCTCTTCTTCGTGGTCCCGACCGTCGGGGTGCTCGTCCAGGCCTTCCAGGGACCGGGTGGCCGGCCGAGCCTGGCGAACCTGCGGGCCGCCACCACCGGGGTCTACCTCCACGCCTTGGTGGTCAGCGTCGAGCTCTCCACGGTCTCCGCGGTGGTGGCGGCCGTGCTCGGGACGCTGGCCGTCGTGGCCCTGACCGGGAAGCGGGGCGGGCCGCTCTCCCGGCTGGCGGCCGGCCTGGCGGCGGTCCTGGCCAACACCGGCGGGATCCCCCTGGCCTTCGCCTTCATCGCCACCTTGGGCAACTTCGGCGTGGTGACGGGCCTCCTCGGCCACCTCGGTCTCGACCCCTACCGGCACGGCTTCACCCTCTACTCGGTGACCGGCCTGGTGGTCGTGTACCAGTACTTCTTGATCCCCATGATGGTCCTGGTCATGCTGCCGGCCGTCGAGGGGCTCCGACGGGAGTGGCGGGAGGCCGCGGAGAGCCTCGGGGCCACGGGGCCGCGCTACTGGCGCCATGTCGGCCTCCCGCTGCTCGCCCCGACGTTCCTCTCTGGTCTGCTCGTCCTCTTCGCCGACGCCTTCGCCGCCTACGCCACCGCCGCCGCGCTGGCCGGCGGCGTGATCCCCCTCGTGCCCCTCGACATCGGCAACCTCGTCTCGGGCAACGTCGTGGCGAACCAGGCCAACCTGGGGGACGCCCTCGGGGTCGAGATGGTGGTCCTCGTGGTGCTGGTGGCCAGCTGCTACAGCCTGGTGGTCCGTCGCCGAGCGAGGTGGCTGCGGTGACCCGGCGCGGGCGCGGCTGGCGGCTGGTCGTGCTGGTCGGCCTGGCCCTCTACTTCGTCGTGCCCCTCCTCGCCTCGGCCCGCTTCAGCCTCGAGGGCAGCCACGGGGCGTTCACCCTCGACGCCTACCGGCGGGTCGTGGACACCCCGGGGTTCTGGTCGTCGCTCGGTCTCTCCCTCGAGGTCGGTCTCGGCACCGCCCTGGTCGAACTGGCCCTCACGCTCGGGACCTCGCTCTGGGTCCACCTGCGGGCCCCGAGCTGGCAGTCGGTGGTCGACACGGTGGTGCTCGTGCCCCTCATGGTGCCCGTCGTCGTCCTGGTGCTCGGGGTCACCTCGTCCCTCCGGTTCCTCCCCTCGAGCCTCACCGGGTCGCCGGCCATCTTGGTGTTCGAGTACGCCGTCTTGGCCCTGCCCTACGTCTACCGGATCGTCGACGCCGGGGTCTCGGCCCTGGACCTGCGGACCCTGGTCGACGCCACCGGCTCGCTCGGCGGCGGCTGGCTGGCGACCCTCCGGTTCGTGCTCCTGCCGAGCCTGCGCCGCACCCTGTTGGCGGCTGGGGCCATGACCGTGGCCCTGGCGCTTGGGGAGTACGTCATGGCCAGCCTGCTCTCGATCCGGACCTTCCCGGTCTGGTTGGAGCAGCTCGGCACCACCCACGCCGCCGAGGCCGTGGCCGTCTCGATGCTGTCCCTCGTCGGGACCCTGGTGGTCCTCGGGGCCCTGGTCCTGGTGGCGACCGGTCGGGCCAAGGGCCGGCGGAGCGCCACCCCAGCGGTCAGCGGCTCGCTTCGACTCGAGGAGGTCGGCCC
>NZ_JAKHEX010000006.1 GCF_023130475.1 Aciditerrimonas ferrireducens
GCTCGAACTGGTCCACGCCACGGCCGCAGCCCACCTGCCGACCCCCATGACCTGTGGTGCCACCACCGGTGCGGTGCTCCTGCTCGAGGGTGACGACTACGTGGGCCATGCGGTCAACGTGGCAGCCCGCCTCTGCGACCTGGCCGGCCCCGAGGAGGTCCTCGCCGAGCGCCAACTGGCCCCGGCCGTCCCCCGATGGGGCGAGGCCGTGCCCCTGCCCCCGCTCGAGGTCCGGGGCCTCGCCACCCCACTCGAGGTGGTGCGCCTTCGCCTCCGGCCAACGGGGCCCGAGGCCCACCCCGACCCGGTCTGCGGTCTGCCCCTGGTCAGCGCCACGGCGGCCGCCGTCCGACAGGACGCGGTCGGCCGGCCGGTCCTCCTCTGCTCGGCCAGCTGCCTGGAGACCTGGGAGGGCCGACCGGCCCCGACCCCCGAGGAGCAGGGCAGCCTCCGAAGCCCCTTCATCGGCTCCTGACCGTCGGCCGTCGGCTGGCGCGACACTCATCGACCGACTGATCAATCGAGATTCGACGGCTAGACTGGTCCCCGTGACGCTGCCCTCCTCCAGCGCCGTGCGCCACCCGCGGTCAGCGCCAGCACGGAAAGGACCAGCGCCGAAGGAGGCGCAGCGGGCAGTGGGTCGGCGGGCGTCGAGCCCCGAGGAAAAGGAGCGCCGCCGCCAAGACATCCTGGGGGCCGCCAAGCAGGTCTTCGCCGAGCGGGGCTACCACGCCACCACCATGGCCGATGTGGCCCGGGCCGCTGGGCTCTCCTACGGCTCGGTCTACTGGTACTTCGAAAGCAAGGAGATCCTGTTCCACGCCCTCATGGCCTCCGAGGAGCGGGCTCTTCGACGGCACCTGGCCCGGACCCTGGCGGCGGCCCCGAAGGACCCCCCCGATGCCGCTTTTCGCGCTGCGGTCCGGGCCACGTTCGAGTTCTTCGAGGACGACCGGGACGCGGTGAAGCTCCTGCTGCGTGACGCCACCGCCCTGGGCGATCCGTTCGAGCAGCATCTCTTCGGCATCAACGAAGGCTTCGTCGACGACATCGCCGCCGTCGTCACCGAGGCCCAGCAGCGCGGGGTCGTCATCGACGCCCCACCTCGGGTGGTGGCCTTCTCGATCGCCGCCTTGGTGGGGCAGCTGGCCTGCCGGCGGCTGGTCACCGACGACGGCTTGACGGCCGGGCAGCTGGCGGACTTCGCCGTCCGCTTGCTCCTCCACGGTCTGGTACCCCGTCAGCGACTCGCCCCGGTGGTCCGGGCTGGGCAAGACTGACGGGCCGATCGGGGAGCCGAGCCGGGAGCGCCCACGGGCGCCCCGTTCGGGCCGGGGGCCGGAGGGCCCACGACCGGGTCAGGACCAGGCCGGCGCACCGAAGCGCTGGATCGAGGAACCAACCGCACAGGAGGAGGGAAGTTCGTCATGGCAGTCGTCGAGCGTGAACGCCGGGGCCACGTGGAGATCCTGACCATCAACCGGCCCGAGGCCCGCAACGCCATCAACGCCGCGGTGACCACGGCCATGGCCGATGCCCTCGACGAGCTCGAGGCCGACCAGGACTGCTGGGTGGTGGTCCTGACCGGTGCCGGGGACAAGGCCTTCTCGGCCGGCATGGACTTGAAGGCCTTCGCTGCCGGGGAGGGCGCCGGCATCATGGGCAACCGAGGCGGCTTCGCCGGCATCACCCAGCGAGACTTCCCCAAGCCGATCATCGCCGCCGTCAACGGCTCCTGCCTGGCGGGGGGCTGCGAGATCATGCTGGCCTGCGACCTCGTGGTGGCTGCCGAGCACGCCGTCTTCGGCATCCCCGAGGTCAAACGGGGCCTCATCGCGGCCGGCGGGGGTCTCATCCGCCTGCCCAAGCGCCTGCCCCTGGCCGTGGCCCTCGAGCTGGCCCTGACCGGTGAACCCATCGACGCCGGCCGGGCCCTCCAGCTCGGCCTGGTCAACCGGGTCGTCCCCCTGGACCGCCTCCTCAGTGAGGCCCTCGTCCTGGCCGAGCAGATCGCGGCCAACGCTCCCCTGGCGGTCCGCTGGTCCAAGAAGGTCATGAAGGAAGCCATGGACCTCCCGGAGGCCGAGGCCTGGAAGCGCAACCAGGAGGCCACGGCCGTCGTGTTCACCTCGGCCGACGCCATGGAGGGGCCCCGGGCCTTCGCCGAGAAGCGCCCGCCGGTCTGGCAAGGCCGCTGACCGGGGCTCGGGGGGCCGCCGGCCCGGCCTCGTCGAGTCCGGCGTGCCGACGGCCTGGCCACGGTCCGGCGCGCTAGCCTTGGCGCGCGTGCCGTGGTGCCCGCGGCACCGTCGCCCCTGTCGGCGACCCGGAGCGTGGTGAAAGAGAGGGATGCCCATGCTCGCCGCCTTGGATTCGGACTGGGCCGTCATCCTCGTCGTCCTGGCCATCATCGTCTTCTTCGGGAGCAGCAAGCTGCCCAAGCTCTTCCGGTCGCTCGGCTCGGCCCAGGCCGAGTACAAGAAGGGGCTCGCCGAGGCGGGTCACCCGCCGGCTGAGGGCACCGCCTCGGCCCCCGGCCCCGACCAGGCCGCCACCCCTACCCCCTTGCCACCGGTGGGTCAGGCCCCCGCCTCCCAGCCGCCGGCAGCCCCCCAGCCCGTCCCCGGCCAGGTCGCCGTCCCACCCCAGGCCCCTGGCCAGCCACCTGCCGGCTGGGTCCCCACCCCGACCGGCTGGGTCCCAGCGCTGCCGGCTGGGTCCCCACCCCGACCGGCTGGGTCCCAGCGGCCCCCCAGCCCGTCCCCGGCCAGGGCCAGACCCCGCCGCCCGAGCAGCCGGGGGGCAGCACGCAGGCTGGTTGAGCTGGGCCTCGGCCCAGCAGAAGGGCCGAGGCCTCAACTAGTTCCGATCGGGTCGCGTTCGCTAGTGTCGGCGACGTGAGCGCTTCTCCCCTGTCCCCGACGCCCCCCGGCGACCAGCCGGCAGGGGTCGCGCCCGACACGGAAGCCGAGTCGTCGACGGCGGCATCGGCCGTCCCCGACCCCCGGCGGCGCTGGCGGCGTCGGCTGGCCGGCGTGGGCGGTCTGGTGCTCCTCGGCATCCTGCTCGGCGGCTGCAAGCTGCCGACCTTCTACGGCTACCGCGGGGTGACCAGCCAGTCGCACGACGAGTCCCTGCTCTACGAGGGCACGGTGATCGCGGCCATCGTCGTCGGTGTCATCACCGGGTCCCTCATCATCTGGTCGGCCCTTCGCTACCGCCGGAAGTCCGACACCATTCCTCGGCAGTTCCAGTACCACATCCCCCTGGAGATCTTCTACACGGTGGTGCCGATCGTCATCGTCCTGGCCCTCTTCGGCTTCACCGTCTACACCGAGAACAAGATCGACAACGTCGTGCCGAACCCGGCGTTGAACATCCGGGTCACGGCCTTCCAGTGGGGTTGGCGCTACGACTACACGAACTACCACGTCTTCGTGGAAGGGGTGCGGACCGAGGACCCCGATCCCGTCGGCCTCGACGGCAAGACCTGCGTCCAGAGCGCCCCGACCCCCAACGACTGCCTCGGTCCCGGCCTGGTCATGCCGGTCGGCGAAACCGTCCGGATCACCCTGCTCTCGAACGACGTGGTCCACGGCTTCTACGTCCCCCAGTTCAACTTCAGCCGCTACGCCCTGCCCGGGGTGGTGAACCGCTTCGACTTCAACGTGCAGAAGCCTGGCATCTACCGGGCCCAGTGCACCCAGCTCTGTGGCCTCTACCACGCAGAGATGTTCTTCCACGTCGTCGCCCTACCCCGGGCGCAGTTCCTCGCCTGGGTGCACGGGTCGCAGCCGCAACCCATCACGGACGCCGGGCCGATCCCCACCGCTGCCCAGTCCGCCAAGGCCTTCGTCCCAGCAGCCCCCGCCGCGACCACGAAGTCGTCGGCTGCGTCGTAAGGAGCACGTCGCCATGACCGTCCTTGCCGAGCGCCTGCCTGCCGGTGCCCACGCCGAGCACCACGATGAGCCGACGCTCATCGTCAAGTGGCTGACGACCACCGACCACAAGGTGATCGGCCTGTCCTACACGATCACCTCGGTCATCTTGTTCTTCCTGAGCGGCATCATGGCGCTGGCCATGCGGGTCCAGCTGTCCTCGCCCGGTGGCGCCGGCATGAGCCCCCAGACCTACAACGAGCTCTTCACCATGCACGGGGCGATCATGCTCTACCTGTTCGCCGGGCCCTTCGCCTTCGGTGGCCTGGCGAACTACATCGTGCCCCTCCAGGTCGGGGCCCCGGACATGGCCTTCCCCCGGCTGAACGCCTTCTCCTACTGGCTCTACCTGAGCGGCTCCATCACCATGCTGCTCGGGTTCTTCACCTCGACCGGGGCCGCCGCCTTCGGCTGGGTGGCCTACGCCCCGCTCTCCAGCTCGGTCTACTCGCCTGGACCGGGGGCTGACCTGTTCATCATGGGGCTCTTCCTCACCGGGTTCTCCGCCGTGTTCACCGCCGTCAACCTCATCACCACGATCTTCTACCTCCGGGCCCCGGGCCTCACCATGTTCCGGATGCCGATCTTCACCTGGAACATGCTCGTGACCGCCCTCCTCATCCTCATCGCCTTCCCGGTGCTCACGGCGGCCATGCTCCTGCTCTTCGCCGACCGCCACTTTGGGACCCACTTCTTCACTGTCTCCGGGGGCGGCGTGCCCGTGCTCTACCAAAACCTCTTCTGGTTCTTCGGCCACCCCGAGGTCTACATCCTGGCCCTGCCCTACTTCGGGATCATCACCGAGATCCTCCCGGTGTTCTCCCGGAAGCCCGTCTTCGGCTACAAGGGCCTGCCCTTCTTCTCCCTGCTCTCGCTCCTCATCGCCGTGCCGACCGGCATCAAGTTCTTCAACTGGATTGGCACCATGTGGCGGGGGCAGATCAGCTACAAGACCCCGATGCTCTTCGCCATCGGCTTCCTGCTCGGGTTCCTCATGGGTGGCCTGACCGGGGTCATGCTGGCCTCGCCGCCCATCGACTTCGCCACCCACGACACCTACTTCGTGGTGGCCCACTTCCACCAGGTGCTCCTGGCCACCGCGGTCTTCGCCGGCTTCGGCGGGATCTACTTCTGGTACCCGAAGATGTTCGGCCGCATGCTCCGGGACGGCCTGGGCAAGGCCCACTTCTGGACCCTCTTCGTCGGCTTCTGGCTGACCTACCTGCCCCAGTACGTCCTGGGCCTGAAGGGCATGCCCCGACGGGTCTTCATCTACCCGTCGGGCCTCGGCTGGGGCGCCCTCAACATGGCCTCGACCGTCGGGGCCTTCCTCATCGGCGCTTCCTTCCTCTTCATGCTGGTCAACCTCTTCGTCTCCTGGCGCAACCCCATCCCGGCGGGCGACAACCCCTGGGACGGCCACGCCCTCGAGTGGTTCACCAGCTCCCCGCCCCCGCACCACAACTTCGTGAAGCTGCCGCCGATCCGCTCGGAGCGGCCGACCTGGGACTTCAACCACCCTGACGCCCCGGTGCTGCCCCACGGCCGGCACGCCAAGGAGCAGCCGGCCCTCGTGGGCGTGGGCAGCCCGGCCGGCACCAGCGGCGGACCCGCCCAAACCCCCTCGGCCCCGGCCGACGGCGGGACCGCTCCGGGCGACGGATCTGGCGAGACCGGGCACTGAGCAGCCCGAGCGAAGGAGACCACCATGCGCACCGAAGCCCGTCTGCTCATCGGGGTGGCGATCTTCTTCGCCATCACCGGGGTCGGCTACTGGTTCTGGTCCTCCGAGCAGTCCGGCACGGCCATGCTCGTCGGTGCCGTGCTCCTCGGCATCGTGCCCGGGAGCTACTACCTCTGGTGGTCGCATCGGATGAAGCCCCGGCCCGAGGACCGGGCCGACGCCACCGTGCCGGAAGGTGCCGGCGTCATCGGGGCCTTCCCCGGCTCGAGCATCTGGCCCTTCGTCATGGGCATGGGTCTTTTCGCCTTGGTGCTCGCCGCCGTGTTCGGGCTCTGGCTGCTCGCCCCGGCCTTCGCGGCGATCTTCGCCGCAGCCATCGGCTACACCCGGGAGAGCCGCCGGGGCGGCACCGTGTAGGTTCCCGGGCGGCCAGCGGTCCGTTCGAACTCTCGGCCCCGCTCACCGAGCGGGGCCGAGTCGCGTCCGACGGACCCCGCCACCGCTGATCACCCCCTCCTCGGTACCATCGCCGACGTGCCCGGATCCAGTTGGGACGACAACCCCTGGCCGACACCCCCAGCCGCCAGCCCTCGGACCGTGGGGAGCACCCTGGCCAGCCCACCACCACCTCCGGGGGCCGCCGGCCCGGGTGCCAAACCCCCGGTGCGCGCCCGTCAGCGCCGCCGACGCTGGCCCCGGCGCCTGGTCATCGGCCTCTGCTGCCTGGTCGCCTTCCTCCTGCTCGTCGCCGGCGCCACCTACGGCTACCTCCGCTACCGCCTCGGCCAGGTCCACCGGGTCCAGGTCGCTACACTCCAGCCAGCGGCCAGCGGCCCTTTCAACGTCCTGCTCGTCGGCGCCGACGGGCAGGGCGGGGGCGAACGGGCCGACACCATGATCGTGGCCCGCATCGACCCCTTGACCGGTCGCGCCTCCCTGCTCTCCATTCCCTACGACTACTTCGCCCCCATCGCCGGCAGCGGCCAGTCCAACAAGATCAGCGACGCCCTGGATGGGGGCCCGAGCCGCATGGTGGCCACCGTCGAGCAGGACCTCGGCATCCCCATCAGCCACTACATCCAGGTCAGCTTCCAGGGCGTGGTGAAGATCGTGAACGCCCTCGGCGGCGTCCGCCTGGACTTCCCCTACCCGGCGAGAGACACCATGTCCGGGTTGAACGTCCCCGTGGCCGGCTGCCAAACCCTCGACGGCACCCAGGCCCTGGCCCTTGTCCGCAGCCGCTTCTACCAGTACGAGAAGGACGGCACCTGGTACGAGGACCCCACCGGGGCCTTCGGGCGGATCAGGCGTCAGCAGGCTTTCCTTCGGGCTCTCGTCCAGCGGGTCGAGCACTCCCTCCTCAGCGACCCCCTGCGCCTGAACGCCTTCATCGGGGCCACCGTGCACGACGTGACCGTCGACCAGGGCCTCGGGGTCGGCACCATCGTCCAGTTGGCCCAGGCGTTCCGCCACCTTGGGACGAAGGAACTGGACACCTACACGTTGCCGACCCAGATCGTGAACAACGACGGCCCGTACGGCGACGTGCTCTACCCGGTGCCCACCCTGGACGCCTCGACGATCCAGCAGTGGGAGCAGGCGGTCGCGCCTCACCGGACGGCAGCGAGCACCGCCAGCACCCCGAGCAGCGGCTCGAGCACCGTCAGCGGGGGGACGGACATCGCCACCCCGCCCCCGCCGCAAGCTCCCCGGGGCTCCCTGGCGATCGTCTCCGGCACGGTCTCCTACGACCCCACCCCTTGCTGAACCGTCCCAACCTTGGGCGTGCCGGGCCCCGGTGCGACCGTGGCCGGACGCGCCAGGGCGGCCCCGAGAGGACCGACACCCGATTCGGTCGGCGCCGGGTCCCCGTGAGGCCGCCCCGTCTCCGTGGCCCCCGCTCCGCTCGCCGAGTCGCCGGCGCCCCGGGCGAGGACCAGGTGGTTCAGCGGCGTCCTAGAGCAGCGAGCCTGCCTGCTTCGCCGCCTGGAACCGCCGGGCCACGTCCTCCCAGTTGACGACGTTCCAGACCGCGTTCACGAAGTCCGCCCGCACGTTCTTGTACTGCAGGTAGTAGGCGTGCTCCCAGACGTCGATGACGAACAGCGGGATGGCGCCGTTGGCGAGGTTGCCGTGGTGGTCGTAGATCTGTTCCACCAGCAGCCGCTGCCCGAGTGGGTCCCACGCCAGGGCTCCCCAGCCCGATCCCTGCACCAGGGTGGCCGCCTGGGTCAGCTGGGCCTTGAAGGCGTCGAAGGACCCGAAGTGCTCGTCGATCGCCTCCGCCAAGGGACCGGTGGGCTTGTCGCCGCCGTCGGGGCTCAGGTTCGTCCAGAAGATCGAGTGCAGGACGTGGCCCGAGAGGTTGAACGCCAGGGTCTTCTCCAGGCCGACCAGCAGGCTGCCGTAGTTCCCCTTCTCCCGGGCTTCCGCCAGTTGCTCACTCGCCGTGTTGGCCCCGTTCACGTAGGCCAGGTGATGCTTGTCGTGGTGCAGCTCCAGGATCTGGCCTGACATGTGGGGCTCGAGAGCTCCGTAGTCGTAGGGCAGGTCCGGCAAGGTGTACGCCATCAGCTTCCTCCTTCGCTCCGGCTCGGCCCGGCAGCGGACCGACAGACCTCAGCGTAGCGACGACCGTTGCGCACCGACCCGCCAGAGCGAGATTCGGGCGACCGGTCGTTCGGCCGGGATGGCCGTAGACCTCAGCGACCGACCCGCCGGACGCCCGGCTCCGTCTCGCCTGCGCCGTTGCCCTCGGCGATCCCCTCGATGAAGTCCGGCACTGGGGCCGGCTCGAGCTCCTCGTGGCCCTCGCCCGGTCGGGGCTCGGACTCGACGGTGTAGTACTCGCCCTCGGGGGTCCGCAGCACCACCATGGCCCGCTTCCGCTTGCCGACCCTCGGGGCGCCGGCCATGTCGAGGCAAATCCGGTAGGTGAACAGGCCGACGACGATCGGCACGATGATCACCAGGAACCGGAAGCTCCACAGGACGATGTTCAAGGAGATGCCGAAGAAGTTCGCCAGGAGGTCCGTGGAGCTGGCACAGAACAGCACGAAGTAGAAGCTCAGCGCCGCGGCCCCGATAGCCGTTCGCCGGGGCCGGTCCCGAGGCCGGTCCAGCAGGTGGTGCTCCGCCCGGTCACCGGTCAGCTTCTGCTCGATGAAGGGCCAGAGCACGAACAAGGTGGCCGTCAGACCGGGGAAGAGCACCCCGGGCAGGAAGACCTCGAACGGGATGGTATGCCCGAACCCGGCGAACTCCCAGGACGGCATGATCCGCAAGGCCCCGTCCAGCCAGCCCATGTACCAGTCGGGCTGGACGGCGTAGGAGACCTTGTAGGGGATGTAGGGGCCGAACTGCCAGATCGGGTTGATCTGGGCGAGCCCACCGAGGAGCCAGAGCACACCGGCCACCATGAAGAAGAACCCCGTGGTCTTCGCCATGAAGGTCGGGAACATCGGAGAACCCACCACGTTCTGCTCCGTGCGGCCCTTGCCCGGGAACTGGGTGTGCTTCTGCTTCACCAGCAACGCCAGGTGGGCGCCGATCAGCCCGGCGATGATCACCGGGATGATGAGCACATGCAGGATGAACATCCGCTGGATGATGTCCCCGTTCCCGGGGAACACCCCCCCGAAGACGAACTCGGCGAGGTACGAGCCGACCAGGGGGATGGAGAGGATGATCGAGTAGGCGATCCGAAGACCCGTCCCCGAGATGAGGTCGTCGGGGAGCGAGTAGCCGAGGAAGCCGTTCACGATCGCCAGGAACAGCAAGGTGACGCCGATGATCCAGTTCAGCTCCCGAGGCTTGCGGAACGCCCCGGTGAAGAAGATCCGGCACATGTGGACGGCGATGGCCCCGATGAACACGTCGGCCGCCCAGTGGTGCATCTGCCGGATGACGAGCCCCGAGCGCACCCCGAAGGAGATGTGGACCGTCGAGGCGTAGGCCGCCGACATCTTCACCCCGTCCAGGGGCTTGTAGCGGCCGTGGTAGACGACCTGGGCAGCCGAGGGCACGAAGTAGAGGGTGAGGAAGACGCCGGTGGCCACCAGGACCACGAATGAGTAGAGGGCGATCTCCCCGAGCAGGAACGACCAGTGGTCCGGGAAGATCTTGTCCAGGAAGGTGCGGCCGCCCTTCGCCACCCCCAGGCGGTCGTCCAGCCAGGTCAACCCGGCGTCGAGCGGCGACTGCTTCCGGCCGTTCCGCACGGCCACCGCTCCGTTGCCGCTGGCGGTGCCGGCGCTGGTCTCAGGCATAGTGGACACGGGTCGTACGCTCCCAGAATCCTGGTCCGATGGGCTGGTCGTAACCGGCCTGTGCGCGGAGGAAACCGTCCTCGTCGACGTAGAGCGGCAGCTGCGGTAGCGGCCTCGGCGCCGGCCCGAAGACCGGGTTGGCCGGCCGGCCCTCGCCGACGTCGAACAGGGACTGGTGGCACGGGCAGAGCAGCTGCAGGGTCTGGTGCTGGAACAGGCCCACGGGGCAGCCGGCGTGGGTGCAAACCTTCGAGAAGGCCAGGTAGCCGTCGGGCCCCCAAGTGGCCCGGTGGGGGGTGGTCACGACGTCCACGTCCGGCCCGGCCACCCGGATGAGGATGGTCTGGTCGACGGCCATGTCGACCTCGTCGTTCGTGAAGCCTTCCGGGAAGACCGTGAGGGCACCGCCGACCTCCAGGTCGGTCACGTGCACCCGCCGACCCAGGCTGTCCACCAGGTAGCTGCCCTTCGTCCAGTTGGTCGTGTCCAGGCTCTTTTTCGGCACCGGGCCGAGCGAGCGCAGCAAGGGGAAGGCCAGGACGACGCCCATGACCGTTGCGCCCAGGGCCAGGATGCCGCCCAGGAAACCCCGGCGACGCACGGCGATCCCACCCCGCTCGGTGATGACCGCCGCCATGGCCGCCCGCTCGTCGTCGGTCGAGCGCAGGGGGTGCCGCTGCTCGACGAAGGGCCCCTGGGGGAGCAGGTACTTCCCCCACGCGGCCAGGCCGAACCCGAAGGCGAAGAGCCCCACCCCGAGCGTGATGCCCTCGTAGGCCGCGAAGCCCAGGACGCCGATGGCCAGGAGGGCGGCCACGGCCACCTCGGCCCGGCGTGGGTGCTTCGCCAGGGGCTGCAGGTGGGGGTCGTCGAAGGAGGCCAGCGGGAGGGGCTCGGACCCGCCGTGCCCCTCGGTGGCCACCCCACCCTGGCTCGCCTGCTGCTCCTCGTCGCTCATGCCCGTTCTCCCAGCCAGAACGCCACGACCATCAGTCCTCCGACCCCGAAGAGCAGGGCCACGAAGCCCTCGGCCACCGGCCCAATACCGCCGAGGCCCAGGCCCCCTCGGTCGTCGGGGTGCTGGATCACCCCGGTCACGTAGGCCACGATGTCAGCCACCTGCCGGTTCGAGAGCGTGCCGGGCCCGAACACCGGCATGTTGCCCGGGCCGGTCCGGATGGCCTCGGCCACCTGGGTGCTGGTCGCCCGGTGCAGGCTCGGGGCGTAGGCCCCGTCGGCCAGGGCGTCACCGGCCCCGGTGATGGTGTGGCAGGCGGCGCAGTTCAGGACGAACAGCCGCATCCCCAGCTGCAGGTTGGCGTCCTTCGTGTTCACGTAGGGGATGCCGTCGGGATAGGACGGGGCCGTGGGAGCCAGCGAGGCCACGAAGGCGGCGATGTCGGTCGCCTGGGCCGACGAGTCGGCCAGGGGCATCCGACCGGTCGAGACCCAGAAGTCGACGGTGGCTGGCCCCAGGCCCTGGAGGTCGGGCGCCACGGCGCTGCCCTCGGCCCGGGTGCCGTGGCAGGTCGAGCAGTTCGCCTCGAAGAGGACCTCGCCCTCCTTCACCTGGCCGGTCGTGAAGTGGGTCACGTAGTGGATGGGCGGCGGCGTCAGGCTGTCCGCCGCGGTCTGCACCGAGGTGCTCCGCCCGACGGCGCCGGCGGTCAACGAGAAGGCCAACCCGCCGACCGCCGCCAGGGCGACGACCCCGGCAGGGAGCAGCGAGCGGAGATGGGGGCGACGCATCCGATCCTCTCCCCTAGCCCGTCTTGAGCAGGAACAGGCAGCTGAAGATGCCGATCCACATGAAGTCCACGAAGTGCCAGTAGTACCCGACGGCCTGGTAGACGTTCGTTTCCCCCGGGTCGCCCTTCAGGCCGGACATCCGCCCGAGGAGGAACAGCATGGCAACCAGGCCCAGCACCACGTGCAGCCCGTGGACGCCGGTCATCACGAAGAACAGCGACCAGTAGGCGTTCGTGTGGGGCGCGTACCCCTTGCTCAGGAAGTCGTGCCACTCGTAGAGCGTGTTGCCGATGAAGGCTGCCCCCATGAGGAAGCTGACGATCAGCCACGCCTTCGCCTTCTTCCGGTCACCCCGCTCGATGGCCCAGACGCCCAGCTGGTAGGTGGGGCTCGAGGCGATGAGGACGATGCTGAAGATCCCGGCCTGGACCAGGTCCAGGTGGGTCCCGAGGGGCGGCCACACCGGCGCGTGGGCCCGCAGGGTGAAGTAGGTGGCGAACAGCCCGGAGAAGAACATGAGGTCCGAGCCCAGCCAGATGAGCACGCCGATCGCCAGGAGCGGCGGGCGCTCGGGCACATGGCGCGTGGCAGCGGGCTGGTCGACCGTCAGGGCCTCGGTCACAGCCGCTTTCTTAGCGGACCGGCCCTCCGGCGTGCCAGCTGGCAGCCAGCCCCTGACGGACCGGCTCCGGCAGGGGCTGGTGGTGGACGAGGGTGAGACGCCGGGTCGGTCGGGTCAGGGCCACGTAGAGGCCCCGGAGGCCCTGGGGGGACTCCCCGACCACCACCCCCGGTTCCACCAGGACCACGGCGTCGAACTCCAGGCCGTTGGCCAGGTCGACCGGCAGGAGGCTCAGCGGGCCCCCCAGCCCGTCCCGCCGGGGATCACGCACCGCCACCCCTGCCCGGTCCAGAGCCAAGGCCACCTCGGCCACCAGCGAGCTGGGCACCAGCACCGCCGTGGTGCCCGGGGCCACCTCCGCGGCCAACTGGGCGGCGGCCTTCGCCACCTCCTGGCCCAGATCCTCAGGCCGGGCGACCTGGACCGCTCGGGGAGGCACCCCGGTTCGCCGCGCGGCGACCGGCGGCTCCAGCCCCGGTGCTGCCACCCGCAGGACCGGCGTGGCCACGGTCAGCACCTCGGCTGGCGTGCGGTAGCTGACGGTGAGCTCGACCACCCGGGGTGGCCGGTGGGCCGGCAGGTGGGCCGTCACCTCGTCCCAGCTGGCCGGCGCCCAGGGGCCCGTGGCCTGCCCGATGTCCCCGACCACGGTCAGGGAGCCCGAGAGGGATCGGCGGGCCACCATGCGGAGCTGCATGGGGGAGAGGTCCTGGGCCTCGTCGACCACGATGTGCCCGTAGGTGACCAGCCGCGCCTCGCCGGCCTCGGGTCGCCTCGGGCCGAGCCAGACCTCGGCTTCGTCCACCAGGGCCAGGTCGGCCTCGGTCCAGGGGATCTCCTCGAGGCGCCGGGCCCTCGGTCGGACCAGGAGCCGGACCTCGGCCGGCGAGAGGACCCCCCGTCCGGCCGCCGCCAGGAGGGCCGGGGCCCCGAGCAGGTCGTGGACCAGCTCCTCGGCCGACAGGCGGGGCCACATCCGGTCCAGGGCTTCCCGGACCACCGGGTGCCGTCGCAGGGCCCGACGGATCTCGGCGTCGTCGTCCTCGTCGCCCGCCTCCACCAGCCCGGCCAGTTCGGGGTCCTCGCCCCCCTGCCCCCGGTGTCCCGAGACCCGCCGGCGCGCCGCCAGCCGCTCCCGGTAGCGATCGGCCAGCCGACTGAGCAGGAGCTGCTCGACCACCCGGCGCCGGGCGTTATGGGTCCCGGGTCGGCGACGGACACTGGCCACGATGGCGGCGGTCTCCTCGGCGCCAAGACGCAGGACCACCGACCCGAAGGGCACCTCCAGGTCCCGCCGCAAGGGCCGCTGCCGCTGACGGACAGCCCGGGCGATGACGGTGGCCATCCGGGGATCCCCCTTCAGCCGGGCCACCTCGGCCGGCTCCTCCGCCCGTGGCGCCAGGGGTCGCAGGAGCCCGCTCACCGTCGAGAGGGTCACCCCGGTCTCCCCCAACGACGGCAGCACCTGGTCGATGTAGCGAAGGAACAGCGGGTTCGGCCCGATCACCAGCACCCCCTGGCGTTCCAGGGGGAAGCGGTGGGTGTAGAGAAGGTAGGCGGCCCGGTGGAGGGCCACGGCGGTCTTCCCGGTCCCCGGCCCGCCTTGGACCACCAGCACGCCCGGCAGCGGGGCTCGGACGATCTCGTCCTGCTCCGCCTGGATGGTGGCCACGATGTCCCGCATGGCCCCGGCGCGAGGCCGGTCCAAGGCGGCCAGCAGGGCCCCCGGACCGCCGAAGGGACGCTCGGCCACCATCGGGCCGGGCTCGGCGCCCTCCGGTGCTGGCGGGTCGCCCCCGTGGACTGCCTCGGGGGTCTGCTCGAAGCGCTCGTCCTCGAGGCCCACGAGCCGGCGACCCTCAGCGGCCAGGTGGCGGCGGAGCACCAGGCCCATGGGGTCCCGGCCGGTGGCGCGGTAGAAGGGCTCGGCCACCGGAGCCCGCCAGTCCACCACCAGGGGCTCCTGGTCCCGGTCGGAGACCCCGAGACGGCCGATGTGGAAGGTCTCGACCTCCCCGTCGGGCCGCCGACGATCGATCCGGCCGAAGCAGAGGGCCTGGTCCCCGAGGTCCAGCTGCTGCAGACGGGCCAGGCTCGTCCGGACGATGACGTCTCGTTCCTCCCGGAACTGGTGGGTGCCGCCCCGGCCTTCGGCCAACACCGCCCGCAGGGCTTCCTCGACCTCCCGGCGCAGCTCCTCCAGCCGCCGGTAGGCCCGGTCGACGTGCGCCTGCTCCGCTGCCAGCTCCGCGTCCACGACGAGGCCGCCTCCCTGACCCGTACCCGTGGGGAACGGACCATGCTACGCGTCTCGTCCCCCCCGGCGGACCGCGCCCAGGCCACACCCAGGCCACGCTGCCGACCGGCCCCGTCCCAGCCCGCCGGGTAGCGTCAGGGCCGTGCCGAGCGCGCCCGCCCCAGGTCGGAGCCCGACCGAGGGCCGTTTCCTGCGGGCCTGCCGCCGACTGCCCGTCGACCGGGTCCCGGTCTGGTTCATGCGCCAGGCCGGCCGGGCCCTGCCCGAATACCGGGCCCTTCGGGGCTCGGGCTCCATCCTCGAGGCCGCCGGCGACCCCGAGCTGGTGGCCGAACTGACCGTGCAGCCGGTCCGCCGCTACGGGGTCGACGCGGCCATCCTCTTCTCCGACATCGTGGTGCCCGTCGCCGCCCTCGGCTTCGGGGTCACCGTCGCCCCGGGCACCGGGCCCGTCGTCGCCGAGCCCTTCCGGGACCGGCGGGACCTGGACCGTCTGCCCCCCTACGACCCCGAGGTCCACACCCCCTTCCTCGGGGCCGCGGTCCGGGCCACGGTCGAAGCCCTCCGTCCCTTCGAGGTGCCCCTCATCGGCTTCGCCGGTGCGCCCTTCACCGTGGCCAGCTACCTCGTCGAAGGCGGTCCGACCCGGGTCTTCGCCCGGACCAAGGCCCTCATGCACGGGGACCCGGCCCTCTGGGCGGCCCTCATGGACCGGCTGGCCGACGTGGCTGCCGCCTCGCTCCTCGCCCAGGTGCGCGCTGGTGCCCAGGCGGTCCAGCTCTTCGACAGCTGGGTCGGCAACCTCTCCCCCGACGAGTACGCCCGCTTCGTGGCGCCCGCCAGCGCCAAGGTCCTCGCGGCCCTCGCCCCCACGGGGGTGCCCCGGATCCACTTCGGGGTCGGCACGGCCGAGCTCCTCCCCCAGATGGCCGCGGCCGGGGCGGACGTCGTGGGGGTGGACTGGCGAACCCCCCTCGACCGGGCCCGCCGCCGCCTCGGCCCGGCGGTCGCCCTCCAGGGCAACCTCGACCCGGCCCTCTGTCTGGCCCCTTGGCCGGTGGTGGCGGCGGAGGCCCGGGAGGTCCTCCGGCGAGGCGGCGGCCAGGGCCACGTCTTCAACCTCGGCCACGGGGTCCTCCCCGACACCGACCCCCAGGTCCTCGAGCGGCTGGTGGCCCTGGTCCACGACACGCCCCTGCCCGAGCCCCTGGCCCCCGCCCCACCGGGCGCGATCGGCGAGGGTGACGAGGACCCCACCAGGACCAGCCGCAGCCGGGCGACGACCCCCCACCTCGGCGCCGACGGGCCGATCGGCGTCCTGCTCCTGGCCCACGGCACCCCCGGGCGCCTGGAGGACGTCGAGCCCTTCTACACCGAGATCCGCCGGGGCAGCCCCCCGCCACCGGCCCTGCTGCAGGAGCTCGTCGACCGGTACCGGGCCATCGGGGGGACCTCGCCGCTGGTCGCCATCTCGGAGGCCCAGCGAGCCGGGGTGGCCAGGGCCCTGGCCGGCCGCCTGGGCCGCTGCCTGCCGGTCGCCCTCGGCCAGAAGTTCGCCGAGCCCCGCATCGAGGCCGCCGTGGACCGGCTGGTCGCCGCCGGCTGCCGCCGGGTGGTCGGGGTCGTCCTGGCTCCCCACTCCTCGGTGGTCAGCGTCGGCGAGTACCGCCGCCGGGCCCTGGCTGCCGCTGCTGACCGGCTCGAGCTCACGGTCGTGGACCGCTGGCACCTCCACCCCGGCCTGGTGGCCCTCCTGGCCCAGCGGGTCCGCCGGTCCCTCGAGGACCTCCGGCTCGCCCCGGGCGAGCGGACCTTCGTGCTCTGCACCGCTCACAGCGTCCCCGAGCGGGTGGTGGCCGGCGGGGACGACTACCCGGCCCAGGTCCGGGCCACCGCCGAGGCCGTCCTCGGGGCGGCCGGGGTGGCCGAGGGCGGGGTGTGCTTCCAGAGCGCCGGCCGGACCGCCGAGGCCTGGGTCGGCCCGGACCTGCTCCAGGAGATCGACCGCCTGGCCGCCGAGGGCTACCAGGCGGTCTTGGTCTGCCCGGTCGGCTTCGTCTCCGACCACCTCGAGGTGCTCTACGACCTCGACGTCGAGGCCGCCGCCCGGGCGGCGGCGGCCGGGATCCGCTTCGCCCGCACACCCTCCCTGAACGACGACCCCGGCTTCTGCGCCGTGGTGGCCGACGTGGCCCTCACGGCCCTGGCCGCCGAGGGGGAGCCGGCCGGTGCGTCCTGAGGGCGAGCACCGGGACCCCGTGGTCGTGGTCGGGGCCGGGGTGACCGGCCTGGCCGCCGCCTTCGAGCTCGTGGGGGCCGGCCAGCCGGTCGTGGTCCTGGAGGCCGGCTCGGCGGTGGGCGGCAAGCTTCGCTCGGTGTCGGTGGCCGGCATCCCGGTCGACGCCGGTCCCGACGCGGTCGTGGCCCGCCGGCCCGAAGCCGTGGGCCTCGCCAAGGAGGCCGGCCTCGGCGACGACCTCGTCCCGCCCGGGGTCTCGGGGGCCTTCGTCTGGGCCCGCCACCGCCTGCGCCGCCTGCCCGAAGGCCTGGCCCTCGGCGTCCCCACTCGCCTCGGCCCCTTGGCCAGAAGTGGGATCCTCGGTCCCCTCGGCCTGGCCCGCGCCGGCCTCGACCTGCTCGCTCGTCGGCCGGCCCACGAGGGCCCGGGCGACGCCGCGGTCGGGGCCCTCGTGACCCGGCGCCTCGGCCGGCAGGTGGCCGCTCGCTTGGCCGACCCGCTCATCGGGGGCATCCACGCTGGTCCGACCGCGGCCATGAGCAGCGCCGCGGTCTTCCCGCCGCTCCTCGCCGCCGCCCGGACCCCCGGGAGCCTCATGCGGAACCTCCGCCCCCCGGCCCCGCCGCCCAGCCCGCCAAGCGGCCCGGCGTTCCTGACCCTGCGCCAGGGGCTCTGGCACCTCGCCCCCGTCCTCGCCGAGCTGGTGGCCCGCCGAGGCGGCGAGGTCCGGTTGGACCAGCCGGTCGAGGCCCTCCACCCGGTCGGGGCGGGACGCTGGCGGGTCCAGGGCCCGGGCTTGGACCTGGAAGCCGCCGGGGTGGTCCTGGCCCTGCCCGCCTGGGCCGCCGCCCAGGTCCTCGCCGAAGACCCCACCACCGCCGGGCTCGGCCGCCGGCTCGGGGCCCTGGAGCACGCCAGCGTGGCCGTGGCCACCTTCGCCTTCCGCCCCGGGGGCCCGGCGGAGCGTTGGCGGCAGGCCTCCGGCACCGGCTACCTGGTCCCCGCCGAGCAGGGCCTGCTCGGTACCGGCTGCACCTGGTTGTCGAGCAAATGGCCTCACCTGGCCCCCGGGGGCCCCGTCCTCGTCCGGGTCTCGGCCGGGCGGGACGGCGACCGGCGGGCCGAGGCCCTCGACGACCAGCGCCTGGGCCGGCGCCTCCTGGCCGAGCTGCGGGCGGTGGCCGGCGACGTCGACGAGCCCCTGGACGCCGTCGTGGTCCGCTGGCCCGAGGCCTTCCCCCAGTACCGGGTCGGCCACCTCGACTGGGTCGCCCAGCTCGAGGCGGCGACCGCCCTGCACCCCGGCCTGGCCCTCGCCGGCGCCTACCTCCGGGGCGTCGGGGTGCCGGCCTGCGTGGCCGCCGGCCGGGCCGCCGCCCGGGCCCTGCTCGGCCAACCCGCCGGGTCCCGGGCATGAGCCGCCAGGCACGGGCCCGGGGACCGTCCCGGACCCGTCGGGTCCTCCGGGTCGGCGGCCCGGCCCTCGTGGGCGGGGTCCTTGGGGCCCTCTCGGTGCCCCCCTTCGGGTTCTGGCCGCTGGCCGCCCCCGGGATCGCCCTCCTGGCCTGGTCGGTTCGGGGCCGCGCCTGGCGGGGCCGCCTGCTGGCCGGCTGGGCATTCGGCCTGGGGCTCTACGTCATCGGCCTGTGGTGGGCCCTCTCGTTCAATGTCTACGGCGGCGTCGTCCTCATGCTCGTCGAGGCCCTCGCCCCGGGCATCGCCGCCCTCCTCGCCCCCCGCCGAGCCGGCCAGGCCCTGGCCCTGCCCGGTGGGCTGGTCCTCGCCGAGGCCCTCCGCACCCACTGGCCCTTCGGCGGTCTGCCCCTCGGCAGCATGGCCCTCGGCCAGGCCAAGGGTCCGTTGCTGCCCGCCGACCGCCTCGGCGGCCCGCTCCTGCTCGTCGGCCTGGCCGCCGTGGCCGGCGTAGGTCTGCTGTTCCTCGTCGAGGCGCTCCTCGGGCGCTGGCCGGCCCTCGCTTCGCGGCTCCGTCTCGGCCCCGAGGGCGGCCGCCGCCCACCCCGCCCCAGCCGGGCCCTCGCCGCGGGGCTGACCGCCGTCGCCGCCGCCGCCGCCGTGACCCTGGCCGGTGCCCTCGCCCCCAGCGGCGGGCCCAGCACCGCCCGGGTCACCGTGGCCAGCGTCCAGGGTGGGGGCCGTCGGGGCACCAGCGCCCTCCAGGTCCCCCCGGCCACGGTCTTCGCGGCCCAGGTGGCCGCCACTCGTCTCCTCCCGGCGGCAGCCCGCCACCGCCATCTGACCCTGGTCCTGTGGCCCGAGGACGTCGTGGCCCTCGGCGACGAGCACCTCCGGGGCAGCCCCCAGGAGGCGGTCATCGCCCACTTCGCCCGGCAGCTCCACGCCAGCATGGTCGTGGGGGTGACCGAGGACGTCGGGAGCACGCGCTTTCGGAACTTCGCCGCGGCCTTCTCCCCGACGGGTCGCCTGCTGGAGGAGTACGAGAAGGTCCATCGGGTGCCCTTCGGGGAGTACGTCCCCTACCGGTCCTTCTTCGCGCACTTCGCCAACCTCTCCGAGGTGCCCCGGAACGCCATCCCGGGGCACGGGACCGGGGTGCTGCGCATCCCCGGCGCGGTGCTCGGCACGACCATCTCCTTCGAGGTCTTCTTCCCGGCTCGGGCCCGGGACCCGGTCCGCCACGGCGCCGACCTGTTGATCGTGCCGACCAACACCTCCTCGTACCGCACCAGCCAGGTCCCGACCCAGGAAGTGGCCGCCGACCAGCTCCAGGCCGTCTCCGAGGGCCGCTGGCTGGTCCAGGCCGCCCCCACCGGCTACAGCGACGTCGTCACCCCCACCGGCCGGGTGGTCGCGAAGAGCGTCCTCGGGCGCCGGGCTGTTCTCGTAGCCACCGTCGGCCTCCGCCATGGCCTGACCGTCTTCGCCCGCTTCGGGGAGCTCCCGGTCCTGCTGGTCGCCGGGCTGGCCGTCCTGGCCGGCTGGGCACGGGCCCTCGGCCTGCGCCGGCGCTCCCGCCCGGTTCAGTCGTAGTAGCCGGAGTGGAAGTAGACGCAGGGCACCCCGAGCTGCTCGAACATGGCCCGGTTCCGGGGATCGTCCTCGACCGCCAGCCGGGGCTCGAGGCCAGCCGCCCGCAGCTCGCCGACCGCCTCGGCCTTGAACTCGGCCGCCGGGCCCCAGGCCGTCCCGGGCCGCATCACCAGCAGGTCCCAGCGCAGCTCATGCCGGGCCAGCCAGCCCAGGGTCTGGGGCCGGACCCGCAGCGGCCGGGCGGTCAGCAGCACCACGACCAGGGACGGGTCCAGCAGCTCGAGCAGCCGGGCCCCCTCGGCCACCACCGGGTCCTCCCCACAGGCGTCGAAGAAGGCCCGCCAGTCCCGGTGCTCCCCCCGCAGGAAGTGCTGGCGGCCCCGGGCGTCGGAGAGGACCCCGTCGAGGTCGAAGACCACCGCCGGGCCCGCCGGCAGCGGCGGGCGGCGAGGCAGCCAGTACGACGGCCAGGAAGGAGCGGACCGGACCACGCCGAAGACCCTACGGGCCGGGGTCGTGTCCCGTGGCAGGCCCGGGCGACCCCAGTCGGTCCCAAGAGGCCCCGGTGGCCCCGTCGGGTCGGCGGACCTGCCAGACTCGGCACCCATGTGCCCTGACGCCGCCGGTGGGCGGCTCACGGTCGTGCTGCCCCCCGGGGGCCAGGCCCTGGTCCTCGGGGAACCCGACCCGGCGGCCCCCGCCGAGCTGGATCGTCTGGCGGCCCACGCCCTCGCCCTGCGGTTGGACCAGCTCCAGGGGCCAGCCGTCCTGGTCCTGACCGGAGACCCTGGCTCGCTCCTGGCCGACCCGGCCCTCGCCGACGCCCTCGAGCGTTTCGCCGGTACGCCCGATCGCCGGGTCCTCTGGCTCTGGGCCACCCCGCTCGCGCCGGAAGACCGGCCGCCGGTGCCCGGGATCGAGGCGGCCGGCGAGATCGAGCTCTGCCTGACCCTGCCGACCGGGTCGACCCCGGTGCTCCTCCGGGCCGCTCCGCCCGCCCCGGCCTCCCCCGCCACCGCTCTTCCCGGTCCCGGCCCCCGTCGCGCACCCATCCTGGCCGGCCTGGAGCTCTGCTCGGACCGGACCCTGGCCAGGCGCCTGATCGCCTCCCGCCTCGCCTACCGCCGCTTCCTGCCCCTCGCCAGCCTGCTCGGCGCCCTGGCTCTCGGATCGGCGCTCGTGGCGCCCCACGCCTGGCACGGTCTGCTGCTCCTGCTCGCCCGGGTCCCGGCCCGTCGCCGGGCCCTGCCGCCCGGCTGGCTGGCCGGCGCCCTCCTCCTCGTCCTGGTCCTCCTCCTGGCCGGCCTCTTGAGCGCCCTCGGGGCCCTGCGGGGCCGACGGACCCTCGGTGCCCTGCCGGCCACGGGACCCCACCAGGAGGACCAGGTCGGACCCGACCCCACGAAGCTGCTCGACCCCGAGGAGCCCGCGCTCGGCCTGATCGTCCCCGGTCCGAGCCCAGCCGCCCTGGCCCTGGTGGAGGGTCGGCTGGTCGGGGCCCCTGGCCGCTGCGGCCGACGCCTCGAGGCCCGCCCCGCCCGCCTGGGCCTCCCGACCGTCTTCGAGGTCCAGGAGCAGGTCAGCTGGCTGGAGCTGGAAGCCGGGGCCAACCTCCACGGCCGGCTGCTCGCGGTGCGCCGGACCTTGCCGCGGCGCCTCGGAGGGCTCGGGCTCCTCGAGCGCGTGGCCTCGGGGCGACCGGTGCTGCCGGGAGCCGGTCTCGACGCCCACCCCCTCGCCGGCACCGACCTGGCTGCCGCCGAGGCCACCCCCGTGGTCCTGGCGGTCCTGCCCCACGGCACGCCCTGGCCACCCCCCGCCGACGACCACCGACGCCGGGTCCACCAGCGCCGGGTGCGCCGCTTCGCCTCGGGTGCCCTGGCCCTGGCCGGGCTGGCCGACCTCCTGAGCGCGGCCCGGGCACCCCTGGCAGCCCACCTGGACCCGGTCCTCACCGCCCTCCCCCTCAGCCTGGCCCAGGCGGCCGGGGCCCTCGAGGTCCTGGCCGGCGTCGGCCTGCTGGCCCTCGCCCGGGGGATCCGCCGCGGCCAGCAGCGGGCCTGGCGGGTGGCCCTGGGCCTGTTGACCGGCAGCCTCCTGCTCCACCTGGTCCGGGGCGGCGAGCCCCCAGCGCTCGTGGTGAACCTGGGGGTCCTGGCCATGCTCGCCACTGGCCGCCGGGCCTTCGGGGCCCGCTCCGACCGGCCCTCCCTGGCCACCGCTGGCCGGGCCGTGGGCGGCGGCCTGGCCGTCATGGTCGGGGCCGCCTGGGCGGCCGTCGCCCTCCAGGGCCACCTCGACGGGGACGGGCACCGCCCCATGCCGCCTGGCCGGGCCCTGCTGGCCGTCCTCGAGCGGCTCTGGGGGGACCGCCAGGTGGCCATCCCAGGCCGGCTCGACGGCTTCCTCTCCCCCAGCCTGCTGGCTGCCGGGGTGCTCGCCGCGGTGCTCCTGGCCCTCCTGGCCACCCGGCCGGTGGTGGAGCGGACCCGGGGCAGCAGCGCCGCCCGGGTCCGGGCCCGGGCGATCGTGGCTCGGCACAGTCGGGGCTCGCTGGACTACTTCGCCCTCCGGCACGACAAGCAGCTGTTCTTCCACGGGGAGAGCGTCGTGGCCTACCGCCACCTCGGCGGGATCTGCCTGGTCAGTCCGGACCCCATCGGCCCCCTGCACGAACGCCAGGCCGTCTGGACCGCCTTCCGGCGCTTCGCCGACGACCGGGGGTGGACGGTGGCAGTGCTCGGGGCCGGACCGTCCTGGCTGCCCGTGTACCACGCGGCCGGCCTCCGCTCGGTGTACCTCGGCGACGAGGCGGTGGTCGACGTCCAGGGGTTCTGCCTGGCTGGCAACCAGATGAAAGGCCTCCGCCAGGCCTGCACCCGGGTCGCCCGCCACGGCTACCAGGCCCGGCTCTGCTCACCCGCGGACCTCGACCCGCCCACCAGGGCTGCCCTGGCCCGGCTGGCCCGGGAGGGCCGCGAAGGGAGCCGGGAACGGGGCTTCTCCATGATGCTCGGCCGCTTCTGGGCGGAGGAGGACCCCGAGGTGCTCCTCTGCCTCGTCCTGGACCCCGAGGGAGTGCCGGTGGCCTTCTGCCAGTTCGTCCCGGCCCCCGGCATCGGGGGCTACTCGCTCGACGTCACCCGACGGGACCGCGGACCCCACCCCAACGGCCTGGTCGACTTCGCGTTGGTGGCCACCATCGAGCACCTCCGGGCCAACGGGGCCCGCAGCCTCAGCCTGAACTTCGCCACCCTCCGGGCGGTGCTGGCCGAGGAGACCGGCGGCGGGCTCGCCGCCCGGGCCCAGCGCTGGGCCCTCCTGCGCCTCTCCCACGTCTTCCAGATCGAGTCCCTCTGGCGCTTCACCGCCAAGTACCGGCCCCGCTGGGTTCCCCGCTACCTCTGCCTGGAGAACCCCGAGCACCTCCTCCCCACCCTGGCGGCCCTCGTACGGGCCGAGGGTCTCTGGGACGTCCCCGGCTTCGGCCGCCTGGTCGGCGCAGCGGCGCGTCTTCGCGGAAAGCTCCCGGGCGGCCGCCCCGGGCGGCGAACCGAGCCGGGGAGGTCCGGCAACGCGGCTCAGGGCCGGACCAGCAAGGTGGCGTGAGCAGCGAAGGAGGCCACCGGCTCCACCCAGATGCCGAAGAGAACGGTGAAGAGCACCGAGAGGACGATGGTGGTCACGGCACCGGCGGGCAGAGGGTCCGTCTCGTCCTCAGCGCCACCGGCCGCCACCGTGGGCGCTTCGGCTTCGGCGACCGCCACCGCGGCGAGCGTCCCGGCCTGCCCGGCGCCCAGCCCCTCGGGGACCGGGGCGGCGAGGGCGACCGAGCCCGGCAGGGACGAGGACGGCTCCGCACCCAGGTCGGCCAGGGCCAGGGTCGGCCCGCCGAGCGCCTGAGGAGCCTCGGGCGCCGACGTGCCCTCGACCGGGCGGGCCGGCTGGTAGCAGAGCAGGACGACCCGGAGGTAGAAGAACGCCGCGATGGCCGCCGAGCCCATGGCCACCACCGCCAGGTCGGTCGACCCGGCCGACGCGGCCGCCCGGATGACCTCGAGCTTGGCCACGAACCCGGTGGTGAAGGGCACCCCGGCTTGGGCCAGCAGCAGGACCGTCAGGGCGCCGGCGAGGAGCGGCTGGCGAGCGGCGAGGCCCCGGTAGGCCTCGAGACCGTGGCGACGGTCGCCCCGGCCCCCGACGACGGTCACGACGGCGAAGGTTCCGATGACCATGACGCTGTAGACGAACAGGTAGTAGAGGGCGGCGCTCACCCCCCGGCTGGTGGCCGCCTGGAGGCCCAGGAGCACGAAGCCGGCGTGATTGATCGACGAGTACGCCAGCATCCGCTTCACGTCCTGCTGCCACAGGGCCACCACCGCCCCGAGCAGCAGGGTCACGCAGGCCAGCACCCAGATGGGCGGACGCCAGTCAGGGGCCAGCAGGTGGAACGAGGAGGCGAAGACCCGGAGGAAGGCGATGAACCCGCCGGCCTTGGCCACCGCCGCCATGAAGCCGGTGACGGGCGTGGGGGAGCCCTCGTAGACGTCGGGGGTCCAGAGGTGGAAGGGCACCAGGGCCACCTTGAAGCCGAAGCCCACGAGCAACAGGCCCAGGCCCGCGAGCAGCAGGCCGTCGTGGAGCAAGACGTTGCGAGCGAGGTAGGCGGCGATCTCGGGGAGGTTCGTGGTGCCGGTGGCGCCGTAGACCAGGGCGATGCCGTAGACGAAGATGGCGGAGGAGAAGCCGCCGAGGACGAAGTACTTGAGCCCGGCCTCCCCCGACTTGGCCCGCCGGGCGTCGAAGGCCGCCAGGACGTAGAGGGCGATGGAGAGGATCTCCAGGCCCAGGAAGATGACGATGAGGTCGTTGGCCGAGCCCATGATCATGGCCCCGGCCCCGGAGACCAGCAGGAGGACGTGCAGCTCGGGCCCCTCGACCCCTTCGCGTTTCAGGAAACTGTCGCCCACCATGGCGGTCAGGAGGACCGCCGAGCTGACGAGCACCCCGATGAGGACGCTGGCCCCGTCCATGACGACTGCCCCGTCGATGTGGGTGTGGGCGCCGCTGGTCAGGACCGAGTCCCACTGGAACAGGGACAGCACCAGGGCCGCCGTGGCGGTCAGCACCGTCAGGCTGCTCACCCAGGCGACGTCCAGCGGACGACGCAGCAGCGAGGACCAGACCAGGATGACCACGCCGCCGCCCACCATGACCATGACCGGCAGGATCGACAGGTAGTCGATGTGGGGCAGCCGCAGCCGCCCCGTGGTCACGGCCAGGGCGACGGCGGCGCGCACGGCGACGCTCACGGCAGCCTCCTCTGCTCGGGGAAGGGCGGCAGCGCCAGATCCAACGGGCCTCCGGCGCGCGCCGGGCCCAGGGCGGCGGCGGTCACGACCGGCACCCCGGCGGTCGACGCGGCGGCCGGGGTTCGGCGACCCGCAGCGGTCACCGCCGCCACCCCGCCGTTCGCCACCGCCGGCTGGTGCCGCCCGGTGGCCTGGTCGACCTGGTGGACCAGGGCCTCCACGCTCGGGGTGATCCGGTCGAGCACCGGCTTGGGGTAGACGCCGAGGAAGACAATGAGGCCGGCGAGGGGCACCATGACCGCGATCTCGCCCCAGCGCAGGTCCTTGGTCTGGCTGGTCTCCGGGGTGGGACGGTGGTGGAAGGCCCGCTGGAAGGCCCAGAGGAGGTAGACGGCGGCCAGGACCACCCCGAAGGTGGCGACCACCGCCCACCAGCGATGCGTCAGGAAGGTGCCCGAGAGGACCAGGAACTCGCCCACGAAGCTGTTCAGGCCGGGCAGGCCGATGCTGGCCATCATGGCCAGGGTGAAGAAGCCGGCCAGGACCGGAGCGGACCGCTGCAGGCCCCGGAGCCGACCGGCGTCCACGGTGCCCCGGCGCTCCCAGACCCAGCCAACGAGCAGGAAGAGCGCCGCCGTCACCAGGCCGTGGTTCACCATCTGGAGGACCCCGCCGGTCACCGCCTCGGTCGAGAGGGCGAAGAGCCCGAGGACGATGAAGCCGATGTGGGCCAGGGAGGAGTAGGCCAGGATCCGCTTCAGGTCCCGCTGGACCGCGGCCACGATGGCCCCGTAGAGGATCCCGGCGACCCCGAGAGACAGCAGGACGGGTGCGGCGTCGACCACCGCCCGGGGGAAGAGGGTCAGGTCGAAGCGGATCACCCCGTAGGTGCCGAGCTTGGCCATGACCGCAGCCAGGGCCACCGCGCCGCCGGTCGGCGAGGAGCCGTAGGCGTCGGGGGACCAGGTGTGGAACGGGAAGATCGGGGCCTTCACGGCGAAGGCGGCCGTGAAGGCCAAGAACAGCAGGACCTGGGTGCTGAGCCCCAGGCGGGTGTGCTCCAGGGCCAGCAGGTCGAACGTGAACCGGCCGGTCTGCTGGTCGTGGATGACCGCCACGGCCACGATGCCCACGAGCAGGAAGGCCGAGCCCAAGAAGGTGTAGAGGAAGAACTTCGTGGCCGCTGCGGCCCGTCGACCGGTGCCCCAGCCGGCGATGACGAAGTAGGCCGGCACCAGGGTGATCTCGAAGAACAAGAAGAACAGCACGAGGTCCAGGGCGACGAAGCTGCCCAGGCACGCCGCTTCCAGGAGCAGCAGCCAGGCCACGTAGGACGGGGCCCGCTCGGACTCCCGCGCCCCGAGCAACGCCAGGGGGAAGAGCACCGCGGCCATGAGCACCAAGAACAGCGAGATGCCGTCCACCCCGAGCTGCCAGGAGATGCCGAGGGCCGGGATCCACTCGTGGGCCGAGACGAACTGGTAGCCGCTGTCGCCGACCCGGAACTCCACGGCCATGGCCAGGGCCACCGCCAAGGTGGCCGTCATGGCCAGGGCGCCCACGAGGATGGCCACCGGGCGGCGGTGCGCCGGCTGGACCAGGCGAGGGGCCGCCATGGCGGCGACCGCCCCGCCGACCGGCAGGAACACCAAGGTGGTGAGGAACGGGAAGACGGGCTGGCTCATCGTCCGCTCACCTCCAGGCCTGCGCGGCCATCCACGCCAGCAGGGCCACCGCGCCGAGCACGATGCCCACGGCGTACTGCCGGACGTAGCCGGTCTGGACCCGTCGGACCACCCCGCCGACCAAGGCAGCGAGCCGGCCGGCCCCCATGACCGCCCCGTCAATCACCCCCTGCTCCACCGGGCCGCCGGCCACCGCTGCCACCTGCTGCCCGCCGTGGCTGGCCAGGGTGTCGATGGCCGCGTCGATGTACCAGCCCCGCTGGAGGAAGGTCGGCTCCAGCTGCGGCCGGTGCCACTGGCGAGTCCACAGCGGGAAGGCGACACCGAGGCCGACCAGGGCGGCTGCGCTGTCGACCACTCCGAGGGCCCACTTCGTGGTGCCGCTCAGGTGGGCGGCGTAGAGCCGCGACCCGAAGACCGGGGAGAGCCAGCCGAGGGGATCCCACGAGGGGTGCCAGGGCAGGTTCAGGGCCCCGCCGAAGAAGGCCAGGACGGCGAGCACCACGAGGGGCAGGGCCATCACCCAGGGGCCTTCGTGGGGATCCCCGTGGGGCCCCTCGCCGTGGTGGGCCGGGGCCGGCCCGTCGTGCAGCAGGTTCGCCACCTCCGGGTCCGCTTGGCCGGCACGCTCGGCAGCCACCGCCTGGGCGGTCGGGAACACCTTGCGCCAGCGCTCCTCTCCGAAGAACGCCAGGGCCATGAGCCGGCTCAGGTAGTAGGCGGTGACCACGGCGGCCGCGAGGCCCACCGCCCAGAGGCCCTTGTTGAACGCGAAGGCGTTGTCCAAGACGTCCCCCTTTGCCCAGAAGCCCGAGAGCGGGGGGATGCCCGAGATGGCCAGCCAGGCCACCCCGAAGGTCACGGTGGTCAGCTTCAGGTAGCGCCGCAGGTTCCCCATGCGCTTGAGGTCCTGCTCGTCGCCCATGGCGTGGATGACCGAGCCGGCCCCGAGGAACAGCAGTCCCTTGTAGAAGGCGTGGGCCACCATCAAGAAGATGGCGGCGATGTAGGCGTGGACCCCGACTGCCAGGAACATGTAGCCGAGCTGGGAGACCGTGGAGTAGGCCAGGACCTTCTTGATGTCCTGCTGGGTGGCCCCGATGGTCCCGGCGATGAAGGCCGTGGCCACGCCGATGGAGGCGATCACCAGGCTGGCGTCGTGGGCCCGGGCCAGGAACGGGTTCATGCGGCACATGAGGTAGACGCCCGAGGTGACCATGGTGGCGGCGTGGATCAGGGCCGAGACCGGGGTCGGGCCCTCCATGGCGTCGGCCAGCCAGGGGAACAGGGGCAGCTGGGCGGACTTGCCGACCGCGGCGAGGAACAGCAGGAGGACCACGGCGGTGGTGGCCGCCGGTCCGAAGTTCGACAGGTGGGCGAAGATCGTCCGGTAGTCCAGGCTGCCGGTCTTCTCGAAGACCAGGAACATGGCCAGCAAGAAGCCCACGTCCCCGACCCGGTTGTAGATGAAGGCCTTCTTGCCGGCCGAGGCGGCCGCGTCCCGGTCGAACCAGAACGAGATGAGCCAGTAGGAGCAGGCCCCCACCCCCTCCCAGCCGACGAAGGTCAGGAGGAGGTTGTCCCCGAGGACCAGGATCAGCATGGCGGCCACGAAGAGGTTCAGGTAGACGAAGAACTTCGAGAAGTCCTCGTCCCCGTGCATGTAGCCGATCGAGTAGAGGTGGATGAGGGCACTGATGCCGGTGACGAACAGCACCATGGTCATGGACAAGGGGTCCACCAGGAAGCCCACGTGCACCTGGAAGCCGGCCACCGGGATCCAGGACCACAGGACCTGCACCACCGTCCTCCCGCCCGGTCCGTGGCGGCCGAGCAGGGCGGCGTACTCGATGCAGGCCACCACGAAGGAGCCGAGCACGGTCCCCGTGCCCAGCCATCCGGCCAAAGGCTCGCCCAACCGGCGGCCCAGGAGCGCCAGCACAGTGCCTCCGGCCAGGGGCAAAAGCGGCAGCAGGTAGGCGAGGTGGGTCATCGGGGCTCGTTCCTCGGTCCGTTGGGGTTCGTCGTCATCAGCCGTCGTTCGAGGGGTTCGCTCGGGTGGTGGGCCACGGGGCCCGACGGGGGCGCCTCACCCCCGCATGGCCCGCAGGTCGTCGGCGACCACACTGCGTCGCCGGCGGTAGATGGCGACCACGATGCCCAGGCCGACCACGACCTCTGCGGCCGCCACCACCAGGACGAAGAAGACCAGGACCTCCCCACCGATGTCGTCGAGCATGCGGGCGAAGGTCACGAAGGCCAGGTTGGCGGCGTTGAGCATGAGCTCCACGCACATGAACATGATCAGGACGTTCCGCCGCACCAGGACCCCGAGGGCCCCCATGGCGAAGAGCACGGCGGAGAGCGCCAGGTACCAGCTGCCCGGCACGCTCACGACACCACCTCCTCCTCGCTCGGCTCGGACTCCTCCCTGGACTCAGGGCTCGGGGGCAGGATGCCGGCGGGCTGCGTCAACTCTTCGGGCTGCTCCGGGGTGTCGTCGGGCTCCGGCCGGGGTGGCCGACGAGCCAGGACGACGGCGCCGACCACGGCGATGATGAGCAGGCCAGCGGTGATCTCGAACGGCCAGAGGTAGTCGGTGAACACCGCTCGGCCCAAGGCGGCCACGTCTCCACCGGGCTGGCCCCGGGCCGGACCGACCACCTCGGGAGCTCCGACCGCCCAGTGGGCGGTGGCCCCGAGGAGCAGGACCACGGCCAGGGCCATCGCCACCAGGACCGGGGCCAGCACGCGCTGGCTGCGCAGCGGTTCGACCCGCAGGTCCTCCCGGCGGTCCACGCCCAGGAACATGATGACGAAGAGGAACAGGACGACGATGGCCCCCGCGTAGACGATCACCTGCACCGCCGCCAAGAAGTTGGCGTCCTGGGCCACGAAGAGCACGGCGATGCCGAACATGGTGAGCACCAGGGACAGCGCGGCGTAGACCGGCTGGCGGGAGAGCACCACCCCGACCCCGCCGGCCACGACGATCACGGCGCAGACCCAGAAGACGGCGAAGTCCACGCGGGTCACCCCGAGGAGCGCGCCCATCAGCCCTCGCCTCCTTCCATCGGGCCAGCGGCCTGCGGGGCGACAGCCGGCGCCGCTGCGACCTCGTCGGGCTCGTCCAGCTGGTCCTCGGGCAGCCCGGGCGGCACCGGGGGCGGCACCGGGAAAGCACCGCCTGGCGGGCGATGCCCCGGCAGCTTCCGCTCGGCCCGGGTCCGCGCCCGCTGGAGGGCACCCCGCAGGCCCCGCTGCTCCGGGGGTCGCTCCCAGTCGTCCAGGTGCAAGGCCAGCATCTCCCGCAAGGAGCGGTTCCCGGTCCGGGCGTCGTCCCGACGGCCCGACTGCCCGCCCTCGGGGGCCCGGACCCCGTAGCCCAGCTCGCCCGACCAGCCGACCACGCCCTCGTACGCCGGGTCCCCGGCCGGGGAGGTGGCCCGCATCCAGGCCGAGGTGTAGAGGTCGTCACCCTCCCGCCAGTCCTCCCAGGGCTGGCGCCGGGGCTTGCCCTCGTCGTCGACCACGAGCTCTCGCTTCGTGTAGATGGCGTCGGTCCGGTTCGTGAAGGAGAACTCGAAGAGCTTCGACTCGGTGATAGCCTCGGTGGGGCACGCCTCGACGCAGAGGTCGCAGTGGATGCAGCGCAGGTAGTTGATCTCGTAGACGTAGCCGTAGCGCTCGCCGGGCGAGGTCGGGTGCTCGGGATCGTTGTCCTTGCCCCGCACGTAGATGCAGTCCGCCGGGCACACCCCGGCGCAGAGCTCGCAGCCGATGCACTTCTCCATGCCGTCCTCGTAGCGGTTGAGGACGTGCCGACCGTGGGCCCGCGGCGGCTTGGGCCGCTTCTCCTTGGGGTACTCCACGGTCACCCGGGGCAGGAGCATCTGCTTCAAGGTGACCTTGAACCCCCCGAGGGGACCGACGGGGATGCGGGGCAGGCGTCGGCGAGTCGGGCTCATCGGGCCCCACCCCCCTCACCGGGCCCCAGAGCGCCCGCCCCGGGGGACAAGGAGAGGATGGTGCCCTCCCCCGCCTCGACCGCGCCGGTCGACCACCGGCCGGCCAGGGGCGCCCGGGGCCGCAGGGCCCGGGCCGCTTCAGGGCCGAAGTCGCCGGCCGCCTGGCGCTGGCGGCCCACCCACACGGCCCGGTAGAGCAGGCCACCGCCCACCAGCATGGCGCCGCCCAGGCCGACCACCCACCAGGCCGAGACCAGCCCGCCGGCCACGATGAGCAGCCAGACCAAGGACAAGGGGATGAGGACCTTCCAGCCCAGGTTCATGAGCTGGTCGTAGCGCAGCCGGGGCAGGGCCGCCCGGAACCAGATGTAGGCGAAGAGGAAGATGAAGGTCTTGCCGAGGAACCAGAGCACCGGGACGAGCTGGTTCAGCACCATGATGTGGGGGCTCGGACCGTCGGGCCCGCCGAGGAACAGGGTCACGATCACCGCCGACATGGTGATGGTGTTCATGAACTCGGCCAGGTAGAAGAGGGCGAAGCGGATCGAGGAGTACTCGGTGTTGAACCCGCCCACCAGCTCCGAGTCGGCCTCCACGAAGTCGAAGGGCGGGCGGTTGGTCTCGGCGGTCACCGCCGCCAGGAAGATGAAGAACGGCACGATGCCGGTTCGGATGAGGCCCCAGCTGGCGAAGAACGTGCCGGCCTGGGCGTCCACGATCCCCCGAGTGGAGAGGGTCCCGGCCATGAGGACCACCATGATCACCGACATGCCCATGGCGGCCTCGTACGAGATCATCTGGGCCGAGGCCCGGACCGAGCCCAGCAGCGGGTACTTCGACCCCGAGGACCAGCCGGCCAGCATGACCCCGTAGACCGAGATGGAGGACATGGCAAGGAGCAACAGGATGCCGATCGGCGGGTTGGCCACCTGCAGGTGGAAGCGGTAACCGGCCACCGACATGGTCGCCCCGACGGGCACGATGGCGAAGGCGATGAAGGCCGGCAGGATCGAGAGGTAGGGGGCCAGCTTGAAGACGAAGCGGTCGGCCCGCTCGGGGACCAGGTCCTCCTTGAAGAACAGCTTCACGCCGTCGGCCAGCGTCTGGAGCAGGCCGTAGGGCCCAGCCCGGTTCGGCCCGATCCGGGCCTGCATGTCCGAGATGACCTTGCGCTCCAGCCAGATCATCATCATCACGGCCACCATGAGCCCGGCGAAGGCCACGACGACCCGCACGATGGCGATGACGACCTCCTGCCAGTGGACGCCCCGCAGGAACAGCAAGGACTCGTAGTTCACGACCGGTCCTCCCTCGAGGAGTCTTCGCCGGCGACCGCCTCCAGGGTCACCTCGGTGACCGGGGACCGCAGGTCCACCAGGTCGGCGACCCGACCGCCCTGCCCGTCGGCGGGGACGTTGGCCGCCACGAGCACGGTGCCCCGGGCCACCCCTGGGTCGGCCTCGGTGCCGAGGACCACCGAGCCGTTCCCGCTCCGCACCCGGACCCGGGTGGCCCCGAGAACGGCCAGGTCCTCGGGGTGGAGCCGGGCCGCCGCCGGACGCACCAGGGCGGCCAGCTCCGGCACGAGGTCGACGGCCACCCCCTCGTCGTAGAGGGCCCGGCTCGCGGCCAACCGGAAACGGCCGGGGGACGGAGCCGGGAGGGCCGGGGCCTTGATCGCGGGGAGCGGCACGCCGGGCTGGGCGGTCCCCTGGTCGGCGCCGGCTCGGTGGGTCGCAGGGGGTTCGCCGTCCCCGCTCGCGGGCTCGGAGAGTGTCCCCTCCCCGAGCGCCCCGGCCTCCCTCGCCCCGAGGGCAGCCGGAGCAGCCCGACCGCCCAGGCTCGGCAGCTCGCCCCCGCCGAGGGGCACCGCCCGACCGGCCACCAAGGGAGCCCCCTGCTGCTCGACCTGCAGGATGCCCGGGGTGGCCATTGGGTCGAGCCGAGCCGGCCGCCGAGTGGGCAGCTCGAGCGGGACGGCGCGCAGGGGCACCACCACGCCGTCGGCCAGCTCCGGCCGGGCCAGGACCGCGCCGCCGAGGCCCCGGTAGGCGGGGGCCAGGCGCTCCACCTCCTCCCAGATCTCGCTCAGGTTCTGGTAGGGCAACGGGGACCCGAGCCGCTCGGCCAGGGCCACGGCCACCATCCAGTCGGGCCAGCTCTGCCCGGGCGGGGTGACCTTCGGGGCCACCCGGCTCACCCGGCCCTCCAGGTTCGTGACGGTGCCGGCCCGCTCGTGGTGGACTGCGACCGGCAGGACCACCTGGGCCCGGGCCGCCGAGGGGGTGAGGACCCCGTCGAGGGCGATCAGCAGCTCGGCCCGACCGAGCGCCGCCTCGGCCAGCTGCCGGTCCGGCAGGTCGCCGAGCGGGTCGGCACCGAGCAGGACCAGCCCGGCCATCTCGCCCTCGGCCAGGGCCCGGAGCATGCCGGCGGCGTCCCGACCGGGCCGGGCCGGCAGACCACCCCAGGCGGCCTCGAACCAGCCCCGGCCGGCCTCCAGCGTGACCCGGCCCGGCAGGAGACCCGGGGCCAGGCCCATGTCGAGGGCCCCGTGCACGTTGCCCCGTCGGAGCGCCGGGAGGAACCGGGCCTCCGGCCAGCGACGGGCCAGGGCCAGGGCGGCAGCCGCCGTGGCCTCCGGGCCCTCGGCCAGCGACGGCCGGCCGAGCACCACCACCACCCCCTCCCCGGCCTCCCCGGCGCCGGCCAGCTGCTCTCGGGCCTGGGCCAGCGCGTCGGGGTCGACCCCCTCGGGGACCGGCCCCTCGCCGAGCAGGGCGGCCACCACCGCGGGGGCCTCCCCGGGGCGGTGCACGAGGTTCGTCCCGAGCCGCCCGAGCGGCGTGGCGTAGGGAGCCACTTGGACCAGCCGGGTCCGGCCCTCGTCGACCGCCTGGCGGAGCCGCAGATGGAGCACCGGGAGCTCCTGACGGAGGTCCCCCGCGAGGACCAGGACCACCGGGGCGTCGCACGCCTCGGCCACCGTCGCTCGAGGCAGGCCCAGCACCAGCTCGGGCGGCAGGCCATCGGCCAGCTGGCAGTCCACCGAGTCCGTGCCGAGGACCGCCTTCGCCAGCCGGGCCCAGACGTAGGCGTCCTCGTTCGCCAGCCGGGCCCCGCCCAGGACCCCGATGGCCTCGGGGCCCCGGCGGTCCCGGAGCTCCCGCAGGCGTCGAGCCGCCTCGTCGAGGGCCTCGGCCCAGCCGACCGGGACCAGCTCGTCGCCCCGGCGCACGAGAGGTTCCCGAAGCCGCTGCTCGGCGTTCACCGCCAACGAGGCGAAACGGCCCTTGTCGCAGAGCCAGCTCTGGTTCAGCGGCTCGCTGTCCACCCCGAGCAGCCGGGTCAGGCGGTCGGCCGAGGACTGCACGGCCACCCGGCAGCCCAGGGCGCAGGTCGTGCAGGTGGACTCGACCTGCTCCACGTCCCAGGGCCGGGCCACGAACCGATAGGGGGTGGCGGTCAGAGCACCCACGGGGCAAATCTGGACGGTGTTGCCGCTGAAGACCGAGTCGAAGGGTTGGCGCTCGAAGATGGCCACCTCCACCCGGTCGCCCCGCCCGAGGAAGTCGATCTCGGCCTCCCCGGCAACCTCGGCGGCGAAACGGACGCAGCGGCCGCACTGGATGCAGCGCTCCCGGTCCAACAGGACCAGCGCCGAGATGGGCGTGGGCTTCGCCCAGTGCCGCTTCTCCTCCACGAACCGGCTCTCCCCCGGGCCGTAGGAGAGGGCCTGGTCCTGCAGGGGGCACTCCCCGCCCTTGTCGCAGACCGGGCAGTCCAGGGGATGGTTCACCAGCAGGAACTCCAGCACCCCGTCCTGGGCCTTCTTGACCCGGTCCGACGTGGTCACCACCTCCATGCCCTCGGCGACCGGCACGAAGCAGGCCGGCTGGAGGCTCGGACCTCGCGGCCCGCTGACCTCGACCAAGCACATCCGGCACATGCCCACCGGCTTCATCCGGGGGTGGTAGCAGAAGCGCGGGATGAACGTCCCGGCCCGCTCGGCCGCGGCGATCAGGAACTCCCCGGCCTCGGCCTGGACCTCCCGGCCGTCCAGGGTGAAGGTGACCGTCTGGCCGGGCTCGGCCGCCGGGGCGATGCCGTGGTGGGAGGTGACGACCGGGTCAGCCATGGGGACAGCCGCCCTCCTTCAGGTGCTGCAGGAACTCGTCGCGGAACATGCGGATGCCCGAAGCGATCGACGAGGGGATGGAGGGCCCCAGCACGCAGATGGTCGTCTGGGCCGGCGGCCAGCTCACCCCCGGAGCGATGTTGTCGCAGACGTCCATCAGCAGGTCCAGGTCCTCCTCCCGACCAGCCCCGTCCTCGATCCGCCGCAGGACCTTCTCCAGCCAGCCGCCGCCCTCCCGGCAGGGCGTGCACTGCCCACAGGACTCCCGGTGGAAGAACTTCGTGATCCGCCAGGCGGCCCGCACCGCGCAGGTGGTCTCGTCCATGACCACCACCGACCCCGAACCCAGCATCGTGTCGAGGGCGGCCACCTCGTCCTGCCCGAGGGGGGTGTCGAGGTGCTCGGGCCCGAGCCAGGGGGCCGAGACCCCTCCGGGGATGAAGGCCTTCAAGGCCCGGTCCTCGGGAATCCCGCCGCCCAGGGACGGGTCGTAGATCAGGTCTCGGAAGGTGGTCTTCACCATCTCCAGCTCGTAGACCCCCGGCCGCCGGACGTGACCGGCCAAGGCGAACAGCCGCGTCCCCGCCGAGCGGCCCCCGCCGAGGGCGGTGAAGGCAGCAGCACCCTGGCGGATGATCCAGGGCAGGTTCGACACGGTCTCGACGTTGTTCACCACCGTCGGCTGCCCGTAGAGGCCGATGGCCGCCGGGAAGTAGGGCGGCTTGATCCGGGGAAAACCCCGCTTGCCCTCCAGGCTCTCGAGCAGGGCCGTCTCCTCCCCGCAGATGTAGGCCCCAGCCCCGGGATGGACCACGATGTCGAGACTGAAGCCCGAGCCGAAGATGTCCTCCCCGACGGCCCCGTGCTCGTAGGCCTCGTTCAGGGCCTCCTGGACCCGCTCGAGGCCCAGGGCGAACTCGCCCCGGATGTAGATGAACGCCTGGGCGACCTGGAGGGCGTAGGCCGCGATGACCACCCCCTCGATGAGCTGGTGGGGGTCCCGCTCGATCAGCAGGTGGTCCTTGAAGGTGGCCGGCTCGCTCTCGTCCCCGTTCACCACCAGGTAGGGCAGAGGACCCTTCCGGAGCATGGACCACTTCCGCCCGGCCGGGAACCCGGCACCGCCCCGACCGAGCAGGCTGGCCGCGTCGACCTCGGCGGCCACCTCGGCCGGGGACATCTGGAGCGCCTTGCGCAGGCCCTCGTAGCCCCCGGTGGCCAGGAACCGGGCCAGGGTGTGGCTGTCCTCGTAGCCCATGCGGGAGGTCACGATCCGGGGGGCTTCGGTGACCGTCACCGACCGTCCTCCTTCCCACCCTGGCCGCTCGCCGCCTCCTCGGCGGCCACCCGTTCGGCCATGGCCCGTCGTTCCGCCGCCACCCGGGCCGGGTCGACCCGCAGACCCCCGGCCCGCCGGACCCGGATGAGCGTCCCGTGCGGCGGCACCTCCCCGTCGAGCCGCCCCGCCCGCAGGTCCTCGACCAGCTGGTCGAAGGCCGCCGGGTCGAGGTTGCCGAAGAACCGGTGGTTCACCTGCAGGCAGGGAGCCCGCCCGCAGTCGGCCAGGCACTCGGCGTCCTCGAGGGTGAAGAGGCCGTCGGGGGTGGTGTCGCCCACGCCGATCCCCAGCCGCTCCTCGGCATGGGCCAGCAGCTCCTCGGCACCCCGCAGCAGGCAGGCGATGTTCGTGCAGATCGCCACCAGGTACCGGCCGACCGGCTCGGTGTGCAGCATGTCGTAGAAACCCGCCGTGCCCAGCACCTCGGCCGGGGTCACCCCGACGAGCTCGGCGACCTCGGCGATCGCCTCCGGCGTCAACCAGCCGTCCTGCTCCTGGGCGACGTGGCAGATCGGGATGAGCGCGGAGCGGGGATGGGGGTAGAGCGCCAGCAGCTCCTCGCACCGGGCCCGGATCTCGGGGGAGAGGTGGCTCACCGGTCCACCTCCCCCATGACCGGGTCCACCGAGGAGATCGAGGCGATGGCGTCGGCGATCAGGCCGCCGTGCAGCATGACCGGCAGGCTCTGGAGGTTCACGAACGACGGGGCCCGAATGTGCATCCGGTAGGGCTTGCCGGTGCCGTCCGAGACCATGTAGCAGCCCAGCTCGCCCCGCGGGGACTCCACGGCCACGTAGACCTCGCCCTCTGGGACCCGGATGCCCTCGGTGAACAGCTTGAAGTGGTGGATGAGGGCCTCCATGGACTCGTCGATCCGGGCCCGGGGCGGCGGGGTGACCTTGCGGTCCAGGACCCGGTAGGGGCCCGAGGGCATCTTCTCCACCACCTGCCGCACGATCCGGATGGACTCCCGGATCTCGTTCAACCGCACGGCGTAGCGGTCGAAGTTGTCCCCGTACGTGCCGACGATGACGTCGAACTCCACCTGGTCGTAGGCCAGGTAGGGCATCGTCCGCCGCAGGTCCCAAGGCACCCCCGTCGAGCGCAGGATCGGACCGGTGGCCGACAAGGCGATGGCCTCGGCCGCGCTGATGGCCCCGACCCCCTCGACCCGCTCCCGGAAGATCGGCTGGCCGGTCAGCAGCTCGTCGTAGTCGTCCAACCGGGCCTCGATGGTGTCGCAGAGGACCGTCACGTCGTCCTCCCAGCCGTCGGGCAGGTCGGCCGCCGTGCCCCCCACCCGGATGAAGTTGTGGTTCATCCGCAGCCCGGTGGTCTTCTCGAAGAAGGCCAGCACCATCTCCCGCTCACGGAAGCCGAAGATCATCATCGTGGTGGAGCCCAGGTCCATGCCGTTGGTGGCCATCCACATGAGGTGCGAGGAGATCCGCTGCAGCTCGGCCAGGAGCATCCGGATCCACACCGCACGCGGCGGCAGCTCCACCCCGAGCAGCGCCTCAGCGGCCAAGGCGTAGACCAGCTCGTTGGTCAGCGGCGAGAGGTAGTCCATGCGGGTGACGTTCGTCCCCCCCTGGACGTAGGTCAGCTCCTCGGCCGTCTTCTCCATGCCGGTGTGCAGGTAGCCGATCACCGGCTTGGTCCGCAGCACCGTCTCGCCGTCCAGCTCCATCATGAGGCGCAGCACCCCGTGGGTCGAGGGGTGCTGAGGCCCCATGTTGATGATCATCGTCTCGTCCTCGGCCCCCGCCTCGGGCAGGTCGGCCAGGTCCACCGCCGGGTGGCTCTCGGGCACCCGCAGGATCGCCCCCCGCTCCCGCCGGCGCTCCTCCGGCGGCGTGGCTGCCGCCGGCCCGAGCTCCTGGCCCCCCTCGGAGGTCTCCTTGACCAAGTCCTTGTCGGTCATCGTGGCCCCGGTGCCTCCTTGAACTGCACCGGCACCCGGCCCACCCCGTAGTCCTTCCGCAGCGGGTGGCCTTCCCAGTCCTCGGGCATGAGGATCCGGGTCAGGTCCGGGTGCCCGACGAAGCGGATGCCGAACATGTCGAAGCACTCCCGTTCCATCGCCTCGGCCCCCGGGTACAGGTCCCAGGCCGATGCCAGCACGGGGTCCGCCTCGGGCACCTGGACCCGGATCCGGACCATGCCCGGGGGATCCAGGCGCCGCAGGACCACCGCCACCTCGAACCGCTCCGGCTCGACCCCCGCCGGCAGCGTCCGCCCCGGGTGGGTCAGGTAGTCGACCCCGCAGAGGTCGGCCAGCATCTCGAACCCCTCGACCTGGAGCTCGGCGAGGAGGTCGTGGTAGCGCTCCCGGCTCGGGAAGAAGATCTGGACGCCGGCCCGGCCGACGAGCTGGGGGACGTCCGACCCTCCGCCTCCTGCCACGCCTCGGCCGCTGGCCCCGGCCAGCCCACCCTCAGTGGCTCCGGTGGCTGGCGGCGTGCCGGTCTCAGGCTCCGGGCCGCTCATCGCGGCGTCCCCAGCCGGACGGCCTCGGGCTCCTCCCGCAGCCAGCCAGCGGTCCGCTCGACCGGCGGCGTCGTGGCACGCCGCCGCGTGATCTGTCCGGTCCGGATCTTCTCGTGGAGGGTCAAGATGGCGTGCAGCAGGGTCTCGGGGCTCGGCGGACACCCGGGGGCGTAGACGTCGACCGGCACCACCTGGTCCACGCCCTGCACGATCGCGTAGTTGTTGAACATGCCGCCGCTCGAGGCGCAGACCCCCATGGAGATCACCCACTTGGGCTCCATCATCTGGTCGTAGACCTGCCGCAGCACCGGCGCCATCTTCTGGGAGACCCGGCCCGCCACCACCATCAGGTCCGCCTGCCGGGGCGAGGCCCGGAAGACCTCCATCCCGAAGCGGCTCACGTCGAAGTCGGCCGTCCCGACGGCCATCATCTCGATGGCGCAGCACGCCAGGCCGAACGTCGCGGGCCACACGCTGTTCCGCCGGGCCCACTTCACCAGGTCCTCGAGGCGGGCCGTGAAGAAGTTCCGGTTGAGGTCCTCGAGCCCCATGGCCTCAGGCCGCCTCGTCGCTCGAACGCCCGCTCGGCACCCGCCCCACCGTCGAAGCCGTCGTCCGCTCCGGGGCAGCCGGCCGCAGCCGCTTGGCCGGACCCCAGTCCAGGGCCCCGTTGCTCACCAGGTACAGGAAGGAGCCGAAGACCACCACGGCGAAGACCAGGACCTCCACCAGCCCGAAGGTGGCCAGCTGCCGGAAGATGACCGCCCAGGGGTAGAGGAAGACGATCTCGATGTCGAAGATGATGAAGATCATCGCCACCAGGTAGAAGCGCACCGGGAAGCGCTGGGGCGGCTCCCGGTCGGGCACGATCCCGCACTCGTAGGGGGCGACCTTCGCGGCGTGCGGCCGCTTCCTCGGCCCGAGGAGGGACGAGGCCACGAACGACAGGACCGCGAAGAGCAGCCCCAGCACCAACAGGATGAAGATCGGCAGGTAGGTCTTCATGGCCGAAGCCGGTTCTACCACGCCCTCTCGTCCAGGGCACATTCGGTCCTCCCAGGCCACGGGGCCCCGCCGACGAGGTGCTGGGCCGAAGCCTCTAGCATCAGGCCGTGGCCCCCGTGGACCCCCAGGCCGCCTCGCCCCTCCTCGACGATCCCGACCCGCCCATCCCTGACCGCAGCCAGGTCCTGGTCGTCGGGGCCGGCCCCGCCGGCTCGGCCTGCGCCTTCTGGCTGGCCCAAGCCGGCTGGCAGGTGACCGTCGTCGAACGCAAGCGCTTCCCCCGGGCCAAGACCTGTGGGGACGGCCTCACCCCCCGATCCGTCCGCCAGCTCGCCGACATGGGACTCGAGGGCGCCCTGGACGGCGCCCACCGCTACCGGGGCCTCCGGGCCTGCGCCTACGGCCTCGAGCTAGAGCTGCCCTGGCCCTCCCACCCCACCTTCCCCTCCGAGGGCTACGTCGTGACCCGCTACGACCTCGACCGCCTCGTGGCCGAGCGAGCCAGGCAGGCCGGCGCCACCGTCCTCCAGGGAACCGAGGCCCTCGAACCGGTCCTCGCCGACGGGCAGCAGCCCGCGGAGGCCGGGGCCCGGACCTTGCCCCGGTGCCGAGCCCTCCGGGTCCGCCGGGCCGCCACCGGGGAAACCGCCACCATCGGGTTCGACTACCTCGTCCTCGCCGAAGGGGCCAACGCCCGGGTCGCCCGGGCCCTCGGCGCCCAACGAGAGCGCCGCTGGCCCCTCGGCCTCGCCCTCCGTGGCTACTACCGCTCCCCGGCGCACGACGAGCCCTTCATCGAGTCCCACCTCGACATCCGGGACGCCTCGGGGGCGGTCGTCCCCGGCTACGGCTGGATCTTCCCCCTCGGGGACGGCCGGGTGAACGTCGGCGTCGGCCTCCTCTCGGCCGAGGGTCGCTGGCGGGGGGTGAACACCACCCGGCTCCTCGACGCCTTCCTGGCCCAGGCCCCGGCCCGGTGGCAGCTCTCGCCCGACGCCGCCCTCGGCCAGGCCACCGGGGGCAAGCTGCCCATGGGCCTCTCCATCGCCCCCCGGGTCGGGCCCAACGTGCTCCTCGCCGGGGACGCCATGGGCGCCATCAACCCCTTCAACGGGGAGGGCATCGCCTACGGCTACGAGACCGGCCGCCTCGCGGCGGCCGTCGTGGCCGAGGCCCTGGCCGGAGCCGGCGAGGCCGCCCTGGCCAGCTACGAGGACCGCCTCCAGGCCGCCTACGGCCACTACTACCGGGTGGCCCGGGACTTCGTCCGCCTCATCAGCCACCCCCGCGCCATGCAGGTCTGCGTCCGCACCGGCATGCACAGCCGGCCCCTCATGGCCGCCCTGCTGCGGGTCATGGCCAACCTCCTGCGCCCCGACCGGCTCGGCGCCGGCGAGGCCACCTACGCCGTGGCCGCGGCCCTCGCCGCCGTCGGTCCTGGGAGCTGAGGCGGCGCCGGCAGCGGCCCCGCGCCGGCCCCCGGCTCGGCGCTCCTCGCCCCCCAGGCCACCGGGGGCGGGTCGGGAAGGGGAGGAAGGGGCCGGGGGGTGTGGGCCCGCAGCGTGGCGGCCAGGTCCTCCACCCAGCCCGGGTCCTCCTCATCGGCGACCCGGAGCCGCAGCTCAGCGGTCGGCAGGTCCAAGACGACCTCGCTGCCACCGGGGGTGTCGAGCACCCGCTCCCGCCGGAGGTCCCCGACCGCCCGCCAGGGCACCACCAGGACCCGCCCGGCCCGACGGTCGCAGACGGTCACCCCGAAGTCGTCCATCTGGGCGACCGCGTCGGGCCGGCCGTGGCCGTCCCCGAGGGTCAGCCGACGGATGCCCCCACCCCGGCCTTCGCCGGTCAGCGCGCCTTGGAAGGTCGGGCCCAGCCCGAAGCGCTCCTCCTCCACCCCCGACACATCGGCGGGGTGGGGCTGGCTCTTGAGCGGCCCGTCGGCGAACGCCCGGCTGGTGCGTGCCCAGTCGGCTGCAAAACACAACAATTCACACAAACTCCACAACGGCCGGCGGCACGGCCGGGCGGCAAGGGGTTGGACGGAGCCGTCGGCCCCCGACGGCTCAGTCCGAGGTGGGCTCCTCGGCCACCACTGCCGCCGCCGCCTGGACCGCCTCGAGGACCTGGCCGAGGACAGCGTCGTCGTGGGCCATGCCCGGGAACCACGTCTCGAAGGGGCTGGGCGGCAACAGGACACCTCGGCGGGCCATCTCGTGGAAGAACCGCCGGTAGCGGCGGGCGGAGGCCGCCCGGGCCCCCGCCCCGTCCCGGACCGGCTGCTCCGTGAAGAAGACCGACAGGAGCGGCCCGACCACCGGCACCTGGGCCGCGACCCCCGCGGCGGCGAACACCTCGGTCAGCTCCCCGGCCAGGGCCGCCACCCGGCGGCTCAGGGCCTCGTAGTCCGCTGGCTGGACCGCCCGGAGCACGGCCAGGCCAGCGGCGGTGGCCAAGGGGTTCCCCGAGAGGGTGCCGGCCTGGTAGACGGGGCCGCTCGGGGCCACGGACCCCATGAGCTCCCGGGACCCGGCGAAGGCCCCGATGGGCAAGCCACCCCCAATGACCTTCCCGAAGCACCACAGGTCGGGCCGAACCCCGGCGCTCGCCGTCGCCCCACCTGGCCCGAGGCGGAACCCGCTGATGACCTCGTCGAAGACCAGCAGGGCGCCAACCCGGTCGCAAGCCTCCCGGAGCCCTGCCAGGAAGCCCGGTTCTGGAGGGACGAGGCCCATGTTGGCGGCCACCGGCTCCACGATCACGCAGGCCACCTGCTCGTCGAGGTCCGGCACCTGGTTGTAGGGGACCACCAGGGTCTCAGCCACGGCGGCCCGGGGCACCCCGGCCGAGCCCGGCAGCCCCAAGGTGGCCACGCCGCTGCCGCCCCCGGCCAAGAGGGCATCCGCGTGGCCGTGGTAGCAGCCGTCGAACTTCACGACCCGGTCTCGCCCGGTCACCGCCCGGGCCAGGCGCAGGGCGCTCATGGTCGCCTCGGTCCCCGAGGAGACCAGCCGGACCTGCTCGACGCCGGGCACCCGAGCGCAGATGGCCTCGGCCAGCTGGACCTCCCCGGGGGTCGTGGCCCCGAAGGTGGTTCCCTTGGCGGCCGCTTCCGCCAGGGCGGCGGTCACCGCCGGGTGGGCGTGGCCGAGGAGGACCGCCCCGTAGGACTGCACGAGGTCCAGCCAGCGTCGGCCGTCGACGTCCACCACGTAGGGTCCCTCGCCCCGCTCGATCACCACCGGCGTGCCGCCCACCGCCTGGTGGGACCGAACCGGGGAGCTGACCCCGCCGGGCAGGACCCGACGGGCCCGGGCCCACCAGCCAGCCGTGGCCGAAGAGGCCTCCTGCTCGGCGCTCGCCTCGGTCTCCACCACCCCGCTCCTCGCTCGCCGCCCGCTCAGTTCGCCAGCAGCTCGGCCAGCTCGCCGGCGAAGTAGGTCAGGATGAGGCGGGCCCCTGCCCGCTTGATGGCGGTCAGCTGCTCGAGGAGGACCGCCGTGCCATCCAGCCAGCCGTTGGCCGCCGCTGCCTTCACCATGGCGTACTCCCCACTGACGTGGTAGGCGGCGACCGGCACCGCGACCCGGGCGGCGACGTCGGCCAGGACGTCGAGGTAGGGCAGGGCCGGCTTGACCATGACCAGGTCGGCTCCCTCGGCCACGTCCTGGGCGACCTCGGCCCAGGCCTCCCGCCGGTTGGCGGGGTCCTGCTGATAGGAGCGCCGGTCGCCGCCGGCGGCGATGGTGACGTCGACGGCGTCCCGGAAGGGCCCGTAGAGCGCCGAGGCGTACTTCGCTGCGTAGGCCAGGATCCCGACCTCCTGGAACCCTTCGGCGTCCAGTGCCGCCCGGATGGCCGCCACCTGGCCGTCCATCATGCCGCTCGGGGCGACCAGGTCGGCCCCGGCCCGGGCTTGGGCCAGGGCGGCTCGCTGGTAGAGGGCGACGGTCCGGTCGTTGTCCACCTCGCCCCGGGGACCGAGCACACCGCAGTGGCCGTGGTCCGTGTACTCGTCCAGGCAGAGGTCGCTGACCAGGACCATGCGGTCGCCGAGGGCCGCCCGCAGCTCGGCCAGGGCCACCTGGACGATGCCGTCGGGGTCGTACGCCCCGCTCCCCTCGGGGTCCCGCCGGGTGGGCACCCCGAAGAGCACCAGGCCCGGCACCCCGAGGTCGGCCAGGCGTTTGGCTTCGGCGACCAGGGAGCCCACGGTGTGCTGGGCCTGGCCGGGCAGGGACGGGATGGGGCGGGGAGCGTCGATGCCCTCGCGCACGAAAAGGGGGGCGAGGACGTCCTCGACCCCGAGGCGGGTCTCGGCCACCAGGCGCCGCAGCGCCGGGGTCCGCCGCAGGCGCCGCAGGCGCCGGGCCGGGGCCTGCCAGGGGACGGTCCCCTCCCCGAGGGTCACCCGGGGTCCTGCGGGGCTGCGGGGGGTCTCGCTCGACACGACCGGGAGCCTATTGGGGGTCCGCGGGCGCCGGGCCTGCGGGGAGCGGCCGGCCGAGCGCCCTGGCCAGCGCCGAGGCCACGGCCGCCGGTTCGGGTCGGGCCGCCACCGCCTGGACCGCCAGACCCAGGTCGGCGGCGGCCGCTGCCGTGGTCGGGCCCAGGCAGACCACCCGGGGGGACGCCTCGGTCCCGAACAGTTCCCGGTAACGGGCCACCGCCGAGGGAGCGGCCAGGACGACGGCATCGGCCGTCCGGGCCTCCTCGAGGGCCTTCGAGGGCAGGTCCTCGAGCGGCACGGGCTCGGTCCGGTAGGCCTCGACCTCCACCACCTCCCAGCCCTTGGCCCGCAGCCCGTCGGGCAGCTCGGGGCGGGCCTGGGCCGCCCGGGGGAACAGGACCCGACCCGGCCGGTCCCCCGGCGGATCGGGGAAGGCCGACGCCAATCCGCTGGCCCGCTCCGCTCCGGCCGGTGGCCGGAGGTCGGCGACCAGGAACCGTCGGGCCAGGGCGGCCTCGCTGGCCGGCCCGACCACCGCCAGTCGGGGACCCGCCAAGGCCCGACCGTCCCGGACCCGGCTGAGCACGGCCTCCACCGCCTCGACCGAGGTGAAGGCGAGCCAGTCGAAGGCCGGCAGCTCGCCGAGCCGGGCTGCCAGGGCGGCCCCGCCGTCCGCCGGCGGGCCGATCCGCTGGAGGGGCAGGCCGATGACCTCGGCCCCGTACTCGGCCAGCGCCTCGGCCAGCGGGCCGATCCGCCCCTCGGGCCTCGTCAGGACCACCCGCGCCCCGTGCAGGGGCCGGTCCTCTGCGGACCAGAGGCGCAGCCCCGCCACCGGCCCCACCACGATGACCGCCGGCGCCTCGACCGCCAGGTCGCCGAGGCCCGCCAGGGTGGTCCGCTGGGTCCGCTGCCGGGGACCGGCGGCCCGCTCGACCACGGCCACGGGGGTCTGGGCGTCCCGGCCCCCGGCCAGCAGGGCCGCCGCGATCTCGGCCCGACGCTCGACCCCCATGAGCACCACCAGGGTGCCCCCCGCGGCAGCCAGGGCCGACCAGTCCACCCCGCCGGGGGTGCTGGGCTCCCCGACGTGCCCGGTGACCACGGTGACCGAGGTGGCCAGGCCCCGATGGGTGACCGGCACCCCGGCCAGCTCCGGGCCGGCCACCGCCGAGGTCACCCCGGGCACCACTTCGACCGGCACCCCGGCGGCCTGGAGGGCCTCGACCTCCTCCCCGCCTCGGCCCAGGACGTAGGGATCCCCGCCTTTCAGGCGGACCACGAGGGCCCCCCGGCGGCCGTGCGCCACGAGCTGCTCGCTGATCCAGGCCTGCCGGTGTGCCTCGCCTGGTCGCTTGCCCGCGTCGACGAGCAGCGCCCCGGGGGGCGCCAGGGCCAGCAGCTCGGGGTGGACGAGCCGGTCGTAGACCACGACCTCGGCCCGGCGCAGCAGCGCCTCGCCGCGCCGGGTCAGCAGGCCGGGGTCCCCCGGGCCGGCCCCCACCAGGTAGACCGTCACGTGCCCAGCGTCACCGACCGGGCCCGATCACCGCAAGGGCCCGATCACCGCAAGGGGCCCGTCACCAGGTCGGCCCCGGCCGCCGCCAGGGCCTGGGCGCCCGCCGTCCCCAGAGCGGCAGGGTCGGTGCCGACCAGCCGGCGGCGGCACAGCAGGTGGCCGTCGGGGCTGGCGGCCAGGACCTCCAGGGCGAGTTCCTCCCCGGCCCCGGTCGGCGTGGCCAGGGCACCGACCGCGGCCTGGCAGCCGCCGCCCATGGCGGCGAGGAAGGCCCGCTCGGTGAGGACGGCCAGTCGACTGGGCCGGTGGTCGAGAGCGGCGAGGAGGCCGAGCAGCGGCTCGTCCTCGACCCGGCACTCGATGGCCAGGGCCCCTTGGCCGACCTGGGGGAGGACGATCGAGGTGGGCAAGACCGACGCCCGCTCGGGCGCCAGTCCCAGCCGGTCGAGGGCGGCCGCAGCGACCACGAGGGCGTCGACCTGGTCGAGGCGGCCGAGGCGAGTGCCGATGCTGCCCCGGAGCTCGACGAAGCGCAGGTCCGGTCGCCACCAGGCCAGCTGGGCCCGCCGCCTGGGTGCGCCCGAGGCCACGACCGCGCCGGGCCGGAGACCCTGGAGGGAGCCGCCGACCAGGACGTCCCGGGGGTCGGCCCGGGGCGGGACCGCGGCCAGCACCAGGCCCGGCACCGGGGCGGCCGGCAGGTCCTTGGCCGAGTGGACTGCCAGGTCGGCTCGCCCCTCGAGCAGGGCGGCGCGGACCTCGGCCACGAAGACACCCTGGCCGCCCAGTTGCCAGAGGGGCACGCTGGCCCGCTGGTCGCCGGTGGTGCGCACCACGACCGTCTCGACGGCCACCCCGGCCAGGGCTGCCAGGCGCTCAGCCACCTGGGCTGCCTGCTGGCGAGCCAGCGGCGTGGCACGGGTGGCGAGCCGAAGGGCCCGACCGGCAACCACCGGCCTCAGAGCCCGAAGAGCGCTCGGGCCGCCTCGACCAGCCGTTCGCCCCGGCTGGTCCCGGCCGCCTCCTTCAGGACCACGCTGGGCTGGTGGAGCAGTCGGGCCACCAGGTCGCGGCTGACCGTGGCCACCGCCGCCCACTGCTCCTCGGTCAGGTCCGGATGGCGCCGACGGGCCCGGGCCAGGGCCTCCTCCTGCCAGCCCTCGACCCGTCGCCGCAAGGCGGCCACCACGGGAGCCGCCCCCCGGGCCCGCTGCTCGGCCCGGTAGCGGGCCAGCTCCTCGGCTACCACGGCCTCGGCGCTCGCCACTTCGGCCCGCCGACCCCCGAGGGTTTCCTGGGCCCGGGCCCGGAGGTCCTCGAGGTCGAAGAGCCGGACGCCGGGCAGCTGCCCCACCGCCCGCTCGACCGCCCGGGGCATGCCCAGGTCCACCACCACCAGCGGCGTCTGGGCATCGGGCCGCAGCGCCTGAAGCGTGGCGGCTTCGAGGACCGGGACCCCACCAGCGGTGCAGACCGCGACCACCTCCGCGCTCGGCAGGACTCGACGCAGCCCGCCCAGACCGAGGGCCCCGGCGGCCCCGACCTCGGCCACGAGCGCCTCGGCCCGCGCCAGGGTCCGGTTCACCACCTGCACCCGGGCCCCGGCGGCCACCAGGGCCCGGGTGACCCCCTGGCCCATCTCGCCGGCTCCCACCACCAGGGCCGAGCGGCCTGCCAAGGTCCCGCCGAGCTGCTCGGCGGCCAGCTCGGCGGCGACGTGCGAAAGGGACAGGGAGCCACGGCTGATGGCCGTCTCGCTCCGCACCCGCCGACCAGCCAGCACGGCTCGGCGGAACAGCTCCCGGAGGACCGGGCCGGCGGCCTGGGCGGCGACCGCCTGTTCCCCGGACCGTCGCACCTGCCCGAGGACCTCGCTCTCGCCGAGCACAGCCGAGCGCAGGCCGGCCGCGACCCGGAAGAGGTGGTCGGCGACCTGGTCGTCGAAGCCCACCGTCATCCGATCCGCCAGCTGCCCGAGATCCAGACCCGCCCGCTCCGCCAGGAAGCGCTGGAGGTGCCCGACCCCGTCGTGGAACCGGTCCACCACGGCGTAGACCTCGGTCCGCAGGCAGGTGGAGACCACGGCCACCTCGGTCACCTCGGCGGCCTCGGCCAGGTCGGCGAGCACCTTGGCCAGGTCGTCCTCGTGGACGGCGACCCGCTCCAGGAGATCCAAGGGCACTCGATCGGGCTCCAGACCCACGACCACCAGCGACACGGCAGCTCCTCTACGACCCTGGGCCCAACCGAGCGGGGCCCTGCCGGGACCCCGCACCCGGCACCGCTGGACGTCTCGGGTCGGCCGGAGCCCACTACCAGGATGCCGGGCGGCCGCCGACCGAACCAGTCGGGGCCGGGCTCCCCGGCTCGCCGACCCGGCCTCAGTCGACCGCGGCCATGGCCGCCCCGTCGACCGCCGCTGGGGCCGTGGTGCCGTGACTCAGGTGGAAACTGATGACCTGCAGCTCGATGGACAGGTCGACCGAACGCAGGAGGACCTCCTCGGGCACGCTCAGCACCCGGGGGGCGAAGTTCAGGAGGGCCTTCACCCCTGCGGCCACCAGCCGGTCGGCCACCGCCTGAGCCACCCCGGCGGGGGTGGCCACGACGCCAATGGCCGGCGGGTCCTCGGCCATGACCCGTTCCAGCTCGTCGACGTGCCGGACCAGGACGCCGCGGACGCGCGTGCCGACCACCGACGGGTCGACGTCGAAGAGCCCGCAGATCCGAAAACCCCGCGAGGAGAAGCCCGGGGCGGCCGCCAGGGCCCGCCCGAGGTTGCCGATGCCGACGATGACCATGGGCCAGTCCTGGTCCAGGCCCAGTTCCCGGTCGATCTGGCCCAGGAGGAACTCAGCGTCGTAGCCCGAGCCCCGCGTCCCGAAGGAGCCGAGGAACGAGAGGTCCTTGCGGACCTTCGAGGCGTTGACCCCGGCGAGGGTCGCCAGCTGTTCCGAAGAGACCGTCGCCGCCCCCGACCGGACCAGCTCCAGGAGGAGCCGCTGGTAGATGGGCAGGCGGGCCACGGTGGCCTCGGGGATCCGTCGTGCGGGCGGCATGGTCCGCGGATCGTACCCAGCCGCCCAGGGCGCGCACCACGTGGCGTTCCTCGCCACCCCTCGGGTCCCAGAGGGCGAGGGCCTCAGGCGAAGCTGGCGGCCACCACGTGACGCTGCAGCTCCCCGCTGGCGCTCCGCGGCAGGTCCGGGACCACCCGCACGACCGTGGGGCACTTGTAGCGGGCGAGGTGACCCGCGCAGTAGGCCCGCAGCGCCTCGGGGTCCGGCGGTCGGGTGGGGTCCACTGGCACGACGGCCGCGGCCACCGCCTCGCCGGTTCGGGGGTCGGGCACCCCGACGACGGCCACCGCAGCCACCCCTGGGGCCCCTGCCAAGACCGCCTCCACCTCGGCCGGGGCAACGTTGAAGCCGCTCACCACCACGAGGTCCTTGCGGCGGTCCACCACCCAGAGCTCGCCCTCTTCGTCCAAGACCCCGAGGTCCCCGGTCCGCAGCCACCCGTCGGGACCGAGCACGGCCGCCGTGGCCCGGGGATCGTCGAGGTAGCCAGCGAAGACGTTGGGCCCCCGGACCCAGATCTCCCCCGGGTCTCCCTCCTCGACGGGCGTCCCGTCCGCCTCGACCACCTTCAGGGCCACCCCGGGAAGCGGTCGGCCCGAGGAGCCGGGCCGGAGGACCTCGCAGCCCACCGTCGTGGCCACGGCCGGCGACGCCTCGGTCAAGCCGTACCCCTGGTGCAGGGAGAGACCCAGCTCGTGGTGGGCGATCTCGGCCAAGCCGGGGGGCAGCGCCGCGCCCCCGGCCACGGCCAGGCGCAGGCACCGCAGGGCTGCCAAGCGATCGGCCCGCCCGGGCCCCTCGGCCAGCCAGTCGACGAAGACCGTCGGAACGGCCACCACCATGGTGGCCCGCTGGGTCAGCACCCAGGCGGCCAGTTCCTCGGGGTCCAGCCGCTCGGCCACGACGACCGGCCGGCCGCTGGCCAGGCCCAGGCCGAGGCCCACGTTCAGACCCAGGACGTGGCAGAGGGGCACCGGCACCACGAGCACGTCCTGGGGACCGGGCCGCACCCCGGGCACCGCCTGCAGCTGGTCCAGATTGGCCAGCAGGTTACCGTGGGCGAGCACCGCTGGTTTCGGCAGGCCAGCGGTCCCCGACGTCATGAGCACCAGGGCCGGGTCGCTTCGGGCCCGGTCGGCGACGACCAGTGGCGCCGTCCGGACCCCGGCTGCGCCCGCCGGGACGGCATCGGGCGCCAGGGCGGCGACGGCGGCCCTGGCCAGCCGCCGGGCCTGGTCGACCTCGCTCTGGGTCAGCGGGTCGGCCACGACGAGGGCCGGTCGGAGCAGGTCCAGCTCCCGGGCCAGCTCGGTCGCCGGACTGGTGGGGTTGAGCGGCGCCGCCACCGCGCCCAGCGCCAGGATCGCCAGGTAGCGGGCCACGAGCTGCCGGGAAGCCGGGGCCACCAGCGCCACCCGGTCCCCCGGACCGACCCCGGCGGCCGCCAGGACCTCGGCCCAGGCGGCTGCGGCGGCCCGAAGTTCCCCCCAGGTCCAGGACCCGTCGCGGTCGACCAGCGCCAGCTGGTCCTCGGGATGGTCCAGTACCGGTCGGCAGAGGTTCACCGTGCCTCCTGCGCCCACGGATCGCGCTCGGGCGGCGCGCCCGGCGCCCCGCGGAGCCGCAGGCGCTGGCCGGCCGCCAGGCCCAAGGTCGAGGCCGCCGAGCCACGGTCTTCGACCACGGCCAGCTGTCCGTTCGCGTCCACCAGCAGGCCCAGGGCCGGCGCCCCGTGCGGGGCCCGGTACTGCCGGAGTTCCTCGAAGGCCCCGACTCGGACCAGGGGCTGCTGACCGCCGGGATGCTCGAGGAGCACGACCCCTGCCGAGCCGAGCCCCGCGTCAGCCAGGTCCTCGGGCCGGGCCGCCAACTGGAGGTTGCCGAAGCGATCCACCCAGAGGACCTCCGCCTCGAGCCAGCCCTCCCCGCTCGCCAGCCAGGGCGAGGGCAGGTCGACCAGGCTGACCGGGTCGAGGGGAGGCCCGAGGGCGCCGAGGGGCTCACCGGCCCAGAGCCGAGCAGCGGCCGGCGCGAAGACGTCCCGGCCGTCGAAGGTCACGCTCCTGGTCGGTCGGGGCAGCTCGACCGCTTCCACCACCCCGCCGAGCACCTCGGCGGCCCCCAGCAGCAGGCCGTTGTCGGGGCCCACCAACCGGGTCGGGCCGGTCGGCCCCCCGGGACCGGGCCGGCCGGGGCACCCGAGCGCCACCGGTCGCCTCGCCGTGCCCACCCCGGGGTCGACCACGCCGACCAGGACGCCGGGGCCGAGGTGGGGGGCGCAGCGCACGAGGGCCCGGCTGCCGGCCACCACGTCGAAGGGGGGAATGCCGTGGGTCAGGTCGACCACGGGGGCCAGCGGGGCCAACCGGCGGATCGCGGCGTGGAGCATGCCCACGAACTCGTCCTGAAGGCCGTAGTCCGTGAGCAAGAAGATCGCCCCCGGCCCTGGGCTGGCGGCTCGGCCTGGCACTGGCCCTCCCGGTCCTCGCTGCGGCCCTCAGTGGCCCCCGGCCAGCTCGGCCGCCCGGGCCGTGGCCGCGGCGACGGCTTCCAGGAAGGCCGCCCGGGCGGCTCGCCGCTCGAGCGCTGCCAGGCCAGCAGCCGTCGTACCCCCAGGCGAGGTGACCTGGGCGCGGAGGGCGGCAGCGTCCGCCGTCCCCTCCAGGAGCAACCGACCGGTACCGGCCACCGTCCGTGTCGCCAGGCGGCGGCTGACCTCTCGGGGCAGGCCAGCGAGCACGCCGGCTTCCTCCAGGGCCTCCACGACCAGGCAGACGTAGGCCGGCCCGGAGCCCGAGAGGCCGGTGACGGCGTCGAAGCGGTCCTCGGGCAGCTCGACGAGCTCCCCCAAGGGTTCGAGGACCTGCCGGGCCCAGGCTCGGTCCTCGGCCGACCCGCCGCAGAGGGCCGTCACCCCTTCCCCGATCAGACCGCAGACGTTCGGCATGGCCCGCAGCGCCGTGCCCGGCCCGACCCAGGCCGCCAGGCGCGCCAGGGGCACGCCCGCCATGACCGAGAGCACCCGGGGCACCCCCAGGGCCCCGAGTGCCCGGCAGGCCGGCTCGGCGTCGGCCGGCTTCACCGCCACCACTGCCCCCTCGGCCTCCTCGGGCACGGCCTCGATCCGCACCCCCGGCAGAAGACCGCCCAACTCGTGGCGCCGCTCGGCCCGCTGCTCGACGACCACCAGGTCGCCAGGGTCGAACCCGGTGCGCAGCAGACCGCCTACCAGCGCCGTGCCCATGGCGCCACCACCCACCACCAGCAGGCCTGGCCGGCCCCCTTCGCTCACTGGCACGCCACCAGGCGCCCGGTGGTCTGCTCGGCCACGATGGCCAGCAGCCGGGACGCCGCCTCGTCCCAGGTGTAGCGACGGGCGTGCCGGACCGCGGCGACCGCCAGGCGCTCGGCCAGGTCCGGGCTGGCCAGGACGGCGTCGATGGCCTCGGCGAAGCCCGCCGCGTCCGGCGGGTCGACCAAGAGCCCGGTCACCTCGTCGACCACCACCGTCGTGAGCCCTCCGACCGCCGAGGCCACGACCGGGACCCCACAGGCCGCGGCTTCCAGGGCCACAAGCCCGAAGGACTCCGAGCGGCTCGGCACGACGCAGACGTCCGCTGCCCGGTAGTAGCTGGAGAGCAGCTCGTGGGCCCCAGCTCGGCCACCTGGGCTCGCAGCTCGGCCACGTGGGCCGGCCCGGCCGGGCCCGAGGGCCCCCCGACCACCACCAGGGACAGGTCCGGCCAGCGCTCCCGCAGGAGCTCCAGCGCGCCGAGCGCCACCGGCGCGCCCTTCAGCGGCTGGAGCCGCCCCACGAAGAGCAGCAGGCGGCCCTCGACCGGCAAGCCGACCGCCCGGCGGGCCTGGGCCCGGTCCCCGGGGGCGAAGAAGGCGTGGTCCACCGCCGGGGGCACCACCCGGATCCGTCGGCGTTCGACCTCGTACGCCTGGACCAGCTGGCCGGCCTCGACGCTGCAGCTGGCCAGCACGGCTTCCGAGCAGGCCATGACGGCCGCCTCGGCCTCGGCTCGCTGCCGGGGCTCGTCGGCCGAGACGGCTTCCGGGCTGGCCTCGGCCTTCACCCGGTCCAGCGTGTGGAAGGTGCACAGCAGCGGCACCGCCAGCTCGTGCTTCAGCCGATGGCCGACCAGGCCCGAGAGCCAGTAGTTGGCGTGGACGGCGTCCACCGGCTCCCGTTCGGCCAGGTCGGCGAGCACGGCCTCCGCGAACGCCTCCGTCAAGGGTGCCAGGGCCTCCTTCGGCACCGGCTCGACCGGCCCGGCCGGCAGGTAGTGGACCCGCAAGCCCGGCTCGACGGCGACCATCCGGGGCAGCCCCGGATCGTCCTGCCGGGTGTAGACCTCGCACTCGGCTCCCTGGCGAGCCAGGGCCGAGGTCAACTCCCGCACGTAGACGTTCATGCCTCCACCGTCCCCCGTCCCGGGCTGGGCGAGGGGCGAGGTGTGCAGGCTGATGACCGCCAGGCGTCGCACCGGGCCGCAGCCTACCGGTCGGCCCCTTCCGGCTCCGTCGCCCGAGCTCCCTGGTCGGTCCCGACCTCGGGGACCCTCGTCTCGGCTCCCCGGGCCTCGGCCGCCTGGCGGACGAAGAGCTCGTAGACCCGGACCAAGGTGGCCTTCTGCTCGTCTTGGAGCCGCTCGTCCGCCAAGATGGCCTCGACCACGTCAGGCCGCTCCCGCTCGCCGTCGAGGAACCCGGCGTGCACATAGAGCGTCTCGGCCGAGACCTGCAGGGCCCTCGCCAACTGCTGCAGGATCTCCGCCGAGGGCCGCCGCAATCCCCGCTCGATCTGACTCAGGTAGGGGTTCGAGACCCCGGCCAGTTCGGCCAGCCGGCGAAGCGAGAGCCGGTGCCGGGCCCGCTGCTGGCGGATGAAGGCACCGAGATCGGGACGGGGGACGGTGCTCACCGCCCCTGGCGGTGCTGGCGCCTAGGCCAGCAGCTCATCGACGGTCGCCTCGCCCGACTTGTAGCGGCTCACGATCTCCTGTTCCAGTCGGTCGATGCGCTCGTGCAAAGCCCGTCGGGCGCTCGAGAGGGCGGCCTCCAGGTCACCCAGCCGGGCGGCGTCCGCGGCCAGCTCCTCGTCCGAGCGTTCCGCGAGGACGGCCAAGGTGGCGGCCGGCACCATGGCGTCCAGCTCGGCCACCAGCCGGTCCTGCTCCTCCTCGCTCGGCTCCACCAGGACCGCCTGCCGGCCGGCCTGGGGCCGCGGGGGGCCGGCGGCGAGGATGGCCGGCAGTTCCTCGACCAGGCTGGCCAGGTCCGCGCCGGCACCGCCGTCCTCCCGGTGGTCCAAGACCGCGTGCAGGACGTCCAGCCTGCCCTGCACGAGGCGCCGGAGGAACGAGACCGAGGCCTCGACCGACTGGCAGCGGGCCCGCATCGCCCGGATCTCGGCCAGCGGCCGCCCCTCGAGGTCCGTCAGGGCAACGTCCGCCAGCACTGGCTGCACCACGTCGTCGAGCCAGCTCACGTGGTGATGCTACCTGACGGGGGGACGGCCGGCGGGGGGACGGGAGCCCCGGCCGGGAGCTCGGTGCCATGCGCCGGGCAGCGCCGGCTCCACGGATCCTGGGCGACCTCGGCGGGGTCCCGCTCGACCCCGCAGACCGTGCACGACCAGAGCGTGCCCCGCTCGAGACCCTCGAGCACCTCGGCCACCGCGTCGACCGCTTCCCTGAGGGCGGCGAGGTCCTGGTCCTGGGCTTCTTCCTCGTCGGGAGCCATGGCAGCGACCCTAGCCAGCGGCCGCCCCGGCAGACCCCGGCTTCTCTGCCTCGAGGCGGACCCCCTCTGCCGGGGTGGGAGGATGCCCGCCGGGTGTTCGGGCAGGACGAGGAGAGCGATGGTGGCTGGCAACCTGGTGCGACGGCGGCGAGCCCTCGGGGTCCTCGCGCTGCTCGCCGTCGCCGCCAGCGCCTGCGGCCCCGCGGCCGCCCTGCCCCGGGGCGAGGCCCGGAGCAGCCCGGCCCCCCGCGTGGCCTACGTGGCGGCCTTCGGGGACCCTGCTGAGCCCGGGGCCCTGGTGCCCCGAGTCGGCCTCCACCCCCTGCGGACCCTCCGACCCCTGGCCACCACGGCGGCCCAGGCCGCAGTCGTCGGCACCTGGCACGCCGACCTCGTGGTCCTCGGCGAGGCCGACGACCAGCTGGTCGTCCTCTCCCCCGGAGGCCAGGTCCTGCGCCGGGTGGTCGTGGGTTTGGAGCCCGACGCCCTGGCCGTCCGCGGCGATCTGGCGCTGGTGGCCGACAGCGGCAGCGGGCAGCTCCAAGGGGTCGACCTGCAGACCGGGCGGGTCCTGTGGTCCGTGGCAGTCGGGGCGGTCCCCGACGCCCTGGCGGTCGCCGGGTCCTCGGTCCTCGTCGCCGACCTGACGTCGGGCCGGGTGGTGGCGGTCAGCCTCGTGAGCCACCGCGTCACCGCCTCGGCCGACGTCGGACCCGAGCCCGACGCCCTGGCGGTCGCCGGGTCCTCGGTCCTCGTCGCCGACCTGGGCGCCGACCAGGTGCTGGCCCTGCACCTGCCCGGCTTGAGCCAAGGGCCGAGGGTCACCGTGCCCTTCGACCCCACCGGCCTCGCCCTTGGGCCTGGGCCGGCTGGCACGCCGGTGGCCTGGGCGGTGGGCGGGGCGGCCCTGGTCCCCCTGCGGCTCCCCGGCCTGCTACCCGGTCCGGCCATTCCCCTGGGCCATGTGGCCGAGGCCCTGGCCCTTCGCCCCGGGGGCCGGATCGCGTGGGTGGCCGAGGAGGACGGCTTCGTGGCCGCCGTGAACCTGGCCACAGGACGGGTCCTTGGCCGGACCTACGTCGGCGGCCGGCCCAGCGCGCTGGCCCTCGGCCCGAGCCAGGCCTAGGGGGCCAGCGGCCGGCCCAGGCGGGCGAGGAGGCTGCGGGCACAGACCAAGACCCGTTCCCGGTCGTGGGTCACGGTGTAGGCGAAGCGTCGACTGGCCCACGGTCCACGATCCCCGAGCGAGCGTCCGATGAGGGCCGCGGCGTAGTGGGGACCGACGACTGCCACGGTCCACTCCTCCCGCAGGGGGTCGTCGAGGTCCAGGGCCACCCCCCGGACCCCCGGCAGGGGGTCGGGCGCCATGCCGACCCCGTAGGCCACGACCAGCGGACTGCGGGCCCCGAGCCGCCGATAGGTGTCGGCAGTGACCCCGGCCAGGCGCCGGGCCTCCTGGAACACGCCGAGGACCGCCGGGGGCAGGGTGTCGACCAGGGCCGACTGCTCGAGGTGCCGGGAGATGGCCAGGACGAGGTGGGCCGGCGCCACCCGCAGCTCGGCGTCCTTGACCAGGTCGAAGGGCGAGGCCACGGTGGCGACCGGGTGGACGGCGGCGCCGAGCCGCCGAGGCGCCAGACGGTCCGGGGGCACCAGGGGCCCTGGCCGACCGAAGCGCCACCCCTGCCCGAGGTGGGCTCCGAAGGCCCGGGCCCGCTCCTCGTCCTCCTCGGTCTCGATGCCCTCGGCCACCACCACGGCACCCGTGGCCTCGGCGTAGGCCATGACCGCGGCCAGCACTCGTACGATGGCGGCGTCCGGCTGGTGCCGGACGAGGTTCAGGTCCAGCTTGACCACCTCGGGCCGCAGGATGGGCAGCACCGCCAGGGAGGCCGGGTCCGCCCCGACGTCGTCCAAGGCAATGGGCCAACCCCGGGATCGGATCCGCTCGACCGCGTGGAGCAGGAGCGCCGGGGCCCGCAGGAGGGCCCGCTCGGTCAGCTCCACCACCGGTCGGAGCCGCCGGGCCATGTCGTCCATCCAGCGGGCCGCCCAGGGGGGCGGCTCGCCCACAGCAGCCGGCTCGACGTTCACGAACAGCGCCGTCTCCCGCCCCAGGCCAGCGGCCACCGCGTGCTCGGCCGCCGCCACGCGGCACCGCCAGTCCAGTTCGACCAGGGATCCGGCCTCCCGGGCAACGGCGAACGCGGCTGCCGGGGAGCACCCGAGGTCCGGCCAACGAGCCAGGGCCTCGTAACCGACCACCCGGCCGGTGTCCAGCTCGACGATGGGTTGGTAGGCGGGGACGACAGCCCCCTCGGCGAGCAGAGCCTCGAGCACCGGCCGCTCTTCGCTCGTCGTGCCTTCCCCCCCGACCATCGTTCTCCCTTCCCCGCGCCCGGTCCGGCACCGCCGTGCCCCTGCTGCGAGTGCACCCGGCTCGGCCAGCACGACGCGCCCCCCGCCAGCCCGCTTGGCGGCCAGCACCCCCTGGTCGGCCGCTTCGAGCAACGCCGACCCGTTCCGCCCGCCGCCGCTGGCCACCCCGACCGAGCAGCCGATCCGGACCCGCAGGTCCTCGGCCAGCTCGACCGGTTCGGCCAGCACGGCCACCATCGCCTCGCCCAAGGACCTCGCCGCCGCCTCGTTCGCCTCGGCCACCACGACCAGCTCGTCTCCCCCGAAGCGGGCCACCACGCCCCGCCCCCCGGTCGTCTCGGCCAGGCGTCGCGCCGCCTCCCGGAGGACCCGGTCCCCGGCCTCGTAGCCGTAGCGGTCGTTCACCGCCTTGAAGCCGTCCAGGTCGACGAAGAGGACCGCGGTGCCCGGGCCGGCGTGGCGCAGCAGCCCCTCGAGGGCCGCCCGGTTCGGCAAGCCGGTCAGGGGATCCCTGCCGGCCGCCCCCAGGGCCTCCACGGCAACGGCCGCGCTGACCAGCACGCCCGAGGCCACCGCCGCCAGACCCCGCAGGATCTCCTCGTCTTCGGCTCGCCAGCACCGGGGCCGCTGGTCGATGGCGCAGAGCGCGCCGAGCGTCGCCCCGGTGGGCCCCCGCAGGGGCACCCCCAGGTAGGCCTCGACCTGCAGGCCGGTCACCGCCGGGTTGTCCGACACCCGAGGGTCGAGCCGGGCGTCGTCCACCACGAAGGCCGCCCCGGTCTCCACCACGTGGGCGCAGAAGGACCAAGAAATCGGCGTCTCGCGGGTGGAGGCCACCGGCTCGGGGAAACCCAGCGCGCTCGTGAAGAACTGCCGGTGGGCCTCGACGAGCGAGATCCCCGCCGTCGGCGCCCGGAGCAACCGCCTGGCCAGGTCGACCACCTCGTCGAGGGCGGCCCGCGGCGGGCCGTCGAGCAACCCGGTGGCCCGCACGGCGGCCAGCCGGACCGGGTCGGCCAGCACGCCGGGGTCGCCTCCGCACCGACAGGTGGCAGGCAGCACCCCTCGGTGATCGGCACGGGCGGCTCGCGACCTGAGGCCGGCGCCGGGGCGCCCCGCCACCCTGCGAGGTGATCACCCGGCGAGCCGATGCCCCCCGGGTATGCTGCGCCCGCCAGGGTCCCGCTCGCCAGGGGACCCCTGAGGCGGGAGGGGGCCCATGGAGGGCACGCCGGGGCAGGGCACCACGGGGCCGGGGCCGGTGCCAGGACAGCAGCAGGGCAAGTGGTGGAGCCTGGTGGCGGTCAGCGGCGGCATGTTCATGCTGCTGCTCGACATCACCATCGTGGCCGTCGCCCTGCCGGCCATCCAGCGCCAGCTCCACGCCTCCCTGGCCGACCTCCAGTGGGTGGTGGACGCCTACGCCATGACCCTGGCCGCCCTGCTCCTCACCACCGGCTCCCTCGCCGACCTCTACGGGCGCCGGCGGCTCTTCGCCAGCGGCCTCGCCGTCTTCACCCTCGGGTCCCTGCTCTGCGGCACCGCCACCGACCCGCTGTTCCTCATCGTCGCCCGCTGCGGCCAGGGCGTGGGCGGCGCCGCCATGCTGGCCACCTCCCTGGCCCTCCTGGCCCAGGCCTACCAGGGCAAGGACCGCGCCGTGGCCTTCGCCGTCTGGGGGGCCGTCATGGCCGTGGCCATCGCCGTCGGGCCCCTCGTGGGCGGCCTCCTCACCCAAGGGGCCTCCTGGCGGTGGATCTTCCTCGTCAACGTGCCGCTCGGGGTGCTGACCCTCGGGCTGACCCTCCGCCGGGTCCCCGAGTCCAAGGACCCAGCCCCCCGCCGACCCGACTGGCTCGGCTTCCTCTCGTTCACCGCCGCCCTCGTGGCCCTGGTCCTCGGCCTCATCCGAGCCAGCCAGACCAGCTTCACCAACCCGGTTGTCCTGGCTTGCCTCGTGGCGGCCGGCGGGCTGGCCCTGGTGTTCGTGGCCATCGAACAGCGGGTTCCGCACCCCATGTTCGACCTGAGCCTCTTCCGGGTCCCGACCTTCGACGGCGCGCTCTTGGCCAGCTTCGCCATCTCGGCGTCCTTCTACAGCCTCCTCCTCTACCTGGTCCTCTACCTCCAGGACGCGCTCGGCGAGTCCCCCCTGCAGGCCGGGCTCCGCCTGCTGGTCATCTCCGGCTCGACCTTCCTGACCTCGGCCGCCGCCGGCCGTCTCAGCCGGCAGGTCCCGGTCCGCTGGCTCGTGGCCCTCGGCCTCGCCCTCGTGGCCGTCGGCCTCGGCCTCCTGAGCGGCCTCGCACCCGCCGACGCCTGGACCGCCGCCCTCCCCGGTTTCCTGCTGGTGGGCTTGGGCAACGGCATCGTGAACCCTCCCCTGGCCCAGGCCGCCATGGGGGTCGTCCCCCCCAGCCGCGCCGGCATGGCCTCGGGCATCAACAACACCTTCCGCCAGACCGGGATCGCCGCCGGCGTCGCCGCCCTCGGCACGATCTTCGCCGACCGCGAACGCGCCGTGCTGGCCCGCGCCCTCGTCCAGGCGCACCTGCCCAGCACGGTGGTCGGCCGAGTCGTGGCCCTCGTGAAAGCCGGTGCCCCACCCCGGCAGGTCCTCGCCGGGCTCTCGGCCCACGCCGCTGGCCTCACCACCATCGGGCTGCGCCGAGGCCTCGTCGTCGGCCTCGACGACATCCTGCGCGTCTCCCTCGTGGTGGCCGCCCTCGGCGCCCTCGGGACCATCGGCCTGATCCGCAACCGGGACTTCGTGGCCGGCAGTCACCTCGAGGTCAGCGCCGAGGGAGCACGTTCGACGGCCGAGCACGCCGGCCAGGTGGCCCCGGCCGAGGCCTGAGCTGGCCCCCTGGGCGCAGGCTGGTCAGAATCGGCACCGGTCGTTCGCCGACCAGCGAGCCCCGCCACCCCCGAGGTCGGCGGTCGAGAGCAGGAGGAGCAGCGAGCATGTCGAGCAACGCCGAGCGGGCCTACGAAGCCCTCCTGGCCCGCAAGGGCGAGGAGGAAGGGGTCGGCGAGTGGTTCCTCGTCGACCAGGACCTGGTCAACGCCTTCGCGGATGTCACCCGGGACCACCAGTTCATCCACGTCGACCCCGAGAAGGCGGCCCAACTCACCCCCTGGGGCGGCACCATCGCCCACGGCTTCCTGACCCTGTCCCTCCTCACCCACCTCTCCAGCTCCATCCGCCAGAGCCTCCCGCCCCTCGACGGGCTGGCCATGGGGATCAACTACGGCTTCGACCGGGTCCGCTTCCTCACCCCCGTGAAGGTCGGCTCCCGCATCCGGGCCCGCAGCGCCCTGCGGGACGTCGCCTTGAAGCCCCCCTCCTCCGTGGACCTCACCCGGGCCATGACCGTGGAGATCGAAGGCGAGGAGAAACCGGCCCTGGTGGCCGACTGGATCACCCGCCTCGTCTTCGCCTGACGACCTCGACCCGGCCGGCGCGTCGGGGCTCAGGCTTCGGCACGCTGCCCCCGACGCGCCGCCCGCCGGGCCCGCCGGCGCACCCCGGCCTGCTCCAGCATCAGGCTCAGGGCGATACCGGCCAGCCACACGTCCTTGGCCAACGCGGTCCCCTGGTGGGTCGGGCGCCAACTGCCCTCCTCGCGCATCCCCGGCGTCCGGGCATACAGACCCAGCAGGCCACCCGAGAATCCGGCCAGACCCAGGGCCCCCCAGCTGGTCGGCACGAAGGGCACCGCCAGTGCGGTCCCCAGGGCCACTTCGGTCACCCCCAGGGCCCGGGTGAAGGTCGCAGGGTCCAGGCGCTTCAGGAACGGGTAGGTCCCACTCGCCATGCCGTGCAGCCGACCGGCCGTCTCCTCGTCGGCCCGCAGCTTGTTCAGCCCCGAGTTGGCGATGAACACCCCGGCGGCCAGCCGGACCGGCAGCTGGTGCAGCGACACTCGACGTCCCATGGCACCCCTCCTTCCCTCACTGCCCGGCTCGGGCCCAGGGACCCACCGGGCACGTCGACCCCCCGAGCTTGCCAGCCCAGCCGGCCCAACGTGCCCTCCCGCAAGTTCTTGAGGTTAGCTCAGAGAATGCTAGGCTGGGCGCGTGGACCAGGGAGGCGCGGTGGCGGCTCGCATCGCGGTCACCCCTGAGCTGCTGGCCGAGGTTCTGAGCGCCAGCTGGCGCCGTTGGCGCCGGCTCCTGGCCGCCGAGCTCGGTCCCCTGGGCCTCAGCCCGTGGGAGGCCCGAGCGCTCCAGGCCGTCGTGGCTGAAGGCCCCCTCGCCATGGGCGCGCTGGCCAAGGCCCTCGCCATCCAACCCCGCTCGGCCACCTCGGCCGTCCGGGCCCTCGCCCAAGCCGGCCTGGTGGCACGCCGGATCGACCCTCAGGACCGCCGACTGGTCCTCGTCGCGGCCACCCCAGCGGGCCGGCGCACTCTCGCCGAGGTCCAGCGAGCCCGACGGGCCGCGGCCCAGGCCTGCTTCGCCCACCTGCGGGACCCCGAGCGCCGGCAGCTGGCCGGCCTCCTGGCGCGCCTGGCCGAACCCGCTCCGCCGGACCCGGGTGGGGAACCCGGATGAGCCCCCGGGGTGGCATGGGCGGCGCGGCCGCCGGCTACGGCCTCATGCGATCGTTCCGCCGGGACCCCTCGGTGACCCGCCAGGCCCTGCCCAAGGGCCTCGTCCGGCGGGTCCTGCGCTTCGCCGCTCCCTACCGGCGGATGCTGGCCGTCTACTTCGTCCTGATCGTCCTCGACGCCCTCATCGGGGCGGCCAATCCCCTCGTCTACAAGGCCATCATCGACCGCGGCATCCTGCCCAAGCGGACCGGGGTCATCGTCGCCCTGGCCAGCCTCGTGGCCGGGCTGGCCCTGGCCGACAGCGCCCTGTCCCTCTGGCAGCGCTGGATCTCCGCCCGCGTCGGCGAGGGCCTCATCTACGACCTGCGGACCACGGTCTTCGAGCACCTCCAACGCATGCCCCTGGCGTTCTTCGTCCGGACCCAGACCGGCGCTCTGGTCTCCCGGTTGAACAACGACGTGCTCGACGCCCAGTCGGCCTTCACCGACACCGCCTCCTCGGTGGTCTCCAACGCGGTGACCGTCGTGGTCATGCTGGCCGCCATGTTCCTCCTGTCCTGGCAGATCACCCTGGTCGCCCTGGCCCTCCTCCCCGTCTTCCTCGTCCCCGCCCGGCTCGTCGGCCGGCGCATCCAGGCCATCACCCGGGAGAGCTACAACCTGAACGCCCTCATGACCTCCACCATGACCGAGCGATTCAACGTCGCCGGCGCCCTCCTCGTCCGGCTCTTCGGGCATCCCGAGCACGAGGCCGCCACCTTCGCTGCCCGCGCCGGCCGGGTCCGGGACATCGGGGTCACCCAGGCCATGTACACCCGGGTCTTCATGGTGGCCCTCCTCCTCACCGCCTCCCTGGCCACCGCCGTCGCCTACGGCTGGGGCGGGGTCCAAGCCGCCCACGGGGTCTACCTCGTCGGCACCGTCGTCGCCCTCAGCGCCTACCTGACCCGGCTCTACGTCCCCCTCACCGGCCTCTCCAACGTCCAGGTCGACATCATGACCGCCCTGGTCTCCTTCGACCGCATCTTCGAGGTCCTCGACCTCGAACCCATGGTGGCCGACGCCCCGGACGCCGTCGACCTGCCCCGGGGACCGGCGGCCGTCCGTTTCGAGCACGTCGACTTCCGTTACCCCCGAGCCGACGAGGTCTCCCTGGCCTCCCTGGAGAGCGTCGCCACCTTGGACCAGGCCCCCGCCGAACAGGTCCTCTTCGACGTCGACTTCGAGGTCGGTCCTGGCCAGCTCGTCGCCCTGGTCGGGCCTTCGGGAGCAGGCAAGACCACCATCAGCCACCTCGTGCCCCGCCTCTACGACCCCACCGCCGGCACCGTCCGCATCAACGGCCTGGACCTCAGGCGCGCCACCTTGGCCTCGGTCCGGGCGGCCGTCGGCGTGGTGACCCAGGACGCCCACCTGTTCCACGAGACCATCCGCGAGAACCTCCGCTACGCGAAGCCCGACGCCAGCGACCACGAGCTCTGGGCCGCCCTCGAGGCCGCCCAGGTCGCCGACCTCGTCCGGTCCCTGCCCGACGGCCTCGACACCATGGTCGGCGACCGCGGCTACCGCCTCTCGGGCGGCGAGAAGCAGCGGATCGCCATCGCCCGCCTGCTCCTCAAGGCCCCCGACGTCGTCGTCCTCGACGAGGCCACCGCCCACCTCGACGCCGAGTCCGAACGGGCCGTCCAAGAGGCCCTGGCCAGCGCCCTGGCCGGGCGGACCGCCCTCGTCATCGCCCACCGTCTCTCCACCATCCGCCGGGCCGACCTCATCCTCGTCCTCGACCACGGCCGGATCGTCGAGCGGGGCCGCCACCAGGACCTCCTCGCGGCCGACGGCCTCTACGCCGACCTCTACCGCACCCAGTTCGCCGACCAGGACCCCGAGGCGGAGCGGTCGGCCGAACCGGTCGGGCCCGGTAGAACGACGGGGTGACCACACCGCCGTCCGTTCCCCCCGCGACCACCGACCGCCCGGTCCACGCCGCCGGCATCTTCGCCCTCAGCGGGACCCGCACCGTCCACCGCCTCGGCTTCGGGGCCATGCAGCTCACCGGCCCAGGGGTCTGGGGTCCCCCGGCCGACCCCGATGCCTGCATCGCGGTGCTCCGCCGGGCCGTCGAGCTCGGGGCCGACCTCATCGACACCGCCGACTCCTACGGCCCCACGGTGAGCGAGGAGCTCATCCGCCAGGCCCTCCACCCCTACCCCCCCGAGCTCCTTATCGCCACCAAGGCCGGCCTGGTCCGGACCGGGCCCGGTCAGTGGCACCCCGTCGGCCGCCCCGAGTACCTCCGCCAGCAGTGCGAGCTCAGCCTCCGCCGCCTCGGCGTCGAGGCCATCGACCTCTTCCAGCTCCATCGCGTCGACCCCCAGGTCCCCGCCGCCGACCAGTTCGGGGTGCTCGCCGAGCTCCGGCAGGAGGGCAAGATCCGCCTCGTGGGCCTCTCCGAGGTCGACGTCCCCACCATCCAGGCGGCCCAGGCGGTCGTCCCGGTGGCCAGCGTCCAGAACCGCTACAACCTCGCCGACCGGGCCGCCGAGCCGGTCCTCGAGTACTGCGCCAGCCAGGGCATCGCCTTCATCCCCTGGTTCCCCCTCGCCAACGGGGCCCTCGCCCGTCCCGGCGGGGCCCTCCACCGGGTGGCCACCGAGCTCGGGGCGACCCCGGCCCAAGTGGCCCTCGCCTGGCTCCTCGCCCGCTCCCCGGTCATGCTCCCCATTCCCGGCACGGCCTCCCTGGCCCACCTCGAGGAGAACTGTGGCGCCGCGCTCCTGCAGTTGGACGAGACCCAGCGGGCCGAGCTCGACGCGGCCTAGCCCTCCGACCCGGACTCCGCTGGGTCCCCACCGCCGCCCGTCAGTGCCAGGCCGGCCGCCGCCTGCGCCTGGTCCGCCGGACCTCGCCAGGTGACCCGACCCTGGGCGAGCACCACCGCGTCGTCGACCACCCCGAGGGCCCGCTCCACGTGCTGCTCCACCACCAGCACGGCCGTGCCCGCCGCCCGGGCCGCGGCCAGGCCCTCGTAGACCGCGTCGACCATCACCGGGGCCAGGCCCAGCGAGAGCTCGTCCACCACCAGGCAGCGGGGGGCCACGGCCAGGACCTTCGCCAGCGACAGGATGCGCTGCTGGCCACCCGAAAGGGTTCCCGCCTCCTGTCGCCGCCGTTCGGCCAGGACCGGGAACGCGGCGTAGGCCCGCTCCAGGGCCGCCCCCACCCCCCGCCGACCCACCCGAGCGGCGAAGCTCAGGACCAGGTTCTCCTCGACGCTCAACGACGAGAAGACCGCCCGCCCCTCGGGCACGTGGACCAGACCTCGCCGAGCGATCTCGTGGGCCGGCCGACCGGTCACGTCCTCGCCGTCCAGCAGGACCCGGCCGGCGCTCGGGACCACCAGCCCGCTCGCCACTCGGGCCACCGTCGACTTGCCAGCGCCGTTGGGCCCGATCAGCGCTACGCCCCCACCGGGAGACACCGCCAGGGAGACCCCGAAGAGCGCCCGGTAGGGTCCGTAGGCGGCGTGGACCGCTTCCAACGCCAGGGCTGGCACGCCGGGGCCGGGGACCGGCGCTCGCCGGTCGGGCTCGGTCGTCTGCCCCTTCTCCTCGGCCACCCTGGTTAGTCTGCCCCCTCGAGGCCCCACGCCCGGGCGCGCCGGAGGAGGTTCCGGGACCTGCTCGGGCGTTGTGGAGTTTGTGTGTGTTGTTGTGCATTGCCGGGAGCGCCCGGGGTACCCACGCCCCACGTCCCGACCGGGCGGCGCCAGAGGCCAGGGGACACGAAAGGAGGAGGGACGCGATGGCCGTGGCCGGGGTGGCCGATCCGACGACGGCAGTCCTCGCCGTGGCCCAGCAGCTGGCGGCCCGGGGCCTCGTCGACGGCACGTCCGGGAACGTCTCGGCCCGGGCGACCGACGGCACGATCTGGGTCACCCCCTCCTCGTTGCCCTACGAGACCATGACCACGGCCGACCTGGTGCAGGTCGACCTCGTGGGCAACCGGCTGGCGGGCGAGCGAAGCCCGTCCTCGGAGCTCGCCCTGCACCTGGCCTGCTACCGGGCCTTCCCGGAGATCGGCGGGGTGGTCCACTCCCACGCCCCCCACGCCTCGATGTTCGCCGCTGCCCGCCGACCGATCCCGGCCTGCCTCGACGAGGCCGTCCTCGCCCTCGGGGGGGACGTGCCGGTGGCCGAGTACGCGCTGAGCGGCACTCCCGCCCTGGCCGAGCGGGCCGTGGCCCAGCTGAGCGGCCGGGCCGCCGTGCTGCTCGCGAACCACGGCGTCGTCGCCATCGGGCGGGACCCCGCCCAGGCCCTCGAGGTGACGGCCACGGTGGAGCGCACGGCCTGGGTGGCCCTCGGGGCCGCCATGCTCGGCGGGCCCGCCCGGCTGCCGGCCCGGACCCTGGCCGACTTCGGTGCCCTCTACCGGGCCCTTCGGTCCTCCTGAAGCCCGGCTCCGCTGAGCAGCTGGCGGAAGCGCTGGTAGCGCTCGGCCGTGGGTCCGAGCCACGAGCGCCGGGGCTCGACCGTCCGCTCGGTGCGGGCCCAGGCCGCTGCCCCTTCGAGCGGCTCGGCCCGACCCGCGGCCATGGCCGCCAGGTAGGCGGCGCCAAGGGCCGCGCCCTCAGGGGGACCGGCCTCGACCGACCGGCCCAGGACCTCGGCCAACGCGGTCAGCCAGGTGGTCGAGGCGGCCAGGCCACCGGTGGCCCGGACCCGCCGGAGGGGAACGCCCGTCGCCTCGACCACGAGGCGGACCATGAAGGCCGAGGCTTCGGCCACCGATCGCCGGAGGGCCCTGGGCCCGTGGCCCACCGCCAGGTCGACCAGTGCGGCCCGGAAGCCAGCAGGGGCGACACCGAGGCGCTCGCCTCGGGGGAAGGGCAGCCAGAGGGGCACCCGGCCTGGCGGGGGCTCGTCGACCGCCGCCGGCTGGTCCGGGTGGCCCAGGCCGGGCAGGCCCAGGAGCCGGCAGGCCCAGTCGCAGAAGAGCGCGCCGGCGTTCGTCGGCCCGCCCACCAGGATCCGGCCGGGAACGAGGTGGGGCACCGCCCAGAGGCCCGCGGGGACCGGGTGGTCGGCCTCGGCGACGACCCAGACCACCAGGCTCGCCCCGCCGATGGCCAGCAGGTCCCCGGGCTCGGCCACCCCGGCGACGAGCTGTTCGCAGAGCACGTCGACCGAGCCGGCCGCGAGGGGCACCGGGGGACGGCCGGGGCCGAGGTTCGCCGTTCCCGCCGCCTCCCCGATGCCCCGGACCTCGGGGAGCTGCGCAGGCTCGGCACCGAGGCGCCGGAGCCGTTCGGCCACCCAGCCGCCCGCCCCCCAGAGGTCCCCGGCGGCCATGGCCACCGCCCCGTCGACCGCACCGGGCCCGCCGAGGGCGGCGCCGGCCACCGCCTGGGCCGGCCAGTAGCCGGCGGCGCCCGGGGCCTCGGCGGTCGCCCAGGCGACGAGCCCCGCCAGGCTCGGGAAGGCGGGGGGCAGCTCGGCGTGTTCCCCCCCACCCTCGCCGAGGGCTCGCTGGTCGAGGTAGAGCACTCCGGGGAGCTGGGGGACCCCGCGGCCGTCGACGACGGTGAGGGAGGGGGCCATGCCGGTGACCCCGACTGCCCGGATCTCGGCGCCGCCTCGGCGGTCCAGGGACTCGAGCACCCCGGCGAGGGCCCGCCTCGGTCCCTGGCGCCAGGCCTGCTCCGCGTCGACCTCGAGCCGGCCCGGCGGCTCGTCCCAGAGCGCGTGGGCGACCCGCCGGCGGACCAGGACCCGACCCTCGGGATCGGCGGCCACCGCCTTGACCGCCGTGGTCCCCAGGTCCACCCCGATGGTCACCTGGCCCGCGCCCCCGGCCATGCCCTGGACAATATGGGGCCCATGGCCGCGTCGCCCCCGTTCGCCCGCCACCGCGCCCTGGTCACCGCGCCCCTCCGGGGCCCGGCCCTGGGGGTCCTCGAGGAGCTCGCCGAGCTGGTGCTCGAACCGTGGATCGAGCAGCGGCCGCTGCGGCTCTCGGGGGACGCCGAGCTGGCCGAGCGGGTGGCCGAGGCCCGAGCCGACCTGCTGGTGGTCGAGGCCGACCAGTGCGGTCCGGCGGTCTTCGAGCAGCCCCTGCGGGCCGTGGCGGTCACCCGGGGCGAGCCGACGAATGTCGACCTGGCCGCCGCTTCGGCCGCCGGGGTGCCGGTGCTGCACACCCCGGGCCGCAACGCCGACGCGGTGGCCGAGCTGACGGTGGGTCTGCTGCTGGCCTGCACCCGTCGCCTGGTGGTCGGGGACCGGGAGCTGCGCCAGGGCCAGGTCTTCGCCGGCGGCACCATCCCCTACCAGCGGCACCGGGCCTGGGAGCTGGCCGGCCGGACCGTCGGCCTGGTGGGTCTCGGGGCGGTGGGCCGGGCGGTCCGCTGGCGCCTGCGGGGCCTCGGCATGGAGGTCCTGGCGAGCGACCCGGCGGTGCCCGAGGCGCCCCTCGGGCTGGAGGAGCTGCTGGCCCGCAGCGACGTGGTCTCGGTCCACGCGGCCTTGACGCCGCAGACCGCCGGGATGATCGACGCCCAGGCGTTCGCCGCCATGCGACCCGGCGCCGTCTACCTCAACACCGCCCGGGCCCAGCTCCAGGACACCGAGGCCCTGGTGGCCGCGCTGGCCTCCGGTCATCTCGGGGCCTGCGGCCTGGACCACGTGGAGGGCGAGCAGCTGCCCCCGGACCACCCCTTGCTCCGGTTCGACCAGGTGGTCTTGAGCCCCCACATCGGCGGCGCCACCTACGACACCGAGGTCCGGCAGACGGCCATGGTGGCCGAGGGGCTCTGCCAGCTCCTGGCGGGCGCCACCCCTCCGACGTGCCTCAACCCAGAGGTACTCGGCCGTCCCAGAAACCCGGCAGGGCGGTAGGGGGCCGTCCGGCGGCGTAGGCCGCGAGGCGGGCCCGCGCCCGGGGGCAGTGGAGCTCGACCACGTCGAAGAGCACCTCGGGGCCCACGGCCCGAAGGGCCCGGTCCCCCTCGCTGCGGGGGGCCGGCTGGCGGGGGGTGAGGACCACGAGCGGCACCTCGGGCGGCAGGCAACCCCGGAGGACTGCGGCCCGGCCCAGGGTCCGCCAGAGCACCTCGGGCCGCTGGAGGCCTCCTCGGGTGCTCGTGTCGCTCCCGGCGACCTCCACCGCCCAGAGCCCGTCCCGTCGGTCCAGGGCCCAGAGGTCGGGGGCGAGGGCCTGCCCCCGGGCCAGGGTCGGGCGGCGGCTGGGCAGCCGGAAGCCGACGGCGCGAAGCACCTGCTCGGCCAGCCGCTTCGCCCCGCCGTCCACGCCGGTCTCCTCGGCGACCGGCCCGGCGCCGCCCGGGGGTTCCGGCGTCCCCTCCTCGGCGACGCGGCGCCGGGCCAGGGCCACGTAGGCCGGGTCGAGGTCGTAGCCCACGTAGCGTCGGCCCAGGCGGGCCGCGGCCACGAGGGTGCTGCCGCTGCCCATGAAGGGGTCGAGGACCAGGTCGCCCTCGTAGGTGTAGAGCCGGATGAGCCGCTCGGGCAGCTCGACGGGGAAGGGAGCCGGGTGGCCGACCCGGCTGGCCCGCTCGGGGGGCAGCTGCCAGACGTCGAGGGTCAGCTCCATGAAGTCGTCGGCCGTCATGGTGCTCCGCCAGGGCAGGCCCTCGGTTCGTCGGCGGCTCGGGGACCGGGCCCGGTCGAAGCGGCCCTTGCTGGCGACCACGACCCGTTCGGTGAGGTCCCGCAGCACCGGGTTGGCGGCCGAGCACCAGGAGCCCCAGGCACACGAGCCGCTGGCCCCCGCCGCCTTCTGCCAGACGATCTCGCCTCGAAGGAGCAGCCCGAGGCGGTCCTGGAGGATGCCTGTGAGGTCGGCCGAGAGGCTCCGGTAGGGCCGGCGGCCCAGGTTGGCCACGTTCACCGCCAGCCGCCCCCCGGGCTCGAGCTTGCGGACGCACTCGGCGAAGACCGCCTCGAGGAGGCCCAGGTACTCGAGGTAGCTGCCGGGCACCCCTTCCGCGGCCAGTTCGGCCTCGTAGGCCTTGCCAGCGAAGTAGGGCGGGGAGGTGACCACGAGGGCCACCGAGCCGTCCTCCACTTCGGGCATGTGCCGGGCGTCGCCCACCACGAAGGGCTCAGGGACCGGCCGCGGCGGCAGGACGGTGTCGTCCGCCGAGAGCACCGGCGGCTCGAAGCGCTCGTAGAAGCCCGTGGCGTCGTGGCTCTCCCGTCGGCCCACCCCGAACCGCGAGGTCGCGGTCCGCCGCCGGACCGCCCGGGACGGTGGCCGACTCGGCGACAGGGGCCCCTGGGGCAGCGCGTCGGCCATGCCGAGCGGCCCGCTCAGAGGGACTCGAGGACCCGGCCGGCCATGCGCCGGACCACCGAGCGGGGAGCCAGCTGGCTGCCCACCATGGCCGCCACGTTCGCCGCCCCGGGCACGCAGAGGGCCTGGTTGCGGGCCAGGGCCGCCAGTCCGGCCCGGGCCACCCGATCGGGGTCGGTCACGGCGAAGCGCGGCACTCGAACGGTGCTGACCCGGGCCCGCTCCTGGAAGCCCGTGGGGGTGAAGCCCGGGCAGAGGGCGGTCACCCGCACCCCGTGGGGCCGGGCCTCCTCGTGGAGGGCCTCGCTGAGGGAGGTCACGAAGGCTTTCGTGGCGTGGTAGAGCGCGCCCCGGGGTCCCGGCGCGAAGCTGGCCGTGGAGGACACGTTCAGGAGGCCCCCTCGGCGCCGGGCCACCATGGGGCCAAGCGCCGCCCGGGCGACCCGGGCGACGGCGGCCACGTTCACCGCCACCATCTCCGTCACGACCGCCTCGGGCTGCTCCCAGTACGGCCCGTACCACCCGAAGCCGGCGTTGTTCACCACCGTCTCCACCGGCCCCCTGGCCAGGCGGTCCTCGACCGCTCGGAGGCCCTCCTCGCTGGCCAGGTCGGCCACCAGGACCTCCACCTCGGTGCCGTAGGCCTCGTGGAGCGCTCTCGCCAGCGCCTCGAGGGCCGGACGGCGGCGGGCCACCACCACGAGGTCGTGCCCGTCCGCCGCCAGGAGCCGGGCGAAGCGCTCGCCGATCCCCGAGGAGGCGCCGGTCACCAGTGCCACAGGTCGCTCGGCCATGGCCCGACGCTAGCCGTCGGCTCCCGGGGCCGTGGATCCCTTGGCCGGGTCGCCAGGACCTAGGCTGAGGGAGTCTGGCCTGCGGCCAACCCTGGGTGGTCGCCCTCCGAGGAGGCAGGGGCCCTGGTGCAGCTGAGCGTCCTGGCGGTGGTCTCCCCGGGCGCCTACTGGGGAGCGGTCGGCGCCACGGCCCTGGCGATCGCCGGGGTGTGCTGGGCCGGGCTGCGCCGCCCGGGCCGATGGCGGGTGTGGCTGGCCGACGCCCTCGGGTTGGTCCTGCTCGCCGATGCCGCCAGTTTCGTCGTGAGCGAGATCCTGGCCGGGGACTTCGATCCCCGGACCGATCTTCCCCTGGCGCTCTGCGACATGGGGGTCCTCGTGGCCGCCGCGGCCTGCCTCAGCCGCCAGCACCTCCTGGTGGAGATCACCTGGTTCTGGGGCCTAGCCGGCACCCTCCAGGGCCTGCTGACCCCCGACCTGGACGTCGGCTTCCCGCACCTGGCCTTCTTCGAGTACGTCGTCGGGCACGCCGGCATCGTGCTCGCCGCCTGCTTCTTGGTGATCGGCTTCGGCCTCCATCCCCGGCGTCGGGCCGCCCCGCGGGTGTTCCTACTCACCCTGGCCTACACCGCGCTGGTCGGCACCGTCGACGGCCTGACCGGGGCGAACTACATGTTCCTCCGCCAACCCCCACCGGAGTGGACCTTGCTGTCGGTCCTTGGACCCTGGCCCTGGTACATCGCCGGTGCTGCCGGAGTGGCCGTGGTGCTCCTCACCGTCTTGGACCTCCCGTTCTGGGCCGAGCGTCGCCGTGCGGCCCGGGCCGCCCAGGACCAGCCGGCCGGCGCGCCGCCCGCGCTCCGCCTGCCGGCTGCCAGCCCCCGGCGGTGAGCACCCCGGAGGCCGGGCTCCGGCTGCGCCGCTGGCAGGACCCTGCCGTCCTGGCGGTGGCCGTCGTCGCTTTCGCCGCCGGTTTCGGTCAGTTCGGCGTGGTGGCCGCCCTCGGCCACGTGGCCCGGGCCTTCGGGCAGGCGACCGGCAGCGGCCTGAGCCTCCGGGAGGAGGCCGGCCTCTCGGGCACCACCCTGGGGGCGGGCCTGGCCGTCATCCGCCTGGCCTCCCTTGGGGGCCTGCCCCTCGCGGGCCTGGCCGACCGCCTGGGCCGGGTCCGGACCCTGGTCACGAGCTGCGCCAGCGGCCTGCTGCTCACAGCAGCGGCCGCGGCGAGCCCCAGCTTCTGGTGGTTCGTAGCCATCTTCGCCATCGGCCGACCGGCCCTCTCGGCCACCACCGCGCTCAGTACCGTGGTGGGTGCCGAGCAGACCGCCAGCGAGGACCGGGCAAAGGCCGTGGCGCTCATGGCCGCGGCCTACGCCGTCGGGGCCGGTTCGACGGCCGTCCTGAACAGCCTGGCCGGTGACGCCCTCGGGTTCCGGGGCCTCTTCCTTCTGGCCGTCGTGCCCCTGGTCGTCTTGCCCGTCGTCGCCCGACGGGCCGAGGAGCCCGACCGGTTCCGCCGACTCCGGCCCACCCAAACTGGGCCAGCCCACATCGGGCCAGCCCTGCCGGTCCTGGGGGCCGTGGCCCGCCCCTACCGGCGCCGCCTGGGGGTGGTCGTGGCTTTGGCGTTCGCCGTGTCGGTGGTGACCGGGCCGGCCAACAGCTTCACGTTCCTCTACGCCCAAGACGTCCTGCACCTGTCGGGGCTGGTCACCGCCAGCATGGTCGTGGCCTCGGGGGCCCTGGGCCTTGGCGGCCTGCTGGTCGGCCGGGTCCTCGCCGATCGCCTGGGCCGCCGGCCGACCGCGGCGACCGCCATGGCCGGCATCGTGGCTGCCGCGGTCCTGGCCTACAGCGGCTCGGCCCCGGGGCTGGTCCTGGGCTACATCGCCGGGGTGGCGGCCGGGGCGCTCTTCGCCCCGGGAGCCGGCGCGCTGGCGAACGAGCTGCTGCCGACCCCGGTGCGGGCGTCGGTGGCCGGCTGGCAGGTGGCGGCCCAAGTGCTCGGCGGGGTGGTCGGCCTGGTGTGCTTCGGGGCCCTGGAGAGCGTCGCGGGCCGTTTCGCCGACGCGGCCCTCGTGACCTTCCTGCCGGTGCTGCTCAGCTTGCCCCTGTTCCTCCTGCTCCCCGAGACCCGAGGCACCGAGCCCGAGGCCCTCTGGCCGACCGAGGCCCCAGAGCCCTCCTCCTCCCCTAGCCCCCGAGGGGCCGGTGGGCACCGGTGAACCACTTCCCGAGGGTCTCGCGCTGTCCTTGGTAGGAGGAGCCGACGGCGCTGCCGTAGAGGGCCCGGGGCTCGGCCAGGAGCCGCTCGAAGGTCAGCTTGCAGACCGGCTGGCCGTCCTCGACGACGAAGGGCACGTCGTGGGCCCGGACCTCCAGCGCAGCCCGGGAACCCACCGGGCCGCGGGCCGGGTCCCAGCCGAACCCCGGGTCGAAGAACCCGGCGTAGTGGCTCCGGAGCTCGCCGCTCGTGGGGTCGTAGGCGGTCATCTCGGCGGCTAGCCCCGGGGGCACGCAGACCGCCTCCCGGGAGAGCAGGAGGTAGAAGCGGTTGGGGGACAGGACGATCCTGTCGCCCTTCTCCCGGCAGACCGGTTCGAAGAACAGGTCGGGGTCGACCGCCTGGTCGGTGCCCAGGTCCAAGAGGGGCGCAGAGTCCCGGGCGCAGTAGCCGACCTTGCCGGCCGGGTCCCCCTGGAGGTCCAGGCCGAGGAACAGGCCGTCGGCCACCAGCAACTCCTCTGCCGGGACCGCCCGACCCTCCCGGAGGAGCAGGGGCTGGCTGCGGTGGAGGGCCAGGAGCGCCTCGTCGTCCAGGCGGGCCCGGCCGGCCACCAGCCGGAGCTGGTTCAAGCTGAGGTCCTCCCGAACCCGGATGGGGAAGGAAAGGGGCACGATCTCCAGGTAGAGGCCCCCGTGGTACCCAGGAGCGATCTCGTCGAAGCGCCGCCCCCCGTCGGTGATGACCCGGGTGAAGACGTCGATCCGGCCGGTCGAGCTCTTCGGGTTGGCCCGGCCGTGCAGCCTGGCCGGCAGGGCGAGCCGCTCCTTCAAGGCCACCAGGTAGGGCCGGCCCCGTTCCAGGACCGCTCCGCGGCCCCGGAGGTCGAGCTCGTCGAGGGCGTAGTCCTCGAGCTTGGCCAGCACCTCGTGGTCCCCGGGGAGGAAGCTGCAGCGCAACCGGACGGCCCGATCCCCGAGTCGCAGATCGACGCTCGCCGGCTGGACGTTGGCTGCCGGCACGGGGTCGTCGGCGGGGGCGTCCACCACGCCACGGGCCAGGGCCTCCTCGAGGAGCTGAGCGGGCAGCACCCCCTCGCCCGGGGGGAGCCACTCGGGGGTCGGCGCGGTCGGGTCCGCGGCAGGGCCGGCGGACCCAGGCGGCTCAGGCATCGGGGCCGCAGGCTAGCGGGGTGGCTCGCCGGCTCGCTCCCGCCGGCGGCGACGGACCCGCCAGACGACCACGGCGGCGAGGACGACCACGGCCACCACGACCGCGGCGAGCTCGGCGTGGACCACGGCCCCGTAGATGGCGTCGAGGTGCTGGCCGGCAAGGGAGCCCACGGTGGTCCACAGCCCCACCCAGAGCGCCGCCCCGAGCGCGTTGGCCGGCAGGAAGCGGGTGAGCCAGGGCATCTCCAGGGCCCCGGCCAGGATGCCGTTGGCCTGCCGCAGGCCCTCGACGAAGCGGGCCACGATGACCACCGGGGCCCCGTGGCGTCGGACGAAGGCCTCGCCCTCCTCGAGGCGCCGTTCGGTCAGCCCGACGAAGCGGCCGAGCCGGAGGACGAGGGCCCGGCCGCCCAGCCGACCGATCAGGTAGCCGACGCTGTCCCCCACGAGGGCCCCGGCGAAGCCGACCAGGGCCACCCCGAGGATCGACAGCCGACCGGCCCCGGCGAAGACCGCGGCCACGACCAGGATCGTCTCCCCGGGGACCGGCACGCCGAAGTCCTCGAGGAGGACCAGACCGCCTACTGCCAGGTAGCCGTCCTGGGAGACCAGGGGGCCGAGCGGCCGGAAGATGCCCGGGAGCGGGGGGAGGGCGCTCACCGGGCCGGGCGGGGGCCGAGCCGGGGACCTGCCACCCCGCCAGGCTAGCCAGCCGACCCTGGCTAGGCTGGCCCCCTCGGGTCACCTGCGCCCGAGGCCGTCCGACCATGACCCCAGACCCCCCGCGCCAGCGCCCCGAAGGGGCCTTCCTGGTCACCGTCAGCGGCCTGGACCGACCAGGCTCGGCCGCCGACCTCTTCGCGGCCCTCGAGCAGGCTGGTGCCGACGTGCTCGACGTCGAGCAGGTCACGATCTTCGGGCAGCTGCTCCTGGCGGTCGTGGTCGTCGGGGTGGACCAGGGGGTGCTGCAGGACGCGGTGGCACCCCTCACCCCGACGTGGGGTCTGGCGGTGGCCGTGAACCCCACCGACCTCGGGGCCTCCCCGCCGCCGCACCACCACCACTGGCTGACCGTCCTGGCCCCGACCCTGCCGGCTGCGGCACTGGCCGGGGTCTTCGGTGCCGTGGCCCGGGCCGGGGGGAACGTCGAGCGGATCGTGCAGCTGGCCCACCAGCCGGTCGTCTCCTACGAGCTGCTCGTGGCCGGCGCCGGCTCGGACGAGCTGCGCCGCCAGGTGGCCCAGGAAGCAGCCCGGCTGCGGATCGACGTGGCCGTCCAGCGGGCCGGCCTGCACCGCCGGGCCCGGCACCTGATCGTCCTGGACGTCGACTCGACCCTGATCCGCCAGGAGGTCGTCGACCTGCTGGCGGAGCGAGCCGGCTGCGCCCAGCAGGTGGCCGAGATCACCCGGGCGGCGATGGCCGGCGAGCTGGAGTTCGCCGAGGCGCTGCGTGCCCGGGTCCAGCTCCTGGCCGGCCTGCCGGCCAGCACCCTCGAGGAGGTCCGCCAGTCCCTCGAGCTGACCCCCGGGGCCCGCACCCTGGTCCGGACCCTGGCCCGCCTGGGCTACGAGACCGCGGTGGTGAGCGGCGGCTTCCTCCAGGTCATCGAACCCATGGCCGCGGACCTCGGGATCCGGCGCGTGGCCGCCAACCGGCTGGAGGTGGCCGACGGCCGTCTGACCGGCCGGCTGCTCGGTCCGATCGTCGACCGGGCCGGCAAGGCGGAGGCCCTGCGCCGATTCGCCGCCGAGGCCGGCGTCCCCCTGGCCCAGACGGTGGCCGTTGGGGACGGGGCCAACGACATCGACATGCTGAGCGTCGCCGGGCTCGGTATCGCCTTCAACGCGAAGGCCGTGGTCCAGGACGCCGCGGACGCCGCCTTGAACGTGCCCTACCTCGACCCCATCCTCTACTTGCTCGGCGTGCCCCGTTCGGAGATCGAGGCGGCCGACGAACCCGAGCGCCCCGAGGGCGTCTCGGCCAGGACGTCGGCCAGTCTGGGCAGCGCCTGACGCCAGTCCCCGACGATCCCCACGTCGGCCCACTCGAACACGGGCGCTGCGGGGTCGGCGTTCAGCGCCAGGACCGTCCCGGCCCGCAGGGCCCCGACCGCGTGGTTGGTCCGCCCCGAGAGCCCCACGGCCAGGTAGAGCTCGGGAGCCACGCTGTGCCCCGTCACCCCCACCTGGCGGGCCCGGGGCAGCCAGCCCCGGTCGGTCACCTTCCGCGTCCCGGCCAGCTCCGCCCCGATCCGGGCGGCCAACCGGCGAACCAGGGGGTAGTCCTCCGGGTCCACTCCCAGGCCCACGCAGCAGACCCGTCGAGCCCGCAGGAGCGCCGCCACGTCGTCGTCCCGGCCCCCTCCCAGGACCTCCACGGGCGTCGGCACCCGGTCAGCGGGCGGCACGAGCTCGACCACCGGCACCCCCGAACCCCCCGCCCCGGGGCCGTGCGCCGAGGTCTCGCCCACCCCGGGGCGGACCGTGGCCATCTGGATCGGCCCGAGGGCGACCACCTCGGCCATGGCCGTCCCGGCCGGCTCGGGCTTCCAGCACACCAGCCGGTCCCCGTCCAGGGTCAGGGCCACGGCATCGCCGGTCAAGCCGGCCCCGAGGCGCACCGCGAGGCGGGCGGCGGCCTCCCGGCCCCACTGGGTGGCCAAGGCCAGGATCACCGCCGGGGCCGGCCCACCCGGGCCGCACCAGTGCGCGCCGAGCGCGGCAGCGACGCCCGCCGGGTCGCAACGGCCTTCGACGACGAGCAGCCGGTTGGCGCCGACCGGCTCGGGCTGCTCGCTGTCCGCCGGCGCCGGACCGGCCAGGGCGAGCTCGGCGCCTAGTGCTGAGGCGAGGGCCGCGGCCTGGTTCAGCAGGCCAGCCACGGCCGCCGGCCGGCCGGGTTCGGCCAGGACGGCCACCGTCGGCACCTCCTTCGCCTCGCCACGGCGGCCCCCGATCGGCGCAACCCCAGGGTCGGACATCGGCTCCCCTGGCCCGGGCCGTTTTGCGGCCCCGGCGCCGCCCGTCTCGGCCAGCCGGGCACGAACGGCTTCGACGGCTTCCTCCAGGCGGGCCAGGGGGAAGACCTGGCGGGCCCGGGCGGGGCGGAGCGCCTGGCGCACCCGGCGCACCAGGGTCCGGCTGCCCTCGGCACCGAAGGGACCCGGGCCGAGGGCAGCCGGACCCAGCACTCGCACCCGCCCCGGCCCCACCTCGGCCAGGGCCGCAGCGTCGGGCTTGCACGGGTCGATGAGCCGCTCCGCGGCAGCCAGGACCGCGGGGAGGGCGACCCGGACCTCCTGCCAGCCGTCGTCCAGCTCGCAGCGGGCCCAGAGCCGCGCCGGTCCCAGACCCGACGGCGGCTCCAGCCGCAGGGCCCGCGCCGCGGGCACGAAGGGCCAGCCCAGGCGCTCGGCCACCTGCGGGCCGACCTGGCCGGTGTCGGCGTCCACGGCGCTCTTGCCCACCAGGACCAGGTCGAAGGGACCGAGGCGGTCCAGGGCGGCGACCAGGGCCGCCGAGGTGGCCAGGGTGTCGGACCCGGCCAGGCTCGGGTCGCTGAGCAGCACGGCCTCGTCGGCGCCGCATGCCAAGGCCTCCCGAAGCGCCGCCTCGGCACTCGGGGGCCCAAGGCTCATGGCCACGCAGGTCCCCCCGCTTCGGCGGGCCAGGGCCACGGCTTGGGCCACGGCCCGGCGGCAGAAGGGGTTGACCTCGAGGGCCACGCCCTGGCGCACCAGGCGACCGTCCGGGCCGAGGCTCAGGGCCTCGGCCGCCGGGACCTGCTTCAGGAGCACCGCGACCCGCATCGGCGGCAGCCTAGGGTGCCGACCGGGTGCGGCCGTCCCCTCGGGCGGCCCGGCCCCTCAGTGCCCGCCGGTGGCCTCCTCGGGCAGGTCATCGAAGAGCCGCGGGGTGCGGCCGGGTTGGCGGCGCAGCGCCTCGAGGTCCACTTCCCGCCAGCCCATGCCCCGGGCCTCGCAGAGCCGACGGGCGTTCGGCGCGACCCGCTCGGCCGCCAGCAGGCCCCGCAGGGGCCGCAGCCGGGCGTCGCTGGTCCGAAGCGCCGCCAGGTAGCGATCCAGCTGCTCGACGCTGGCCAGCTCGCCTCGACGCTTGACCTCGACGGCCACGAAGCCGCCGCTGGCGTCCCGGCAGAGCAGGTCGACCGGGCCCAGCGGGGTGCGGTACTCCCGGGCCAGGAGCTCCAGGCCGGCCTCGAGCACCCAGGGCCGCTCGGCCAGGTGGCCCTGGAGCTCGACCTCCACCCCGTCCTTCGCCAGGCCGGGCTCGGGTCCGAGCTCGTGGGTGACGTCCAGGTGGACCTCGTAGAGCCGGATCTCCAGCCGCTCCCCCTTGGCTCCCTGGACCAGCCACCGGCCGGGCTCCTCGGTCACGGTGCACGGCGGCACCATCCAGTTCAGCGGCTTGTAGGCCCCGTCGTCGGCGTGGACCGCCACCGACCCGTCGGCCTTCAGCACCAGGAGCCGCCGCCCCCGGGGCAGGTCGGCGCGCAGCCGGCCCTCGTAGTGGACCTCGCAGGTGGCGATGACCAGGCGCACCGGTCCATGCTGCCCCAGCCGGCACGGCCGCTCGGAGCCCAGTGACTAGCGTGTCGACCGTGGTCGCTGACCTGGCTCCTCCCGAGACCGTCGAGGGCATCCTGGCGCTGTTCCGCCACCGCGGCGGACGGGTCACCGCCTCCCGGCGCCTCGTAGTGCGCTGCTTGCTCGAGTCCGGCACCCACCCGACGGCCGACGAGCTGGTCAGCGCCGTGCACCGAGAGGACCCGACCGTCCACCGTTCCACCGTGTACCGCAACCTCGAGGAGCTCGAGCGCCTCGGGGTGGTGGAGCACGTCCACCTGGGCCACGGCGCCGCCACCTATCACCTCGCCACCGAGCGCCACGGGCACCTGGTCTGCGACCGCTGCGGCCGTCAGATCGAGGTGCCCGAGACCGTCTTCGGCGAGCTGGCCCGCATCGCCCGGGACCGCTACGGCTTCGAGGTCCGTCCCCGGCACTTCGCCGTCCCTGGCCTCTGTCGCACCTGCGCGGGCCAGGAGGCACCCACCGCCGAGGGCGCCCCGGCGACGACCCGGGCCTAGACCCGGGCGATGTTGGCGAACCGGGCGTAGTGGTCGACGAAGGCCAACTGGACCGCCCCCACCGGCCCGTTGCGATGCTTGGCGATGATGATCTCGGCTGTGCCCCGGTCCGGGGAGTCCGGGTTGTAGACCTCGTCCCGATAGATGAACAGGACCACGTCCGCGTCCTGCTCGATCGACCCTGACTCCCGCAGGTCGGCCAGCACCGGCCGCTTGTCCTGGCGCATCTCCAGGTTCCGGGACAGCTGCGAGAGGGCCACGACCGGGACCTTCAGCTCCCGAGCCAGGATCTTCAGGCCTCGGCTGATCTCCGAGACCTCCACCTGCCGGCTCTCCGCCCGGGCCCGGCCGGTCATCAGCTGCAGGTAGTCGACCACCACCAGGCCCAGCCCCTCTTTGGCCATCAGCCGACGGGCCTTGGCCCGCACGTCCATGACCGTCAGGTTCGGGTTGTCGTCGATGAAGATCGGGGCGTCGCCCAGCCGTCCGATGGCGTCGGAGATCTTCGGCCAGTCGCTGTCGTGCAGCCGGCCGGTCCGCATCCGGCTGGCGTCCACTCGGGCCTCGGCGCACAGCAACCGCTGGGTCAGCTCCAGATGGCTCATCTCCAAGGAGAACAGCAGCACCGGCTTCCGGGTGGCCAAGGCGGCGTGCCGTACGATCCCCAGGGCGAAGCTGGTCTTGCCCATCGAAGGTCGGGCACCGACCACCACCAGGTTCGACGGTTGCAACCCGGCTAGGCGCTCGTCGAGGTCCACGTAGCCCGTCGGCACACCGGTGACCGTCTGCTCGCGCTCGTAGAGCTGCTCGAGGTGGTCCAGGCTGGCCGCCAGCAGCTCCCGCAAGGGCGACAAGGTGTCCACGACCCGGCGCTGGGCCACTTCGAACACCAGGGACTCGGCCCGATCCACCGCCTCGCTCACGTCCTCGGGGACCGAGTACCCGAGTTCGGCGATCTCCCCGGCGACCGCCACCAGGCGTCGCAGCAGGGCGTGCTCCTCGACGATTCGGGCGTAGTGGCCAGCGTTCGCCGTCGACGGCGTGCTGACCTGCAGCCGCACCAACAGGGCCGGGTCCCCGACCGCCTCCATCAAGCCCTGCCGCCGCAGCTCCTCGGTGACCGTCACCGGGTCGGCCGGTTCACCCCGGGCGTAGAGGCTGGCGATGGCCGAGAAGACCACGCCGTGGGCCGGCTTGTAGAAGTCCTCGGCTCGCAGACGCTCCAGGGCAGCAGCAATGGCATCCCGGGACAGGAGCATGGCCCCCAGCACCGACTCCTCGGCTTCGAGGTTGTGCGGAGGGACTCGGCTGCTGCTGACCCGACGGGTCGCGGTCTCGTCGAGGGTGTTCGCCATCGTTTCCTCACCCTGCCCGAGCCGGCCTGGGGAAAGGAAGTGGAGGACCGCAGAAAGCTGCGGAAATCTCGCACTCCCCAGTGGACGACGGTGTGGACGCTCGCAGCGGGCTCCGCACGCAGCCAGCCTGCCAGGCGGGTCTGACAGGCCTCGGTCGGCCCGTCGGCAGGCTCAGGCGCCCTCCGCCTCGACCTCCACGGAGAAGTGGGCCACGACGTCCGGATGCAGCTGGACCGCCACCTCGTGACGGCCAACGGTCTTGATGGGCTCCTCCAGGTGAAGCCGTCGGCGGTCGAACACCACGTCAAGTTGCTCCTGGCAGGCGGCGGCGACGTCCGCTGCGGTCACCGAGCCGAACAGCCGCCCGCCGGCCCCCGCCCGCGCCACCACCCGGACGGTCGCCCCGGTCAGCGTCCGGGCGGCCTGCTCGGCAGCCTGCCGGGCAGCGGCCTCCCGCTGGTCCCGAGCCCGGCGCATCGCGGCCGCCTGAGCTTCGATGCCAGCCGTGGCCGGCACCGCCCGACGGCTCGGGACGAGGAAGTTCCGGGCGAAACCCTTGCTGACCTCGACGATGTCCCCACGACGCCCCAGACGCTCGACGTCCTCGCGCAGCACCACCCGCATCAGCCGGCCACCTCCACGGACTCGGCCACCTCAGCCGACTCGGCTGCCGCCGACTCGCTCTCTTCGACCACCGGCTCTTGCACGGCGCCCTCGGCGCCAGCCCGACCGGCCCGACCGGCCCGGGCCTTGCTGCCCGACCGCTCGGTCACTGTCCGTTGGGTGTAGGGCAAGAGGACCAGCTCCCGGGCGGTCTTGATGGCCACGGCCACGTCCCGCTGGTGCTGGCTGCAGTTGCCGGTCACCCGCCGGGCCCGGATCTTGCCCCGGTCGCTCATGAACTTCCGCAGCAGGGCCACGTCCTTGTAGTCGACCCACTCGACTTTGTCCCGGCAGAGCAGGCACGGCTTCTTCTTCGGACGCCGAGCCGCTTCCTTGGCGGCCCGGCGGCTCCGACGATCGTTGGTGTTCCTCGCCATGGTTCAGAACGGCTCCTCGTCGTAGTCGTAACCACCGCCCTGGGCGGCGGCCGGTGCCGGCCGACCGGCCGGGGCGGGACGGGCGCCCTCGCCGGTCGGGCCCCGCCGCTCGTTCTTCGTCACCTGGGCGGTCGCCCAGCGCAGGCTCGGACCGATCTCGTCGGCCACGACCTCGATCTTGCTCCGCCGCTCCCCCTCCGGGGTTTCCCAGGACCGCTGCTCCAGCCGACCGGTCACGATCACCCGGCTGCCCCGCACCAAGCTCTCGGCAGCGTTCTCCGCCATCTCCCGCCAGCAGACCACGTCGAAGAACGACGTCGCCTCCTCCCACTCCTGGGTCTGACGGTTCTGCCAGCGCCGGTTCACCGCCAAGCCGAACGTGGTCGTGGCCTGACCCGTCGCCGTCCAGCGCAGTTCGGGGTCCCGGGTCACGTTGCCGACCAGCACCACCGTGTTCCCGTTCGACATCTCACCCAACCTCCGCAGGCCGGGCCGCCCGACGACCGGTCGGGGTCGACCGGCGAGCCAGGCGGTCGGGCAGGCGGACCACCTTGTGCCGCAGGACCTCGTCGGCCAGTCCCAGCACCCGGTCCAGCTCCGCCGCCGCCTCGGGCGAGCCCGTGAACTCCACCACGACGTAGTAGCCCTCGTGGCGGTGCCGCATCTCGTAGGCGAACTGTCGCCGTCCCCACCGGTCGACCCGTCCCGGCTGCCCGCCGTGGGTGCGCAGCGCCTCCAGGGCTCGGTCCAGCACGGCGTTCACCGCCGTGTCTGGCACCTCGGTGTCGAAGATAACCATCACCTCATAGAGCCGCACGAACGGCCTCCTCCCTCTGGACCCGGCCACGCCGGGGCCCCGGACCACCCGGAGCAGGGCGCCAGCCCGAGACGCCATGGCGCCAGGGCCGGCAGGGATGCTTCATCGTAGCCCAGTGGGCTCTTGGCCCTGCTCCACGCCCGGCCGCCGAGCCCAGCCCCCTCCTGCGGACCCTGGACTGGGCCCGGGACGCGGACCGGTGCTAGGCCGGGCTCCCGCTGGGGGCGTCTTCCGGGTAGGTCTCCTCGGGCCCGGGGAACCGACCTTCCCGCACGTCGGCCGCGAAGGCCGCCACCGCTGCGGTGGCCTGGCCGAGGAGGTCGGCGTAGCGCCGGGCGAACCGGGGGACGGGCCCGGGGTTCAGGCCGACCAGGTCGTGGAAGACCAGGACCTGTCCGTCGCAGTCCGGCCCGGCCCCGATGCCGATGGTCGGCACCTCCAGCGCCTCGGTCACGGCTCGACCGGCCGCGGGCGGGATCCCCTCGAGGACCACGGCGAACACCCCGGCGGCCTCCAGGGCCAGGGCGTCGGCCACGAGCCGCTCGCGCGCCTCGGCCCCCCGGCCCTGGGGCCCATGACCGGGACCTCGGCGTCCACCAGGGCCTCGACCACCGGGACCCGCAGTGCACCCCCCTCGAGCTTCACCGCCTTCGCCCCGGCCCGCACCAGTCGGGCCGCGGCCCGCACGGCGGTCCGCCGCCCCTGGTGATAGCTCGGCCAGGGCAGGTCGGCGACCACCAGGGCCCGCGGGCCCGCCCTGGTCACCGCGGCCACGTGGTGGGCCAGGTCGGCCACATCGACCTGCAGGGTGTCCGGGTACCCGAGGACGGTGTTGGCGACCGAGTCACCGACCAGGATCAGGTCCACGCCGGCGGCGTCCGCCACCCGGGCGCTCGGGGCGTCGTAGGCGGTGACCATGACCAGCGGTTCGGCGCCCTTGGCCCGCTTCCGTCCCCGCACCATCGGCACGGTCAGGGGCCGGCGCAGAGAAGCCTCCGTCATCGCTGCCTCCTCGCCGTCCAGCGCTTTGGGGGCTGCCGGCGGCTCCCCGCACCGTACCACCGGCCCCCTCGCCGGCGACGTGCCGACCAGCGGCGCAGGGGGCGCCCTCTGGGCCGCGGGCGAGAGCCGACGGTTGGGCCCGACCGATGGCGAGCAGGACGAGGGCACCCAGGGCGCTGGCCCCGAGGGTCCCCGCCACCAGGCCGGCGGCTGCAGCCGGTTCGAGGCCCGAGGACCGGCCGAAGACCGTCTCGGCGAACAGCAGGGGCACCGTCACCCCGGCGCCAGCCAGGGCTCCACCTCCGGCCAGTGCCCCGGTCCGCCCCCGCGACCCGAGCGCTCCCCGGAACCGGGCACCCGCACACGGCCCTTTCCCCGTCCGCCGGCCAACGAGCGCGTCACCGACCAGTCCGCCGCCCAGCACCCCGATCGGCTTGCCGACCACCCGGGCCACCAGGACAGCCCAGAAGACGCTGCGGGCGGCCGGCGTGGCCAAGAGGGAGCTCCGCAGGTCGATGCCCAGGTTCGCCAGGCCGAAGACCGGCAGGACCAGCAGCTGGACCAGGGGCTCGAGCACGGCGGTCGTCCGGGACGCGCCGGCCGTCCCCGCTGGCACCGTGGCACCCGCCAGAGCTCCGGCCAGGGCCGGTTCGACCCCGGCCCGGGCGAGGATGAGCCAGAGGACGACCGTCCCCCCCAGGGCCGGCCAGGCCGCCTGTTGCCAGCGCCCCAGGAGGCCCACGGCCACCAGCGCCACTACCCCAAGGCCCAGCCACGGCACCGAGGGGTGCTGGCCGCTCACCACGGCCAGGACCGCCACCGACCCCAGGTCGTCGGCCACGGCCAAGGCGAGGAGGAAGCTGCGCAGCCAGGGCGGTACCCGGGGGCCGAGCAGGGCGGCGCTCGCGGCCACCAGGGCGGCGTCGGTGGCCATGGGCACGCCCCAGCCCCGGGCCAGGGGCCCTCCACCGACCACCACGAGGTAGCACGCCGCCGCACCCCCCATGCCGGCGGCCGCGCCGAGCACCGGCGGCAAGGACCGCCGCCAGCCGGCGAGCGGACCCCCCGACGCCCGGGCCTCGGCAAGCTCGAGCCCGACCGCCAGGAAGAAGGGGGTCAGGAGCCCGTCGTTGACCCATCCCCGGAGACTCGGGATTCCGGGGGCCACCGCAGCCAGTCGCAGTCGAGCCGAGACGAGGTGCTCGTAGCCGGCCCGCCAGGGGCTGCTGGCCAGGACCAGCGCCACCAGGGCACCAGCTGCCAGCAGGAGCCCGCCGAGCTGGTCTCCGTGCCAGGTCCTCGCCGCCCACGTCGGGGTCGGGGTGGTGGGGCGTGCCATGGCCTCCTGCCGACCAGGCTTCCCGGCACGCCGACGAAGGGATGGGAACGGAGCCGGGCCGTCCAGACGAGGCCCGACCGCCACTCAGCTTAGGCGGCCGTAGCCTCCCCGACGGCCGAACCCGCCTGGCGGGCCCGCTCGGCCAGGGTGGGGTAGGTGAGGACCACGAGGACGAACATCCCGAAGGTGAGGATGTGGACCCCGGTGCAGTACTCGCAGATGTTGCCGATGAGGAAGAGCTCGGCGATGACCAGGTAGATGACCATGCCCATGCCGACCACCACCATGGCCAGCCGCAGCCGAGCCAGCCAGATCGAGGTGGAGCGCCACAGGGGCGGCAGGTTGACAGCCGTCAAGACCACGTAGAAGGCGAGGCCCAAGATGGCCACCGGGATCCCGAGGACCCGGGAGTACTGACTGGTGGTCACCCTCGCACAGTTGATCAGCCCCGAGGTCGAGCAGACCAGGGCGCCAGGGTGGAAGTGGGTGTAGGTCAGGTAGGCGCCATCTGCGACCCCGAGGACGCAGAGGACCAGGGCCACCCAGGGCACCGCCCGACCGACCCGCGGGAGGTCCTCCAGCCAGGCCGCCGCGTCGCCCTCCTCGCCGTCCGAGCTCGTTGCCACGGCGCGCTCGTCGACCTCGGCTGCCCGTGCACCGACGCGGGTCCGGTCCCGCGCCGGCGCACGGGTCGTCGCGCCCCGCTGCCTCGCCATCGGAGACCGCCTCCGGCCTAGGCGTTGATCCCCAGGGCCTTGGCCGCCGCCTGGACCCCGCTGTTCGTGCACACCGAGCCCGGCTGGCCGCCGTCGATGGCGCAGACCCCGGCCATGATGTAGTTCGCCGTACCCACGATGGCCTGGGTCACCGGGCTGCTCGGGTTCGAGAGCAGCGCGGCCACCTGGGCCTGGGTCTTGCCGTCGAGCAGCTGCGGGTCGATCGGCGCGCTCTTGATGAAGACCAGGTTGCCGATGTCCACGAAGGGCACCCCTTCAGGGTTGTCGTAGGTGCTGTAGAGCCGCTGCTCGGTCGAGGTCAGGGGGGTGAGCACCGTGTGGGTGTCCAGCCCGTCCTTGTCCTGGCTCAGGTACTCCACCGGTACGAAGTTCACGTAGGGACTGCTGTAGGTGGCGTGGAGGAAGTCGAAGGTCGGCGTGTCCGGGGCGTAGTCCCACGGCGAGGAGGTCGTCTCCTGGACGCCGCTGAAGGTCCCGAACTTCGAGAAGGCCAGCAGCAAGGACCAGCGGGTGGCGGCGCAGTAGGGACAGAACACGCCCCCGATGTAGAGGGCAGCCGGCTTGCTCGAGCCGTTCAGGTGCAGCACCGGCTGGTGCTTCTGGACCACCGGCGGGTTCACGTTCGAGCCGCCGGTGCCCACGGCCGAAAGCACGCTGTTCGGGACGTTTTCGACCTCCTGGAGGACGGCCGGGGAAGCCGTGGTCACCGCCGGGGGCTTCAGGCCGTTGGCTCCTGACGACGAGCCTCCCCCGGTCACCTTCACCAGGACGACGACCAGGACCACGACCACCACGAGGACCACGGCGATGACCGCCATGGTCGAGGACTGGACCCGCCGGCCCGGCGGCCGGGCCTGGATCGTCCGGCCCTGGGCCGGCCGGCCGCCCCGACCGTTGCCCGACGGCCGCCCCGGCCCGGCGCCACCGGACCGGGCAGCGGCGCCCCTGGCGCCCCCTCGGGAACTACTGGACTGGGTCGGGCTCACGCTTGCACTCCTCGACTCCTTCGCTCCAGGCCGGCCCCGTGCCGACCCGGCTCGCCCGGCGGGCGCCAGGCTCCGCCCACCATCGTGCACCATCCTGCCCCCTCGGGGACCGCCAGGCACGAGCAGGGGCCCCGATGCACAGCAAGCTCTCAGCCGCACCCGCCGGGGACGGGGCGCACGACGCGACACCGGTCGGTGACGGGGTGAAGAGCGGAGGACCGATCCCCTGGTCTGCCGCCGGAGCCGGTCGCCGGCGAGCTCACCCCTCCTGGGCCCTGCGCCGTGCCGCTCGCTGGCGCCCCCCGGCGGGGAACATCCGGACCAGGTGGTGCCAGGCGCAGCTCGGGCAGACCTCGACGACGTAGCAGGCCACCTGCTCGACCCGGTTGCAGAGGCGGTCCAGCTCGGCCCGGCTGGCCGGGCATCGCCCGTTCGGAGGGAGGCGGGCCCCGAAGACGTAGGTCACCTCGACCAGGTCGTCGGCCTCGCAGATGGGGCAGGGCTCGCCGGCCGCCGCCCCGACGTTCCGGGCGGCCCGCAGGAGCTCGGGATGGGCGTCGCAGACCTCCACCCGCGAGAGCCGCCCGCGGCGGACCTCCCGCACCACGGCGTTCCGGGCAAGCCGGTACTCGACCCGACCGCCGTCCCCGGCGACGGCGAACCCCCGCACCCCCGGCGGCCCTCCACGCATCGGGGCCAGGGTACCGCCGAGGGGGACCGCAGAGCCGCCCCCGACCCCCACCCCGGCTTGTCGACACGTCGATATATCGGTACGATAGGTTCTGTCGATGGTCAAGCCGATCGACGGTTCAGCCGACTGCCGAGGAGCGTCCAGCGTGGCGAGTGCCAGGATCAGGATGGAGGCCCAGGGTGCTTGAGCTGGCCATCCTGGGCCTGCTGGAGGAGCAGGAGCTCCACGGCTACGAGATTCGGCGGCGCCTCCGGGAGGAGCTGGGGTTCCTGGCCAACGTCTCCTTCGGGTCCCTCTACCCGGCCCTCGCTCGCCTGGAGCGCTCCGGTGCCGTGGTGGCCGCCGGCGAGGCCGCGTCGACGCCCGGGATCCCCATGACCGGCTCGCTGGCCGGCGAGCGGGCGGCGTTCTGGCCACGGCGGGGACCGGCGCCGCGGAGTCGACGTGGCCGGAAGGTCTACCGGATCACCGAGGAGGGGCGTCGGCAGTTCGCCGCCCTGTTGGCCGCCGAGCCAGGAGCCGGCGAGGATGCCCGGAGCTTCGGGCTCCGCTTGGCCTTCGCCCGGTACCTGCCGCCTGCCGCCCGCCTCCGGCTGCTCGAGCGACGACGGAGCCAGCTCCAGGAACGACTGGAGGCGGCCCGCCGCGTGGCCGCGGACCACCAACTGGATCGCTACGCGCGGTCCCTAGCGGAGCACGCCAAGGAGTCGACCGAGCAGGACATCTCCTGGCTCGACCGGCTGATCGCCGCCGAACGAAGCGGCGGGGACGACGGCGTCCACTGGACGCCGTCGCCTGCCCCGATGCCCTCGCCTGACCCGTCCCGAGCCGCCTCGGCGGCCCCGTCCAGTGCCGCAGCCGCGGCCGTCACGAAAGGACTGCCATGAGCCCCATCCGAGTCGCCATCGCCGGCGTGGGCAACTGCGCCAGCTCCCTGGTCCAAGGGGTCGGCTACTACCGGGACGCCTCCCCGGAGGACACCGTGCCGGGCCTTATGCACGTGGAGCTCGGCGGCTACCACGTCCGGGACCTGGAGTTCGTCGCCGCCTTCGACGTGGACGCCGCAAAGGTGGGCATCGACCTCGGCAAGGCCATCTTCGCCGGCCAGAACAACACGGTGCGCTTCGCCCCGGTCGGTCACCTCGACGTGACCGTCCAGCGGGGCCCGACCCTGGACGGTCTGGGCACCTACTACCGGGAGGTCGTCGAGGAATCCCCGGCCGAGCCGGTGGACGTCGCCGCGGTCCTGCGGGAGCGGCAGGTGGACGTCCTCGTGAGCTACCTGCCGGTGGGCTCCGAGCAGGCGCAGCGCTTCTACGCCGAGGCCTGCCTGGAGGCCAAGGTGGCCTTCGTGAACGCCATCCCGGTCTTCATCGCCTCCGACCCCACCTGGGCCCGGCGCTTCCAGGACGCCGGGGTGCCGATCGTGGGCGACGACATCAAGAGCCAGGTGGGCTCGACGATCCTCCACCGGGTCCTCACCCGGCTCTTCGAGGACCGCGGCGTCGCCCTGGACCGGACCTACCAGCTGAACTTCGGCGGCAACATGGACTTCCGGAACATGCTCGAGCGGAGCCGCCTGCAGTCCAAGAAGGTCTCCAAGACCCAGGCGGTGACCAGCCAGATCGAGCACACGGTGCTCGACGCCGACGACGTCCACATCGGTCCCTCGGACCACGTGCCCTGGCTGAGCGACCGCAAGTGGGCCTACATCCGCATGGAGGGCCGGAACTTCGGGGACGTCCCCCTGGCCGTCGAGCTGAAGCTCGAGGTCTGGGACTCCCCGAACTCCGCCGGGGTCATCATCGACGCCATCCGCTGCGCCAAGCTCGGCCTGGACCGCGGCCTGGGCGGCCCCCTGGTCGGCCCGTCGGCCTACTTCATGAAGTCGCCGCCGGTGCAGTACCACGACGACGAGGCCCGGGCCCTGGTGGAGGCGTTCGCCGCTGGCGATCCCGGTCCTCGCTGGCCGGCGGACTGACCAGCCGGGCGGCCTCGCCAGCGTCGTCGGCGGCCCGGCGAGCGGCCCACCAGGCGTCCAGGCGGCGGCGAGCCTCCTCTTCGCCGAGGGGCCCCTCGTCGAGTCGCAGGTCGAGGAGGAACGCCAGGGCCTCGCCGACCAGCGGACCGGGCGGGATGCCCAGGTGGGCCATGACCTGGCGGCCGTCGAGGTCGGGCCGAATGGCGTCGAGTTCCTCGCGGGCCCGCAGCTCGGCGATGCGCTGCTCGAGCTCGTCCATCCGGCGGGCGAGCGCCCGGGCCTTCGCCGCGTTCCGGGTGGTGCAGTCGCAGCGGGTCAGCTCGTTCAGGCGCTCGAGCAGGGGACCGGCGTCCCGGACGTAACGGCGGACCGCCCGGTCGGTCCACCCCAGCCGATAGGTGTGGAAGCGCAGGTGCAGCTCCACCAGCCGGCTCACCACCTCGACGTCCTCCGCCGAGTAGCGCAGCGCCACCAGGCGCTCCCGGGCCATACGGGCCCCGACGACATCGTGGTGGTGGAAGCTCACCCCGTCGGGACCGTAGGCCCTGGTCCGGGGCTTGCCGATGTCGTGCAGCAGGGCCGCCAGGCGCAGCAACAGATCCGGGCTGGTCTTGTCGACCACGGCCAGGGTGTGGGCCAGGACGTCCTTGTGCCGGTGGATGGGGTCCTGCTCCAGCGCCAGGGCCGGCAGCTCCGGCAGGAACTGCTCGGCAAGCCCGGTTCCCACCAAGAAGGCCAGGCCAGGGGAGGGCTTGGGCAGCACCAGCAGCTCGTTCAGCTCGTCCCGGACCCGCTCGACCGAGACGATGGCCAAACGAGCGGCCATGGCCCGGACCGCCGCCACCAGGGCCGGGTCCGGCTCCAGGCGCAGACCGGCCAGGAAGCGGGCCGCCCGGAGCATCCGCAGGGGGTCGTCGCCGAAGGACTCCTCGGGGGCCAAGGGCGTCCGCAACCGTCGGGCCGCCAGGTCGGCCAGGCCACCGTAGGGATCGAGCAGCTCCGGCTCCTCGTCCGGGGCGACCGGCAGGCGGAGGGCCATGGCGTTCACCGTGAAGTCCCGCCTCGAGAGGTCCACGGTGACGTCGTCGCCGAAGACCACCTCGGGCTTCCGGGACTCGGGGCGGTACGCCTCGGCCCGGTGGGTGGTGACCTCCAGCTGCCGACCCCGCCAACGGGCCCCGATGGTCCCCCAAGCCTTGCCCTGCAACCAGACCGCGTCAGCCAGCTCCCGCAGGATCCGCTCCGTGGTCTCGGGTCGGGCGTCCGTGGTGAAGTCGAGGTCCCGCTCCTCGCCGACCCGGTCCAAGAAGAGGTCCCGGACCGAGCCGCCCACCAGGTACAGCCGGTGGCCGGCCGCGCCGAAGCGCTCGGCCAGGGGGGCGGTGAACTCCACCAGACGTGCCACCCGATCGGGGACCACGACGCCCGAGGGTAGCGCCCCGCCGGACCCCGCCCGCTAGCCTCCGGCCGTGTCCCGAAGCGCCACGTCACCGCCCAGCCGCACCGAACGGCGGGCCCTGGCCCGCCTGCTCGCCGAGCGAGGGCCCGACGCCCCGACCCTCTGCGAGGGCTGGCTGACCCGGGACCTGGCGGTCCACCTGGTCGTCCGGGAACGCCGGCCCCTCGCCGCCCCGGGCATCCTGCTCGGCGGCCCGGCTCGGCGACTCCTCGAGCGGGCCACGACGGAGGTCCGGCAGCTTCCCTACGACGACCTCGTGGCCCTCGTCGAGAGCGGCCCGCCCGCCTGGCTGGCGCCCCTGGACCCGCAGGTGAACCTGGCCGAGTTCTTCGTCCATCACGAGGACGTCCGCCGGGCCGGGCCCGAGGCCCTCCCCCCTCGGCCGGCCGAGGAGACCCGAGCGCTCGACGAGGCCCTCTGGGGGCTGCTCGGCGTCGCCGGTCGCCTCTTGGTCCGCCGGGCCGGCGGCCTCGGCATCGCCCTCCGCCGCCCCGACGGCCAGCAGCGAGTCCTCCGCCCCGGGACCCCGACCGTGGTGCTCCAGGGACGGCCCAGCGAGCTGACCCTCTACCTCTACGGTCGGCAAGCCATCGCCCAGGTCGAGCCGACCGGGGAGCCCGAGGCCCTGGCCCGCCTCGCCCAGGTCTCCTTCGGGCTCTAGCCCGCCTCCGCTCGATCGGGCCGCAGGCCAGCCGTTCAGTAGGCTCCTGGCCGACGTGGCACGGATCCGGGGCGGGACCCCGGCTCGTCGCGACGGCCTCCTCGCCCGCATCGCCCGCTACTGCCGTCGGTGGCCGGCTGATCGCTCTCGGGCCCGGCCGATCGCCACCAGCACCGCCAGGTTCACCGCGCTCCTCGCCGGCCTGGCGGTGGGCTGGGCTGCGCTCGTCCCTCCGGGTCCCCCGGGCGAGCAGGGCGCGCTGGGCCTGCGCACGACCGTCTCCGCTGCCGCTCGGAGCCTCCCGGTCACCCTCCGGGCGGCGAGGTCGGCCCATCGGCCGAGCACCTCGTCGTCCCCTTCGCTCCTCTTGGTCTCAGCCCCCTGGGTCACCGAGCCCGGTCAGGCCGACGAGCTGCAGGTGGCGGTCCAGGCGCCCAGCAGCGACGCCAGCCTGCGGGTCCTGGTCTACGGCCGCTTCCACACCCGCTCGGGCTTGGCAGCTGCCCTTGCGGGCACCATCGGCCAGCCCCTCCTCTGGGCCTCCACGCCCCTGTCCCTCTCCCAGTTGCCGAGCGCCGGCCTGGGCCGATTGGCGATCCGCCTCGTGCTGGCCACTCCCAGCCACCCCGACCCCAGCGTGCCGCCCGGCAGCCTCGGTCCGGTCCCCCTGGACTGCCCGGGGGGTCCGGGGTCTTGCGGCGGGGTCTACCCGGTGGTGGTCCAGCTGACGAGCGGTCGGCGGACCAGTTCGCTGGTGACCACCCTCGTGTACACCTATCCCCGCACGAGCCCCGCCGCCGTGCTCAGCCCCTTGCGGGTCGCCCTCGTCGTCCCTCTCGCCGCCCCGCTGGTCCGTGCCCTGCCCTCCCCGGCCACCCAGGCCACCCTGGCTGCCCTGGCTCGGGCCAGTGCCCAAAGTCGCCTGCCCCTCACCTTGGCCCCCGAACCCGCCCTCCTCACGGACCTCGCCGCCTGGTCCTCCGCCGACCGGCGGGCCCTCGACGGGGCCCTGCGCGCCCCGGACCGGCAGGTGGTGGCCGAACCCCTCGCCCCCCTCGACCTCCCGGCGCTCGTCCGAGCCGGCCTCCAACCCCTTGCGGAAACCGCCCTCGCCCAGAGCTGCTCGGCGCTGGCCGGCTTGCCGCTCGTGCCCCTGACGGCGTTCCTCCAGGGCCCCCAGGACCCCGAGACGATCGCCGCCGTCAGGCAAGCCTGCGGCGGGATCCGGAACTTCGTCCTCCCAGCCAGCGACCTCGCCGGCCGACCCTGCACCCTCGGCTGCGCCGCACCCGTCGCCCTCCAGGGCCTGCGAGGCGGACCGCTGCTCGCCGCCCAGGTGGACCCGCAGGCCTCGACCGAGCTGACCGCCTTCCCCCACGACCCGGTCCTCGCCGCCCACTGGGTGGTGGCCGACCTGACCTTGGCGGCCTACGAGGAGCCCTCTGCCCGCCAGCCCCGGGGCCTCGTCGTGGCCCCGGACCCGGGCACCCTCTCGGCCAGCGAGCTCAGCGGCCTCCTGACCGGCCTCTCGCTCGACCCGGCCCTCGACCCGGTGACCCTCTCGACCTACTTCTCCCAGGTGCCCGCAGGGGCGGACGGCCAGCCCGCCGAGCGTCCGCTGGCCACGCCTCCAGGCGGCCGCGTCCTGGCCGTGGGCGACGCCCTGCGGGGCGCGGCCAGGCAACTGACCGGGTTGGCTGACGCCCTCGCCGGCAGCACTGCCGGTCGTCTCCTCGCCGGCCGGCTCGAGACCCAGCTGGTGCTCGCCGCATCGTCAGATCTCACGGCTCCGGCTCGCCACCAAGCCCTCGAGGCGCTCTCGGCCGCGCTCGGGGACGAGGTCGACCGCATCCACGTCCCCGACACCACGATTCGCCTGACCTCCTCGCAGGCTCTGCGGGTCCCTATCACCCTCACCAACCAGACCGGCATGCCGCTCGCCGGCACCCTGCGGATCCAAAGCGACCAGCTTCTCTTCACGCCGCTCGACGGCTGCCGAGGCACGGACCCGGTCCCCGGCGGCTTCACCGGGGTCGCCTGCCCCGTGACCCTCAGCCGGGCCGCCGACGCGGTCTACGTCTCGGTCCGGGCCCGGTCCGCCGGGGCCTTCCGGGTCCGGGCCACGCTCCTGGCCCCCAACGGCGCAGCCCTGGTCAGCGGTCGACTCGAAGTCCAGTCCCTGTCGGCCACCTGGGAGGCGCTCGTCCTCTCCGGCGCTGCCCTCCTGGTGTTGCTGGCCTGGTGGGCCAGGACCCTCCTGCGGCCCCGGGGCCGCCACGCCCGACGCCGGACGCCGCAATCGTCCCTGAGCGCCCGGGGCCTTGAGAGGACGGGCGCGTGAACGACCTGCCCCCGCCGTCCGACCCGGGGCACCAGCAGGGCTCCGAGCGCCCGGCCCCGGGCCGAACCGGTCCGTCCCGGCCCAGCCTGGCCCGGGCCACCGGCCTCATGGCCTCGGGCACCCTGCTCTCCCGGCTGACCGGTCTGCTCCGGACCCTGGCCACCGTCTACGCCCTCGGGTTCGGAGCGGTCTCGGGTGACTACAACCTGGCCAACACCGTCCCGAACATGGTCACCGACCTGGTCCTCGGGGGGGTCCTCTCGGCGACGTTCGTGCCGGTCTTCGTCGAGCGACTGACCAGCCGCTTGGAGGACGAGGCCTGGGAGGCCATCTCGGCGGTGGTCAGCGTGGCCGTCCTGGCCATCGCCGTGGCCTCCGTGGCGTTCCTGGCGGCCAGCCCCCTCATCGTCAGCGCCCTCACCGCCCTCCAGCACGGGACGGCCACGACCGCGGACCGTCGGCTGTCGGTCGACCTCCTGGTCCTCTTCGTCCCCCAACTGGCCTGCTACGGCCTCATCGCCGTGGCCACCGCCGTCTTGAACGCCCGGCGGCACTTCGCCGCCCCGGCCTTCGTGCCTGTGGTCAACAACGTCGTGCTCATCGGTGTCCTCGTCGCCTTCCGCCAGATCGTCGGGCCTGCCCTGGTCGACCGGGCCGACGCCGCCCAGCTGCTCTTGCACCACCAGGGCTGGATCCTGCTCCTCGGCGTCGGCACCACCGCCGGCGTGGCCCTCCAGGCCGCCGCCCTCACCCCGGCCCTCTGGCGAGCCCGGCTGCGGCTGCGCTGGCGACCGGCCTTGCGCCACGAGGCGGTGGCGACCGTCGTGCGCCTCTCGGGCTGGACCTTCGGGCTGGTCGTGGCCAACCAACTGGCCCTGGCGGTCGTCTTGGCCCTCTCGGAGGCGATCGGTCCCCAGGCGGTCTCCGCGTACACCTACGGCTGGCAGTTCTTCCAGCTCCCCTACGGGGTGGTGGCCGTGTCCATCATGACGGCCACGGCTCCCGAACTGGCCGAGCACTGGACGCTCGGGGATCTCTCGTCCTTCCGGCGTCGGCTGGCCAACGGCCTGCAGGCGACCCTGGCCGTCATCCTCCCTGCCGCGGCCGCCCTGGCCGTGCTGGCGAGGACAGGGGTCGCGGTCCTCGCCCACCTGACCCACCAGAGCGGCTCCAGCGACACCGCCCAGGCCTTGGCGGTCCTGGCCCTCGGGCTGCCGGGGTTCTGCACCTTCCAGTTCGCCGTCCGGGCCCTCCAGTCCATGCAGGACCTCCGATCGGCCTTCTGGCTCTACGCCCTGGAGAACACCCTGAACATCGTCCTGGCCCTGGCCCTCTACCGCCCCCTCGGGGTCCAAGGCATCGCCGCCTCCATCGCCGCCGCCTACACCGTGGCTGCGTTCGCCTCCCTCGCCCGGGTCCGCCAACTGGCCCGTGGGCTGGGCGGACGGGTCCTGGTCGGGTCAACCGCCCAGGCCGTCGGCGTGGCCCTGGCGGTCGCCCTCGGCGCCGCCGTCGGCGTGGACCTCTTCGGGGGGAACAGCGGGCCGATCCTCCTGGCCCGGCTCCTCCTTGGTCTGGCCCTCGGCAGCGTCGCTGCCCTGGCCGGCCTGGGTCTCACCCGGCTCGGACGGCGATCCGGCACCGCGTCGCGTCGCCCAACGCGACCAGACGGCCAACCCCGTCGACGGGGAACGGCCACGCCAGCCCCCGAGGTCCTGGCTCGGGTCCGCCTCCCCTCGGCGGTTCCCCCCTCGCCCCGGCCGCGCCGACCCCGTCGACCGACCTGAGGACCGGCAAACCGGAGCTCCGGCAGCGCCCAGCCGCCGCATGGCAGACTGCGGGGCCCGAGCCGCGCCGAGGAAGGGAGGGGCAGTGGCCGGCGTCTGCGTAGTGACCGACAGTGCCTGTGACCTCCAGCCCGAGACGGCTGCGGCGCACGGCATCCGGGTGGTGCCCCTCACCATCCGGTTCGGCGACGAGGAGCTCGTCGACCAGCGAGAGCTCTCGACCAGCGCCTTCTGGCAGCGCCTCCTCGCCGGACCGCACCTGCCCAGTACGGCGGCCCCCTCGCCGGGGGCCTTCCGAGAGGCCTTCGAGGCCGCCGGGCAAGACGGTGCCGAAGGAGTGCTCTGCCTGACCCTCTCCGGGGGGGTCTCGGCCACCTACCAGTCGGCCTGCGCCGCCGCGCAGGACCTGGCCGGCGAACTGCCGATCGAGGTGGTCGACACCCGCACCTTGACCCTCGGCCTCGGTCTGTTGGTCCTCGGTGCTGCCGAGCAGGCGGCAGCCGGGGCCAGCCTGCCCGACCTGGTCCAGGCGGTCCGGTCCCGCATGGCCCGGACCGCGGTCCTCGGGGTGGTCGGCACCCTCGACCACCTCCGCCGAGGCGGTCGGATCGGGGGAGCCGCGCATCTCGTGGGCTCGGTCCTCGCCATCAAGCCCATCATCGAGGTCCGCGACGGTGTCGTCGAGGTCGAGTCCAAGCAGCGCACCCGCTCCCGGGCCCTCGCCTACCTGGTCGAGAAGGTCGCCAGCCTGGGCCCCTTCGAGCGCATCGGGGTGGTGGAGGGCGCTGTCGAAGACGCCGAGGCGTTCCTCGAGCGCCTCCGGGCCGCGGTGCCCGAGCCCGAGCCGCTCGTGGCCCCGCTCGGCCCGGTCGTCGGCGCCCACGCCGGACCGGGGACCATCGGCGTCTGCGTCGTTCGGCGGACCGGCGGGTAGCCTGCGGGCATGTCCGGCATCCAACCAACGGCCGCTCCCCCGGGGATGGACCGCGACGGCCCGGACCTGGCCGTGAGAGTGGCCGACGCCGTCGAAGGCGTCGCCGACCTCGTCCACGATCGGGTCGTTCGGCCCCTCCTCCTGCTGAGCCGAGCCCTGGTCCTGGCCCTGGTGGCCCTGGCCCTGGGCACCGTGGCGGCCGTGGCCGCCGGGATCGGCCTGGTTCGCCTGCTCGACGTCGACGCCTTCGGCAATCGGGTCTGGGCTTCCGACGCCCTCCTCGGGGCCCTCCTCTGCCTGCTCGGTGGCCTAGCCTGGCGGCAACGTCGCCCCGCCGAGGAGCGTCAGCGATGACCGCCGAGCAGCGCGATGTCGTGATCGTGGGCTCGGGCCCCGCCGGCTTGACCGCCGCCGTCTACACCGCCCGGGCCAACCTTCGACCCCTCGTCGTCGAGGGCGAGCCGTCCTCCACGAGCGACCAGCCCGGCGGCCAGCTCATGCTGACCACCGAAGTGGAGAACTTCCCGGGCTTCCCCGAGGGGATCCTCGGGCCGGAGCTCATGCAGCGTTTCCGGGCCCAGGCCGAGCGGTTCGGGGCCGAGTTCGTGACGGCCAAGGTGACCCGGGTTGACCTCGGTCGACGCCCTTTCGCCCTGTGGACCTCCGTCGGCGGTGAGGAACCGGCGGTGGTGAGCCGGGCCCTCATCGTGGCAACGGGTGCCCAGGCCCTGACGCTCGGGGTGCCCGGCGAGGACCGCCTGCTCGGCCACGGGGTCTCGACCTGCGCCACCTGCGACGGCTTCTTCTTCCGGGACCAGGACATCGCCGTGGTCGGGGGCGGGGACTCGGCCATGGAGGAGGCCCTGTTCCTCACCCGCTTCGCCCGCTCCGTCACCGTCGTCCACCGTCGCGGCGAGCTGCGGGCCTCGAAGATCATGCAGGAGCGGGCCTTCGCCAACCCCAAGATCCGCTTCCGCTGGCACGCCGTGGTCGAGGAGGTCCTCGGCGAGCAGACCGTCGAGGGCCTGCGCCTCCGGGACGTTCGGGACGGCAGCGAGGAAGTCCTCGGGGTCACCGGGTGCTTCGTGGCCATCGGTCACCGACCCAGCACCGGCGTCTTCGCCGGCCAGCTGGCGATGGACGACGAGGGCTACCTCCGAACGACCGACGGTTCTCGGACGAACGTCGAAGGGGTCTTCGCCTGCGGCGACGTCCAGGACCGGGTCTACCGCCAGGCGGTGACCGCTGCCGGGTCGGGCTGCATGGCCGCCATCGACGCCGAGCGCTGGCTCGAAGCCCAGGGACGGTGAGCGCTCGGCCCACCCGTGCCGCCGTGGTCCTCCCGGGCCACCGGCCAGTGGGCCGGAACATCGTGGCGGCCCGACGTGTTGTACTCCCCGTCCGCCGGCCCGTCCCTGCGGGCCTGCCAAGAACCAGGAGCAGTGATGAGCGACCTGATCCGTTCCCTGACCACCAGCACCTTCGACGAGTACGTGACCACGGCCGACCGACCCGTGGTCGTGGATTTCTGGGCTGAGTGGTGCGGGCCGTGCAAGATGATCGCCCCCGTCCTCGAGGAGATCGCCACCGAGCAGCAGGACCGCTTGGCGGTGGCGAAGGTCAACGTCGACGAGAACCCGGAGCTGGCCCGGCGGTACGACGTGCTGAGCATCCCGACCCTGCTGGTCTTGAAGGAGGGCAAGCCCCTCGCCCGGATCGTGGGAGCCCGGGGCAAGGCGCAGCTGGTCCAGGAACTGGCCGCCTACCTCTAGGCCTCCCGCTCCGGCCCGCCGACCACGGACCGGCGGTCACCGACCTTCAACGTCGTCTGGCCGACCTGGGCCTTTCGTGCGCGCCGGACACCCCTGGCCACTTCGGCCCGGGGACCCGCGCCGCCCTCGAGGCCTTCCAGCACCGCCGCGGCCTGCGGGTCGACGGGGTCTGCGGCCGGGAGACCTGGAGCGCCCTGGTCGAGGCCGGCTACCAGCTCGGGAGTCGCCTCCTCTACCTCCGCCGACCCATGCTCCGCGGGGACGACGTCGCCGAACTCCAGCAGCGCCTCGCCGCCCTCGGCTTCGACCCTGGTCGGGTCGACGGGATCTTCGGCCCCACCACCGCCCCTCGAGTGACCCCCCGGCACCCCGAGCTCTCCCTCGTGTCGGTGGTGCGCGACCGGGAACGGCTGCTCCGTGGCCCCCGGACCCTCCTCCGTCGCCGGATCGCCCTCGCCGAGCCCGGTGGCCTCGACGCCCTCGCCGCGGCCGTCCGCCGCCGGCTGGCTCGACGCGGCGCGCTGGTCGTGCCCATCCTCCATCCCGACGGTTCGGTCCAAGCGGCGATGGCGAACCGCGCCGAGGTTGACGTCTTCCTCGGCCTCCGTCTCGAACCCACAGCCGCCCACTGCACCTGCGCCTACTACGCGGGGTACCGTTACGTCTCACCAGGCGGACAACGTCTTGCGGAAATGGTCGCTCGAGCGATCGACGAGACACTCGAGCTCGTTGAGGCCACTGCGGTGGTCGGGATGTCGGTGCCTGTCCTCCGGGAGACCCAGATGCCCGCCGTCCGCTGCGAACTCGGCCCCGCCGACCTCCTGGTGGCCCGCCTGGCAGAGGTGGCCGAAGCCCTGGCCGGCGCCCTCGAAGCCTGGGCTGCCGCCCCCGTCTGATTCCGCCGGCTTCAGCTGCTGCCTGCGGGCTGGGCGACGCTCGGGAGTCCGTAGGCCCGCACGGCGTACTCCTCCACCATCCGCTGCGTCGTGAACCAGCTCCCGTTGCGGGCCAAGGCCCCCCGACCGACCGCCAGGAACCCTTCGGGGTCCCGGTAGTAGAGGGGGGCGACCGCCGTCGCCAACACCTCGACGAAGCTCCTCGCGTCCTCCTCGTAGGTCGGGTCCACGCCTGGTCGTCCCGTGGGATCCCCCACCCGCTCCGGCGAGCCGCCAATGGCCCAGCCCGTCACCCCCTCCTCGTGCCCCTCGACCCACCAGCCGTCCAGCACGCTCAGGCTCGGGACGCCGTTCACCGCAGCCTTCATCCCGCTGGTCCCCGAAGCCTCGTACGGTCGGACGGGCGTGTTGCACCAGACGTCGACGCCAGCCACCAGCGTCCGAGCGACCGCCAGGTCGTAGTCGGGGACGAACGCGATCGTGACGGTCCCGGCCAGGGCATCCCGGGCTGCCAGCACGTCACGGATGAGGGCTTTGCCAGGCTCGTCCCGGGGATGGGCCTTGCCGGCGAAGACCAACTGCAGGGGGCCGACCTCGGCCACCACCCGCCTGAGCCCCTCGGGATCGGCCAGGACGAGCGTCGTCCGCTTGTAGGCCGTGGCTCGCCGGGCGACGCCCAGGGTCAGCACCGTCGGGTCCAACAGGGGCCCGCCCCGCTCGGCCACCAGCGACGCCAAGGCCTCCTTGGCGACCCGATGGGCCGCAGCCAGCTCGGGCAGCGGCAGGGCCTCCTCGGCTGCCCGCAACCGGCCGTTGTCCTGTCGCCACCCGGGGACCCACCGATCGAGGACGGCGCCCACCGGGGGGGCGACCCACGTCGGGGCGTGCACCCCGTTCGTCACCGCCGCCACCTGGATCCCCGGGAACATGGACGCTGTCACCTGGGCGTGACGCCGGGAGACCGCGTTGACCCAGCGACTGCCGGCAATGGCCAGCTCCGTCATGTTCAACTCGCCCCCGGGTGCCAGCAGGCCCTTGCTCACCAGCGCGGCCGCGAGCACCTCACCGGCCTCGGCCCGCACCATGGCCTCCGGGAAGCGGTCGTGCCCGGCTGCCACCGGGGTGTGGGTGGTGAAGACGCAGCGTTCCCGGACCGCTTCCCAGTTGCCGTCGGCCTCGGCCAGGAGCCCCAGCAAGGCGAAGGCGGCGTGGCCTTCGTTCAGGTGCACCGTGCGCACCGGCGCCCCCAGCGCCCGCAGGAGCGCCAGGCCGCCCAGGCCGAGCACGAGCTCCTGGCGCAGTCGGTACCGCTGGTCGCCACCGTAGAGGACGTCGGTCAGCTCCTGGTCCTCGGGCAGGTTGCCCGGCACTCGCGTGTCCAGGAAGTACACCGGCACGACGCCTCGCGCACCGCTGATGACGAAGCGCCACGCCCCGACCCGCACGTAGCGTCCTGCGAGGGGCACGCTCACCTCGAAGCCCACCCGCTCGAGGTGCTCAGCCGGGTCCCAAGCCACTGGCCGTTCCTGTTGGCCTCCGGCCTCGTCGAGGGCCTGGGAGAAGTAGCCCTGGTGATAGAGGAGGGTCACGCCGACCATCGGCACGCCAGCATCCGCTGCCGCCCGCAGGTGATCGCCGGCGAGCACCCCCAGCCCACCGCTGTAGGTCGGCACGGCGTCGGCGACGGCCACCTCCATCGACAAGTAGGCCACCAGGCCCTGCCCTTCCGACTTCGGCCCCTCCTGCCGCACCCGTCCACTCCCTTCGTCCCTCACCCCACGGTCCAGCTGTCCACAGCCTCATGCACAGGTTGTGGACCACCTGACCCCGCACCAGAGCCTCGGCTTCCACGTTCCGTGGTCCCAACCTGTTCTGCCTGGTCGTTTCCCACGTTCCGTGAACATAGCCTCACGGTCTTCGCCCATTTGAAAGCTCACGGGAGAGAGCAGTGTGTCGTCCTCCGTCACCCTCGACTCTCACTCGCCAGCAACCATCCGGCGGTAGATCCGCTCCAGGTCCTCCAAGGACGCGAACTCGATGACGATTCGCCCTCGGGCCGTCCCCATCTCGACCTTGACTCGCGTCTCGAGGTAATCGGCCAGCAGCTCCTCCAACTCCAGCACGCCGGCGTCCGGGAGCGGCTGTTCCAGCCGCTCCCGCACGGCCGAGCGTCCTGGTTCCCCGCTGCGGCCCGGCATCGTGCCGGCACCCAGGCCCACCGGCTCGGCAGCCCGTTGCGGTGCCGGTTCGTCCCGTGGCGCTGGTGCCGACGCGGGCCCTTGCGCCTCGACCGTCGGCGCCAGCTCGACCGCCGACGCACTGGACTGCCGCACGAGCTCTTCCACTGCCCGGACCGTCAGCCCTTCTGCGACGACCCGTTGGGCCAGCTGCTCCTGCAGACTCCGATCGGGCGTGCCCAGCAATGCTCGAGCGTGGCCCGCCGAGAGGCTGCCCTCGGCCAGGGCCCGCTGCACCCCGGCGGGCAGCTGCAAGAGACGCAGGGTGTTCGTGACGGCAGCCCGACTCTTCCCGACCCGAGCCGCCACCTGCTCATGGGTGTAGGAGAACTCGTCGATGAGCTGCTGGTACGCCGTCGCTTCCTCGATCGGGTTCAGATCCTGCCGGTGGAGGTTCTCCACCAGGGCTTGTTCCAGCGACTGGAGGTCGTTCGCCTGCTGCACCAGCACCGGGATGGTCTGCCGTCCGGCGCGTTTCGCCGCTCGCCAGCGCCGCTCGCCAGCGATCAACTCGAACTGGCCGTCCCCGAGCTCCCGCACCAGCACCGGCTGGAGGACGCCGAGCTCCTTGATCGAGGCTGCCAACGAGGCCATGGCTTCTTCGTCGAACCGCCGCCTCGGCTGGTGCGGGTTCGGACGGATGGCCGAGATCGGCACCTCCCGATAGGCCGTGCCCGTGGTCGTGACCTCAGTCGGGATCAACGCCCCCAGGCCCCGACCCAGCCCGCTACGCCGCGCCACCACTCACCTCCCGGGCCAGTTCCCGATAGGCGATTGCCCCTCGGGACGTCGGATCGAACACCGTGATCGGTTGCCCGAACGACGGTGCCTCGGAGATCCGCACCGTCCGGGGGATGACGTGCCGGCAGACCTTGTCCCCGAAGTGCTGACGGACTTCCTCGGCCACCTGCTCGGCCAGCTTGGTCCGAGCGTCGTACATCGTCAGCACGATGGTGCTCACCTCCAGCTCGCTGTTCAGGTTGGCCTGCACCAGGTGGACGTTCCGCAGGAGCTGGCCGAGGCCCTCCAGGGCGTAGTACTCGCACTGGATCGGGACCAGCACCTCCTTGGCAGCCGCCAAGCCGTTCACCGTGATGAGTCCGAGCGAGGGCGGGCAGTCGATGAGGATGTAGTCGAAATCCCCCAGGATGGGGTGCAAGGCCCGCCGAAGCCGGAGCTCCCGGCTGAAGATCGGCACCAGCTCGATCTCGGCGCCCGCCAAGTCGATGGTGGCAGGCGCAACGAAGAGATTTCGTACGCTCGTCGGCTCGATGCAGTCCTCGAGGGGTGCCTCTCGCATCAGCACGTCGTACATCGACAGCTCGTAGCTCCGCCCGTCGATCCCCAGGCCAGTGGTGGCATTGCCCTGGGGATCGAGGTCGACCACGAGGACGCGGTACCCCAGTTCGGCGAGGCCGGCCCCGAGGTTCACTGCCGTCGTGGTCTTCCCCACGCCACCCTTCTGGTTGGCGATGGCGATGACTCGGGCCTCGCCCGTCTTCGTGCCCGCTTTTCGTTCGGCGTCGGCCGGGACGGCCTCTGGCGTCGCCCCGGGAGTGGCCCCGTCCGGATCGACGGCTGCCGGATCGACGACCTTAGGCTCGCTGTCGGCATCGACCTCAGTGTTCGTCATTCGTGCTTCCCATGCTCTGCCGCTCCTTCGTCCGCGCACTGACCCTCGAGACGGACGGCGGACCTGCTCATCCTCGTCGCTCGGGTCCCCCTGGTCAAGGCCAGTGGCGTTCGACCCGTTCGACGTGTTTCACGTGGAACACCTCATGGGTGTCGTTCCCGCCGCCCGCCTTCCGCGCCACCAAAGAGGGGGCGCCGATTCGGCACGCCGGTGCGCCGAGGGTACCGCTCCGGGCACGCCTGCACCGCCCGAAGCACCGCGACGTGCGCTCCTGGTGCCATGGCGCCCCACCAGGCCAGCTCCAAGCCCAGCAGGGATAGCCCCTCAACCGGCCACCGGCCGACGCCGTCCGGTGGCTCCGCCACCACGAGGACACCACCAGGTCGGAGAAAGGGTGCCCCGCACTCCGCCGTGACCGCCGGCTTGCCGAAAGCTCGCGCGGTGACCACCAAGGCGGCATGCCGCCGGCTGGGATCGCGGCCGGCTTCCTCGGCTCGACGAGCATCGACCTGCACTCGATCGATCCAGCCAAGCCCCTCGACCGTCTCGGCCAGCCACGCCGCCCTGGTGGTGCTCGCCTCTTGCAGGAGCAGCCGTTGCGTCGGCCACCACCCGGCGATGAGCAACCCAGGGACCCCGCCGCCCGGGCCGAGATCGACGAGCACCGAGTCCTGCCATCCAGGCGGCGCGAAGCGCTCGATGACGCCGAGGAACCCGCGGCGGCGAGCCGTGCCAGAAGCGCCTCTGGCACGGCAGGACTCTGGTGCGTCGCGCTCAGCTCGCCTGCTCGGCGTCCCCAGCCGGCACGATGACCGTGAACCGACGGGGCTCCTCGCCCTCCGACCGGGTGGTGACGCCCTGCATGGCCGCGACCGTGTCGTGGACGACCTTGCGGTCGGCGGCGCTCATGGGCTCGAGTGCCCGGGCTTCCCCGGTCCGCAGGACCTCCTCGGCGACCTGCCGTGTGAAGCGCTCGAGGGCCGCGACACGACGGGCTCGGTAGCCGGCTACGTCGAGGACGAGGCGCTCGCTCTGGCCTTTCGTCTGCCGCTGGAGGTGGGCGCGAGCCACTTCCTGGAGCGCGGCCATCGTGGCCCCTGCCGGGCCGACCAGGGGGCCGAGGCCTTCACCCTGGATCTCGATGACCACTCCCCGCTCGGCCTCGTACGCCCCGCGCACGGTCGCCGGGATGCCCATCGCCTCGAGCAGACCCTCGAGGAATCGGACGGACAGCTCTGCCTGCTCCGCGCCGTTCACCTCGACCACCGTCCCTTCTCCTTGCCTGCCGTGATCGCTCTCGACAACCACGTCCGTCGCCGCCCCCCTCGGCATCTCGAGGTCCCGCTGGTCGACCGGGCGTGCGTCGTGCCCATCGACGTCAGCAGCACTCGACGCGGGCACCTGGGATGTGGCCTCGCCGGTGCGGACCGAGCCGCTGTTCCGGTGGCTTCGGCCCCGCCCCCGGTTCCGACGACGTCGGTTCCCGCCAGGAGATCCGGCAAGCTTTCCGTTCTGTTCGCCTTCCGGAGGGCTGACCACCAGTGCGCCTGGCCCGCTGGACCGGGCGGCCACCGGCTCGTCCTGGCCCTCGTCTCGCACCTCGAGTGCCGTCGACCCTCGCTCTCGACCGCCGTTGTACCGCTGCCGACGCCGTCGATCGTGGCTCCGCTTCGGTCGCGGACGCGTGGGCCGAACCCTCGCTCGGACGCGAGCCTCGCCGCGCCAACGGCCGAAGAGCCCAGGACGTGGCTCCTGGATCACGACGAACTCGGCATCGCCCTCGGCCACACCGAGCTGCTCGAGAGCTGCCTCCTTGGCCTGTTCGAGGGTCTTGCCCGTGGTCTCGACCCATTCCACGGCTCAGGCCTTCCTCGCTCGGCGCTGGCCCGAACTGCTTCCCGCCCGAACCCCGGCCGGCGGGGTCGTGGTCCCATTCGGCCGGCGACGTGTACCGCCGTTCCTCGCGACCTCGCCGGTGCTCGCCGACGCCGCGGCCTTCACCGACGCCGCCTTCTGCGGCGGTGCTTTCGGTTTCGTCGGTTGCTGGGAACCGGCTTTCCCGCCGACAGACTGTCCTGGCCGGGACTGCTTCACCGACGACGACCGACCCGCTGCCGGCCGAGGGGCCTGTGCCCCCTGGCTCGTTGCCTGCAGCGCGCGCTGCTGCTCGAGGGCCCGCTGCTGGGCTTCGGCCAGCCGCTCGAAGAGGCCCTTGCGCTTCGGTTTCGAGCCGTCGCCCACTTTCGCCACCCGGGGGGTCTCGGCGTCGGGGACCTTGCGGTAGGCCCAGGTCTGCAGGCCGATCCGGCAGAGCGACGACACGATGAAATAGACGTTCACGCCGGCCGAGATCCGGATGTAGATGATGGCGAAGATGATCGGCATGAACTTCTGGACGGCCTGCATCTGCGGATTGCTGTTGGCCGTTCCGTTCCGCTTGTTCATCTGATGGATCTGCAGGTACTGCAGGCCAATGGCGATGAAGAGGTCATCGGCCAGGTTCAGGCCGAAGGCGTTCATGACCCCGGGGTGGAGCTTCAGGCTGTGGTAGAGCGCCGTGCCGTGCCCGATGTAGCGGGGTTCGGCCACCCGACGGCCGTGCACGACGACGGTGTTCGTCAAGCCCTCGATAACGCCGTAGAGGAAGATGAAGATCGGGAACTGCAGGAGCATCGGCAAACAGCCCGCTGTCGGGCTGATGTCGTGCTCCCGGTAGAGCTTCATCAGCTCCTCGTTGAGCTTGACCTTGTCGTGCTTGTATTTCTTCTGCAGCTCCCGCATCTCCGGCTGGAGCTTCGACATCGCGAGCATCGACCGGGTGCTCTTCACCGTGAGCGGTGCGGTGAGGATCATGACCACGAGGGTCAGCAAGGCAATCGCGATGGCGTAGTTCGGAACGAGCGCGTAGAAGCCAGCGATGATCCAGGCCATCGCGTCGTAGAACGGCTGGAAGATCCGGCCGATCGTGCTGGCGATCAGAACGGTGCCTGTCACGGTGCGTCCTTCCTCATGACGACGTCGGGGGCCCGACTCCCGCCACGGGGCTGGCGAAGTTCCTCAGGCTCGGGAACCGGGTCGTAGCCTCGCCCTCCCCCCGGTCGGCAACGGGCGATCCGCCGCACCGCCAGCCAACCTCCACGCCAGACCCCGTAGCGATCCACGGCCTCCATGGCGTAGGCCGAGCAACTCGGAACGAACCGGCACGGCGATGGACGCCCAGCCCGGGCGAGCTGATAGATGCGGATGAGACCGAGGGCCGCCCGTCGTGGGCCGCGCCGGGATGGGGCCGACGGCGACCCGCCGAGCGTCGCCTGTTGCTGCTCCGGCGTCACCCGCTGACCAGGGCTCATCGCCGGTCCTCGATCCCCCGGGCCACTCGGCGGAAGGCGGTGCCAACGATGGCTGCAAGCTGCGCGTAGGGCAGGGTCGCTCCTTGCGGTGCCACCACGACGAGGTAGGCACCCGGGGCGAGCCCGCCCTCGCGGACCAGCTCCATTACCACGGCACGGATCCGGCGCCGAACGCGGTTTCGCACCACGGCGTTTCCCACCCGCCGACCAACCGCGAAGGCCAGCCGGACCCGCGCGTCATCGTGCTCGGCTGCCAGATGGACAACCGTGATCGGGCCCACGCGCGCGCGACGACCAGCGGCGCGCAGCGCCTCGAAGGTCTTGCGGTCCCCGATGCGCCAGACGCCATCGGGCACCCCCCGTCACGCGGACAGCCGACGACGGCCCCGGCGGCGGCGAGCTTGCAGGATGTGCTGACCGGCTCTGGTCGCCATACGTCGACGAAACCCGTGCACCTTGGCACGCCGGCGATTGTTCGGCTGATAGGTCCGTTTCACCGCGTTTGATCCTTCCGTCCGGCGGGCGAGGGCTCACGGCACGTCCAATGGCGCGCCCGCCTGACGCACCCACCCTGGTGCGACGCCCCATGCTAGCTGAGCCGCGACCCCCGCAGGAACCCGCCCCGCTCGAGCGCTCGCACGGGGCCGGTGGCCGGTGTACGGTGCCCCCCGCCGGCCGGGCCGTGCCGGCCGAGTTGGTGGGGCAGCGCACCCACCGACCGACCCCGGTGACCGGCGGCGGAGCGGCGCGCGGTCCACAGCTGTGGACATCCTTGTGGACACGTCGGCGATCGACGGGGCGGAGGCCCAGGTGAACGACCCGGACAACCTGTGGACAGCGTGGGAGGCCCTGCTGCAGGCCCAGGTCGGGGACGCCACATGGCGGACCTGGTGCTCGGGCTTGGTCCCCGTCGAGCTCGGCAACGCCACCTGGATCCTCGGGGCGCCGAGCAGCATCATCCGAGACCGTCTCGAGCAACGTCTGCTTCCGCTCTTCGAGCACGCCGCCTCGGAGCTCCTCGACCGGCCAGTGCGTGTCGTCCTCACTGTTCAGCGGGTCGAGCCGACGGTCCAGCAGCTCCTCGACCACACGCCACCTGAGTCCGAGGCCGGCCCCGAACCCAACCCGAGCGCTCGAGAACGCGGACGGGCCTCCGAACCAGCTGCCCACCCGGTGGAACCGCTCTTTCTGCCCGTCGAACCTCCCGCCGAGGAGCCCGCCGACGACCCCCATCGCGGCTCGCGCCGGGTCGGGAACCGGAGCGGCGAGGTCAGCGGTCTCGACCCTCGCTACACCTTCGACGCCTTCGTCATCGGTTCCTCGAACCGCTTCGCTCATGCGGCGGCCCTTTCGGTGGCCGAGAAGCCAGCCGGCTCCTACAACCCGCTCTTCATCCACGGAGGAGCAGGGCTTGGCAAGACCCACCTGCTCCACGCCATCGGCAACTACGTCGCCGAGAACTTCGCCGGCCGGCACGTCCGTTACGTCTCCACGGAAACCTTCATGAACGAGTTCGTCGAGGCCATCCGGACCACCGGCACCAGCGCGTTCAAACGGCGCTACCGCGAGTGCGACGTGCTGCTCATCGACGACGTCCAGTTCATGGAAGGAAAAGAAGCCCTCCAAGAGGAATTCTTCCACACCTTCAACCACCTTTACGGCGCCTCGAAGCAGATCGTCCTCACCTCGGACCGCCCCCCGAAGTCGATCGCCACCCTCGAGAGCCGCCTGCGGAGCCGGTTCCTCTCCGGTCTGATCACCGACGTGCAGCCCCCAGACCTCGAGACCCGGCTCGCCATCTTGCAGAAGAAGGCCGAACGGGAACGAGTCCACATTCCGATGGACGTCCTCGAGTTCATCGCCACGAACGTCACCGACAACATCCGAGAGCTCGAAGGGGCCCTCATCCGCGTCACCGCCTACGGCAGTCTCAATGGGCAACCCATCACCCGTGAACTGGCCGAGCATGTCCTCTCGGACTTGGTCTCTTCCCGTCAGCCCCGTCGGGTCACGCCCCAGCTCATCCTGGCGGCGACAGCCGAGAGCTTCGGCTTCAGCGTCGAGGAACTGACGGGTCCCAGTCGCCGCCGTCCCCTTGTCACGGCTCGACAGATTTCCATGTACGTCTTCCGTGAGCTCACAGACCTTTCCTACCCGGCCATCGCCCGCGAGTTCGGCGGACGGGACCACAGCACCGTCATCCACGCCGTCGAACGCATCACCGAAATGATGAAAGAACAGCGGGCCATCTACGAGCAGGTCACCGACCTCATTCTCCGGATCAAGAGCGCCCTGTGACCGGCACTCCTGTGGCAAGCCAGCCTCGTGTCCTTCGCTCCACCCCATCCACCGCTGCTTGTGGACGACGTCCGGGCAAGCTGGGGAGAACCACCCTGGCGCGTGGACAGACCGCGAGGCAAGGTGGCCCTCTCGACTCCCACCTGGGGAATCCCCTCCGGGTCGGTGGACGACGAAAGGCCTCCCGACCAGGACGTGAGCCAGGTCGTCCACAATCCACAGCTCTTACTACCGTCCCTAGATCTTCTCTTCCTCGGAGTCGTGAGAAGGACTCCTTCCCCCAGTGAAAGGACCGTCGTGAAGCTCCGTTGCGAACGAGACCGGCTCGTCGACACTCTGGCCACCGCAGCACGAGCGGTCAGTGGCCGCGCCCTTGCCAGCGCCGCGACCAACGGCCTGCGGTTGGTCGTGTCCGACGGGCGCCTTCGGGCCATCGGGACCGACCTGGACCTCACGATCGAGGCCCAGGCGGAGCTGGCGGCCGCCGAAGACGGTCAGGCAGTGGTCCCGGCCCGCCTCATGGTGGACATCGTCAGGGCCCTCGAGCCTGGCGCCGTGCTGGTGGAAGCCGGCGAAGACGACGTGGTGGTCTCCATGGGCCGGTCCCGCTTCGTGGTCCGGTCCTTTCCGGTCGAGGAGTTCCCGACGCTGCCCGAGCCGATGCCGGCGACGGCCCAGCTGCCAGCAGGAGCCCTCGCAGAGGCGCTCCGCCAGGTGGTACGGGCCGCTTCCACCGACGACAGCCGACCACTCCTCACGGGTGTCTTGGTCGCCGCGGTCGAGGAGGGTCTGCGCCTGGTGGCCACCGACTCCTACCGACTGGCCTGGCGGGACCTCCCTGGGATCGTCGGATTGCCGTCGGCGGTCGAGCAGCTGCTCGTGCCCGCTCGTGCCCTTCAGGAGCTCCAGCGGCTTCTCCAAGGCCTGGCGCGGGGGAGTGGCGGGAGTTCGAAGCCGTCCGAGGCAGACGAGGCGCATCCTGGGCTCGAGGGAGGTCCCGCTGGGGGCACCGAATCGGAGGAAGCCGTCGTCGGGCTCAGCGTCGGGGAGCTGGAAGCGAGCTTCTGGTTGCCCGGTGTCCGGCTGACCACTCGTCTGCTCGACGGCCGGTTCCCCGACTACCGGCAGCTCGTGCCGCCCGAGTATCCGGTTCGGGTCCAAGTCCCCCGGACTCGTCTCGTCGAGGCCCTCCGGCGGGTCCGGCTGCTCGTCCGCGACGGGACGACGCCCGTCCGACTGGTGCTGCATCCCGACAGCGTCGACCTGACCGTCAGTTCTCATGACCTCGGTGAGGCCAGCACCGAAGTCGAGGCCGTGGTGACCGGGACGGTCGACAGCATGGCCTTCAACCCCAGTTACCTCATCGACGGCGTCGAAGCGGTCGACGCCGAGGAGGTCGTCCTCGAGCTCTTGGATCCGAGCAAGCCAGCCACCGTCCGTGCACCCGATCGGGCGGACTTCCGCTACCTGCTCATGCCCGTGCGCGTGGCCTGAGGGACGACCCGCGAGTCCAGCATGGCGGTCGTCGGCCTTCAGCTCCGGGACTTTCGGTGCTTCGACGAAGCCCGGATCGCCCTCTCCGCAGACGGCGTGACGGTGATCCGTGGCTCGAACGGGGCCGGGAAGACGAGTGTGCTCGAAGCCATCGGCTGGTTGGCCGCAGGGCGCTCCTGGCGGGCCTCGGACCGGAGTGCCCTGGTCCGCAACGGGACGGAGACCGCCCGTATCGGGGCCGAGCTGCGGGTGAAGGGGCGAGTCACGCTGGTGCAAGCCACCGTGCCCCGGCAGGGCGCGAGCCGGGTCGTTCTCGACGGGCAACCGCTCCGAACGCGTCGCGTTCTTGCGGAGCAGCTCCGGGTGGTGGTGGCTGCTCCGAGCGATGTGCGCCTGGTGACCGATGGCCCAGCCGAGCGCCGAGGCCTCCTGGACGACCTCCTGGTTCTCCGCAGTGCCCGTGCCGAGCAGGCCCGCCGCGAGCTGGAGCGATGTCTGCGGCAGCGAGGGGCCCTGTTGCAACAGGCGCGTGGTCGGTTGGACCCGGCGACCCTCCGGACACTTGAGGTCTGGGACGAGCGTCTTGCCGAGGCGGGGACCCTGGTGGCCTCGATGCGGGAGGCGCTGGCGAGCGAGCTGGCGGCAGCCTGCGGCCCGGCCCACAGCCGTCTCGCCCCTGCCGCCCCACCCCTGGGCCTCCGCTACCGCCGGTCTTGGGACGGGCCGCTGCTCGACGCCCTGGCTGCCGCTCGAGAGGAGGACCTTCGCCGCCAGACGACCAGCGTGGGTCCGCACCGGGACGACCTCGAGCTCATGCTCGGCGGCCGTCCCGCCCGGAGCGAGGCCTCCCAAGGCGAGCAGCGGACCATCGCCCTCGCTCTTCGTCTCGGGGCCTTCGCCCTCCTGGCGCGCGAGGACCTCGAACCGCCGGTCCTTCTCCTCGACGACGTCTTCGCGGAACTGGACGACCAGCGGGCCCGGGCCCTCGTCGAGGAGCTGCCCCGCGACGGGGCGCAGGTCCTGCTCACCACGACGACGGCGGCGCCACCTGCCGTTCCGGTGACCGCCCGCCTGCGCCTCGATCGCGGGCGGGTCGAGGCCGACGCCGCATGAGACCCGACCCTCCTCCGTCCCGGCGGCGCTCGGCGGCGGCCGGGCGAGCAGGCGCGGGCCGTCCTCGACCGGCGCAGTCCCGCACCGAACGGGAGGCTGAGCCAGTGCCCGTCGGCCAGGCCCTCGACCGTCTCGTCGCCCGGTTGGCGGGGAACGACCAGCGGGTGCTCGCCCACGTCTTCCTCCGCTGGGAGCAGCTCGTGGGGCCAGCCGTGGCCCGCCATGTTCGCCCCCAGTTGCTGCGCGACCGGGTCCTCGTGGTGGAGGCCGACAGCCCCGCCTGGGCGGGGGAGCTCAGACGCCTCGTCGAGCGGGTGGTGGCACACCTCCAGGAGCAGCTCGGCGACGCGGCGCCCCGCCGGGTCGAGATCCGCCAGGCCCGGGTCCGCTGACGCTGTCGGACGGCCCGCCGGCCCCTGCACCCTCAGCGGATTCCCAGCAGCGGCCTGCTACACTGCGGGCATCGGCACAGCGGCCCGCCGGCCGGGAATGGCGGTCGCCGTCGCCCTGGTGCCTTCGAGGAACCGAGCGGACGAAAGGGCGCGCCCGTGGCGCTGAACGTTGACGCCGGCGTGGCCGGCACCCGGACGTCGTCCTACGACGCCAGCGACATCACCGTCCTAGAGGGCCTGGAGCCCGTCCGGCTCCGCCCCGGTATGTACATCGGCTCGACCGGTCCTTCGGGGCTCCACCACCTCATCTGGGAAGTGGTGGACAACGCGGTGGACGAGGCCATGGCCGGCTTCTGCACCCGGATCGACGTGACCCTCCTGGAGGACGGCGGCTGCCGGGTCGAGGACAACGGTCGGGGTATCCCGGTGGACCCCCACCCGCAGTACCCGGACCGCTCGGCGGCCGAGCTGGTCCTCACCACCCTGCACGCTGGCGGCAAGTTCGGGGGCGGTGGCTACAAGGTCTCCGGCGGTCTCCACGGGGTCGGCGTCTCGGTCGTCAACGCCCTTTCGACTCGCCTCGTCCTCGAGATCGATCGCGAGGGGAAGCACCACCGGGTGGAGTTCCGGGACGGCGGCAACCAGGTCGGGCCCCTCGAGGTGACCGGTCCGGCTCCGCGTGGTCGGACCGGGACCACGGTCACGTTCTGGCCAGACCCGACCATCTTCGAGGAGGTCGAGTTCCGGGCCCAGACCATCACCGAGCGGCTCCAAGTCATGGCCTTCTTGAACAAAGGTCTGGAGATCCGCTTCATGGACCGGCGAGCCGGTCGAGACGTCGAGCCGGTGGTCTTCAAGTACGGCGGCGGGATCGTGGACTTCGTCCGGCACCTGAACGCCTCGAAGGAGTCGCTGTTCCGCCGGGTCTGCGCCTTCTCCCAGGTCGAGGAGGACCAAGAGGTCGAGGTGGCCCTTCAGTGGAACACGGGATTCCACGAGTCCATCCACTCGTTCGCCAACGGGATCGCCACCATCGAGGGCGGGATGCACGAGGAGGGCTTCAAGAAGGCCCTCACCACGGTGGTGAACCGTTACGCACGGGCGAAAGGCCTGTTGAAGGAGAAGGACGACAACCTCCTGGGTGAGGACATCCGGGAAGGCCTCACGGCGATCGTCTCGGTGCGTCTCCGCGAGCCGCAGTTCGAAGGCCAGACGAAGGCGAAGCTCGGGAACGTGAGCATCCGATCCCTCGTGGAGCGGGTGACGAACGAGAAGCTGGCCGAGTGGCTCGAGGAGAACCCGAAAGAAGCGAACCAGGTGGTGCAAAAGGCCCTCCTCGCGGCTCGGGCCCGGGTGGCGGCGCGGGCGGCCAGGGAGCTGACCCGCCGCAAGTCCGCCCTCGGCGGAGCGGGACTCCCCGGCAAGCTCGTCGACTGCTCCTCTCGGGACCCGAGGGAGAGCGAGCTGTTCATCGTCGAGGGCAACTCCGCCGGCGGTTCGGCAAAGGAGGCCCGGAATCCCCGGACCCAGGCCATCCTCCCGATCCGGGGCAAGATCTTGAACGTCGAGCGGGCCCGAGTCGACAAGATGCTGAAGAACGCCGAGATCCAGGCGCTGGTCTCGGCGATCGGGGCCGGTATCGCGGACGACTTCGACCTCTCGAAGATCCGCTACCACAAGGTCATCGTGCTGGCCGACGCGGACGTCGACGGCTCGCACATCCGGACCCTGCTCCTCACCTTCTTCTTCCGGCAGATGAAGCCGCTCGTGGAGGGCGGCTTCGTCTACGTCGCCCAGCCGCCCCTCTACTCGACGTTGGTCGGCAAGGAGAAGATCTACCTCCGGGACGACGCTGCGAAGGCGGCGTTCCTGGCGGAGCACCCGAACCACAAGAACGAGTTCAACCGCCTGAAGGGCCTCGGGGAGATGGACTTCCACGAGCTGCGCGACACCACCATGGACCCGGCTCGCCGATCGCTCCTGCGGGTCACGGTCGAGCAGGCCGCGCTGGCCGACGAGGTCTGTTCAGTCCTCATGGGGGACGACGTGGAGCAGCGCAAGCGCTTCATCCAGCAGAACGCGAAGGACGTCCGGTTCCTGGACATCTGATGCCCAGTGGCCACCGGTTCGGGAGAGCCGGTCGGGGCGGGCGAGGGGAGTGAGGCATGCCTGAGGAGGAACCCCCGGCGCCAGGTCAGGCAGGGGATGGGCAGGGTCCCGGCGGGGCCATCGAGCTGATCGAGCTCCAAGAGGAGATGGAGCGCTCCTTCCTGGAGTACTCCATGTCGGTCATCGTTTCCCGAGCCCTGCCCGACGTGCGCGACGGGCTCAAGCCGGTCCATCGCCGGATCCTCTACTCGATGTACGAGCAGAACCTCCGGCCGGATCGGCCCCATGCCAAGTGCGCCAAGGCTGTCGGCGAGGTCATGGGGAACTACCACCCCCACGGGGACGCGGCCATCTACGACGCCTTGGCCCGCATGGCCCAGGACTTCAGTCTCCGGCACCCCCTGATCGACGGGCACGGGAACTTCGGGGGACGCGGCCCCGAGGAAGGCCCGGCGGCCATGCGCTACACGGAGTGCCGCTTGGCCCCCATCGCCATGGAGATGCTGGCCGGCATCGACGAAGAGACGATCGACTTCGTCCCGAACTACGACGCCACGACGGTCGAGCCCACCGTCTTGCCGGCCCGCTTCCCGAACCTCCTGGTGAACGGGTCCCAAGGCATCGCCGTGGGCATGGCGACGAACATCCCGCCCCACAACCTCGGCGAGGTGATCGACGCCGTCGTCTACGTCCTCGACCACCCCGACGCAACGCCCGACGACCTCCTGCGTTTCGTCCAGGGACCCGACTTCCCGACGGGTGCGCTCATCCTGGGCCGTCAGGGGATCCTCGACGCGGCCCGCACCGGCCGAGGATCGATCAAGCTCCGGGCAGTCGCCGAGATCGAGGAGCGGCGGGGGACCAGCCGGATCGTCGTGACCGACATCCCCTTCCAGACCTCGGTCGAGGCCATCGAGCAGAAGATCGGGGAGCTCGTCGAGGCCGGCACCCTCGAGGGCATCGCGGACACGCAGAACGACTCCCATGGGGGACAGCCCCGGCTGGTCATCCAGCTGAAGCGGGACGCGAACCCCAACGTCGTCTTGAACAATCTCTTCAAGCACACCCCGCTCCAGACCAACTTCCCAGTCAACATGGTGGCCCTGGTCGACGGCGTGCCCCGCACGCTGAACCTGGCCCAGCTCGTCGGCTACTACGTCGACCACCAGATCGAGGTCGTCACCCGGCGTTCCCGGTTCCGCCTCGACAAGGCGGAACGCCGGGCCCACATCGTCGAGGGCCTGCTGCGGGCCATCGACATGCTCGACGCGGTCATCGCTGCCATCCGGGCCGCCGAGGACCGCCCTGCGGCGCGAACCGCCCTGTGCAGCGAACCGTTCTCCTTCTCCGAGGAGCAGGCCGAGCACATCCTGGACATGACCCTGGCGCGCCTCACCCGCCTCGGGCGCTCGAACCTCGAGGAGGAGCTGGCCGAGCTTCGGGCCACGATCGCCGAGCTCCAGGCCATCTTGGCTGACGACGCGCGCCTTCGGGGGGTCATCGGCGATGAACTCCGGGCCATCCGGGACCGCTACGCCGATCCTCGCCGGACCCGCATCGTCCACGACCCTGGCGAACTCAGCGTCGAGGACCTCGTGGCCGACGACCCCCTCGTCGTCACCATGACTCGGGCTGGCTACGTGAAAGCCGTCCCGGCCAGCTCGTTCCGGACACAAGCCCGTGGCGGCCGTGGCGTCCAGGGAGCCAAGCTGAAGGACGAGGACCTCGTCACGCAGGTCGTCCACACCAGTGCGCTCTCGCACCTGCTCCTCTTCTCCAACCGGGGCCGGGTCTATCGCCTCCGGGGCCACGAGGTACCGGTGAAGGACCGCTCGGCCCGGGGCACGCCGGTGGTCAACCTCCTGCCCCTCGAGCCTGGGGAGCGGATCCAGGCAGTCATCTCCACCCGGGAGCTCGACCCGGAGCGGTACCTGCTGTTCTGCACCAAGGACGGGCAGGTGAAGAAGACCGCCCTCGCCGAGTACGACAAGTCCCGCCGGGAGGGCTTCATCGCCATCGCCCTCCGAGACGGCGACGAGCTGGTCCGCGTGGTCCCGACGAGCGGCGAGGACGACCTCCTCCTCGTGAGCCGGAGCGGCATGGCCATCCGCTTCAACGAGGCCGAGGTCCGGCCCATGGGTCGGGACGCGGCGGGGGTCCGAGGGATGCGCCTCAAGCCCGGCGACGACGTCGTCTCCTGCGACGTCGTCCGGCCGGACGCGGACCTCCTCGTCGTGACCGACGCCGGCTACGGCAAGCGCACGAAGGTCGAGCACTTCCCCCGCCAGGGCCGCGGCGGCCAGGGGGTGCGGGCTATCCGGCTCACGGCCCGCCGGGGCGAGGTGGTCGGGGCCCTCATGGCCGCCCTCGACCAGGAGGTCCTCGTCGTCTCCTCCGCCGGGGTCGTCATCCGCACCGCCGTCCGCCAGGTCGCGGCCCAGGGCCGGGACGCCACCGGGGTCCGGCTCATGAGCCTCGACGACGACCAGCGCGTAGCGGCCGTCGCCCTCGTGGTCCAGGACGACGAGGACTGACCCGGCCGGCCCGGTTGGCGGCTCCCGCTCTCGTCTCGAGGTGCTCGGGTGGGCGCCGAGCTGCCCCGGGGCAGCGGCTACCATGAGACCTGTTCGGGTCCGGACCCGAGAGACGGGGCTATAGCTCAGTCGGTGAGAGCGCAGCACTGATAATGCTGAGGCCGCTGGTTCGATTCCAGCTAGCCCCACTGCCTCACCAAGGCTTTCGCTTGCTGCTTGCTGGCGCACCTGGAGGGTCGTGACACGGCGTGACACGAGGAGGTGGCGGTGGCCCAGAGGCGTTCGGCTCAAGACGAGCGACCGAGGGAGCTGCCGGCGCTCCGGGTACCCCGTGCGCAGGCGTGCCGCGAGATCGAGGATCGTATCCAGCTTGGCCGGGACATGCTTGGTCGGGAGATCACCGACCAGCAGGGGCTCGTCAGTCTCCGCGCCGATTTTCAAGCCTGGGACGACTACAACGGCGGTCTGCTGCTGAAGCGGTTCACGACGTCAGCCATCCACGACGAGTACCAATACCAACTTGTTGCGGGGTTCCTGTTGTCTTCGGCGAATCCGAGGGTCCAGCTGCAAGTACTCCAGGGGGACATCCGGCGGCAGATCGAGAAACTCGAATCGATCCACGGTCGCTTGGATCTGTACGAGGAGCCTGCCGGCACAAGAAACGCCGCGATGCCAAGCATCGAATCGACCTCTGGCACCGCCACGGTGTTCGTCGTTCACGGCCATGACGGTGAGCGCAAGCTGGAGGTTGCCCAATTCATCGAGCGTGTCACAGGCAGTCCGCCGACGATCCTGCACGAGCAGGCGAACCGGGGCAGGACGATCATCGAGAAGTTCGAGGGTCACGCTGGTGAGGCTGGGTTCGCTGTCGTGCTGCTCACCGGCGACGACGTCGGTGGCGTCAAAGGCGGCTCACTGCAGCCCCGGGCCAGGCAAAACGTCGTGTTGGAGCTGGGGTTCTTCATGGGCCGCCTCGGTCGATCGCACGTTGTTGCGCTCCACGAGCAGGGTGTGGAGCTTCCATCGGACCTCGACGGGATCTTGTACGTGCCCTTGGCTGGGGACTGGAAGCTAGAACTCGCCAGGGAGATGAGAGCGGCGGGGATCGACGTCGATCTCAACAGGGCCTGAATGGCGCCCTCTAGCCGAGCCGCTATCAGTGGTCATCTGTCGCAATACTGCGAAGCACATAGCAACTCTCCGGCGCCGGGTGCCGGTCGTCGACCCGTTCCGACGGCGCAGGGTGCATCGCGCAGCTCGATCGCTGGTTGGGGATAAGGCCTGGGAAGGTGACGCTACTGGGCGCGACATCGCGGGCCTGTGCCTTCTTCGCTCGCTCTGGTTGGCTAAGGAGACACGGCGAGCATGTCAGAGAGGCGCCAGAGAAGCGGGGGCCATGGCTGCACGAGGCGCTTTGGAATCGACCCTTGTCGGACTCTATGCCTTGTATGTGCCCAAAGCGGCAGATGCTTTCACAGCGGACATGGGAAAGTCTTTACTCTCCCTATTGGGTGGCCCGGTTATCGATTTCCCGGACGACGGCTTTCTAAAGAAGATCCGGGACCAGCTTGGAACAAACGGTGTGCCAAGGTCGATGCCTGCTGTAGTCAAGGCCGCCATCGAAGCTGGCGGTGGTCGGGGCCTCGATTCCTTCCCGGGAGACCGTTACGATCCGCTTTCGAAATTGGTGGTTCACACCACCCCGCTATCTCTGGCGAGACATGTCAACTACCGCAACGCGACCACAAGACGGAGGCCACGGTGGGGTCCCTCGACTTCCTACCTGGTGGACCAGTCGGCGGGTAGCGTCGGATTGCTAGCCGCCGAAATCGCCGGACGAGGCCATCCTGACTACGAGTTGTTTCGCGGCTACGCGATTGCCCACCTATCACGCCAGAGCCAGCCAATATTTCGGCTTGCAGTTCATCTTTTCTTCTCCCAAATCAGGTATCGTAAACTCCCGATCGTCATCTCAGAAGTTCGTAAACTTTGGCGAAGCGCTAATGCAAATGTCCCTATTACGGAGCAGATGGTTAAACCGCTAGTCGAAGCCCTGATACACCTGACCGGAGATCCCGGTCTGGTTGACACAGACACCATGGTTCAAGCCATTCTTTCTTACCAATCCCAACACACGTATACGAACAATATTGAAAGCGATCGTCGAACTGACGGGGGTTGACCAACTTCGGGTACGACTGGATGAGTGTGTGCTTCTCGATATTGAGCAACGGCCTGCTCACTTAGCTGCGGCTCGGGCCATCTAATCGAGGCAGGCCGTGGCGGTGGCGGCCGGCCCATCGAGCAGGTGGCCGTAGCGGTCGAGTACGAAGGCGGAGGAGGAGTGGCCGGCCCAGCGGGTGATGGCCAAGGTGGAGGCCCCTGCGGCGATCCACAGGGCAACGGCGGTGTGGCGCAGGTCGTGGATCCGTAGGGGTGCCAGGCCGGCTCGCTGGACGGCGGGACGGAAGAAGCGGGCGGCCCAGATGGTGCGTCGGATCGGGCCGCCACCTTGGGGCGCGGAACACATAGGCGTCGTCGGGGCGGCCGGTGATCCGGGGGGCGAGCTCGTCGCACACCACGGCGGGAGTGGGCACCGTCCGTCTGCCAGCGGCGGTCTTCGGCGGTCCGGCGTGGAGTGGTCGTGAGATCTCGACGATCTGTACGACCACCTGCATCTGGTGGTGGTCGCGGAGACCGGCCGGGCCCGAAAAGCAGAGGTGGCCCCGCTGCTGACCGGGCGTCTCTTAGTCCAGCTTGGCGCCTTCTCGAGCCTCTTCGGTTCTTGCAGTTCCGCTGTTCGGCCAGTCCGAAGGCCGAGGGCCGGCCGACCCGTCCCGCCGCTAACCTCGTTTCCGGCGTCCGGTCGAGTCAGGCACCGACCGGGCGACGGAGGAGGGTGGCGATGGCAGGTGCAGGGGCCACCAGCCGAGCGGCCGGTCGGCTCCCCGCAAGGGCGTACGTCGGGGTGCTCGTGGCTCTCGGCTGCCTGGTCGGCGCCATGGTGGCCATTGCCGCCTGGGACCCCTTCTCGTGGCACGCCTACGACGCCGGCTACCCGTCCCTGGCCGCCGCCCTGACGGTCGCCGGCGTCGTGGCCGTGCTCGGGACGCTCCTGAGCTTGGTCGGGCGACGGTTCCCTCAGGCTGGGTTGTTCCTGGCAGGCTGCACCGGGGTGACCGCCGGCGTGCTGGGCAACGTCGCTGGCTGGCTGACCATCCGAGCCCTGGGTGGGGGGAACTCGGCGGCGGACATCTGGTCCGAGCCCGTCATCTGGTACATCGGCAACCCGGCGGACGCGGCCATCGTGCTCGGCGCCATCCTGCTCCTGGTGTGGCTCGCCCTGCGCCTCCTCCCCCGGAATCGCCCGGGTCTGGCGGCCGCGCTGCTGACCGTGGTGGCGGTGGGCCCCTTGCTGACGGTTGGCGGCTACGGGGTGGCCCGAACCGCCGAGGTGACCGGCTGGCAGCCCCGTCCCCTGGAGCAGCTGACCCGGGTGGTGGCCCACCAGGCCGGCCTCGCCGAGACCCCCCTCGACCGGGCCTGCGCCGCCCAGTTCGCCGCTACCTACCACCGCCCGACCTCCACCGACCTGACCTCGGCCATCTGCCCGCCGCTCCTTCGGGAGGCCGCAAAGGACTCTCACGACGCCCGGCTGATCCTTGCCAGCAGGCCGCCCAGCACCTTCGGCCACCGGGCCCCGGCCGGTCCCCCGAGCAGCGACGAGCGACGACCGACGGTGGTCGTCACCGTCGGGCCCGACGGCCGGCTCCAGGCCCGCCTCGTGACCCCGACGACACCCCCGCCCAAGCCGTCGCCCGTCGCCCGACGGCTCCTCGACGCGGCCCAGCGCCGGGAGCTGCCGTGCGTGAAGCGCCTCCTCACCGAGCTCGCCCCGACGGCCCCCCGGTTCGAGGCCCTGGCCGTCGAGGTCGTCTGTCGGGTTCCCTGACCCCGCGACCTCGGCGTTTCCGAGGTGCCGCTGGTCGCCTGTCACCGAACGTTGGTCGACGGACGGCCGGTACGAGCGAAAGCTCCGGTTCGCTCGCCGGTTCCCCTGGAGGGAGCAGCCAACGGCAGGGGAGAGGAGCGACCGGTGTCGACGGGAGAGGAGCAGCGAGCCGCAGCTGACTGCGAGGGTCGGCTGACCAGACGGCGCGTCCTCCAGGCGGGGGGCACCTTGGCAACCGGGGCCGCCCTGCACGGGCGTCTGGGTCGCCTGTTGGACCGCCTGCAGGCCACCGAGGCGCCTCCCGGTGCAGGCCTCGGGGACGTGGAGCACGTGGTCATCGTGATGCAGGAGAACCGGTCCTTCGACTGCTACTTCGGCACGCTTTCCGGGGTCCGGGGATTCGACGACCGGCGGCCGAGCCGGTCCTACCCCGGAGGGCCCAGCACCGACCCGGCCACGGTGTTCCAGCAGCAGGGATTCCGCCTCGGGGACCAGCCGTTCCTCGAGCCCTTCCCCCTCCGGAGCCACCCGCCGTTCGAGAACGGGCAGACGACGAACGACATCACCCACGACTGGGTCCCGCAGCACCTGAGCTGGGCCAACGGGGCGATGTCCGCCTTCGTCACCCAACACCTGGCCGCCGATGGAACGGCCTTGGACCCCGAAGGGCAAGAAGTCCCGAACGGGATCTTGACCATGGGGCATTTCGACCGGCGCAGTCTTCCCTTCTACTACGCCCTGGCGGACGCCTTCACCATCTGTGACCACTACTTCTGTTCCCTCATGGGCCCTACCGACCCGAACCGGCTCATGTGGCTCTCGGCCAGCATCGGGGCCGACGGCGAGCAAGGCGGGCCCGTGGTCCAGACCTACGTGGTCCATCGGGCGGCCCACCTCGGCACCCTCGGCTGGCAGACCATGCCGGAGCGCCTGAGCCAAGCGGGCGTCAGCTGGAAGGTGTACCAGGACCCCACCTCGAATGCGCTCTTCAACGTCCTCGACTACTTCAATTCCTTTGTGGACCCCGCTTCGCCGGGCCAGGCCGAGCTTGCCGCAAGGGGTCTGCTGCCTCAGTACCCGGCCGACTTCGTGGCCGACGTGGCCAGCGGTCGGCTCCCGGCCGTCTCATGGCTCATTCCCCCAGTGGCGTGCTGCGAGCACCCGGCTGCTCCACCGGAGTACGGCGAGTGGTTCGTGGCCCAGGTCCTCCAGACCCTGGTCTCGAACCCCGAGATCTGGGAGCGGACGGTGCTCTTCGTCGTCTACGACGAGAACGGGGGCTTCTTCGACCACGTCGCCCCGCCCACGCCCGGGCCGCTCGTGACGTCCCTCGGGGCGGTGCCAACGGGCGAGACCTACGCGGGGGAGTACCTCACCGGTTTCGACCTGCCCAGCGCCGCCGGTGGCATCCGGGGTCCGCTCGGGTTGGGGTTCCGGGTTCCCTGTCTCGTGGTCTCGCCCTTCAGCCGGGGGGGCTGGGTCTGCTCGGAGGTCTTCGACCACACCTCCACCCTCCGCTTTCTCGAACGCCGATTCGGGGTAGGCGTGCCGAACCTTTCCCCCTGGCGGAGGAGCGTGACGGGCGACCTGACGGCAGCGCTGCCGCTCCTGACCCGACCGGACCCGAGCGTGCCCCCGCTGCCCCCGACCTCCCTGCTGGACCCGCAGGTCGCTACCCAGGCCGTGATCAACGCCGTGACCGGGACGGCCGACGTCGGCCTCGGTTACCCGCCACCGAGCCGGAACACCATGCCGCACCAGGAGCAGCGACCGCCACGGCGACCGACCCCGACCTGACGTGCTGGGACCAGGCCAGCGGCACGGGCCCTGCCCGGTCCGGTGAACCGCCGACGACTCCGGCGAGTAGGATGACAGCATGCTGCCCGTATGGGGCGCTGTCCTCATCGGGCTCGCGCTCAGCCAGGTCGCCTTCGTGGTGACCACCGTCTTCCTCCACCGGGCCCTCTCCCATCGGGCCCTGCAACTGCGTCCGGCAGCCCGGATGGTCTTCCGGGTCCTGACCTGGGTGTTGACCGGCATCCGCCCGCGACAGTGGGTCGCCGTGCACCGCCTGCACCACGCCTACACCGACACCCCCCGGGACCCCCACTCGCCGATCGTCCTCGGCACGGCGCGGGTGCTCTTCGCCAACGCCGCCCTCTACCGTCGAGCAGCCAAGGACCCGGCCACGGCGCGCTACGCCCGGGACCTCCCACAGGACCGCTGGGACCGCGTGTTCTTCGACCACGCCGTCGTCGGCCTGGGCCTGGGGATCGGGGCCCTGGTCCTGCTCCTGGGATGGCAAGCAGCCCTCATCGCGGCTGGGGTCCACGCCGTGACCTACCTCCTCGGTGGCGGGGCGATCAACGCCATCGGCCACCGCTACGGGAAGCGCCCGCAGCCGAACCTGGCGACGAACAATCAGTGGCTGGCTTGGTTGGTGGCGGGGGAGGGCCTGCACAACAACCACCACGCCCGGCCGACCGCCGCCAAGCTCAGGCTGCGTCCCGGGGAAGTGGATCCTGGCTGGTGGTGCATCCGGGTCCTGGTCCTCTGCCGCCAGGCGACCCTTCGGCAGTCCGCGTCGGGCGGTCCCGGTGAGGCGCGAGGGGAGCAGCTCGCGGGCGAGCCGGTTCCCGTGGCAGCCGGCACCGCCTCCTAGCAGGTCGACACCGGAGCCGCTCAAGCCGGCCGGGCGGGGCCCTCCGAGCCTGGTTCGTCCAGGAAGCGAGTCAAGCTCGGGAGCAGGAAGTCCCGCACCAGGGCGTTCGCTGCCTTGGGGCGCCGGAGGTCGTAGTCCGGGCTCGGACAGGTCGTGTAGGACAGGGCAGCCCGGACCACCCACTCCGCCACCCGACCGGCGGCCGCTGGTCCGACGTAGCGGGCAGCGTAGGGCGTCGCAGCCTCGGCCAGGAGCTGGACCAGGTGAGCCAGGCCAGCGAAGGGATCCGCCGGCCCGTCGGCCTCGACCGTGGCCGCCAGAAGGGCCCGGACCCCGGCGTCGCCGGCCAGGGCAGCGGCCGCAGCCGCCAAGCCGACCGACAGCCACTCCTCCAGGTCGGCCGCGCCGTCGAGCACCGCGTTGAATCGGGCGAAGAAGCGGGCCGCCTCCACCCGGGCAGCCTGCTCCACCAGGGCTCGCTTCCCCCCCGGGAACAGGCGGTAGACGGTGGCCCGGCTCACTCCGGCCTCCGCCGCCACGGCGTCCGCGCTCAGCCGGCGCAAGCCACCCCTGGCCAGGCATCGGCCGGTGGCCGCCGCCACCCGCTCCTCCAGGGTCCGCTCCGGCGGGGCGCCCAGCAGGTCGAGGGCCTCCACGGCGCGGACGGTACCACCGGGGGAGCGGGGGCTCGGAGCCGGATCCAAGCTGGTCCTCGGGGAACCCTCCCCCCGGCAGGTCCCCCGACTGAGGGAGGCGCGTGAGTGGTGCTGGCGCGAGAACGGGAGGGTGGGCGCGGCGCCGCTCGAAGCCGTGGTGTTCGACGTGGACGGGACCCTCGCCGACACCGAGCTCGAGGGTCATCGTCTGGCGTTCAACGCGGCCTTCGCCGAGCTGGGGCTGCCGTTCTCCTGGGACGTCGGGACGTACCGGCGGCTCCTGGCGGTAACCGGGGGCGAGCGTCGGCTGCGGTGCTACCTGTCGACGGCCCCTGAGGCCCTGGCCTACGGGTGGAGTGCCGAGGAGGTCGAGGACCTCGCCGCGGAGCTCCACCGCCGGAAGACGGCCTGGTTCCTCGAGCAGGGGGTCCAGGCGGTGGCAGCCAGACCCGGCGCGTCACGGGTGCTGGAGGGCCTCCGACGAGAGGGGGTCGCCCTCGCGGTCGCCACGACGGGCAGTCCCGAGTGGGTCCACCCCCTGCTCGACCGGCTCTTCGGCAAGGGCGCCTTCACCGTCGTGGTGACCGGTCGGGAGGCACCGAGACGCAAGCCTGACCCGGCGGCGTACTGCCTGGCCCTCGAGCAGCTCGGGGTGCCGCCGAGTCGGGCGGTGGCCATCGAGGACAGCGGGCCTGGGGTTCGAGCCGCCCGGGCGGCCAGTCTGCCGGTCGTCGTCGTCGCCGGCGCGGTCACCGAGCCGGGGGTCGCCCAGGACGCAGACCTGGCCCTCGGCGGCTACGGCGAGCCCGAACAGCCGGCCGAGGTCCTCCACGACCCCTTCGAGGCGTGCCCTGACGGGATCCTTGGCCCGGGATGCCTCCGGCGCCTGCGCAACCGGGTCGCTTCGGGGTTCTTGCCGTTCGAAGGGTAAGCGCGTGGGGTCCCGCCGCACGGGATCCACCGGGGTCGCTCAGGGAACGACGCCGGGAGCCTCTCCCGCCGAATCGGGAAGGGCTCTTGGGACGCGGGTGAGCGCACGGTGTTCCGGCAACAGGTCGGCGGTGGGTGATCGCCCTGCCGCGTCGGTCCCGGCGAGCGGCAGGCTGACGCGGACACGCGTGCCCTGCGTCGGACGACTGGTCACCTGCAGCGTGCCGCCCAGGAGCTCCACCCGTTCCCGGATGCCAGCCAGACCGTAGCGAAGCTGGGTTGGCGCAGCGTCGGGGTCGAATCCGCGGCCGTCGTCGGCCACCTCCAGTGCCAGGGCCTGCTCGTCTCGCTCCAGGTTGACCTCCACCATGGTCGCGCCGGCGTGCTTCACGACGTTCTGCAGCAGCTCCTGGGCGATCCGGTAGAGGGCGGTCTCCACGTGCGGGGGGGCCTGCACCGGCGTCACATGCAGCACCACGTCGAACTCGCCGCCGACCGAGCGCGCCAGGCTCTCGAGCGCTGGGCCCAGGCCGAGGTCGTCGAGGACCGGAGGGCGAAGTCCCCCGATGGCTGCCCGCGTGTCGCTCAGCGCGGCGCGAAGCAGCCCGTCGGCCGTTGCCAGCAGCGCCTCGGCCGACGATCCGCCGACCCCGGCTCGGGCCGCTTCGAGGTGGTAGAGGGCACTCACCAGGCGCTGCCCGACCCCGTCGTGCAGGTCGGCGGCGATCCGTCGGCGCTCGAGCTCCTGGAGCTCGACCGTCTTCGCGACGAACTGCTCCAGTTCGGCCTCCCGACGCTGGA
>NZ_JAKHEX010000007.1 GCF_023130475.1 Aciditerrimonas ferrireducens
GGCCGAGGCCGTCGCCCAGCTGGCCCCGGCCGCCCGGGTGGTGGTGGGCATGTCGCTCGGGGGCCTCACCGCCCTGGCGCTGGCCGGCCAGCGCCCCGAGCTGGTCCGGGCCCTGGTGCTCGTGGACATCACCCCGGGGGTGACCCCGGAGAAGTCCCAGGCGGTGAGCGCCTTCGTGCGGGGCCCGAGCACCTTCCCGAGCTTCGAGGCCCTCCTCGAGCGGACCGTGGCCCACCACCCCCAGCGGTCGGTGGCCTCCTTGCGGCGGGGCATCCTCCACAACGCCGTCCAGCTCGAGGACGGCACCTGGCGCTGGCGCCACGCCCGGGGCGGGACCGGGGTGTTCGACGCAGAGGCCCGCATGGATCCCCGCCCCCTCTGGGACGTGCTGGGGTCCTCCAGCATGCCCCTGCTCCTGGTCCGGGGCCTGCGGGCGGACTCGGTGGTGGACGACGAGGACGAGGCGGAGCTGCGCAGGCGGCGACCCGACGCCCAGGTGGTCCACGTGCCGGGGGCGGGCCACTCGGTCCAAGGGGACGCCCCGGCCGAACTGGGCAGGATCCTCCGGAGCTTCCTCGACCAGCTGGCCTGAGGGTCGGACCGACGAGCGATCCGGCTCGCCTCGGGCGGTCAGCTGGGGCACGCTGTCCCCGACACTGGGGGGGACGCGAGGAGGGGGGCGAGATGATCGCTGCGGAGCTGGTCCACCGGGGAGCCCGCCGCTTCGGCGAGCGGACCGCGGTGCGCTTCGAGGGCCGGGAGCTGTCGTTCCGGGAGGTCGAGGCCAGCGCCTCGCGATTCGCCCACGTCCTCCAGGGGGTCGGCGCCAGCAAGGGCGACCGGGTCGCCTTGCTGGTCGGCAACGAGCTCTGGTCGATCCCCTTGGACTTCGCCTGCCTGACCGCCGGGTTGGTCCGGGTGCCCTTGAACCCTCGGCTGGCCGCCGAGGAGCAGGTCCGGATGCTCGAGGAGACCGAGCCCCGGCTGCTGGTCCACAGCCCCGAGCTGGTCGAGCGAGCCGAGGAACTCCTGGCGCGGACTCCGGGTCTGGTGGCCCTGGGCCTGGGGTGTCGCGGGGCCGGGGGCGGCCTCGACCTCCTGGCGGCGGCCGAGCAGGCCGCGTCCACCCGGCCGGCGGTGCACCTCGAGCCGAGCGACCCGATGCTGCTGCTCTTCACCTCCGGCACCACCGGGCGCCTGAAGGCCGTGGAGCACACCCAGGGCTCCTACGCCGCCATCTGCGCCAACATCCTCGCCAACCTGCTCTCCCCGGGCCCCGACTCGGTCATGCTGCACGCCGCCTCGCTGATCCACGCCAGCGGGACCTTCGTACTGCCCTACTGGATCCGGGGCGGGGCGGCTGCCGTGCTGCGGCACTTCGAGCCCGAGGCATACCTGGCGGCCATCGAGCGGGAGCGGGCCAGCGAGGTGAACCTGGTCCCGACCATGCTGGCCATGCTCCTCCAGGCCCTGCCGGACCATCCCGCCGACCTCTCGTCGTTGCGGCTGGTGGTCTACGGCGCGAGCCCCATGCCCCGCCCGGTCCTGCGCGAGGCCATGGACCGCTTGGGTCCGAAGTTCCGGCAGTACTACGGGCAGACCGAGGCTCCCTTGTGCATCAGCGTGCTCGACGAGCGGGACCACCAGGACCCGTCGCTGCTCGGCTCCTGCGGCCAGCCGGCGGTGGACGCCCAGGTGCGGCTGGCCGACGACCAGGGCCAACCGGTGGCCCCCGGGGAGATCGGGGAGGTGCAGGTCAAGGCGCCGTTCCAGATGGCCGGCTACCACCGGGCCCCGGAGCTGAACGCCGAGATGCACACCCCGGACGGCTGGCTGCGGACCCGGGACCTGGCTCGGGAGGACGAGCAGGGGTACTTGACCCTGGTCGACCGGGCCAGCGACATGATCGTGACCGGCGGCTACAACGTGTACCCCCGGGAGGTCGAGGACGTGCTCCTCGCCCACCCGGCGGTGGCCGAGTGCGCCGTGGTGGGTGCGCCGGACCCGACGTGGGTCGAGGCGGTGGTGGCGTTCGTGGTCCCCGCCCCGGGGCGCTCGGCCGACGAGGACGAGCTGCGATCCTGGGTCCGGGCCCAGCTGGCCGGCTACAAGGTTCCGAAGCGGATCGAGTTCGTCGACGGCATCCCGAAGTCCGCGGTCGGCAAGGTGCTGCGCCGCGCCCTCCGGGACCCCCTCTGGGCGGACCGCTGAGCGACGGCACCCCCCCGGGCGGGCAGCGGGTCGCCGACCCGCTGGGTCCTCACCCCTCGGGACGGTCCTGGAGCACCCAGCTGGCCCCCCCGTCGGTGGTCTTCTCGATCACCCCTTGGCTGGGCTGGAGGCTGCCGCCGGTGGCGGCCACGCCCACCACCCAGCCCTCCTGCCCGGACAGGAAGGCCAGACCGGTGGGGTCCCCGAGGCTGGGCACCCCCCGGGCCGGCTGGAGGACCGTGCCGTCGGTGCGGAGGACCTCCACCTTGGCCATCTCGGGAGCCGAGGCGGCCGGGGTCCAGCCGGCAGCGGCAAAGACCCCGTTACCGATGACCGAGACGACACCGGGATAGCTGCCCGGGCTGACCGGCGTGTCGAGGGGAGCCCCGTCGAACATGTCGGCCTGGAGCACCCCGAGGCTGGTTCCCCCACTGCCAGCAGCCAGAGCCCAGGGCTGGTTGCCGGCAGCCGCCCCTCCGGTGTTGACCACCGCCGCCAGCTCGGTTGGGGCCCCGCAGTCGAGGTCCACGAGGTCGGTGCCGGCCGGTGCCCGTCCGCTGGCTGCCCCCGGGTCGGCGACCAGGGTCCAGCTCGTGCCCCCGTCGGTGCTGCGGTAGAGGCCACCGCCCGCCCCCAGCCAGCCGAGGGTCGGGGAGACGAAGCAGACGCTCTGGGCGTTCGCTGGAGCGCCGCTCAGCACCGTCCAGTGCCGGCCGCCGTCGCTCGTCATGACCAGCTTGCCACCCTGCCGGGGCGGCACCGGGGCGAAGGCTTGCCCGAAGCCCTCGTCACCCGGCGGCGTCTCGCCCTGGCCCAGCAGCGGGGCGGTGCCTCCGGCCACCCCGAAGCCCAGGGTGGGGGAGACGAAGTGGACGGTCCGAAGGTGCCCGACGCTGGGCTCCCCGAGGGCCTGCCAGCAACGGCCCCCGTCGGTGGTCCCGAGCAGCTCGTCCTCGGCGACGGCCCAGCCGTCGGCGGCGGAGACGAAGTCCACCTGGCCGACGACCTGGCTGGTGCTCAGCTGGGTGCGCCAGAGGGTCCCGCCGTTCGTCGTGGCCAAGATGCCCGCCGCCCCGGCCGCCCATCCCGTGCTGGTCGAGACGAACTGCACGCTGGCCAGGGCCGGGGCGGTGAGGGACGAGGGGGTGGGCTCCGCGTCGCGCAGGCAGGCCGCGGTGGTCGAGCTCGGCGTGCTGCTCGAGCCGCGAGCGCTGCTGGTGCCCCCGGCCGCGCTGGTCCCGGCCGAGGACTGCCGGGGGGTCGAGCTGCTGGCGGTTCGGGCCGGGCCGCTGCTGCCGCAGGCCGCCAGCACCAACCCGACACCGGCTAGGACGCCGACCGCCCAGCCCCGGCCCGGCCGGCGCCGAGTCGGCGAGAGGCGGAAGCGGACACGAGAAGCGCTCACCTCCGCCACCGTAGTGAGCGGCGAGACCCACTGGGTGCCAGGGCTCCGGTCACAGCCAGGGTCGCGAGCAGCGAAGGCGCCGACCCTGACCGGGAGCCAACCACCACGGGCCGCTCGGCACGAGCGCCGCCGAAGGAGTTGTCCGGAGGGGACGGGGGCGTGGGAGACTGGGCCATGGCCAGGGGCCAGGGGGAGGGGCAGATCAGCACGGTGCCCACAGCCCTTCCCGAGCCCGTGGCCCTGCTCGTGGGGACCCTCGGCCCGGACCGGGTCCTGACCGACCCGGACCTGGTGGCGAGCTACCGCTTCGATCGTTCGAACGACCCCTCGGCCGGCTGGCCGCTGGCGGTGGTCCGGGCCACGAGCGCCGAGGACGTCCGCCGCACCTTGCAGTGGGCCAGCGCCCACCGGGTGCCGGTGGTGCCCCGGGGAGCGGGCACGAGCCTGGCGGGCGGCTCAGTGGCGGTGCAGGGCGGCGTGGTCCTGAGCCTGGAGCGCATGCGGGCCATCACGATCGACCGGCTCGCAGGGGTGGCTATCTGCCAGCCCGGGGCCCTGAACGTCGAGGTGAAGCGGGCCGCCGCGGCCGAGGGCCTGTGGTACCCGCCGGACCCCTCCAGCTTCGAGATCTGCTCCATCGGGGGCAACGTGGCGACGAACGCCGGGGGCACCTGCTGCGTGAAGTACGGGGTGACCACCGACTACGTCCTGGGCCTCGAGGTCGTCCTGGCCGACGGCCGTCTGCTGCGCCTGGGGGGCCGAACGGTGAAGGACGTGGCCGGCTACGACCTGAAGCGGCTCTTCGTGGGGTCCGAGGGCACCCTTGGGGTGGTGACCGAGGTCACCCTCCGCCTGCGTCCCCAGCCCCCGCCGGCGGTCACCATGGTGGCGAGCTTCGCCGACGTGGCCGACGCCGGTCGGGCGGTCAGCGCCCTGACCGCCACCCTGCGACCCTCGGCCCTCGAGCTCATGGACCAGGTCAGCGTGCGGGCGGTCGAGGCACAGCTGCGCATGGGCCTGGACACCACGGCCGGTGCCCTCTTGCTGGGCCGTTCCGATGCCGGCGGGGATCGGGGGCAGCGGGAGCTCGAGCAGATGGTGGCCTGCTGCCGGGCCGAAGGCGCCCTGGAGGTCTTCTGGACCGCTGACGAGGAGGAGGGGGAGCAGTTCATGGCCGCCCGCCGCCAGGCCATCCCGGCGGTCGAGCGCCTCGGCCGGGTCCTCATCGAGGACGTGGGAGTGCCGCTCCCGAAGGTCGCCGAACTGGTCAGCGGGGTGGCGGCGATCGGGGAGGCCCACGAGACCACGATCGCCACCATCGGCCACGCCGGCGACGGCAACTTCCATCCCCTCGTGGTCTTCGACCCCCTGGACCCCCAGGCGACCGAACGGGCCCAGCGAGCCTTCGGCGCGGTCATGGACCTGGCTCAGCAGCTGGGGGGCCTGGGCATCCAGCGCCAGCTGAAGCAGCTCTTCGACCCCCTCGGCATCCTGAACCCCGGCAAAGCCCTCTGAGCGGGGCCCCGTTCGCTCGGGTGCGGCGGGCGGCCCCCGGGCCCGGCCAGCACGACGGGGCCAGCGGGTCCCCGGCCGTTGTTCGAACCCCTTGTGACCTCCCCGACCTCTTCCAGGCGGCTGATGACGCGTGCTACCAGGCCAAACGAGACGGCGGTGGCGCAGTCGCGGTCGAGTCGACCGGCTCGGACAGTCGGGTCCGCACCGCGTCCATCGCCTCGGCCAGCGGGGCATCCCCGATGGTCCAGACCAGGACCCCGGTGCCCTGCTCCCAGGCGTCGGGCCCCTCGTCGGCGCCGGTCTCGGGCGGGATCGGCCGGGCCCCGGCGGGAGCCCGCAGGAACACCAGGCTGGCCTTCCTCACCGGTCGGTCCAGAGCCAAGGAGAACGCCAAGGCGTAGGCCGCCAGTTGGGGGGTGTAGCGGGCCACGGCGTCCCGCAGCGCCCCCTCGTCGGCCAGCCGGTCGGTCTTCAGGTCCACCAGGTGCAGCCCATCGGCGCCCTCGACCAGCAGATCGGCGATGCCCTCGAGGAGACGCTCCCCGACGGGGACTGCTACGTGGACCTCCCGCCGGGCCCGGCCCGCGCCCAGCAGCGAGGCCACCGCCGGGTCCTCCAAGGCCCTTGTGGCCAACCGGGCCACGAGGCCAGCCTGGGCAGCGACCCCCTCCTCCCGGGCCACGGCGCGGGCCAAGGCGTCGATCGGGGTGCCTCGAAGAGCCCCGAGGGCCACCGTCCGGTGCACGGCCCGGCCGAGGGCCGCACCCCCCCGGTGCGCGGCCCGGCGTGGCGGCCGGTCGCACTCCTCGTCCGTCGGCGTCGCAGCAGAGGCGGTGCCGCCGAGCTCCGCGGCCAGCTCGGTGGCGCTGACGATCCGCTTCGCCGCCCACGTCGCCCGATCCCGCAGCTGCCGCTCCTCGGCAGCGAGGGCCTTGGCGTCGCCGACCCCGGCGAGGGTCGCTGGCCCATCGGGCGGGAGCGGCACCGGACGCTCGTGCTCGGCGCCCGGCGGCGCCCCGGCGGCGGCCGGCCGGGTGCTGGGGGGAAGCGGCCTCGTGAGCTCGGGCCGCTCGGCCACCAAGGCGGCCACCCGCTGGGCGATGCTCGGATCCCCTTGCTCCTTGTCGGACCGGTGCAGGGAAAGGACCACGTGATCCCGAGCCCGGGTGCAGGCGACGTAGAAGAGCCGTGCCCGCTCGGCGGCCTGGGCCCTGGCCTCCTGCTCCTTCGCGGCGTCGTAGCCGGGGGTCGACGCCCTGCCGACTCGGAGCTCCAGACCCTCGGGCCCGGCCAGCACGACGGGGCCAGCGGGTCCCCGGCCGCTGTCCCCGAACCCCAGCACGGCCACGATCGGGAACTCCAGGCCCTTCGCCCCATGCACCGTCGTGACCTGGACCGCGTCGTGCCCCTCCTCGGGCAGCTCCAGGTCCGGCACTCGCACCTGTTCGTGTTCCCGCTCCCCGATCCAGGCCAGCAGGGCCCGGAGGTCCCCACCCTGCTCGGCCTGGTGCCGCTGGACCTCCATGCACAGGAACCGCAGCCGCCGCCATCGCTCCCGCCACTGTTCAGCCGCCAGGGCTCGGCCGACGATCCCGAAGGTGGCCAGCACCCGGTCCAGCACCTCGTCCGGGGCCATGGCCCAGCACTGCGCTGCCAGGTCGGCCAGGGTGCCCAGACCGGCCACCACCGGGTGGGTGGTCGGCAGACCCCTGGGGGTCGGTGCCCGGCAGTCGAAGACTCCCCCGGCCAGCCGGTACTCCGCCAGGGAGGTGTCCGAGCAGCGAAGCAGCTCGCTCCGCAGCGCCCCGACCGTGGCCACCGGGTCACCGGGGTCGGCCAGGCAGCGCAGCACCGCCAGCACGTCCCGCACGAGGCGGCTCTGGTAGAGCAGGCCGCCCGAGTCCAGCCGGTACGGCAGGCCAACCGCCTCCAGGGCGGCTTCCAGCTCGCTCAACCCCGTCCGGGTGCGCAGCAGGACACAGAGGTCGGACGCCCGTGCGGGCCGCTCCTCGTCGCCGACCGGCCAGGTCCCCACCGCCCCGGCCAGCACCTCGGCGACCTCCTGCGCCGCCAGCCGCCGCCGTTCCCTGGCCGAGGCCGCCACGGCGTCCCCCACCACCACGACCCCTGGAGCGAGGCTCCCCTCGTCTCGGACCGCGACCGCGTCGACCGGTCCCAGGCCGTCCAGCACCGTCCCGTCCGCTCCCCCGGTCGATCCGATCGCCGTCATGGCCTCCCGCACGAAGGTCACGATCGACGGCCTCGAGCGAAAGTTGGCCCGCAGGGTCAGCGGCGCTGTCCCGACCACCTGTGCCGTGGCGCCCATCACCGCCGGATCGGCCCGCCGGAACCGGTAGATCGACTGGGTCGGGTCCCCGACGACCACCAGGCGACCGGACCCCACCCTGGCCTCCTCCCAGGCGTCCTCGGCGAGGAGCGCCGGCTCGGCGGTCAGCCGGACCGCCAACTCGGCCTGGATGGGATCGGTGTCCTGGAGTTCGTCGACCACCACCAAGCCGATCCGGCTCCGGACCATCCCCAGGACCGCCGGGTGCTGCCGGAGGAGCCGCCTGGCCAGGACCACGAGATCGTGGAAGGTCAACGTGCCCTGCGAACGGCGCTCCTCGGCGGCCCGCACCACCGCCTGGCCCAGCCACCCCTGCCACGCCCGCAGGCACCAGACCTCCGCGGCGCGCAGCTGCTCGCTCCGGGCTCGCGACGCAGTCGCCAACGCGTCGCGGACTCCCGCCAGGCTCTCGCCCCAGTTCTCCTTCTTCCCCAGCTTCGTCCGGATCGTCGGCATCGCGCCGAGGGCCCGCAGGAACCGTTCCTCGTCGTCGCCGGCCTCCTCCAGCGGGGTGAGCGACTCGGCCAACGCCACCAGATGCTGGGCCAAGAGGTCGCTGCTGTCCCGACAGTCCTCCAGGAACCCCAAGGCTCGCCGGAGGGGGTCGACCACCGCCGTCGGCTCGACCCCTGGCCAGGGCCCGGGGTCGGGAACCGGCTGGTCCTCCAGGAGATCCCAGTTCCCGCTCAGCCACTCGAACACCTCGGAGAGCTGCCGGCTCCGGATGCCGCGCAGGACCCGGGCCCGGCGGAAGGCCTCGGTCGCCGTGTCGCTCGACGAGAGCGCGCCAAGCGTCCGCTCCCACTGGGCGACCAGCATGCGCCGAGCGGCCGGGCCGTCCAGGACCTCGAAGGTCGCCGGCAGGCCCACCGCCTGGGGCTGGGCTGCCAGCAGCTGGCGTGCGAACCCGTGGACAGTGGTCACCACGGCCTCGTCCAGGCTCTCCAGGGCGAGGGCAGCTCGCTTCGTCGCGTCCGCCGGCACGTCAGCGGGCAGGCCCGGCAGGCTCCGGGGATCCTGCCCGTCGGCCACCATCCGCAGCACCCGGCGAAGCCGCCGGCGCAGCTCGCCAGCCGCCGCCTCCGTGAAGGTCACCGCCACCAGTCGGTCCGGGGTGACCCGACCGCTGAGCAGGGCCCCGACGATCCGCCCGACGAGGGCCGTCGTCTTGCCTGACCCGGCCCCTGCGCTCACCACCACGCTCCGGTCGAGGGTGTCGGCGAGGAGCCGGCGGGCCGTCTCGTCGGGGATCGTGCCGCTCATCGGGTCTCGTCCTTCTCCAGGTCGCTCGGCTCGGTCTCCTCGAGCAGGGCCACCAGCCGCCGGAAGCCGGGGAGGGACTCGGCTTCCTCCCAGGCGTCACGCCGGTCCGGAGGACAGGCCGCCGCAACCGGGCACCGGGGACACTGCCCCTGCCCGTCGCCCCGATCCGCTCCGCGTCGCTGCGGGAAGGCCCCCGAGGCCAGGGCTTCGGCCAACGCCCCGAGGACCTCCGTCGCCTCTTCCCGGGCCTCCTCGTCCCAGGCCAGGGGCAGACGCCGACCCGGGTCGTCACCGACCACGAACTGGTACGCCCCCCCGGCCACCGCTTCGCCGGTGGTCACCTCCGTCGCCGTGAGGTAAGCGCACAGCTGCACCCCGCCCGCCTTCGCCAGGGCGCCCGGACTGAGTTTCTTGAACCGGTCCGCCTGGCCTGTCTTGTAGTCCTCCACCCAGAGGCGTCCATCGGCCAGCCGGTCGATCCGGTCAGCTCGTCCGCGAAGGACCAGCTGATGGCCACCGGGCAACGGGACCGCCACCCCCCCCGGACCCCCGAGCGCCTGCTCGACGGCCACCACCCGGACCTGTGCTCGGGCGCGCCGACGGGCATCGGCCCGCACCGCCTCGACCAGCTGGTCGGCCAGGTCGCACAGGTCGAGCTCCCACAGCAGGCCCCCTGCGCCGAGCCAGCCGGCCGCCACCGAGGCTTCCCGATCGACGACGGCCCGGACGCGCTCCTCGAGCCCCGACCTCCTGCAACACCCGGTGGGCCAACCAGCCCCGTCCTCGACCGTCGAGACCCTCGGGGCCCACCGGCGCAGCCATCGCTTCGAGGCCCAGGACCCGCTCGAGGAAGAACCGCTGCGGGCACGCACAGAAGTCCGCCAGGGCAGAGGGCGCCAAGGGCCGATGCGGCCATCCCTCGGGCAAGGCGTCGGCCGGGATCACCTCCAGCGCGGCCCGCCGACCGTGCTCGCTCCCGGGGGGAGCCAGGGGGTGCGTGGCCAGCGATCGGCCGGCCAGCCGCCAGCGAACCAGGCTTCGCTGCCGGGCATCGTTCGGGTCCAGCGCCGGGCCCGGTTCGGCGACGAGCACGGGGTGGCTGGGCACCTCGACCGCCTCGCCCGGGTCGGGCACGCCCGGGGGCTGCTCCCACCACGCCGACGGCTCCGCCGCGCCGCCAGAGGGGTCGGACCGACTGGTCGTCAAGAGGACGTCGGGGCAGCTGCGAACCACCCACGCCAGCGCCCGCCGCTGGGCGTCTCGCCGCCGCTGGGCTCGCTCCCCGAGGGAGCCCAGTATCTCCCTTGGGGCGACAGCCAGCAGCCCGTCGGGCTGCACCGGCCCGGGCACCACCCCGTCGGTGAGGCCCACCACCGCCACGGCCTCCAGGGGCAGCCCGACGGCCGCCGTCAGCGGGGCCACCAGCAGGCCCCGGCCGGCCCGGGTGGTGCTCGGAGCCGGGGCCGCCAACGCCTCGGCCAACGCCGTCCGCACCACCGCTGGCGCAGGACCCGGCTCGATCCGGTCCAGCCCGCCGAGCTCGTCGAGCACGGCGAGCACCGACTCGCGGGCCTCGCGCTCCTCCGCTGGCCAGGTCTCGACGGCCCCCCCGTCTCCCAGGAGGCCCTGGAGGAGCTCGCGACACCAGCGGCTCCAGGCCCGCCAGCTCCCCTGGGGCTCCTCAGCCACCCAGGCCGCCAGCCAGTCGACGAACGCCCGTACGTCTCGGACGACCTGGATCGCCGCCGCCCGGTCCCCGACCACCTCCCCGAGGGTCCGGGCGGCCGTCTCGGGTCCCCAGGGGCTGGGCCCCCCGTCCGCGTCCTCGCTTCGCCCCAGCTCCCCCTCGCCCGACGCCCACGCGCCGTGCCGCTGGCCCCCGAGCACGCCGCCCAGGGCCTCGAGGCGCGCCTGCCAGGTCCCCGGGTTGCCCCGGCACCCGGCTGCCACCACCGCCGTCGACCACGCTGCCACCGGCACGGCGCCGCCGCGCACCGGGTCCCGGATCGGGCCGCTGCCGAGCATGCCGAGCACGTCCTCGGGCTTCCAGCCGGTCCTGTCCAGGGCCACGGCGCCCAGCAGCAGCCGCCCCGCCACCCGATCGGCCAGTCGACCCCCCCCAGGTCGGTGATGGGGAACCCCGGCCGCCGCCACGGCCCGTTCGGCTGCCCGAGCCACCAGGCCCTGGCCGGGGTGCAAGAGGGCCAGGCGCTCCAGGGGGACCCCCCGCTCCCAGGCGGAGGCCAGGAACCGCAGGGCCGCCTGGATCTCGCTGTCCACGGCCGGCAGCCGCAGTCGACGCAGCCCCTGGCCCGACCCCGGCGCTCCAGGGGCCCGACGACCCGCCGAAGCCTGCGAGGCCTGCCCGGAAGGCCTCGGCCCCCGGCCGGCACGGGGGTTCCCCCCGGCGGCCAGCTGCGCCGCCGCGTCCCGCGTCGCCCGATCCGCCGGCCCGTCCCCCGTGATGCCCACCAGCACCCGCACCGGCACGACGTCCGCCACGGCCCGCAGCACGTCCGCCCGGGCCAGGGCACCTCGGCTCGGCTCCATCACCAGCACCGGGCCGAGGGCCTCGGCCACGACCGCTGGGGCAGCCCGCACTGCAGCGGCCAGAGCCCGGTCAGGCTGCCCCTTGGGCCCCGGCCCCAGCACCTCGTCGAGCCGGGCCAGGGCAGCCAGCACACAGCGCACCGCCGCACCGAGGCCCTTCGACCCCGCGGCCCGCTCGGCAAGGGCCCTCCGTTCGTCGGCCGGGAGCGCCTGGACCTCGCCAGCCAGCGCCGTCAGGCCTCGCAGGGTGCCTGGCCGGGGGACCGGGCCCTCGCCGAGCTCCGCCGCCGTCTGCGGATCCCCCGCCAGCACGGCCCGCAGCGCACTCGCCACCTGGAGCGGACTCGCCGCCGGGGCCGGCTCGACCCCCAGCTGTAGCGCCAGGGTCGCCAAGGCGTCCTCGACCGTGGTGCACTGCAGCCCGACCACGCCCCGTCCGCCTCGGGCCGTCTCTCCGAGCCAGCGACGCACGACGATCGCACCCATGGCGCTCGGGGCCAGCACCGTGACCGGCTGGAGAGGATCGAGGGCCTGGGCTTCGGCCCGGTGCGCCTCGATCGCCTGCCAGAAGGTCGGCCCGACCGGCACCTCCCGAAGCTCCACGGCCATGCCCGGCATGGTAGGGGCACGGTGCGCGCCGACCCCCGGCCACCCCGCAAGCCGGCCCCGCACCGGGGCGCGACGCCTGCGTCCAGGGCTCGGACCGAGGGGCCCGGGCCGAGGGGACTCAGGCCACGGGATCCAGGGCCTCGACCACCGGCGCCAGGGCCTCCAGATGCCGAGGGTCGCTGGCGGGCACGATGAGAGTCAGGTCGGTGGCGCCAGCCTCGACGAAGGCCGCCAGCTGCTCGGCCAGCGCCTCGGGAGGACCGAACAGGCTCGAGCGCTCGAAGCGCTCGAAAGGCAGCCGGTAGAAGGCCTGCAACCGGGCGGCCAGGGCCTGCCGGGCGGCCGCCGGCTCCCCGACCGCTGCCCAGGCCACCAGGCCGCTGCTCACCACCCGGCCCTCGGCGCTGGCCAGCTCCTCGAGCCGGGCCCGGCGGGCGGCGAACTGGGGTGGGCTGAGGAAGATCCCGTCCCAGCGCTCCCCGAAGCGGGCGGCTCGTCGCAGGGCCGCTTCCGAGCGACCGCCCACCACGATCGGCGGCCCTGGGCGCTGCTTCGGGAGCAGTGGCAGCAGGACCCCGGCGAGGGGGAACTCCGGACCGGGGGCGTCCACCAGGCCGCCGGCCCACAGGGCACGGAGGATCGCCAGGGCCTCGTCGGCTCGCCGGCCCCGCCGCCGGGGATCGACCCCGAGGGCGTGGTAGTCGGCCGGCCACTCGCCGCCGACCCCCACGCCGAGCTCGACCCGGCCGGCCGAGAGCTGGTCCACGGACGCCACCGCCTGGGCGACCTGCAGGGGGTGCCGAAGCGGGAGGAGGAGCACGGCCGTGGCCAGCCGGACCCGCGTCGTCGCCTCGGCCATGGCAGCCAGGCAGACCAGCGGCTCGGGGGTCGGCACGTGGAAGAGCAGGTGGTCGCTGACCGCCACCCGGTCGAAGCCCAGGGCCTCGGCCCGCCGGGCCAGGCCCGGCAGGCACGTCAGGTCCATGCCGAGGGGGTCCAGGGGGTCGGGGACCAGCGATACCCCGACCCGGACCCCCCGGCCCGGGCGGCCCGCAGCGCTCTCGCTCACCCCTCGAGCCGCTCCAGCACCGTGGCGTTCGCCATGCCGTGCCCGATGCACATGGTGGTGAGGGCCACCCGACCGCCGCTGTCCTCCAGGGCGTGGAGGGCGCTCACCAGCAGCCGGGCACCGGTCGCGCCGAGGGGATGGCCCAGGGCGATGGCCCCCCCACGCGGGTTGATCCGCTCCGCCGGCTGGTCGAAGGCCCGGAGCCAGGCCAGGGCCACCGAGGCGAAGGCCTCGTTCACCTCCACATGGTCCACTGCCGCCAGGGAAAGCCCGGCTCGGTCCAACGCCTTGCGGCTCGCATCGATCACCCCGGCCAGCTGCAACACCGGGTCCGACCCCACGGTCACCGAGGCCAGCACCCGGGCCCGCGGACGCAGGCCCCGCTCCTCGGCGAACCGGCGCGAGGCGAGGACCAGGCCCGCTGCCCCGTCGCTCATCTGACTGCTGTTCCCGGCCGTCACCCAGCCGTCCTGCTGGAACGCCGGAGGCAGTGCGGCGATGGCGGCGAGCGAGGTCCCGGGGCGGGGCCCCTCGTCGGCCTCGAGCTTGGCCACCACGCCGTCCTCCCCCGTCAAGGAGACGGGCAAAAGCTCGCGGTCGAAGGCCCCGGCTCGCTGCGCCGCCACGGCACGCCGGTGGCTCGCGAGGGCGAACTCGTCCATCTCGACCCGGGAGATCCCGAAACGCTCGGCGACGAGCTGGGCCGAGAGCCCCTGCATGATGAGCCGGTAGGGCATCCTCGGGCTGAAGCTGACCCCGTCGGAGGTCATGGGGACCCGGCTCATGCTCTCCACGCCGGCCGCGATGACCACGTCGGCGTCCCCGCAGCGGATCGCCTGCGCCGCGTACCGGACCGCCTGGTCGCTCGAGGCGCACATGCGGTTGACCGTCACCGCCGGCACCTCGACCGGGAAGCCCGCGAGGAGGACGGCCTGACGCCCGATGTTCCAGCCCTGCTCGCCCACCGGGGTGGCGCACCCCATGATCACGTCGTCGACCCACCCCGGTTCGATGCCGGTTCGTTGGCAGAGGCCCTGCAGCAAGAACGCCGCGAGGTCGTCGGGTCGCACCTGGGCCAGCGCGCCGCCCCGCTTGCCGATCGGGGTCCGTAGCGCGCCGACGATCACCGCCTCGTTGTCGTCGCGCATCGCCGCAAAAGCCTAGCGACGGCCTGCTAGCGTCCGGCCGTGGACCGCCCCGGCCCGGCCGGCCTCGCCCAGCGGGTGCCCGACCGGGCCAGGCGCGCCGGCCACGTGCTCCTCGCCACGATCCGGGCCGCTGCCCAGGACCGCATCACCCAGAACGCCGCCAGCCTGGCCTTCCATCTCTTCCTGGCGGTCTTCCCCGCAGCTTTGGCTGCCATCGGCGCGGCCCGGCTGGTCGGCTTGCCCCCGGGGGCGCTCCAACGAGCCGTCCACGACGCCCAGGTCCTCCTGCCGGCCCAGGTCGCCCAGGTCGTCGATCAGGCCCTGACCGCCCCGAGCGCCAAGAGCACCGACGGCATCGAGCTGGCCGCCGGGGTGCTCGTGGCCCTCTGGAGCGCCGTGGAGGCCATGGCTTCATTGCAGGTCGGCCTCGACGTGGCCTGCGAGGTGCGCCGCGACCGGGGTTTCGTCGGCCGTCGTCTCTGGGCCCTCCCCCTGCTCGGCGCGACCGTGGTCCTCGGTGGGGCAGCCACCGGCCTGCTGGTCCTCGGCGACCCCATCCGCCGCCTCCTGCCTGCCTCCGTGCCCCTGGCGCGTCCGGCCGCCGCCGGTCTCTTCGACCTGCTCCGCTTCGCCGGGGCCCTGGCCTGCCTGCTCCTGCTGTTCTCCACCTTCTACGCTCTCGGCCCCCACCGGGAGCGTCTGCGTTGGCGCTGGGTCACCCCGGGATCCGCCCTCGCCGCGACCTTCTGGCTCGCCGCGTCGGCTGGCTTTGCCTTCTACCTCGACCACTTCGGGCACGAGAGCCGCACCTACGGGGCCTTCGCCGGGGTCGCCATCCTGGCCCTCTGGCTCTTCCTCACCGCCACGGCGGTCCTCTTCGGGGCCGAGCTCGACACCGTCCTCGAACGCTCGGCCCCCGACCGGCGTCCCTCGCCGGCCCTCGGCCAGCCGGCTCGGACCCCGCGCTAACCCCCGAGGGCCTGGGCAACCCTGGAGCGAAGCGGTCGGCCCAGCTGACCGCGTAGCCAGTGGTTGGTGGCCACGAGGGCCCCGAGGTCCACCCCGGTGCGGATGCCCAGGCCCTCGAGCATCCACACCAGCTCCTCGGTCGCCAGGTTGCCGGCCGCGCCCTCGGCGAAGGGACAGCCACCCAGGCCGCCGATGGCGCTGTCCACCGTCCGCACCCCGGCCAGCAGCCCGGCCAGCACGTTCGCCAGGGCCTGCCCGTAGGTGTCGTGGCAGTGCAGGGCCAGGCGCTCCACCACCACCCCAGCCTCCCCGAGGGCCTCGACCAGGCCTCGGACCTGGCCCGGGGTGGCCACCCCAATGGTGTCCCCCAGGCTGACCTCTCGGCACCCCACCGCCAGCAGCGCCTGGACGGTCTCTACCACCGCGGCCCGGTCCACCGACCCCTCCCAGGGGTCGCCGAAGCACATCGACACGTACCCCCGCACGGCCACCCCGGCCCGGCGGGCCCCCTCAGCCACCTCGCTGGCTCGGGCCAGGGCCGTGGCCCGGTCGCAGCCGAGGTTCCGCTGCGAGAAGGTTTCGGTGGCGCTCAAGAAGACCGCCACCTCCCGGGCCCCGGCACGCAGGGCCCGCTCGAGGCCCCGGGGGTTGGGGACCAGCACCGGCAGCCGAACCCCCGCCTCGTCGGCCAGCTCGGTCAGCACCGCTTCGGCATCGGCCAGCTGCGGGACCCGGTCCGGGCGGACGAAGCTCGTGACCTCCACGGCCGCCAGCCCAGCGGCGATCAACCGCCGGGCGAGGGCCACCTTCAGCGGGGTCGGGACCACCCCCGGCTCGTCCTGCAAGCCGTCTCGCAGCCCGACCTCGTACACCGTCACCGCCTCGGGCAGCCCCGGCAGCGGCTCGGCGAAACGGCTGGGATCCCTGGGCAGTCGGGTGGTCCCGCCAGGGTCAGCGCCGGGCATCCTCGGGCGCCTCCACTCGCTCCTCGGCCGTCGGGCGCTGGTCAGCAACCTGGCGGGCGAAGTCACCGAGCGCGCCGGCCACCGCGCCGGGGTGCTGGGCGTGGACGTCGTGGTCGGCGGGCTCGAACCAGCGGACCAGCACCCCCGGGTGCGCCGCCACGACCTGGGCCACCGTCGCCCGCTTGTCCGCCGACCAGGCCGATCCTTGACCGTCGTCGGCCATCAGGAGCAAAAGCGGCACCGTGAGCACCCGGATCCGCTCGAGCGGACGGTGGGCCCAGAGCCCTGCCAGGATCGCCATGTGCCGATCTCGCGGCAACCGGGGAGCCACGGTGCCGTCGTCCCGCACCTCCAGGTTGTCCAGGGCGGCCTGCAGCGCCCCTTCGGGCCACCCCGGGTGGAAACGCCGCAGGGCTGCCTCCACCTCCTCGAGCCGCCGACCAGCCAGCGGCGGCGGGGCCAGGGCGGCGAAGCAGGCGTCGGCGTCGGGAAAGCGGGCCTGCAGGTCGATCACCCCACCGTCCACCCCCACCACCCCCCGGAGCAGTTCGGGGTGCTGGACGGCCAGTTCGACCACGACGTTGCCGCCCCAGGACTGGCCGGCCACGACCGGACGGTCGAAGTGGTCGGGGTCGGTCCTGGCCAGGGACGCGAGGACCTCGGCGAGGTCCCCGGCCACCTGGTCGGTGCCGTAGCCGGTTGCGGGCTTCGCCGACCGACCGTGCCCCCGGAGGTCCACGGCGACCACCGGGTGCCCGGCAGCCACGAGGCAGGCCGCCACGGCGTCCCAGAGCCGGGCATTCGAGGCCAACCCGTGGACCAGGAGAACGCTGGGTTCGACCGGCGTCGCCGGCACGGGCCACCGATGCAGGGCCAGCTGCGTGCCGTCGGTGAGCCGGTACGGTTCGACCAGGACCGCCGGTCGCAGCCGGCTCGCTTCCGCCCAGGCCCCCTCGTCGGTCCAGCCTGCGTCGACCCCCACGGCTGCACCCTACCGGGACCCGCCCCGCGGCCTCGAGCAGCCGGACCCGAGCCGACCCTCCCGCCTGGTCAGGCGGTGCTGGCCAGTTGGGCTTCCAAGCGGGTCACGGCCGACTCCACCTGGGCCACGACCCGCCCCAGATCGGCCGCCGCAACCGTCCGCTCGTAGGCGCCGACCGACCGGGCGACAGCCAGACGACCAAAGGCTCGCTGGGCCAGCACGGCGTCGGCCACCAACGCCCGGCGATCGGCGGCGGCACCGGCGGGGACCGCGAGGAGGCTGACCCGGTGGGCGAACGCCGCGAAGGCAGCCACCGCCGTCCGGTCCGCCGCCGTCACGCAGGGCAGCGGCTGGCTCGCCCCTCGGCAGGCCACCGTCTCGGTCTCGTAGGTGCCCACCGCCCGGTCCAGCTCGGCGTAGGCCTGGGCCAGCTGGCTGCCGGCCCGGCTGGCAGCCGCCTCCTGGCCAGCCGCTGCCGCCTGCTGGGCGGCAGCGACCCCGCCGCCGACCCCCAGCAGCGCGAAGACGGCGGCCACCACCACCAGCCGGGACGCCACCCCGTCCTGCCAGGCCGGGCGCGGAGGAGCGGGCACCACCCCGAGCAGCTCCGCCGGCACCCCGTCGGGAGCCCAGCGCCGGAAACGCGCCCAGGCCTCCCTCTGGCGTTCCAGCGGCCAGAGCTCCGCCCTCCGCTTGGTGCCCGGCCGGGGCCAGCAGCCACAGACGAGGCGGGTGGCGTCGTAGCCCCAGACGACCCGCACGCCGGCGTAGACCACCGCGTCGGGCCAAGGCTCGGCGAAGCCGAAGCGCCGCGTCGCCTCGCCGGGCCGGTCCCCGAGCACGCCCCTCGGCCATGCCACCGGGGCCACGGCTGCGACCGCCGCCGCCCGGACCTGGATCCGCAAGGCGCAGGCCAAGGCGACGTGGAGTGGGCCCGGGAGCCGGCCTCGAAGGCCCAACCAGAGCCAGCCCAGCACGGCGAACGGCCACGAACCGAGCCAGAGCAACGCGCCGAGGACCAGCGCCACCAGCCCACCCGGGAACCGCAGGACCGCCCGACGATCCGCCCGCTGCTCCGCCAGGCCCAGGGCCACGTTGGTGCCCTCAGCCCGAACGGTCGGCCAGGGCGTCAACCCGAAGGCGTAGGCGCCGGCCCCGGCCCAGCAGGCCAACGCGGCCCGCCGGAGCCAGCCGGCCGACACGCTGCCCCGGCCCCGCAGCAGCGCCCAAGGCCCGTCGACCAGCACCAGCACCAGCGCGACCCCGAGGCCGAGCGCCCCGAGGGCCAGCACCGGCCAGGTCAGCACCGCGCGAACCAGGGCCGCCGACCGGGGCTGCTCGTAGGGGCCGGCGGCGACCAGGGCCAGCGGCTGTCGAACCCCTCCCTGCTGCGCCTCCCGGCCTGCGTCCGCCACTCTCCCTCCTGGCACTGGCCCTCCTGGCCGCTGGCCCTCCTGGCCGCTGGCCCTCCTGGCCGCTGGCCCTCCTGGCCGCTGGCTGCCGTACCAGGGGCGGGATCCTATTCTCGCCCCGTGGACCCCCGGACCCCGGCCCCGCCGGCTTCCTCCCCTTCCCGGGCCTACCTCGACCACGCGTCGACCGCGCCCCTTCGCCCCGAGGCAATCGCGGCGCTTCGCGACCTGCTCGACCTGGCGGGCCAGCTCGGGGACCCAGGGCGCCTCCACGTCGAGGGCCGAACGGCCCGGGACCTCCTCGAACAGGCCCGGAGCCAGGTCGCGGCCTGGCTAGGGGTCGGCAGCCGGCAGGTCGTCTTCACCTCCTCGGCCACCGAGGCCATCCACAGCGCCGTCCACGGGGCGATCACCCGGGCCCCAGGCCGACCGATCCTCCTGGCACCGGTCGAGCACAGCGCGGTGCAGCGAGCCAGCGCCCGGGCGGCCCCCACCGTGGCCCTGCCGGTCGACCGCCGTGGGCGGGTCGCGCCGGAGGCGGTGGCCGAGGCCCTGGGGCGAGCCGGAGCCGACGGCGGGCAGCCGGCTGCTGCCCTGGTCCACTGCCAGCTGGTCAACCACGAGCTCGGCACCCTCCAGCCGGTGGCCGAGATCGCCCAGGTCTGTCGGCGCGCCGGCGTCCTGCTCCACGTCGACGCGGCGGCCGCTGCTGGGCACCTGCCGGTCGCCTTCGAAGAGCTCGGGGCGGACCTGCTCTCGGTGAGCGGTCACAAGCTCGGCGGTCCGCCGGGGATCGGCTGCCTGGTCCTCCGCCGGGGCCTCCGGCTCCCCCCGCTGTTGCTCGGCGGCGACCAGGAGCGGGCCCGGCGGGCCGGCCTGGAGAACCTCCTCGGTGCGGTCGGCCTCGGCGCGGCCGTCGCTGCCCTCGGTGACCGGCGGGCTCAGCAGGACGAGGCCACTCGGCAGCGGACCCTCGTCGCCACCCTCCAGGCGGCTGCCCTGGCCGTGCCCGGCGTCCAGGTGCTCGGCGAGCCCGACCCCGACCAGCGGGCCCCCCACCTCCTCTGCCTGGGGCTCGAAGGGGTCGAGGCCGAACCGGTCCTCTTGGCCCTGGACCAGGCCGGGGTGGCCTGCCACTCCGGCTCCTCGTGCGCGTCCGAGGCCCTGGCACCCTCCCCGGTCCTCGCGGCGATCGGCGTCGACGCCGACCGTTCCCTGCGACTCTCGGTCGGCTGGTCCACCACCCAGGACGAGGTGGCGGCCTTCACCCGGGCGTTCGGCCCCGCCCTCGCCCGCCTCCGAGCGCTCCGCGCCGCGCTGGCCGACCCCGACGGCCCGGGGCCTGGGCGCTGAACCGAGCGACCCTCGAGGGCACGAGGCCCCCTCCTGCGGGGTCCCCCTGACCGGGTCAGCGCCCGGTCGTCGAGGGCCCGAGGCCGCTCGCCTGGGCCACCGCCTCGGCCTTCCGCACCGCCGCCGGGACCGGCAGGTGGAGCTGGCCGTCCACCTTTTCGATGGTGCTGGCGAACGCGGCCAGGGTGTCGGTGGAGGCGTGGTCGGCCAGCGCCGCGTCGAACTGGCTGGCCGCCTGGGACAGGCTGCCGTCCTGGGCCAGCATGGAGCCCAGGAAGAGCCGCGGTCCAGGGTCGCTTGGATCCTCGGCCACCGCCTTGGCCTCCTCGCTCTGCCCCGCCGAGACCAGCGCAGGTCGACGTGCCCGCACCCCCGCGGCGTACTCCAGCCACCCGGCCTCCGAGAGGGCCTCCTCCTCGGTGGGCTCCAGCTGCAGCACCGCACGGTAGGCGGCCAGGGCGGTCGCTGGCTGCCCCTCCAGCAGGGCCTCCTCGGCCTGGTCCAGCAGGCGCTGGACATGCTGGCCCTTCGTGAGGGTGATGGACCCGGTCACCGGTTGCCCGGGCAGTCCGACGCCCAGGTCCGAGCTCACCAGGACCACGGCGGCCGCGGCGAAGCAGGCCAAGGCCCCGACGACGAACCAGCGTCGCCGCCGCCACCGCCACCGCCGCCGCGAGGAACCCCCCTCGGCCGACCCGGCCGCCGGCTCCTCGCCCCGAGCGGGTTCGTCCCTCGGGGTCGGCCCGTCAGCGCTCGGCGCGCCAGGGGCCTGGCTCGGGGCGGTCCCGGCCTCGGTTCGGCCCTCCAGGAGTCGCAGCACCTCGGCAGCCCGGGCCGTGTAACGGGCCCGGAGGGCCTCGTAGTCGGCCGGCTCGATGTCCCCGGCCTCCCGCTCCCGCTCGAGGTCAGTCAGGGAGCGCAGCAGGAAAGCCCGCTCCTCTTCGAGGGCCTGCCGGTCCCCCTCCCCGGTGTTCCCCAGGGCCACCTCGGTCCGGCTCACGGCCCGGGCTCCACCGGCCGGCCGGTCTCTGGCGACCCGTGGGTCCTGCCGTTCCCCGCAGCACCAGCCATGGCCGCCAGGGCCGCACGCACCAGGGCCTCGTCGTCGGCCTCCACCGCCACGGCCGCCGCCCGACTGCGCCGCCAGAGGAAGCCGCCGAGCGCGCCCGCCGCGACCACCCCGGCCAGCCCCGGTAGGACCCAGACCAGCAGGGTCGGCCCGCTCGTCGGCGGATCCAGCAAGATCGCCGTGCCGTAGCGGCTGATCAGGTACTGCTCGACTTCCGTCGGCGTCTGTCCCTCGTCGATCCGCCGCACGATGGTGTGCCGGACGGCGATGGCCGTCGGCGCGGTGGACACGGCCACCGAAAGGTCGTCGCAGCTCGGGCACTTGATATCCCGCTCCAAGGTGGCGATCTCCTGGGCCCGTGGGCTGCCGCTCGGCCGGTGCCAGCCGACGACCAGCGCCACGGCCACCGCGACCGCCAGGACGATCCAGGCAGCCCGCTCGAACGCGGGCCGCCGCAGGGATCGCCGGGGGACCTCCGAACTGGCCAGGCCAGCAGCGCTCGTCATCCGAAGCTCCGCTCTGCTCGGGCCAGCTGGCGGTCCAGGAAACTCGTGGTCACCGCCCCGTAGATGTGGGCCGCCACCACCCCGGTCGGGGAGATCAGGAACGTCTCGGGCGGCGAGGTCACCCCGTAGGCGAGGGCGATCTTCGTTCCCGGGTCCGTCAGGGTCGGCCAGGTGGCACCCTCGGCCCGCTGGAAGGCGGCTGCGGCCGCGTCGGTGTCCTCGAAGACCACCGAGACCAGCAGCGGGCCGCCGGCCTGGCGGTGCTGGTAGGCGAAGGCCACCAGCTCGGGCTCTTCCTCCTGGCAGGGCACGCACCAACTGGCGAAGAAGTTCAGGATGACCCAGCGACCCCGCTCGGCAGCCAAGGAGAAGCGCTGACCGGTGACGGTGGTCGTCGAAATCGGCGGCGCCTGGTGCCCCACCAAGGGGCTCAGGGCCTCTTCCGCCTGGTAGGAGGGCCGGGTGGCCAGCACCGCCACGACCGCCACCACGACCACCAAGGCGATGCCCGCCACCCACCGGGCGGTCCGCCGCCGGCGGGGCCGGCCCCCTCCGGGGGCGGGGGGCGCGGCGGTCGCCGAGGAGGGTGCGACCTCGGTGGTCATCGCCCGAGCCACCCCAGTCCCCAGGGCCGCCGCCCACTAGCTGCCCGGTCATCGGACGGCCCGGCCCGGCTGGTCACTGGGACCGGCGAGGCGTCCGGCGCCTCGGCTTCCTCCGCGACCAACCGCCGCCCTCCGGGCCCCGCCCCGGGCTGGAACGACGTCGGATCGGTGGGCCGGCGCCGCCGTCCGGGGAGCAGCGCCAGGACGGAGCCCACCACGAGCATGAAGCCCCCCACCCACAACCAGGCCACCAGGGGCTGGATGGTCACCCCGATGGTCACTGGCCCGTTCGCCACCAGGTCACCGTTCTTCGCCGTCGGCAGCGCGTCCACCGTCAGGTAGACGTCCCGGAACGGGGTCGAGGAGAGCGCTGGCGTCCCCACCGGGTCCTGGTCGTTCCCGAACGACGAGACCGCCGGCTTGAGCACCCCGTGGCCCGCCACCGCCACGTCCAGCTCCGTGGCGCTGCGGGCCGGGGTCTGGACCTGCCGCATGCCCAGGTAGGTGAGCCGCTGGCCGTCGAAGGTGGCCGACTGTCCCGGCCGCAGCTCCAGCTGGGTCCGGTGGGCGTAGGCCGTGGCCGCCGTCAGGCCGATGGCGATCACCACCACCCCCAGGTGCACCACCATCCCGCCGTTCGCCCGCCCCAGGAACCCCCGCCACCACCCCACCCCGTGGCGATGGGCCGCCCGGGCCGCCAGGACGAGCTGCCGGACGTTGGCCGCCGCCGCCATGCCCCCCAGGCCGAAGGCCAGCAGCGGCACCAGGCCCCGAACCCCAGCCGCCACCAGGACCAGCACGACCGCCCCGCCGAACCAGGCCGGCAGCAGCAAGCGGTGCCGCAGCGTCCCGGCCGTGGCCTTCCGCCAGGGCAGGGCCGGACCGATCCCCATGAGGACCAGCAGGCAGATGGCGATCGGCATGGTCATGGTGGCGAAGAACGGGGCGCCCACCGTGACCTGCTGGCCGCTGAAGGCCTCGTAGAGCAGAGGGAAGAGGGTGCCGAGCAGGATGACGAAGGCCAGCAGGACGAAGAGCAGGTTGTTCACCAGAAACGCGCCCTCCCGGCTCAAGGGCGCGTCGATGGTGCCGGGGGCCCGCAGCCGGTCGCCACGCCACGCGATCAGCCCGACCCCCAAGGCCACCACCACTCCGAAGAGACCCAGCAGCTCGGGTCCGATGGTCGAGTCGCTGAACGCGTGCACCGAGGCCACCACCCCCGAGCGGGTCAGGAACGTCCCGAGGATGGTCAGGCAGAACGTGGCGATCACCAGCGAGAGGTTCCAGACCCGCAGCAAGCCCCGGCGCTCCTGGACCAGCACCGAGTGCAGGTAGGCCGTGGCCGTCAGCCAGGGCAGCACCGCGGCGTTCTCCACCGGGTCCCATCCCCAGAAACCGCCCCAGCCGAGCACCTGGTAGGACCACCACGCTCCCAGCAGGATCCCCAGGGTCAGGCACCCCCAGGCGAACAGGGTCCAGCGCCGCGTGGCGACCTGCCACCCCTCGCCGAGCCGGCCCGTGATCAAGGAGGCCACGGCGAAGGAGAACGGCACCGTGAAGCCGACGAACCCGAGGTAGAGCAGCGGCGGGTGCACGGCCACCAGGACGTTGTCCTGCAGGAGGGAGTTCGGGCCCAGGCCGTTGCTGGGCACCGGGCCGGTGACGTGCACGAACGGGTTGGCCGGCCCGACCAGCAGTGCGAAGAAGAAGACCGCCACCCCGAGGGAGACCAACGTCGCCCAGCCCACCAGCTCGTCCTCTGCCCGCCGTCGGAACCGCCAGGCCATGGCCGCCACGTACCCCGCCAGGACAGCAGCCCACAGCAGGAGCGAGCCGGCCAGCGCCGACCAGAGCCCCGTGATGGAGAAGAGCAGGGGGGTCTGCCGGCTGTTGTTGTCCGCCACGTAGGCGATCCGGAAGTCGTGGGTCAGCAGGGCGTGCTCCAAGGCCCCCACGGCAATCACCGCTCCCAGCAGCATCAGCCAGGCGTAGGTCTTGCCGCTCTTGATCAGGTCGGGCCGGTGCCGCAGCAGGCCGACCGCCAGGACTCCCATGCCCACCACGCCGGCCACCAGGGCCAGCAGCTCGCCGGTCCAGCCCAGGGCCGCGTTCACCGCTGCGCGACCCCCGTGGCGCTCGTGCCCTTCGGCAGCGGCCCGTCCCGCGACGGGAGGTAGTTCCCCGTGTGGTCCACGATCACTTCGTGCGAGACGAACGTGGAGCCGACGAAGGTGCCTTGGACGATCACCGGGATGCCCACCTGGAAGAGCTGCGGTGGCTCCCCGATGTTCTCCACGGCGATCCGGTCCCGGCCCTCGGCCACCGTGAAGTCCACGATGTCGCCCTGGTGGTGGACCGTGCCCGGTTGCACGATCCCCTTCAGCCGGAACGTCCGACCGGCCAGCTTCGTCTTGTCGGCCAGGGCTTGGCGCACCGTCACGTAGTAGTCCAGGGATGTGCCGATGCCCTTGTAGAGCAGGAAACCGGCGGCGCCGGCCAGCACGACCGCCACGGCCCACAGCCGCCAGCTGGCCCGCCGGCGAACCCGGGGGGGCGCCGCCCCCCTGCCTGGCGGCGTCGGAGCCAGCCAGTTCCCGTCCCGGCTCCCCTCGGGCCCGGACGCCCCCGACGGGGTGCCTCCGCTCGGCGGGGCCTGCAGCTCGGTCACGCCCCGCCCTCCCGCCGCCGACGAAGCTCTGCCACTGCCCGCTCCAGCCGTCGCCGCCGGAAGGCCAACGTCACGCCGTAGACGGCCAGCACGCCCAGGGCCACGATGTAGCCAGCGTCGATGTAGCTCATCCCTGCCTCCTGGCGCTCGACGGCGCTGCCCACCCCGGCGTGTCCTGGGCCTGGAGCACCCCGGGCAGCACGGGCACGTCCCGGCCCGCCGGCTCGCCCGCCCCGAGCACGACGCCGCTTGGCACCTCGGCCCCCGGTGCCGCCTCGGCGTGCCGATCGGCCAGCGCCACCTCCAGCTCGTGGGCCTCCAGCTCGGCCCGCAGGGCTTCGATCCGCAGGGCGGTGGCCAGCATCCACGCGAAGACCAAGGTGAAGGCCACGAAGCCCAAGAGCATGGTGGCCGTGCCACCAGCTCACCGAGAAGTAGACGATCGGGACGTCGAGCAGGGCCACCAGGGCGGCGATGGCCGACCGCCGGGCCCGCGTGTCCGGGTCCGCCGGGACGCGCCGCAGCGCCAAGTAGCCGAGGAGCAGCACCAGCAGCAGGGCCGACGAGGTCAGTCGGGCGTCCCAGGCCCACCACACTCCCCAGGTCGGCCGGCCCCAGATCGACCCCGTGGCCAGGGTCAAGGCGGTGAACACCGCCCCCACCTCACCGGCCGCCGCTGCCAGCCGGTCCCAGAAGGGGTGTCGAGTCCGGGGCCAGAGCCACAGCACGCTCCCCAGGCCCAGCGCGCCGAAGGCCAGGTAGAGCGCCACCCAGGCCACCGGCGGATGGACGTACACCAGCCGCACCAGGTTCCCCATGACCTGCGAGGGCGGGGTCACCCACAGGCCCAGCCAAACCGTCAGGCCCGTGGTCACCACCGCCGCCAGGCCGACCAGCCGCACCGCCCACTCGGCCCGAGGGGACCACGGTCGCACCCCGGCCCCCTCGCCGGCCCCTCGCTCCTGCACGATGCTCCTCATGGCGCCTCCTGGATCGGACCGAAGACCACGACGCCCAGGGCCAGGTAGGCCAGGCTGAACGCCGTCAGCAGCGCCAGCCAAGGACCGTTGCCGACCACCGGGGCTCCCGACAACGCGCTCGACACATCCCGGCCCCGCAAGGCTGCCTGCCAGAGGTGCGAACCGGCCAGCAGCACCGGCACTGCCACCGGCAACAGCAGGAACGGCAGCAGCGTCTCCCGCCCCCGCACGCTCTGGGTCAACGACCCGTAGAGGGTGCCGGCCGCCGCCAGGCCCACCGTCCCCGCCAGCGAGGCCCCCACCAGCAGCCCGGGCTCCCGGATGCCCGCGCCGTAGAGCAGGTCCACCCCCACACCAAGCAGGACCTCCACGACCGCCAGCTCCACGACGACCGCCAGGGTCTTGCCGAGGAACACCCCCGGCGGTTCCAGACCCGAGAGCCGCAGGGTGTCCCGGGCGCCGGGCCCGGCCTCGATCGCCGCGCTCCGCTGCACCGCCAGCACGGTGAGGAAGAGCACTGCCACCCAGAACAGGCCAGGCGCCGCCCCGGAGAGGACCCGGTGGTCGGGGCCCAGGGCGAAGGCGAACAGGAAGAGGACCAGCGCAGCGAAGGGCAGCACCTGATGCAGCAGCACCCGGGAGCGCAGCTCGATCCGCAGGTCCTTCCCGGCGACCAGCCAGGCGTCACGCCACATCCCGGCCTCCTGGGCCCCCGGCCACCACCACCGGCGCCTCGTCCTGCCCCTGGCTCGTCGCCCCGGCGCCCCCTTCGGCCCACCCCTCGGGCCGCCAGACCTCCAGCACCCGGCCCCCGCCGAGGGTCACCACCTGGTCGGCCATCGGCACCACCGTGCTGAGCTCGTGGCTGGCCACCACCACCGTCGCCCCACCGGCCGCCGCGTCCTTGATCACCCGGTCCACCAAGGCCCGGCCCGCTTGGTCCAAGGAGGCGTGCGGCTCGTCCAACAGCCACAGGGCCGGGCGCCTCGCCACCAGGACTGCCAGGTCCACCCGTCGCCGCTGGCCCGCCGACAGGCGCCCGGCAGGGGTTCGTCGCAGCCGACCCCCGAGCCCGACCACCTCCAGCGCCAGGCCGACCCGCCCCAGGTCGCCCCGAGCCGCCCGCAGGGCGAAGCGGACGTTCTCCTCCACCGTCAACTCGTCGTAAAGAGCGGCCGCGTGCCCCACCATCCCCACCAGGTGCCGCACCTGTCGGCGGTCGCTCCGCAGGTCCACCCCCAGGACCTGCCCCTCGCCCCCGCTCAGCGGCAACAGGCCGGCCAGGACCCGCAGCACGCTGGTCTTCCCGGCACCGTTCGCACCGGCCAGCACCACCACCTCGCCCGGCTCGGCCACCAGGTCCACCCCGGCCAGAGCCGGGAACCGACCGGCCAGGGCGACAGCGCCACGGAGGCAGAGGGCGGGGGGCATGGCGGCCCTATGCTACGAGGCTCGTCCGTCGGCGCACCAAGCGCGCCGACGGGCCTCAGTGACCGGACTGGGCCACCAGGGCCATGTCGGCGTCCACCATCATCTCCACCAGCTCCACGAAGTCCACCGTCCGCTCCCAGCCCAGCTCCTCCTGGGCCCGCCGAGGGTTGCCGACCAGCAGGTCGACCTCGGCCGGCCGCAGGAACCGCTCGTCCACCACCACGTGCTCGGTCCAGTCCAGGCCCACCCGGCCGAAGGCCACCTCGCAGAGCTCCCGCACCGGATGCGTCTCCCCGGTCGCCACCACGTAGTCCGCCGGCTCGTCCCGCTGCAGCATCAGCCACATCGCCCGCACGTAGTCCCCCGCGAACCCCCAGTCCCGCTGGGCGTCCAGGTTGCCCAGGGCCAGCTTGTCCTGCAGGCCGTGGGCGATCCGGGCCACCCCGTGGCTCACCTTCCGCGTCACGAACTCCAGGCCCCGCCGAGGGCTCTCGTGGTTGAACAGGATCCCCGAGGAGGCGTGCAGCCCGTAGCTCTCCCGGTAGTTCACCGTGATCCAGTGGCCGTACACCTTCGCCACCCCATATGGGCTCCGGGGGTAGAACGGGGTCGTCTCGTCCTGGGGCACCGCCTGGACCTTGCCGAACATCTCCGACGAGGAGGCCTGGTAGAACCGGATCTCGGGGTCCACCATCCGAATGGCGTCCAGCAGCCGGGTCACCCCCAAGGCCGTCGTCTCCCCCGTCAGCACCGGCTGCCCCCAGGACGTCTGCACGAAGGACTGCGCCGCCAGGTTGTACACCTCGCTCGGCCGGTGCTCCCGCAGCACCCCGATCAGCGACGCCTCGTCCAAGAGGTCCCCGGCCACGATCGTCAGCCGATCCTGGATGTGGGCGATCCGCTCGAAGTTCACCGTCGAGGAGCGCCGCACCATCCCCACGACGTCGTAGCCCTCGGCCAGCAGCAGCTCAGCGAGGTACGACCCGTCCTGGCCGGTGATCCCCGTGATCAGTGCCCGCTTCGTTCTCTTCGCCATGACCAGCCACCTCGCCTTCCGAGCCGTCGGACCGAGCCGCAGCGCCGTTCGAGCCTCCCCGCCTCGGCCCGCCCCAGCGTAGAGGCCCGCCCGAGGGGCCCCGGACCAGCGGTCCGGCCCCGACCCCCCACTAGGCTCCCCACCCCGTGGACCCCGATGTCCGAGCTGGGCACCCCGCCACGGCTTCCCGCCAGCCGCATCCAGTCAGCGCCGTCCTCCTCGTGGCCCACGGCAGCCGCTCCCCCGAAGGCCAGCAGGAGATGCTCGCCTTCGGTCGTCTCCTCGCCGCTGCCGCCCCCGAGGTGCCGGTGGCCACCGGCTTCCTTGAGCTCTGCCAGCCCCCCGCCGACCAGGCCCTCGACGACCTCGTAGCCGCCGGGGCCACCCAGGTGGCCGTCCTGCCCCTCATGCTGGCCCCCGCCGACCACACGAAGTCCGACGTGCCCGCAGTCGTCCTCCTAGGCCGCCGCCGCCACCCCACCGTCCAGCTCCTGCCCGCCCGACCCCTCGGCACCGACCTGGCAGTCCTCGCCACGGCTGCCGCCCGGCTCCACGAGGCCGGGGCCACCGGCCTGCCCCTCTGCCTCGTCGCCCGGGGCACCTCCGACCCCGAGGCCAACGCCGAGGCCTACCGGGCCGCCCGCCTCCTCGCCGAGGCCAACCGCAGCCGCCTCGTCGAGGTCGGCTTCGCCGGGGTCACCTGGCCCACCACCACCGAGGCCCTCGAGCGGCTCGTCGCCCAAGGCGCCCGGGAGATCGTCTGCCTCGCCTGGTTCCTCTCCACCGGCCTCCTCGTCCAACGCATCTGGCAGGACTGCGCGGCCTTCAGCCGAGCCCGAGGGCTTCCGGTCCGGGCGGCCGGCCACCTCGGTCCCGACCCCCGCCTCGGCCCCCTCCTCCGGGACCGCCTCGAGGAAGCCCTCGCCGGCCGCGCCACCATGACCTGCGATGTCTGCGCCTATCGGGCCCCCTTCCCCGGCCTCGAGGACCGCCTCGGCCATCCTCTCGGCGTCGGCCGGTCCCACCTGGCCGCCACCCACCGCCATCACCACCACCCGTGAGCACCGCCGTCCTCGTCTCCTTCCGCCTCGGGGGGACCGACGGGGTCTCGGTCGAGGCCGCCAAGTGGGCCTGGGCCCTCGGCCAGCTCGGCTGGCGGGTCCGGACCCTGGCGGGCACCGGCTGCGCCGACCAGCTCCTCCCCGGCCTGGCCATCGACGCCGACCAGCCGCCCACGTCCCGCGAGCTGGCCGACGCGCTCGCCGACGCCGACCTCGTCGTCGTCGAGAACCTCCTCTCCCTCCCCCTCAACCCCCCCACCGCCCAGCTGCTCGCCAGGGTCCTCGCCGGCCGGCCGGCCCTCCTCCACCACCACGACCTGCCCTGGCAGCGCCCCCGCTTCGCCCGCCTCCCCCCGCCGCCCGACGACCCCGCCTGGGTCCACGTCGCCATCAACGCCCTCAGCCAACGCCAGCTCGCCCGTCGCGGCCTGCAGGCCGCCCTCCTCCGCAACGCCTTCGACCCGTCGGCCTTCGCCGCAGGCCGCCGGCAGGCCCTCCGCGACGCCCTCGGCGTCGAGCCCGACGAGCTCCTCCTCCTCCAGCCCACCCGGGCCCTGCCCCGCAAGAACGTCCCCGGCGGCCTCGCCCTCAGCGCCCACCTCGCCCGCCAACCCCTCCTCCACCGAGCCGGCTGGCGGGCCGTCCGCTACTGGCTCGCCGGCCCCCCCGAGGACGGCTACGGCCCCGAGCTCACCCGCCTCCTCGCCGACCCGCCCCTCCCCGTCACCCACGGCCTCCCCCCCGGCGGCCCCTGGGACCCCGCCGACCTCTACGCTGCGTCCGACGCCGTCGTCCTCCCCTCGTTCTGGGAAGGGTTCGGCAACCCCACCATCGAGTCGGCCCTCGCCCGCCGCCCCCTCGCCCTCGGCCCCTTCCCCGTCGCCCGCGAGCTCGCCGCCTACGGCTTCTCCTGGGCCCTCCCCGACGACTGGACCCCCGCGACCCACGCCGCCCTCGCCGCCGACCTTGCCGAGTGGCTGGCAGAGCCTCAGAAGTGGCGAACGGATCGGAACGAGGCGGTGGCCCGGCGACACTTCGCCCTCACCGACCTGCCCCTCCGTCTCGACCCTCTCCTTCGACGGGTCCTCGGCCGGTCGCCCCTGCCCTAGGCTGCACGCCGTGGCGGCGCTCCCCGACCCGGCCCCGCGGCCCGCCGTCGGCCGGCCTCCCAAGCGACTCCCGGCCCGCAAGCGGCGCCAACAGCTCCTCGACGTCGCCCTCCGCGTCTTCGCCGCCAAGGGCTACGCCGCCACCACCATGGACGACATCGCCGAGGCCGCCGGCGTCACCAAACCTCTTCTGTACCAGCACTTCGCCTCCAAGCGGGCCCTCTACCTCGAGCTCGTCGACGCCGTCGCCCAGGACCTCCTCCAAGCCATCGCCCAGTCCACCGCCGGCGCCGCCGGGCCCCGCCAGCAGGTCGAGGCGGGCTTCGCCGCCTACTTCCGCCTCGTCGTCCACCACGCCGATGCCTTCCGCCTCCTCTTCGGCAGCGAGGCGCCCGCCGACCCCGAGCTCTCCGACTGGCTCCGCCGGGTCGAGGACGTCCTGGCCGGCGCCGTCGGCAGCCTCATCGAGGCCGGCCTCGACGACGAGCATCGTCTCCTCCTCGCCCACGCCGTGGTCGGCATGGCCGAAGGGGCCAGCCGCTTCCTCCTCACCCGCCAGCCCGGTCGGGACCATCTCCCCCCCGAGGACGCGCCCGAAGCCGCCAAGGACCTGGCGGCCGACCGCCTCGCACGCCGCCTCGCCGATCTCGCGACCGGTCCGAGCGGTCCCCGCCACGACGACGCGGGGCTGTCGCACCTCGGGACACGGGGTCCGAGCAGCCAAGGACCGCGCTGGTTCACGGCGAGCCATCGGGGCCCTCACCAGTCGTTGTGGAGTTTGTGTGACATGTTGTGAAAAGACGAGGCCCACCGCTCATCCCCCCGCCCCGCCTCCTCACACCCGCGTCTTTCCCCATAAAGCCGATCATAATGGTAAGATTTTGCCGTGCTTCGCTCACTGCTGCGGTTCCCCGACCCGGTCAACGAGCTCGCCGCCCGGGTCGTCGCTGCCGGGGTCGTCGTCCTGACCCTCGCCACCCTGGCGGGCCAGGAGGGTTGGCTCCTCGTCCCCCTGGCCGCCGGCTTCTGGGCTCGGGTGGCGAGCGGCCCCCGCTTCAGCCCCCTGGGCCGGTTCGCCACCCAGGTGGTCGCGCCACGGCTCGGATCGCCGAGGCTCGTTCCGGGACGTCCGAAGCGTTTCGCCCAGGGCATCGGGGCGCTCTGCTCGACCACCGCTGCCGTGCTCTGGCTCGCCACCGGAGACCGGTTGGCCGCCACGGTCGTGCTGGTCGCGCTCCTGCTGGCTGCCGGCCTGGAGGCCGCCTTGGGTCTCTGCCTGGGCTGCCGCCTCTTCGCGCTGCTGGGCCGGCTGGGCCTTCTCCCCGCCACAGCCTGCCCAGAGTGCGCTGACCTCAGCCGCCGGTGGGCGGAGCGGGTGTGAGCCGGCGGGCCAGCTCGTCGACCAGCGTACGGATGCGGGCAGCCAGGGTCTGGTAGCTGGCGGGGTCCTCGGGGTCGGGCTCGGCGACCTCGTCCTGCTCGGAGAGCCTGGCCGTCGAGAGGTGTAGCGCGCCGAGCCGTTCGGTGAGGGGCGCGGGGCCGAGGGGGAGACGGGACGCCAACCAGGGGAGGGTGGCGGTCCGCTCGGCGGCACCGGGGCACCACTGGCGGACCCAGGCGACGTGCTCCCGGGCCATGGCCACGACGAGGGTGGCCTGGTCGAGCAAGGCAGGGGTGGCCTGCCGGGAGCGGTGGGGCGGCACCGGGAGCCCCAGGGCGACCAGGGCGTCTCGGGTCCGCCATCCCATGGGTTGCCCGGGCACCGCCAAGGTCCCGGCACTGGTCGCCTGGTAGGGCCCGCCGTGGGCGTCGAGCACCGCCGCCGCCATCACCGAGCGGACGGCGTTGCCGGTGCAGAGGAAGAGCACTGAGGGCCGGGTCACGGCCCGAGGCTAGGACCCCATCGGGGCCAGGACGCGCCCGTGCGGCCCGCCCCGGGGGAGGCCGGGGGCGCGGACCGCACGGGGTCGCCTGGTGGTGGAGAGGCGAACGGCCGGGTCAAGCGCCAGGCGGCACCGCCCCGGGGACGGGCTGCTGGGCAGCTCGCACCACCTCGCCGGCGGCCTCGACGACATCCTCGGGGGAGAGCTCGTCGAGGCTCCGGCGGGCGGGCTCGGGCACCAGCAGGGTGAGCAGGGCGCCCACCAGGGCGAAGCCCGCCGAGAGCTTGAGGGCACCAGCGACCCCCAGGTGGTCCTTGATGACGGGGAAGAGGTAGACGCCGATGAAGGCCCCGACCTTCGCCACCCCGGCGCTGATGCCATGGCCGGTGCTGCGGGCACTGGTGGGGTAGACCTCGCCGGCCAGCACGAAGGTCGTGGTGTTGGGCCCGAACTCGGCGAAGAAGTAGCTCATGCCGAAGAGGATGAGGAAGGGGCCGACTGCCGCCGTGATGCCGGGGATGACCCCGATGAGGAGGAAGGCCAGGCCCATGAGGGGGAAGCCGATCAGCTGAAGGCGCCGGTGCCCGATGCGGTCCATGGCGAAGGCCGCCAGGTAGTAGCCCGGCACCGCGGCGACCGAGAAGACGATGAGCTGGAGGGCCAGGGCCTCGGTCAAGACGTGGGCCCCGTGGCTGCCCAGCACGCTCTTCACGATGAGGGGGGCCGAGACCGAGTTGCCGTAGTAGGCGTAGTCGAACACGAACCAGGCGCCTGCGGTCCCGGCCAGGTAGAGGAGGTAGCGGGGGGTGCTCAGGAACTGCCAGAGGCCGATCCGCCGGCCAGGACCGTCGCTGATCCCCTGGAGGTCGGTCTGCACGGCACCCTCGGAGTAGGAGGCGACCGCCACGGCCGCCTCCCGCCGCTGGCCCTCCACCTTGGCCTGGTAGCGGGGGGACTCGGGCATGCGCCGACGGAGGAGCACCACGCCGGCGGCCGGCAGGGCACCCAGGCCGAGGAGGATCCGCCAGGTCACGTCGTGGTTCACCCCGGCCGACAGCAGGGCCAGGGCAGCGACGTAGCCGGCCACGGTGCCGAGGGCCTGCATGGAGAAGACCAGGCCGACGAGCTTCCCCCGGTTGCGGCGGTTGGAGAACTCGCTCATGAGGACGGCCGACATCGGATAGTCACCGCCGACCCCGATGCCGAGGATGAACCGGAACGCCAGCAGCCAGGCCAGGCTCGGGGCGAAGGCCGAGGCCAGGGCACCGCCCACCATCAGGGCGGCTTCGAGGCCGTAGATCTTCTTCCGACCCAGCACGTCGGCGACGCGACCGAAGATGAAGGCCCCGACGAAGGCCGAGATGAGGGTGATGGAGTTCACCAGCCCGGTCTCCGAGGAGCTCAAGTGCCACTGCTTGGCGATCAGGGTCGTGGCCGTCCCGATGATGAACAGGTCGTACGCGTCGGTGAAGAACCCCATCCCGGCGACCACCACCGACCGGGTGTGGAACCGGCTCAAGGGTGCTTCGTCGAGGGCGGTCGTCAACTGATCGGACACGGGCGCCCTCCTTCGGGGCGCTCGTCGCAGGCTCGGGACTTCCGGCCGTTGCCGCCATTGTCCGAGGCCCAGGTTGCCCCGAGGCGACCCCCGGATGGCCGGGGGGTAACGCCTGGGTGAACTCTTCGCGACATCGGGGCGGGGCCGTCGGCGCGGTGGTCGATCCGGGGGCGTCCGACCCGAACAGGCACCCATCCCAAGCCCCTGACCAGGGCCATCGCTCAGCTGGTGGGCTCGGAGTACCCTGGGGACGTGGCGGCGGACGCCGCCGCCAACCGAGGAGGACTAGACCGTGACCACCACCGCTGCCGCCCAGGGGGCCACCGAGCGCCGAGAGGACGACGCCCTGCTCCAGGAGCTCCGGGCCTGGCTGAAGGACAACTGGGACCCGGACCTGTCCGTGGGCGAATGGTGGGAGCGCCTCGGGCTCGCCGGGTGGGCGGCCCCGAGCCTTCCGGCCAACGCCTACGGCCGGGACCTGTCCCGGGCCGACGCGGTGCGGGTCGAGCAGGAGATCGCGGCCCACGGGGCCCTGGGCGCCCCGGGTGGCCTGGGTCTGTTGCTGGCCGCCCCGACCATCGCCGTCCACGGCACCCAGGCCCAGATCGACCGCTACGTCCGGGGCATCGTCACCGGCCAGGACGCCTGGTGCCAGCTCTTCAGCGAGCCCCAGGCCGGTTCGGACCTCGCGGGGCTGCAGACGAAGGCGGTGCGGGACGGCGACGAGTGGGTCGTGACGGGGCAGAAGGTCTGGACCTCGGGGGGACAGATCGCCGACTACGGGATGCTCCTGGCCCGGACCGATCCCGAGGCGCCGAAGCACCGGGGCATCAGCTACTTCGCCCTCCCGATGCACCAGCCCGGGGTCGAGGTCCGGCCCCTGCGGGAGATGACCGGGCGGGCCCTGTTCAACGAGGTCTTCCTCACCGAGGCCGTCGTGGCCGACGATGCCCGCATCGGGGACCTGAACGACGGGTGGCGGGTCGCCAACACCACGTTGGCCTTCGAGCGCGCCGGGCTCGGTGCGGGCGGGGGGTCGGCCGGTGGCGGCAGCGGGGCCATGCCGGGCTCGGTGGCCGGTCACCTCGAGCGCCGGGCCGGTGACTTCGTGGCTGGCCCGGGCCGGCGGGCGGCGGGCAGCGACGCCGCCGGCCCCGGCTCGTTGGCCCGCTCGGGCACCGCGCTGCTCGTCGAGGCCGCTCGGCGTCGGGGGCTCCTCGAGGACCCCGTCATCCGCCAGGGCCTGGTCCGCCTCCACATCCTGAACGAGCTCGGTCGCTTCAACACCGCCCGGGTCAAGGCCGCCCGGGAGGCCGGCCGGGACGTCCCCGGCATGCCGAACATCGCCAAGCTCACCATGAGCGAGGTGGTCCGCCTCGTCCGGGACCTCGGTCTCCAGATCCTCGGCCCCTACGGCACCCTCCACGGCTACAGCGAGGACGACCGACGCCAGCTGGCGGAGGCCACCGGCATGGCCGAGCTCACGGCCATCACCGAGGCCGCCCTCTTCGCCCAGGCACCCCCGATCTACGGCGGCACCGACCAGATCCAGCGGAACATCCTGGGCGAGCGGGTCCTGGGCCTGCCGAAGGAGCCCGGCCCGGACCGGGATACCCCCTTCTCGCAGCTGCCCAAGAACGCCTGAGCCGCTGGTCAGCGCCGAGGCGGCGGCCAGGGACGCCGGGCCTCGAAGTGGGCCACGCGGGCCACCTCGACCTCCAGCTCCTTGAGCCCAGGCACCAGGTGTCGCGCCGCGACGGCCAGCAGGCTGCCGGTGAGCGGGGCGGCCCAGTAGAGCCAGTAGGCGTGCCACTGGCCGCTCACCACCGCCGGGCCGAGGCTGCGGGCCGGGTTCGTGCTGGTGCCGGAGTAGGCCGCTTCCAGCCAGACCATCAGGCCGTACATGGGGGGCAGGGTGCACGGCGTCCAGGCCCGCAACCGGGGATGGGCGACGAAGACGACGACCGTGGCCACCAGCACGAAGGTGGTCAGGGTCTCACCCAGGTAGGCCGGGCCGATCCCGGCCGGTCCGGGCATCGTCGCCCCGTAGGCCACCTGCTGCCCGAGGGAACCGAAGGCCAGGAGCGGCAGGGCCCCGAGGACCGCTCCTGTCAGCTGTGCTGCCACATAGCCCAGCAAGGCGGCACCCGGCAGGGTGCCTTCGCACCAGAACGCGAAGGACACCGCCGGGTTGAGGTGGGCACCGCTCACCCTGCCGACCGGCGAGAGCGTCACGGTCATGCCCACCGCCCCGAACAGTCCGCCGGTCAAGGCCCGCCGGGCAGCCAGGGATGGCAGCACCGACGCCAAAGGCCCGTGGGGCGCGCTGGCCACGATGACCACCGAGAGACCCACCCCGACCAGCACGGCGGTGCCCACCAGCTCGGCGGCACACGCTGCCAAGAGGTGGCGGTGACCCACCGACCCATCCTGTCGCATGCCGCTCGCCGGCGGGGCGGGCCGACTGGCCGAGGCGCAGCAGGACCCTCTCGCCAGCCGGTCAGGGGACCAGGGGGCTCAGGGGATGTGGATGCCCGAGATGGCCCGGGCGATGATGAGCCGCTGGATCTCCGAGGTGCCCTCGAAGATGGTGTAGATCTTGGAGTCCCGGTGCCAGCGCTCCACGGGGTGCTCCCGGATGTAGCCGTAGCCGCCCATGATCTGGATGGCCTGCTCGGTGACCCAGACCGCGGTCTCCCCGGCGAAGAGCTTCGACATCGACCCCTCGCCGGCCGTGAAGGGCTGGCCGCTCCGGCCCATCCACGCGGCCCGCCAGACCAGCATCCGGGAAGCGTCGATCCGAGTCTTCATGTCGGCCAGCTTGAAGGCGATGCCTTGGTTCTCGATGATGGCCCGCCCGAAGGCCTTCCGCTCCTTGGCGTAGTCCAGGGCGTACTCGTAGGCCGCCCGGGCGATGCCCAGGGCCTGGGCGCCGACCGCCGGCCGGGACGCCTCGAAGGTGGCCATGGCCGCCTGGGACTTCGACCGCTTCCCTTCCCGGGCGCGGGCCAGGCGCTCGTCCAGCTTCTCCTTCCCGCCCAGCAGGCAGCGCCCCGGGACCCGGACGTTGTCCAGAACCACCTCGGCGGTGTGCGAGGCCCGGATCCCCATCTTCTTGAACTTCTGCCCCTGGCTCAGCCCCGGGGTCCCCGGGGGCACCACGAAGCTGGCCTGTCCGCGGGAGCCGAGTTCGGGGTCCACGCTGGCCACCACCACGTGGACGTCTGCGATGCCCCCGTTGGTGATCCAGGTCTTCGTCCCGTTCAGGACCCACTCGTCCTTGGCCTCGTCGTAGACCGCCCGGGTCCGCAACGAGCTCACGTCGGAGCCGGCGTCGGGCTCCGAGACGCAGAACGCCGCGAGCTGGATCTTGTCCGGAGTCCCGTAGCACTGGGGGCCCCACTCCATCAGCTGCTCAGGGGTCCCGTTCGCCGCGATCCCCGCCAGACCCAGGCTCGAGCCCAAGATGGCCAGGGCGATCCCGGCGTCGCCCCAGGCCAGCTCCTCGCAGGCGATCGGGAGGGTCAGCCCGGTCTCGTCGGCGAAGGCCTGGGCCATGAAGTCGAAGGAGTAGAGCCCGATCTTCGCCGCCTCCTCCACCACCGGCCGGGGGAACTCCTCCCGCTCGTCCCACTCGTGGGCCACGGGCCGGATGGTCTGCTCGGCGAAGTCGTGGACCCACTTCTGGATCTGGAGCTGGTCCTCGTTGAGCTCCATCGAGAACGGCTGCGGCATCGTGCTCTCCTTCCGACCCTCCCTGGGTCCCTCGGCCACCACCCAGTTTACCCGACGGTAACAAGGCGGGTGGGCCGGATCGGACCGCTCAGCGGGGTCGCAGGCGGGAGCCTTCGGGGCTGTCCTCGACCGTCCACCCGCGGGCCGCCAGCTCGTCCCGCAGGCGGTCGGCTTCCTCGAACCGCCGGGCCTGCCGGGCCTCGTCCCGGGCCGCCAGCAGGGCCTTCGCCTCCTCGTCGGGCTCCGTGCGACCGGGTCCAAGGGCGTGGTCCCCGAGGGCCAGGCCCAGCGCACCGGCCAGGCAGCCCACCGCCCGGGCCAGCCCCAGGGCCTCGTTCTCCTGCCCGGCGTCGGCCGCCTGGTGGGCCTGGCGGACCAGCTCGAAGATCCCCGCCAGGGCCCCCGGCGTGTCCAGGTCCTCGTCCATGGCCCGACAGAAGCCCTCCAGCGCTGCCGCTGGCACCCCGGCCCGGATGGCCTCGCTCGCCCGGTCGACCTGGGCGCCGGCCGCCACCGCCTCCGGGAACCGCCGGGCCAGGGCGTCGAGGCGCGCTAGGCCGCTCTCGGCGTCCCCGACCGTCGCCGGGGTCACCTCCAGCGGACGCCGGTAGTGGGACCGCAGGACCAGCAGCCGGTAGGCCCGGGGGTCGGCCTGGGCCAGGAGGTCGGGCAGCGAGGTGAAGTTCCCGAGGGACTTCGACATCTTCTGCCCCTCGACCTCCACGAAGCCGTTGTGCACCCAGTGCCGGGCGAAGGCCCGGCCCAGGGCGACCGCCTGGGCCCGCTCGTTCTCGTGGTGCGGGAACCGCAGATCCTGCCCGCCGCCGTGCAGGTCGAAACCCTCGCCGAGGAGGCCCAGGGACATGACCACGCACTCCGTGTGCCACCCGGGCCGGCCCGGGCCGAACGGCGAGGGCCAGGATACCTGGTCCTGAGTCCCCGGCACCTTCTTCCAGAGGGCGAAGTCGAAGGGGTGCCGCTTGGCCTCGCCGCCGGCGACCCGGGCGCCGGCCCGCAGGGACGCAAGGGGCTGGAGGGCCAGCAAGCCGTAGTCCGGCACCCGGCTCACGTCCAGGTAGACCCCGTCGGGGGCCTCGTAGGCCGCGCCCTTGGCCACCAGCTCCTCGACCAGGGCCACCATCTGGGGGACCCAGGCCGTGGCGTGGGGCACCTCGTCGGGTCGCTCCACCGCCAGCTGGGCCATGGCCTCCCACCAGACCGCCTCGTAGCGGGCTGCGACCTCGGTTGCCGGGCAGCCCTCCTGCCGGGCCCGTTCCAAGATCTTGTCGTCGACGTCCGTCACGTTCGAGACGTAGCGGACCCGCAGGCCCACGAACCGCAGGTAGCGGCGCAGGACGTCGAAGACGAGGGTGAAGCGCCCGTGGCCCAGGTGCGGTACGTCGTAGACCGTGGGCCCGCAGACGTACATCGAGACCTCGCCGGCCTGCCGCAGGGCGAGGGGACGGACCTGGCCCGTCGCCGAGTCGTGCAGCCGCAGGGTCAGCGTCGACGAGGAGGTCGGGCGCGCCGGGTCGCCAGGCACTCGGATACGGTAACCGCACCGTGAGCCCCCTCCGTCCCCGACCCGACCAGCCCGCCCGCCGCCCGGTCCTCCCCGAGCGGCCGGCCCTCGAGGGCCTGGAGGAGAAGTGGTCGGTCCGCTGGGAGCAGGCCGGCACCTACCACTTCGACCGCACAGCTCCACGGGAGGCGGTCTTCGCCATCGACACCCCCCCGCCGACCGTCTCCGGTTCGCTCCACGTCGGCCACGTCTTCTCCTACACCCACGCCGACACCATCGCCCGCTACCAACGCATGCAGGGCCGGGAGGTCTTCTACCCCATCGGCTGGGACGACAACGGCCTGCCCACCGAGCGCCGGGTCCAGAACTACTTCGGGGTCCGCTGCGACCCGTCCATCACCGAGGACAGCGGCCCACCCGACCGGGCCGGCCGGCGAGGGTCCGAGCCGCCGGTGCCGGTCAGCAGGCCGACCTTCGTCGCCCTCTGCCACCAGCTGACGGCCGAGGACGAAGGGGCCTTCGAGGCGCTCTTCCGCCGCCTGGGCCTGTCGGTCGACTGGCGCCACACCTACACCACCATCTCCGACCGGGCCGTCCGGGCCAGCCAACGGGCCTTCCTCCGACTCCTCCGGTCCGGCCACGCCTACTCGACCGAGGCCCCCACCCTCTGGGACGTGGACTTCCAGACGGCGGTCTCCCAGGCGGAGCTCGAGGAGCGGCCGCTGCCCGGCGCCTACCACCGCCTCCGCTTCCCCCTCCTCGGGCCAGCCGACCGGCCCCTTCCGCTCAGCCCCCCGGACCCCGCCGGCCCGGCCGTAGAGATCGAGACCACCCGGCCCGAGCTCCTGGCGGCCTGCGTGGCCCTGGTCTGCCACCCCGACGACCCCCGCTACCAGCCCCTGGTCGGCCAGCTCGTGGCCACCCCCCTCTTCGGCGTGCCGGTCCCGGTCGTCGCCCACCCCCTGGCCGACCCCGAGAAGGGCTCGGGCATCGCCATGGTCTGCACCTTCGGGGACACCACCGACGTCGTCTGGTGGCGGGAGCTCGCCCTGCCAACCCGGACCCTCGTCGGCCGGGACGGCCGGCTCCAGCCCGCCCCCTTCGGCAGCCCGGGCTGGGAGAGCCTGGACCCCGCCGGGGCCCAGCGGGCCTACGCCGAGCTCCAAGGACGCCGGCCCGAGGCGGCCCGCCGACGGATCGCCGAGCTGCTGGCCGAGGCCGGGTACCTGGTCGGGGAGCCCCGGCCCATCACCCACCCCGTCAAGTTCTACGAACGCGGCGAGCGGCCCCTCGAGATCGTCTCCAGCCGGCAGTGGTACGTCCGCACCCTGCCCCTCCGCCAGCGTCTGCTCGAGCGGGGGCGGGAGCTGCGCTGGCACCCGCCCCACATGCGGCACCGCTACGAGGCCTGGGTCGAGGGCCTCTCCAGCGACTGGAACATCAGCCGGCAGCGCTTCTTCGGCGTGCCCTTCCCCGTCTGGTACCCCCTCGACGACGAGGGTCAGCCGGACCACGACCACCCGCTGGTGCCCCCCGAGGAGGCCCTGCCGGTCGACCCCTCGGTCGACACGCCCCCCGGCTACCGACCCGAGCAGCGGGGCCGACCCGGTGGCTTCGTCGGGGACCCCGACGTCATGGACACCTGGGCCACCTCCTCCCTCACCCCCCAGATCGCCGGCGGCTGGGAGGACGACCCGGAGCTCTTCGGGCGGGTCTTCCCCATGCACCTGCGCCCCCAGGCCCACGAGATCATCCGGACCTGGCTCTTCTCCACGGTGGTCCGGGCCGAGCTCGAGCACCGCTCCCTGCCCTGGTCCGACGTGGCCATCTCCGGCTGGGTCCTCGACCCCGACCGGAAGAAGATGTCGAAGTCCAAGGGGAACGTCGTCACCCCCCTCGACCTCCTCGAGCGCCTCGGCACCGACGCCGTCCGCTACTGGGCCGCCTCGGGCCGCCCCGGGGTGGACACCGCCTTCGACGAGGCCCAGATGAAGGTGGGTCGGCGCCTGGCCATCAAGGTCCTCAACGCCTCCCGCTTCGCCCTCGGGCGCCTGGCCGACGAGGGCGCCGAGACCCTTCCGGGCCCCGAGGCCGTCCGTCACCCCCTGGACCTCGCCATGCTGGCCGAGCTCGGAGAGGTCGTCCGCGAGGCCACTGCGGCCTTCGAGGCCTTCGACTACGCCAGAGCCCTCGAGCGCACCGAGGCCTTCTTCTGGCGCTTCTGCGACGACTACCTCGAGCTCGTCAAGGCCCGGGCCTACGGGGAGCCCGGGGCCACGACCCCGGACCCCGAGGCCAGCCGGTCGGCCCGGGCCGCCCTGGGCCTGGCCCTCTCGATCCTCCTCCGGCTCCTCGCCCCCTTCCAGCCCTTCGTCACCGAGGAGGTCTGGTCCTGGTGGCACGACCAGGACGCCTCCATCCACCGGGCCCCCTGGCCTCGCCTCGAGGAGCTGCCGGTGGCTGCCCGGGAGGCCTCCGCGGCCGACGGCCAGGGGACCTTGGCCCTCGCCAGCTGGGTCCTCGGGGCGATCCGCCGGGCGAAGACCGATGCCCGCCGCTCGATGCGCTCGCCGGTCGCCCAGGCGGTGGTCCGCCACCGGCCGGAGGCCCTGGCCGCCTTGGACCCGGCCCTCGCCGACCTTCGGGAGGCAGGCGCCGTTCTCGAGCTGCGCACCGAAGCCCTCCCGGACGGCCAGGAGCCGGCCGTGGCCGTCGAGCTGGCCGAGCTCAGCGAACCATGACCCGGCGGGCCGCCAGCAGGAACGGCAGGGCGGCCACCGCCAGCACCACCGCCTCCAGCCACAGGGGCTGCCCCGGCCGACCCAGGAGCGCCAGGTGCAGGTCCTCGACCGGCGCAGCGGCCAGCTTCCTCGGGTCCAGGAACCCCGGCAGGTAGACCGCCGCCAGCAGGCCGGCGATCCCGGCCAAGGGGGCCATGAGCAGGGGACCCGAGGCGGCCACCACCATCCCGGCCACCGCCAGGGCCAGGACCACGGTGCCCGCGGCGGCGCCCGCGGGCAGGTAGACCGCCGACACCACCCCCACCAAGGCCACCAGCAGGGCCAGCAGGACCCGCAGCCAGCGGACCGCCCGGGCCGCGGCCACCAAGCCCCACGCGGCCACCCCCGGCACGAGCACCCCGACCAGCGCGCTCAGCCCGAGCACCACCCGTCGGGACGCCCCGTGACGAGCCGCGTCGTGCACCAGGGTCAGCCCACCGGTGTGGACGATCCGAAGGCTGGTCTGCGCCAAGGTGAAGGCCGCGCCCGCAAGATAGGGGACCTTGCCCAGGCCGACCGCCACTCCGAGCAGCCCGCCCACGATCAGCCAGATCCTGGTCCCCATGGCCCGTCCCCTCGCGCGCCCGCCGGCCCGGGCCTGCCTGCCGCTGCCTTCGAGCCCCGAGGCCGGTCCGGGGTCCGCCTAGCATGACCCACCCCGCCCGGCGAGCGGGGGATCTCCCTCGGCGCGCTGCCAGGATCCGCCGACCCTCGCGCCCAGCACCAGCAGCACTAGGGCTGCCACGCCGGCACCCCACCCCATGGCAGCTTGCCGAACCCATCGGGACCGGCGCTGTCCAGCTCGCCCTGCAAGCCGCCGAGCAGGGTCGTCGACCGCCCCCCGTCGACCGGCACGCTCTGGACGCTCGTCGGGGTGGCGTAGACCACCGTCGTCCCGCCTACCCCGAAGCGGGGCGCCGTCGCCCCGGCCCGGGCACCTCGCACCGGTCGACCCAGACCCCCCGAAGCCGGGACGATCCACAAGCGTCGTTCCTGGTCCCACCCGTCCAGGCCGCTCCCCGTCCCGTCCCCCAGTACCGGCGCTCGGACGACCACCAGGGAGCGCCCGTCCGGCGACCAGGCCGGGTCCAGGGTCACCCAGCCCCGAGGGTTCGGCAGCGCCCGGCACCGGCCCGTGGCCGGGCGACAGACCTCCACCTGGCTGCCCGACCACGGGAAGGCGCCGTGCTGGGCCACCAAGGCCAGCCGCCCGCCGCCGGGGGACCAGACCAGCCAGGGCAGGTAGACGAACGTGGTCGCCACGGGGCGAACCGGGCCCCCGGCCACCGGCACGGCAACCAGCTCCAGGCCTGTGGCCTCGGCCGCTGCCGAGCGTCCGGGATCCAGCCAGGCCAGGAGACCCGCGCCGTTCGGCCAGAAGCCGGCCAGCTGGATGCCCGTACCCGCTGGCGGCTCGTAGGCCAGGACCGTTCGCCGGCCGTCCACCAGGTCCGCCAGCACCACCCGATCCGGGGCCGAGCCCACCCCTGGCACGCTGTAGGCCAGCCGATGCCCGTCGTCGGACCAGACGAAGGAAGAGGCCACCGGGGCGACGACCTCCGGCGTGCTCGATCTCGACCCGCCGGGCGCGGCACTCACCACCACCAGCCCCCCGGCGTCCGGCCCGGCCGCCGGGATGGCGGCGACCAGATCGGCCGCTGGTGACCAGGTGAAGGCCGTCACCGGCCAGGGAAGGGCTACTCGCCCTGGACCTCCGCCGGCCGGCACCACGTGCAGGTGCTGACCAGCACCCAGGAAGGCCAGCCACGCCCCGTCGGCCGACCACTGGGGCGCGGAACCTGGGGCGCGGTCGGCCACCGGTCGAGGTTTCGCCACCCCGGGGGAGAGCACCAGGAGCCGGTCACCCCGGAACACCGCCAGCGGACCCGGGAGGGCGTTCAGCGCAGCCTGCTCGGGACCGGGCCGGACCGTCCGGTAGGGGGCGCCGCTCCCTGCCAGGGCCAGCCCCATGACCACGCCCCCGCCGAGCAGCAGCACCGCGCAGGCCACCCAGAGCCCGACGAGCAGCCCGCGGGCGGAACGAGACCAGCCCGGCAGCACCCGCCCGAGGCCGCGCCGAGTGGGCCGCGGCAGCTGGTACCAGCGCGGACGGCGATCGACCGCCGCTTCGATCTCGGGGCCTGGCCCCTCGATCAGTTCGTCGGCCAGCCGTCGCAGGTTCCGCCGCAGTCGCTGCTCGAAGAGCTCGTCCCCGCTCACAGCTCCAGCAGACCGCGCAACCGTGCCAGCGCCTGGCCGAGACGGGCCTCCACCACCGCCTGTCGCCACCCCAGGGCGTCCGCGACGGCACCGACCGGCAGGTCGCAGAAATAGCGCAGCACCAGAGGCGTCCGCAGCCGCTCCGGGAGCAGCCCCAGGACGGCTGCCAGCTCCTGGAGCTCGGGCGCTGAGGCCAACGACAGGCCTCCCCACGGTTGCCCCGGCCCGCCCCGACGCCGCCGTGCCACCAACCGACTGGCCCGCACCACCCAGTGGAGCTGCTCCCGAGGATCACCGGGACCTCCCCGGACGACGGCCTCCTCGGCCAGGCGGCCGGCCACCGCGGGGTCCCCGGTCAACAGGGCCGCCGTCCGCACCAGCTCGACCGGTGCCGACGCAGGCGCAGGCAGCCGGGCGAGGTGGCTCGCCCCGCCCCGTCCCCCGGTCGTCCCCCACTCGCCCACCCGGTCTCCTCCCCGCTCGCTCGCCGCCCCTTCCAGCCTGGCACAGCACCGCCCGCCCACGCGTCGACGGCGCCGACGCGACTGGAGGGGCCTTGCGGGCCCCTCCAGCGCACCATGGAATCCTCGGCCTGCGGTCGGACCGGAGAGCCAACCGCCGAAAGGGTGGGAAGACGTCGTCCGCGACGGGCCGAACCCCGGGGTCCGGCAGCCGCCCGCCCCGGCTGCACCACCGCACCAGGCACCAGATGCGTCCGGCCTCGGACTCGCAGCGACCGTCCTCGACGTGGCGGGGACCGGTCGGTCCCGCAGGCCCCGGTCAGTTCCGGGCTCCCGCCCTTCCCCGAGGCGGCGACCGTTCGAACACGCTGCTTCCCACGACTCGGACACCTCCTTTCCCTAGGGTCCTTGCCGGAGGCGCTGTTCGCTTCCACCTTCATTGGTACGCCTCTTCGCCGGTGAACGCAACGGGTTTTTCGTGGCGACTCCGTGACGATCGCGTGAACGGGCCATGCCCTGGCCAGCGCCGGCGACTCGCCTGGTGGTAGTCTTGATGCACGAATCAGTCGGTGTTACCTCCCGGGTTGCCAGCCTCGCGGGCGCGGGCCGTGCTCGGCGCCGTGGCCGCTGTCCAGAGCGCCGCCTCCGTCCGGGAGGTCCAGCTCGCCTGGCTCCGATCCGTCCCTGAGGTCGTCTCTGCCGCTGGCTACGGCTTCTACCTCCTCGAACCGTCCAGCCTCCGACCGCTGGACGTCGCCGCCAACGTGCCCGACCGCTTCCTCCAGCGCTACGAGGACGAGGGGCGTCAGGACGACCCGGTCCTCCAGGAGGCCGTGGCCCGAGGGGGCCCGATCGACTCCAGCCGCCTCGGGCCGCCCTGTCGCTGGCAGCACTCGGCCGTCTGCGCCGTCCTCGAGGAGGCCGGCTACCACCACTCGCTCGAGGCCCCCATCATCGTCGACGGGGTGGTCGAGGGGACCTTGAACATGGCCCGCCGCAAGGAGGATCCTCCCTTCTCCCTCGAGGACCTCGAGGCGCTCGGCCTCGTCGCCGAGCAGGTCGCCGCCGCGGTGACGAGGGCGCGCCGTTACGACCAGGTCAGCGAGCGGACCGTCCTCCTCGCCGACGCCCTGGACGCTGCCGCTCAACCCGTCGTCGTCACCACCGTCGACGGCGAGCTCATCTTCCAGAACCGCATGGCCCTCCGGGCGGTCCCCGGTTCCCACCAGACGTACCTCGAGCGTGCCCATCCTGTGCTCCACGAGGCGCTCGAGCAGCTCCGCCAGGGCCACCAGCGGGTGGTCACCGCCCAGGAGGCGAACACGACTACCCCGGTCGCTGGCAGCCGGGACGAGCGACCCGTGGCAGACCTCGGGGGCGCGGTGGCCGTCAAGGCCGTTCGGCTCCGCTCCCGCCAGGACGCCGTGGTGTCCTTCGTCTCGTTCCGTCCGGCGGGTGCTCCGGGACTCCCCGACGCCGCCCTGCCCCTTTCGCCTCGCGAACGGGAGATCGCCGACCTCGTCAGCCAGGGCCTCACCACCCGTCAGATCGCCGAGCTCTCCTTCGTCAGCGAGAACACCGTCAAGCAGCACCTCAAGCGCATCTTCGCCAAGCTCCAGGTCAGCTCGCGGGCCGAACTCGTCCAAGCCGTCTGGCGGGCGGCCGCCGACCACCGGGACCGGCCCGCGGACCTCGACGCGGCCACCTGAGCGTCCACCGAACCGACCGGCAGCCTGGCTGGACCGTCGCCACACCGGCCGCGGCGCCCCGTCCTTCCTCGTGGGGGTCCTTCAGGCGGGGCACCGGCCCTCGAAGAAGGCCCCGAAGTCCTTCGGGACCTCCGGGATGAGTCCGGCCGCCACCAGTCCTTCGGCCGCACGCCGCATCTGGGCGTCGGTCAGCTTCATCGCCGGCGCTCGCACTGGGCCGCCGTTGTACCCCTGGAGCCAGGCCTGGAACTTCCAGAGGTAGCGGTGGTTGAAGTTCGCCCCCGCCGCCTGCGCTCGGAGCTGCTCCCGGGCGAGCCGGGCCGGCTGGATCGCCCAGTAACGGGCCAGCGCTTCCTCCCGTCGCCCGGCCCGTGCCAGCTCGAGGTACTCCGGCACGGTGGTCCCGTAGTACTCGTAGTTGCTCGTCCCCACCCAGGGGGTGCCGTAGAGCTCCTCCCACAAGAGCACGTTCGGCTCGTAGGGATCGCAGACCAGCAGTCCCCGGCCGGCCAAGGCCTCGAACGCCTGCCGACTGCCCACCACCCCCGGCTGTCCCACCTCGTACTTCGCCGCCACCACGTTCGGGACATCGGCCAGCTCGGTCCAGACCTCGATGGGGAACCCGCTGGGGTGCAGCCGGGCGAAGTTGTAGTGCGGGGCGCAGAACAGGATCACCGCCAGCTCGGTTCCCTCGCACAACGCCCGGGTGTAGGCCAGCAGCTCGGCAGTCGAACGGGGGTAGAAGCTGTTCGGGTAGGCCACCAGCAAGCCGTCCACCCCGATCGCCCGGGCGTCCCGGGCCACCGCCAGCGTCGTCTGCAAGGAGTCGAACGAGCCGTGCAGCACCGTGTAGTGCCGTCCTCGGCCCTCGTCGACGGCGATCTCCATGAACCGCCGCATCTCCGCCGGCGTCGTGCCGGCCTCCGAGACCAGCAGGGCTCCCCAGAACCCCAGCTCCATGTTCCGCCGGACGTCGTGACGAATGCCGGCCTCATTGAGTCCCCGGGCCCCCTCGGTGAACGAGGGGATGATCACGTTGCAGACTCCCCGCCACTCCTCCTGCGCCCAGGCCTTCATGTCGCTCGGCGCGACCTTCGCCCCCGCTGCCATCGCTCTCCGTTCCTCCTCTCGTCCTGCCGTCCAAAGCAGCTCAGGCGTAGGGCTTCACTGCTGGGAACGCTCCGATCTCCTGCCCCAGGCCACCGGCCACCGCCAGGTGGTAGGCGCCGACGGCCACGGCGATGTCCTGCAGGGCGTTGCCCGAGGACTTGAACAGGGTCACCTGCCGCTCATCGGTCCGGCCGACCTGGCCTGCCTCGAGTTGCCAGAGCTCGGGCACTTCGGCGAGCCGGATCGCCCCGCTGGCCTCGGCGGAGCGCCCGTCACCGGACTGGCCGACGGTCCCCCGGTCGTCCACGACCACCAGGTCCGCCCGTCGCCAGCACTCGTCCTCGACCTCCCGGGCTTCGGCTCGCACCGAGCTCAGCCCGGTCACGTGGACGCCGGGCCGGAGCCAGGCGGCCCGGTAGACGGGCTCCCGGGGCGCCCGCATGGCCAGGACCGTCACCGGGCACGCCTCGGCAACCGCTTCCGCCGATCCGACGGCCTCGGCCCGCACACCCAGCTCTTGCCCGATCCAGGCTGCGAACGCTTCGCGGCTCTCCGCCCGAGGGCTGTGGACCACCACGTCCTCCAGTGGCCGGAGGTGCAGGTAGGCCTCCAGGAACGCTCGGGCCTGGACCCCCGCACCGATCACCCCTACCCGCCGTTCCTCCGCCGGGGCCAGCAGGTGGGTCCCGAGTGCCGACGTGGCCGCGGTCCGCCGCGTGGTGATCCAGTTCGCGTCCATGAGGGCCAGCAGCTCCCCCGTGGCGATCCGGTACAGACCCACCAGGTACCGCATGCCGATCCCCGCTGCCCGGTTCATGGCCTTGAAGCCCATGTAGCCCGAGCCGTTCAGGAACGCCTGGCTGATGCGGAGCCAGTTCTGCCCGTCTGCTGCGTCCGTCGTCTGCCGCGGCGGCATCTGCACCAGCCCTTGGGCCTGTTCCGCCAGCGCCTGGCGGAGCTCCTCGATGGACCGCCCCACGTCCAGCAGGGCGGTCATCTGCTTCTCGTCCAGGATCAGCGTCATCCTCGCCTCTCTCGCACCGGTTCAGGCGGGGAAGCGCCCGGTAGCGAACCCGCTGTCGTCGCTCGGCACCTCGAACCCCGATGCCTCCACGCCGGCTCGCAGCATCCGCATCTGCCCTGGGTGCAGGCGCATCTGCGGCATCCGCAGCAACCCGCCGTTGTAGCCCTGCAGCCAGCCCAGGTACTTCCAGCCGACCCGGTGGATCAAGTTCGACCCGGCCCAGGTCTGGCTCCACGCCCCCTTCGCCTCTCGTGCCGGCTGGTAGCTCCAGTAAAGCTCCATGCCCTCGTCCCACTTGCCCTCGTGCAGCAGCGAGAACCAGCGCGGCACCCGGTCGCCGAACGCCTCGTAGCCGCTCGTGCCCATCCACGGCATGCCGAACCACTCGATCAGGGCCGGCGCCGTGTGCTCCATCGGGCACTGCACCACGATCCGGTCCCCGCACCGGCGCAGGACGTCGGCTAGGCCAGCCACGATCCCCGGCGGGTTCGCCTCGTACTTCACCGCGGCTGCGGTGTCGATGTCGGCCATCTCGACGATGGCCTCGTGGGGGAAGCTCTGCGGGGACATCGACCGATAGCCCCAGGTGGTCACGGCAAAAACGATCAGCGCCAGGTCCGTCCGTTCGGCCACGTCGCGGGTCCAGGCCACCACGTCACTGGGGGCCTTCGGCACGAAGGACGGCGGGTACGCCAGCAGACCGGCCTCCACCCCGATGGCCTCCGAGGCCTTGGCCACCTGGACCGTCTCCTCGAAGGTGGAGAAGCTCAGGTGCGCCACGATCCGGAAGCCCTCCGGCGCGGCGTCAGCTGCCACCTCCAGGAAGTGGAGGTACTCCTCGAGGGTCGTCCCGCACTCCGAGGCCACCAGCGTGCCCCAGAAGCCCATCTGGGCTGCCAGGCGCACGTCGTGACGGATTGCCTCGTCGTTCAGACCCCTGAAGTCGCTCGTGAAGCTCGGTAGGGTCACGTTGCACATGCCGCGCCAGGTGCGTGCCCGCTCCTTGGCCTCGCTCCTCGTGTAGGGAAGTGCCACTTCCATCTCCTCCTCGAATGGTTCGTCGCTTCCGTTCTCGGTCCCACCACCGCCAGCCGTCACGCCGCTCCCTCGGCGGCTCCCGACTTCGCCTCGAGCCGGGTCCGCGCCTCTTCGAGGCTCAGTCCCCCGAGCCGGGCATGGAGCCGCCCTCGGTTGGCCACGGCGGCGATGACCACCAGCTCGTCGGCAAGGGGCGCGTCGGGGACTCGGACCTCCACGGCGTCGTAGTGGCTCCGGACCCAGAGCTCGTCCTTGTAGGCCAGCGGGACGTCGATGGCGCAGCCGGGCCCGCCGACCTTCGTGGTCGAGGTGATCCAGGCCAGACCGCCTCCCACGGCCTTGCGGAACGCGTCGCCGAACGCCGAGGTGAGACACGCGTTGGCATGCTCCTGCTCGCCAGCGGTCCCGCAGATCGCGGCCTTGCCGTAGCTCTGGACCTCGTCGCCCAGGGCCTCACGGGCCAGCGTCCCGAGCTCCTCGCCGAGGGCCGCCGAGGGCTCGACCAGTGGCGAGAGGTCCTCCACGAATCCCTGCCCGGCCAGCGGATTGCTCACGACCGCCAGCGCCGCCACCTTCCGGAGCGGTCGCAGGCCGGGCCGGCCCGCCGCCAGCCTCACCTCCTCCACCACCAGCTGCACCTTTCGAATCGTCAGCACGTCTCGTTGCTCCTCCTTCCGCTCCTCAACCCACCCGTTCCTCGCCGACCCGGGGCGTCCTGTTCGCTTCGATCCGCTCGCCGCGCCCCCCGTCCGAGGGCACCACCGTGCCGGTCACCAGCGGGGACAAGGCCCGACTCACCAGGTACAGGTAGGTCCCTGCGTGGTCCGCCGGACTGGCAGCCACGCCGAGCAAGGTCTGGGCGGCGATCCGCTCGTCCCGTTCCGGACCGTCGGCGACCCGACCGTCTTGCCCCAGGCTCCGCAGCCCGACCAGCCGGGTCCGGGCCGTCCCCCCGGGGGCGACGCCGTTCACCCGGACCTCCGGGGCGAGCTCCCGGGCCAGGTGGGCCACGAGGCCACGCACCGCCCACTTGCTCGACCCGTAGAGCACGCCGCCACCCTCCGGCCACCTGGCCGAGCTGGAGACCGTCAGCACCAAAGACCCCCGGCTGGCCCGCAGGGCCTCGGCCGCGACCCGGGCCACGACCAAGCCGCTCAGGACGTTCACCCGGTAGATCTCCTCGAAGGCCTCGACCAGGTCGCTCGGCGAGAGCGAGCAGATCGGCTGGTAGAAGTCGAACCGTCCGGCACAGCAGACCACGCTGTCGAGCCGGCCCGCCGCCGCCTCCGCTCGTTCCACCGCCTCGGCCACCACGCTCGGGGCGCAGGCGTCGCCCACCACCCGGTCCGCCAAAGGAAGGTCGCCGAGGCGCTCCCCGTCCAGGTCCAGGCCGACGACCAAGGCACCCTCGGAGGCCAGTCGCTCGGCGACCGCCCGCCCGATGCCCGAACCGGCACCGACGACCAGCACGCCCTGCTCCGCCAGGAGTCCCGGTTCAGGCAACCCAGCCTCCCTCCTCGTCGTCCTCAGGCAACCGGCCACCTGTCGGGTCGGTCGGCCCGAAGGGCTCCTCGAGGAGATCGGAGAACAGCGCCGGCGTCTGCCACGTCAGGGCCTCGAGCTCCAAGGCGTCGAGCAGGATCCGCCGGCCCAGCCGGGGCGCGAAGACCTCGAGCCGGACACCGTTGCGGGTGGGGACCCGCCGGACGAGCACCTCGGCGAACTCGTTGGCCACGATCACCGGCGTGGTCGGGGCCGCCGACCACGCCACCGGCTCCGCTTGCCGTCTCCCCTCCGGGGTCATAGCAGCACCGAAAGGCTGTTCCCGGTCAGGTTGGCCTGGTCCACCACCAGGATCCGCCGACGGATCCGGAAATCGTCGCCTTCCTCGACCAGCTCGTCCATCCGATCCGCCGAGTAGAGGTCGGCCCGGGGATCCTCCCCCCGGTTGCGGTAGACGAGAAGGTTGCACCGGGCCTGGATGACCCCATCGGCCCGCCAGGTCCGCACGTTGGTCACGAAGTGCCGCGTGCGCGACGGTGGCTGCTCGGCCCACGCGAAGTCCGAGCAGAGGCGCTGCACCCGCACCCCCAGGGTCTGCTTGGAGTCCCAGAAGATCCTCCCGGTCGGGGACAGCTCCGAGTCGACCTGCCGCTCCCGGGTGATTCGCAGGGGCGCTTCGTAGCTGGCGTCCTCGCAGAACAGCGCCAGCCACTCCTCGAATCGCCGCTCGTCGAGCAACTGAGCCTCCCGGAAGAGGAACTGCTCGACACGCCGCGCCAGCTCGACCGGCAACCGCTCCTGATCGAGTGCCTCGCTCGCACCGTTGCTCGTCATGGCCGCTCCAGGTACTCGAGCCAGGTCTGCCACATGTTCCGGAAGTTCGTCTCCGTCATGTACGGGGTGACGGCCACTCCCGGACCAGGGAAGTCCGCGATCGGTTCACGGTCCAACCCCATCAGGTACGGGAAGGACAGCTCCTGGGCGGCAGGGTTGCCGGCCATCGCCGTCACCCGACTCCAGTTGTCGAAGTCGTCCTGCTCGAACATCCCGCCGTGCCCGAACGCCAGGGTGTAGGCCCGGTAGGCCTCCGCCTTGTAGGCCTCCGGGGCATCTTTCGGCACGAGACACCACGAGAGCATCTGCATCCGCCCGACCCCGATGGGCTGCCACAGGCGCATGGTGCAGAACCGCACCCCGGGCTCTCCAGGGGTCGCGCTGAAGGGCTGGATCAGCAGCGAGAGGTTGGGGAAGACGGTGCTGACCGCCGTCCTGGTCTCCTTGAACAACTCCAGCTGCGCGGGGCTGAGCGCCTCGGCCATTCCCTGCACGACCTCGTCCGGGTAGCCGAAGAACGGGGTCATGCCCGGGGTCCGGCCCAAGCCGATGCCGTGGCCTCGGTGGGGGAAGTGGACGGCGTAGCCCTGCGAGTGGGTGGACGCCGAGGACGCGTAGTAGCCGAGTTGGAAGCCGAACTGGTGGGCGACCGGGGTGTGGTAGCCGTCACCGGCGAAGTTCTCCGCACAGATCTTCCAATCCGTCTCCGTCACCCACTGGTTCGGGGGCGCGTAGACCTCCGTTCCCCCTGGTCCCGGCCGCAGATAGATGTCGAGGTAGAACTGGAAGCCTCCGAGGTACTCCTCCAAATCCGGAGCGCCGGGGTCGAGGCACCCGAAGACCAGCCCCTGGTAGCTGTCGGTTCGGACCTCCAGGAGGTTCCAGTCGGATCGTCGCAGTCGACCGTCGTAGACCGTTCGGATGTGGGGCACCCCGATCAGCCGACCGTCGTTGGCGTAGGTCCAGCCGTGGTAGGAGCACCGGAAGTGCGAGGCGTTGCCCATGGCCGCCTTGCACACCTGGTTCCCGCGGTGTCGGCACATGTTCAACAGGCACCGGACCGTCCCCTGCTCATCGCGCACCACGATGACCGAGTTCCCGGCAAGGTTGCGCAGCACGTAGTCGCCCGGTTCGGGGATCTCACTGTCATGGGCCAGGAACAACCATGCCCGTCGGAACAGGCGCTCCTGCTCTGCCGCGAACACCGCCGGGGAGTTGAAGATCTCGACCGGCAGCCGGCCCTCGGCCAGCTCCTTGCGGACCCGATCCAGCACCTCTTCGACGCTGGTCAGCTCGGCTCCTCTCATCGCCCCTCCTCCTCCGACTCGCCCCCTGGCTTTCTGGCCGCCACGACGGCCGTGCCGGTCAGCCACGCTGGCACCGGCCGGTAGGCCAGGACCTCCCATCGCCAGCCGGCCAGGGCCGCCCCGGCCACGACCCACGCCCGGATTTCCGCCGCGCCGTTGCCCGCCTCGGCCAGCCGCGCCTCGGAGAGCTTGGCCAGCTGCGCCACGTCTCCCTTCTCCAGCAGGCCGAGGACGAGCTCGTCGAAGGCCTGGTCGATCTCACCGGCCCGGGGGAGACCGACCCAGTGTGAGAGCCCCCCGCTGGCGACCACCGCGACCCGCGCCGCTGCCTCCTGGGCGCCAATGATCTCCCCAAGAGCACGACCCAGGGCGGCGCAGCGGGCCAGGCTGGGCATGGGAGCCTGGACGGCGTTCACCACCACCGGCACGACCGGCACGGGATCTGCCGGGTCGACCAGCAGGGACAGCGGCACCGCGAACGCCTCGTCGAACCCGTAGCCGCCGCCGACCAGCGCCGGATCGAAGCCCTGCGCCAAGAGTCCCTCGGCCAAGGCCCTACCTAAGGCCGCCTGCCCCGGATACCCCCGACGAGGCACCTGAAGGAACCGTTCGAATCCCTCGCTGGCCGGACAGGCGTACTCCTCGGCCATCCCCACGGCCACCGTCGGGAGGTTCGCCGGCGAGAAGTTCGTGAAGTGCTCCGAGGAGACCATCACCAGGGCATCCGGTCGGGCAGCTCGAATACGCCCGGCCATGTCCTCGAAGGCGCCGAGGACGGCCTGGCGGTCGGCTGCCGGAGCCCGCTCCGGGAAGCCGGTCAGACCGGGCGAGTGCGAGACACAGGCCCCGGCCACCAGGTGGCCGGTCATCGCCCGACCCCGCTGGCTCGGCCCAGTCGGGCGTAGTAGTCCTCCCGGGACATCCCCATCTCGATCATGCTGAGGTACAACAGCAGCGGGTTCACGCCAAGCTCGAGGAGACGGTCCACGGCCCCCTCGGCCAGGGCCTGGGCAGCGTTCGGGTCCACGCCTCGGGCGCAGGCCACCGCAACCGGCCGTTCCCGCAGGGATCGGGCGAGCGCAGGGTCGCGTCGGGCTTCGAACAGGAGCTGCTCCAGGGCGAAGCACCCGGACATCCAGCACGCACCTCCCCTCCCCACGACGATCCCGGTGTGACCGGCTCGCTGGCATCGAACACCGCCCTGCTCCGGGCCGCTATTCCCCAAACGGGTACATTCGCCCGGCTGGAGGCCAGCGGCCCCCGGCCATCAGGCGAGCCTGTCCCCCGAACGGGTACATTCGTTCCTCCCCTCTGGCCTCGGCGTCGCTCTTCGTTCATCCTTCGCTCAAGGACGACCTCGCGAGGTCGGGAGGAGGGGAGGAACAACCGTGCGTCTCCGGTTCACTCGGCGCCACACCAGCCGTCGCCGTTCCAAGACCGCGGGCCTCGTGCTCGCTGCCGTGGCCCTCGGGGCCGCGGCGTGCAGCTCGTCGAGCAGCTCCAGCTCGACCAAGCCAGCGGCCAGCACGGCCCACCAGGGCTACACCATCGGCTTCTCCAACCCACAGGGAACCCAGCCGGTGCTCGACACCTTCCAGCAGGCCTTGACCGAGGCGGCCAAGCGGCAGGGCATCACCGTGACCTCGCTCAATGCGGCCCTCTCCGTTTCCAATCAGGTCTCCGACATCCAGCAGTTCATCAACGAGAAGGTCAAGGCCATCGTGGTCTTCCCCCTGGCCGGCCCGCCGCTCGTGCCCGTCCTCACCGCTGCCCGCAAGGCCGGCATCGTCGTGCTGGGGTACAACGCGGTGACCTCGACGAGCCCGATCACCTCGGCGCAGCAGCTCTACCCCTACAACGCCGACATCAACCAGGGCCTCATCCACGAAGGGGCCAAGCTGGCCGCCCAGTTCGTGGCCAAGGCTCTCGGGGGCAAGGGCAACGTGCTCGGGGTCGACATCGCTGCCCCGGTGCCGTCGCTCCACGCCTTCATGCACGCCGAGGAGGCCGACGTCACCGCCGCCAGCTCCGGCATCCACTGGCTCGAGACGGTCCACGACCAGACCGACGACATCGCTGGCGCAGCAGGCCCGGTCGCTGACGCCCTCACGAAGTACCACGACAACGTCCAAGCGGTCATGGCCTACTTCGACGGTGCCGCCGAGGGCGCCGCCCAAGCCCTGAAGGCCGCCGGCGTCCACGCTGTGGTGGTCGGCCAGCAGGGCAACGCCGACGGCATCGCAGCCATCCGGTCCGGCGAGATGGACGCCACCATCAACGAGCTGCCTTACGAGCAGGCCCTCATCGCCCTCAAGATGGTCGAGGACCTCGTGGCCGGCAAGAGCGTCCCCCCCGTCGTCCACCCGCCGGTCCAGCTCGTCACCAAGGCGAACCTCTCCAGCTACGTCCCCTGGAGCACCGGCCTCAAGGAGGTGGCCGACGGCACCCTCACCCCGCCAGCTACCCTGAGCGCCAACCCGACCGTCGGCTGAGGGTGAGCCTGGTGGCACCCCGCCGCCATCCCACGGAGCACATTGCCGATCGCTCCGGGCCGAGCCTTCATCCCGTGCCGGTCCTCGAGGCTCGCCAGGTCGTCCGTCGATTCGGCAAGGTCACGGTCCTGCGGGGCGTGGACTTCGTCCTCCATGCCGGCGAGGTCCACGCCCTGGCGGGGGCCAACGGCTCGGGCAAGTCCACCCTGGTGCGCATCCTCTCCGGGGCGCTGCGGCCCTCGGAGGGCACTGTCGTCGTCGGGGGCGCCCCGGTCCGCCTCCGCTCGCCCCACGACGGCCTGCACCTCGGCATCGCCACCGTGCCCCAGGAGCTCCCTCTGGTACCCAGCCTGAGCATCGCCGAGAACCTCTTCCTCGGTGCCCTCCCCCGCCGCCGGGGTGTCGTGACCTGGCGAGAGCTGCGTCGACGGGCGCTCGACGCGCTTCGGTCCGTCGACCCCGAAGGCCGCCTCGCCCCTGACCGGCCGGTCGCCGAGCTCGACCTGGCCGATCGCCAGCTCGTCGCCATCGCCCGAGCCCTGCTCCACGGCGCCCGGGTCCTGCTCTTCGACGAACCCACCAGCGCCCTGCCCGGCCCCGCGGCCAACCGGCTCCTCGAGCTCATCCGCCTGCTCCGATCCGAAGGCCGCGCCATTGCCCTCGTCAGCCAGCGGCTCGACGACATCACCGCCGTCGCCGACCGGGTCTCGGTCCTGCGCGACGGGTGCATGGTGGCCGAGCTCCCCGGCGACCAGGCCCGGGCCGCCACCCTGGCCGAGCTCATGGTCGGCCACCCCGTCCACGCGCACCACACCCCGGTCCGTACGAGAGGAGCGGGGGAGCTCCTCTCGGTCGAGGACCTCGACCCCGCCGGTCGAGGGATCCCCATCTCCTTCGGTGTCCGTCCCGGCGAGCTCCTCGGCCTCGCCGGCCTCCCCGGCTCGGGCGTCGACGAGCTCCTCGCCTCGCTGGCCGGGCGGCGCAAGGCCGCCGCCGGCCGGATCCGGCTGGCCGGCCGGGACCTGACCGGCCTCGGCGTCGTCCGTCGAGCCCGCCTCGGCGTCGCCTACGTCTCCGGCGACCGTCGCCGAGAGGGGATCGTCCCGAACGCCACCGTGGCCGAGAACCTCACCCTGGCCCTGACCAGCCGGGCCAGCCTCCGGCCCCTCCGGCGGGCTTCCCTCGTCGAGCGGGTGGCCGGTGTCCTCCGGGATCTCGACGTCAAGCCCAACGATCCCACCGCTCTGGCCGGCACCCTCTCGGGCGGCAACCAGCAGAAGCTCGTCGTGGGTCGCTGGCTCCTCGCCGGGGCCCGGCTGTGGCTCCTCGCCGACCCCACCCGGGGCGTCGACGTCCATGCCCGGGCGGACATCCACCGCCTGCTGCGACACCAGGTCGCCGAAGGCGGTGCCGCCGTCATGACCTCCTCAGAGCTGGCCGAGCTCCTCGAGGTCTGCGACCGCATCCTGGTCGTCCACCGGGGTGCGCTCGTCGCCGAGGTCGATCCTGCGCAGACCAGCGAACACGACCTGCTGGCGCTGGTCGGGGGTGCCGAGCCTGCCAGGGAAAGGAGCCAGTGATGTCCCTCCCCGACACCGCCCGCCAGGACCTCGTCGGTCCCACGCACCCGACCCCGACCGAAACCCCCCGTTCGGGCCTCCGGCACCACCTGCGCCGCGGCCACCAGCATGTCCGCGGCTACCTCGGGGCCCTGCTCGCCCTCGCCGTGCTCGTCGTCGTCCTCGTTGCCACCGAACCCACCTTCCTCACCACCGGCAACCTCAAGAACGTCCTGGTCACCAACAGCTCGCTCTTCATCGTCTCGGTCGGCATGACCTTCGTCCTGCTCTCCGCCGGTTTCGACCTCTCGGTCGGCGCCATCATGGCCGGGGCCGAAGAGGTCCTCTATCTCCTGCTCCACGCCGGTGTCCCCGCCCCTCTCGCCATCGTCGTCGTCCTCCTCGGGGGGTTCCTCCTCGGCGCTGGCCTGAACGGTCTCCTCATCGGCGTGGCCGGCCTCAACTTCTTCGTCGTGACCCTCGGCAGCATGACCCTCCTCTACGGGGTCGTCGACGTGGTGACGAACGGTGCCAGCCAGACCATCAGCTCCTCGGTCCTGGCCCACCTGGGCAACGGCACCGTCCTCGGCGTCCCGGCCCCGGTCGTCGTCCTCGTCGTCGTCATCGTCCTCGGTGGCCTCGTCCTGCGCTGGACGCCCTACGGTCGTGCGGTCTACGCCACCGGTGGCAACCGGGAGGCGGCACGCCTCGCCGGCATCCGGGTCCCCCTGGTCGTCATGAGCGTCTACGGCATTGCCGGTCTGTGCGCCGCCCTGGCCGGGGTGGTCGAGGCCGGGCGGCTGGCGTCCGCCACCCCGACCGCCGGGTCCTCCATCGCCCTCATCAGCGGCGCCGCGGTCCTCCTCGGGGGCACCAGCCTCTTCGGCGGTGTCGGTGGCTTGACCGGCACCGTGGTCGGCGTCTTGGTCATCGCCGTCCTGGGCAACGCCGTCAACCTGCTCGGCGTCTCCAACTTCTGGCAGGACGTCGTCACCGGGGCGGTCCTCCTCGGCGCCATCCTCCTCGACCGCCTGCAGAAACGTGGCCAACCTTCCGGCCACTGAGCACGCCGGGCGACCCGAGCGCCGGGTGCGCGAGGCCCTCGCCGACGCCTTCGTGGCCGAGGGGCTCACCACCGTCTTCGGCCTCATGGGCGACGGCACCAAGCGCTGGATGCTCGACATGGCCGCTCGGGGGGCTCGCGTGGTCCAGGTCCGCCACGAAGGGGCCGGCTGCGCCATGGCGGACGGAGCTGCCCGGGCCACCGGCCAGCCGGTGCTCTGCGCCGTCACCTACGGCCCGGGGGTCAGTCAGCTCAGCACCGCGCTCCTCGTGGCCGCCAAGCACCGCACGCCCCTCGTGGTCTTCGCAGCGGACGTCCCGACCCACCAGCGAGACCGCAAGGGCCAGCTCGACGTCTCGACCCGGCAGCTGCTCGAGGCAGCCCAGACCGAGGTCCACGAAGTCCTTCCCGGCCAGGACCCCATGGGCCTCGTCCGACGGGCCGTCGGCCGGGCCCGTTGCCACGGCCGCCCGGTGGCCGTCCTCGCCGGCCCCGAGGTCCAAGAGCTCCCCGCTCCCCCGCCCACCGGACTCCGCCGGCCCCCACTCGACCCGCCGGTCGCCCTCCCCCACCCCGAAGTCGTCGCCCAGGCCGCGCAGCGCCTGACGTCCGCTTCCCGACCCGTCCTTCTGGCCGGGGCCGGCGCCGCCCGGGCCGGCGCTGGCCACGCCCTCGTGGCCCTGGCCGACCGCCTCGGCGCCCGCCTGGCCACGAGCTTCGGCGCCAAGGGCCTCTTCGACCCCCATCCGGCCAACCTCGGGCTGGCCGGCGGCTTCGCCCTGCCAGCGACCAAGGAGGCTCTCGCCCGCGCCGATCTGCTCCTCGCGGTCGGGGCCAGCCTGAACTTCCACACCACCGACCAAGGCCAGGCCTTCCCTCGCGCCCGGGTCCTCCTGGTCGATCAGCGCCCCGACGCCGCCCTGGAGGCCACCGTCCCCCTCGACGCCTTCCTCCTCGGGGACGCCCGGCTCGTCACCGAGCAGCTCCTCGCGGCGCTCCCGGATCGTCCCTCGCCCGCTGGCCCCTGGCAGAGCGGCGTCCCGGTGGTCGACGCCTCGGGCGACCTCCGCCGGGAAGCGCTCCGCCGATCTCCCCAGGCCCTCGAGCCGCACCGCTTGGACCCCCGGGTCCTCATGCTGGCCCTCGACGAAGTCCTGCCCGAGGACGCCCTCGTCGTCGTCGGCGGCGGCCACCACATGGGGTTCGCTGCCCAATACCTCACGAACCGCAGCGGGCGCCGGCAGTTCCTCATGGCCTTCGACTTCATGACCACCGGTCAGGCCGTCCCCACGGCCATCGGCGTCGCCCTCGCTCGCCCCGAGCGGCCGGTGGTGGCCATCGAGGGCGACGCCAGCTTCCTCATGCACGTCCAGGAGCTCGAGACCGCGGCCCGGATCGGGGCCCGCCTCCTCGTGGTGGTCATCGACGACCAAGCCCTCGGCGCCGAGGTGCACGCCCTCGAGGCCGAGGGCCTCGACCCGACCCTCGCGCTCGTCCCCACGCCCGACCTGGCCCGCCTGGCCGAGGCCCTCGGCGGCCGGGGCCGGCGCATCGACGACCTGACCCAGGTCGCCAGCCTCCCCGGCTGGTTCGACCCGACCCACAGCCCCCCCGTGCCCCACGTCGTCGACTGCCTGGTCTCCCGCCGGGTGGTCGGACCGGGCTGATCCCGAGAAAGGAGCGCTCGACCGTGAGCATCGCCGTCGTCCGCATCGGTTCGTCCCACATCGGGGACCTCGCCGGCACCCCCCTCGACGGGGACGCCCTCGTCCTCGAGGACGAGCGCATCGCCTGGGTCGGGACCAGCGAGGAGGTCCGGCCCGCCGACCACCGTCTCGTCGTCGACGCCGCCGGGGCCGGGGTCGTCCCGGGCTTCATCGATTCCCACGTCCACGTGACCTTCGGCGACTACACCCCCCGCCAGCAGACCGTCGGCTTCCTCGAGAGCTACCTCCACGGCGGCATGACCCGGGCCATCTCGGCCAGCGAGGTCCACGTCCCGGGCCGTCCCACCGACCCCGCCGGGGTCAAGGCCCTCGCGGTGGCGGCCGAGCGCTGCTTCCGCTCCTACCGGCCCGGGGGGGTCACCGTCCATGCCGGTTCGGTCATCTTGGAGCCAGGCCTTACCGAGGCCGACTTCGTCGAGCTCCGCCAGGCCGGCGTCTGGCTCGCCAAGGCTGGTTTCGGCGCCTTCCCCGACCCCATGGGCTACGTCCCCGTCGTCCAGGCGGCCCGCCGGGCAGGCCTGGTCGTCATGTGCCACACCGGTGGCGGGTCCATCCCGGGCAGCCAGCGGGCCATCGGCGCGGAGGCCCTCTTGGCGATGCAACCGAACATCGCCGGTCACGTCAACGGCGGGCCCACGGCCATGAGCGACGAGGACAACCAGCGGGTGGTCCTCGAAGGAGGCGACATGGCCCTCCAGCTCGTCCAAGCCGGCAACCTCCGCTCGGCCATCGACATCGCCCGCCTGGCCCTCGAGCACCACCAGGAGCACCGTCTGCTGCTCGCCAGCGACACCCCCACCGGCACCGGCATGATCCCCCTGGCGCTCCTCCGGACCATGGCCGAACTGGTCTCCCTCGGGCCCCTCAGCCCCGAGCTGGCCCTCGCCGCGGTGACCGGCTCCGTGGCCCGGGTCTACGACCTGCCCGCCGGCCGCCTGGCGCTCGGGGCTCCCGCCGACCTGCTGGTCCTCGACGCGCCGGTCGGGTCCGTGGCGAAGGACTGGAAGGGTGCCCTCCGACTCGGGGACCTCCCGGCGGTCGCCGTGGCCCTGACCGCCGGGGAGCTCCGGTTCACCCGGAGCCGCAACACGCCCCCGCCCAGCCGGCCGGTCACGGTCGTCCACCCGGCCTGACCCCCTCGGGCTGGCCCTCTCGGACAGGGCCTCGCCCGACCGGGTCAGGACAGGCTCGAGGCGGTGGGGATCTGGGGCAGGGGCAGGACGGTGGTCTGCCAGCGCGCGGCCCCGCTCGTCAGGCCCCCGTCCCCGCTGCTCGGCACCGTGGCGAGCGCCGGGTGCTTCCCCGAGCTGCCCGCCACCACCACCTCGCTCCCTCCTGCCGACCAGCCCACGCCGTCGGCCACCAGGCCGAACCCGTCCCCCTGCACCGGGGCCACCAGCTGCCACCCGGCCCCCGAGCCGGCCCGAGCGAGCACCTCGTCGGGGCCCGGCCCCGGGAAGCGGTCGGGGTCCCGGCCGGCCAGGAGCACTTCGACGCCCTGGGGTCCCGCACCACCGCCCAACAAGGTCAACCCGCCGGTGATGGTCGCCGGCTGGCCCAGCAGGTCGAGGGACCCCGCCGCCCCGAGCCCTGCGAGGCCGGCCTCCAGTACCCCGCCGGGCACCGCCGTGCTCTGCCACCCGACCGTGGCGGCCGCCGGGCTCCCGGCCACGTCGCTCGCCAGCGGCAGGACGGTCGTCGCCCCGCCGCTCGCTCCCGGCACCACCACGCTCCAGTGGCTCACCTGGCCGCTGCCCGAGACCGCCACCAGGAGGCCCCGAGGCCCGTCGCACCGGCTCCCCACCAGCACCGAGCCCGAGGGCCCCGGGCCCAGGCCCTCCAGGGTGCAGCGGCTGGCGTCCGTACCGAGCAGCTGGCTGGCCGCGGCGACCGTGGCCCAGCTGGCTCCGCCGTTCCTCGTCGTGAGCAGTTCGCGCTGGCGGCCCAGGCCCCCCAGGACGACCGCCTGGTCGGTGCTCTCCGCCAGCACCCCCTGGGGTGCGGGGGCCAGGGGCACCGACAACGCCGTCTCCGACCAGTGCCGGCCCCCGTCCGTGGTGACCGCCACGGCGCCGTCCAGCTGGTAGCGGTAGCTGCCGATCGCCACCCAAGCGGTTTGGCCACCTGGCAGGCCGCTCACCGCAACCCCGCCCCGCACCACGATGCCCGGCGGGGTCACCTGCGCCACGCTGCCCCCGGCCAACCGTTCGACCAGCCAGTCCGGCCGGGCGTTCCCGCCGGGCCCCGAGGAGACGCTGGCTGGGTCGGGCACCACCAACCAGGTGACGCCGCCGCCCGGTCCGCTCACCGCGTCCACCTCGCCCGTGCCCTCCAGCCGCGGCGCGTTCGGGGGTGCCGCGGCCCGCAGGGTCTTCTTCGAGGGGCTGCTGGCGCAGCTCGCCAGGAGCAGACCGAGGACCACCGTGAGGATCAGCAGGCCCCGCTGGCGCCTGCGACCCGCTCGCCCGACCTCAGGCATGGGGCAGGAGGCTCGCGGCCTCGTCGGCGAACATCTCGGCGTACCCCACCTCGATCCGGGGTCCCGGCACCCCCGTGGCCTCGGTCACCGCCTGCTCCCGTCCCCCCGGTCCGATCACGTAGACCAGCAGGCTGTGGGCCACCATGCCCACCTGGGCCACCTGGGTCACCGCCCCGAACTTCGCCCATACCGCTTCCAGGGTCGCCGGCGAGCCGGTCAGGAACTGCCAGTTCGGCACGCCGGTCAGGCCGTGCTCGGCGTCGAAGGCCCGGATGCTCCCCAGGCTCGTGAAGTCCGGGTTGGCGTCGATCGCCACGAACGCCACCTGGCGCTCGTGGGACCGCAGGAGGTGCGCCACCTCCGCCAGTTCCTCCGCCACCACCGGGCAGGTGGCGTAGCAGACCGGGTCCAGGAACGAGAGGAACACCACCTTGCCCCGGAAGCTCGCCGGCGTCACCATCTGGCCGTCCTGGTTCTCCAGCCGAAACCGCGGGACCGGCGGGTGCCCGGGGATGGTCGCCAGCCCGCCGCTCGCCACGTCGGCGAGGGTCACCCCGGCCGGTTCCCGCACCGCCCGGGGCAGGCTGGTCAGGACCGGCGGCAGGCACCACAGCGCCGATCCCCACAGCGCCAAGGCCAGCCAGACCCGCAGCGGGTGCCGCTGCCACCACGAGCCCGTGGCCGCGCCCGGCTCGGGGGGCTCGCCCCGGGGCCCCGGACCGCTCCCCCTGCCCCCCGAGGCACCCATGACCGGCCGGTGCGGGCCCATCCCCTCGGCACCGGCCATGGCCAGGGCGCCGCCGAGCACCGGGCTCGGCGCGCCCATCGACAGGACCGGGGCGCTCCGTCGCCCGAGGAGCCGGTGCACCGCCGGCCTGGCCTGCCGGACCCGGGCCGTCGCCGGCAGGGTGCTGCCCAGCCCCCCCATCCAGGCGGCTGCCAGCAGCAGGCCCACGGGCAGGGCGATGTTCGGGTCGGTGCCCGTCCCCCCCAGCACCCCGAAGTCCATGCCCAGCCACCAGGCCGCCGCCAGGTAGAGCGCGGCCAGGCCCACTGCTCCCCGGGGGGCCCGCCGAATGAGCAGCCAGACCCCGGCCACCGCCGGCACGGCGGTCCACAGGGCGTTCACCACCACCGGGTCCGATCGGGCCAGGTCGGCCATCGCCGTGATCGGCGCCGCCAGCACGCTCGGCTGGGGGTTCTGGGCTGCGGCCTGGAAGACCCGGGCCAGCGCCTGGCCGTGCCAGAACCCTTCGGCGGGCAACCCCTGGAGCAGCGCCGCCAGCAGGAGCAGCCCCCCGACCGCCCAGAGGAGGACCCGGGCGGCCCGCTGGTCGTCCCAGCGGCTCGCCGGCACCCAGAGCAGCAGGAGGGCCACGCCGACGTAGACCAGGACCGCTCCTGGGGTGCCCGAGAGGAAGGTCCCGCCCTTGCCGAAGAGATCCCCGGCCCCTTCCCCGAGCAGCCAGACGACCGTGCCCCACACCACTGACGCCGCCAGCGAGCACCGTCCGAGCAGGCGGTCCCCCCCGACGAGGATCCCCCAGCCGATGGCCACTTGGAGGAACACCGTCAGGGCGTCGGTGGTGACCGTGTGGAGGCTCCAGAGGTTCACCGCCACCCGCCCCAGCTCGCCGATCACCCGGGGCTGGCCCGTCATGGCCGGCTCGAGCACCATGGCCACGAACTGCCTCGGCATCGCCGGCTGGGCCTGCAGCAGCCCGTCCAGCAGCCACAGCGCCCCGAACCCCGCCTGGAGCAGCGTCCGGCTGGGGGGACCGGCCTCGAACCACGCCCACCAGCGCCGCCGCGAGCCGCCCTGCCCGGTGACCCCGCCCGCCGGTGCGCCTGAGGCCCCATCCGGGGCATCGCCCGCACCGGCCTGACGCCGGACCAGCCAACGGGCGACCCAGACCACGGCCAGCGCCGCCAGCAAGGCGACCTCCCCGACCTGGGTCAGGCGAGCGTCGAGATACTGGGCGGGCAAGTTGGCGGCCTGCCCCATGCCTCCCACGCGCTGCACCTCCTTGGGGCCCCAGGGTGCCGCCGAAGCCTGGGGGATCGGGTCTCCTCGCGCGCACTCTAGCGAGGCGTCGCTCGGGCCGACAAGGCGCCCAGCGGGGCCCGCTAGCTGGCGGGCCCAGGGCTCAGCTGCGCTGGAGCCCGAGGCCGAGGTGCAGCGCCAGGCCCAGGCCGCCGAGGGCCACGGCCAGGTCCCCTCTGGCGGTCCCCCGCACCGAAGGACCCCCGGCGGGCACCGGGGACGGCGTCGTCCCGACCACCCCGAAGACCGTCCCGGTGCTGGCGCCCTCCGCGGTCAGCGCCGACAGCGAGGGGCTCGATCCCGGCCCGAGGCGAACCGAGAGGCAGCCCTGGCCCGGCAAACCGGCCGGGGGCCGCACCCCGATGGCCGCGCCGCTGACCACCTCCCAGGCACCTCGGCCCCCCGCCGCTGCGGGGTCCCACCAGCGCAGCCCGCTCGGCCGGCCCGGGCCGCAGGCCACCAGGTCGACCGCCGACGCCTGGCTGCCCGACGCCAGGGCCACCGAGAAGAACTGACCGGTCGAGGGGAAGTCGGTGGGCCCCACGGGGTCCCGATCCGGGGCGAAGTCGGCCAGGGTCAGGGCGCCGGTCCCCTCGAGGGTCGCCGCCACCCCGCGTCGCAGGCCCTCGGCGACCACCTGCCCCTGGCCCCTCTCGGCGACCGTCGTCAGGTCAGCCGAGCGCACCGACCCGACCGGCGGCGCCGGCGGCACCGTCCCGGCGGGCAGGGGGGTCAGGGCGTTCCCGGTCCCCACCGCCCCGCAGCCGTTCACCGGGGGCAAGCCGGCCAGCCATCCCTCGATGGTCGGGAACGCGGCCAGTTCGAAGGGGACCGCCGCCTCGGTGTGGTCCAGGCCCCGCTCCTCCAGGAAGGTCACCGGCAGGCCGGCGGCGCAGTCGCGGTGGGCCAGGGCCTCGACGTCTGCGGCCACCATCACCCCGTCGCCGGTCCCGTCGCTGTTGCCGTTGGCGAGCAGGATCGGCAACCGGGGTGTCCCGTCGGTCCCCATGATCAGCTCGTTCACGATGCTGGCGAAGACCGGCACCTGGAGGAAGTCCTGGTACTGCGGCTTGAGCAGGGACTGGATGGTCAGACCCGGGTAGTTGCCGACGAAGCTGTTGATGCAGCCGTCTTGCACCTGAGCGATCACCTTGGCCCCATAGCTCGAGAGATACGGGGCGAGGGGCACGCCGAAGGCCCGGGCCACTCCGACGAGGATGGCCGGGATGACCCCCGACCAGTCCGGGCTCCCGTTGATGTAGGCCAGGTTGTGGGCGTAGTCCACCGGCACCCCGCCCATGGCCGCCCCCACCAGGTCCAGCCCCGGGGCGTAGGCAGGGGCGAGCTCGGCCGCCCAGTCGGTGGCGATCGAGCCGCCCGAGTAGCCCACCATGGCCACCGGCGTGGTCCGCTCGGGGACCCCCAGGGCGGCCTCGGCCGCCCGGATGCCGTCGAGGGTCTGGTACCCCGACTGCTGGCCCGCACCCCAGGCCAGGTCCTCCCCCTCGTAGTCCGAGACGACCAGCGTGTCCCCGGCCAGCAGGTAGGGGGTCATGAGATCCTCCTCCTCCTGGGCGTCCCCGTACCCCGGGTTGCCGCCCCGCAGGGTGTAGGAGGGATCGCACTCGGCCCCCAGGGCGTCGTAGAACATCTGCCACGAGACGATCCGCACCGGGGCGAGCCGGGCCAGGGGATCCTGGAGGACGGTGGTCACGGTGACCGCCGGGGCCCCCAGCTCGGTCGTCGTCCGGTAGAGCAGCTGCGTGGCCCGGACTTCCAGGGAGGAGGAGCCCAGCCACGGGACGTCGACCGTTCGTTGCCGCAGCACGGTCCCCGGGGGGATCAAGGCGAGGGTGTGGGCCGGGACCGGGGACCGGTAGAACGCGCTCGCCGTCGGCAGGGTCGGCTGCTCGCTGGTCGCGCCCGCCGGCACGGCGACCCCAGCCCAGGCGAGCCCCGCAAGGACCACGCCGACCACCACCCGCCGAACCTCTCCCCGTCGCATCGCGCCCCCTTCCCGCAGCTCCCAGGTGGGGAACCGAGCACGCCGCCAGACCTTGCGGTTGGTCGGCCGGCGACCCTGCGGCTCGGCGCTGGGCCAGGGGTGCGGCCCCTCAGCTGGCCTGCTCAGCGAGGACCGAGCCGCAGGAGCGGCACCGCCGAGCTGCCAGAGGCAGGTCACTGGCCAGGCACTCGGGGCAGGTCTTCGTGGGGCCGGGCTCCCCGAACACGTCCTGGCCACGGCGCTTCATGAGCCGCCGGTATGGCACGACGATGGCCGCGTAGACGACCAGCATGAAGATCACGAAGTAGATGACCGACCCGACGAAGGACCCGAGGAGGATCCGCTGGCCGCCCACCGTGAAACCGAGGCCGGCGGTTGCACCGTGCCCACCCTCGGCGGTGGTCACCAGGCTCGACTGGGTCAGGAACCGCTTGAACCCCCGCACCGTCGCGACCTCCTCGGATCTCGGGCCTCGGTCCGCCGTGGCCGGTCAGCATAGGGCGCTCGACTCCCCGCCCCCGGGCCCGACCCGGCCGGTCCCAGCAGGTCCTTCACCCAGCCAACCGCTGTCCTTCTCCATGGTCGCCACCCACTAGGATCGCAGCGGTCGCACCGAGCGGCCTTGCTGATCCCCGATGACCACTTCCCTGTCGACAGGTCGGCGACAGGCCGACGCCGTGCGGGCCTGGCGGGCCATCCGCCGGTTGGCTCACGACCCCGACACCTTGGCGGAGCTGCGCCGGCGGGGCGAGGCGAAAGGCGTGACCCCCAGCGTGGCGAAGGCCCTCATCCACCTGGCCGGGGAACCGCCCGAGGCCATGCGGAGCCTGGCCGAGGCGCTGCGCTGCGACAGCTCCTACGTGACCGCCGTCGTCGACCACCTCGAGCAGCAGGGCCTTGCCGAGCGGCGCCCCCACCCGACGGACCGCCGGGTCAAGGTGGTGGTCCTCACCGAGGCCGGCCGGCGCAAGGCCGCCGAGATCACCGCCATCGTCGACCAGCCCCCACCGGCGTTCGGTCAGCTCAGCGCCGAGGAGCTCCACCAGCTCGTCGGCCTGCTCGAGAAGCTCCTGGGCGACCCGATCGGCGAACCCTGAGCCCCTCTGCCACCATGGCCCGATGAGCGTCGTCCGGATCAACGCCATCACCGTGCCCGAGGGAGCCGACGAGGAGCTGGCCCGCCGCTTCGCAGCCCGGGCCGGCGCCGTCGACCAGGCCGCAGGCTTCGAGGGCTTCGAGCTGCTCCGGCCCACCGACGGTCGGCGCACCTGGCTCGTCGTGACCCGCTGGCGTGACGCCGCCAGCTTCGAGGCCTGGGTGGCCTCCCCCGCCTTCGCCCACGGCCACCGGGGGCCCGAGCAGGACCGTCCCTCGGGCGGCGACCACCACCCGCCCGTCGCCACGGCCAGCGAGCTGTGGTCCTTCGACGTGGCCCTCGCCGCCAAGCCGACCCTCAGGGACCAGCCAGGTTGACCCGCCCCACCTCCTCGACCCGTCCGCCGACGGCCACCACCGGGCCGCGCCGCTCCAGCTCCAGCCGGCCACCCCGGGCCGAGAGCTGCCGGGCCGAGAGGCGCCCACGGCGGAGGCGCTCCCCCCAGAGCTCGGCCAGCAGAGCGTGGGTCGAGCCGGTCACCGGGTCCTCGGGCACCCCCACGGCCGGGGCGAAGTAGCGGCTCACGAAGTCCACGCCCTCACCGTCCCCCGGAGCGGTCACGACGAGGCCCCGCCAGGGTCGGCTGGCCAGGTCCTCCAGGTCGGGGTGGACGGCCCGGACCGCCTCGGCCCGGGCCAGCACGGCCACGGCGTCGAAGCGTCCCTCCCCGAACCAGGTGAGCTCGGGCAGGACCAGGCCCTCGGGCACCGGCCGGGCCACCGGCGGGTCGGCCGGCAGCTCCGCCTCGACCAGGCCCGTGGGGATCAGCCGGCAGGCCAGGGGGCCACTGGCGGTCTCGAAGGTCACCGTCTCCCGCCCCACCACCCAGGCGGCTGCCAGGGTGGCGTGCCCGCAGAGCGCCACCTCGGTCCGGGGCGTGAACCAGCGCAGCCCGGCCCGTCCCGGCTCCGGCCCGGGCACGACGAACGCCGTCTCGGAGAGGCCGAGCCGAGCGGCCACCTCCTGCATCCAGGCTTCGGCCGGCCAGCGCGCCAGCAGCACGACCCCGGCCGGGTTGCCGGTGCCCGGGCCCTCGGTGAACGCCTCGAGGAGGTGAGCCACGCTCACCCGTCCAGGCTGCCACGGGTCGGCGCCCCCCGGCGCCGAAGCGCCTCGAGGCCGACCCGGGCCAGCGCCCCGACGACACAGACCCAGGCGGCCCCGAGGGCCACCCCGACGGCGAAGCGCCCCGCCGCCAGATGGCCAGCCAGCAGGGGCACCAGGACCAGCGCAGCCGGTGGGGGGTGCCGCAGGCCCCGTCCCCAGAGCACCGCCACCACCAGGGCCTCCAGGGCCACCAGGGGGACCACGACCGCCCAGTCGTGCCCGAGCTCGCCGACGACCAGGGCGCCGAGGCCAGCCGCGGCGACCAGGCTCGCCCAGCGGACCGCCAGCATCGTGCCTCGTCTCTGCCAGCTCGACCCGACCCACCCGGTCCCCGCGCCGGCCACCAGCTCCAGCAGCGAGACGAACAGCGGGGGGGCCACCAGCCCGGCCGGGGCTCCACGCGCCACCCCGGCGATCACGATCAGCGCCCCGGCCACCACAGCGACCAGGCCGCTCGCCAGGAGGGAGAAGCCTCGGCGGGGCGGCCCCCCCGTCCTCGATGGTGCCGCTGGCGGGCCCAGGCGTCCGCGACCGACGACGAGGCCGGTCGCCAGCAGGCCGCAGATCACGGCCACGCTGGCCGCGTAGGCGAAGGCCGTGACGTGGAAGACCGAGGGGATCAGGCCTGCCGAGAGGGCCGGGGCCAGGCGGCTCCCAGCCAGTCGCAGCAGGGCCAGCACCCCGACGAGCCCCACCAGCTCGGCCTGCCACGGGGCGAGGCCGCTGCGGGCCAGGCCCACCCCGCCGAGGGCGGCCACGGGCACCACGGTGGCCAGCCGACCCGGCGACGCCGCCCAGTCGGCCTGTCCCAGCACCACGATGCCGCTCGCCAGGGCGGCGCCCTCGGGGAACAGGACGGCCGGCACGGCCTGGGCTACGAGCAGCATGCCCAGGGCGACGAGCACCGGGACCACCAGCCGCCACGCGCTCGCCCGAGTGCCCTCCTCATCCACGGCCTCACCATGCCAGAGAACCCCAGCGCCCCGACAGCGACGAGACCTCAGCCCGAGGCCACGTAGCGCTCCACCGGGGAGAGCTGGACCACCGGGTTCGTCGTGCCCGGCACATCCAGGAAGGGCTCCAGGTTGAAGAGGATCTGGTTCTGCAGCGCGCCGGTCGAGCCGACCACCACTTGGCCGCTCAGGCTCAGCTCGTTCGAGAAGCTGGCCTCGTTCGGCGTGTAGAGCAGGGTCTGGAGCGGGTTGCTGGTCGTCCCGAAGGTGGTCTGGTTCGAGAACGCCAGTTGGCCGCCGCACCCGCTCGAGCAGCTCGGCACGATGAGCTCCAGGCGCTCGGGGTTCGAGGTGAGGGACTCGAAGGTCGTCTGGTTCGAGAAGTCGAAGCCGGCCGGGTCCACGATGGCGAAGGGCGCGCCGATCTGCATGGTGACCTGGCCGTAGAGGTCCAGGGGGCAGGTGGTGTAGAGGACCTCCGGGGCGGTCAGCTGGTCGGCGGCGAAGAAGTCGGTGTAGACGCCCGAGGTGTTGCTCGGGGCCCCCCCGCCGCTCGGCAGCCCGTAGTAGCTGCCGCAGTTGCTCGTGTCGGTGTAGGTCACCACCTGGTAGCCGGCGGCCTGCCAGGCAGCGGGGTCCCAGGTCACCTGCGGGAACGGTGGTGGCGAGGGGAAGGCCACGACCGCGTCCTGCTCGAGGGTGCCGGCCACGTTCGTGGTGATCGGCTGTCCGTCGGTGGTGCTCGCCGTTCCTTTCACCACTGCCCCGCCGCGGAACTGCGGCTCGGGCGAACCGGGGTTGGAGAACGTCAAGTCACCGACCACGCTCGCCAAGCCGTCTAGGACCGGCGAGGAGGTGCTCACGCTCACGTTCCCGTTGGCCGTCAAGGTCCCCTGGATGGTGCAGGCGTTCGTCATGGCCACCGTCCCGTTCGCCACCAGGTTGCCCTCGAGGTCCGTGGCGTTGTCGCACTGCACCGGGCCGTTCACGAAGACCGTGCCGAAGGTCGACTGGGTCGTGAACTGGTTGTCGAAGGTGGTCCCGGCGTTCACGTAGACGCCGTAGCCGCCGGCGAAGCTCTCCTGCACCTGGTCCAGGCTGAAGATGGTCTCGGTGGCCCCGAGCTGCCCGGTCGCCCCGCCACCCTGCCCGCTGGCGCTGAAGGCCACCGCCCCGATCGGCTGGTTGGGCGCCTCGCCGTTGCTGCAGGCCAGCGGGCCCGAGGGCGTGGTCCCCTGGAGCTGCTGGTAGTAAGTGATCGCCACCTCGTAGGCCTCCGGGAGGGAGCCGCCGGGCGCCGACCCCGCCACCGCGCAGGGCAGCTCGGGGTTCCCGGCCGCGATGGCCGCCTGGACGGTCTGCTCCGCCTGGGCCAGGCCCGAGGCGGCCGCCTCGGCCGCAGCCACCTGGGCCAGATGGGCGCTCACCGTGCTGGCCGTGCCCATCACCACCGTCATCGTCCCGGTGCTCACCACGAGCACCACGGCGGCCACCGAGATGGCCAGCACGAGAGCCACGCCCTCCTCCCCGCCCCGCCCGCGGCCTCGACGCCACCACGAACCCACCCGACGCCACCAGCCGGTCACGGCGCGGGCCCCTGCTCGCAGGCGCTGGCCGGGAAGCCGGCTTGCGCCATGTCCATGCTGAACAGCGTGGTCGCCAGGGTCACCGTGCCCGCTGTGTCGCTCCCCAGGCCGCTCAGGGTGAGGTGGACCTGCACGCCGGCCTGGGGCGTGCTCACCAAGCTGAAGGGCAGCGCCGGTGGGGGCCAGGGGGTGCTGGCCACCGTCTCGAAGGCCACCGTGCCACCCTGACCGGGGGACCAGCTGCGGGTCACCAGCGCGCCGCCGGTGCCGACCGGCTCCACCGCCCACTGGTCGCAGACTGCGGTGCCCGTGCCGCCGCCCGCCGGGTCGTACTGGGAGAGCACCAGCACGGCGTCCCCCGGGCCGACGCCGCCGGCACCGCTGGTCCCGAGTCCCTGGCCCGCCCAGAACGGCTGGCCGCTCGCTGGATCGGGGGCGTAGAGCACGACCGCCGACCCGATCTCGTTCCCCAGGGCCACGAGCACCGAGCCGAACGCCGCCGTGGCCTGGTTCTCGGATCGGGTCACCGCTGCCTGGCTGCCCGTGGCCCCGAGCAGGGGCAGCACGAGACCAAGTGCCAGGACCGTCAGTGCCAGCGCCATGAGGAGCTCGACCAGGGTGGTCCCCTCCTCCCCGGCCCGGCTCATCCCGCCCCCTCGCCAACCACCAGCGGCGCCCCGCCCTCGGGGCTCGGCCGCTCGTCCCGGGTCAGGCGCACGGTGTTCGTCGTCCCGCCCGGTCCCGACCAGGTCACCGTCCCCGTGGCCAGCACCGTGCCGTTCGGCGCCGAGCTGGTCTGGACCGTGACCACGTAGGTCGTGCCGAGGGCCTGGACGCTGGCCGACGAGGACCCGCTGGCCAGGACCGTCGAGAGGATCTCCGTGGCCTCGAGGCGCTGGGCCGAGGCCGCCGTGGCCTGGCCCGTGACGAGGGCGACCCCTGCACCGAGCGCACTGGCCCCGGCGATGACCGCCATGGCCAGCACCACCTCCAGCAGCCCGAAGCCCTCCTCCCCGGCGTGGCTGGACGCCGGGGCGCGCCGGAACGACACCAGGGGGAGGTACCAGCGAGCGCCGTCCGCCCACGCGCGACCCGCCAGCCCCCCACGAGGGCCGAGGCGCGTCACGCCCTCGGTATCGACCCCCGACCCGTGACCCTGAGCAGCGGGCGGCAATCCTGGGGGCCTCGTGGGCAACGTTGGGCGCTCCTGGGGCCGGGACCCCCGACGCCGAGCGGCCCCTCAGCGCAGCCGACGGGCCTCTGCCAGCAGCTCGTCCCGGAACGCCGGGTCGGCGACCCGGGCTAGCGCCTCGGCCCGCTCCCGAACTGTCAGGCCCCGCACCTCGGCGGCTCCGTGCTCGGTGACCACTACGTCCAGGTGGTGCCGGGGGGTCGAGACGACCGCCCCCTCGGGCAGCCGGGCCACGATCCGGGACCGGACCTCCCCCTCGACCGTCACCGTCGAGGGGAGACACACGATCGCCCGCCCGTCGGCTCGCAACGCCGGACCAGCCACGAAGTCCTCGTGGCCCCCGACCCCCGAAATCTGGCGCCCCGGCAGGTGGTCGGCCACCACCTGTCCGTAGAGGTCGACCATGAGGGCCCCGTTCAACGACACCATGGCCCGGTTCCGCCCGATCGGGTCCGGGTCGTTCACGGCCTCCACCGGCACGAAGGCGACGTCCTCGTTCCCGTCCAGCCAGGACAGCAACGAGGCGCTGCCCAGCGCGAAGGTGGTCACCGACACCCCGTCGAAGACCCCTTTCCGCCGGTTGCTCACCTTCCCGGCCTCGTGCAGCCGCCGCAGCCCGTCGGTGAACATCTCGCTGTGCACCCCGTAGTCGCCCCCCGGGCCCTCCGCCAGGGCTGCGGCCACCACGCTCGGCACCCCGCCGATCCCGGTCTGCAGGGTGGCGCCGTCGGGCACGAAGCGCTGCACCACCTCGGCGATGGCCCGGTCCGTGGCCGTCGGCTCGGCCTCGGGCAGCGCGAAGGGTTCCTCGTCCACCTCCACCACCACGTCCGCCAGCGCCAGGGGGAGGAGGTTCGTGTCGGGGCCCCCGGCATCAGCCGGCACCGGCCAGCCCGCCGGCCAGCGCCCCCCGGCCTGCCGGAGGCCGGCGGTGCGGGGGAGGCGAGGGTTCAGCTCCACGACGAGCAGACGATCCGGGTCCCGGCCGGCTGCCGCCAGCTCTGCCGCCGTCGCCCCGACGTGCAGCGAGAGGTTCACCTGGTCGTCCCCGTCCGGAGCGCCCTGCACCACCATGACCCTCGGCCGGAACCGGGCCAGGATCGGCCCGAAGTCCCGGAAGCCCCCCGGGACGTGGTCGACCCGCCGCCCTTCGGCGACCAGCAAGCGCTCCACCGGGCCGTAGAAGCCGCTCCGGTAGGACACCCCGGGGTGGCGGAGGACCTCGAAGAGGTCCAGCAGCAACGCCCCGCCCAGCACCAGGTCCGCCCAGTCCGTCCGCTCGCCCAGGGCCCTCAAGAACCCGTGGGGGATCCCTGGTCCGAGCCCGAAGCCCACGCTGTCCCGAGGCCGCAGCAACCCGACCGCGTCCTCCAGGCTCATCCGTGCCGGTGTCATGCCCTCATCGTCCACAGCCAGCGTCCACAGCGCCAATCTGGCCCAGCGCGAGGACCGAGAACAGGGACCTTCGGCCCTTCTCGCCCGCGCCCTCGCGGACCACCATGGTGAGGGAGTGGCCCGGGCGGTCAGCCCGACGGGCCGAGGAGGAAGGAGGTCGCATGGCTGCCACCCTGCAGTACCCCGCAGCACCCCCTCTCGGGACGAGGCACGCTCCCCCGGCCCTCGTCACCTTGGCCAGCGTCGACGAGGCCGACGAACCGGTCCTCCCGGTCCTCGTCGCTCACGCCGGGGCGCCAAGTGGGGCCGGCCGAGCCCTCTGGTCGCTGATCCGCCGGGACGGCTTCGAGGGCGCGGTCTCGACCCTCCAATGGGGCCGGGTCTGGTTCCAGCTCGACCCGGCCCTGGCCGAGGAGCCCACGTCTTCGACCTCGGGCGCGGTGTTCGGTGCCGGGAGCCCCGTGCCCCACCCCGGGTACGGCTGGCGGGAGGCACGCCGACCCGGCGAGGTCCTCCGGGCCCTGGAGCAGGCCGAGGAAGCCGAGGGGGTGTGGTGGTACGTGCTCGAGCGCCACGGCATGGCCGTCGAGCGGCGCCTCGGGGGTCAGCGCCGGCTGGTGGGGTTCGTGCCCTTCGAGGGTGACGCCCCGGACTGGGACGTCCTGGACCTCGGCGGCCAGTTGGCCGGGCCCCACCCGGAGGTCGCCCGGTGATCGCCGCCCTCGTGGACCTCAATCCCCCGGGCAGCTACCTCCACTGGGGGTTCATCCTCATCTCCCTGGCCAACTTCTTGGTCATCGTGGCCATGGTGATCCTCTTCGCCCTGGCCATCAGCCTGCCGTTCCTCCGCCACCACCGTCGCAAGGCCGCAGCGGTCGCCCCCGCGCCGTCGCCTGCCGGGGCCGGCCCCGGTGCGACCCACGAGCCCCGCCCGCCCGCGCCCGAGGAGCCGGTCGACCCGACGCTCTGGACCAGTCGCCTGCGACGGCTCTGGTTGCACTTCCTTCCCCCCAGCAAGCTCCTGCCCGACAGCCAGCCGGCCTACGTCGCGAGCTGGATCTACGTCTTCGGGGTGCTCACCCTGGCCGGCTTCCTCGTGGCCTGCGCCTCGGGCCTGGTCCTCGCCCTCGAAGGCCCCATCTGGTGGCACACGAGTTCGGTCGGCCACTTCGTGAACTCGCTCCACCTCTGGAGCGTGGAGTGCTTCATGGGCTTCATGGCCATCCACCTCTGGGGCAAGTTCTGGATGGCCGCCTGGCGGGGCCGCCGAGCCCTCACCTGGATGACCGGGGTGGTCGCCTTCTTGGTCTCGGTCTTCGAGGCCTTCACCGGCTACCTCTCCCAGACGAACTTCGACTCCCAGTGGATCGCCTTCGAGGCGAAGGACGCCATGAACGCCGCCGGGATCGGGGCTTTCTTCAACACCATGAACTTCGGCCAGGCTCTCATGCTCCACATCGTCTTCGTGCCGCTCGTGCTCGTCGCCATCATCGCCTTGCACATCCTCATGGTCCGGCTCCGGGGCGTCGTGCCGCCCATCGACGCCAAGCCCGAGCACCTCGACCCGGCGCTCGCGCCAACCGAGCCTGTCCTGACCGAGCCCGTCGCCGTCCCGACCGAGGAGGCCCTTCGATGAGTACCTGGAGCGAACGGCGTGCTGCCCGGCGCAGCCGGGACCACTTGGAGGCCCGGCCCTGGCGGGGCCCGGTCCGCCGCTACGACATCTTGAAGGAGGCCACCATCGCCCTCGTCGTCGTGGCGCTGCTCGTGGTCCTCCTCGCCGTCCTCTTCTCGTCACCCGACGTCCCCCCGGTCACCCTCCAGGCCTGGGCCTCTGCCCAGCCCAAGGGGTTCACCGAGATCGCCCTGAGCGAACTCGAGGGCACGAGCGACTCGGCCACCTACGGCCCGCCCTACAACCACGGCAACGCTGAGGTCCAAGACCTCTGGGGGATCTCCGTCCAGCGGGCCTTCGGCGTGACCGACCCAATCGACCCGGCAAAGGACTTCGTGCTCGACCCGCTCGGCACCGTCGCCGGCCAGCCGGCGCTCACTGCTGCCCTCCACACCTACGAGGCCGCACCGAAGGCCCAGGAGATGGCGTGGCTCCAGGCCTATGGCCGGGTGCTGCCCCGGGCCAGCCTCGTTGGCGGCCAGCTCGTGGTGCCGAAGGCCGACGACGGCCCGGTCCCCGAGCTGCTCAGCCAGTTCCTCGCCATGGCCCGCTCCGGAGCCCTCGACGCCGCCCTCGTCGAGCACGCGCCCTTCTACACCACGAACTACACGAACGCCATCCTTTTCATCGGCGACTCCTGGAAGGCGCAGCACGGGGCCAGCTACTGGGGAAAGATCGTCGAGGCCCAGCACATGTCGGGCTCCCAGTGGGGGGTCATGAACGAGACCGGCTCCTGGCCCGGGCAGCCCTGGCTCTGGCTCTACACCATGTGGTACCAGGTCGGGCCCATGGCCACCTCGTCGAACGCCGACATCGAGGTGGTCGCCATCATGACCGTCTGCTCCCTGGCCCTGCTGCTCGTGCCCTTCATCCCCGGGATCCGGGACATCCCCCGCTGGCTGCCCCTCCACCGGGTCATCTGGCGGGACTACTACCGACGCGGGGGCAACCCGGATCCGGGCAGCTCCGCCACCTCCACCCCTGTCGCCCAGGCCACCAGCCCGGTTGGCCGACCGACGGTGCCGGATGCAGCGAGCGGAGCCGAGCCGTGAGCGATCCCCGGACGCCCTTCAGTCCCCGCGGCCAGGAGATCCTCGAGGAGGTCCGGCGCTTCGCCCAGGCCCACCTCGAACCGACCGAGGATCGCTACGAGCGGGAGCTCCTCGAGGTCGGGCCGACCGGGACCCCGCCGGTCCTCGACGAGCTCCGTGCCCTGGCCCTCGACCGGGGGCTCTGGAACCTCTTCCTCCCCCAGCTCGATCCCGAGGCCCCCGGCACGCCCCTCTCCACCCTGGACTACGCCCCGGTCTCCGAGATCCTCGGCCGCTACCCCCACGGACCCGAGGCGTTGAACTGCAACGCGCCCGACACCGGGAACATGGAGATCCTCGCGGCCTTCGGCTCGCCCACGGTGAAGGAGCGCTACCTCGCCCCCCTGCTCGCCGGGGAGATCCGCAGCGCCTTCTCCATGACCGAACCCGACGTCGCCTCCTCGGATCCCACCGGCCTGACCCTCACCATCCGCCGGGAGGGCGACGAGCTGGTCCTGAACGGCCGCAAGTGGTTCTCGACCGGCGCCTTGTTGGACCGCTGCGCCGTGCTGGTCGTCATGGGGCTCAGCGACCCCGACGCGCCGCCTCATCGGCGGCACAGCATGGTGGTGGTCCCGAAGGACGCCCCCGGGGTGTCCTTCGGGGCCGAGCCCCGGATCTTCGGCTACCACGACCGGGGCGGCCACCCCGAGATCCTCTACCGGGACGTCCGGGTGCCCATGGACCACCTCCTCGGCGGTCTCGGTGACGGGTTCGCCATCGCCCAGGCCCGGCTTGGTCCCGGGCGGGTCCACCACTGCATGCGGACCCTCGGCGCGGCCGAGCGGGCCCTCGACCTCATGGTGACCAGGTCCCTCGAACGACGGCCCTTTGGCGCCAGCCTCGCTCAGCGCGGCCAGATCCAGGAGTGGATCGCGGAGTCCCGCATCGAGATCGACATGGCCCGCCAGTACGTCCTGGCCGTCGCCGACCAGATCGACCGCCTGGGCGCCAAGGCCGCGGCCACCGGGATCGCCGGCATCAAGGTCGTCGTCCCCCGCATCGCCCTCCGGGTCGTCGACCGCGCCATCCAGGTCCACGGTGCGGCCGGGGTCACCCAGTTCACCCCCCTGGCCCGGCTCTACGCCCACCTCCGCACCCTGCGGATCGCCGACGGGCCCGACGAGGTCCACCTCATGACCGTGGCCCGTCGGGAGATCCGCCGGCACCACCCGGGGTTCCGCCTCGGCGTGCCCCAAGTGCCCGACCACGCCCCCTGAGCAGCCGGCCTGGGTCCTCAGGGGCCCGGGGTCCTCGTCGACGCCTGGTGAGCAGAGCGGAGGGCCTTCGGGCAGCGAAGCTGCCAACCGAGGTCGCAGCGGGGGCAGGCCCACGGCGCCGAGGGGCCCGGTCGCCACCGGGGCTGCCCGCAGCGGTCGCAGACCATCAGCAGCAGGCTGCACTCCCAGCCGGCCGCTGGGCCCCGGCGCCCAGGGGCGGTCGGGCACCCCCGGCCATGGCAGACCACCGAACGCGGATCGAGGGCCACGGCGTCCGCCGGACAGATCCGGCTGCACCAGCCGCAGTCGTTGCAGCGATCCTCGTCGACGAGGAACGCCGGTCGGAGGCTCAAGGGATCTTGCGGCCCAACGAGCGCGCCGGTCGGGCACCCCGCCTCGCACACCCCACACCCCCAGCAGCGCTCCGGGTCGACCTGCAGGCTCATCGCGACCCCCTCCGTCTCGACGCGCTCCGGCGCCCACCGTCATCGTGTTCTCTCTTACATCACCTATAGCATACTACTTGACATTCGGCGTCTGAATAAGGAACATGGGATCAGGGGTCCGGGGGGACCCACGGACACGGGAAGGGGGACCCATGACGACGACCACTCGCCCGACGCCAGCCGCCGATCAGGGCTACCTCGATCGCCTGCGCCAGGGGAAGCTCGACCTGCGCTGGCTCCGGGAGACCCGCAGCGAGTGGGGGGTGCGCGCCCGTCCCAGCAAGGTGGGCCTGACCCTCATGGACATCGCCATCGGCAGCTACGGCGAGGTCCCCGACCGTCCCCCCCGGCGCACCATGGCTCCCCGGGGTTCGGACGTCGACCCCGAGGTCCCCGACCTCGGGTACACGATCAACGAGAAAGCCGAGGTCTGGTCCGACAACGTCCTGGAGCTCTACGAGGAGGCAGTGGCCCGCCAGTGGAGCGCCACCCGGGACATCCCTTGGCGGGACCTCCCCGAGCTCGACCCCGACCTCGAGCACGCCGTCTGCCAGTTGGCCACCGTGCTGAGCGAGGTCGAGATGGTGGCCTCGGACTTCCCGGCCAAGTGGCTCTGGCGGATCAACCACGACTTCGTCGAAGCGAAGATGTTCCTCTGCACCCAGATCATGGACGAGGCCAGGCACACCGAGGTGTTCCGCAAACGGGCCCTGGCCAACGGCGGTGGCCTGGGCAAGGCCAGTGCCGTCACCGAACGCTTCTTGCAGCTCGTCCTCGACGCCCAGAGCTACGACGAGGGATCGGCGCTCATGCACCTGCTCGGCGAGGGCATCGTGCTGTCGTTGTTCCGAGCCGGGGAGCTCGTGGCCCCCTCGGCAGTGGAGAAGCGGATCTTCCGGCTCTGCATGCAGGACGAGGCCCGGCACGTCGCCTACGGCACCATGCACCTGCGCTACCGGCTCGAACGGGACCCATCGCTGGCCGAGGACTTCCACGCCTACCTCGACCGGGGCGAGGACATCATCGCCGCCCTCTTCAGCACCCCCGAGGTGGTCGAACCCACGGCCGTCCTGGCTGCCGGCGGGGTCGCCGCCGCCAGCGAGCTCGGGCTGGCCGCGGCGAACGTCGTGCGGACCCAGGTCGTCGAGGAGTACCTGGCCCGCTGCGCCCGGGCCGGTCTCGACCGCCGGTCCCGCCTGCGGCTCCCGAGCGCCCTCCTGGAGGGCACCAGCGCTGCGGTCCCCATGGACGGCCAGTCGACGGGGCAGGCCTGAGATGCCGTTCCCACCGCCCGGTTTCTTCGAAGCCATGGCCGAGGCGGTCGAAACGGAACCCGACCGCTTCCGTCATCTGGGCATCGCCTCCTTGCGCCTCTGCGTCCTCGTCGAGCACCCCTCAGGGCCCCCCACCGCCTACGGGCTGGTCCTCGACGGCGACGACGTCCTCCCGCTGGGCCAGGTGGAGCCCTCGGCCTTCGAACCCGAGGTGACGGTCCGCGGCCCCGAGGAGGTCTGGGCGGCCATGGCCGCGGACGCTGCCGCCCACGGGGCCGCCTCGGGCAGCCAGACCCTGAACGCCTTGACCCTCGCGGGCTTCCCCTTGGCGGTGGAGGCCGACGACCCCCTCGGTCGGGACAAGTTCTTCCGCTACGCCCAGACCCTCCAGGAGCTCTTCGATGCGGCCGCCACCCGCGCTGCCGGCGCCCAGAACCTCGGTCGCCCCTCGGTCGCCTGAGGGGTCGTCGGGACCCCGGGGACTACGCCTGCGGCTCCTCCGACCCGCCGACCAGCCGGCGCTCGTCGCCCTGCGCCGAGCCCTCGACGCCTCAGCCCGTCATCGCTGCTGGGGCAGCCGGCCCGTCGACGAGCTCCCCGTCCCGGAGCTTCCCACCCGACGGACGCCGGCCGGGCCCCTCCACCTCGGTGCCTTCGACCCCGCCGGCCACCTCGTGGGCCACGCCGCGCTCCAGCACCCTCCCCTCGGCACGCCCCACGGGGACCCCCGGACCGGACCCCCGGGCAGCCAGGTCCCCGAGGTCGCCCTCGTGGTGCACCCGGAGTGGCGTTCCTCCGGCGTGGGCAAGGCCCTCTGGCGGCAGCTCCGCCGCCTCGCCGCGCCCCGCTGGCCGACCGTGGCCGCCCTCGTCGAGGCCGACAACCGTCCCGCCCTCGCCCTGCTGCGCCAGGCCCACCTCGCCGTGGTGGACCACGGCGACCCCGGGACCTTCGATCTCCTCGTCGCCACCGGCCCGACGCCGCCCCCGTGGCCGGCCGACGCGCCCCACCCGCGGGTCCTCATCGAGGGGGGCACCTGGGCCGGCTGCCCAGAAGGCTGGGCCTTCGCCGGCCGCCCGGGCACGGTGCTCCGCTGCCCCGGCCCGCCCCCCGGCCAAACCTGCCCGGCCCTCCTCGACCATCCCTGTCCCCTCGTGGACGGCGCGGATGTGCTCGTGCTGAGCAGCACCCTCGGCCCGAGTGCCCGGCTCCTCGCTGCCGCCCACCGCAGGATCCAGGCCAGCCTGCCGCTCCTCTCGACCAGCCCGGTCCCCGGCGCTCCTCACCCCCGCTGACCAGCAGCCGGGGACCGCCGCCGGGGTGCCCCGGCCCCCCGCGTCCCTCTCCGCGCTCTCGACCGGCTCCGGCCGTCGACCTCGGGGTGCTCCACGGCCTGGGCCAAACGCCGCAGGAACGTCCGGAGCACCACGTGGGCCAGCCGTTCCGCCATCGTCGGGGGCACCTCGGCGCCCAGGGCCAGCCGCAGGCGGCCCTCCGCCCGGAGCTCGGCCCGGTCGGGGTCGAGGGGCCGCACGACCAGCCCCAGCTCGCCCCGAGCCACCGGCACCGCCTTGCTCTCCGCCTCGAAGGACAGTTCCAGCTGGGCCGCGACCGGCCCGAGCGCCCCGTCGACCCCCCGGTCGGCACCGGCGGGTGCCCCAGGGCCCTGGGGACCGCAGCTCGCGGCCACGGTCGCCGGCCACCAGCGGGGCCCTGCACCGCCGAGCTCCGCTCGGAGGGTCTCGGCCTCCGCCAGCGCCGCCCCCAGCGCCGCCCCGACCACGGCGTCGTCCACCAGCCGGCCGGCCAAGACCGGCGCGCCGAGCTCGATCTGGACGAAGTCCGCCACTGCCAGGCTCGGCCCCCCCTGGCGGTGGGAGTCCGCCGGCACCACCGCCCGTCCCTCGGCGATCGCCAAGTCGGAGGCCGCCAGGTCGGCCAAGCTGGTCGTGGCCAGGACCTCCCGCAGCGCCTCGGTGGCCGCCCGCCAGGTCTCGTGCAGCGGGCACACCGCTTCCCAGCGGCACGGGCCGTCCCCAAGAGCGCAGCGCTCGGCTCGCAGCGGCCCCTCCCCGGCCTCCACCACCTCCACCAGCGAGATCTCCTCCGGCGGCCGGGCCAGGCGATAGCCGCCGTCCTTGCCGGCCCGGGAGGTGGCCAACCCGGCCCGCACGAGGTCAGCCAGGATCTGGGAGGCGAAGGTCTGGGGCACCCCCATCTCGGCCACCACTTCCCGGATCTTGCGGGGTCGGCCGCTCGGGTAGGCGCGGGCCAGGGCCAGCGCCGAGCGCACCACGTAGTCGCCCCGCTTCGACAATGTCATGTTCACTACTCAAAGTATACCCACTGACTTGACACCTCCGCCACTCCCCCCTACAGTCAGACACAACGTCATGTGTTTCACTTGACGTAGGAGACTGGATGGGAGGATGGCGATGACCCTGGTAGCCCCGACGGAGGACGAGCGTCCCCCGGCCACCGAGCCGCCGGCCCTCCCGGCGCCCGTGCCGGTGGCGCTGCGCCTGCGACCGCCGGTCCGCCAGCCGGCGGCCGAGCACTTCGCCCCGACCGACCCCTCACCGGGGGCCGACCTGAGCCGCCACCCCAAGGTGGCCCGGGCGCTCCGGAACCGACGGTTCCAGTTCTTCTTGATCCTGCCCAACCAGATCATCTTCTGGGCGGTCATCTTCCTCGGGATCCTCGGGACCCTGGTCCCAGGGCTCAACTTCGCCACCGCCATCACCTGGTACATCTGGTTCTGCCTGGTCTTCGTCCTCATGCTCGTGGTCGGGCGCGGCTGGTGCGCCATGTGCCCCTTCGGGGGGTTCGCCGAATGGCTCCAGCGACGCAGCTTCTGGCGACGGACCCAGCGGGCCCTCGGACTCGGCAAGAAGCTGCCCGAGCCCATCGCCCGCTACGGCCTGCTGCTCTCCATCGGCACGTTCATCGTCCTGACCTGGATCGAGGAGCGCTTCAACATCGCCGGCCCCGGCACCCCGGCCGACACCGGCCTCATGGTCATCGGGATCGTCGCCGGGGCGGTCCTCGTCTTCTCGCTCTTCGAGCGCCGCACCTTCTGCCGCTACATCTGCCCGCTCTCGGCCCTCATCGGCACGGTCGGGGCCATGGGCTCGGTCGCCGGGTTCCGCACCAAGGACCGCCAGACCTGCCTGGCGTGCCCCACCAAGGACTGCATGCGGGGCGGCGAGCAGGGCTACGGCTGCCCCTGGTACACCTGGCCGGGCAGCGCCGACAGCAACCTCACCTGCGGCCTGTGCAGCGAGTGCTACAAGGCCTGCCCCTCGGGCAACGTCGGGCTCTTCGTCCAAAAGCCCCTCACCTCGGTGGTCCAGCCCCGGCGCCGGCGGGCCGACGTGGCCTGGGCGGTCATGGCCCTCTGGGGACTGGTGATCTTCCAGCAGGTCAACGCGACCAACGGCTACGCCGTCGCCGACAGCTGGCTCGCGACTACCTCGGCATCATCGCCGTCGTGGCCCTCGCCACCGCCGGGGTGGCCTGGGTGGCGAGCCGGCTGGCCATGCGACCGCTCGCCGCCCACGCCACGGCGTCGGAGGGATCCCCAATCGCCACCCGCCGGGCCTTCGTCGACCGCCAGAGCCGTTTCCGCTCCTACTTCGTCCCAGTGGCCTACGGGCTCATCCCGGTGGTCGGCGCCGACTACCTGGCGCGCCAGCTCCCGAAGTTCTTCAAGCACGCGCTCCGGATCGTCCCGGCGGTGGGCGCCTGGTTCGGGGTGGGCGGCGGCACCCACTCGAGCCTCTACCACACCCAGATCCTGAGCGATCCCCAGATCGTGGTGGCCCAGGTGGTGGTGATCGCTCTCGGCATGGCGGCATCCCTCTGGGCGACCTGGCGGATCTCCCGCCGTGACGTCGAGCCTCTGGCCAGCCACCCCCTGGCCGCCCGGCTCAGCGCCCTCGGCCTGGTCCTGGCCTGTGGCGCCTCGGCCGGCTTCCTCTACGTGATCATGCACGCCGCTTCCTGAAGGGGGGCTCTCCATGACGACGCTCGCTCCGCACCCGACCCCCGATCCGACGACCGGGTCCGGCCCCCGGGTCACCGTCCTGGCCGACCGCTGCGCGGGCTGCCAGGAGTGCCTGGTGCGCTGCCCCACGGCCGCCTTGGCCCTCGACCCGGAGACCTGGACCGTGGTGGCCGACGAGACCCGCTGCGTGGGCTGCCGGCAGTGCCAGCGGACCTGTCCCTTCTCGGCGATCGTCGTCGAGGGACCCACGCTCGTCGCGCCCCGCATCGACCCCGGCCGGCGCCACCCCGCGCCCCTCGAAGGGGACCGCAGCGAGACCCGTCGGCCCATCGCCACCTGGGCCGAGGCCCTGGCCGAGGCCCAGCGCTGCCTGGACTGCCCCGACCCCACCTGCCTCCTGGGCTGCCCGGCCCACAACGACATCCCGGCCTTCCTCCGGGCGATCCGCGACGGTGACCTCGATCGTGCCCACCAGGTCCTCCGGCAGACCACGGTCCTCCCCGACGTCTGCAGCCGGGTCTGCGACCAGGCCGTCCAGTGCGAGGGGGCCTGCAGCTGGTCCCTGGCCGGGGCGCCCCCGGTGGCCATCGGGGCGCTCGAACGCTTCGTCGCCGACAACGCCCCGGTCCCCCCGGTCCTCCCCCCCGAGCCCGGTGACCCGACGGCGGACGCCGAGGGGCTCGACGTGGCCATCGTCGGCTCCGGCCCGGCGGCCATCGGAGCGGCCGCCGAGCTGGTCGCCGCCGGCGCCCAGGTGACGGTCTTCGAGCGGGACCTCGTCCCCGGCGGGCTCCTGCGCTGGGGCATCCCCGACTTCACCCTGCCCGACACCGTGGCTCGACGCCCCTGGGAGCAGCTGGTGGCTGCTGGGGTGACCCTCCACCTCGGCCAGGCCGTCGAACCCGAGGACCTCGGGGACCTCGCCGAGCGCTTCGACGCGGTGGTCGTCGCCACCGGCGCTCCCGAACCCCTGCGACCCCCCGTCGGCCAGGACCTGGCCGGCGTCCTCGACGCCAGCACCTTCCTCCGGGCCGCCCACGACGCCCTCCACCAGGGCGGGAGCCTGCCGTTCCTGCCCGAGGACCGCGAGCGGCCCGCCGACGCGCCGGCTCGGCCAGCACGAGTCCTGGTCCTCGGCGGCGGCAACACCGCCATGGACGTGGCCCGCAGCGCCGTCCGCCTGGGCGCCACCGCCGTCTGCGTCGACTGGATGGACCGCCGCTTCGCCCCCGTCCGTCCCGACGAGCTGGAGGAGGCCGAGCAGGAGGGCGTGGAGGTCCGCTTCTCGACCACCTTGGAGCGGCTCGAAGGGGAAGGGGGTCGGGTCCGCCGAGCCGTCCTGGCCCCCACCACCCAACGCTCGGCCACCGAGCGGCCCCGGGTCGGCCCCGGTGCCCGGACCGTCGAGGAGGTCGACCTCGTCGTGGCCGCCATGGGCTACCGGGTGCCGGCCGAGGTCGCCGCGGCCGGAGCCGGCCTCCCCCTCCGCAAAGTCGTTCCCGACCTGCCCGACCGTCGCTGGCTGGGCAGCGGCCTGGTCGACGGGGGCACCCCCGCCTGGGCCCGGCACCAGCCGGTCGGCCGCCTGGCCCTCGGACGCGAGTCCCTCCGCCGGGCCGCCGCCCTGCCCCGCCAGCCCCGGGTCTGGTTCGTCGGCGACGCCCTGAGCGGGCCCTCGACGGTGGTCGAGGCCATGACCCAGGGCAAGGTCGCCGCCCAGGCCATCCGGCACCACCGGCCCCGGCGCCCAGACGCCAGCACCACCCCGCCCCGGCACGTCCTCGTGGTCGCCGAGAGCCGGAGCGGTACGACCCGCGCCCTGGCCGAGGACCTGGCGGGCCGCCTGGCGAAGGCCGGCGCCGAGGTCCGGATCCTCGCCTGCGCCGAGGCCGGAGCAGACGCCCTCGCCTGGGCCGACCTCCTGGTGCTCGGCACCTGGGTCGAAGGGGCCCTCGTCGCCGGCGTCGGGCCGGCCCGGCGAACCCGCGCCTGGCTGGCCGCCCTGCCTCCCCTGGCCGGCTTGCCCGTCGCCACCTTCTGCAGCTACGCCTTCGCCCCCCGGGACACCCTGGCCCAGATGCGCCGCGTCCTGCTCAACCGGGGCGGACGGATCCTCGCCGAGGCGGCCTTCCGCCGGGCTGGCCGACCCCACGAGCTCGGGGTCTTCGCCGACCGGATCCTCGCCGCCATCCCCCAAGGGGCCCGGGCGTGACCGCCGCCACCCGCCCGGTTCGCCGCTCGACCCAGGCGGCCGATCCGGTCGGGCGCCGGGTGAACGTCGAACGGGCAGCCGTCATGGTCCTCGGCCATCGGGCCGACCCCGGTGCCCTCGACCGGCTCCTCGAGTGGTGCCGGACGGACACGGTGGCCGCAGCAGCCGGCCTGGTCGACGAGCCGGTCGCCGAGGCCCGTTTTCACCGGGCCCTCCTCGATGCGGCCGGGGACCCAACGCTCCGCCGTCTCGGTGACCGCCTGCTCGGCGTCGACGACCTCGGCGGGTGCGCCACGTTGCGGGCGACGCTGGCGACGCTCGCCGAGCACGAGGCCATCGTGGTCGCGCTCCAGCGAGGAGCGCTCGAGGAAGCGGCCTCCGTGCTCGAGGCCCACCTCTACCGCCGGGCGGTCCTCGCCCTGCTCAGCCGCTCAGGGTCGCCTCGGTGCCCAGCACCAGGGTGCCCGCCGCCATGAACATGCCCCCCACCCCCTGGGCCACGCTCACCTCAACCCCGGGCACCTGGGCGGCGGCCTCGCCCCGCAGCTGCCGCACCGACTCCTGGACCAGGAACATGCCGTACATGCCGGTGTGGGTGTAGGAGAGACCCCCGCCGTTCGTGTTCAGCGGCAGCTCGCCTCCCGGCGAGGTCCGCCCCTCGGCGATGAACGCCCCGGCCTCGCCCCGCCCGACGAAACCCAGGTCCTCCAGGCCGTAGATGGGCAGGTGGGCGAAGGCGTCGTAGATCATGAGGTGGTCCACGTCCTTCGGCCCGATGCCGGCCTGGGCGAAGGCCCGGGCCGAGGAGAGCCGGAAGGCCTTCGAGGTCGTCACGTCCTCCATCATCGAGACCAGCGGCGTCTCGCTCGCCTCGCCGGTCCCGAGCACGTAGACCGGTGGTTTCGGGCCCGGGGCGGCCTTCGCCCGGGCCGCCGAGGTCACCACCAGGGCCCCTCCCCCATCGGTCACCAAGCAGCACTCCAGCAGGTGCATCGGGTACGCCACCATCCGGGAGGCCAGCACGTCCTCCACCGTGATGAGGTCCCGGAACATGGCCCGGGGCACCTGGTGGGCCCAGCGGCGCTGGGCCACCGCAACCGAGGCCAGCTGCTCGTGGGTCAACCCGTAACGCTGCATGTAGCGCAGCACCCCGATGGGGAACAGCGTCGGGGGCCCCACCGGTCCGTAGGGGGCCTCGAACTGCCCCTGCGGCGAGGCCGGGTCGAACACTCGGGGCGGCGCCCCCACTCGGGACCGGCCCGACTCCCCGTGGGTGATGAGCACCACCTCCGCGAGCCCTGCGGCGATGGCCGCCAGGGCGTGGCGGACGTGCACGAGGAACGAGCACCCGCCCACCATCGTCCCGTCGACGTAGGTCGGGGTGATCCCCAGGGCGTGGGCCACCACCACCGGCGAGATGCCCGCCGCGGCCACCCCGTCGATGTCCCCGATGCCCAAGCCCGCGTCCGCCAGGGCCAGGCGCGCCGACTCCACGTGGAGCTCCAGGGCCGAGCGGTCCGGCACCACCCCGATCCGCTCGCTCTCGGCCGCCCCCACGATCGCCACGGCGCCTCGCAGCGAGCGGTCCGTCCCGCCGCTCACGCCCCCGCCCCCGACGCGGCGCCTCCGGCAGCTGGCTGGAACACCGGGACCATCTGGTCTCCCCGGGGCTCGAAGGCCACCTCCAGGGCCATGTCCAGCACGAGCGCCTCGGGGGTCTGCGGCATCCCCACGATGTTCGCCATCAGGCGAGGCCCCTCCTCCAGCTCCACCAGGGCGATGGCGTAGGGCACCTCGTCCTCGAAACCTGGCGCAGCCCGGTGGGAGATCACGTAGCTGTGCAGCCGGCCCCGGCCCGAGGCCACGAACCAGGGCACCTCGGTTGACCCGCAGTGCGGACAGGAGCTCCGAGGATAGAAGAACACCTGTCGGCAGGCGCCACAGCGCTGGAGCCGCAACTCCCCTTGCTTCGTGCCCTCCCAGTAGAACGCCGTCTCCGGCGTCGGCCGGGGCACCGGCTTGCCCGGGCCGCTCGATCGGGGCCCCTCGGTCGCCGTCTGGCTCACCGCGTCCGTCCCCCTCCCCTCGTCCGCTCCTCGGCGCCCCGTCCGGGGACGCCCGGGGCATTCTCCCCGCCCCGCCGGTCGCCGGCAAGGACCCTCCGGTTCGAAGCGCTACCTGAATCCGTCCCCGACCCCTTGACAGGGGACCCCTCTGGGCTCACGCTGTGCACAGGGGCGGGGACGGACCGGGTCGGCCAGGCCGAGGCCGGGCCGGGCCGCCGCCTGAGGGAGGGGGTGGCGATGAGCCAGACGGTGGCAGCGACGGGTCGGCCCCAGCCAGGACTCGCCGGGACCCTGCGGCGGGTGCTCCTCGACCGAGAACTCCCGCACTACCCGAGCACCGGCAAGCGGGTCTGGTACCTGGCGATCGTGGTGGCCGCCACGGTCATCCTCTACTACGAGGCCTACGCGCCCGGCAGCGTCTCGCCCCTGGTGCTGGCCCACTACCACATGACCTTCAGCTTCTACCTCTACTCGACCATCGTCGGCTCGGCCTTCGGCGCCATCTCGGCCCTCATCGCCCACCTCGGGGACCGGATCGGCCGGGCCAACCTGGTGGTGGCCGGCGTCGGCATCGTGGCCTTCATCCAGCTCTTCGCCGTGCCGAACATGCCCAACGAGTGGACCTTCGTCATCGCCCTCATGGCCATCGGCTTCGTGGAGGGCGTGGTCCTCGTCTGCACTCCCGCGCTGGTCCGGGACTTCAGCCCTCAGGCGGGCCGGGCCTCGGCCATGGGCTTTTGGACCATCGGGCCGGTGGCCGGCAGCCTCCTGGTCTCGGTGGTCGCCAACCACACCTTGCCCATCTACCACGACTGGCAGAGCCAGTTCATCATCTCGGGCATCGCCGGCGTGGGCATGTTCCTCGTGGCGCTCCTCTTCCTCCGGGAGCTCTCCCCCGAGATCCGGGACCAGCTCATGGTCTCGGCCAAGGAGCGCACCCTGGTCGAGATCCAGGCCCGCGGCATCGACCCGAAGGAGGCAACGGCCCACCCCTGGCGGCAGATGCTCTCCTGGGACCTCATCGGCTCGTCCTTCGCCATCTCGGTCTTCCTGCTCATCTACTTCGCCGCCGTGGGCTTCTTCACCATCTACTTCACCACCACGTTCCACAACCGCGCCGGCGTCTACCTCTCCACGTCCCAGGCCAACGGCATCAACACCTGGTTCTGGGGCCTCAACTGCATCATGCTCGTGGTGGTCGGCCTGCTCTCGGACCGCCTCCGGGTCCGCAAGCCCTTCATGATCGTGGGGGCCCTCGGGGGCCTCGCCATGACCATCGTCTTCCTCGAGCAGGCCACCAACCCCTACACGAGCTACGACACCTTGGTGGTCATCACCTCGGTGCTCGCCAGCTTCCTCGCCATCGGGTACGTGACCTGGATGGCCAGCTTCACCGAGACGGTCGAGGCCCACAACCCGGCCCTGGTGGCCACCGGGATCGCGGTCTGGGGCTGGGTCCTCCGCGCCGTCGTGGCCATCTCCACGTTGGTCGTCGCCCTCACGGTGACGAGCGTCACCACCATCGTGAACCAGCTGCCCTACGCGAAGGACGTGGCGAAGGTGAAGGCGATCCTGGCCCAGCACGGCGCCCTCGTGGCTTTGGCCCAGAAGCACGCCGCGCTGCTCCGGGCGGCGGCGGCCCATCCCCACAACCTCGCCATCGTCACGAAGGCGGCGGCGGCCGTCGGCGGCCTGAGCAACCTTCTCGCCATCGCCAAGCTCGGACCCCAGCTCAGCTTCTTGAGCACCGTCGGCCCGCACCTCGTGGCCCTCCAGCACGCCCTGGCCGTCTCGCCCTCCCAGTGGCAGCACTGGTACTGGGTCTGCGCCGCAGGCTTCGTGGTCTTCATCCCCTTCGTCTTCCTCATGAAAGGCCGCTGGAGCCCGGCCAAGGCCGCGGCCGACCTCCGCCAGCGCGAAGCCGAGGTGGAGGCCCGCCTGGCCGCCCTCCGGCAGGCCGGGGCCAGCAGCACCGGCGAGCCGGGCGCCCTCGCCCCCCAGCCCAGCTGATCGACCCCCCGGCCCCCCGGGCCGGCCCCGGCGGTACGGTCGGCCCGTGGGTCGAGGGCGATGGCGGGAGGAGCTCCATGCCCTGCTCGCCTTGGACCGGGAGGGCCTGGCGTTCGCCACCGCCGCTCGCTGCACCCTCGGCCTCCTCGTGCCCCTCCTGGCCGGGGTGGCCCTCGGGGCGATCGGCGACGGGGTCAGTGCAGCGGTCGGTGCCCTCGTCGTCGGCTTCGTCTCCTACGAGGGCCGGCACCGGGCCGCCGAGCGGGCCACCCTGCTCGCCGCGCTCGGCGTCACCCTCTCGGTCCTCGTCGGCGCCCTCGTCGGCGGCCACCCAGCCCTCCTCCTCCTGGTGCTGGCCGTCTGGGGCCTCGCCGGCGGGGTGCTCGGCACCCTCGGGCCCGGCCCTTCTATCGCCTCCCTCCAGGCGGTCGTGGCCCTCGTCGTCTTCAGCGCCATCCCCCTCGGCACCAGAGCGGCCTTCGTCCAGGCGGCCTGGGTGCTCGCCGGGTCCGTCCTCCAGGTCGTCCTCCTCCGCCTGCACCGTCCCCGGCACTGGGTCGGGGCCGAACGCCGGGGCCTCGCCGAGGCCTACGAGCGCCTCGCCCGCTGGGCGGCCGAGCCGACCCCTGGCCCTCCCCCGCCGGACCAGCTCGACGTGGCCACCGAGGCCCTCAGGAGCCCCGACCCTCGCCTCCCCCCGTCAGCCGTCGAGGACCTCGCCACCCTGCTCCTCCTCGCCGAACGCCTCCGGGTCGCCCTCGCCGGGACCTCCTGGTCCGCCCGGGCCGAGACGGGACCGATCGGAACGGGACCGGCCGGGACGGGGCGCCTGGTGGTCGCCCGGCGCCTGGTCGGCATCGCCCACCAGCTCACCGGCAGCCCGCCGCCCGACCCCGGGGAGCGGACCGATCCCGCCGATCCGACCGTCGCCGACCTCCTCCGCCAAGCCGACGAGCGCGTCGCCCATCTCCGCCACGAGACCTCGGTCCCAGCCCGCTGGCGCCGCCGACCGGCGGGCCCACGGTGGCGCCCGTCCCTGCGCGGGGCGCTCGGCGCCCTGGCCGACCCGGCCGGGGCCCGCCACGCCGTCCGCCTGGCCGTCGTCCTCGTCGCCGGCTCCCTCCTCGCCCACGGCCTCGGCCTGGCCAACGGCTACTGGGTACCCATGACCGCGGCCGTCGTGGTCCGCGGCGACTTCACCGGCACCCTCCGCCGAGGCCTCGGACGGGCGCTCGGCACCTTGGTCGGCGCCGGCCTGGTGACCTTGGCCACCACCCTCACCCACCCCGGCACCCCCCTCCTCGTGGCCGGCACCGTCCTGGCCGGTCTCGGCACCTACACCCTGTTCCGGGCCAACTACGGCCTCTACAGCGTCTTCCTCACCTCCACCGTCGTCCTCCTCCTCGCCCTCGTCGGGGCGTCCCCCGGGCGGACCGCCGAGGAGCGGGTCCTCGCGACCACCGTCGGGGCGGCCCTCGCCCTCGTCGTCTTCCTCCTCTGGCCGACCTGGCGGGAGGACCTCCTCCCGGGCACGCTGGCGGCAGCGGCCCAGGCCCAGCGGGCATACGCCACCACCCTCCTCGCCCTCGCCGATACCCCCCAGGTCGCAGCCGCTACCCTGGCCCGGCTCGACTCGCTGGGTCGCCGGGCCCGGACGACCCGGGCCCGTCTCCTGGCCCTCACCGGCGCGCTGCCCGCCGCCACGCCCGACTCCCCTTCCCGCTGCCTCGGTGCCATCACCGAGCTGGCCCACACCAGCCTGGCCCTCCACGCCCAGCTCCTCACCCGGGCTCGACTCGGGCCCTCCGACGGCAGCCCGGACCCCGCCGGCCCCCATCTCGCCCGCCTCGACTCCGCCCGCCTCGACCCCGCAGAAGCCACCCGGCGAGCCCTCGCCCGGCTCGACCAGGCCGGTTGCCCCGACCAGCCCACCCTTGTGTGAAATCTCTCTTGCATCTAAGATGTCGACAACGAGGCGGAGCGGACGAGGAGTGAGGAGGCACCGATGACCACCCTGCTGCCTGCCACCGGTCGGGCGAGCGGCCCGGCGAACGCTGGCCCTGCCGAGGCCGGGCCGGCGAGCCTGGACCCGACGGTGCCGGTCGGGCCCCTGGACTTGAGCGCCTTCGGCTTCGAGGGCCGCCTAGCCGACCTGACCGCGAAGGCCCGCTTCTTCGAGTACACGGCGGCTGCCGACCCGATCGGTGCCGGGCTGACCCCGGCCGTGCCGGTGGTGCGGTTCTCGCGCTCGCTCTACTTCGAGGGCCCGACCCGGGTGGTGCCCCTGGACCTGGCCGAGCACCTCGGCACCCCCTGGCCGGCCACGAGCCCCGGCCTGCTGGCGAGCTTCGTGCGGGTCGAGGCCGGCGACGAGCTGGCCCTGCACGCCGAGGCCACCTCCCAGCTGGTCTACGTCCTCGAGGGCCGGGGCCTGGCGGTGACCGGGGGGCGCATGGTGGCCCTGGAGAAAGGGGACTTCCTGACCTTGCCGGCCGGCTGGCAGCTGGTCCACTACGCCGAGGAGCCCACCAGCTTCTACTGGGTCCACGACGCCCCCCTGCTCCGCTACCTGGGCGCCACCCCGACCGTCGCCCGGTTCGAGCCCACCCACTACCGCCGGGCCGAGGCCGTGGCCGCCCTGGCCGCGGCGGCCGCGGACCCGGCGGCCGCCACCCGGAACCGGCTGAGCGTCCTCCTGGCGAACGCCACCATGGAGCAGACCCGGACGATCACCCACGTCCTCTGGGCCATGTTCGGGCTCCTGCCCCCCGGTGCCGTCCAGCCCCCCCACCGGCACCAGTCGGTCGCCCTGGACCTCATCCTCGACTGCCAGCCCGGCTGCGCCACCCTGCTCGGCGACGAGCTCGACGAGCAGGGCCGGATCGTCGACCCGATCCGGGTGGAGTGGGAGCCGGGGTGCGCCTTCGTGACCCCGCCGGGGCGCTGGCACGCCCACGTGAACGAGTCGGGGGCGCCGGCCCACCTCATCCCGGTCCAGGACGCGGGGCTCCAGACCTACCTGCGGAGCCTCGACATCCGCTTCGCCCCGGGGTCGGCGGCCTGAGGTGCCAGCCGACCGGCCGACCACCGGCCGAAGGGTCGAGCACGGCCCAGGCCGCTTCGGGCCGAGCGGGCCCTCGGCCGTCGCCCGCGCCTACGAGCACGCCAAGGCTCGCCTGCTCGACGGCAGCCTGGGACCGGGCGACTGGCTGACCGAGGGCGAGGTGGCCGACGCTCTGGGGATCAGCCGGACCCCGGTCCGGGAGGCCTTCTTGCACCTCCAGGCCGAGGGGCTCCTCACCTTGCACCCCCGTCGGGGCGCCCAGGTGGTGGGCGTGGACCCCTCGACCGCCGCCGAGCTCCTGGAGGTCCGCCACCTGCTCGAGCACCACGCCGCCACCTGCGTCGCCCAGGCCGGGGAGGCCGCCCGGCGGGCGCTGCTGGCGGCCCTCGAGGAGGTCCTGGCCTCCCAGGAGGAGGCCCGCCGCACGGGGGACCGGGGCCGCTTCGTGGCCCTCGACCGGGAGCTGCACCGTCGGGTGGTGGCGGCGTCGGGCAACCGGGTCCTCGAGGGGCTCTACGGCACCCTCCGGGACCGCCAGCAGCGCCTGGTCCTGGACGGCCTGCGGGCCGACCCGTCCCGCGCCGAGCGGATCCTCGAGGAGCACCGGGCCCTCCTCGAGGCCCTCGCCGAGGGGGACCCTGCGGCCTACGACCGGGCCCTCCGACGGCACCTGGCCGGCTCCCTCCGAGCCCTGCGAGGCTCCGCCCTGGACCCGGACCTCGCGGCGTCGGACCGCTAGGCGCCGGGGTAGAACTGGGCCACGTTGCCCACCGAGGGGTAGCGCTTGCCGACCGGGCCCTGGCCGAAGACCCGCAGGAGGTTCCCGGTCATCTTCTGCACCAGCGGGGCCGGGCAGTTGCTCGGCGACGAGCAGGTCTGCAGGGCGTTGATCCAGTTGTTCGTCCCCGACTCGAACACCCCGGCACCGCTCGGCCGCCACGTGTAGTACTCGGTGTCGGCGTCGAGGTGGGCCCCGTCGAACTCGATGACCACGGGTGAGTGGGCCAGGATCTCCACGTCCGGCGGGTTGGGCCGCGACGGCACGTACTGGTCGAAGTCGGTGAAGAGCACCCCGGGGACCGTCGAGCCGTCGTGCAGGCCGGTCCCGGCGAACAGCCAGGAGTTGGCGTCGCTCACCACCAGCGGGAAGGACTGGACGTTGTTGAAGCCCACGTAGGAGTCCCCGACGATCTGGCTGGCCGGGGCGTCCGCCGGGGGCTGGCCCCACCAGTTCTGGGTGACCTCCGCGTCGTCCTTGCCGTAGAGGGGGTCGGCGGTAGGGTCCCGGTAGTTCACCACCTCCATGTCCGGGCCCAGCGGGGAGGCCTGGAGCCGGACCTTGCGGAGGATGGGGCTGGCCCCGAAGAAGATCAGGTTCACCCCCTTCGCCCGGGCGGCCAGGACGGCATTGCGCATCCGCAGGGACCACTCCTCGTCGTGGCCGGGCGAGATGAGCACCGTGTGGTTCGTGAGCAGGTTGCCGTGCTCGGCCAGGGTGATGTCGGTCCAGTACGTCACGTCCAGGCCGTGCTCCTCGGCGTAGTAGATGAGGGGGTACTCGTTGCCGAGGAACGACGCCGCGCCGTTGCCGTAGCTCGTGGCGTAGGGCCGGTCGAAGGACACCACCCGGGAGCGCGTCGGGTAGGGGTAGCCCTGCAGCCCCGGGGGCTGGCCCTCGTAGAGGTCGTAGCCCCCGAACGGGTTGAAGACCTGCCAGGTCAGCACCCCGGCCATGAGCACGTAGGTGGCGTGGCTCGAGGGGTCCCAGACGGTGAGGGGCACGTAGCTCTGCTGCCCGCCGCTGCCCACCAGCTTCAGCAGGTACTGCCCCTGGACGAAGGCCTTCGTCACCGTGAAGGTGAGCGAGGGGCTCCAGTCGCACTGGACCATGTAGATCCCCGGAGTGACCGGGCAGCTCGGCTGGACCGTGCCGGGCAGCTCCTTGGACTGCCAGACCAGCCGCCCTCCCTTGCCCTGGTAGTAGCCCATGCGGAAGGCCTCCACCTTGAACTCGGGGGCCACCGTGGACACGTAGAGGGTCACCTTCTGGCCGAGGCGGGCCTGGACCCGGCTGGCGTAGCCCATGATGGCGTCGGGCTGCTGGGGGGTGGTGATCCGCCAGGCGGTCGTCCCGGGCAGCTTGTTCTGCTCGATGACCCAGCGGGCCTCCACCCCGTCGGGGCCGAGGAAGATGGCCGGCAGGTGGCTGGCGGCAGTCCCGGCCCGGAGCCGGCGGGCGACCGGCTTGGCCCGACCCGAGGAGGGCAGCAGCACGACCACCAGGACCACCGCCAGGGCCACCACGACCGTGGCCGCACTACCCACCAGCCAGCGGCGGCGACGGTACGGGGAGGCGGCGCTGTGTCGTCCTCTGCGCCTCACCGGCGCCCCACGGTAGCGGCCGGGCCCGGGCGGGGGGCAGCCGGGGGTGCTCAGTGGTCCAGGCCCAGCACGAAGCTCGGAGTCGGGCCGCTGCCCGGCCGGGCGTGCTGGGGCTCGAGGGGCCGGATGGCGGTGCCGAGGGCCAGGAACTCCGTGGCGTGCTCGCCCCACACGTGGCTCGAGACAGCGAGCCGGACCCCCACGATGCCCTTGGCCCCCGCCGCGGTGGCCTCGGCCTGCATCCGGGCCAGGGCCAACTCCCGGGCCTCGTAGATGCCCTGGGTGAACAGCGCCATCTCCTGGTTCTGCCAGGACTGGCGCATCGCGGCCATGGCCGACTGGTGGGCCACGTGGTACACGCAGGTGCCCAGCACGAAGGCGACCGGCAGGCTGCCGGCCGCGAGGAGCCGGTAGAAGTCCTGCACCGAGAGGTCCGAGGTGAAGGGCCGCCCACCGGGGGCCCGGTGGTCCCCGTTCCCCTCCCGGGCCCGGACCGCCGTCCCGGTGGCCACGAACTCCAGCACGTCCTGCCCCCAGGCGTAGGCCTGCAGGTGCAGCTCGACCCCCACGATCCCGTCGGCCCCCAGCTGCTCGGCCTCGGCCAGCATCCGGCTCATGGCCAGCTCCCGGGCGCTGTACATGGCCTGGGTCAGGACCGTCAGCTCCTGGTTCTGGCCCCAGCGGGCCAGCTGCAGGCCGATGTGGTAGATCGACGAGCCCACCACGAAGCCCAGCGGTTCGAACCCGGCCTCCCCGAGCAGCAGGTACTCGGCGACCGAGAGGTCCGAGGTGAACACGCCTTCCGGGGCTGCGCCGGCCGTGGCGCCCAGCCGGCCGGCCGCCGCCTCGGGCTCCGGGCCGAGGCCCCCACCCGACGGGGGCGCCGGGGGCGGCGGCGCCGAGGCTGCCCCGCCCTGGTCCTCGGGCCCCGAACCCTTCCTCCCGAAGGCTGCCACTGCCGCTCCTCCCCGCCGGGCCCCCTGCGGACCAGGGAGCGTTCCCGGAGCGTAGCCCGGCACCCGTCCCCGGGCCCGAGCCCGCCGCTGTCCTCAGCGGTCGGCCGAGGGGGGTGCGAGGTCCGGCAGCGGCCCCGCGGCGCGCGCCCGGTACCGCTCGAGGGACCGGCGGACCGCGGCCTTTGCGTCCTGGCCCACCACCCGGCCCCACCAGCCGCCGTAGAGCCGGTCGAAGTCGAGGGCCAGCACCCGCTGCTCCACCGTCTCGACCACCGCCGGGGGGAGGGGGATGAGGTTCGGGTAGCTCCACATGACGCTCAGCCAGCCCTGGTCGGGCACGACCTGCAGGGTGTCCCCGACCAGGAGCGCGCCCCGGCCCCCGGCCCCCTCGGCCCAGCGCAGGACCGCCGAGCCGGGGAAGTGCCCGCCGACCTGCACCAGCTCCAGGCCAGGGGCGAGCACCACGCGGTCCCGCCAGGTCCGCAGCGCGGCGGAGCGCCGGGGGAACCAGGCCCGGTCGGCCTCGGGCACGTAAACGGGGGTCCCGCCGAAGCGCTCGCTCCAGGAGACCGCCGCCCCGAAGAAGTGCGGATGGGAGAAGCAGATCGCCGCGATGCCCCCGAGCTCGGCCACCGCGTCGGCGCCGGCCTCGTCGACGAGGGCCACGCAGTCGAAGAGGACGTTGCCGGCCTCGTGGCGCACCAGGAGGCCCCGCTGGCCGATGCCAAAGGCCGGCTCGATGCCCACCCCGACCAGCCCCGGCTCCTCCTCCCGGACGACCTGGCGGTGCCCCGCCGCCCGCAGCTCGCTGCGCGTCGTCCAGCGCTGGCCCCCAGCCGGCACCCACTGGCGCTCGTCCTCGCAGATGGCGCAGCGGGCCGGTGGCGTGGCCCCCGGCTCGTGCTCGACCCCGCAGGTGGCGCAGATCCAGGGCTCCACGGAGCCCCGAGCCTACCGGCACCCCCCGGCGACGGTCCCCGCGGGTGTCGTCGGCCGGAGCCGGATCGGCGGCCCTCGGGTGGTTGGCTCCCCGGCTGCGCCGCCTGGCAGGGTTGGCGTCCATCACCGCCGACCCCCCTGGACCGCTGCCGCTGCCCGCTCCCCGCGCCGCCCGGCTCGCCGACCGGCTCGAGGAGCATCTCCTCGCGCTGTTCCTGGTGGTCGGTGGCCTCGGCGTGGCGATGCCGGGCCTCGGTCGGGCCCTGGACCGGGGCGGGGCCGTGGACCCCACCTTGGCCGTCCTGGTGCTCGCCGCGGGGACCGCCGTCGTCCCGCCCAGCCGGCTCGCCGACTTCCCGTGGCGTCGGGCCCTGGTCGGTCTCGTCGGGTCGAGCGTCCTGCTGCCCCTGCTGGCCGACGGCCTGGCCCACCTGGCCAGCGGGCCGAGCAGCGAGGGGCTCCTCGCCCTGGGCGTGGCCTCGAGCGAGGTCGCCTCCATCGGCCTGGTGGGCCTGGCCGGCGGGGACGGGGCCCTGGCCGCCGTCCTCGTCGCCGGCTCGACCGCCGTGACGGTCGCGCTGGCCAGCCCGGTCCTCGGCTGGCTGAGCGGCGGCCGCCACGTCGAGCCCGGCGGCCTCCTCGTCACCCTGCTCCTCGTCGTGGCCCTGCCCTTCGCCGCGGGGATCGTCCTGCGCCGCGCCAGCCGGGCCGCTCCGGCCACGACCGAGGGCGTCCGGCTCCTCGGCCTCCTGGCCCTGCTCCTGCTGCTCCTCGAGGTGGCCAGCCAGGTGCGACTCGGCCTGGCCGCTCTCCGCGGGATCGCTTTGCTGCTGGCCTTCCTGGCCGGGTCCTTGCTCCTCGCCTGGCTCCTGGCCCGGGGCTGCCCCGGGGACCAGGGCCTCGGCCTGCTCCTCCCCCTGACCATGCGGGACTTCGCGGTGGCCGCCGGGATCGCCACGGCGGCTTTTGGCCCCCGGGCCAGCGGGCTCCTCGGTGCCTACGGCCTCCTGGCCCTGCTCCTCGGAGGCCTCCTCGCCCGAGGGGCCGGGCGTCGGCTGCTCAGCGGGCCGGCTCGGCCACCGGCGAGTGGCGGTCCAAGAACGCCAGGATCGCGGCGGTGAACGCGGGGTCGAGGACCGCCCCGAGGTGGTCCCCCTGGACCACGGCGAGCTCAGCGCCCGGCACCGCCCGGGCGAGGACCGCCGGGTCCCCGACCAGCTCGTCCCGGTCCCCGGCCAGGACCAGCACCGGGCAGCGGATCGCCCCGAGGTCCACGGGGGGCGGCGGCGCGGCCCGCTGGATGGCCGCGAGGGCGTGGCGGTCCGCGCCGGTGCGCTCGGCGAAGGCCCGGAACCCCCGAGCCACCGGGTCGGCCACCGTCGCCGGGTCCTCGGCCTCGAGCGCGTCCGCAATGGCCGTGAACCACGTGCCCGACGCGCCGTCCTGGTCGGCCCCGGCCCGGTCCAGGAGCCGCCGGGACACCCCGCCGAGCACCGCGCAGCGAACCCTCGGCTCCCGAGCCGCCAACAGCGCCGCCACCCGACCGCCCATCGAGTAGCCCACCACGTCCACCGCCTCGAGTCCCAGGTGGTCGAGGAGCTCCCGGCAGTCCTCGACCATGGCCGGGCCGCCGTAGGCCGCGGGGTCGTGGGGCTTGCCCGAGCGCCCATGTCCCCGGGCGTCGAGCGCCACCACCCGCCGGCCCCGCTCGGCCAGGGCGGCGACGATCCCGGGCTGCTCCCAGTTGATCCGGGCGTCCGCGGCGAAGCCGTGGTGCAGGAGCACCGTGGGCCCCTCCCCCACCAGGTCGAAGACCAGCTCCACCCCGTCCCGCGTCACCAGCCGCTCGGTCCGCTTCCCCGGCATCTCCCCCACGGTTCCTCCCCTCCTCGCCTCAGGAAGCGCAGGCGCAGCCCGGCCCGCACCCCCCAGCCGGGGGCCCGGCCGTTTCCGCCCGCGCCCGCAGGTCGGCGAAGAGCGACAGCACCCGGCTGGTCTCCTCATGACCCTGCGGGCAGGGGGCCGACGCCTCGGCCTCCGCCATCGGCCGGCGCAGCTCGAAGCGCTCCCCGCAGACCCGGCAGCGGTACTCGTAGCGCGGCACCTCACCCCTCCTCGAGCTCGCAACGACCGGTTCCCCGCTGGCCAGCCCAGCCTACCGACCCTGATGCTGCGGCTCCCGGCGAGCCCGGCTCGACGGTGCCCCCGGCGAGGTGGTCGGGGCCGGGCCGCTCACCCGTCCAGGGCCAGTGCGAGGTCGAGCTCGTCCCGCACCGGCACACCCCGGTCCCCGACCAGGGGAATGCTCGGCTTGACCCGGCGGGCCGCCGCGACCGCCCCGGGGCGCAGGGCCACGAGCGCCCGCCCGGTCCCGCGGCCCGGCGGGTCGGCGTCGACCGAGACCACCTCGGCCTCGTGGCCCCGGCGCTCGTAGGTGAGGGCCCCGACGACCGTGCCGTCGGCCTCGGCCACCAGTCCGGGCAGGTCCCGGAGGTCGAACCGTCGGCCGTGCACCACCATGATCGAGCCGCCCCAGCGCTCCTCGATCCACGCCCGTGCCGGGTCGTCCCGCTCGAGCACCCGGATCCGCACCGGTCCTCCCTCCACTCGATCGATGCCCGAGCTTCCTCGGGCGGCGATGCAGGATACGGGAAGGCACCAGGATCGCACGGCGACGCGACGGGTTGCGCCGAACCGACCCGGGGCCCTGCCGGTGCCGGCGTCTCTTCATGGTCGTGCGGTCCTCCTTCCCCACATGATGGGGCTCGGACTCGCACAACAGGTGGCTCAGCCCACGGGGACCCGGTCACCATCACCCGGAGGGTCACACTCCGATCCCGACCCCATCGTGAAGTGGCGCCATCGCGGCCGCCCGAGGGGATCGCCGCTACCGGGGAACCACCGTCACCGGGCAGCGGAGTCCAGGAGCTTTCGAAAGCCGGAGGTCAGCGGTGAGGAGCGCGCAGCCGAGTGCCTCGGCCAGAGCAACGTAGGACGCGTCGTAGGGCGAGAGATTCTCCCGGAGCTCCCAGATGCGCTCCAGCAGTGGGAACACGGGATGGCGGGCCATGCCGAGCCGACGCCACCGGTCGAGCGCGGACCAGGCCAGGTCAGGCTCGACCCGCGCAGCGGCGACTCCGCGTCGGAGAGCACTGGCGACCTCAGCGTCGATCAGGTGAGGGACGTGGACCTGGTCCTCAGCCAATGCCCGCCGAGCCGGCCCGGCGTTGAGCAGCGCGGAAAGAGCAGCCGACGCGTCGAGGACGATCACCTCTCGGCGCGCCCCGCCTCGACGTCAGCGACGAGGTCGGCCGGATCGACGTCCAGGTCGGGCAGCTCAGCGAGGAGCGCCTCGTTGTCGACACGGCGTGAGAGTTCCTCGAGCTCCCGCACCACGAACGCCGAGACCGACATGCGCTTTCGGGCAGCCAGCCGCTCGAGGCGCTCGACCACGTCATCGGGCACGTTCCGCAGGTAGATCGTCCGCATGTCGCACAATGCTAGCATCCTTGTCGCTCATTGATTGCGATCTCTCACCTGGAGTCGCGCCGACAGTTGCTCGGTACCCGAGCCCCACCAGCTGAGCGGACTCCCACCCGAGGCTCGGGCCCGAGGCGTACGAGTCCCCTCATGTGGTGGGGTTTGGGATAGCCCGGGGGTCCACCATTTGGGGGGCCATCGGGGTGATCCTCGGTGTGTTCCTGACCGAACGCAC
>NZ_JAKHEX010000008.1 GCF_023130475.1 Aciditerrimonas ferrireducens
GCCCGGATCCGCTCCAGGGCCTCGGCCCGCTCGACCCCCAGCACGTCCAGCTCCGGCAGGTCCAGCTCGTCGACCCGCCGCACCGTCCCCGACGTCGTCACGCCTCCCACCCCCTCTCGTTCCCCCCGCTCCCACTTCACCACAGCCCGCCCCCGGGCCGCAGCTCGGGACGGAACCCCCGGGGGGTCGTGCGCTTCGGGCCCGTCCTCTGGCATCCTGGCCTCGTGCTCGTCCTGCTCGTGCCCCGCGGCCCCTCGGAGTCGGACCCGGCGTGAGCCCCGCCGACCCCCCGGCCCCGGCCCCGGCCCTGGCGGTCCTCGCCCCGCCCCCCGACGCGCCGCCGACCGCGGGGATCGAGCCGAGCGAGGACGAGGTCGAGGACGAGGGCCCCGAGCCGGCCGGCCCGCCCCCCGGGGACGGCTGGGCCCGGCGGGCCAGCGCTTGGCCCTGGTTCCCCCCCGCCGTCTACCTCGCCAGCCGGGCCCTGCTCCTCGGCCTGGCCGTCGTGGTCACGGCGCTCCGCCACGAGCAGCTCGCCCAGGCCCTCTCGGCCTTCGACGGCGCCTGGTACCTGCGGACCGTCGCCCACTGGTACCCCCACCGGGTGCTCCGCACCCAGTCCACCCTCGGGTTCATGCCGCTCTACCCGGTGGTCATCTGGCTCGTGGCCAAGCTCCTCCTCGTCTCGGCCCTCGTCGCCGCCCTGCTCGTCTCCTCCATCGGGGGCCTCGTGGCCACCTTCCTCGTCTGGCGCCTGGCCGGGCGCTGGTGGGGGCCCGAGGCGGCCGCGAAGGCGGTCCTCGTCTTCTGCCTCTTCCCCGGCTCCATCGTCTTCTCCATGGTCTACGCCGAAGGGGTCCTCGTCCCCCTGGCGGTCGGCTGCCTCTTGGCCCTCGCCACCCGCCGCTGGGTCCTGGCCGGGCTCCTCGCCAGCCTGGCCGCCACCGTCGAGCCGGTCGGCCTCGTCATGATCCCGGTCTGCCTCTGGGCCGCCTGGCGGGAGCTGCGGGGCCCGGGGACCGAGGAGCCCGCCCCGGCGCGCCGGCCCGCCTCCCGCCGGGTGCTCGTCGCCCCGCTGCTCTCGGTCCTCGGCATCGCCGGCTACGCCAGCTTCCTCTGGGCCTGGACCGGCACCCCCCTCGCCACCTACCTCGCCCAGGCCGACGGCTGGCACCAGCGCGGCACCCCCTTCCAGCTCATCGGCCACGCCCTCGTCGTCTTCGTCCGGGAGCTCGAGCGCATCAGCCGCACCCACCACGTCCCCCACCTGGCCTCGCTCAACCTCAACCTCGTGAACGGCCTGGTCGGGGCGGTCTTCCTGGTCCTCGCCCTCGTGGCCCTCCACCGGCACCGCCGCACCCTCACCCCCGGCACCGGGGTCTGGGCCGGGGGCATCGCCCTGCTCACCTTCTGGTCCATCCGCACCCCCCCGAACGCCCGCATGCTCATCGCCGCCTTCCCGGCCGTGCTCATCTGGGCCCGTCACCTGGCCGGCCGCCGCTTCGGCTGGTTCCTCGCCGGGGAGACCGTCCTCTTCGTCGCCATGTCGGCGGCGACCTTCGCCCTGCTCATGCGTCCCTGAGGGGCGCCGCCCGAGCTCAGGGCGCGCCCGGGAACCGCACCACCATCGCCGTGCCCGGGCCCCCCGGCGCCTCGAGCAGCCGGGCCAGCTCGGGGGGAACGGGCGAGCGGGCCTCGATCCGCCCGCCCATGGCGCCCACCAGCTCGGCGCAGATCGCCAGGCCCAGGCCGGTGCCGACCCGCCGGCCGGGGGCCTGGCCGCGGTAGAGGGGCTCGAAGACCCGGGGCAGCTCCGCGGGGGCGATGCCCGGACCGTCGTCGAGCACCGCCACCGCCACCACCCCCGGCGGGGGGCCCGGTTCCCGCCAGGCGGCGAGGGCCACGCTACGCCGGGCGTAGCTGGCGGCGTTCTCGAGGAGGTTGGCGAGCACCTGGCGGGCCCGGTCGGGGTCGAGGACGCTCGCCAAGGGGTCCTGGTCGGGGAGGGCGAGGCGGAGGGTGAGCCCGAGACCCTCGATCGTGGGCCGCAGGGCCTCGGCCGCCGCGGCGGCGAGGGGCCCGAGGCCGAGGCGCTCGGGCCGCAGCGAGAAGCGCTTGGCCCCGAGCCGGGCCAGGTCCAAGAGGTCCTCGACCAGGCGGGCGAGGCGCCGGGCCTCGGCGTCGATCACCGCGGCGGCCTGGGCCGGGTCGGGGGCAACCCCGTCGGCGATGGCCTCGGCGTAGCCCTCGATGGCGGTGAGCGGGGTCCGCAGGTCGTGGGAGACGGCGAGCAGGAACTGGCGCTCCCGGTCTTGGGACTCGGCGAGGGCCGCGGCCAGGGCGTTGATGGAGGATCCGAGGGAGCCGAGCTCCGGGTAGCGCTGATCGGGGGGCAGGCGCACTGAGAGGTCCCCGGCGGCCAGCCGCTCCGTGGCGGCCACGGCGGCGGCGAGGGGCCGGGTGACCCGGCGGCTCAAGAGGGCGGCCACCCCGGCCGCCACGAGCAGCACGGCGGCCGAGACGAGCAGCAGGTAGCCGCCGCCGAGGCCCGCCCCCCGGATGCGGCGCACCGCGGCGACCACCACCACGGCGTTCGGCCCGGCCCGGGCGAAGCGGGGGGCGCCGCTCGTGGCCAGGGCGCTGGCCGGCACCCCGGGGAGGCTGGTGGCGGCGTAGACGTCGCCCTCCAGGCTGCCCGAGACCACCGCCCCGGCGAGCAGCCGCCTGACCGGGAGGTCCGAGAGCCGGAGGGGGGCGGGGAGGTGCCCGGCGACGAGCGCGTCGGGAGGCTGGATGGCGGCGAACTCGACCCCGGCGGCCACCCGCACCGCGGTGCTCAGACGCCGCCGGAGGGCGGGGCGGCGGACGGCGAGGACCACGGGGGCTTCGGCGGCCACCCGCCGGACCTGCTGGGCGAGGACCCGGGCGTCGTCGGTGGCCGCCCCAGCCGAGGCGAGGAGGAAGGTGCCGACCCCGGCGAGGACGAGGGCCCCGAGGACCGTGCCGAGCAGGGCAGCGAAGAGGGCCCGGCGCACCGCTGGCCGACCGGTTCAGCGCCCCGAGGGGCCGGGGGCGGGGGGCTCGTCGAGGCGGTAGCCGACGCCCCGGACGGTGGCGAGGGGGAGGGCGTCGCCGAGCTTGCGCCGGAGCTGGGCGACGTGGACGTCGACGGTCCGCTCGTCCCCCACCCAGGCCGGGCCCCAGCAGGCGTCGAGGAGCTGGCGTCGGCTGAGCACGAGGCCCCGGTTGGCGAGCAGGTGGGCGAGGAGGGCGAGCTCCCGGGTGGTAAGGGCCACCGGGTCGCCCCGCAGCCGAGCCTCGTGGCGCCTGAGGTCGACGGTCAGCTCCCCGAGGCGGAGGACCGCCGGGGCCGGGGCAGCGACCGGGTCGGGCGGGGCGGCTCTCTGCGGTTCGGTCCGGGCGGCCCGGCGGAGGATCGCCTTGCAGCGGGCGACGAGCTCCCGGGGGGAGAAGGGCTTCGTCACGTAGTCGTCGGCTCCGAGCTCCAGGCCGAGGACCCGGTCGGCCTCCTCGTCCCGGGCCGTCAGCAGCAGGCACGGCACTCCGCGCTCCGCCAGCGCCCGGACCACGGCGAACCCGTCGAGCCCCCCGGGCAGGCCGACGTCCACCACCGCCAGGTCCGCCCCGGTGCTCGTCACCAGCTCCAGGCCGGTCTCCCCATCCGTGGCCCGGTGCAGCGCCCAGCCCTCCCGGGTGAGGTAGAGGGCGACGAGGTCGGCGATCGCCGGGTCGTCCTCCACGAGCACCACGGTGGCCCGGGGACGGGGCTGGGCAGCGGGGTCCATGGACGACAAGCGTGGCACGGACCGTGCCCGTGGGGGCGACCGTCCGAGTCGAGAACATCCTGATCGCGATTCGTGGCACGGCACTCCCCGACGAGTGTGAGGAGCGCCGTGCCACGAACTCGGCTGACTCGAAAGGGAGGTCCGGGCCTCAGGGCTCCTCGCCTGTGAGGGTGCCTCCCACGAACACGGTGCCCGGCCCACCAGGCACCGTGTTCGCCCCACCGTGGTACTCCGCGTCCCCGAAACTGAACACCGCACCATCCGCCCCGACCAACCAATACCCCCCACTGGGAGCCGCGGAGGAGGTCTCGTAGGTGAAGGGCAGGGCGTTCGTGGTGTAGCCGGGACCGTGCACGGTCACCGGGACGCTGGCCCCCGGCGTCCCTGCGGGCGCCACCGCCTCGATGGTTCCCGAGGACAGCACCTGGAAGGACGCCGCCGGGGTGGTCCCGAAGGTCACGGCGCTGGCGCCGTTCAGGTTGACCCCGGTGATGGTGACCGTGGTGCCACCCGTCGCGGGACCCTCGTCGGGGCTGAGCGACACGAGGACCGGTCCGACCGCCCCACCGCCAGCGCCGCTCACGACGGTGAGATCGGTCAGGGTGATGTCGTGACCCGAGTCCCCGCCGTCGTAGCTGACCAAGTACTTCTGCCCGAGGATCGTGACCTGTTCTCCCTGGGTCAGTGGAGCGCCGTCGTAGGAGAGCTGCCCCGCAAACGCCGACGAACTCGTATCGCCGAGAATGGTGTAGACCGTGCCGAACGGGGCGCTGGCAGCCCCGAGCACGTCCAGGCTCAGCCCGCTGATCGAACCGCCGTCCGCCACCAACTCGGTCGAGCTGGCCTGCGACGAGCCGAGGCTGATCGCCAGGGTGGAGCCGCTCGTGAAGGAGACCGTTCCCGTGGCCGTCAGGGCCCCAGGGGCGTCGCCTGGCGAGACCGTGCAGGGGTCGCTCGTCGAGCAGCCGATCGTCGAGATCTGCGACACGGTGCCGTTCCCGGCAAGGGTGGCGCCCCCGTCGATGGTCACCCCGGTGCTGGCGTCGCTCGAACCGTTCACCGTGAGCGTCCCGCTCGCCACCGTGGTCGAGCCGGTGTAGGTGTTCTGCCCGGCCAGAACCACCGGGCCGTTCACCGTGAGCGGCTCGCTCCCGCTGATCGCGCCCGTGATCTCGAGGGGAGCGGTGGCCCCTTGGTAGTTCGCCGCGAAGCTCGTGGCGCCGATCAGGTCGATCGGTCCGGACCAGGTCACGGGTTCCGAGCCGGCACCGAAGGTGCAGAGCACCCCGCCGCAGTAACTCGACCCCTCGATCGTGGCAGCGTTCGGCAGGGTGATCCCCGGGGAGAGGAGCAGCGGTCCTTCGTTGGGGTCGTCGACCGGCCCCGTCCCGAGTCCGTCGCTCGCCTGCACCACGAGCGTGCCGCCGCTGGTCACGATCGTGCCGCCGGTGTAGGTGTTCGGGGCAGCGAGGAAGAGCGTGTAGGGGCCGATGGTCTCCAGGCCACCGCTCCCGCTGATCTGACCGGTCAGGTACAGGTTGTCGTCGGTGCCGACGTCGACGATCACGTTGCCCGGCCCGTTCAGCACGATAGGACCCGAGAAAGTGCCGTCCACGTGGTACTCCAGGGTCGACAACGTCGCACCGGCCAGGGCCGTCACCGGGTTCGGGATGGTGACCGACACCGGGTTTCCGTTGGAGCCGCCGCTCTTGTAGAGCTCGACGGTCCCGAGCCGGTCGACGGTGACCTGCCCGCCGGAACCAGGAGTGCTGGTCCCGCCGAGGGCGTTCGTGCTCGAGAGCTCGAGGGGACCGGCCTCGACCGTTGTCGTACCGGCAAAGTTCGGGCTCGGTGCTTCGAGCACGACCGGCTGGCCGCTCAACGACTCGACCTCCAGCGAGCCTGCACCGTCCAGGGCACCGCTGACGACGAACGCCCCGGACGACGACCCGTTCTCGAGAAGCTCGGTCGATCCGCTCGTCAGGGTGATCGGGCCAGCCCAGGTGTCGCCGCCACCGAGGTCCTCGAGGTTGTCCTGGCCGCCATGGCCCGATCCGAGGGTGAGGGGCACGTCCACCGTGATCGGCGTCCCAGAGTTCTCCAACTGGACCGACCCAGCAGCGGCCACCGTCACGCCACTGGTCTGCCCGAAGGACTGGCTGTTCCACGCCACCACGTCGGCACCGTCGTCGATCAGCGTCGACCCGCTGTAGTTGCTCGATCCGGTCAGGCTCAACCGACCGTTCGCAGTCACGGTGAGACCAAGGTTGCCGGCGAGCGCACCCGCGTAGGTGCCGCTCCCTGCGACGGTCAGCACCGGCGTTCCGCTCGTCGCCTCGATCGTCGCTGACGGTGTCCCTCCGTCCAAACCGGCCACGGTCTGGTCGTCCCCGGCGAGGCCGATGGTCGGCGAGCCGTTGACCACGAGGACGGTTGAGGACGGGAGGGCGTCAGCCACCTCGAGGTTCACGCTGAACGACGTGACCTCAGGAGCGATGGTCGTTGATCCCTGGTAGGTGGAGGCAGCATCAAGGTTGACCGTGCCTCCCGCACTGGTGCTGGTGGTGATGCCGAAGGCGAACGACGACGAGCCTCCGGTCAGGGGCACCTCCAGGTCGAGGGTGCCGCCGCCTCCCATCAGGATGCTTGCAACGGTTCCGGCCAGGTCGATCGTGCTCGTGGAGGACGCTCCGCTGATCGTGACCGTCCCCGCGCCCGCGTCGTCGATGGCAGCGTACGGTGACGAGCCGTTGCCGCTGTCGTAGGGGTCCAGCGTAAGGGTGGCGCCGGCGGCGATCGTCAGGGTGTAGGCAGCGTCGAAGCTCACGCTGACGACGCTCTCATCCTGGTCCACGACCGGCGAGCCACCGCCGCTCGGGACCGTCGCGGGGAACACCACGGCGTCGGCGCTGGTCGGTGGCCCATTGCTGGTGCCGGTCCCGCAGTCCCAGTTCGCCGCGGTGCTCTAGTCCTCGTTCCCGCCCGCTGCGGTCCAGGTGCAGGTGGTGATGGCGGTCTGTGCACCCGCGACGCCGCTCGTGAGGAGGCCGATGAGCCCGGCCCCGAACATGCTCGTCATGCCGAGCAGGAGGCCGGTGAGGAGCCGTAGGGCCTGGCGCCGACCCTCCGGTGCACCGGGTCCCCGACGAGCCCACCGTGAGCGTCCTCGAACCCCCAGCATCCCTCGCCCCTCCCCTTCTGCCTGGGGCCCGAGCACCGCCTGTTCGGACCTGACGCCTTCTCGGCCCGAGCCCGGTGACGCGCCCCCGTCCCTGCGTTGTTCTTCCGTTGGAAGCTCACACCGTATCCGTCTGCATCGGTGGATCACCACCGTACTCGGAGGACGCATCCCTTGTAACGAGGGAAAACGCGACAGTGGGCGGGGCCCCGAAGGGCCCCGCCCACTGCGATCGGCGTCGTGCCGGTCGGTGGACCAGCTCAGCCGTTCAGGTCGTTCTCCATCGCCGAGATGGTCGACGGCTGGACGGCCTCGGGGCCACCGAAGACCCCCGACCGTACCCGCACCGTTCAGGAACGTGGTGAGGTACTGGCCGACCGTCGACGGGTTCTCGGTCAGCAGCTGCGGGATCGGCGTGTCCGTCGTCGGTGCGGCACCGTCCACCACACCACCGGTGATCGGCGAGCCGGCGAGGGCGTCGGTGTAGAAGTCGCCCCGGGCGACCGCCACGGTCGCGATCTTTCCGTAGTCCACCGTTGCACCGCTCGCAGAGTTGCCGAGCCCTTCGGCTTCCCCGGCGCTGTTCAACGAGGCGTTCGCCTCGAAGTCCGCGAGCTCAGTGGCGGTCGCCGTGTAGTCCTGGCCGGCGATCCGCAGCACGGACACGCCCGTCGAGGACTCCAGGTCGCTCACGACCGTGTTGCTCACGGCGTCGGGGCCACCGACCACGATCACCTGCTTGATACCGAGGTCGTTGATGGCAGCCTCGAGGTCGTTCATGCCGGTGGTCTGCAGGCTGGCCGGCATGGTGCTCGTCGGGGCCAGCAGGATCGGCAGGTGCTCGGCGTAGGCCAGGCCGGAGGCCGAAATGGCGTCCTGGAACCCGCCGCCCGTCGCCACGATGGCCGTCGGCAGGGCAGCCGTGGTGTTCGGCGCGCTGGTCTCGTTCCCGGCCGGGGTGGTGTTGTTGTACATGCCGTAGGCGCCATCGATCGACAGGCTGCCCACCGCCCCGCTGCCGAAGTACTCAGCGATGTCCTTCGACGTGCCGAACAGGGTCTGCCCGTAGGTCTGGCCCTCGGTCTGGACGACCTTGAGATCCTGCGTCGCACCTGATGCGAGTGTCCGCTCCGACGTTCCACCGCAGGTGTACGACGGTGTGGACTCGAGCTGGTTCACCACTGCCGAGCTCACCGCGTCCGGACCACCGACCACGTACACCGTCGTGATGCCCTCGAGGCGCAGGGCGGTCAGCGCCGAGCTCGAGAGGGTGTTCGTGTCGGTGAGCAGGATGCCGGTGCCCAGGTTCTCGGCCATGTAGCTCGCCACGAGGGCGTCCGAGTAGAACTGCGAGGTCGCGAGGACGGCAGCGCCGGTGGCCGGGCAGTCACCCTTGCCGTAGGGGAAGGCCGTCTCGAACTCCGCGGCGGCCGTGGCGTTCGCGGTCTGCCCGTAGATCTGGGTCGCCTGCCCGACGGTGAACGCCGTCACCGGACCGATCGGCGACGTCGCGGTCGGGGTCCCGCTGCCGGCCGTGAAGGTGACCTTCACGGTGACGGGGCCGGCGCCGGTGCCCGAGGTGTCGACCGCCAGGTTCGACAGGGTGTAGGTCGCCGGGCCGGTGCTCGAGGGCGCCGTCACGGTGAAGCTCAGGGCGTCAGTCCCCGTGCCGGTCACCGTCGTGCCGACAGTGGCCGCGCCGCCGCTCACACTCACCGTCGGCGAGCCCACGAACGTCGGCGTCGTCCCGCTCGTTGCCGCGAGCGTGGCCGTCACCGTCCCGCTACCCACCTGGTCAGCCGCGGACTCCTTGATCTCGATGTTGCTGATCGAGCCGCTCAGGAGGTTCGACGCCAGCACGACCGGCGGGGTGTTCGCCACGAGCGCCACCGGCGAAACATCCGCGTTCGACGGGCCCGTCGTGGCGGCGACCGCCAGGCTCGTCACTGCCACATCCGCGCCGTCAACGACCGTGGTCCCGGTCGAGGTCGCCGTGATCGGCACCAGGCCACCCGGGGTCGCTGTGGTCACGTCGTACTCCACGCCGCTCAGCGTGATCGTGGCCGAGGGGCTCGAGTACGTGGTCGCCGTCGAGTTGGTGAGCGTCCCCGAGTTCGTGAACTTCACGACCAGCTCGTCGTCGTTGCTGGTCCCCGAACACGCCGAGCTCTGGGCCAGCGAAACCGAGACGGTCGGCGTGGTGCTCACGTCGCCGCTGACCGCCGTCACCGACGCCGTCGGCGTGGTCGCGAACCCGACCTCCTGCGGAGCGGTGAACGTCCCGGTGCAGTTCGTGGTGGTCCCCGGCACCTCGGCGGCGATGGTCACGGTCTCACCGGCCGTCCACGATTCGCCGTCGGCACCGTAGAGGCCGAGGTTGAAGTTGCCCGCGGCCTGGTCGTTGACACCCGACGAGATGGTCGGTGTCGAGCCCGCCGTGAGCACGAAGCCGGTCGGCACACCCGGGAAGGTGGCGTTCGCCACGCCGGTCGACGGGCTGAACGTCCCGACGAGGACGCCACTACTGGTACTGGTGTAGAGCCCCGCCACGACGGTCCACGACCCCTCGGCACCGCTGGTGTCGTACACGACGTTCGACAGGTCGATGGTCGCCGATCCGCCCGAGGGCAGCGCCCCGAGGGTGAGGGCCTCCGTCGACGATCCGGCGCCCGTCTCCGCGGTCACGGTGATGCCGTTGGCCGAGACCACCGGGTTCGACGCCCAGTCCACGGTGCCTGCGGAGGTCGTTCCGGGTGTGAGGGTGAGCTCGATGGTGTCGCCGGAGGAGATCGTCGAACCGCTGGCGATGCTCAGGTCGAGGTTGCCGGCTTGGTTCGTCCCCGTCGAGGGCAGCGACGGGGCGCTCACCGCACTGATCGTCGACCCGACCGCCAAGCTGTCTGCCGCGAACGCCACGCCGCTCGCCAACCCGGCGCCGACGACACCTCCGATGGCGCCGATGCCGAGCAGGAGCGCGGTTGCGCCTCAGCGATATCTGGACAATCTGTCTTTCAAGGCTCTGCCTCCTCGGGGGCTTGCTGTTGTCGTCACGGCACCCGCCGACAGCCGCTGCCCGCGCCACGCGCCGACACCGCCTCGACGAGGCACCCTGACCCTACCCCACTCCAACCCTCGGGAGGCCGCTTTCGTGACGCGCGTTCTTCGATCCCGAGCTTTCAGCACCCTCAGTGAGCGGTGGTGGCACGGCAGAGCTGCTTCAGGTCCTCGTCGCCACTGTCCGTTGCTTCGAGGGGAGGAGCTCGATGCCGGGTGGGATCACGCCTGGCCGGGTCCAGGGTCGGGGGGCGCCCCCACGAGCGAGGGACGGCACATCGGTACCCCCCGTCGAGCCGGCCAGACGTCAGGGAGAAAAAACAAGGTGGGTCTCCCTCTCCTGCACGACCCGGGCCCCTGGGGCCTCGCAAGCCGGACCGGAGCTCGGGGGAGGCGGCGGCGCGAAGTCAGGGCCGGGGCCCTCGGCCAGGTGCCTCCCGGGCCCGCTCCACCCCGACCCCGGCACCAAGGACCGTCCCGGGCTCGTCCCCAGCCAGAGTGCGACGGGTCCGGGCCCGGTCGACCTGAGCCGACGCCCGTCGGCACCCTGGGGTCCCGACCCTCGGCGGCCTGGGCAGCCGGCCGACGCCCTCGCCCACCGAACGTGACCTGCAGGTCGGCACCCATCGGGCCCGGGCGACCAGGTATCAGGTCGCCGTCGGGAACCGGGGGGAGGAGGATCCCGAGGTCCTGGTCCTCGCGGTCAAGGAACCCCAGGTGGGTCTCCTGGGGGATGCCCGCCGGGGTCGGGGAGGTGCTCGAGCACGTCGGCCAGCACCACGTCAGCGATCGGCCGGCCCCAGAGCGCATCCTGCAGGAACCCGAGGCGGGCGGGGGCCTCGCCCAGGCCGGTCCGGAGCCTTTCGTGCCCCCGGCATCGGCTGGGGGAGCTGGGCGGCGGCCAGGGCGCCCTGGGCCACGAGCGAAAGCGGCTCGGGCGAGCAGTCCCCGACGCGCACCACCGCCTCCCGCAGCCGCCCCTCGGCCGTCGCCACCTCCAGGGCCTGGGCGAGGGCTGGGGCCCACCGCTCGGCCAGCCACCGGGGGTCCTGGCCGTAGCGGACGGTCTGCACCGCCACCCCGACCGGCCCCGTCAGCCCCTCGTGCCCGCCCGTGGGCGCCGTGGCCTCGCTCACAAGCCCGGCAGCGTAGGCGGCCCGGGCCGAGGGCGGCTCACGACGGCGGGGAAAGCTGCTGGGGGTCGAGCCCGCAGGAGGCGAGAAGCTCGGACATCCCTGAGGACGGGTTGTCCTCCGGGAAGGTCGTCCCGTTGTCCCGGTGCGTCGCCGCTAGGTCGCGGGCTCGCTGCAGCGCCGCCGCGAGCCGCTCGGGCATGGCGTAGCAAGCGGCATCGACCTTCTTCCCGGTCGAGCGGTCCAGCTCGGCCCGAAGGGCAGTCGCCTGCGCGCTCGTGAGGTAGCTGTTGTGGGTCTTGTGGTGAAGGATCAGCCACAGCTCGAAGCACGGGTTCGACACGGCCAGGCAGATCTTCTCTTGGCGCGCACGCTGCACCGCTTCGCGCAGGGTCGGGTGTGGCTCGGGGCACTCGACGTCGAAGACGCACCAGATCTCGTCGTCCTGCCCGTCACCGTCCCGAAGGTTCTCACGGGCGCGTTGGACCATCTCCAGCGGCCCACCGGCCCCGGAATGGCCAGGGGGCACCACCTGAGTGCCACGGCCTGTCGTACCTCGGGCAGGCGTCGGAGCATCGCAAGGTACTGCGGCTCCGTCACGGCTCCCTCGCAGTACACGGTGACGGTCCGACGAGGCTGCCGTCGACCGACGGCGGACCGGCGCAGTTCCGACCGCCCGGGCCCTCGCCTCTGCCGACCGGTCACCGCGGCCCGACGAGGGCTGGCGACTCTCGGAGCTGGGCGAGGACCTCCTCAAACCGGGGGTCGTCGAGGAGGGGCTGGGCCCCGAACCGACCGCGGAGGTAGGCCCGCTCGAGGTCGGTGGAGCGGCGGACCTGGTCGCCGCCGAAGTCGCTCAAGGCCACGAGGCTGGTCGTCCCCTGCGGGGTTCGCTCGGTGAACCAGACCTCGTCCCGATTGAGGCTCCGAAGCAGGCTCGGGTCGTGCGCCGTGCAAAGGAGCTGGGCACCAGCGGGGTTCGTCCTCCGGTCCTGGAAGAGCTGGACGAGCCGCGCCGAGAGGTCCGGGTGCAAGCTGGCGTCCAGCTCGTCGAGGAGAACCACGGCTCCGGACCGGAGCGCTTGGAGGACTGGACCGACGAGGCTGAACCACGTCTGAGTGCCACTCGACTCCTCGAGGAGGTCCAGCTCGACCGTTCGACCCTCGACCTGGTGCACGAGCACCGGGTGCCGGGTCTGCCACCACCGCAAGCCGTCCCGTGGCGGGGCGTGCTCGACGACCGTGGCGTCAGCCACGCCGAGGTCCGCCGCCGTGAGGAACCCGACCACCGCCTGCCGAAATTGCGGTTTCTCCTCGGTCTCAAGGCCGAGGAGCTGGGCCGTGGGGACCCAGGGGGGGTCGAGGACGACGATTCCTTCTGGCGGGAACCCTGCAGGCACCGGTAGCCGTCTCGGCACCCGGTAGGTGAAGCCCTGGAGGGCGCGAGCGACGCCCACCACCGCCGCAGCCTCGGTCCCTGCCGCAGGTTCGGGGAGCTGCAGGACGGCTGAGAGGACCAGGCTCGTCCGCCTGAGCAGGGGTCGAATCCCCGCTGCCAGCTCGCCCAGCCCGCGCCGGAACCGCACCTCGTCCCGGGTCCGCTCGAAGAGGACCCGTCGACGGCGAAGCGGGTAGACAGCAAGGGCTTCTTCCAAGACGCGCTGGTCGTCGACGACGAGCCGGTACGCGCTGTGGACCCCGTCGACCAACAGCTCCACCTCGAAGGTCGACGGCCTCGTCGGCCCATCCCCGAAGCGGCACGGCTCCCGGGGCACGCTCTGCTCCCAGAACCGCAGCGACTCCCCGACCGCCGCCGCAAGCCACACCAGGCCCCGGAGGACGTTGGTCTTCCCCGAGGCGTTCGGCCCGAAGAGCACGGCTGTGGTGAGCACCCGCTCCGACCGGCCGGGCAGCGGCCGGGCAGCGGGTCGGTGCCGGTCGACGGCCACCATGCTGAGCTCCACGCGCTCGAGGACGGAGCGATGGTTCTCCAGCCCGAAGCGGAGTAGCACGGTGTCATCGTAGGCGAAGCGCGTGTTCATGGCCAGATCCGTTGCCTTCTTCCGCAATCTGGGATGAACGTGCGTTTTCGCGACCAGTGGGGCGGCCCCCGAGCACCCCGGGACACTGAAGAAACCCGGCCCTGTGGTCGCGGACGGCTCGCTCGAGGGCCTCGGCAGCGGACGATGGGCGGATCCGAGGCGGGCGCAGAGCGCCGCGCGCCCCCTGGCCCGAGCCTGGGAGGGGACTCGAACCCCTGACCTGCGCATTACGAGTGCGCTGCTCTACCGGCTGAGCTACCCAGGCCTGTCCCGGCCACGCGGCGAAGAGCCCCTTGTCGGGCCGGGCAGCACAACCTAGGGTGCCAGCGGCGGGCATGCAAGAGGCGGCGGGACGAAGCGGCGGGGGCTCCAGGGCCGAGGCGCCTGGGGCGGCGGACCCCGGGGCTGGACCGGGGCACCGGGCGGGAGCCGGGGCCCTGGGTGAGCCGACCATGACCGTCGCCGACCTGCTCTGGGCGTGGCTGGCGTCCCTGGAGGGCCGACGGCGTCCGAGCACCCTGGCGACGCACCGGGGCTACGTGACCAACCGCCTCGTGCCCCGCCTCGGCGCCCTGCGGCTCGGGGAGCTGCGGGCCTTCCACCTCGACGCCGCCTACGGGGCCTGGCTCGCCGAGGGCCTCGCTCCGGGCACGGTGCGGCGGCTCCACGCCATGATCCGGGCGGCCCTGGCCCAGGCGGTCCGCTGGGACCTGCTGGCGACCAACCCGGCGACCCGGGCCTCGCCGCCCTCGGGCCGCCCCCTCCAGACGCCAGGGGTGCCGGACCCGGCCGAGGTGCGGGGCTGGCTGGCAGCCGCTCGGGCCGAGGACCCGGTGCTCGCCTTGGCGGCGTCCCTGGCCGCGCTGAGCGGCGCCCGGCGGGGAGAGCTCTGCGCCCTGCGCTGGTCGGCGGTCGACCGGTCCGGGGGGACGCTGCTGCTCGGCGCCAGCCTCGGCCGGCACGAGGGGCGGCTCGTGGTCGGGCCGACGAAGACCGGCCGGGTCCGCCGGATCGCCCTCGGCCCAGCGGCCCTGCGCCTGGTGGAGGAGCACCAGGCCTGGCAGCGGCGCCGTGCCGCGGCCGCTGGCCTGGCCCTTCCGCCTGACCCCTACCTCCTCAGCTACGCCCCCGACGCCAGCCGGCCGGTGAGCCCCGACACCCTGACGCATCGCTGGCGGACCCTCTGCGGCGGCCGGGCCCGCTTCCACGACCTGCGCCACTTCGCCGCCACCGTCGCCCTCGGGGCCGGGGTCCCGGTCCGGGACGTGGCCGCCCGGCTCGGGCACGCCAGCGCCAGCACCACCCTGGACCGCTACGCCCACGCCCTGCCCGCCGGCGACCAGCGAGCGGCCGCCGCCCTCGAGGCCGCCCTCGAGCCCGACCCGGGCGGGAACGACCAGTCGGCACGACACCGCCGCTCACAAGCCTGGACCCGAAACGGAGGAGCACCGTGATGACAGAGGGCACTGACGAGCGGCCTTGGCGGGCCGGTGCGTCGGCGGAGGTCACGGCGTGGGCGAACCGGGAAGACAACACGGCGGCAGCGCTGCAGGCTCGCCAGGCCAAGCTGCGCTGGCTGCGGGACCATCCATGTCGGCTCCCGGATCCGACCTTGATGCGACGGCGCTCCGCCCCGACCCTCGACCTGATCAATCAGGACAAAGCAGGCCCCGCCGACACTGCCTCGCTTGCGCGCCTTCCTTGCTGCCCGTGCTTCTCCCCGTGCTCCACGGTCCGGTACAGCCGGTGACTGTTCGGAGGGCACGGTCGGGGTGGGCGGCACGCCCTGTCCCCACCCCGCCTCACGCAGGACGCGAGAACACCGCCTGCTCGAGCCGGGCGAGACGCTCCGCCACCGTCCCGGAGCTTCCTTCTTCTTCGGCACGCAGTCGGTCGAGCGCCCAGAGACGGAGAAGGGTCGAAACCGGGAGGTTCGCCCGCGCCGCAGCCGCCTGCAAGGACGCGTGCTCGGCGGCCGACAATCGGACCGAGACCACCGTCGATCGACCCAGGTTGGGCCGACTGACCTTGACGTGTGCCGGCAGCGCATCCGGGACCTCACTGTTCTCGGACGCTGCCCCCTCCTCGGCCAAGATCTCGTCGACGGTCCTGCTCATCGCTCACTCCTCTCTGCCATACAGGCGTCGGTCTCGGGGGCTCGCTACCCAAGCGTTGCTCCCCCACCACTCACCGTCGGGCCGCTCCTCTCCGTCTACCTCAGCGTCGACCAAGATGACGGTGAGCACCTCCCGTGCCGACGACGAGTACCCGATCACCCTCGCCGCGTGTCCACTACGGCTCGCTGGGTCGGGAACGAGCCACACAGCATGAGCATCGTCGACCGCCTCATCTGCCCAGGTCGGTTCCACGCCGTGACGCAAACGCACGTACTCCGCACGCTTGCTCCAGTCCACCCGCACGGGTGGCTACGATATTAGCCTACAAAGCACTACAAGCGCAGGCTCGCCGCGGCACCCCGGCCCTGCATACGGCAGGAGCCACAGCCGCCTCGTCCGCCGGCTCCGGCCTGCTCACGAGCAGCGGAACCCCGGGTACCCGGCATCCGCCTCGGCCCGGCAGGCCGCCAGGTAGCCCGGCAGGCCCCCCGGCCAGTTCAGCATCTCCCGGGGCTTGCCCGGCACGTTCGCCCCCATGTACCACGACTCGGCCCGGGGGAACAGGGTCAGCGCGGCGATGGCCTGCACCTGGGCCCGCCAGGCCTCCTCGGCCGCCTCGGTGGCCTCGATGCGGCCCACCCCCCGTTCGAGGAGGTGGGCGAGCAGCTCGACCACCCAGTCGCCTTGCGCCTCGGCGCAGGTCGGCCCGTTGCAGAACCCCGAGGGGCTCTGGGGACCGTAGAGGAAGAACAGGTTCGGGAAGCCCGAGCAGGCCAGGCCCAGATGCGCCCGCACCCCCCTCGCCCAGTGCTCGGCCAGGGTCCGCCCGTCCCGGCCGACCAGGTCGATGGCGGTCAGGCTGCCGGTCACCGCGTCGAACCCGGTGGCCAGCACCACCAGGTCGAGCTCGACCTCCCTCGCCCGGGTGCGGATCCCCCTTGGGGTGAAGGCCTCGATCGGCTCGGTCCGCAGGTCGACGAGCTCCACGTTCTCCTGGGCGAAGGCCTCGTAGTAGCGCTGCTCGAGGGAGCAGCGCTTCACCCCGAAGGGGTGGGGCGGCTCCGCCGGGGCGAGCAGTTCGGCGAGGCGCGGGTCCGGGATCCGGGGCAGGGTCTTCGACCGCCAGAACTCGTAGGCGAGCCGGTTCGCCCGCTCGTCGACCAGGACATCGGAGAAGTTGCCGGCCCAGAACGCCAGGCCGCCGTGCTCCCAGAGCTCCTCGAAGACCGCCTCGCGCTCGGCGGCCGGCACGGCAAGGGCCGAGTCGCCCCGGTGGGGGAAGTCGAACCCGGCGGCGGTCTGGGTCCGCCGCTCGAAGATCGCCGGGTAGTGGGCCTTGGCCGCTGCCTGCTCCTCCTGGCTGAGGCGGCGCTGGCGCATCGGCAGCGCCAGGTTCGGGGTCCGCTGGAACACCACGAGGCGCTCGGCCAGCGCCGCGGCCTCCTGGATCACCTGGACCCCGCTCGCCCCGGTGCCGATCACCCCGACCTGGCGGCCCGAGAGGTCGACCCCCTCCTGGGGCCACCAGGCGGTGTGGTGCCACGCCCCGCCGAAGCACGCCAGCCCGGGCAGGGCCGGCAGGTAGGGCCGGGCGGCAAAACCCGGGCACAGGACGAGGAAGCGGCAGGTCAGGGGCTGGCCGCCGGCCACGAGCTCCCACCGGCCCCGTCGTTCGTCGAACCGTCCCCCCTCCAGGCGGGTGTCGAACCTGATGGCCGGCCTGAGGCCCCACACCCGGTCCACGTGCTCGAAGTAGGCCCGCATGGCCCGCCAGTCGGGGAACCGCTCCTCCCACCACCAGTCCCGCCAGATCGCCTCGTCGGAGAACTCGTACACCGGGACGTGCGAGTCGACCCGCGCCCCGGGGTAGCAGTTCCACCACCAGATCCCCCCGAGGCCCGAGCCGGCCTCGAGGAGGGTCACCGGCACCCCGAGGGACCGGAGCCGGTGCAGCTGGTAGAGCCCGGCGAAGCCGGCCCCCACCACCACGACCTCGACGTCCACCTCGGTCGATCCGCTCATGCCCCTCCCTCCCCCGGCCCCCGGGGACCGGCTGGTCGGACCGGATCCGGGACGACCCCTGCCCGGCCGCCCCGCTGGCCACACCTGACCGACTGATGCATCAGTCTAGAACGATGAGCCCGAGGGGTCGGTGCGGCCGGTCCTCGCCAGCTCGAGCCCGGTCCCGGTTTCCTCGGTAGGCTCCCGGTGTGCTCGGCCCCGGCGACCTGGTGGAGGACTTCGAGCTGCCCGACCAGCAGGGCCGGCCCTGGCGGCTCAGCCAGGCCCTGGCGAGCGGCCCGGTCGTGGTGTTCTTCTACCCGGCGGCCATGACCTTCGGGTGCACCCGGGAGGCCTGCGCGTTCCGGGACCTGGGCGCCGAGTTCGCTGCCCTCGGGGCCACTCGGGTGGGCATCTCGGCCGACCCGGTCGACAAGCAGCGCCAGTTCACCGAGCGCCACGGCTTCGACTACCCCCTGCTCGCCGACCCCGAGCGCCGTGTGGCCAGGGCGTTCGGGGTGGTGAGCGGCTTCAAGCTCGGGCCGGTGAAGCGGGCCAGCTTCGTGATCGGCCCCGACCGCCGGGTGCTCGCGGCCTTCAGCGCCGAGCTGCGCTTCAGCTCGCATCCCGAGCGGGCCCTCGAGGTCCTGCGCCGGGCCCAGGCCGCCGCCCCCTGAGCCCCCGGGCCGGGTCCCGACCTGCTCGAGAAGGACCCGATGGGGCTCAGCCGAGCGCGGCCAGGCGGGCGAGGAGCGCCTCGAGCCAGACCTGCTCGGCGGGGTTCCGCCGCAGGTCCCTGGCCGCCTCGGCCAGCAGCTCGAGGGCAGCGGCGGCCCGGGTCGCCCCTCGGCCCCGCGGGTCGGCCAGCGCCTGGTCCCTGTAGGCCTGGGCGAGGGCGGCGAGGCCCCGGCGCCACTCCTCGACCCGCCAGCGCCGCTGGGCCCGGTGCTGGCGCTCCTCGATGGCCTTGCGCAGCGGCCCGGTCCGCTCCCCGCTCCCCTCGACCCGGGCGAGCGCGGCGGCCAGCTCCTCGGCCTGCTTCGCGGCCAGGGCCCCGAGGGCCTCCTCGACCCCGCCGGCCAGCTCCCTGGCCAGGGCGGCGAGCACGTGCCCCTCGGGGGCGAGGCGCCCCGGCAGGGAACGCCAGCGGGCCAGCCGGGTCACCAGGCCCTCGTCGGCCGCGAGCAGCCGGGCCGTCCCCGGGCTGCCCCCCGCCGCCTGGGCGGCGGCCCGGGCCCGGTCCTCGGGGACCCCCTGCTCGGCGAGCCAGGCCGCCAGCTCCTCCTCGGGGACCGGTCGCAGCCGCAGGACCACGCAGCGGCTCTGGATGGTGGCGAGGGCGGGGGGGAGACGCTCGGCCAACAGGAGCAGCACGCTGCCCGGCGCCGGCTCCTCGACGGTTTTCAGCAGCATGGGGGCGACCCCCACCCCGAGGTGGAGGTCCGGGACCACGATGACCTGCCGGGGCGCCACTCGGGGCTTGCGCTGGGCGGCCCGGACCGCCTCCCGCACCTCGGCGGCCTGGAGCTGGGGGCCCTCCCGGGTCACCCAGACGAGGTCCGGATGGAAGCCGCCCAGCGCCTCTTCGCAGGCCCGGCACGCCCCGCAGCCCCCCTCGGGGCAGAGCAGGGCGGCGGCCATGCCCCGGGCCAGGGCTGCGGTGCCGGCCCCCTCGGGGCCGATGAGCGCATAGGCATGCACCGGTCGGCGCAGCAGCCGCCGGAGCTGCTCGACGAGGGGCCCCTGGCCGACCGCCTCGGCGAAGAGGGCCGGGACCGGGCGTTCCTCCTCGCTCACCGCCACCCCCCTGGGGGGTCCCCGAGGCGTGCCGCCACCTCGGCCCGGATCGCCCGGGCCACCTCGTCGACCGGGCCCCGCCCGTCGACCACCACGACCCGCTCCGGGTCCTCCTCGGCCAGGGCCAAGAACCCCTGGCGGACCGCTTCGGCGAACGCCGGGCGCTCGGCCTCCAGCCGGTCGGCCAGGACGGGGCCGCCCGGTCCCGGGTCGCCCGGTCCCGGCCCGGCCTCGGCGAGCCGGTGCGCCGCCAGCCGGGCGCGGGCCTCGGGCACGGGCAGGTCGACGACCACCACCAGGTCGGCTGCGAGCCCGCCGGTGGCCGCCTCGGCCAGCTGGTCCAGGAGGGCCCGGGGCACCCCCCGACCAGTCCCCTGGTAGGCGAGGGTGGAGGCCAGGTAGCGGTCGGTCACCACCCACTCGCCGGACGCCAGGGCCGGGCGGAGCACCTCGGCCACGTGCCGGGCCCGATCGGCGCTCACCACCAGGGCCTCGGCCAGGGGTCCGAGGGGGGGCAGGGTCGGGTCCAGGAGCAGCCGCCGCAGCAGGGCTCCCGCTGGGGTGGCGCCGGGCTCGAAGGTGAACCGGGCCCCGGTCGCCGCCGCCAGCAGCTTGGCCTGGGTGGTCTTGCCCGACCCGTCGATGCCCTCCAGGGCGATCAGCCGCCCGGCCACCTCACTCGCCGCTCGCCCGCCGCCGGGTGCTGCCCGTCCCCCGGGACCCGGCGGCCCTCGTGGTCTTGGCGGCCTTCGTCACCTTTGTGGCCTTCGTGGCCTTTGCGGCCTTCGTGGCCCGGGTGCTGCGGCGGGCCGGGGGGCCGGCCGCCCGGCGCTCGGCGAGCAGCTCGGCGGCCCGCTCCAAGGTGACCGTCTCGGGGTCGTCGCCGCGGCGCAGCGAGGCGTTCGTGGTGCCGTCGGTGACGTAGGGGCCGAAACGACCCGAGCGCAGGACGATCGGCTGGCCGGTCTCGGGGTCCTCCCCGAGCTCCCGCAGCGGGGCGGCCGCCTGGCGGCCCCGGCGGGTCTTCGGCTGGGCGAAGAGGGCCAGGGCCTCCTCGAGGCCGATGCCGAGCAGCTGGTCGTCGCGCTCGAGGCTCCGGGTCTCGCTGCCCCGCTTCAGGTAGGGGCCGAAGCGGCCGTTGTGGGCCCAGATCTCCTCGCCGCTCGCCGGGTCCACCCCGACCAGGCGGGGCAGGGCGAGGAGGGCCAGGGCGTCCTCCAGGGTCAGGGTCTCGGGCCGCATGCTGGCAAGCAGCGACGCGGTCCTCGGCTTCTCCCCGCCCTCCTCGGCCTCCCCGAGCTGCACGTAGGGGCCGAAGCGGCCCGAGCGGAGCAGCACCGGTTTGCCGCTCTCCGGGTCCTCGCCGAGGACCCGGTCCCCGCTCGGGGCGGCCAGGAGCTCCCGGGCCCGCTCGACGGTCAGCTCGTCGGGGGGCAGGTCCTCGGGGACCGACGCCCGCTCCTCGCCCCGCTGGAGGTAGGGGCCGTAGCGGCCGACCCGGACCACGATCGGCTCGCCGGTCTCCGGGTCCTCCCCGATGGGGATGGAGTTGATCTCCCGGGCGTCGATGGCCGCCAGGTGCTCGGCCACCAGGCGCCGCAGACCCAGGGCCGAGATCCGCCCGGCCCCGTCCTCCTCGGGCGCCTGGCCCTCGGGAGCCCCGAAGTAGAAGCGGGTCAGCCAGGGCAGGGCCTCGCGCTCCCCCGAGGCGATCCCGTCGAGGTCGTCCTCCATGGCCGCGGTGAACCCGTAGTCCACCAGGTCGGCGAAGTAGCGCTCGAGGAGGCCGACCACGGCGAAGGCGGTGAAGGTCGGCACGAGGGCCGAGCCCTTCTTCCACACGTAGCCCCGGTCGAGGATGGTGGCGATGATCGAGGCGTAGGTGGAGGGCCGGCCCACCCCCTGCTCCTCGAGGGCCTTCACCAGCGAGGCCTCGGTGAAGCGGGCCGGGGGCTGGGTGAGGTGGGAGCGGGCCTCGACCGCCTCGGCCCGCACCACGTCGCCGACCGCCAGGCGGGGCAGCCGGACGTCCCGCTCGGCCAGGTCGGCCTCGGGGTCGTCGGAGCCCTCCACGTAGGCCCGGAGGAACCCCGGGAAGGTGATGACCGAGCCGCTGGCCGCCAGCTCGACCGCCGGCCGGCCCGCCTCGGGGGTCCCGACCAGCCGGACCTGGGCGGTGGTCCCCGTGGCGTCCGCCATCTGCGAGGCCACCGTCCGCTTCCAGATGAGCTCATAGAGTCGAAGCTCGTCGCCCGAGAGGCTGGCGGCGGCCTCCTCGGGGGTCCGGAACCGCTCCCCCGCCGGGCGGATCGCCTCGTGGGCCTCCTGGGCGTTCTTCACCTTCTTCTCGTAGCGCCGGGGGGCGGGGGGCACGTGGTCCGGGCCGTAGAGCTCGGCGGCCTGGGCCCGGGCGGCGGCCAGGGCCTCGTCGGAGAGGGTGGTCGAGTCGGTCCGCATGTAGGTGATCCAGCCCTGCTCGTAGAGCCGCTGGGCCACGGCCATGGTCCGCTGGGCGGAGAAGCGCAGCTTGCGGGCCGCCTCCTGCTGGAGGGTCGAGGTGATGAACGGGGGGGCCGGGCTGCGCCGCAGCGGCCGCTCCTGGACCTGGGTGACCTCGAAGGGCCGGCCGACCAGGGCCTCGGCCAGGGACTGGGCCTCGGGGCCCTCGAGGACCCGGACCCGGGCTCCTGGGGCGAGGGTCCCCTCGGGGCCGAAGTCCCGGCCGTTGGCGAGGGCCTGCCCGTCGACGGCCACGCTCTGGGCCTCGAAGCGCGGCTCGCCCTCCCCCGGGTCCAGGCTGGCCTGGAGATCCCACCATTCGGCCGCCCGGAACCGCATCCGGGCCCGTTCCCGCTCGACGATCATCCGGGTGGCGACGCTCTGGACCCGGCCGGCCGAGAGGCGGGGCATGACCTTCTTCCAGAGCACCGGCGAGACCTCGTAGCCGTAGAGCCGGTCGAGGATCCGCCGGGCCTCCTGGGCGTCGACCAGGCGCCGGTCCAGCTCCCGCCACTCCTGGACCGCCCGCTGGATGGCCTGGGGGGTGATCTCGTGGAACACCATCCGCTTCACCGGCACCCGGGGGTGGAGGACCTCCATGAGGTGCCAGGCGATGGACTCCCCTTCGCGGTCCTCGTCCGTGGCGAGGTAGACCTCGCTGGCCTCCTCCACCAGGCGGGCCAGCTTCTCGACCACCTGCCGCTTCTCGGGGGCCACCACGTAGAGGGGCTTGAAGCCGTTCTCGACGTCGACCCCGAGGCGGGCCCAGGACTCGGCCTTGTACGCCTTCGGGATCTCCTCGGCCCGCCTCGGCAGGTCCCGGATGTGGCCCACCGAGGACTCGACCACGAAGTCCGGGCCGAGCATGGCGGCGATCGTGCGGGCCTTGGCCGGGGACTCCACGATCACCAGGGGCTTGCCGGCGGCCTGGCCCGTCGCGGCGCGGGCGGAGCGCCCCCTCGGCGAGGAGGACCGGTCGGTGCGGGCAGCGGAGCGGGCGGTCGGCATGGCTGGAGGGAGCCTCCAAGAGGCCGGCCCCTCTTGTCAACCCCGGGGCGCGGGGCCCTCAGCCGGTGCGCCGGGGCCGGCGGTCGACCGGCGAGGCCGAGGCCGCCCCCTCGGCCTCCAGGTAGGCGAGGAACGCCCGGGCGATCGGCGAGGGCCGCTTGCCCGCCGGGTGCAGCGCGTACCACCAGCGGACGAGGGGGAAGCCGACGACGTCGAGGACCGCGAGGTCCCCGCAGGCCAGCTCGGGCCCGATGGCGTGCGCCGAGAGCACCGCCAGCCCGAGCTCGCCGGCCACGGCCTGCTTGATCGCCTCGGTGCTCCCCAGGGTCATGCGCACCGTCACGTGGACCTTGTGGCTGGCGAAGAAGCGTTCGGCCGCCAGCCGGGTGCCCGAGCCCGGCTCCCGCATGACGAAGGGCTCCCCGTTGAGCGCGGCGGGGGGCAGGCCGGCCCGGCCAACCAGGGGGTGCGTGACCGGGGCCACCACCACCAGGCGGTTCTCCATGAAGGGGACCGCGACCACCTGCAGGTCCTCTGGGGCGCTGCCCATCACGTAGAGGTCGTCGAGGTTCTGGGCCAGCCGCTCGAGGAGGCCGTGGCGGTTGTCGACCTCCAGGCTCACGTCGATGCCCGGGTGCTGCTTGCAGAACCGCCCGAGGAGCCTCGGGACGAAGTACTTCGCGGTGGTCACCACCGACACCTTGAGCGTGCCCCGCTCGAGCCCCCGGTCCTCCTCGAGCGCCTCGTAGAGGGCCTCGAGACGATCGAGGATGTCCTGCGCGGCGAGCTCCACCTGGCGACCGGCCCCGGTCAGGAACAGCTGCTTGCCCACCTGCTCGTGCAACGGGGCGCCGACGATGGCCGCCAGCTGCTTCACCTGGACCGAGAGGGCGGCGGTCGACATGTGGAGCTCCTTCGCCGCCTGGGTCATGTTGCGGTGCCGGGCCAGCACGGTCATGATCTCGAGCTGGTGGAGCGTCGGGTGCCGACGGGTCACCGGGAGCCCCTCGGACCGGGGCCCGCGCTGCCCGAGCGGTCGCGACCAGCCCGCACCATGGCGGACCCGATGCTACCGACGGCCCGGGGCACCAGTCGAGGGAACCCGAGCGGGGGGAAACCGGCTCACCCGGTGAACTTCGTGAGCCGGCTGACCTGGACGTCCGAGACGAACATGACCCCGGGGTGCTGGTCGAAGAACGGGGTGAGGCCCTCGAGGATCGGGGCCACGAGCTCCTCGGGGACCACCACGACGACCATGATGAGCACGTCGTCCTCGTTGAACATGAGGTGGCTTGGGTACAGGCCGTGGCTGCCCTTGCCCGACACCCCGCCGAGGACCGTGTAGCCCTTCACCCCGGCCCGTTCGAGCAGGTCGGTGGCGAAGTCCCGGTGGGCCCCCTCGAGGACGAGCTCGATCTTCTTCAGCGAGTGCAGCTGGGCGCTGGTCATCGGGCCTCCTCCAGCACGGTCGGGGTGCACGGCTCGGACGTGGGGTCGAGGTGGTCCACGAGGCGGCCGTCCTCGAGGACGAGGACCCGGTAGCCGTCCTCGGGGTCGAGGACGACGACCCGGATCCACTCCCCGAACACGAGGCTGCGCACCTTGGGCAGGCGCTGGACCACGGCCAGGACGAGGCGGACCGGGGCCTCGACCAGGGCGACGAGCCGCATCGGCTCGTGGTAGGGCCGGCGGTCCTTGTAGAGGGTCTGCAGCGGCAGGCCGGTGCGCAGGTCGCTCTGGTTCCCGGTCATGACCCCGAAACGGCCGGCGACGTTGTGGTACACCTTGCTGCCGCTGCCGAAGCGGTGGGGGTCGACGGTGGAGAAGTAGTGCTCGAGGTTGATCCACTCCCCGACCACCACCGGCGCGGAGAGCAGGTTCTCGAGGAAGCGGCCGTCGGGGTCGAAGCGGTGGTCGTAGGAGAGCAGGAAGGCCCGTCCCCCGAGGTCGACCCCCTCGGTGAGGTGACGGCCGCCGACGATCCCGTAGAGGTTCCGGGACAGGCCCCACTCGGGGCGGACCTGGGACCAGTCGTTCGCCTGGCGCCGGGCCGCCTGGGCGGCCGCCTGGGGGCTGCGCTCGGCACGGGACCCGAGCCCGAGGGTCCTGACCCGCTCCGCTGCGCAGCGCCGGCCCGCGGCGGCCAGCCCCGCCTGGAGGCGCTCGAGGTAGAGGAGGTGGCGGCTCGGGAGCTGGTCGAGGTCGGCGAGGGTCACCTCGTCGGTGGTGGTGGTGTGGCTGCCCGGCACGAACCAGGTGTCCTCGGGCACGACGATGCCGAGCTCCCGGAGCCGCAGCCGCACCTCGGGCTTGTTCGCCATGGCGCAGAAGGCCCGGGCGTTGGGCAGCCCGTGGGCGCCCCCGGCCGCCCCGCAGTCGAGGGCCGACTCGTAGGGGTTGTTCCGGCTCAGGCTCTCGTGCCCGACGATGAGCACGAAGCGGGAGAAGTTCGACGTGAGGCCCGTCGAGGTGAGCGCCCGGGCCACGAACTGCACCTGCTCCTCCAGGCTGAAGCCCAGCCGGCCGAGCCGCTCGAGCTGGCGGGCGGCCTCGCGGCGCTCCACCCGGTAGACGGAGCGGAGGGTCTCGACGAACCGGGCCTCGGCCGCCTCGCTGAGACCGAGGCGAGTGGCCAGCGCCGAGGGCCCCTCGGCGTTGCCGAGGGCGATCTCCCGGAGCTCCCGCACCTCGTCGTCGGTCACCTGGTCCCGGGCGACCCGCAGCTCCCGGGCGAGGGCCTGGACGATCATGGCCCGCTGCACCGCCCGCACGATCGAGTCGGCCTGGTCCGCGCTGAGCTTGTCGACGAGCAGGCGGGTCGGGGGCTCGCCCCCGTGGAAGCGGTCCCGGAGCCGGTGGTACCCGACGGGCCAGAGGGTCCTCCCGACGAGTCCCAGGCCGAAGAGGAGGCCGACGGCCTCCACGGCCACGAACGGCGCCATGACCGACTGCTTGAGGCCGTGGGAGACCTCGCTGAGCGCCCCGAAGAGGGGCTCCTCCTCGAGTCGGAGCCCCGCGGGGATCTCGGCCACCAGGTTCTTCGGGGTCATGATGGCCGGGCACAGCGGCTGCTCGCTCCCGTTGCCGTACTCGAGGAACGCCATGGGCACGCCGAAGAACCCGGCGATGCCGAAGGTCTCGTAGTCGCCGAGGGCCTCCAGGTGCCGGCGCAAGGGTTCGGAACGGACGTCGATGCAGAAGAACGCTTGGGCGAAGGGACGCCGGGTGGGTCGGGTCGGGGTGCCGGGCTCGGGGACCCGGACCCGGCGGACCAGGTCGGTGATGGCCCGGGACTCCATGGCCACAAGGAAGGCGTAGCCCTCCTCGCGTTCCCAGGCCCGGAGCGCCCCGAGGAGCCGGTCGAGCTCGTGGGGCCCGAGCTCCTGGAGCACCGTCGGCGCCCCGCCCCCCACCTGCTCGGCGAGGCGTCGCAGCGCCCCCGCCTGCTCGGCCGCCTCGTGGTGGGCTTTCGCCTCGATGTAGCGGGCAGCCAGCCGCTGCCATGCAGCGGGCCGGCGCCGGGCGAGGGCCTGCTCGACCCGCTGGGCCCAGCCGGGGAGCACCGTGCCGCCGTGGAGCTCGGTGCGCAGGTAGGCCCCGGCGGGATCGGCCGCCACCAGCTCGGCGAGGGCCTGGGCGTCGGCCGGGGAGCGGTGGCGGCGGGCCGCCTCGAGGACGAGGATCCGCTCGACGACCAGCCGGACGGCCAGGAAGTCGACGAGATCGGCGGGGAACCGCGCCGCCCAGTAGTACCCGGGGGCCTGCTGGCGGAACCGGACGAAGCCGGCCCAGCCGTGGAGGTGGGTGAGCTCCCGCAGGATGGTGGCCTGCCAGTGCTCCTCGGGGATCCCGAGATCGGCGAGGATGCTGGCCACCACCGCCTCGGGATCGGCCTCCTCGGCGAGCAGGCGGCCCGAGGCCCGGCCGTGGATCAGGAGCCGCAGGTCCCGCCGGGCGACGTCTCGCCAGGCGGGGAAGAAGCCCCGTTCCCGGCCGGGGACCCCCCAGACCGACTGCCCCTCGTCGAAGAAGTCCAGGCACGCCTTGATCACCAGCTCGTCGACGGCCGGTCCGATCCCGGTGCCGAAGAGCGCGTCGACCCGCTCGTGGAACGGCGCGTCGGGTGGAAGGCGCCGCTCGAGGATGGCCAGCAGCCGCGCGTGGCGCTCCTCCTCCGCGACCTCGGGTCGTCGACCTCTGAGCGCGGCGGCCAGGGCCGCGCCGTCGAGCCAGTCGGCCGGGGGACAGAGCTGTGCCAGGTCGGCGTCCACCGCCAGGCACCAGAGCCACCGCTCGAGGTCGACCCCCGGCACCCCCGGGTCGTGGGCCGCGGCGAACGCCCCGATGCGGCGCGCCAGGGCCTCGTCGTCCACCCGGCCCGCTCGCCGGTACTCCTGGTACTGCTGGCGGGTCAGGTACCCCCGAGCGTGGAACAGGCTCGTCCCCTCGGCGACCGCCTCGGGGAAGGGCCGGTGCTCGAGACCGAAGAGGGGGTTGTGGTGGATGAAGGTCCGCATCGGCCAGAAGCGCGCGATCGGCTCGCTCGCCACGTAGACCATGGCCCGGATCTTCAGGCGTTCGCCGAGGCTCAGATCCCGGTCCATCGCCCGCTCCAGAGCACCCCGAGGACCACGAGCCCCGCGAGGACCACGACGCCGAGCGACGCCGGGACGACCGGGAGGTCCGCGACCGGACCGGCCCCGGGCGTGCCGAACAGGAGGTGCCCGAGGAACCGCCCGGTGGCCCACGCCCAGAGGAAGAGCACCCCGAGCACCGCCCACAGTTGCGAGAGGGGGAGCACGTCGACCACGTGGAGGAGGCCGAAGAAGCTCGGGAACAGCGGGGTGGCGACGAGGGCCAGGGCGCTCAGGGCCACCAGCCACGACAGCCGCGGCAGCCGAGCCGCCAGTCCGCCCCGAAGCCCCAGGTACGCGCCCCCAAGGCGCGCCGAGAAGAGCCCGGCCCACACCATGAGCAGGGCGGCGGGCACCGACCAGGCCAGGGCGAACAGCTCGACCGAACGGGCCGGGGCACCGGTCCCGACCAGCAGCCAGTCCAGCGACAGGCCAGAGGTGGCGACCAGCCGGGCCCACAGGGTCACCTCCCGGACGCTCAGGGCCCGCAGCGCGTAGAGCAGCGAGGTGAAGAGCACGAGGGCGACGACCGCCGGGCTGTGCACGACCCCGCGCACCAGGGTGTGCCGGGGCAGTCCCTCGAGGAGGGCGGCGCCGGCCTCGGGGAGGCCGAGCACGGCCAGCGCCCGGGCAGCGGGGTGCCGGACCTGCTCGACCAGCTGGTTGAAGAGCGCGCTGAGCGGGAACACCGGGAGCAGGCAGGCGGCGGCGAGGACCCGGAGGTCGACCATGGCTCAGCTCCACCAGGTCACGAGGTTGAGCCAGCGGGACAGGCGCACCATGGCGTCGGCGACGCGCCCGGCGAGGTCGTTCAGGTAGAGCTCCCGGGTGAGGAGGGCGTAGCCGGCCATGGCCGCCGCGTGCCAGCGCGCCAGAAGCCAGGACCACAGGCGCTCCGTGCCGACCAGCACCGCGAGGGCCCAGCCGGCGGCGAAGAGCAGCGCCAGGACGGCCACCAGGGCGCCGGTGGGGACGAAGCCGAGGCTCGCCGCGCGATAGAGCCGGGTGCTCGCCGCCCCGGGCTCGAGGAAGCTCCCGAAGACGTGGGTCACGAGGGTGTAGCCGACCACCACGAGCACGAAGGAGACCAGGATCCCGCCCATGACCTTCCACGGGTTGGCCCGGCTGAGCCGGTGGGCGCGGAGCAGGGCCTGTCCGCCGGTGACCCACGCGAAGAACAACAGCACGATGACCCCCTGCTCGAACAGCAGGTGCCGGGCCACGGCCGCGTGGGCGAGCGAGAAGACCACCACGGGGACGACGAGGATCAGCGACCCGGCGATCCAAAGGGGCAGGCGGGGGAACCGGGTCGGTCGGCGCGCCACGATGGCGCTGTAGACGAGGTCCGGCGGCACGCCGTCGTGCGCCCGGGCTTCCCCGATGGCGTCCCCGGCGCTGAGGAAGGACGAGGCCTTGAAGAAGCCGTGGGCGATGAGGTGGAACACGGCGAGCGGCAGCGCGCCGAGCCCGCACTCCATCACCATGAAGCCCATCTGCCCCATCGTCGAGTAGCCGAGGGACCGCTTCACGTCGTTCTGGATGAGCATGAGGCTGGAGCCGATCAGCGCGCTCAGCAAGCCGACGACCAGGGCCAGGTGCAGCCCGAGACCGTCGATCTCGAACACCGGCGCGAACCGGTTGAACAGGAAGCCGGCGGCGTTCACGATCCCGGCGTGCATGAGCGCCGACACCGGTGTCGGACCATCCATCGTGTAGGGCAGCCAGCTGTGCAGGAGGATCTGGGCGGAGCGGGCGAACCCCGCCAGGGCCACGAGGATCCCCGTGAGGGCCGGGGCGGACAGCCCGCCGAGGGTGGTGGCGTGCGGATCGGCGCCCATGCGGGCGAAGAGCACCGGCAGGGAGATGCTGTGGTAGGCGCGGAACAGCACGATCGCCGCCAGCCACAGGGGGAGGTCGCCGAGCCGGTAGATCACCTTCGTCCACAGGGCGTAGCGCCCGGCCGCCGGGCGCTCGAGGTCGTGGCCGAGGAGGAAGTAGAGGAACACTCCCACCAGGAACCAGGCCGCCAGCAGGGTGATGAGGTCGGCCGCGGCCACGAGGAACAGGATCGTGGCGGTCATGGCGTTGAGCAGGGCGAAGAACCGGCCGTAGCCGGCCTCTTCGGCCATGGCCCGCACCGAGTAGCGGTGCACGATCACGCTGATCCCCGAGACGAAGGCCCAGAGCACGAGGCTGAGCGGGTCCAGCCAGAGGCTCCCCCAGGACGAGCCGAGGTGGACCACGACCGTGGTCGGCTGGGCGAGGAAGCCCCCGAGGGCCACGAGCGAGCCGACCAGGGCGAGCACCACCCCCGCGACCCCGATGGTGGCCGCCAGGCGTCGCCGGTGGCGGGCGACGAGCACGACGAGCGCCGCGGAGGCTGCCGGCACGAACGGCACGGCCGTGCCCACGTCCCTCAGCATCGATCCCACCTCCGGCTCCTCACGCTCATCGGGTCAACCCCATGTACAGCAGGGGCAGCCGCTCGGGCAGCCGCTCGACCCGGTCGACGATCGCGGCGTTGCGCACCCCGAAGATGCGCGAGACCCACTCGTCGGAGCGGGGGTCGAGGCTGATGCAGTACGGCTGGATCCCGGCGGTCGTCGCCTCCTCGACGGCCTTCTTCGCGTCCACCCGCAGGTACTGCGGGTCGCGCACGTCGTTGTCCGCCGGCTCCCCGTCGGTCACGACGAACAGGAGCTTGCGCTCGTTCGGCTGGCGGCGCAGGAGCGACACGGCGTGCCGGATGGCTGCGCCCATCCTGGTCGAGAGCTGGCCGGTCATCCCGGCCAGGGAGGCCTTGACCCGGTCCCCGTAGGCGACGTCGAAGTCCTTGTACCGGAAGTACTCGACGTCGTGGCGCCCGTTGGAGTGGAAGCCGTGGATGGCGAAGGGGTCACCCAGGCGGTCGAGGGCGTCCGCGAGGAGCACGGTGGCCTCCCGGGCCAGGTCGATCACCCGGAGGTCCGCGCCCTCGACGGGGTCGTTCGTGGACTCAGAGACGTCGACGAGGACCAGCACGGCGAGGTCGCGCTCCCGGCGCAGGGTCCGCTGCATGACCCGGGGATCGGGCTCTCGTCGGAGCCTGAGCTCGGTCATGGCGAAGACCAGGGCGTTCAGGTCGAAGTCGTCCCCCTCCTCCTGCTTGCGGAGCCGCTGGACCCCGACGGGCTGCATGGCCTCGACGATGCGGCGCAGACGGGCGACGAGGGGCCGGTGCTTCTCCAGGATCCGCTCCACCTCCGACGGGTCCCCGGCCGCCGGGCGCGTCTCCAGCACCGAGCACCAGGCCGGGCGGTAGAGCTGCATCTGGTAGTCCCACTCCGGATAGCGGAACACCTCGGCCGGTTGGGCCCGGCCCTCGAGCTGGTTGAAGCTCACCCCCTCGTCCTCGTAGGGGAACAGCTCGGTCGGCAGGACCCAGACCTCCTGGGCGTCGTCCCCGGCGGTCTCCACGTCGAGCTCGTTCACGAACTCCATGAGGCTCACGGTCCGACGGACCTGCTTCTGCACCCAGGGAGCCAGCTCGAAGAACGCCGCGGGGTCGAACTCCTCCCAGAGGTGGCGGTTGTCGTCGCGGTAGGGGGCACGAACGTGGTCGAGGCCCGGCCGGAACTCGACCCCGAGCTCGGCGAGCTCCTGGGCCAGCTCGAGGCCGATCTCCCAGGACAGGGTGCTCGAGCCCAGCTCGGCGCGGGCCTCGGCGAAGCGCTTCCTCGCCACCTCGACCACCCGAGCGTCGTCCTCGTAGTCCGGGTCGACGAGGGACCGGGCGATGCGGCCCAGGTAGTCGCCGACGCTCGTGGCGTCCTGCGGGGTGGCGTCGTGGAGGCGGCGCCAGAGGACGCCGAGCCCAGGGAAGCGGTCGACGGCGAGCTGCTCGACGCGGGCGTCCTCCACCACCCCGATCACCTCCCGCTGCAGCGCGCTCAGGCCCTCGGGGCGCAGGCCCCGGTCCCCGAAGAGGAGGTGCGCCGCCGCGTGGCAGCTGGCCGCCCGGTAGAGGTCCATGCCGCCCACGGTCCGCTCCCCCACCACGTGGTCGTCGTAGGCGTCGGGGAGGTGGACGACGAACCCGGAGATGAAGGGTCGGGGTCCTTCGCCCCGCTCGGGGTCGCCGCTCGTCGGGCGGAGGAAGAAGTCCTGGCCCCACAGGGCCCGCAGGTAGGCCCGGAGGCGCCGCTGGACGTCGACGAAGAGCGTGCCCCGCCGTTCCCGCTGGAACATCGCCCGGGCGTCGGCGCTCTGGAGGCCGAAGTACGCCTCCTGGGCGTCGAAGTCGTTCCGGTGGGCCTGGACCCCCCACGTCGCCCACCGCCGCAGACCGCCGAGGGTCAAGTTGGACAGCAGGACGTCGAGCTTCTCGAGCATCGGCCGGAGTCCCCTCGGGGCCTGGGCGACCAGGGTGTGGAGCAGGCGGAGGTAGTCCTCGAACAGCTCGGGGTCCCCGAGCCGGGCGGCCGCCACCGGACTGGTCGAGAGCACCAGGGCGATCACCGACGCGCTGGTCTTCGAGTACATCGTGATGGCGGTCGAGAGCAGCTGGCCGAGCGCGTCCTCCCCGACCTCCCGGACCACCGCCGGCGCGCTCTGCAGGTACGAGGCGACGAGGTCGGAGCCCCGCTCGAGCAGCTTCAGGTCGAGGGCACCCCGGAGGTAGGTGTCGAGGGCCCGGGGGCTCATGACCCGGGTGGCTTCGGCCCACGAGGACCGGAGCACCTCCTCGAGCTCCGGGCCGAGCTCGGCGAGCACCTCGGGGTGGTCCTCGAGCTCCACGCTCACCGGCCCCGCCCTCCTCGGCGTGCTGGGGCGACCATGGCCTAGAACACCGTGGCGACCGCGGCGTCGAGGGCGTCGCGCATGTCCGGGTCGTCGCTGACGGGTCGCACCAGGGCCATCTGGCAGGCGGCCAGGGGGTCGACCCCCTGGACGATCAGGCTCCCGGCGTAGACGAGCATGCGAGTCGAGATCCCCTCGTCGAGCCCGTGCCCTTTCAGGTTCCGGGCACGCTCGGCGATCGAGACGAGCTTGTCGGCGAGCTGCAGCGACACCCCGCTCTCGTGGGCCACGATCTCGGCCTCGACCCCGTGCTCGGGGTAGTCGAAGTCGAGGGCCCCGAAGCGCTGCTTCGTGGAGGGCTTCAAGTCCTTCATCATCGACTGGTAGCCGGGGTTGTAGGAGATCACGAGCTGGAAGGCCGGATGGGCCCGCACGAGCTCCCCTTTCTTCTCCAGGGGCAGGGCTCGTCGGGTGTCGGTCAGGGGGTGGATGACCACGACGGTGTCCTGGCGGGCCTCGACGATCTCGTCGAGGTAGCAGATGGCGCCGTGGCGGGCGGCGAGGGTGAGCGGGCCGTCCTGCCACCGGGTGCCCTCGGCGTCGAGCAGGAACCGGCCGATGAGGTCCGAGGCGGTCATGTCCTCGTTGCAGGCCACGGTCACCAGCGGCCGGCCGAGCCGCCAGGCCATGTGCTCCACGAAACGGGTCTTGCCGCACCCGGTCGGCCCCTTCAGCATGAGGGGCATCCGGACCGAGTAGGCAGCCTCGTAGAGGGCGATCTCGTTGCCCGTCGCCCGGTAGTAGGGCTCGCTTCGGATCCGGTACTGCTCGATCAGGTCCTCGCCCATCTCCACCTCTCGACCTTCCTCGCGCCCTGGGCGCCGGCAGCCGTGGTCCGCCGGCCTGCCCGGCTCAGTCGGGCCAGACCTCGCAGCCGATCTGGGAGGGGAGCACCCTGACCGACGGGCCGGACGCCGTCGTGCCCCCCGACGGCGCGGTCCGGCGCGGCTCGGGCGCAGGGCGCGCCTCGCCCCCCGAACCGGGCCCGCCGACGGTCGTGCCACGCTGCTCCGGCGCCGACCCTCGCTGGTCCGATGCGGGGACCTGGCTGGTGGCCGGGCGAGTTCCCCGTTCCCGTGTCGGCATCCCGTCTCCTTCAGCGTTCCTCGGCTCGCGCCCGCGCGAGCGCTTCCATGGCCGGGACGAACGGGGAGCCCTGCTCGGCGAGGGTCCGGCCGTCCTCGGGCTCGATCGACACCCGGACGCTCCTCGAGTCGAAGTGCAGGTTCGGGTAGAAGCCGCAGCGCTCGCTCAGCGCCGCGAGGTCAGCCAGGAACGCCCGGACCTGGCCGTAGCTGCCGAGCTCGTAGGTGAACGACGTCCGTTCCTTGACGCTGTCCCCGTTCATGCGCTGCTCCCTTCCGTCACGGTGGCCGAGGGACCCCAGAGGGCCTGTTCGATGCTGGCGAGGTGCTCGAGCTCCTCCCCGAGCAGCTCGAGGAAGAGCGCGGCGCTCGCCTCGTCGCCCACCTGGGCGGCGTGGTGGGCGGCGTCGTCGTAGGTGCGGACCACCTCCTGCTCGAGGGCCCGGTCGATCAGGAGCATCTCCTCGACGGTCCGACCCAGGCGAACCGGTGGCACCGGGCCGCCCCGGGGGACCACGCCGAGGAGGAGCGACCGTCGGGTGAGCCGCTCGAGATGGCCGAGCTCCTCGGCCGCGTCCCGGCGGAACCGTCCCGCGACCTCGTCGAGCCCCCAGAGCTCGGCCAGGCACCCCTGAGCGACGTACTGCTGCGCGGCACCGAGCTCGTGCAGCACCGCCTCCTGCAGGTAGCCCCGCAGCCGGAGGTCGACGGCCACCGTCCCCGCCCTCGACGCCCGGCTCACCGCGGCGCCGCGACGACCTGCTCCGGCCCGGTGGGCAGGATCCCCTCGACCTCGCTGTGCACCCGAGCGATGATGTGGGCCGCGACCAGGCCGTCGCCGACCCGCTCGCACGCATCGGCACCGGCTCGGACCGCGGCGTTCACCGCGCCGGTCTCGCCCCGCACCAGGACGGTGACGTACCCCCCGCCCACGAACTGGCGACCGATGAGGCGGACCTCTGCAGCCTTCGTCATCGCGTCCGCCGCTTCGATCGCCGGCACCAGTCCCCGGGTCTCGATCATCCCGAGGGCGATGCCCGTCACTGTCTCAGCCATTGCTCTTTCTCCTTTTCCTTTCCGGGCCGACGGGGCCTCACGCAGGCTGGCCGTCGTCCCAGGTGTCGATGATTCCGCAGATGGTCAGATCCGTGAGGATCTCGTAGCTCCCGGCCGCGTAGCGGGCGGCCGTGCCGCTCGTGGCGATGACCCATGTGCCTGGCGGGGCCCCGACCGGGTCGCAGGCCACGGAGAGCTTCCCCTTCCGGTCGGCGAGGACCTTGAGCGGCATCGTCCGGAGTCCCTCGATCCGCCGGGTGGCGACCAGGTCCGAGCGCACCTGCAGGACGTCCATGTCACGCCGGGGGCCACTGGTCGATGATCCCCACGATGGTGAGGTCGCTCGGGAAGTCCTTGCTGCCGGCGGCCTCTCGAGCGGCCGAGGATCCCACGCAGATCACCCAGTCCCCCGGGATGCACCCGACGGCGTCCACGGCGACCTGCCCGTCGCCGTCGGGTTTCTCCTTCACGACCAGCAGGGGGCGGTGACCCAGCTCCTTGATGCGGTTGGTCGAGACCAGGGTTCGGTCGACCCGGCAGATCTTCATGCCTCCCTCCAGCCGTCGCAGCGTCCAGGTCCGCTCATCGGACGTCTCCGTCCTGCCCGAGCACAGGGACGTCGGTAGGCTCGACTGCTTCGATAGGGCTCCTTTCCTTGGTGTCCTGCACGGTCATGCCGCACACCAGCAGGCCGCGTCGCTCCAGGTGGGCGTAGCGGGAGCGGATGGCCGAGCGCACCCGCTTGCACTTCAGGATGGTTCGCTCCCGGCTGCCAGGGACCCGGCTGTCGTACCGGAAGTGGACGGCCACGACGATCGGGCGGCCCTCGCTGGCGTGGAGCTTCTCGAAGATGCGGATCCCGACGTCCATGTCGTCCGCGCCCTCCTCGAGGGTCTGGAGGTGCGCGAAGTAGGCCAGGTTGCGCAACTGGAACTCCTCGAAGCCGTCGCCGACGCTGATGAAGCGCTCGTCGTGCCCGATGTCGGGGTACCGCCCGCCCCAGGTCCGGCAGACGTACTCGATCTGGGAGAGGTTGTTGATGAGCAGGGTGGCCACGAGGCGTCGCATCCCGTCGTGCGGGGGCCCCTCCGCCGCTCCCCAGCCCTGACGGGAGCAGGACTCCTCGATCGCCCGGTAGACCGCCATGCGGGCCTCGTCGGCGTCGACGTCGAGGGTCTGGCGGTAGAGCTCGAGGTTGTCGATCGCCCGGTGCAGGCTGAGCTCGCCCCTGCCGTCGGGCACGTGCACCTTGATGGCGTCCGTGTCGGTGTCCACGCCGATGAGCAGCAGGTCCACGCTGGCCCCGCAGCAGAAGCGGTTCTCCACGGCCTGCCGGAGCTCCCGCAGCCGGTCCAGGGCGGCGGCCGCGGCGCGCCGTTGGTTGGAGCCGTGCGCCGCGCACCCCTGGTGCGCCGGGTCGGAGCTGCTCCAGTGGTAGACGGCGATCTTCAGGAAGCGGGTGCCGGCATCGGGCGGGACCGGGTGGTGCTCCCGGTAGCGCTGCAGCTCGGCCTCCATCCAGCGCTGGACGCTCGCCTCCACGTCGAACAGGGCCCCGGCGTAGGCCCGCCGCCAGCGGATGGCGGCCTCCGGGAGGCGCAGGACGTAACGGACCAGGCCCTTCAGCCGACCGTCGGAGCAGGGCGAGATGTCCACCGCGTGGTACCCGCAGTCGAGGAGGAACGACGTCGCTTCCGGCTCCGTTGCGCCGCTCCCCGCCGCCTGGACCTGGTGGATCTCGTTCGCCAGCTGGGTCACCGTCTTGAGCACCACCTGGCCGTAGAGGGCCCGCATGTCGAGGCCGCCGAGCCACGCCCGCTCGAGCAGCTCGGTCGGCGGCTCGATGCCGAGCTCGGCCTGGGCGATGCGGCGCGCCGCCTCGACGAAGCCCTCGGCGCGCTGCTCCCGGGCGATGCGCTGGAGGACGGGCACGATGGCGGCGAAGCGTGCCCGCACCATGCGCTCGTGCTCGCCCAGCACCTGGTTCGCCTCGACGTCGGTGAGGGGATGCGGGCAGGACCGTTCCCCGACCGCGCTGCAGGCGAGGTTCTCCGCTCGACTCGCGCTCCCGCCGATCGCCGCGAGGCGCCGGGCCGCCGGCGTCGAGGGGTGGCGGCGTTCGGCTGGGACGGGACGTCGCAAGGCTCGCTGGCGAGTGTTCAGCGCTCCTCCTCTCCGAGGTCGGCAGGCACTGCGTCGGGTTCGGCTCGTGGCGGTCACCGGGTCACCTAGCCCCTCGCACCGCCCGAGTAGGTGATGACCGCGCCGCCCGGCGTGTTGCCACTGCTGCCCGTGATCCTGCTGAGCGGGATCTCGGGTCGCTCCCGCTCCCGGTTCGCGTGGGCACCGGGCATGGCACCGCGGGGCCCTGGACCCCGCAGCGTCGGGTTCCGCCGGGTGGAGAAGCCCTCGGTGCCGGTGACCGCCCGAGCAGGCCGCCAGGCGGCGGCGCCGGTGACCGGCACCCCGTCCTCGGCGCCCTCCCCGGTGATCGGGCTGCTTCGCCGGACCTCGCCCGGCACTGCGCCGGCGAGAACCTCCCGGGCGCGGAACTCCGGCGTGCCCGACACCAGGCCCTCCGCACGCCCGACCGGTCCGGTGATGGCCGGCCCGCCGTACGCGGTGCCCGTGATCCGCACCGCCCGGCGCGTCCGCGCCAGGGCCGCCGGGGAGTGGACGCTGAACCCTCCCCGTCCGGGCGCCAGGGGGACGGGGGACTCGCCGTGGTCATCCATCGTCGGGCCGGCCAGACGGCCGGGCAGCTCGGGGCGCCGGGCCGAGAGGACCGTGGCGTAGGGCGTGCCGCTCACCACCACGTCCTCCCCCCGGTGCACCCCGGTGAGACGCTCGCCCCCGTCGGCTCTGGTGCCGCTCGGCACGATGCCCTGCCCCGGCTCCCGGACCCACTGGCGTTGCGCCGTCTCCTCCAGGTCCGCCGGGTCGCACGCCTCGTACTGGTCGGGCCCCACGTACTGGTCGCCGGAGACCGGCTGGCACTCGCCCCGCTCCGCGCCGGTCACCTTCGGGTTCGGTTCGAGCACCGTCCCGGTCACCGGTCGGCCCCGGACCGTGCTCATGACGCTCACCTTGTGGGGCGTGCCGCCCCCGCAGAGGTGCTCGGGCAGGTCACTGGTCACGTACTGGGTCCCGGTGATCCGGGCGCACGCCCCGGGCTCGTCCCCGGTGACCTTGGGGCTGCGGCCGACCTCGGTGCCGGTCACTTCCTGCCCGGCCGCCGTGGTTGCCGCCCCGACCTTCGGGGCAGCCGCAGGGGGCACCTCGCCGCAGAGCTCCTCGTACTGCTCGGCCCCTGCGTACTCGGTCCCGGTCACCACCTGGCACACGCCCGCCTCGCTCCCGGTGACCACGGCCGTGGGATCGACGGCGGTTCCCGTCACCGGAGCCCCGGCCAGGGTCGTCCCGATCGCCACCTTGGGCGGGGCCGGCCGGGGGGTGCGGCTCCGGCCGCGGGGCCGGCAGGCGGGCGCCTCCCCTCGACCGCGCTCGCAGCGCTCCCGGCGGCGCTCCATGGCCCGCAGACGTCCCTCGGGCACGGTGCTGGTCCCGTTGGTGCCCTGGGCCTCGCCACGGTCGTCGCCGTGGATGCAGCCGCACCCCTCGCCCGGCGGATCCGGCACGGCGACCACCGCGGCCGAGCCGTTGCGGGCCAGCGCCCGGCGGCGCTCGAGGGCCAGCTCCCGCCCTGCGAGTGCTCGCCGCGTGGCCATCACGCCTCTCTCCCCCGGTAGACGACGAAGGCGCTGCCTTGGCTCTGGGTGTAGTTGTCGTAGCCGATCAGCCGGACGAGGTGGGTCGGGTGCGCCCGACGACAGGCCTCCAGTTCGTCGAGGACCACGTGCACGTCGGTCTCCCCGAACAGCGGGAGCTTCCACATGTACCAGAAGTGGCTGAAGGCCCGCTTGGTCGGTTCGACGTGCTCGACGGCGAGGTTCCAGCCCTGGGCGATCATGTACTCGACCTGGCGCCGGACCTGCTCGGCGTCCATGGCCGGGAGGTACGAGAAGGTCTCGTAGCGACGCCCGCCTTGGTAATCCTGGATGTCACTCATGCCTGTCTCCTGCCCTTCGGCCCGCCAGCGACCCAGCGGGCCGCTCGGCGGGGCCCCGACGAGGGCCCGGGCCGGGAACCGCGACCCGACCAGCGAGCGGGGTCATCGGTTCACGACGTCGAGCCTGTCGACGGTGTCGAACTCGAACTTGATCTCCTTCCAGGTCTCCATGGCGGCGCGCAGCTCGGGCGAGTGGGCCGCGGCCCTGGTGAGGATCTCTTTGCCTTCCCGCTCCACGTCCCGACCCTCGTTGCGGGCCTGCACGCAGGCCTCGAGGGCGGTGCGGTTGGCAGCCGCCCCCGCCGCGTTGCCCCAGGGGTGCCCGAGGGTGCCGCCACCGAACTGGAACACGGCGTCGTCCCCGAAGATGCTGAGGAGCGCCGGCATGTGCCAGACGTGGATCCCCCCCGAGGCCACCGGGAAGACCCCGGGCATGTACCCCCAGTCCTGGTCGAACATGATGCCCCGGCCCCGGTTCTCCGGGATGAAGGACTCGCGCATGATGTCGATCCAGCCCAGGGTCGCCTCGCGGTCGCCCTCCAGCTTGCCCACCACCGTCCCGCTGTGGAGGTGGTCGCCGCCCGAGAGCCGCAGGGCCTTGGCGAGGACCCGGAAGTGGATGCCGTGCATGGGGTTGCGGTCGATGACCGCGTGCATGGCCCGGTGGATGTGGAGCAGCAGGCCGTTGCGCCGGCACCAGCGGGCCAGGCCGGTGTTGGCGCAGAACCCCCCGGTCAAGAAGTCGTGCATGATGATCGGCGCACCGAGCTCCTTGGCGAACTCCGCCCGCTCGTACATCTCCTCAGGAGACGGAGCCGTCACGTTCAGGTAGTGCCCCTTGCGCTCGCCGGTCTCCTCCTCGGCCAGCTTCACCGCTTCCATGACGAACAGGAACCGGTCCCGCCAGCGCATGAACGGCTGGCTGTTCACGTTCTCGTCGTCCTTCGTGAAGTCCAGCCCGCCCCGGAGGCACTCGTAGACCGCTCGTCCGTAGTTCTTCGCCGACAGGCCGAGCTTGGGCTTGATGGTGCAGCCGAGCAGGGGACGGCCGTACTTGTTCATCTTGTCCCGCTCCACCTGGATGCCGTGGGGCGGCCCGTTGCAGGTGGTCACGAAGGCGAGGGGGAACCGCACGTCCTCGAGTCGAAGCGACCGCACCGCCTTGAAGCCGAAGACGTTGCCCACCAGCGAGGTGAACACGTTGACCACCGAGCTCTCCTCGAAGAGGTCGAGCGGATAGGCGACGAAGGCGTAGAACGCCTGGTCGTTGCCGGGCACGTCCTCGATCCGATAGGCGCGGCCCTTGTAGTAGTCGAGGTCGGTGAGCAGGTCGGTCCACACCGTGGTCCAGGTCCCGGTGGAGGATTCGGCGGCGACTGCGGCCGCCGCTTCCTCGCGGTCCACGCCGGGCTGCGGCACCACCTTGAAGCACGCCAGGATGTCGGAGTCGAGCGGGACGTAGTCGGGCGCCCAATAGGTCTTTCGGTACTCCTTGACCCCCGCTTCGTACTTCTTCACAGCCATTCGACCTCTCCTGACATGGTCGGCCCGGTCGGACCCGGGTGGCAATCGCTGCGGTCAGTGTACGAACGGGAAAAACAGAAGTGAATCGAAACTTTTCGAACGAGACGTTAAAGCTTCGTTGAAGGTCCGGGTTCGCCGGGTCAGCGACGAAGGGGGGCCCAGCGCCGCAGCGCGGCGAGGCCGGGCAGGTCGCCCTTCTCGAGGAGCTCGAGGGTCGCCCCGCCGCCGCTGGAGAGGTGGTCGACCCGCTCGGCGAGCCCGAAGGCGGCCATGGCGGCCGCGCTGTCCCCCCCGCCGACCACGGTGAAGGCCGGGCTGGCGGCCATCGCCTCCGCCACCAGCCGCGTCCCGGCCGCGAACCGGGGGTCCTCGTACGCGCCGAGCGGCCCGTTCCACAGGACGGTCCCGGCCGACTCGATCAGTGTCGCGAACCGTTCGCCGGTGCGCTCCCCGATGTCCATGCCCCGCCAGCCCGAGGGGAGGTCGGGACCGCTCGTGGCGAGCTCCTCGGGGCGGTCGCTGCGCTGGGCGACCAGGTCGACGGGCAGCTCGATCCGCCGGCCCGACTCGAGCAGGGCCCGGCACTCCTCCAGGGCGTCCTCCTCGACCGGGGAGTCCCCGACCTCGCGCCCGGCTGCCCGCAGGAACGTGAAGCAGAGCGCCCCCCCCGACGGCGAGGGTGTCGACCTGGTCGAGCAGCGCTCGAAGCAGCGGCAGCTTCTCCTTGGCCTTGGCCCCCCCGACCACGACCACCAGGGGCGGCTCGGCCCGTTCGACCAGCCGGGAGAGCACGGCCACCTCACGGGCGAGGAGCCGGCCGGCCGCGCTCGGGAGGGTGGCGGGGGGACCGACGATCGAGGCGTGAGCCCGGTGCGCGGCGCCGAACGCGTCGTTCACGTAGAGGTCGTGCCCGGCCACCAGGCGGGCGACGAAGGCCGGGTCGTTGGCCTCCTCCCCGGGGTCGAACCGGAGGTTCTCGAGCACCTCCACCGGGCCGTCGCCGAGCAGCTCACGGAGCCGGTCCCGCACCGGTGCCACCGAGAGCCGCGGGTCGGGGCGGCCGGCCGGGCGGCCGAGGTGGGTGCAGAGGGTGACCCGGGCTCCCCGCTCGATCAGCCACTGCACCGTCGGGAGGCTGGCCCGGAGACGGAAGTCGTCGGCGACCGTCAGCCGGCCCGCGGCGTCCTCGACCAGGGGCACGTTGAGATCCGCGCGGACCAGGACGGAGCGCCCTGCGACCTCGGGCAGGTCCTCGAGGGCGGGCAGGCGCACTCAGGCCTCCGGCGACCCCCCGGTCCCGGCGGCAGCTGGCGCGGCGGCCGGCTCCCCGGCGGCCAGGGGCTCGGGGGTGGGCTGCTCCCCGAAGCCCTCGGTCTTGCGCTTCGAGAAGGCGATGGCCGCCATGAGGACCACGAAGGCGGCAGCGGCGATGCCGTAGCGGGCGTCGTTGTGCCGAAGGTCGATGACCGCCGGGAGGATCAGCAACGAGACCAGGTTCATGACCTTCAGCATGGGGTTGAGGGCCGGGCCGGCGGTGTCCTTGAACGGGTCGCCCACGGTGTCCCCGATGACCGCCGCCTTGTGGGCCTCGGAGCCCTTGCCGCCGTGGTGGCCGTCCTCGATGTACTTCTTCGCGTTGTCCCAGGCCCCCCCGGCATTCGACAGGAACACCGCCATGAGCTGACCGGTCAGGATGACGGCCGCGAGGAACGCCCCGAGGGCCAGGTAGTTGATGCCGAAGCCCACGATCACCGGGGTCAAGATGGCCAGGAGGGCCGGGGTGGCCAGCTCCCGCTGGGCGGCCGCGGTGCAGATGGCGATGACCCGCCCGTACTCGGGCTTCTCGCTGTAGTCCATGATCCCCGGGTGCTCCCGGAACTGCCGGCGGACCTCCTGGACCACCGTGCCGGCGGACCGGCCCACCGCCCGGATGGCCAGGGACGAGAACATGAAGGCCACCGACCCTCCGATGAGCAGGCCGATGAAGATGGTCGGGTTCGCCACGTCCAGCTGGGTCAGGGGGTTCTGGAACAGGCCGGCGCTGGCCAGGTGGAGTCTCGAGCCGACGGTCTCGACGAAGGCGGCGAAGAGCGAGACCGAGGCGATGACCGCCGATCCGATCGCCACCCCCTTCGTGATGGCCTTCGTGGTGTTCCCCACGGCGTCCAGGGAGACCATGATCCGCTCGGCCGGACCGGTGAACTCCCCGGACATCTCGGCCACCCCTGCGGCGTTGTCCGAGACCGGCCCGAAGGAGTCCTCCGAGACCACCATGCCGGCGGTCGAGAGCAGCCCGATCCCGGTGAGGGACACCAGCCAGAGGGCCAGTTCGACGTTCCCGTGGGCCATGCCGACCGAGATGGCCACGGCCACGGCGATGCAGAGGATCGCCCAGACCGAGGACTCCAGGCCAACCGAGATCCCGGCCAGGGTCAAGGTGGCCGGGCCGGTCCGGGCCGACTCGGCGATCTCTTGGACCGGGGCCCGCTCGGTCGAGGTGAAGTGCTCGGTGAGCAGGCTGGCGGCCAGGGCCAGGGCCACCCCGGTGAGCACGGCGTAGAAGGCGTCGAGGTAGTGGAGGTAGAGCCCGGCGACCAGGCCGGCGGCCAGGACGGTCAAGGTGGCCGCCGACCAGAAGCCGCGGTTGATCGGGGCCATGGCCGTCCGGTCCTTCTCCCGGGCCCGGACCAGCATTACCCCGATGGCCGAGGCCACGATCCCGAAGGCCGGCACGATGAGCGGGAAGATCACTGCCCGGGCCGAGTGGGCCGCGTGGCTGCCGCCCAGGGACCGGAAGGCGTCGTAGCCGAGGATGATGGCGGCGATGATGGTGATGACGTAGGACTCGAAGAGGTCCGCCGCCATCCCGGCGCAGTCCCCGACGTTGTCCCCGACGTTGTCGGCGATGGTGGCCGCGTTGCGAGGGTCGTCCTCGGGGATCCCGGCCTCCACCTTGCCCACCAGGTCGGCCCCCACGTCCGCGGCCTTCGTGAAGATGCCCCCGCCGACCCGCATGAACAGGGCCAGCAGCGAGGCCCCGAACCCGAAGCCGGTCAGGACCGCGGTGGCGGTGTTCTGGAAGGTGAAGACGATGACCGTGGCCCCGAGCAGCCCGAGGCCCACGCAGAGCATGCCGGTGATGGCGCCGGTGCGGAAGGCCACCCGTAGCGCCCCGGCCAGCTTCCCGCCCCGGGCCGCGGCCGCCGTCCGGACGTTGCCCCGGACGGCCAGGCTCATGCCGATGAATCCGGTCAGCCCCGAGAGGACCGCCCCGAAGAGGAAGCAGAGCACCCGGAAGCCCCCCGCCGCCCCGAAGGACAGGGCCACCGACCCGTTCGCCCGGGTCACCTTCGTGGCAGTGAAGAAGATGAGGACCGCCAGGGGCACGACGATGATCCCGATGGCCTTGAACTGCCGGGCCAAGAAGGCCTCCGCGCCCTCCTGGATGGCCCGGGCGATGTCCCGCATGGAGGGGGTCCCCTGATCCGCTCGGAGGACCCCGCGCATGAGCACGAAGCCGGTCCCGATGCCGAAGAGGGCAGCGACCAGGCAGATCACCAACCAGACCTTCTCCGCCGAGGTCAGCACGAAGCCCTGGTATCCGCCCTGTGCTGCGGCAAGCAGGTGGATCATGGTCCACTGCTCCTTCCCAGCCCCTCCCCCAAGGACCCGCCGGTCGGGGACGGCGAGCTGGGCCCCCACCCAGCCGCCCCGACGGGCCGCCCGCACGATACCGACCAGGCCCCCCGTCGGCAACCATTCCCCCGAGCCCGGCCCCAGCCGGCCCGCCCCCTGGCGCAGGCCGGGTCCGGCTCAGTCCCCGCCGTCGTCCTCGCCCTCGGGCTCGGCCACCAGCTCGTAGACCGGGTTCACGATGGCCAGCCGGCGGTCCCGCTGCCCGACCATGCCCTCGGCCACGAGCCGGGTCCCCGGCCGGATCCCCGGCACCCGCCGGCGGCCTTGGAAGACGAGGAGGATCCCCCCGGTGTCGTCGGTCAGCACGCACTCCACCGAGGCCACCCCGGCCCGGGGCTGGACCCGGACGGAGGAGACCCGGCCGGCCACCTTCGCCCGGCGCCGCCAGGTCACCGACCCGATGGGCACGGTCCCGACGGCCAGGGGCGAGCCGGCCACCGAGCGGTCGGGCCGGCCCTGGGCCGCCTTGTCCTGGTCCTTCTCCGAGACCTTGCGGCCGGCGGCCTCCTCGGCGGCGACCCGCCCCTCGAGGGCCTCCTGCTCGGCCCGCCGGCGGGCCTCGGCGGCCTGGGCCCGGGCCTTCGGGGGCTTCGGCACGTGGAAGGGCACCAGGGTGGCGTTCACGTGGGCCAGCCGGCCGAGGGCCGAGACGATGCGGTCGGCGGTGCGGTCGTGGAGGATCCGGGCCCAGCGGCTCGTGTAGGCCCGGCGGGGCAGGAGGACGGTGAGCTCGGTGTCCCCGTCGGCCACCGCCTGGGCGGCCAGCTCGAGCGCGGCCCGCCCGAGGCGCCGGTCGGGACACTCCACGAGATCCAGGGGGAAGCGGCTGAGCCCGAGCTGGGTCCAGCGGTCCTCGAGGTAGGCGGCCCGGCGGGAGTCGACCACGAGGTGGACGGCCCGCAGCTCGTCGGGCATGAGCGTCCGGGCGTACTGCATGGCCCGGGCGGTGGCCAGGTCGAGACGCTCCACCATGACGATGACCGCGTGGCGCCGCAGGATCGGGGCCTCGCAGGCCTGGGCTGCGCCGGCCTCGAGGAGGGCCGCCTCGTAGCGGTACTGGCGGTTCAGGCGGATGAGGAGCAGGTAGAGCAGGGGGCCGGCGACGGCCACGAGCCAGGCCCCCTGGGTGAACTTCACGGTGAGGAAGATGAGGACGACGGCGAGGGAGAGGGCCCCGGCGAAGCCGTTGATGACCTGTCGCCACTGCCAGCCCGGTTCCCTCAGGGTCCGGTGGTGCTTCACCATGCCGAACCCGGCCATGGTGAAGCCGGTGAAGACCCCGATGGCGTAGAGGGCCACCAGGCTGTTGAGGTTGGCGTCGGTGCCCACCACGAGGGCCAGGGCCACGATGGTGAGGACGATGATGCCGTTGGAGAAGGCCAGCCGGTGGCCCCGACGGGTCAGCTGGCGGGGCAGGAAGGCGTCCTGGGCGACGAAGCTCGTCAGGTAGGGGAAGCCGTTGAAGCTCGTGTTGCCCCCGGTGAAGAGGATGAGCATGGTGAAGACCACCACCAGGTCGGCCACCACCTTGCCGGCAGTGGTCGACCCCCAGACCCAGCCGGCGACCTGGGCCACCACCGTCGGGGTCTCGTCCACGTAGGGGGTGGCGTGACTGAAGTGGGCGAGGACCGTCACCCCGAGGACCAAGAAGCCCAGCACGCAGCTCATGGCCACGAGGGTCCGTCGGGCGTTGCGGGCCTGGGGCTGGCGGAAGCTGGCCACCCCGTTCGAGATGGCCTCGAGGCCGGTGAGCGACGACCCGCCGTTGGCGAAGGCCTTCAGCAAGGTGAGGATGGCGGCGAACTCGATGAGGCCGCTGTGGTGCCCGAAGGCGACCATGCCGTGATGGAAGTGGAGGGGGGCGGCGGCCGTGCCGGTGGCCACCCGGGCGTAGCCCACCACGACGGTGATGCCCAGGCTGACGACGAAGAGGTAGGTGGGCAGGGCGAAGATCTTCGCCCCCTCCCGGATCCCCCGCAGGTTGCCGTAGCACATGAAGAGGATCACCCCGACGGTGATGGGCAGGGTGTAGGGGGTGAGCGAGGGGACGATGGAGGTCAGGGCCTCGGTGCCCGCGGTGCACTGGACCGCCACCGTCACCGTGTAGTCGATGAGCAGGGCCACCGCCGCGATCTGGGCCACCCTCAGGCCGAAGTTGTCCCGGGCCACCACGTAGGAGCCCCCGGCCTTCGTGTAGGCGGCGATGACCTCCCGGTACGAGAGGGTCACGAAGAACAGCACGGCCAGGATGGCCAGGGTGACCGGAACCACGAGCATGAAGGCGGCCGCCCCGAAGAACGGCACGAGCTGAGTCAGCATCTCCTCGGTGCCGTACGCCGAGGAGGAGATGCAGTCCGGGGAGAGCACCCCGAGGGCGGCGATCTTCCCGAGGCGCTCCGAGGCCAGCTTGTCGGTGGTGAGGGGAGGCCCGAGCAGCTTGTTCTTGATGCGGTACGACAGGGGCTCGGGCAGGTCGAAGGACTCAGGCGTCGGGATGACCGGCGGCGGGGTGGCGAAGGCCGGCCGGTCCTCGCCGGCAGCCGCCCCGTTGCGGGGGGCTGGGGCGGCCAGCGCCGCGCCGGCTGCTGCGGGCCGGTCGGCGGGGGCGGGGTCAGCGGGCGAGGGCACCGGTCGGGGACCTCCGGCTCGTGCGCAGGGTCACAGGCCCCTATTCAACTCGCCTGGGCCGCTCCCCGGCGAACCCTCCCCCGAGGGATCGGCCGGTGGTCGGACCACCGGGCCTCAGCTTGTCCACGGCGCCCCGAGCGGCTTCGATGGTGGGGGTGCACGTGATCGTGGTGGGTTGCGGCCGGGTCGGCTCCGGGCTGGCCGTGAGCTTGGTGGCGCAGGGCCACAGCGTGGCCATCGTGGACAAGCAGGCCGCGGCGTTCCGGCGCCTGCCCGAGGACTGGCCGGGGACGACCGTGGTCGGTTCGGGCTTCGACCGCAGCGACCTGGAGGCCGCCGGGGCGAATAGGGCCGGGGCGCTGGCTGCGGTGACGAGCGGGGACAACTCGAACATCCTGACCGCTCGGATCGCCCGGGAGACCTACGGCATCCCGAACGTCGTGGCCCGGATCTACGACCCCCGCCGGGCCGAGATCTACCAGCGCCTGGGCATCCCGACGGTGGCCACGGTGCCCTGGACCATCGACCAGGTCACCCGGCGCCTGCTGCCCGAGGCGGCCATCGGGGAGTGGACCGACCCGAGCGGCCAGCTGCTGCTGCTCGAGCGCAGCCTGCCCGAGGTCTGGGCCGGGCGGCGCCTGGCCGCCCTGACCGAGCCCGGGGCCATCAGCCTGGCGGCGGTCAGCCGGGCCGGGGTGCCCCGCCTCGACGTGGACGAGCTGATCGGCCAGGAGGGTGACGTGCTGCACGTGCTGGCCCGCAAGGACGCGGTGGAGCTCCTCGAGCAGCGCCTGGCCGCCGGCCCGGCCCAGGCGACCGGGAGCGCCCGGTGAGGGTGGCGGTGGCAGGAGCCGGGTCGGTCGGGACGGCCATCGCCAAGGAGCTCTCGGCGAACGGCCACGACGTGGTGCTCTTCGAGAAGGACCCCGAGGTGGTGGCCCGCCTGCGGCCCCACTTGCCGGTCCGCTGGGTGACCGCCGACGCCTGCGAGGTGAGCTCCCTGGACGCCGCGGGCCTCGCCGAGGTGGACGTGGTGGTGGCGGCCACCGGGGACGACGAGGACAACCTCGTGGTCTCCCTGCTCGCCAAGCAGGAGTTCGCCGTCCCCCGGGTGGTGGCCCGGGTGAACCACCCGGCCAACCAGTGGATGTTCACCGAGGCCTGGGGGGTCGACGTCTCGGTCTCCACCCCCCAGCTCATCACCGCCCTCGTCGAGGAGGCGGTGTCGGTCGGGTCCCTGGTCCGCCTCCTGCAGTTCCAGGGCGGCGAGGCCCACCTGGTCGAGGTGACCCTGGCCGAGGACTCGCCGGCCGCGGGTCGGTCCATCGCCGACCTGGGCATCCCCCGGGACGCCACGGTCGTGGCGGTGGTCCGGGAGGAGCGGGTGGTGGTGCCCCGGGGCGACACCACCCTCTGCGCCGGCGACGAGGTCCTCCTGCTGGTCATGGGCAGCGCCGAGCCCGAGGTCCAGCGCCTCCTCGTCGGGGCCCAGGCCCCTGGCCCGGCCCACCCGGCTGCGCCCTGAGCCGCGGTTCCGCCTCGCCCGGTCCCCGGCGGGCCACGTGGGGGTCGGTAGGCTGCGCCCGGTGGAGGCCGCCTTCTTCGACCTGGACAAGACGGTCATCGCCCGGGCCTCGGTCGCGGCCCTCGGCCGTCCCCTGTACCGCCACGGCCTGGTCCGCCGCCGGACCCTGGTCCGGGCCCTCGTCAGCCAGTTCGTCTACCTCCACCTGGGCGCCAGCGAGGACCGCTTGGAGCGCATCCGGGACTCGGTGCTCTCCCTGGCCCGGGGCTGGGAGCAGGCCCAGGTGGCCCGCCTGGTGGAGGAGAGCCTGGCGGAGGTGGTCGAGCCCCTCATCTACGCCGAGGCCCTCGAGCTCTTCGCCGAGCACCGGGCAGCCGGCCGGCGGGTCTACCTCGTCTCGGCGTCCCCCGAGGAGATCGTCCGGCCACTCGCCGCCCGCCTCGGGGCCGACGGGGCCCTCGCCAGCCGGGCGGTGGTGGACGCCGACGGCCGCTACACCGGAGCCCTGGCCTTCTACTGCGCAGGGCCCTACAAGGCCCAGGCCCTCCTCCGCTTGGCCGAGACCGAGGGGATCGACCTGGCCCGCAGCTTCGCCTACAGCGACTCGCTGAGCGACCTGCCCATGCTGGAGCTGGTCGGCCGGCCGGTGGCGGTGAACCCCGAGCGGGCCCTGGCGAAGCTGGCGGCGCAGCGGGGCTGGCCGATCCGGCGCTTCACCCAGCCGGTCCGGCTCCGGGACCGCCTCCCGGTGCCGAGCGGCCAGCAGGCTGCGCTGGCCGGTGCCGCGGCCGCCGGGGTGGTCGCCGCGGTGCTGCTCTGGCGGACCCAGCGGGTCCGGGGATGGCTCCCCGGGGCCCAGGCCGGGCTCCAAACCCTCGGGGCCTGGACGGCGCTGGCCTGGGGCTCCGGCTGGAGTTGGCTCAGGCCTGCCGGAGCCGCTTGGCGGCGAGCAGACCGAGGCTGACGAGAACGGCGACGATGAGCAGCTTCTTCATGGGGGGGATCCTAGGGGGCGGCCCGGGCCGAGGCCAGGCCGCGTCGAGCGAGCCCTAGACCGTGAGGAGGTCCCGGGCCCCGGTGTCCGAGGAGGGGTGCCGCAGCTTCGACATGGCCCGGGCCTCGATCTGCCGGATCCGCTCCCGGGTCAGGTTGAAGTACTCCCCGACCTCCTCCAGGGTCCGGGGCTCGCCCCGGTCCAGGCCGAACCGGAGCCGCAGGATCTCCCGCTCCCGCTCGTCGAGCGGGGAGAGCAGCCGGTTGATCTCCTCGGGCAGCAAGGCGGTGGCGGCCACCTCGAAGGGGGACTCGGCCGAGCGGTCCTCGACCACGTCCCCGAGCTCGGCGTCCCCGTCTTCCCGCAGCGGTTCGGAGAGCGAGAGGGGCTCGGCCCGGAACCGCAGGGCCTCGACCAGCTTGTCCTCGGGCATCTCCACCTCGGCCCCCAGCTCGGCCAGGGTGGCCGGCCGGCCGAGCTTCAGCTCCAGACGGGCCTGGGCCTTTTGCACCCGGGCCAGGGTGTCCCCGGCGTGGACCGGCAGCCGGATCGTCCGGCCGGTGTTCGCGATCCCCCGGGTGATGGCCTGGCGGATCCACCAGGTGGCGTAGGTGGAGAACTTGAAGCCCTTGCGCCAGTCGAACTTCTCGACGGCGTGCATGAGGCCCAGGTTGCCCTCCTGGATGAGGTCCAACAGGGGCAGGCCCGAGGCCTGGTACTTCTTGGCGATCGAGACCACGAGCCGCAGGTTGGACTGCACGAAGGTCTGCTGGGCCTGCTCGCCCTCGGCCACCTTGCGCTTCAGCTCCCGCCGCTTCGCCGCCGAGAGGTCCTTGCCCTTCTTCGCCAGCTCGGCCTCGGCTTCCCGACCGGCCTCGATCTGCTGGGCGAGGCGGACCTCGTCGTCCTTCGTGAGCAGCGGGTACTGCCCGATGTCGGTCAGGTACAGCCGGACGAGGTCTTCCTCGTCCCGCTCGACGCGCTCCTTGGCCAACGTCCCAACCCTTCGTCCCGGAGACGCCAGGCGGGCTCCGCCTGGCGCGACTGCCAGCTCATCTCGCCCATCGCGGGTGCCCGCCCCGCCGGTCGCCGTCCGTCCCGTCCCCGGGGATCGACCAGTGCCGGTCGGAACCTGTCGGCCTCCAGGCAGCGGACCCGGCCCTCGGCCCCGTGCCGGCCCCTCGAAGCGGACCGCCCGGCTCCCTGCGATGTGCTCGTGCACTGATTCTACCGGCCCCGTCAAGCGCCCCCGCTGGCCCCTGGCAGGAAGCCAGCCTCGACCCGGGCCTGGGCCCCGGCCGCCACCTCGGCGCTGGCCCGGTCGAGCTGGTGCCGCTGGCAGAGGGCTTCGAAGACGAGGTGGGCGGGGTCCAGGTCGACCAGGACGTGGCGCAGGGCCCGGACCAGGGGGCCGTCGGCCCCGGCTGCCCCGAGCGCCCAGGCCAGCTCGACCCGCAGACGAGGCAGGACCCCTCGGGCCAGCCCGGCCAGGCGGGCCACGGCCGGCGCCGGGGGCAGGGCGGCGAGGCCGTCGAGGGCCACAGCCCAGCGGGGGTCGGGAACCAGAAGGTCGGCCGGGTCGAGGGTGGCCAGGACGGGCAGGCGCTCGAGGAGCAGCTGGGCGTGCCAGGCCAGCTCTCGGGCCAGGGCGGCGTAGGCCACGGCGGTCTCGTCGCAGACCGGGTCGGCAGCGAACGCCCCGACGACCTGGAAGAGCCGGTCGAGGGTCCAAGCGGTCCTCCCCACGAAGCGGGCCTGCTCGGCGAGGGGCCAGGTGCCGGTCGGCTGGGCGTCCCCCGGGTGCAGGCCCCCGACCAGCCAGGGCGGGCCGGGCCGGTGGGGACAGGCGGGGGTCGGGGGGTCCGGGAGGCTCGGGGGACGCTGCGGCGGGGTGGTCTCGGGGCTCACCGGCGGCTCTCCTCCGGGAGGGGTTCGCGGTAGCGGTGGGTGATGGGGACCCGACGGTCCTTGCCGAAGGCCCGGGCGGTGATCCGGATGCCCACCGGGGACTGGCGCCGCTTGTACTCGGCCTGGTCGACCAGCCGGGCCACCTCCTGGACCACCGCCGGGTCGTAGCCGGCGGCCACGATCTCCTCCAGGCTCCGGTCCTCCTCGACGAGCATCGCCAGGATGGGGTCGAGGACCTCGTAGGGGGGCAGCCGGTCGTCGTCCCGCTGGCCGGGGCGCAGCTCCGCCGACGGGGGCTTCTCGAGAACGCTGCGGGGCACCAGGTCGGTGCCGGCCAGGCGGTTCCGGAAGGCGCAGAGCCGGTAGACGAGGGTCTTCGGCACGTCCCGGATCACCGCGAAGCCCCCGGCGCTGTCCCCGTAGAGGGTGGAGTAGCCGGTGGCCAGCTCGCTCTTGTTGCCGGTGGTGAGGACCAGCCAGCCCCGGGCGTTCGACGCCGCCATGAGCAGGACCCCCCGGATGCGGGACTGGAGGTTCTCGTCGGTGGTGCCCTCGCAGGGCACCTGGGCGGCGGCCAGGGTGGCGGCGAGGGCCTGGTGGGCCGGCTCGATGGGCACCACCTGGAGGTCGATCCCGAGCCCCTCGGCCAGGGCCCGGGCGTCCGCGAGCGACCCCTCGCTCGAGTAGCGCGACGGCATGGCCCAGCCGTGGACCGCCTCGGGCCCGAGGGCGTCGACCGCCACCGTGGCCACCAGCGAGGAGTCGACCCCGCCGGAGAGCCCCACCACGACCTCCCGGAAACCGTTCTTCCCGAGGTAGTCCCGGGTGCCGAGGACCAGGGCGGCGTAGACCTCCTCGACGGCCGGGTCCTCCACCAAGGGCTGGTCCGCCGACCCGTCGGTGGCGCCGAGGGGGCCCCGCAGCCCGACCGCCCGGCTCGGCGAGGGGGGCCGCCCGCCGGCGGCAGCCGGAGGGGGGCCGGTAGGCCCCGGCTCGAGGGACAGGTCGCAGAGGACCAGGGCCTCGGCGAAGCGGGGTGCGGCGGCCAGGACCCGGCCCTCGGGGTCGACGACCATGGAGCCCCCGTCGAAGACCAGCTCGTCCTGGCCCCCGACCTGGTTCACGTAGCAGATCGGGCAGCCGGCCTCGGCGGCGCGGGTCCGCAGCACCGCCAGGCGGTCGGCCTGGCGGCCCACGGAGAACGGGGAGGCGTTCACGTTGCAGACCAGCCGGGCACCCAGCCGGCCGAGGGCCGGGACCGGCCCCTCGGGGAACCAGAGGTCCTCGCAGATCGACGCCCCGACCGGCACCCCGGCCACCGCCAGCAGCTCGAGGGGGCCGCTGCCCGGCCCGAACCAGCGCTCCTCGTCGAAGACCCCGTAGTTGGGCAGCAGGCGCTTGTGGACCACCCCCTGGACCCGGCCCTCGGCGCAGAGGGCCACGGCGTTGCGCAGCCGCCGGGCCCCGCCCCGGAGGGCCTGCTCCCGGGCCACCCGGCCGAGGCCGAGGCCGAGGGACCCCTCGGCCTGGTCCTCGGGGGGCACGAGGTCGACGAAGCCCACGAGCAGCGCGCAGCGGCCGGTCCGGGCGGCCAGCTCGCCGAGGGCCTCGAGGTTGGCGGCCACGAAGCCCGGCTTGAGGAGCAGGTCCTCGGGGGGGTACCCGGTGAGGGCCAGCTCGGGGGTCACGAGCAGGTCGGCCCCGGCCGCCTCGGCCTCCTCGAGGGCCCGGGCCACCCGGGCCAGGTTGCCCGGCAGGTCGCCCACGGTGGTGTCGAGTTGGCCGAGGGCCAGGCGCAGGCGGGCGGGGGGAGCCACGGCGGTCAGCCTAGGGCCTGGCCTGGCAAGCTCCTCGTGTGGCGCGCCTCCCCGCCCGGCTGGACCGGCTCGTCCAGCGCTCCGCCGACCCGGCGGCCACCGGGCCGGTCCTCGAGCGGCTCCTCGAGGCCGACCCGACGCGCCTCTCGCTCCTGGTGGACGGGCAGGAGCCAAGCCCCCTGGCCGAGGCCCTGGTCACGGTGGTGGCCGCGAGCAGCGTGCTGGCCGGCATCCTGCTCCGGGACACCCCGGCCCTCGGGCTCGTGGCCGAGCTCCTCGCCGGGCCGCCCGGGGGCCCGCTCCCGGGCCTCCTCGAGGCGCTGGCCGCCGCCCCCTCCCCCGAGGCGCTCGACACCCTGGCCGACCGGGCCCTGCTGGTCGTGGCGGCCGACGACCTGCTGCGCCGCTCGACCCTGGAGACCGTGGGGGCCGCGGTGGCCGACCGGGCCGGCGCCCTGCTCCAAGGAGCCCTCGGCCTCGCCGGGGGACCCTCGGGCCTGGCGGTCATCGGCATGGGCAAGCTGGGCGGGGCCGAGCTGAACTACGCCTCGGACGTCGACCTGCTGCTGGTCGGGGAGGACGAGCGCCGGGCCCGCCAGGTCCTGGAGCTGGCCCGGCGGCGCCTGCGGGTGGACCTGGACCTCCGGCCCGAGGGCCGCTCGGGGGCGCTGCTGCGCTCGCTCGACGGCTACCGGGCCTACTGGCGGCGCTGGGTCCGGGCCTGGGAGCGCCAGGCACTTTTGAAGGCCCGGCCGGTGGCCGGGGACCCCGAGCTCGGCCAGGCCTTCGCCGAGGCGGCCGCCGACGTGGTCTGGGGCCAGCCCTTCAGCGCCGACGACCTGGCCGAGGTCCGGGCGATGAAAGCCCGGACCGAGACCCTGGTGGGCCGCCAGGGCCTCGGCCTGCGGGACCTCAAGCGGGCCCCGGGGGGGATCCGGGACGTGGAGTTCTCGGTCCAGCTCCTCCAGCTGGTCCACGGCCGCCTGGACCCGACCATCCGCTCCCCGGGCACCCTGCCCGCCCTGGCCGCCCTGGCCGAGGCGGGCTACGTGGCCCCCGAGGACGCCGTGGTCCTCGCCGAGGGGTACCGCTTCCTGCGGACCGTCGAGCACCGGCTCCAGCTCCGCCAGGGCGAGCAGGTCCACGCCCTGCCGAGGGACCCCGCGGGCCTCCAGCGCCTGGCCCGGGTCCTGGGCTTCGCCGACAGCCCGGCCCAGGGTGCCGCCGACGCGTTCCTGGAGGCGCTGCGCCGGGAGCGCTCGGCGGTCCGCCAGGTCCACGAGCGCCTCTACTTCCGACCCCTCCTCGAGGCCTTCGCCGCGGTCGGCGAGGACGCCTCGGGGGACCGCCGGGTGCTGCCGGCCGAGGCGGTGGCCGAGCGCCTGGAGGCCTTCGGGTTCCCCGACGCCGACCGGACCCGACAGCAGGTGCAGAGCCTGGCCCGGGGACTGACCCGGAGCTCCCGGCTCATGGGCCAGCTGCTCCCGCTGCTCCTCGACTGGCTCTCGGCCTCCCCCGACCCTGACCTCGGCCTCGGCCAGCTCCGGGACCTCGTGGCCCGGCCCCACCACCGGGGCCTGCTCGTCCGGGCCTTCCGGGACTCCCCCGAGCAGGCCCGGCGGCTCTGCCTGGTGCTCGGCACCAGCCGCTTCCTCGGCGAGCTGCTGCGCCGCCAGCCCCAGCTCCTGCCCGAGCTCGGCGCCGCGCCCCCCGGGCCCGGCCCGGAGCCGGCCCACTGGGCCGAGGACCTGGCCCGCCGGCTCGAGCGCCTCGGGGACCCCGGGGCCCAGCGGGAGCTGCTGGCCGGGGTGCTGGCCGCCGAGCTGCTCGAGACCGCCACCGCGGACCTCCTCGGGCAGCTCGACCCCGAAGGGGTGGCCCGGGCCCTGACCCGGGTCGCCGAGGCGGTCCTCGGGGCGGCCATGGCGGTGGCCGGGCCGGGGCTGCGCTGGGCCGCCATCGGCCTCGGGCGCTTCGGGGGCGCCGAGCTGTCCTACGCCAGCGACCTGGACCTCGTGCTGGTGGCCGACGACCGGGCCGACCCCGAGGAGGCCCGGCGGGCCGGCGAGCGGCTCCTCGGGCTGCTCCACGGCCGGGCCCCGGTGGAGCGGGTCGTGCGCCTCGACCTGGCGCTTCGCCCCGAGGGCGGCCAGGGCCCGGTGGTGCGCAGCCGCGCCAGCCTGGCCGGGTACCTGGCGCGCTGGGGCCAGACCTGGGAACGCCAGGCCATGCTGCGGGCCCGGCCGGTGGCCGGGGACCCCGAGCTCGGGGCGGACCTCGCCGCCCTGCTCGCCGACTTCGCCTTCGAGCCGCCCCTCGGACCCACCGAGGAGGCGGCCATCCGCCGCATGAAGGCCCGGGTGGAGCGGGAGCGGGTGCCCCCCCACGAGGACCCCGAGTTCCACCTCAAGCTCGGCCCCGGCGCCCTGGCCGACGTGGAGTGGACCGTCCAGCTCCTCCAGCTGCGCCACCAGGTGGCGTCCCCGGGCACCATGGCGGCCCTCGAGCGCCTGGAGGCCGTCGGCCACCTCCCGGCGGCCGACGCCGCCGCTCTCCGGGCCGCCTACCGGTTCTGCGAACGGACCCGCAACCGCTGGTTCCTCGTCGGGGCCCTGCCCGGGGGCGAGCCGCCCGGCGACGCCTTGCCCAGCCGGCCCGAGCAGCTCCGGGCCCTGGCCCGCAGCCTGGGGACCACCCCCCGGGACCTGCGGGAGGACTACCGCCGGGTGACCCGCCGGGCCCGGGCGGTCGTGACCCGCCGCTTCTACGGCATGACCGAGCCCCTCGCCTTCCCTTTCGCCCCGAGCCCGCCGACCCGCCGCCCCCGAGGTCAGCCCGAGCGCCCGCCGGGGTGGTGAACCGCCGAGGCACCCTCGGCCACGAGGGTCGCTGGCTGACGCCCCGGCGCTGGCTTTCGGTCCCCCCGGAGGAGGGTCACCGCCAGCAGGAAGGCCAGCGCACCGCCCAACGCCCCGGTCCGGAACGCCGTGTCGTAGCCTTGCACGGTCGCGCTGAGCAGCAGCGGGTGCAGATGCGACCCGGCGACCGACAAGGCGCCCTGCGCCGCCTGGACGGGGCCCTTGAGCGTCCCTGGGCCCCGCAGGAGGTGGCTGCGGGTGGCGCTGGCCGCCACCGTCACCAACGCGGCCAGGCCGAGCGAGCCGCCGACCTGCTGGCTGGTGTTCAGCAGGGCTGAGGCCAGGCCCTGCTGGTGGCTCTGGACGGAGGAGACGGCGTTCAAGGTGAGGGGAACGAACGCGAGGCCCATGCCCACCCCGACGCTCACCAGCGGGCCGAAGACGTCGAGGTAGGTGGCCGTGGCGTTGATCTGGGACAGCCACAGCAGGCCGCCGCCGACGAGCAGCGGGCCGACGATCACGAAGGGCCGGACGCCGTGGCGGCGGACCAGGCGGGAGACGACCGCGCTGGTGAGGGCCACGCTGACCGGGATGGGCAAGTAGGCGACCCCGGCGAGCACGGGACTGTAGTGGAGCACGTCCTGGAGGAACTGGGTGAGGAAGTAGATCAGCGAGAGCATCGAGGCCCCGAGCAGCAGCATGACGCCGTAGCCGGCGGCCCGCCGACGGTGGCGGAGGAACCGAAGCGGGATCAAGGGCTCTGCAGTCGCCTGCTCGATCAGCACGAACGCGGTGAGGACCACCGCCGCGCCGACGAAGGCGCCGATGGTCCCGGGGGAGCCCCAGCCGGCGCTCGGTGCCCGGACCAGGCCGTAGACCAGGAGGGCCATGCCCCCCGAGATGGTCAGGGCCCCGGGCAGGTCCAGGCGCCTGGCCCCAACGGCCGGGCGGAGGCTGCGGGGGATGGCGCGCGGGGTGAGGGCCAAGACCAGGGTGGCGATGGGCACGTTCACGAAGAGAACCCATCGCCAGGAAGCCAGCTCGACCAGCAGACCCCCGAGGAGCAGGCCCAGGGCCCCGCCGGCGGCCGACATGGCGGCGTAGACGGCCATGGCCCGGTTCCGCTCATGACCCTCCTCGAAGGTGCTGGCGACGAGGGCCAGGGCGGTGGGCGAGGCGATGGCGGCCCCGATGCCCTGGACGGCCCGGGCGCTGATCAGCCAGGCCTGGTCGGTGGCCAACCCCCCGAGCAGGGAGGCGGTGGCGAAGGCGGCGACGCCGACGGCGAACATGCGCCGGCGGCCGAAGAGGTCCCCCGTCCGACCGCCGAGCAGGAGCAGTCCGCCGAAGACCAGGACGTAGGCGTTGATCACCCAGGTCAGGTCGGTGCTGGAGAAGTGCAGGGCCCGCTGCATGGCCGGCAGTGCCACGTTCACGATGGTCAGGTCCAGCATGACCATGAGCTGGGCGGCGGCGATCACGACCAGCGCCAGCCGGTGGGGCCGCTCTGACCCGGCCGCCGTGGTCTTCTGCTCGGACGCCAGGGATCCTCGGGACGGGATCTCCAGCGGGTTGGATCGGCTCATCGGGTCTGCGCTCCTTCGCCAGGGTCAAGGCCCGCCGCCTATCGGTGGCAGGCCCGCTGCCCATCAAACCGTAGACTTGCCTACGGTATTCCGGGGTGGTCGCCAGGGACCCGGGCCGGTCCCGTCGCGACCCGGGACAGGACGAGCCGAGTCCTCTAGGGTGAGCGGCCAAGCGCAGGCGCCCGGACCCCGGGCCCGAGCACCCAGGAGCAGCCCATGCGGATCGTCCTTCCCCCCGAGGCGGTACCGAGCGCCTGGTACAACGTGGTGCCGGACCTCCCGGCCCCCCTCGAGCCCCCCTTGCACCCCGGCACGAGGCAGCCGGTGGGACCCGAGGACCTCGCCCCGCTGTTCCCCGAGGCCCTGATCCTCCAGGAGGTGACGAGCGACCCCTGGGTGGAGATCCCCGGGCCGGTCCTCGACGTGCTGCGCCTGTGGCGGCCCACGCCCCTGGTCCGGGCCCGGCGCCTCGAGGCGGCCCTCGGCACCCCGGCCCGGATCTACTACAAGGACGAGTCGGTCTCCCCCGCCGGGTCCCACAAGCCGAACACGGCGGTGGCCCAGGCCTTCTACAACCAGCAGGCCGGCACCACCCGGCTCACCACCGAGACGGGGGCCGGCCAGTGGGGCTCGGCCCTGGCCTTCGCCTCGGCCCTCTTCGGGCTGGAGTGCAAGGTCTACATGGTCCGGGCCTCGTTCCAGCAGAAGCCCTACCGCCGGGTCCTCATGGAGACCTGGGGGGCCTCGGTCGTGCCCTCGCCGGTGGCCGACCCCGAGCACCCCGGCTCCCTGGGCACGGCCATCTCCGACGCCGTGGCCGACGCCGCCGGCCGGGCCGACACCCACTACGCCCTGGGCTCGGTCCTCAACCACGTCCTGCTCCACCAGACGGTCATCGGCCTGGAGGCCAAGGAGCAGCTGGCCAAGGCCGGGGAGGCCCGACCGGACCTCGTCATCGGGTCCTGCGGAGGCGGCTCGAACCTCGGCGGCCTGGCCCTGCCCTTCGTGCCCGACCCCGAGGTGGCGCTCCTGGCGGTCGAACCGGCCTCCTGCCCGACCCTGACCGCCGGCCGCTTCGACTACGACTTCGGGGACACCGCGGGCCTCACCCCCCTGCTCAGCATGTACACCCTGGGGCACGACTTCGTGCCGCCCGCCATCCACGCCGGCGGCCTGCGCTACCACGGCGACGCGCCGATCATCTCGAACCTGGTCCGGCACGGCCGCATGGGGGCCGTCGCCTACCCCCAGGGCAAGGTCTTCGAGGCCGCAGTGCTCTTCGCCCGGACCCAGGGCTCCGTGCCCGCCCCCGAGACCGCCCACGCGATTCGGGCGGCGATCGACGAGGCCCTGCGCTGCAAGGAGACCGGTGAGGAGCGGGTCATCCTGTTCTCCTACTCGGGCCACGGCCCGCCTGCCCGACGCCTAGGCCGCCCGGTCCCCCAGCCGGGAGCGTGCGAGCCGGGTCGGCTCAGACCCCGTGCTGGGCCCAGTAGAGGGCGCCGGTGGCCGTCATCTGCACGGCGATGGCCGCGAGCAGCAGCCCGACGATGCGGGAGAGCAGCTCGATCCCGTTGTCGCCCAGCAGCCGCCCGACCCCATGGGCGAAGCGGAGGGCCAGGTAGACCGCCACGAGAACAGCCAGGACGGCGAGGAGCACCTCGGCCACCTGGCCCGCCCCTCGGGCCCGTTGGACGTAGACCATGGTGGCGGCGATGGCCCCCGGCCCCGCCAGCAGGGGCGTGCCGAGGGGGACCAGGGCCACGTTCACCCCGTCGGCCTCCGGGGCGTGCCCCTGGCCCCGAGGCTGGAGGAGCTCCAAGGCGGCGAGGACCAAGATGAAGCCCCCGGCGACCTCCAAGGAGGCCACCGAGATCCCAAGGGCCCGCAGGATGGCCTGGCCGAAGAGGGCGAAGGCGTAGATGACCACGCCGGCCACCGCCGAGGCCTGCCAGGCGGCCTGCCGGCGGGTCTCGGGTCGGCGGCGGGTCAGGGCCAAGAAGACCGGCACGTTCCCCACCGGGTCGGTCACGACCAGCAAGGTGACCAGGGCCTCGGCGAAGAGCTCCACGCCGGGCAGTCTACGGACGCCCCTCAGCAGCCTCAGGGAACCAGGCGTCGTCGACCGGAGGGCCGAGCTGCCAGCAACTTCGAAGGCCCGTCACAGGGCCGCCTCAAGGCCACCCGGTTGGATGGGCCGTGGCCACCCCAGATGGGTGGCCCCTCGCAGGGCCGGGACCGCCGGCGCCTCCCGACCCCATCGTCCGGCGGCCCCACCCTGCGAGGCGGTCCACGACCCAAACCGCCCACGACCCGAAAAAAGAAGGGAGCAGCCCATGCGTCTTCGACCCACCCACCTGCTCAGCAGCCTCGCCGTCGCCGGCGCCCTCGCCGGCGGCATCGTGGCCGGCGCCCAGAGCGCGCCGGCCGCCGCCACCGCGTCCCAGGTCCTCTCGACCAGCTCGGGCACGACCTCCAGCGGGACGAGCAGCACCGGCTCGAGCACCTCGAGCGCCGGTTCCAGCGGCTCGAGTTCCTCCAGCTCAGGCTCCTCGAACTCGGGTTCCTCGACCACTCCGTGTTCGCAGCACACCGCCAGCTGACCCAGCTGGCTCGACCGGTGGGGCCGGCGCCGGGGACCCGGGCGCGGCGCCGGCCCGCCGGCAGGGTTCGACCCCTGCCGGGCGGCTCGCTAGCGTGACGCCGGGCCGCTAGCTCATCCGGTAGAGCAGGGGACTTTTAATCCCAAGGTGCGGGGTTCGAGGCCCCGGCGGCCCACGGGTGAAAGCCCAGGTGAGCGGCTCGGAGGAAGTGTGTCGCCCTTTGGGCGTAGGGTGGGATCCAACACCAAACCCAACAACCTTGGGGGCGGGGGTGCCAGGGAGCCTGCGCCAGCGACAGGCGGGCGTGTGGGAGCTGCGGGTCTCCCTCGGACGGGACGCCAGTGGCCGGGTGCGGCACGTCGCTGGGGGCCTACCACGACGGTGAACGACGCCCTGGCAGGCTGGGTGCTTGACGCACCGAGCCGGCGACCGGGCCGTGGGGTTCCACCCGTCTGCCGAACACCGGTTTACGGGAGGAAGTCCGAGCCGTCCTCCGGAGGCTGCTGGACGAGCTCGAGGACGAGCTCGGTCCGCCGGACCCCACCATGGTGGACGAGGTGGAGGCCATGCTGGCGAACCTGGAGCAGCGGGCCCGCCGCGCTCCGAAGCCCCGTGCCGCGGGATGAGCCGCCGGTCGGTCCGGTAGCCGCCCTCGACGCCGAGGCGGTCGCGGTGCTCGCCAGCCCGATGGAGCGCGGCTCCGCGTCTCGGCGGACACGGGCCGTCCTCCAGGCCATCGAGCGTCGGGGGGCGTCGCCGTCGTGCCGGCGGCCGCAACACAAACGGCCGCAGCGGTAATCCTCAGCGGGGACGCCCACGACCTCGGTCGCTTGTCGTCCAGCTTCACGAACGTGGCCATACGAGGGCTCCGAGAGCATCGGAACACGCTCGACGGGGGCATCGGCTTTCGCTCGTTCATGAAAGAGCTCGAAACCACGACCCCGGCCAGGCGGTTCGTGGGGACGTGTACTTCTCCTTGGCCGCCTTCAAGCGGAACCGGAACCGGCCGGGGACAACGGCGGACCTCCAGGCGGGCCGGGGCTGGACCACCCTGACGCCGCTGCCGGAGGTTCCCTCTCGCGGCGCCGACCGATGGCAGCGACCGACGTGAACTCGTCCGCACTCGTGAAGCTCGCCGTCCGTGAGCCGCAGTTCGACGCGCTCTGGAAACATCTCCGCCGGCGGCGACCACTGGTTTCGAGCGCCCTGGCACGCACGGGAGCGCTGCCAGCCCTCCTGCCCGGCGGCGGGCCTGCCGTGGCGGCCGAGTCCTCGCTCGGGTGAGCCTCGTGCGGATCAACGACCGGATCCCCAAGCTGGCTGCGACGCTCCTTTCTCTCGACCGGCGTTCCCTCGATGCCATCCACCTGGCCAGCGCCACCCGCCTCGGCACCGATCTCGGCGACATCGAGACCGACGACGAGCGGCTGGCTCCCGCGGCCCAGTCCACGGGGTACACGGCGTCCTCATCACACTGACTGGCTTCTCCGGCACGAGGGGCTGACAGGATGCCCCGACACGCTGGCGGGACACTCGTCGAGCCCGGGCACGGGGACCGCCCCCGGCGACTGGAAGAAGGCCGGACGCAGCACGCATCTCGGCGATCTCCGTCCAGGGTCCTGGCCTGCACACAAACCCCGGTCACCGACCACGGTTTCGCTCGATGGGCGGGTGCCGCTTCGCCATCCCGAGCGCGGGAGACTGACCGACGACCCCCGGTCACGTCGCGGTCCCGCTCCGATGCCCGAGCCGCTCAGCGATCCAGACCTTGATGACCGACTGACGGGTCAGCCCGAGGCGCTTCGCCTCTCGGTCGAGCTTCTCAACCATCCACGCGGGGAAGTCGACATCCACCCGCCGTTGCTCCAAACCGGCGCGCCGCGCGGCGGGAAGGTCGAGGACCGGCGTCACGTCGTCGCCTGCATCGAAACGCTCGTCGAACTCCTCGGTGCTCATCTTCTTCATCGATCTTCACCTCTTCGCTCCGTGAGCGCCGCACCGAGATGATCCGGACTCGGGTCCCGCGGTAGGCGACCACCGGACCTCGATCCACCGCGGAGCCGCGTGCTGATCGGGGTCGTGCATCCAGCAAAAAGGGCCCCGTGTCCAGTTGGGGGGATAGCTGTGTTCTCGGAAGCGTTTCCCACGAACAGAGGGGCGCTTTCTGTGAGGTCAGTATCGCGCGGGTTCGGTCGGCTGGCGGCGACCTTCGACGAACCGAACCTGGTGGCCAACGCCGTCCTGCTGCCAGCAGCTTCTCGGTCAAGATCGCACCGACGGACCCGGTGGCGTCGATGACGACCACTGTCGTCGCGGCGGCAACGACCGCGAAGTTGTGGGTGGCGGGTTGGTATCCGCACCAATGACGAACTCCAACTCGTCTGACACGGTAAGACTGATCGCAACCACTCCTTCTTGAGGGGGACGTCGTGATCGGCGTCGACCCGGGAAGCTCACCTCGAGGCAGGCCTGGAGCGGGCCACGACTCCAAGCCACGTGCCGGGCAAGCTTCTCATCAAGCCAGCGAGGTGGACAACCGGGTCGATTCCGTCAACTACGCACCTGGCGACGCCGCACCCTGTCGCAGCCAGCCCCAGGCCGGCCACCACCAGACTCACAGGCGATGCAATCAATGCGTCAATCAGCCCTATGGACAACCACGTGGGGATGCGACGGACGGCATGCATGCCCAGGACGGTCAGCCCGAAAGGCGCGAAGATCCGAAGCTTGCGGTGGAGGTGACATCGTGTGTTCGAGCGGCTCCGCTCCACAGATCCGGCGTTTGTCCTGGTCAAGGGCTCTGCGGGGGGCCGTGCATGGGGGCACGCGCCTACTCAGGTGCTGCACTCTGGCGATACTCGCTACGTCCTCCCGTCAGGGGGGTTACGACGCTCACCGTGGTCCCAGCTCGGCCAAAAGCGTCTCGACCGTCCAGGTCGGGCAGCCACAGCCCAAGAAGTCATGGTCGCCGGTCAGGATCCCAATGCCAAGCGCAAGGGCTAGGGCGACCGGTGCCCAGTCCGCGGGGTCGCGTGGGACACGGCGCCGGGCGGTGGCCTCCATGTGCTCGTAGAACCGGCGCGCCACGATCTCGATGGCGTCACCTTCGACGAATGCACGAACCACACCCGGCAGCTCCTCTCCCTGGACGTCGGTCAGCCGGCCTTGGTCGACGATCACCGCGACGCGCTTTTCGATCTCGTGGCGCGCTTTGTCCCACTGGTCTTCGGCCACCAGGCAGTGCAACTCTGGCCGAGCGAAGAGCTCGCGGCCTCGACGGCGGAGTAATTCGGCCACGAGCACGCTGGCATCGACGACGACGATCACCCCGGGAGTGCCCGACGCAGATCGAAGAGCGCGGACAGCTCGTCTTCGGTCATGCCCGTCTGGGCGAGAATCGCTTCGACTGAGCGCCCGAGCTGCTCGAGGGCTCGCGTCGCCTGTTCCCTGTCGGCTTCGACGGGGATGTAGAAACCGATCACCTGGCCGTGCTTGCTCACCGCCACCGGATCGGGTCCCGAAAGGTACATGGTGGCGTGATCCCGGAACTCCCGGACGCCGACGTTCTTCAACTTCGCCACTGTGGTCACCTCGTGGTCACATGATAGCGTGCGCCGGGTGCTCCGAGCCATGTCGTCGCCCGTGCCCCACCCATGGCCTTCTTCGTCGGGGACGCCTCGCCGGAGCTGTGAACCACCCTGGGCCTGGTGGAGGCTCCGAGCTCCCAGGAAAGACGGGCAGACGACCCCCTACGACGCGAGCGCCGCCACGACCCCGGCGGGCACCGGGTCCATGGCGCAGGTGGCCACGACCTGGCCGACTTGGACGCTGAGGCCCAGCTGGCAGGCCGAGAGGAACGGGTCGATCCCCAGGTCCACCCGGAGCAGGGGCAGGACCGGGGTCTGGAGCACCAGCTGATCCCCGTCCTCGACCGCCACCTGGACGGCGACCGGCACCCCGAGCACGTCGGTCTCCGCGACCCCCCGCCCGGGGAGCTCCACCGGGTGGCCGAGGGCGGCGCTCAGCTCGTCTTGGGTGACCACGGCCCTGGCGTCGGCCGACCCGATGGCCTCGATGGAGAGCCGGTGGTCCTCCAGGAGCTGTCGGCGCCCGATCCGGACGTCGTGGAGCTGCACGGTGACCTGCTCGAGGGTCAGGCCGTGGACCGGCACGTCCTCGAGCGTCGCCCGCACCTCGGGCACCTCGCCCTGGACGAGCAGGTGGCCGAGCACCGGGAACCCCCCGAGGTCGACCGTCGCCCGGGCTGCCCCCGTCGCCTGCTCAGCCCGGCGAGCGAGGACCTGGTCAGCCAGGTGGGTAGCCACGGCGTTTCCGGCGACCAGCAGCCCGCCGAGCAGCACGACGACGAGGACCAGCCGGCGCAGCAGGCGGCTCACGGCCGTCCGGCCGGTCCGGGGCCGACGGGCGCCGGGACCGTGGGCACCGGGTCAGTGTGCCACGGCCCCCAGGGAGCGCCGGGGCGCCGCCCGAAGAAGTCGGTCAGGCCGCGCAGCGGTTCGGTCCGGCCTCGAGCTGCCGGAGCGCGTCCTCGGCGAGGGCCAGGCGGCCCATGTTCGCCTGGACGATCCGGACGTAGTTCGGCGGCCGGGGGGTGGTCCGGGCGGCGGCCCAGGCCACGAACTCGTCCTCGGGGAGGCCCAGGGCCTCGAGGCGCTGGCGCAGTTCCCCGAGGGTCGCCCCGACGGGCTGCTCGGGGTGGACCCGGACCTGCTCGGAGTAGTGGGCGGGCAGCACCAGGGCGTCCTCGGGGAGGCTCAGGACCCGCTGCTGCAGGGACCGGTGGAGGTTCCGGGCGAACTCCTCGGCCCGCTCGGCCAGGTCCGGCCGCCCGACCCCGTCGACGAAGAGGGTGTCCCCCGTCAGGACCACCTGGTCGCCCAGCAGGTAGAGCGTCGACCCCTCGGTGTGCCCGGGGGTGTGGATGGCCGCCACCGACAGGCTGGCCCCACCGGGCAGCTCGAAGCGCTGGCCGTCGGCCAACGGCTCGAAGGGGAACTCGAAGGCGTCCGCCGGGTTCAGGTGCAAGGTCGCCCCGGTCTCCTCGGCCAGGCGCCGGGCCCCCGAGAGGTGGTCGGCGTGGAGATGGGTGTCGAAGACGTCGCTGATCCGCCAGCCCTCCTCGGCCGCCAGGTCCTCGTAGACCCAGGTGTCCAAGGAGGGGTCGATGACGAACGCCCGGTCACCGGCGCCCACGAGGTAGGACAAGCAGCCCTTGCCCCGCCGGCGGACCTGGATCACCCGGGCCCCGGCCCGCTCCAGGGCCACGGCGTCGTAGACCTGGCCCCAGGCGCCCATGCCCCCGGCCAGGCTGGCCGCCTCGACCCCTACCGAGCGCAACCACTCGGCCGCCACCGTCGAGCGGCCCCCGGCCGCGCAGATGGTCACGACCGGCCGGTCCCGGGGCACCTCCTGGTGCCGGGCCGGCAGTTCCCCCAAGGGGATGTGGACCACCCCGGGGATCGCCCAGGCCTCGACCTCCTCGGCCTCTCGCACGTCCAGCAGGAACGGTTCTCCCTCCGTGCCCAGCAGGCGGGCCAGTTCGTCGGCGCTGATCTCGGGGACCCCTCGGGTCCCACCGGGCCAACCACCGAACCGCTCGGCCATGGCCCCTCCCTTCCTCTTGTCGGCCGTCATCGGCTCATCTCTCATGGTCCTCGTTCGTCGGGCGCTGCCCTACCGGTGGCCCGCGCCTGCCTCAGGCCCGGCGGGCCGCGGCCAAGCCTCCCGCCACGCTGAACACCCGCCGGAACCCCCGCTGCACCAGGAGCTCCGCCGCCTGGGCGCTGCGGGACCCGCTCTCGCAGATCACCGCCACCGGCCGGTGCGGGTGCAGTTCGTGGAGGCGTCTCGGCAGCTCACCCAAGGGGATCGACACGGCGTCGGGGTGCCGACCCGCGGCGTACTCGTGGGGCTCCCGCACGTCGACCAGCTGCACGCCTCGGGCCACCAGCTCGCTCACCCGGGCAGCCGGGAACGTCTCGTAGCGCATCACCATCACCTCCAGCCGTCAGTATACCCCTAGGGGTACGTGGACGCGCCGATGTCGGCCCCCGGCCCGTCGTCGCAGGTCGTCGCCGTGGGCGGTTCGGGACCTTCGACCCTTCTCACCACTCGACCCGCTCCGGAGCATGGACCATGGGTGGGAAGCCACCCATGGTCACATTGCTCGGCTCCATGGCGGGGCTCGACAGGCGGAGCAGAGGGAGGCGAACATGGCAACGGTCGTGGTCCTCGGTGGCAACTTCGCAGGTTGTACGAGTGCCCTGGAGGCCAGACGGCACCTTCGCAAGCTCGATCCCGGCGGATCTCACGAGATCATCGTCGTCAGTCGCAGCCAGGACTTCCTGTTCGTGCCGTCGCTGACCTGGGTGCCCTTCCGAGAGCGGGAGATCGCCGACATCTCCTTCCCCGTCGGGCCGGTGCTCGAGGCACACGGGGTGCAGTTCGTCCACGACACGGCCGAGCGGGTCGACCTGGACGAACAGGTCGTGACGACCGCTGCAGGTCGGCACCTCCCCTACGACTTCCTGGTCGTGGCCACCGGGCCCAAGCTCGACTGGTCCATCCCCGGCTTGGGCCCGAGCGGCTTCACGAGCTGCATCTGCACCCCGCCCGATGCCCTGGCGGCCCGGGAGGCGTTCGAGCGGCTCGTCGACGAGCCGGGACCGGTGGTCGTGGGAGCCACTCAGCGGGCCGGTTGCATCGGAGCGGCCTACGAGTTCCTCCTCAACCTTGAGTTCCAGCTCCGCCAGCACGGGGTTCGGGACCGTGTCGAGCTGACCTGGGTCACACCGGAGCCCTTCCTCGGCCACTTCGGGATCGGTGGGCTGCCCCACGCCCAGAGCCTCATGGAACGCTTCTTCGAGCACCTCGGGATCCGCTGGCGAACGGACACCACCATCGACCACGCCGAGGAGGGCACCTTGGTGCTCGGCGACGGCAGCCACCTCGAGTTCGCGTTCGCCATGATCGTGCCACCCTTCGTCGGCCAGGACGTCGTCGCCGCCTCGCCCGGGCTCGGCAACGACCACGCGCTGGTCCCGGTCCGCGACACCTACCAACACCGCGCGCACCCCAACGTCTTCGGCGCCGGGGTGGCCATCGACGTCCCCTCCCCGTTCAGCACCCCGGTCGCCGTGGGCGTCCCCAAGACCGGTTACCCGGCTGATGTCGAAGGGAAGGTGGTCGGCGAGAACATCGCCCGGCTCGTTGCTTCGCGAGTGGACCTCCGGAGCGTCCCTTCAGCCAGATCCCCGGCCTCTGCGTCCTCGACGCCGGCCACAAGGAGGTCGTGATCGTCGCCAACCACCTCTTCCCGCCACGGGACCACGCCATGATGATCCCGAACCCCCTCTACGACGAAGGCAAGCGGCTCTTCGAGCACTACTACCTCTGGAAGGCCCGACACGGCTACTCCTGGCTGCCCTGAGCGCAGCCGGGCCGTGGCCGATGGCCGGATCGTCACCCCTCGGTGCGGCGCTCCTGCGGGGGCTCGGCCTGGGACGAACCGTCGGTGGGAGGGCGGCCCGGTGCCGAGCCGCCCTCCGGCACCGCCTCGCCGCTGGTACCGGGCTTGACGGGGACCAGCGGGGCGTCGCGGTAGGGGGCGGGGGGCCGTTGGGGTGCCAGCCAGCGCTGCACGGGGGTGTCCGCCCAGAAGTCCTGCCACTGGTCGACGAAGTGGAAGACCCTCCGCAGGACCCGGCTCTGGGGGTACCGGGCCAGGAGGGGATGGACTCGGGTGGGGGCGCCCTCGGCCCACAGGGCCATGCGCAGGGCCAGGACCGAAGGGCCTTCGCTGTGCCAGGGCCAGGCCACGTCCGCCAGCGGGGAGGTGAGCGTCCGGTACTCCTCGGGCCCGAGGCGGGACAGCACCGCCCCGACGTCATCGCCTTCGGTCGCCTCGTGGACCTCGAAGCTCGCGGCCAGTTGGGCCACCAGATCCTCCAGCTCGCTGCGGACCGCGTCGTCGGGTGTCTTCGAGCTGCCGAGCAGCCGCTCGACCCGTGCCAAGAGCTCGGCCCGGGCGTCGCAGCCCTGGCGGAGCTCCGCGGCGGCCCGCTCGGCCCCGGGAAGGGAGGTCAGCAGCGGGCAGAGCACCCCGGCGAGCACCGAGTCGTGCACGGTGATGGCCGCCGCCATGCGACGGGCCGCGTCGACCAGGCCGGCAACCGCCCGGTCGTAGCCGGCCAGCAGGTCCCGCACCGTCGGCTGGTCGCTGCCGGCGGCGGCCCGCAAGGTCTCGCTCTGCAGTCCCCGGGGGGTGGGGCGCTGGCGCCAGGGGTCGAACCAGCCGTGGTGGGCGTCGACCCAGTCCGCGACCTGGTCCCGGAGCCGCCGGAGCCTGCCGAACGCCCCGGATCCGGCCCCTGGGTGGGCCCGGGTCGGGGCCCGGCGCGCCTCGATGGCCATCTTCGCCGCCAGGACCGCGGGGTCCACGCTCGCCCCGGCCCGCTCCAGGAGGTCACCGACCTCTCGGGTCTCCTCCTCGACGTGCCGGGCCACGCTCTCCTCGAGAGCCTCCACCAGCGTCTCGATCTCCTGGCCGGACGCGGCGTAGACGTTGCGAGGCGCCACCCCGCGCACCAGGTGGTCGAAGCGGCCGAGCAGCTCCCCTCGCGCCGCCACCCCTTCCCGCAGCCGGGCTGCCAGGGCAGCGCCGTCGGGCAGCTCCTCGAGCAGGGGGCAAAGGGCGTGGGCCACGATGGCGTCGTGGACCGCGAGGACCCGCTGGGCCTGGAGCAGGGCCCGGACCCGCTCTTCCCCGCTCGTGGCCCCGTCGACCGCCGCCAGGGCCTCGTCCACCTCCCGGTCGTAGGCGGCGAGCACCTCCCGCAGCGATATCGATCCGGGACCCGTCCCGGCGTCGGTGTCGCTGCCCGGGACCTGCGCTGGCACGCTCATCTCGCCACCTCCTCGCTCGTGGCCCTGGTGGCACTCCCACGCTACTGGGGACCGGCCCAGAGGGCGCCGGCCAACCGCTGCACCTCGGGGGCCGGACTGCACCGGCCGTCCTCCAAGGCGATCACCTCGTCGAAGGCGTCCAGCCCGGCCAGCTGGTGGGTGATCCAGACGAGACTGGCGCCTCGGGTGGCTTCGAGCACCGTGGCCCGCACGACGTCCTCGGTCCGGTCGTCGAGGTGGGCCGTGGGCTCGTCGAGGACCACGAGGGGACGGCGGGCGAGCAGCGCCCGGGCGATCCCGAGGCGCTGGCGCTCCCCGCCCGAGACCCTGACCCCCCGTTCGCCGAGCTCGCTCGCGAGCCCCGCGGGCAACCGCTCGAACCAGGGGCCGAGCCCGAGGGACACGAGGACCGCCAGGAGTTCCTCGTCGCTGGCCTCGGGACGGGCCAGCCGAAGGTTGGCGGCCAGGGAACCCCGGAAGACGTGGGGGTCCTGGGGGGCGTAGGCCACCCGTTGGCGGACCGCCTCGGGGTCGAGCCGAGCCGCGTCGATCCCCCCGACCACGAGCCGGCCCGCCTCGGGTTCGACGAAGCGCAGCAGCACGAGTGCGAGGGTGCTCTTGCCGGCCCCGCTCGGGCCGACCACCGCCAGCCGCCGACCAGGGGGCAGGGCGAGGCTGACCTCCTGGAGGGCGGGGCTGCGCCGACCCGGGTAGCGGACAGTCACGGCGTCGAGCTCGACGCTCAGGGGCCCCGGGGGGAGGGGCACCGGCTCGGCGGGCGGGTGCACCGGGGGCTCGAGGTCGGCCAGGGCCCGCAGGCGAGCCGCCGAGCCCGCTTCGGCCCCGGCCCTCGCCAGGGCGTCGGGCAGGGGAGCCAGGGCGTCGAAGGCCGCCAGGGTCGTGAAGGCGAGCACCGCGAGGCCCACACCGCTCAGTCCCGCCCCGCCGTCGGGGCTCCGCACCGCCCCAAGACCCAGGGCGAGGACCCCGGCGAGGGTGCCCCCGGCAGCGAACGCCCAGCCGGCGAACCCCCCGCCCCGCACCAGGGCCTGGCGCCGCAGGGCCTGGGCGCTCCTCGCCTCGGTGTCGTTCAGGGAGCGGGCCACTTGGGCAGCCGCCCCGAAGGCCAGCAGGTCCGGGGCGCCGGCCAGGGTCTCGACCACCCGGGCCGTCACCTCGGCCCGTGCCGCCCCGAGCGTCCCCGCGACCCGCCGACCCGCCACCAGTGTCCCGACGCTCACCAGGACGCCGCCGAGGAGCAGACCGCCGGCCACCACCGGCGCCGCCGCCGGCAGCACCAGCCCGGCGAGGGCCACGGCCAGGGCGGCGCTCACCACCCCGGTCACGCTCGGCACCAGCACCCCGACCAGCAGGTCCAAGACAGCGTCGACGTCCCCGACCACTCGGACCAGCACGTCCCCTTCCCGCACCCCTCCCAGCCCGCCGGGCACGAGGGGTTCGAGGTGCCGGTAGACCCAGACCCGGAGGCGGGCCAGCACCCGCAGGGCCGCGTCGTGCCCTGCCAGGCGCTCCCCATACCGACCCAGGCCCCGCGCCAAGGCGAAGAACCGCACCGCGGCGATGGCCACGCTCAGGGTGAGGATCGGGGGGCGCAGCGACGCACGGGTCAACAGCCACGCCGAGGTGGCCAGCAGACCGAGGGCGCTCACCTGGCCGGCCAACCCCACGCCCACCGCCAGCGCGCCCCGACCGAGCTCCCCCCGCCAGCGGCCCGCCGCGTCGGCGGCCCTCATCGGACCGTCCTCTCGCCGACGGGAGCCACGACGGTCGTGGCCGACGCGGCACAAGGAGCATCGACCAGCTCGGCCGTGACCGGGGCCGGACGGACCTGCCCGTCGGCCACGACCAGAACCCGCCCCACCAGGGTCAGGACCTCGGGACGGTGGGTCGCCACCAGCAGGGCCCGCTCGCCCAACCAGCCGTCGAGGGCGTCGAGGAGCCTCGCCTCGGTGGCCCGGTCCAGGTGGGCGGTCGGCTCGTCCAGGACCACCAGGCTGGCCGACCCTCGGCAGAGGGCTCGAGCCAGCGCGACCCGCTGGCGCTCCCCGGCGCTCAGCCGCGCCCCGCCCTCCCCGATCGGCCCGTCCCACCCTCCAAGGGCCACTGCCACCTCGTCGAGCTGGGCCACGCGGATCGCCGCCGCCACGAGGTCTTCCGGCAGCCCGCCGGGCGGGGCCCCCAGTTCGAGGTTGTCCCGCAGACTGCCGCTGAAGAGCTGGGGTCGCTGGGGGAGGTAGGCCACCTGGTCCGCCCACCAGCCCGGCGGCGCCTCGGCCTGGGGCACCCCGTGGAGGGAGAGCTCGCCGGCGCTCGGCGGGAGCAGCCCGACCACTGCCTCGAGCAGACTGGACTTGCCCGCGCCGCTCGGCCCGACGAGCGCCACCCGCTCCCCCGGCCGGAGCGCCAGGGCGACCTCGCGGAGCACGGGCGCGTCCCGACCGAGTCGATGGACGGTCAGGCCCCGCGCCACGAGGCCCTCGGTGCGTCGAGCTGCCGGCGCCGCGACCGGCGTCGGCGCGGGGCCTGCGCCGACCCCGCCAGGGGGCGCCCCGGGCTCGCGGGCGTCGGCGGCGTCCACCACGTCCAGGACCCGCTTCGCCGCCGCCAGGCCCTCGCTCGAGGCGTGGAAGTCCGCCGAGGCCCGCCGGATCGGCGCGAAGACCTCGGGGGTCAGGACCAAGACCGCGAGCGAGGGGGCCAGCAACGCCCGGCCGTCGAGCAGCTCGAGCCCCAGGGGAACGGCCACGAGCGCGGTGCCCACCGCGGCCATGGTCTCGAGCACCAGACCAGAGAGGAACGCCTGGCGGAGCACCGAGAGGGTCGCTCGGCGCAGCTCGTCGCTCACCCGGGCCAGCTCCCCTTCCTGCCGGGCCGCCCGCCCGAAGGCCCGGAGGGTCGCCAGACCCTCGAGTACGTCCAGGAAGTGCGCCCCGAGGCGCCCCAGGGCGTCGCTGCGCCGCCGCACCCGTGCGGCACTCAACCGCCCCACCAGACCCAAGAAGAGGGGGACGATGGCCAGGACCACCACCACGGTCACCATCGAGAGCCAGTTCAGCCAGCCGATCGCCCCGAGCAGCACCAGCGGGGAGGCCACGGCCAGCACCGCGCGGGGCAAGGCGTCGGCCACGGCCGTGTCGAGGGCGTCCAGGCCCGGGCCGAGCCGCACCGCCAGCTCGCCCCGGCGTTCCTCGGCCAGCCACCCCGGCCCGAGGCGCAGGGCGGCCAGCAGGCCGTCGCGTCGCAACCCGACCCGGACCCCCTCGGCTGCCCGGGCCCCCCACCAGGGGCCGAGCACCCCGAGCCCTGCCCGCAGCGCCGAGACGCCGACCAGGGCCACGAGGGCCGGGGCGAGGTGACCCACCGCCTCGGGGCCCCGGAAGGCCTGGGCGACCAGGTCCCCGAGGAGGACGGCCTGGGCGACCAGGCAGGCGGTCTGGCCCAGCCCAGCAGCCACGGCGACGGCCAGGGGGCCCCGCACCGACGCCACCCGAGCGCGCAGCCGGGGATCACCCCAGCCGGACCGGTCGGCCCCAGACCCGCGCACCGGTGACACGGGCTCAGTGCCCGAGGACCGACCCCGAGCCGCCACCGCCGGCTCCTCGGGGCGTGGGCGGCGCGGCGAGGGGTGGGCGCTGGAGCCGCTGGCGGAACACCCAGTAGCTCCAGGCCTGGTAGGCGAGGACGAAGGGGGTGAAGATGGCCGCCACGACGGTCATGACCAGCAGCGTCTCGTGGGCGGAGGCGGCGTTCCAGATGGTCAGGCTCCGACCCGGGAGGGTCGAGACCATGACCCGCGGGAACAGCAAGGTGAAAACCGCCCCCGTGGCCGCCAGGATGGCCAGGGCGCTCACCCCGAACCCCAGGCCCTCGCGGCCCGCCACGAGGCTGACGCCGACCAGGACGACCCCGAGCACGCTGAGGGCCAGGAGGGCCGCGGGGACCGCGCCCGGCAGCGACCCGGGCCGCGGCGTCCCGGCCACCGCCACCCCGACCCAGCCACCCACCCCGGCCAGGAGCAGGGCGCTCGGGGCGACCAGCCACCGGGCGGCCCGCTTCGCTCGCTGCTGCAGCGCACCGGTGGTCTTGAGCGCCAAGAAGACCGCCCCGTGGAGGCAGAACAGCACGAGGCCAGCCAACCCGCCGACGATGGCCACCGGCTGGAGCAGGCCGCCGAAGCCACCCAGGTAGTGGCCCTCGGCCCCGATCCGCAGGCCCCGGACGAGGTCGACGAAGGCCACCCCCCAGAGGAGCGCGGGGACCAGGCTGCCGAGCGCGTGCGCCGCCCCCCAGGTCCGTCGCCAGCTGGCCGAGGCTCGCTTGGCCCGGAACTCGAAGGCCACGCCCCGGACGATGAGCCCGACCAGGATGAGGAACAAGGCGAGGTAGAACCCGCTGAACATCGTGGCGTACCACTGGGGGAACGCTGCGAAGGTCGCGCCGCCGGCCACGATGACCCAGACCTCGTTCGCGTCCCAGAACGGCCCGATGCTGTTCAAGGTAATCCGCCGGTCCACGTCGTCCCGGGAGAGGAGCGGCGAGAGGATCCCGACACCGAAGTCGAAGCCCTCCAGCACGAAGTACCCGGCCCACAGCACCCCGATGAGGGCGAACCAGACCGTATTGAGGCTCGCCACCGGCCCGTTCACCGCACCACCACCTCCTCCTCGTCCACGCTCGCCTCGGTGGGCCCGGTCACCGCCTCGGACACGGCGGTCCTCCTCGAGGGGTCAGTAGACAAGGCCGACGACCTCGTTCGCCGACCCGGGCCCGCCCTCGGTGCCACCCTCTTCGCCCGCCCCCTCGTCGAGGGACTGCCGGGCCGCTCGGCGCATGAGGACGACGTCCACCACGCCGAGCACGGTGTAGAGCACGGTGAACCCGGCGAAGGTCCCGAGGACCGCCCCGGTGCTCACCGTCGGGGAGATGGCCTCGGAGGTCTTCATCAGGCCGTACACGATCCAGGGCTGGCGGCCCATCTCGGTGAACAGCCACCCGCAGGTGTTGGCGAGGAACGGGGCGGCCATCATGGCGACCAGCACCCAGAGGGTCCGCCGGCTGTCCTCCAGCCGCCAGCGGGACCGCTTCAAGGAGAGCCACCACGCCCAGGCGACCGCGGCCAGCATCAAGAAGCCGAGGCCCACCATGAGTCGGAAGCTCCAGTAGGTCACCCAGATCACCGGCACGTAGCTCCCCGGGCCGTAGCGCTTGGCCTCTTGGCGCTGGATCTCGTCGATGCCCTGGACCTTGCCGTCGTAGGAGAGGTCCGCGATGAGGCTCAGCAGGTGGGGGACCCGGATCTGGAAGATCGGCTGGCCCGAGAGGTTGCCGATGGTGAGCAGCGAGAAGCTCGCTCCGTCCGCGCTGCGGTAGAGCGCTTCGGCGGCTGCCATCTTCATGGGCTGCTGCTCGTCCATCAGGCGGGCTTGGAGGTCCCCGGTGGTGATGGTGGCGAGCAGGCACACCGCCCCGAAGCCCGCGGCCAGGCGAGCTGCTCGGCCGAAGGCCGGCACGTGGCGGCGCTTCAGCATCTGCCACGCCGACACCCCGAGCACCACCATGGCCGCGGTCACGAAGGCCGCCAGCACCGTGTGGGAGAACTCGGCCCACAAGGTGGAGTTGGCGAAGACCGCCCAGATGTCGGTCAGCAGCGCCTTGTGGTCCACGATCCGGTAGCCCACGGGGTGCTGCATCCAGGCGTTGGCTGCCAGGATGAAGAGGGCGGAGACCGTGCTGCCGAAGGCCACCAGCCAGATGCTCGCCAGGTGGACCCGCTTGGAGAGCCGGCCGCGGCCGAAGACCCACACCCCGAGGAAGGTCGACTCCAAGAAGAACGCCAGGAGCCCCTCCATGGCCAGGGGCGCCCCGAAGATGTTGCCGACGAAGACCGAGTAGTTCGACCAGTTCATGCCGAACTGGAACTCCTGGACGATGCCGGTGACCACCCCCATGGCGAAGTTGATGAGGAACAGCCGCCCGAAGAACCGGGCCAGGCGGTCCCACTCCGGGTCGTCGCGCCGGTAGGCCAGGGTCTGCATCCAGGCCACCAGCACCCCGAGGCCGATGGTGAGGGGGACGAAGAGGAAGTGGTAGACGATGGTGACCCCGAACTGCCAGCGGTCCAAGAGCTCCCTCACCGCCACCTCCTCGCTCGTCGCTCCCGTCGTGGAACGGACCTCCCGTGGATCGACCGGACGAGCACGGCCCGAGCCCCCCTGGCCACCGGCCCGCTGCGGGCCCTTGGAGGCCGGCTCACGCCCATCGGGCCCGGGCGGCCGCGCCGATGGTCTCGGTGGCCATGGGGTGGGGGAAGGCCACCTTGGCCAGGTCCTCGGCCCCAAGGCCCCGCTGCACCGCGACGGCCAGGGGGGCGATGAGCTGGGCGGCGTCCACCCCCAGGATCTGCGCTCCGACCGGGCCCGGGCGTCGAGCTCGAAGGGGGCCCGCGTCACGACCGCTGCGTCCCCGAGCTCCGCCCGGGCGGCCGCCGGCCCGAGGCCCACCTGCGCGAGCTCCGGCTCGCTGAACACGGTCATGGGCACCGCGTCGAAGGCCATGGCGTCCACCGGCTGCCCACCGGCCGCGATCACGTGGGCGGCGACGAGGCTCTGGCGAACAGCGGCATGGAATAGCGGGGTCCGGCCGTTCACGTCGCCCGGAGCGTAGACCCGCGGGTTCGTCGTCCGCAGCTGGGCGTCCACCGCCAAGGGACCCTGCTCGGGGAGCCCCAGGTGCCCGAGGCCCTCGGGCAGAACCGGGTGGCGCCCGGTGGCCATCACCGCCAGGTCCCCGCGCAGCTCGAAGCGGTGATCGACGCTGTGGCACTCGACCACCACCTCGCCGCCCTCCTGGCGCAGCCCGGTCACCCGGACCCCCAGGTGCACCCCGACCCGCCCGGCCAGGGCGTCGGCCAGCTGGCCGGCCAGGGAGACGTCGAACCCGGGGAGCAGCTGGTCCTCCACCTCGAGGATCACTGGCCGGGACCCCAGGTGCTCGAGCATCGAGGCCACCTCCACGCCGATGTAGCCGCCGCCGATGACCACCGGTCGCTCGGGGAACGGCAGGTCGGCGCCCAGACGGAACAGGTCGTGGGAGGTGACCGCCAGCTCAGCACCCGGCACCGGCAACCGGCTGGGGGCGGAGCCGGTCGCCACCACGAGGTCCCCGAAGCGATACCGCCGGAGCTCGCCCTCGGCTTCCTCGACCTCCACCAGGTCGGGCCCGACCACCCGGGCCACCCCCCGATGCATGCGGATCCCCGAGCGGACCAGCTCGGCCTCGTGCTGCGCGTACCGCCGGCGCTGCACCCGGTCCTTGTGCCCCAGCACGCCTTTCCAGTCGACCTCGGGTGCTGGACCGTGCAGGCCGAAGAAGCCCTGCCGACGAGCCCGGGCGCGGGCCAAGGCGACCTCCCGGACCGCCTTGGAGGGCACGCAGCCCTCCGCCAAGCAGTCCCCACCGAGGTTGCCCACCGGGTCCACCAGCACCACCCGCCGACCCGCTCGGTCCAAGAAGAACGCCCCGGGGTACCCGCCACCCCCGGCGCCGATCACCACGACGTCCGCGTCCTCGACCTGCGTCATCGGGACCACCTCCTCGCCAGCCCTGTGCCCCGCGGTGATCCTGGCCCGCCGTCGCCAGGGGGACCAGGGTCGAAGGTCCCGTCCCTGGCTCCGCCGGGGTCGGGACGACGATCAGGTGGTGGGCTGCAGGAAGCCCTGTGCCCAGGCCAGGACGGCCTCGTCGGGGGCGTCGGCGAACTGGTCGCTCACCCAGCGCCCCACCGGCTCGCCCCCCAGGTGGCGAACCTGGCCCTGCTCGTCGGTGAGCACCTGGGCCAGCAGGCCGTGGGCCGCCAGCACGCCGAAGGGATCGGGGTCGTAGCTCCCGGCGTCGATCACCGCCCGGATCTCCGGAACACCCAAGGGGCTCTCCACCCACCGGGCGACGCAGTCCGCCACCTCGTCGGGCCGCAAGCCCCCGGCCAGGAACGCCATGCGGTCGTGGTCCTCGGCGACGATCTGCAGCACGTCCCAGACCCGCCCGCTCCAGGGGCCCTGGGCTCCGAGCAGCGCCAGCACCTGGGCCGGCACCGTCCCGTCGAACCCCGCGTGGGCCCGGAGGCCTTGACGGAGGTCCTCGAGGGTCATCTCCATGGCCGCTCCCTTCCCTCGCCGCGCCCCGATCCGGGACCGAGCCGCAGCGTACCCCGAGCCACTCTCCCCGCCTAGGGCCTAAGGACCCGGTCGCTCGGCACCCGGTATCCATCCGAGCCCCTCGCACGTCCATGAAGTGTTCGAGAGAAGGAAGCGAGCGAAGGAGGCAGCGATGAGGAAGAACATGGGAACCTGGGACCGGGTGGCCCGAGGGGTGCTCGGCGCTGCGGCCCTCGCCGGCAGCGGCCTCGTGGGCTTCACCAGCCCAGGGGGCATCGTGCTCCTGGTGGTGACCGCCCTCATGGGCACGACGGCCGCCAGCGGGGTCTGCCCGCTCTACAGCGCACTGCACGTCCAGACCACCCGCCGCGCCACCACGAGCGGCACGCCCGCTGCCCGCTCGAAGCTCCACCTGCACCGGGCGGCCTAAGGCAGCCCGACCGGGGCCGAGCGAGTCTGGAGGGTCCGGCGATCCTCGCTCCTGCACGGCTTCCACTGCTCCCCTACCCTTGGGGGCAGTGGAAGCCACCCGCGTCGGCACCGAGGACCGCCCGAGCAGGTTCGAGGACCAGGTCGCCGCCGAGGTCCCGGGCTTGCTCCGCTACGCGCGTTCCCTCACGAACGACCCCGTGCTGGCCGAGGACCTCGTCTCGGAGACCGTCCTGCGGGCCCTGGAGCGACGCCGGCAGTTCCGCGGCGAGGCGTCGCTGCGGACCTGGCTGCACCGGATCCTCCACAACGTCGCGATCGACCAGCACCGCCACGAGGGCCGCAGCGAACCGGTCGCCGAGCCCCGGGTCCCGCGCCCCACCGTCGTGGCCGACGATCCCGCCGAGCGGGCGCTTCGAGCGCTCGACGCCGAGGAGGTCCGCCAGGCCCTCGAGCACGTGCCCTTCGCCACCCGCAGCGCCCTGCTCCTCCACGACGCCGAACGGTTCAGCGACCCCGAGGTGGCCCGGATCCTCGGCATCTCCCTGCCCGCTGCCAAGCAGCGCATCCGGCGCGGTCGTCTCCAGCTCCTCGAGGCCCTCGCCGCCGAGCCCCGCCGCCGCCAGGCCAACCGGGGCGTGCCGCTCTCGTGCGCCGATGCTCGCCAGAAGATCCCCGACCTGCTCGAGGGCGGCCTCGACGCCACCGACCAGGGCCTCCTCGAGGCCCACCTCGCCCACTGCGTCAGCTGTCCCCCGCTCTACCGGGCCCTCACCGGCCTCCCCGCTACGCTGAGCGAACTGCACGACCCCGACACGGTCGTCCCGCCCGCCCTCGCCGAGCGCCTCCGGCTCCTCCTCGCAACCCACGCTCCGGCGGCGCACCGGCTCGGGAGCGGGGAAGCCGCCGGCGGCTCCGCCCTCAGCCCGGGAGGTGGTCCATGAGGAGATGGGTGGCCGGCACCCCGAAGGCCGGCGGCTTGCCCCCGGTGCGGAAGTACATCTCCTTGAACGCGAGCTTCATGGCGTAGGGCGCGTAGCCCATCTTGAACACGGCGGTCCGCCCGCCGTACCAGAGGTCGGAGTGGATGTAGAAGCCCTGGTGGCCGCCGATGTCGCCGAAGCAGAGGATCTCGGGCCGGTACTCGGCGGGGGCCCCGTCGTCGGGCTCGACGCCGAGTTCTCTCGCCAGCTGCCGGGCGACGATCTCGGCCTGCTGATGGCCCAGCGCGCCGAGCTTGGGCACGGTCAGCGCGGCGGCGTCGCCGACCGCGAAGACCTCGGGATGCCCCGGGTTGCGCATCGACCGGTCGGTCACCACGAACCCGCGCTCGTCGCTGATCGGCAGGTCGGCGAGGAAGGCGTGGGGCACCCAGTCAGGCAGGACGATCTTGATCTCGGCCTCCACGCTCGCCCCGCTCTCGAACTCCACCCCCTCAGCGGTCAGCCGGGCGACGTCCACCGTGTCGTTCAGGTACCCGAAGCCTTTCTCCTTGGCCATGGCCAGGAACTGCTCGACGATGGGTTCGCCGGCGTCCTCGGCGATGAGGTGCGCCGGGGTGAACAAGGTGACCTTGTGGGCGTCGCCCAGCCGGTGCTCCTCGAGCCAGTGCGCCATGGCCAGGCCCAGTTCGAGTGGCGGGCCCTCGCAGGCCGCGAGGCCGACCGGCAGCCAGTCCGGCTTCTGGTCGGTTCCCTGGTGGAACCGTGCCGAGCCGATGGCGATCGGTCCCCCGCGGTACTCGGCGAGCCGGCGCCGCAGTCGGTTGCCGTAGTAGCCGCTCGAGACCGTGTCCCCGTGCTCCCCGAACCCTTCGATGCGGTCGTAGGCCAGCCGATTGCCCAGGGCGACGACCAGGTAGTCGTAGCCGATGGCCTCCACCGCCCCGCCCGGCCGGTCGCTCGGGACGACCTCGACCCGCCTGGCCTCGGGGTCGACGGCCAGGACCTCGGCCTGCAAGAAGGTGTTGCCGTCCTTGGCGTGGATCCGGGGCGTCTCGAGCAGCATCGACTCCAGGGGGTCCCGGTCCGCGAGGACCTCCATCTGGATGTTTGGCACGAAGGTCAAGGTGGCGTTGCGGTCGACGACCACGATCTCGACACGTTCCCCCAGCCTTGCCCGGAGGAAGCGAGCTGTCGTCAACCCGGCGAAGCTGCTCCCGAGCACCACCACTCTCGGCGTTGCCACCGCCCTCTCCCCTCGACAGCCTCGGGCCCGGGACGAGGACTGTCCTCAGAACGTGAGGACGTCCCAGCCCTCGGCGATCCTCGTCGCCACCTCGACCCCACCTTGCACGACCGTGGCCGGCAGCATCTGGTCCTCGGTCAGGCCGAGGTTCTCGAGCGAGTTCCGGCACGCGGCCACCTGCACCCCGGCCCGGCGCAACCCGTCGAGCTGCTCGGCGAACTGTGGCGAGTTCCGCTGGTTGGCCCGCAAGACCTCGATGCCCGGCCCGAGGAAGAGCAGCTCGACCTGCCCGGTTCCGTGCTGCTGCAGCGCCCCGGTGAGCTGGAGCACGGCGTTCGCCCGGACGAGCGCCTCCTTGCCCGTGGTGAGCACCACGAGGATGGAACGACCCTCTGGCATCGGCGCACCTCCTCGGCGGGGCAGCTCGGGATTCGCCCGGGCTGCTGCCTCCAGAAGGGAGCCTAGCGAGGTCGTCGCTCCACCGGCGCTCCTCGCCCCCGGTTCAGCGCCCGAGCACCTCGAGGATGAAGCGCCGCTCGTCGCTGCCCTCGACGAAGAAGCTGGCCACCGGGTGGTAGGTGTCGGCAGCGGTCACGATCCGGGCGGCCACCGCCAGCCGGGCGAGAAGGACAGGCAGGCCGAGGGCGTCGAGGAGGGCGGGCGCCAGCCGCTCGGGGTCCTCGACCCCGGCGTCGCGGAGCACCTGGGTGGCCTTGACGGCGAGATCCTCGAGGGACCGGGGCGGGCCGGCTGGCCCCTGGCCCGGGGGGTCGGGGGATGGTTCGGTCATCGTCCCCTATGGTCGACGAGGGAACCGGCGGTGCCCAGGGCCGAAGGTCCCCGGCTCACCGGGCTCAGGGCTTTGGGAGGCGGGGCTCGACGAGGCGGGCGGCGAGGGCCGCGGCCTGGGAACGCCGGGCGAGGCCGAGCTTCGCGAGCACCACCGAGACCTGGTTCTTCACGGTCTTCTCTGCCAGGTAGAGCTCGGCGGCGATCTCCTTGTTCGTCTTGCCCTCGGCGATCCCCGCGAGGATGCTCCGCTCCCTCGGGGTCAAGCGCTCGAGGGCCGAGCGGGCCGCCGCCAGCTCCTCCAAGCGGGCAAGGGCGGCCGTGGCGGTCGCCTGGTCGATCAGGCGGTGGCCCTTGGCCGCGGCCCGGATGGTGCCGAGCAGGTCGCTGCCGTGGACCTGCTTCAAGAGGTACGCGCTCGCCCCCGCCAGGACCGCTTGGGCGAGGGCCTCGTCGTCGGCGTACGAGGTCAGGATCACGCAGGCCACCTCGGGGTGCGCGGCCCGGATCTCCCGGCAGACCTCCACCCCGTTGCCATCGGGGAGCCGCACGTCGACCACCGCCACCGCTGGCCGGCAGGCCGCCACCGCGTCGAGGGCCTCGGCGGCGCTGGCCGCTTCGCCCACGACCTCGAACTCCCCGCCGGCCTCGAGGAGGCGCCGGAGGCCCTGGCGGACCACCTCGTGGTCGTCGAGCAGGAACACCCGGATCCCCACCCCGCCAGTCTGCCAGACCGGACCTGCTCCCGGCCCGGTGCTCCCGGTCCGTGCCTCCCGGCCGGCCGGGGTGGCCGGATGGCAAGATGGGCCCGGTGGCGTACTACGACATCGACGATGCCAGCACGCTGCACGCGCTGTTGGACGCCGTGCTGCTGGTCGGGTCGGGGCTCGAGCTCGAGGGGGTCCTGCGACGGATCGTCGAGGCCGGCTGCTTCCTGACCGGGGCCCGCTACGGGGCGCTCGGGGTGCTGGACCCCTCCCACGAGCACCTCGAACGCTTCGTCCACGTCGGCCTCGACGAAGAGACCGTGGCCCGCATCGGCGAGCTCCCCGAGGGCCGGGGCGTGCTCGGCCAGCTCATCGTCGAGGCCAAACCACTGCGCCTGGAGGACCTCACCACCCACCCGGGCTCGGTCGGGTTCCCCGAGGGGCACCCCCCGATGCGGAGCTTCCTCGGGGTGCCCCTGTTGGTCCACGGCGAGGTCTACGGCAACCTCTACCTGACCGAGAAACGCGGCGGGAAGGCTTTCACCGAGCTCGACGAGGCCCTCGTTGTCGCCCTGGCGGGCGCGGCGGGCATCGCCGTGGAGAACGCTCGGCTCCACGCCCGTCTCGCCGAGCTCGCCCTGATCGACGAGCGCGAGCGCATCGCCCGGGACCTCCACGACACGGTCATCCAGCGGCTCTTCGGGGTCGGGCTCCAGCTCCAATCCGTCCTGCCGGTCGTCCAGCTCGAGGAGGTGAAGGACCGCATCACCGACGCGGTGGGCGAGCTCGACGAGATCATCCGCCAGGTCCGCACCACCATCTTCGCCCTCGACATCCCCCCGCCGGCCCGCGGCGGACTGCGGGCCCAGGTCCTCGAGGTCTGCGCCCAGGCCACCCGCAGCCTCGGCTTCGACCCCGAGGTCCGCTTCCAAGGCCCGGTGGACCGCCTCGTGCCCCCAGCCCTCGCCCCCGAAGTCCTCGCTGCGTTGCGCGAGGCCCTGGCGAACGCCGCCCGGCACGCCCGGGCCAGCCGGGTCCAGGTCGAGCTCAGCGCGGACGACGAGCTCCGCCTCGTGGTCACCGACGACGGGGTCGGGCCGAGCGCCCAGCCCCAGCGGCCACTCGGCCGGGGCCTGGCGAACCTCGCCAGCCGGGCCGCCGCCTACGGCGGCAGCTTCCAGCTGACCCGGCACCCCGACGGCGGGGCGGTCGCCACCTGGCGGGTCCCCCTCCCGAGCCCCTGAGGCGGCCCGACTCGGCTCAGCTCGTGCCAGCCAGCAGCAGGTCCCGCCACGACGGCTCGGGCCCGTCAAAGGCCACGAACCCCACGTGCCGCCGGTGCCCGGCGAGCTGGCGCTCGATGCTCATCCCGCGCCGCTCCAGCGCGTACCACCAGGTGCCCTCGGCGATCTCGCCGGCCTCGGCCTCGGCCAGCACGGCACCAGGCGGCTCCACCCGGCGCAGCCCGTAGCCTGCCACCCCGACGATCCCCGGGGCGCTCGCCCCGGCACACTGGGGGTCCACCCGATGCCAGACCCGGCCCTCCTCGAGCGCCGACAGGACCCGGTCCACCCCGTCGCGTTGCACCAGGGCCCACAGAGCCCGGCCGAGGCCCTCGGGATCGCCGTCCTCCTCCACGACCACCGGCAGGCGTGGCTGGTCGGCCTCGTCATCAGCGCTCCAGATCACCAGGGCGCTCGGTGGACGGCTCGGGGGCCGTTCGCTGGCACCGTTCCCGCTCCCGACCGGCGCAGCGCCGGTGCCCCGGTCGTCTCCGTTCGCGGCAGGGCCGGGCTCCGTGGAGCCCGGCCCTCCCGCTTCGTGACTCACGATCTCGTCGGTCATCTGGCTCGCACCCCGTCCTCGCTCGCTTGCCCTACACCTGGGCCAACACCCGGTGGGGTTCCAGGATTTCCTCGGTGTCCGGGGTGCGCCGGGCGTGCCACAACCCGAGGCCGACGAGCACTGCCATGACGAAGGCCAGCACGAAGGCGGCGATCCCGGCCCAGAAGGCGATCTCCCCGAAGACGCTGAAGGCGTAGGCCTCGAGGAGCAGGCCCCGCAAGGTGGTGCCCTGGAAGGACGTCTGCTCCAAGGACGCGAGCTCCTTGGCCTGCGGGCTGCCCGGGGCGGCCTCACGAGCCTTCGTGGAGATCACCGCGTAGACGCCGTGGTAGGGCATCTCCGAGAGGTGCACGGCGATGAAGTCGTTCGCGTACACCTCGGCCTGCTGCCCGGTGAGCAGCTGCTGCCCCGCGTACTGCGACACCGTGGGGATCATGCTTGGGGTGATCTCGGTGCCGGGCTTCGCGTGCTCGAACGCCGACTTCGGGGGGAAGAAGATCTCCTGCTTCGCCAACTGGTTGTGCACCTCGTTGTTGGCGAAGCTCGCCCCCCACATGAGCAGCGCGCCGGCCACCACCAGCACCACCACCATCACGGCGCCACCAGCGCTCGCCAAGAGGTCGAAGACCTTGCGTCGCATGGCTGCTCCCTTCTCCCGATCGGGGATCCGCTCCCCGCTTCACTCTCAGCCTGCGCCTCGCGCCGGGTGCCCTCTAGGGCCGAAGGTCCCAAGATCCCTCCGGGGAACCTCGTGCCTCCGGCTTAGGGACAGGGCACCAGCGATTGCTGCGCCACGGGAGGGTCCATCGCCTGGATGCCCCGGGCCATCCCGCGCACTACGGCCCGCAGGGTCCGCTCGCCGACCCGGTGGAGACCCAAGCGGTCCAGGGACCGACCCAGACTCCCCCCCGGGGGGTGATAGGCGCCGCAGAGCCGCAGCTCGCTCGACGCCACCCCCAGGGAAGCCAGCACCACTTCGGCCTCCAGGCTGGGCAGCACCTGAGGGGCCCGAGCAGGGCGCCACCGCAGCCCGAGCACCACCCGGTCGCCGAGGTCCTGGCTTCCGAGGACCTCGGCCCACACCGGCTGGGCACCGGGCCCGGCGGGGCCGAAGGGCCCCACCCGACCGGTCAGCGCCGGGTCGGTGTCCTTCGGGGCGGCACCGAGCGCGCCGGCCACGATGGCTTCGCGGTGCTCGAGCAGCCGGGCGCGAGCGACCTCGAAGGGCACCTCGACGGTGGCCGCCACCTCGATGAGCACCGCGGCAGGGCGCTCGACGCCCGGGCTCACCCGGGGCGCCCCGCCGGGACCACCACGACAGGACACGGCGCGTGGTGGACGACCTGGGCGCTGGTCGAGCCGAGCAGCAGCCCGGCGAACCCGCCATGCCCCCGCGAACCGACCACCAGCAGGATCGCACCGCCTGCTTCGTCCACCAGCACCTTGGCCGGGGGACCCTCGACCACGCGCTCGTCCACCGGGATCCCGGGTTCCTCTCCGAGGACCTCGGCCACCTGGCTCCGAAGCAGCCGCTCGGTCTGCGGCGCCACCTCGGCGTAGAGCTCGGCCGGGTAGGGCACCGGGGCGTAGGCCCCCACCGGCACCGTCCACGCCCGCAGGACCCGCAGCACCGCACCCCGCAACCGGGCTTCCTCGGCCGCGAACCGCAACGCTGCCGAGGACCCCGGCGACCCGTCGACTCCGACCACCACCACATCGGCCATGACAACCACCTCCACCACCGAGGATCGCCGGAGCGGGCGGGGCCGACCAGGGCCGAATGGCCCCTTTTCGGGTTGGGCGGCCTTCTCCGGCTGCCCTCAGCCCACCTGCTCGGCAAGCACCTGGGCCACGAAGTGGCCCGCGGGGCCAGCCAGCGCGTCGTGGGCCTCGCGAAACGCCCGGTGCGCGGCGGCGCCAGGCCAGTCCTCGGGGAGGAGCTCAGCGGGGAGATTCGGGTCCCGGAAGGGGAACTGACGGTAGTGGGCCACCAGGTCGATCTGGAGCCGCAGGGCGTCTGCCCCCGCGAGGCGCTCGAGACGGGCGGGGGGCGGAAGGTGGTCCAGCCGGGCGAGGAAACCCCGGTAGTCCTGCGCCAGGCCCCGCAGGTCCCAACACCGTTCGACCAGGTCCCGATCGGCGCCGGGCCCGGCGGTGGTCCCGGTGAAGAGATCGACCCGGGCGGCAGCGGCCCGCTCGGCCAGCGCCGCGGCCACCTCCTCGAGCCGGTCGTGGGGGCTGATCCAGGTCCCACCGGCAAGGGGCCCGAACCCGAACCAGGCCAGGATCCGTCGTACCCGGTGCCGCTGCTCCCGGTCCCGCTCGGGCACATGGAAGATCACCATCCGCCAACACCCGTCCCAGACCGGCGTCCGCCACTCGAAGATGCGTTCCCGGCCCTCGTCCAGGAGGGCAACGGCCCGTGGAGTGAGGGCCCACTGCACGGTCCTCCCGGCCCGTGCGCTCGCCAGCCAACCCTCCCTGCGCATGCGGACCAGGGCGCTGCGGGCACTGGCCTCGGGGATCCCGAGGACACCGAGCAAGGCGACCAGGGTCGGCGTGCCCACCCGACCGCCGTGGTGGCGCAGGTGGTCACCGAAGAGGTCGAACAGCACCGCCCGGGGGCGCCGGGGGCCGGCAGAGATCTCGTGCTCGACGGGTTCCGGGGGCGCCTTGGCGCGATCCAGCACGAGGTTCGACACCACCCCCAAGCTATGTCAGAATTCAGGCGGTCGTCATCTCGGCGCCACACTTGGTCTGGGCCGGCGCCGGAGGGGGTGGGTATGCGCCTCGGGGTGCTCGGGGGAGGACCCGGCGGGTTGTTCTTCGCCACGCTGGCCAAGCGGTCGCAACCGGGACGAGAGGTGCACGTCTTCGAGCGGCACGAGCCGGCTCGGACCTTCGGGTTTGGCGTCGTGTTCTCGGATCGGACGCTCGCCGGCCTGGAGGCGGTCGACCCCGGCCTGCACGAGGCCATGGTGGCGGAGGGCACGCACTGGGAGCAGATCGAGGTCCGGCTCCGGGGCGAGCGCTACGGCTGTGGCGGGAACGGGATGGGCGCCCTGCGTCGCAGCACCTTGCTGGGACTCCTTGAGCGCTCGGCGACCGAGGCGGGGGTGGTACTGCACTCGGGGAGGACCGTCCGCCCCGAGGACGTCCTCGAGGACGGGTTCGACCTGGTCGTCGGCGCGGACGGCACCCACTCGGCGCTCCGAGGACGCTTCGCGTCGGCCTTCGGCGCCGAGGTGGCGACCGCCCGGGCCCGGTTCGTCTGGCTGGGCACGACCTGCCCGTTCCCTGGCCTGACGTTCCTCCACGAGCAGGATCCCGCCGGGGTGTTCGCGGTCCACGCCTACCCGGTCGGTGGAGGCCTCTCGACGTTCATCGTGGAGACCGACGAGGCCGCCTGGGAAGCGGCCGGTCTGGACCAGGACGGGGTCGAGGACGGAGAGGGTGCGCTACCCCGGACGCTCCCGTTCCTTGAGCACCTCTTCGCCGAGCACCTCGGGGGCCACCGGCTGCTCGTGAACCGTTCCCGCTGGTCGAGCTTCGTGACCCGCCGGGCGGCGCGCTGGTGGGTGGTGGCGGGGCGGGTGCCGGTGGTGCTCCTCGGGGACGCGGCGCACACCGCCCACTTCTCGGTCGGCTCGGGCACGAAGATGGCCATGGAGGACGCCGTGGCCCTGGTCGAGGCCCTGGATCAGCACCCGGGTGACCTCGAGGCGGCGCTCCGGGCCTACGAGGCCGTCCGGCGGCCCGAGGTGGAGCGGATCCAGGCGGCCGCCCGGCCGAGCCTGGCCTGGTGGGAGCACTTCGGCCGCGCCTATCGGGCCCTGCCGCCCTGGCAGTTCGCGTACCACTTCTTCACCCGCTCCCTGCCCGAGTCCCGGCTGCGACGCCGGGACTCGGGGTTCGTGGACGCCACCCACGCCCGCTGGCGGGCGGTCCACGGGGCCCGGCCGCTGGCCAGCTCGCTACGCCTCGGCGACCGGCGGGTGCCGGGTCGACTGGTCGAGGTGCGAGGCGACGCCGTGGTGCTCCCCGACGGGCTGCTCCCCTTGCGGAACCGTCCCGCGCCGGGCAGGGGACCCTGGGGCCTGGTCCTCGACGCGCCGTCCGGCGAGGAGGGGCTCGGGGAGGCGCAGGCGGTGCTGGCCAAGGGTGTTGCGGAGCACCCGGTGTTGGTGGCGGTGCGGGGCGGCACCCCGCTCACCCGCCGGCTGCTCGGCGAGGCGGCCCGCCTGGAGGAGGGTTCCACGACCCTGGTGGTCGAGGAGGCCGAGGGGCCCGAGCTCGAGGACCTGGCGGTCACTGCGGTGCTCTCGGGTCGCTGCGACCTGGTGGGGGTCCCCGAGGGGGCCCAGCGATGACGACCCGGGCGACACCCCGCCCCCTGGAGGAGGGCCTGGTGCCCTGGCCGGAGGAGTTCGCCCGCCGCTACGTCGCCGAGGGGTACTGGATCGGGCAGCCGCTCGGTGCGGTGCTGCGTCGAGCGGGCCTCCGGACCCCCGAGGCGCTGGCCCTCGTCGACGGGACGACCCGCTTGACCTTCCGGTCCCTGCTGGCCCGGGCAGATGGGCTCGCCGTCGCGCTCCTCGAGGACCTCGGGCTGCAGCCCGGAGACCGGCTGCTGGTCCAGCTCCCGAACTGCTGGCAGTTCGTCGTGCTGACCCTGGCCTGCCTGCGCGCCGGGGTCGTGCCGGTGATGGCCCTGCCCGCCCACCGGGAACGGGAGCTCGGCGAGCTGGCGGCCCACAGCGACGCCGTGGCCATCGCCGTCCCCGAGGTCCATCGAGGGGTGGATCACCTGGCCATCGCCGAGGCCATCACCCGGGCCCCCGGGTCGACGCTGCGGTCGGTGCTCGCCGTCGGGGAACCCCGGGGCCCCGGCCAAGTCGACCTGACCGCCTGGTGCGCCGAGCCGCCGGACCCGGAGGCGAGCGCGGCCCGGCTCGACGCGCAGGCCCCCTCGGGTCGCCAGGTGGCCCTCTTTCTGCTCTCAGGGGGCACCACCGGCACGCCGAAGCTCATCCCCCGGACCCACGACGACTACGGGTACAACGCCCGGGCCAGCGCCGAGCTCTGCCGGCTGGGCCCGGGGGACGCCTACCTGGTCGCCCTGCCCGGGGGCCACAACTTCCCCCTGGCCTGCCCGGGGATCCTCGGCACCGTGCTCCGTGGCGGGCGGGTGGTGATGCTCGACTCCCCCGAGCCCGAGCGGGCCTTCGCCACCATCGCCGCCGAGCGGGTGACCGTCACCGCCGTCGTGCCGGCCGTCGCCCAGCGGTGGCTGACCCACGCCGAGGCCCACGGGGCCGACCAGCTCGAGAGCCTCCGGCTCCTCCAGGTTGGCGGGGCCCGGCTGGCCGAGGAGGTGGCCAGGCGGGTCGAAGCGGTCCTCGGGGTGACGCTGCAGCAAGTCTTCGGGATGGCCGAGGGCCTGGTGAACTACACCCGCCTCGATGACCCGAAGGAGGTCCGGTGCGCGACCCAGGGCCGGCCGCTCAGCCCCGGGGACGAGATCCGGGTGGTCGACGAGGCGGGGCGGGACGTGCCCCCCGGGGTCGCGGGGTTGCTGCTCACCCGCGGGCCGTACACGATCCGGGGCTACTACCGGGCACCTGAGCACAACGCCCGGAGCTTCGATCCGGACGGCTGGTACCGCACGGGGGACGTCGTGGTCCGCCGGGACGACGGCAACCTGGTGGTCGAGGGCCGGGAGAAGGACATCGTGAACCGGGGCGGCGAGAAGATCAGCGCCGAGGAGGTCGAGAACCTCGCCTACCGTCTCTCCGGGGTCCGCCAGTGCGCTGCCGTGGCGGTGCCCGACCCGGAGCTCGGCGAACGAGTCTGCCTCTTCGCCGTCCTCGCCCCCGGGACCACCCTGACCCTCGCCGGCCTGCGGGCCGCGCTAGCGCCCACGGGGGTCTCCCCGCTGCTCCTGCCCGAACGCCTCGAGCTCGTGGACCAGCTCCCGACGACCGCGGTGGGCAAGATCGACAAAGCGGCCCTCCGGGCCGAGGCGGCCCGGCGGGCCGCAGCGGAGGACCGAGAAAGGAGGCCGAGATGACTCGCACCAGCCCGGAGCCGGTGGCCGAGGAGGCCGAGCTGGCCGAGCTCTACGAGGACCTGGCCCGCCAGGGCTTGGTGCCGTTGTGGACCATCCGGGAAGGCCTCATGCCCACCGAACCGACACCCCGCGCGCAGCCGGCCCTCTGGCGCTGGGACGAGCTCCTCCCCCTGGCAGCCCGAGCCGCCGAGCTCGTCCCGGTCGGCCGGGGCGGGGAGCGGCGAGCCATCAGCCTGGCGAACCCCGGGCTCGGCGGGGCGCCCTACGCAACGCCGACCCTCTGGGCCGCCATCCAGTACCTCGGCCCACGGGAAGCGGCACCCTCGCACCGCCACAGCCAGTCGGCGTTCCGCTTCGTCCTGGAGGGCGAGGGGGTCTGGACGGTGGTCGACGGGGACCCGGTCGCCATGCGCGCCGGGGACCTGCTCCTCACCCCGGGCTGGTGCTTCCACGGGCACCGCAACGTGACCGACCGGCCCATGGCGTGGCTCGACGGCCTGGACATCCCCTTCGTCGCCCAGATGGACCAGGGGTTCTTCGAGTACGGGCCGGCCGAGCCCGAGGACGCGGGGACCCCTGCCCGAAGCCGCAGCGAACGGCTCTGGGGCCAGCCCGGCCTCGCCCCCGTCGCCGCCCTCGGCGCGCCGGCACCGCTCGCCTCCCCCCTCGTCGCCTACCGCGCCGAGCGCATCGACGAGGCCCTGGCCGCCCAGCTGGCCCTCGAGGACGAGGGCCATCCCGGTGTGCTCGAACCGGGGCACGCCGCGGTGCGGGTCACCAACCCGGCCACCGGCGCCGACGCCCTGCCGACCATCCGCCTCGAGTTCCACCGGCTCCGGCCCGGGGCCAGCACCCCCTGGCACCGGAGCAGCGAGTCGGCGGTCTGGCAGGTCACCGCGGGTTCGGGGACCGCCGAGGTCGCCTCGGGCTCGATGACCCTCGGGCGAGGCGACCTGCTGGCCGTGCCCTCCTGGGCCGAGCTGCGGTTCCTGGCCGGGACGGGCGGCCTGGACCTCTTCTGCTTCTCCGACGCCCCGGTCTTCGAGCGGCTCGGTCTCCTCCGCCACGGGACCCGGGCCGGGGGGAGCGCCCGGTGAGCGCCTCGCCGTCCCCGTCCCCCGAGGTCCTCGCCTGGTGGGAGGCCGGGGAGGCGCACCTGCGGACCCTCCTCGACACGCTCGGCCCGGAGGACCTCGACGGGCCCTCCCTGCTGCCGGGCTGGCCCCGGCGGATGGTGGTCGCCCACGTGGCCCGCAACGCGGACGCCCTCGGCAACCTCCTTCACTGGGCTCGGACCGGCCAGCCCACCCCGATGTACCCCTCCCGGGAAGCCCGGGACGCGGCCATCGCCGAGAGCGCCGCCCAGGACCCTTCGGCCCTGGTCGCCGACTGCGAGGAGGCAGCCGGCCGGTTCGCCGAGGCCCTCCGGTCCCTGCCGCCGGCGGCCTGGGGGGCCGAGGTGACCACCGCCCAGGGCCGCTCGGTCCCCGCCTCGACGGTCCCCTGGCTGCGCTGCCGAGAGGTCTGGGTCCACGCCGTCGACCTCGCCGCCGGCACGGGCTTCTCGGACCTGCCCGAGGCACTGCTCCTCGCCCTCCTCGAAGACGTCACGGCGGCCTGGCAGCGCGCCGGGCGGGACCCGGGCCTGTGCTTCGTGGTCGGCGACCGGCGCATCGGTTCGGGGCCCCGGGCCCTCCGGGGAGACCTGCCTGCCCTCGTGGGCTGGGCGACCGGCCGCCTCGACGCCAGTGAGCTCGAGAGCGACGAGCCGATCCCCCCACCCCCGCCCTGGCCCTGACCGACCCAGCCCCAGGGGCAGTGCCCGCTCACTCGAGGGCGGCGAGGGCCAGGCGGGCCAGGGCCGGCCGGTCGTCCTGGCGGTCGTCCACCTCTTGGAGGATCCGCTGGGCGCCGCCCACCAGCCAGCGCCCGAGGGGCTCGGGGGGCAGGGGAACGGGTGCCTTCGTGACGAGGGGCAGCTCGCACCGCTCGGTCCGCTGCTCGAGGAGCAGGTCCCGGACGATGAGGCCGGCCAGCCGGGACTGGGCGACCCCGTGGCCGGCATAGCCGAGGGCGTAGCAGATCCGCTGGCGCCGGCCCAGGAAACCGACCGTGGCGAAGCAGTTCACCGTGCCGCACACCGGGCCGCCCCAGCCGCCGGCGATGGCCACGTCGGCGAGCTGGGGGAAGGCCCAGCGGAAGCTCTCCTCGAGGCGCCAGAACACCCGGGGGTCCCGGTCCCGGCGAGGGTCGGGAGGACCGAAGGCGATGGGGGCGTCCCGCCCGCCCCAGAGGATCCGGCCGTCGGGGGTCGGGCGGTGGAAGTGGGGCATGATCCGCTTGTCCTCCACCCCCACCCCCGTCGACCACCCGACCCGGTCCCACTGGGCCGGGTCCAGCGGCTCGCTCACCACGATGTAGGCGTAGACGGTGAACAGGAACCGCCGGAGGGCGGGCACGGCCGCGGCGTAGGCGTTCGTGGCCAGGACCGCTCGGTCGGCGTGGACCTCGCCGCCGGGGGTGCGGGCCCGCACCCCCGTGGGGGTCTCGGCTAAGGACAGCACCGGGCTCGCCTCGTGCACCGTCACCCCGCGGCGCCTGGCCGCCTCCCTGAGCCCTAGGCAGAGCGCGGCCGGGTCGACCAGGAGGCAGTCCCGCTCGAAGTGGCCCAGACGGATCCGAGGGCTGTCGACCAGGGCCCGGCACTGGGTCCCCGAGCGCTCCTCGAGGTCGTCGAGGCCGAGGCGCTCCGCCGCCTGGAGGTCCTGGCGGATCCGGTGGTCCTGTTCGGGGCCGTTCGACACGGTGAGGAGCCCCGGTGCCCGCAGGTCGCAGGCGATCCCCTCCCGCTCGCAGAAGGCTCGGATCTCGCGCAGCTGCTCCCGCATGGCGAGGTGGGTGGCCCGGGCCCGGGTGGGCCCGACCTTGCGGAGCAGGTCGTGGAGGTTCCGACCCACCATGGTCATAGCGAAGCCCCCGTTGCGCCCGCTCGCGCCGTAGCCGGCGGCCTTGGCCTCCAGCACCGCCACGTCCAGCGCCGGATCGGCCTCGACGAGGGCCAGAGCGGCCCACAGGCCGGTGAAGCCGGCACCCACGACCACCACGTCGGCCACCCGCGTGCCCCGGAGCGGCTCGAGCTCGCCCGGGCTCCCTGCTCGACTGGTCCAGAGGCTGCGGGTCCTCCAGCTCCCCACCCAGTCCTCCTCCCGACCGTGCTCAGCCGACCCCGGCCCGCTGGTCCCCCCGTGCCCGGCGCGCCGGCCCGGCGGCACGAGGCGCCGGCTCCACGAGGGCGTCGACCACCCGGTCCAGCACCGCCAGGGTCGGCTCCACCTCCCCGACCGTCAGGACGTGGAGCACCCCCTCGGCGAAGGCCCCGAGAAGGACCTTCGTCGCCGCCGTCGCCTCCACGGTCAGCTCCCCTCGCGCCTGGGCCTCCGCGAGGAGCGAGCCGAGCAGCGACCCGGCCTCCTCCTGGTCGACCCGGCCGGCCACCTCCACCGACGGGAGCACCCAGGCGTCCCGCAGGAAGAACCGGGCCTCCCCCAGCCCCGAGAGGGCGTCCAGCATGGCCCGCAGGCTCCGCTTCAGGTTCTCGGCCAGCCCGAGGTCCTCCCGCAAGGACCCCGCCGCGGCGTCCGCCAAGCGCCGCCACGACCGGCGCCAGAGGTCGGTCGCCAGGTCCTCCTTGTCGGCGAAGTAGTAGTAGAAGGCGCCTTTCGTCACCCCGGCCGCCTGGACGATGTCGTCCACCGTCACCGCGTGGTAGCCGCGTTCGCAGAACAGGGCGAGGGCGGCCTCTGCCACCTCTTCCTTGGTCCGGCGCGCTGCTGGTTCCCGACGTGCCATCACCCGACCACGACGAATGCGACCAATGCAATGGTTTTCGTACCATTGGTATGGTCGTCATGCAAGTCGTCTGGCATGGAATCGCGGTGTGGTTCGGGTGGTCCACGATCGTCGCCGGGGCCACACCCCGCTAGGACGTGGTCTCCTCCTCGACGACCCGAGCCCACCGGGCCTGCCAGGAGGCGAGGAAAGTGCCGAGGGACACCCCGAGGGGAGGGGAACCGAAGGTCCGCTCGTGCTCGAGGTAGTGCGCCAGCTCCCCGAGGGCGGCCACGCCGAGGGCGGCTGCCCGGCCGGGCGCCACCCCGGCCCGCTCGAACACGTCGGCGAAGGCCCCATGGGCCTCGTCCCAGGCCTGCCCGATCACCAGCCGGGCCCGTGCCGGCAGGGCGGCGAGCTCGGCGCCGATCCGGACCACGGCGCGCTCGTCGGCGAGGAACGCCACGAGGGCCAGGCAGACCCGCTCCAGCTGGGTCGCCACGGCATCGTCGGCGGGCAGCGCCGCCAGGGTCTGGCGGACGAGGGAGAGCCGGTCGCGGTACCCCTCGACGACGGCGACCAGCAGGGCCTCCTTGGAGGCGAAGTGCCGGTAGAGGCCCCCGGCCCCGGGCCGCAGGCCGACGGCCTGCTCGATCTCGGCCACGCTGGTGGCGGCGTAGCCCTTCTCGGCGAACCGCTCGGCCGCAGCCGCAAGGAGCCGCCGTCGGGTGTCCCGGCGACGCCGGTCCCCGCCGGGCGCGTCGCCCGGGGCCGGCTCACTCGAAGGCACCGGCGTCCTCCCAGCGCCGGACGGTCTCGGCCCGCACGACCCGGTGCTCCTCGAAGAACGCCAGGAGCTTGCGGAGCTGGCGCAGCAGGGCCTTCGACGCCGGGGTGGCCTGCCTGGCGGCCTCGAACTCCTCCTTCGAGAGGTAAGGCGCCAGTTGCCTCGAGTACCGCACCGGCAGGAACTGGCGCCGCTCGACCACCATCCCGGCGCCGAGCTCGGCCAAGCGCTGGACCTCCGCCACCTCGTCGTCGCCGAGCCTGGCCATGCCCTCCTCGAGCCACCTGCGGGCGTACGCGATGTGCCGGGCCTCCTCCGAGGTGTGCGCCACGCCCATCTGCACCAGGATCGGGTGGAGCGGTCGACCGTCGTCCCCGACCGGGTTCGACCGGGTGGCCTGGTTGGCCTCGTCGCCCACGAACTCGAAGAGCAGCACGTTCACCCAGAACGCCTCGGGGAGGCGGACAGCGAGGTCCATGGTGAACGCCGCCATGGTCTTGGCCCACTGCTCCTCGCCCATGTCCCGGGTCGCGATGTCGGCGTTCAAGCGGACCCAGTGGTTGAACATGGCCATGTGCTGGCACTCCTCGGCCACCTCGTGCAGCAGGTAGCGGAAGCTGGGGTCGTAGGGGTCGACGTGCCAGAGGAGCGCCAGGATCCCCTGGTTGAGCAGATGCTCCCCGTGGGCCACGTTCCGCATGGTCTGGGTGACCTCCCAGCGCTCCACGAAGCTGCGGTCCTCGGGGGCCAAGCGGTCGAGGACCCCCGACGCGGAGAAGATCGAGTGGCCTGCGGCCACGTAGGCCCAGGAACCATCCAGGGGGACCGACCAGTCGATCACGTCCGCCTCGAACGGGTACCACCGACGCTGCACGCTGGCAACGTTCAGCCGCTCGGCCACCTGCCTGGGCACCGCCACCTCGACCGGCATCCCTGCTCCCCTCCCCGACCCGACGCATCGACCCGGGCCGCGACGCTGCGGACCCCGTTCGCTCATACGTCGGTATACACTTACTTCTGCTTTCATCCTCGCCCGAGCAGGGACGATCGTCAAGACCCCAGGGCAACCGCAAGGTCGACCGCTCGAACCGGTTCCCATTTCGGGGACTCGACCGGGAGCGACGGGGAGGGGTGCGAGAGCCATGCAACGACGCAGCGAGCGTCCACGGTCGTCAGCGTCCGCGAGGGAGGTTCGGGCCTCGGTCCTCGCCGCGCTCGGGGTCCTGGCTGGCCTGCTGGCCTGGTCGTCGCCGGCGGCCGCCACGGTCCCCGCGCCCCCACCGGGCTCTCCCGCGGTGGAGTCGGCACCGGCGAGCCTGGTGGGGCTCGACCCGACGGTGCCGGCCAGCGTCCTGGCGGCCAGCTCGGCACCGGGCAGCCACTGGGCACCCCAGCCCGCCGTCTACGGCACGGCCTCGATCAACGACATCCCCGTGCGCGGGGCCGGGGGCACCACGATCCGGGTCGACGAGATCTACCCGACCCTGGCCGACGGCGCCCCGGCACCAGGACCGTTCCCGGTGCTGCTCACCATGACCCCCTACGGCAAGGGGCAAGGAGGGAGCTCGGCACCGGGCTCGGCCGCCGAACCCTCCAATGGCAGCCCGACCGGCGGTCCGAACGACTACCTGGTCGAACGGGGGTTCATCGACGTCGTGATGGACGTCCGGGGCACCGGGGACTCCGGGGGCCAGTGGGGCCTCTTCGACCCGATCCAGCAGGCGGACGCCATCAAGGTGGTCGACTGGTGCGCCCACCTGCCCCACGCCGACGGCAAGGTCGGGACCTACGGGCCGTCGTATCTCGGCATCGACCAGCTGCTGCTGGCCGGGGCGATCGGGCCCCACTCGCCGCTCAAGGCGATCTTCCCGATGGTGGCCGCCAACGACATCTACCGGGACACCGCGTTCATGGGCGGCCTCGTCGACTTCGAGTTCAGTGAGCTCTACCTGGGGCTGACCGGCGCGCTGAACGAGGCCAACCCGGTGGTGGACACGGCGAGCGACCCGGCCCTCCTCGCGGACCTCGCCGGGATCGAGCTCGACCACACCTCGGGCCTCGCGTCCTACCACGCCGCCACCGAGGCCAACGTGCTCGGCGGCAGGAGCGAGGCCTACGACGGGACCTACTGGCAGCTCCGCAACCCGGCGAACGTCCTGGCAAGGATCGTGGCCAACGGCATCCCTGCCTATCTCGTGGGGGGCGAGTTCGACCTGTTCCAGAACGGCGAGCCGCTCAACTACGCCGGCCTGCAGAACGCCTACGACCACCGGCCCGTCGGCGCCCCGATGCTGCCCAACCAGCCCGTCACCGGTCGCTACCAGCTCCTCGACGGCCCCTGGGAGCACCTGAACGGCTCCTCCCTCGACGTCGACGAGCTCGAGCTGGAGTGGTTCGACACCTGGCTGAAGGGGGAGCACACCGGTATGGCCGAGACCCCCACGCCGCTGCACTACTACGACCTCGGCACCGGCACCTGGGACGAGACCACCACCTATCCCTTCGCCGGAGCCCACCCGACCACCTTCACCTTCCGGCCCGGCGGCGTCCTGGCGCCAGGTCGGCCACCGGTGCACGCTACGCCCCGACGGATCGTCTGGAGCCCGAGCGGCTCGCCGTGTGGCCGTCCCATCGACCAGTGGGCGATGGGCGGGATCTCCGTCCCGGCCCAGACCATCGGCGTGCTGCCCCCGTGCGCCGACGCGGACAACACCACCCAGATCGGTCCCTGGGCGGCGACCTGGACGACGCCGCCCCTCACCTCGCCCCTGACCATCGCCGGGCCCATCGAGGCCACCGTGGTCGCCGCGGCCACGACACCCGAGACCGAGCTGGTCGCCGAGGTCGAGGAGGTCACGCCGAACGGCACGTCCTTCCCCCTGACCGAAGGGGCCCTCCTCGGTTCGCTCCGGGCCGTGAACCCCCAGCGCTCCTGGGTGCTGGGCGGCACGATGCTGTACCCCTACCACCCCTCCACCGAAGCCTCGGCGAGACCGGTGGTCCCCGGAAAGCTCACGACCTACGACATCCAGATCTTCCCCACCTTCGTGACCATCGCCCGGGGTGATCGGCTGCGGGTCACCATCGCGACCACCGACACCCCCCATCTCGTGCCCCTCCTGGAGCAACTCCCCGAGCTCGCCGGCGGCGTCTACGCCATCTCGCAGGACGCCGCGGCCCCCTCCTCGCTCAGCGTCGACGTCCTGCCGCACGCCCCCTGAGGGCGCTGGCCCCTCGGCGCTCCGCCAGTCGGGGACCGGGGCGCGAGCCGGCTCAGTAGCCGGCGCTCGGGTCGACCTCCCCGACGAGGGGCTCGCCTCGGGCGAAGCGGGCCACGTTCTCCTGGACCCGGCGGGCGAGGAGGGGCTGGATCATCTCCCAGGTGTCCGCGGTGTGCGGGGTGATGAGGCAGGTGGGCAGCTGCCAGAGGGGGTGGCCCTCGGGAAGGGGCTCGGGGTCGGTCACGTCGAGGGCCGCCCCGCCGATCCAGCCTTCCTGCAGGGCGCGCACGAGGTCGTCGGTGACGACGTGGCCGCCCCGGGCCACGTTCACCAGCCAGGCGTCGGATCGCATCGCCCGGAGGACCGAGGCGTCGACCATGCCGCGGGTCTCGGGGGTGAGGGCCACGCAGAGGACCACCACCAGGGCGTCGGCCACCGCTTCGGCGAGCCGGTCGGGCCCGAGGACCCGCTCGGCGCCCGGCACCGGGTCCAGCCGGCGCCGGACCACGGTGGCCCGGGCACGGAACGGCGCGAGCAGGCCCAGGAGGGCCTGGGCGATCCCTCCGCCGCCCACGATGCAGACCGGCTGGTCGTAGAGGCTGATGCCTCCTTGCTCACCCCAACTGCTGGCCCGGGCCCGCCGGGGCAGCTGCCGCAGCCCGGCCAGGGCGAGGGCCAACGCGTGCTCTGCCACCGGCTCGGCGTAGGCACCCTTGGCGCAGCTCCAGCGGCGACCAGGGTCGATGAGACCGGCTTCGACCGCCCGCTCCACCCCGGCGAAGGGCAGCTGGACCCACCGGACCGTGGGGAGCTCCCGGAGGAGAGCCGAGAGACCGGCCATGTCCCGAGGGTCGAGCCAGACGACGGCCTCGGGCTCCTCGTCGGCGCTCACCACCTGGCCACCGCCGGCCGCCACGGCGTCGGTGGCGAAGCGAGCCGGCCGGGGCCCGACCAGGACCCGAGGAGCGGTCGGGCCCGGGGCGTGGGTCGAGGGGAGGGACGCTGCAGCCATGGGCCGATCCTGTCATGCCAGGACCGTGACGGCACGGGAGCGAGCCGATCAGATGAAGCGGACGAGCTGAACGAAGACCCCGAGCCAGACCAGGCCACACCCGAAAGCGAGGAGGCCCGGCACCCAGCCCGGTCCCTGCGGGCCCCCTTCGAGGGCCCGGCGGAGCCGGCCGGGCCTGGCCGCCGTCTGCTCCCGGGTGCCGGGCAGGCCGAGGAGGACAAGCCAGCTCAAGAGGTAGAGGTCGTCGAAGCTCCGCAGGCCGACGTTGCCCAGCCAGATGCCCTTGGCCACGCAGAGCACCAGCACCGCCGACCCGGCCCACAGCAGCTTCTCCCACAGCGGCACCCGGCTCCGGCGCAGGGCGGTGGCAGCAGCCAGGCTCACCAGCCCGAGGGCCAGCACCTCGACCGTCCAGATATCGGCGGCAGGTTTGGGCAGCTCCGGCAGGTAGTGGGCCAAGCCGTGCACGAGGCCCACGAACGGCGCGGCGAGGTTGGCCGAGCCCGAACGCTGCAAGGGCGACCGGCCGGTGACCGTCAGCACCGTCAGCTGCCACCCCAGGAAGACGAGGGCCGGGAGGACCCAGGCACCGAGGCCAACCGGCTCGTCGGGCACCCCCAGGCGTGCCAGCAGGGCTCGGAGGCGCTGGCGGGCCGGGCCCGCCGTCGCGGCCCCCAGACCGCCCACGCCACGCCACCGTCGCCAGCGGCTGGCCAGGTCCACGAGGGCCACGCAGCCGGCGGCCAGGAGCTCGGTTTCCCGGCCGAGGGCTGCCACCGCGAGCAGGATCCCAGCCAGCCAGGGGCGGCCAGCCCGCAGGGCCAAGAGACCCGCGAGGAGGAACGCCGCCGCGGTCAGCTCCGTCAGGTCGCGCCCGAGGGTCCAGAGGAAACCGAAGTAGCCGGAAACCGCCAGGCCCCACAGGGGTGAGCGCCCCGAGCGTCGGGCCAGCTCGGCGGCCACCCCGGCGACCACCCCGAGGCAGCAGACGTTCACCACCACGAGGGCCACCGGCACGAAGCTCCAGTGGCCGAAGCTGAAGAGCCAGACGAGCACCGGGTAGGCGATGCGACCGGGCCGCTCCAAGCTGTCGAAGGTGATGCCGAAGGCCGTCCGGGAGAGGTCCAGGGGATCAAGGGCGAGGCGGTAGTAGAACTGGCCGTCGTAGCCCGAACCGGCGACCGTGGGGATGCCGGGCCGCAGCCGGGCCGGGTTCCCGTAGATCCGGCCGACCACGATGAGCCGGGCGATGGTGCCCCGACCGGCGACCTCGGTGCGCAGGACGGCGAAGACCGCGCCGATCAGGGCTGCGGCGAGACCGACGACGGCGGGATGCGGCCGGGCAGCGCCGCGACCGCCGCTCCCCACTGCCGTCCCCGTCTCGCCGCTCGGCTCAGGCCGACGCTTGGCCGCTGCCCGTGCTGCTCCCTCGGGCGCCGAAGCGACCGACGCCGGCGAAGCACCCCGAAGAGCCCGGCTGGCTGATGGCCACCGTCCGGGCGGTCACCGCCCCGGTGCTGCTCGAGGGACCGATGGCCGTCACGCACTGGCCGACGGCCAGAGCGCTGGGAGTCGACGGCCCGGTCTGGCGGTAGCTCGTGGTCCCGGTCACCTGCACCGTCACCGCGATGGTGGGCAGGCTGCTCCCCGTGCTGGTGGACCGCCGGCCTGCGAACTGCCGGGAGGAACCGGTCGGCCGCCTGCCCGGCGTGATGGTGAAGCTCCGGCTGAACCCCTGCACGACGATCGTGTTACCAGAGACCGACTGCACGGTGCCATCGACGCTGGCCACCGTCCTGGGCGTGGAGTTGGTCCTCGAGGACCGGGCGGCCCCGCCGCCGAAGGCAGCGAAGCCCCCGGCGAACCCGGCGAACCCGCCCGGTGCCCCACCGCTCGTGGTCGACCGGCTGGTGCAGCTCCCACCCGATGGTGGCGCGGTGATAGTCACCAGCTGGGCGTCGACCGTGGTCGGAGTCGAGCTGGTGCCCCCCGCCGGCGTCCCGCTCACCGCCACGCAGTCGCCGGCCCGCACCGCGCCGAGGGTGGCCGAGACGGTCTGAACGAACCTGGTGCTGGCCGTCCAGCTCACCGTGGTCTGCCCCGTCTCGGGGTTCTGGACCTCCATGGACGAGCTTCCGGCGTTCACGGCGGCCACCGTGCCCGAGACGCCCGGCGGGGCCTTCGGGGTCCCTCCACCCCCGCCGGTGCCGGTCGCGCCGGCCGGGGTCGCCTGGTCGGCGGCGGCCGTGCCCCTCGCGCTCGAGGCGCTGCTGCAGGCGGCCAGCGCCAGCCCGCCGCCCGCCAGGAGCCCGCAGAGCACCCACCAGCCCGGGCGCCGCGACCCGCCTCCGGGATCCGCTCCCCGTGCCCTGCGCTTGGACCCTCGCCACTGCTCCATCGAGCCTCCCTTCGTCTCCCGCCACCTGCGACCCGACCGGCGCTCAGAGCGTGTTCGCCCCGCCCCGGTACGGCGCCTGCCCGAAGCTGAACACCGCCCCCGCCGCGGTCACCTCCCAATACCCCTCACCAGACGGCAACGCCCCCGCCCCCACCACCGCCGAACCCGGCCCACCCGGCACCGTGTTCGCCCCACCC
>NZ_JAKHEX010000009.1:0-6060 GCF_023130475.1 Aciditerrimonas ferrireducens
AGCGGTGTTCATCCCCTTGATCTTCGTCATGAGCGGCCGCTGGCGGCCCCGCAAGGCCCGCGAGGACGCCGAAGCCCACGAACGCATGGTCGCCGCCGAACTCGCCAAGCTCCACGCCGGCGGCAACCCCGAAGCTGCCAGCACCGTGGCCTGAGGGCGGGGCTCCTCACCCCGGGCGACGCAGAGGGCCGGTCAACCCGCCGGGTCGGCCGGCCCTTTGCGCGCCCCCTGGTCGACGCTGGGGCCAGCGGGGACCGGCCGGACCTGGAGACCGGCGGCCGCCAGGGCTGCCTTGGCGTCGGCGATCCGCTGCTCGCCCCGGTGGAAGATCGAGGCGGCGAGGACGGCGTCGGCCCCGCCCTCCTGGGCGGCGGCCACCAGGTGCTCGAGCCGCCCGGCTCCCCCCGAGGCCACCACCGGCACCCCGACCGCCTGGCCGACCGCCTGGAGCAGGGGCAGGTCGAACCCTTCGTAGGTGCCGTCGCGGTCCATGGAGGTGAGCAGGATCTCCCCCGCGCCGCGGGCCTCGCCCTCGGCCGCCCAGGCCACGGCGTCCAGGCCCGTCGGTCGGCGCCCCCCGTGGGTCACCACCTCGAAGTCGCCGCCAGGGCGGCGGCGGGCATCGATGGCGAGCACTACGCACTGGGCGCCGAACTCGCTGGCCAGCTCGGCGAGCAGGGCCGGCCGGGCCACGGCCGCCGAGTTCACCGACACCTTGTCGGCCCCCGCCCGCAGCAGGCGGCGGGCGTCCTCGAGGCTGGCCACCCCGCCGCCGACGGTGAAGGGGATGAAGACCTCGTCGGCGGTCCGTTCGACGACCTCCAACAGGGTCCGGCGCCCCTCGGCGGACGCCGAGATGTCGAGCAGGACGAGCTCGTCGGCCCCCTCGGCGTCGTAGCGACGGGCCAGCTCGACGGGGTCGCCGGCGTCGACCAGCCCCTCGAAGCGCACGCCCTTCACGACGCGGCCCTCGGCCACGTCGAGGCACGGGATCACTCGGACGACGCGCATGCCGCCAGGGCCTCCTCGACGCTCATGGCGCCCTCGGCGAGGGCCCGCCCGACCACCACCCCCGCCAGGCGCCGCCCCCCGACCCGGAGGGCCGCCAGCTGCCGGAGGTCCTCGAGGGAACCGACCCCGCCGGAGGCCACCACCGGCACCTCGGTGGCCACCAGCACGGCCGCCAGCCCGGCCAGGTCCGGGCCCTCCAGGGTGCCGTCGCGGTCGATGGCGGTCACGACCACCGCCCCGAGGGGCGCCCCGGCCAGGCTGGCGAGGAGCTCCGAGGCGGCCTGCCCGCTGGTGCTTCGCCATCCCTCGGTGGCCACCTGGCCCCCACGGTGGTCGAGGCCCAGGGCGACCCGCCCAGGGTAGGTGGCGGCGAGCTCCCGGACCGCCCCGGGATCGGTCGCGGCCAGGGTGCCGACGACCACCCGGGCGGCACCGAGGGCCAGGAGGGCCTCGACGTCCTCGGCGGAGCGGACCCCTCCCCCGACCTGGACGTGCAGGGGCGCCACCGCCGAGACGAGCGCGGCCACGAGGTCCCGCTGCACCGGGCGACCCCGCCGGGCAGCGTCGAGGTCCACGACGTGGACCCAGCGAGCCCCGCCGTCCCGGTAGGAGCGGGCCAGGGCCAAGGGGTCGCCGAAGTCGGTCCGGGCGGCGAAGTCGCCCTGACGGAGGCGCACCGCGCCGCCCTCCAGGAGGTCGACCGCCGGGTAGAGCTCCACCCTCAGGCCTCCCCGACCAAGGCCACGAAGTTCCGGAGGACCTGGAGGCCCACCGGCCCCGACTTCTCGGGGTGGAACTGGGTGCCGAGGACCCCGTCGTCCTCGGCGGCGGCCGTCACCTGGCCGCCGTACTCGCAGACCGCCACCACCTCGGGGCCCGGAGGCGGCGCGAAGGAGTGGACGAAGTAGAGCCAGGGGTCCTCGGGCAGCCCGGCCAGCAGCCGGCCGGGGCGGAGGATCCGCAGGCGGTTCCACTGCATCTGGGGCCGTTTGACCCCCTCGGGCAGGCGCCTGACCGTCCCCGGGAACCGCCCGAGGCCCGCTTCGCCGGGCGACTCCTCGGAGGCCTCGTAGAGGAGCTGGAAGCCGACGCAGATCCCGAGGAACGGACGGCCCCGCTCGATGGCCTCCCGGACCCCGTCCGCCAGGCCGGTGCTGGCCAGCGCCTCGGCGCAGCGGCCGAACGCCCCGACCCCGGGCAGGACCACGGCCGCGGCGCGCCGCAGCTCCTCGGGACGGGTCACCAAACGGGCCTCGGCCCCCACCGCCAGCAGGGCCCGCTCGGCCGAGCGGAGGTTGCCGATGCCGTAGTCGACCACGGCCACCGGGGGGGCCGGCACGGCCGGCCTCAGAGGACGCCCTTGGTCGAGGGGACCCCGCCGCCCTCGACCCGGCTGGCCTCGTGGAGCGCTCGCCCCAGCGCCTTGAAAGCCGCCTCGAGGACGTGGTGGGGGTTCACCCCCGCCAGCTGCCGCACGTGGAGGGTCAACCCGGCCCCGCCCACCACCGCCCGCCAGAACTCCTCGGCCAGCTGGGGGTGGAAGGGGGGGTCCCCGAGCGGGGTGGGCTCGGGGGTGAGCCCCCAGGCCAGGTAGGGTCGGCCCGAGAGGTCCAGGGCCACGGTCACGAGCGCCTCGTCGAGGGGCACCGCCAGCGAGGCGAAGCGCCGCACCCCTCGCCGCTCCCCGAGCGCCCGTCCGAGGGCCTGGCCCAGGCAGATGCCGACGTCCTCCACGGTGTGGTGGGCGTCGACCGCCAGGTCGCCCTCGGCGTGCACCTCGAGGTCGAGGCGCCCGTGCCGGGCGAGCTGGGCGAGCATGTGGTCGAAGAACGGCAGGCCGGTGGCGATGCGCCCCTTCTCGCCGCTGCCGTCGAGGTCGACGGTGACGGCCACCTCGGTCTCGGCGGTGGCCCGCTCGCAGCTGCCCCGGCGCCCCCCGCTCATCGGCCGCCGCTCCCCGACACGCTGGCGGGGACGAGGACCTCGGCGAGGGCAGCCAAGAACCGGTCGTTCTCCTCAGGGGTCCCGACCGTGACCCGCAGGCAGCCCTCGAGGCCCGGCCAGCTCGAGGTGTCCCGGACGAGCACCGAGTGGGCCAGCAGACCCTCCCAGACCTCGCGGGCGGGACGGGTCTCCGGCCGGAAGAGCACGAAGTTGGCGTCCGAGGGCCAGGCCGTGACCGGCAAGCGGGCCAGGCCGGCTTCGAGGCGGCGACGCTCGGCCACCAGCCGCTGGACCCGCTCCTCCATCTCGGCCTGGTAGCGAAGGGCCAGTCGGCCGGCCAGCTGGGTGATGGCGTCGAGGTGGTAGGGCAGGGCGACCAGCTCGCAGGCGGCCACCACGGCCGGGTCGGCGACCAGGTAGCCCAGGCGGACCCCGGCCATGGCCCAGGTCTTCGAGAAGGTCCGGACCACCACCAGCCGCTCGGCCCCCGCCACCCCGGCGGCCCGAAGCTCGAGGGCCGAGGAGGGGGCGAACTGGCCGTAGGCCTCGTCGACCACCAGCAGGCCCGGGGTCCGCTCGAGCAGCCAGGCGAGCACCTCGGGGGGTTCGGCCCGCCCGGTGGGGTTGTTCGGGGAGCAGACGAAGCAGAGGCTCGGGGCCGACTCGGCCAGGGCCGCAGCGGCGGCCGGCTCGTCCACCGCGAAGCCCTCGCCCCGGGGCACACTGCGGAGGGCCGTGCCGGTCACGAGGCCGATCTGGCGGTGCATGGCGTAGGACGGCTCGAAGGTCACCGCCGTGCGCCCCGGGCCGCCGTAGGCCAGGAGGAGGCACTGGAGCACCTCGTTCGAGCCGGTCCCGCAGAAGACCTCCTCGGGGGTCACCCCGTGGTGGGCGGCCAGGGCGGCCCGCAGCTCCCGGGCCTCGCGGTCGGGGTAGCGGTGCAGGGGCAGGTCGGCGAGGGCGGCCCGCAGCTCCTCCCGCCAGGCGTCCGGCGGGGGCTCGGGCGACTCGTTCGTGTTCAGCCGGACCGCCACGGCCAGTTGGGGCGAGTGGTAGCCGCTGAGGGCCTGGAGGTCGGGACGGACCGGCACCGGCCCGCCCGGGGCGCCGGCACCCATCACGCCCCTCCCGGGCGGTCCGGGTCCACGAGCCGCAGGCGGACCGAGTCGGCGTGGGCCGGGAGTCCCTCGGCGTCGGCCAGGGCGACCACGTGGGGCCCGAGGGCCGCCAGGGCCTCGGCAGGGACCTCGACGGCGTGCAGCTGGACCTGGAAGTCCTGGACCCGGAGCGCCGAGGAGAAGCGGGCGGTGCGGGCGGTCGGCAGGACGTGGTTCGGCCCGGCCACGTAGTCGCCCACGCTGGCCGGCGCGTAGGGGCCGACGAAGATCGCCCCGGCCGCCCGGACCCGCTCGAGGATCGGCTGGGGTTCGGCCACGAGCAGCTCGAGGTGCTCGGGGGCGACGGTGTTCACCACGGCGGCCACCGCCTCGGCGTCGTCCACCACCACGGCGTAGCCCGATCGGGCCAGGGTGCTCGCCAGGTCGTCCCGGCGGGGCGAGGCGGCCACCAGCCGGTCCACCTCGGCCGCCACCCGCTCCGCCACCTGGTCGTCGGTGGTGACCAGCCAGGCCAGGCCGTCGGGGCCGTGCTCCGCCTGGACCAGCACGTCGATCGCCGCCCAGGTGGCCGGCACGCTGGCGTCGGCCACGACCACCACCTCGGAGGGGCCGGCGAACCCGGCGGGAATGCCGACCCGGCCGGCCACCTGCCGCTTGGCCTCGGCCACGTAGCTGTTGCCCGGGCCGACGATCACGTCGACCGGACGGATGCTCTCGGTGCCGTAGGCCAGGGCGGCGACCGCCTGGGCCCCCCCGACCCGGTACACCTCCTGCACCCCGCAGACCGCGGCGGCCGCCAGGGTCTCCACCGCCACCGAGCCGTCGCGCTGGGGCGGGGCACAGAGGACGATCTCCTCGACGCCGGCCACTCTGGCCGGGGCCACCCCCATGAGGACACTCGAGGGGTAGCGGGCCCGGCCCCCGGGGGCGTAGACCCCGACCCGGCCGACCGGCCTGGCCAGGTGACGGACGACCACCCCCTCGACCTCCACGGCGGTCTCGGGCTGCAGCTGGTGGCGGTGGTAGGCGACGATCCGCTCCCAGGCCACCTCGAGGGCCTGGCGCAGCTCCGGGGGGACGGCGGCCAGGGCGGCCTCGAGGTCAGCCGGCGGGACCCGCAGGTCGTCCAGCTCCACACCGTCGAACCGGGCGGTCAGCCGGCGCAGGGCCTGGTCACCTTCGCGCCGGACCTGGCCGAGGATCTCGGCCACCGCCTGGCTCGGTGCCTGCTCCTCGAAGGCCGGCAGGGGCAGGGCCCCGGCGACAGCGGTCGGGGCGAGCCCGCGGAGGTCGAGTCGGTCGAGGAGCACAGGAGCAGGATGGTACCGCCCTGGGCCCCTGAGCCATGATCCAGCGGTGCCCCAGGACGCCGCGGAGCTCTCGGCCCTCGCCTCGGCCCTCACCGAGGTCCAGCGACGGGTCTCGGCCCTGGCCGAGCGGGCGGCAGCCCCCGGCGCCTCGACCGCCTGACGAGCACGCGCCGGCGGGGCTGAGCACGTCGGTTCCCGTCGTCGCCCCATCGGGCCCGTCCGGAAAGGAGCCCAGACGCGCCAGTGGCGCCCCGAAGGGCGCCACCAGCGCGAGCGGACCGGGCGGCGGATCCCGGTGCCCCGCTCTTCCGGAACCAGGTGGCGGGAACCGGTTCCGATGTCCTCTACAACAGCATGAACCGGCGTCCCACTTCCAACGCGCGTGCACAAATTGTCAACAACCAGGGGGACGCTCCACCGAGCTGCTGCTCAGCTCGTTCTCAGCTGGCCTTCAGGCGGGACGTCGGCGTGCGGCGGGGCCCGGGAACGGGCAGGCCAGCCGACGGGCAGCGGTCAGCCAGGACACACTCATCGCAGCGAGCCCGACGCGCTCCGCAGACGCGGCGACCGTGGAGGATGAGGCGGAGGCTGATCACCCCCCAGGAGGCAGGCGGCCAGAGCGCACAGAGGTCGGCCTCGACCCGGACGGGGTCCTCGGCCTCGGTGAGGCCCAGCCG
>NZ_JAKHEX010000009.1:6100-97183 GCF_023130475.1 Aciditerrimonas ferrireducens
GAGGAGGTTGGCTGCCTTGGCCCGGTAGAAGCCGGTCGGACGGATGAGGGCCTCGAGCTCGGCCGGGTCCGCCTCGGCCAGGGCCTCGGGGGTCGGCCAGCGGGCGAAGACCGCGGGGGTGACGGCGTTGACCCGTTCGTCGGTGCACTGGGCGGAGAGGACCGTGGCGACGAGCAGCTCGAAGGGGTTCCGGTGGACCAGGGCGCACAGGGACCGGGCGTCGCCCGGGTAGGCCGCCGCCAGGCGCCGAGCGATGGTCCGGGCCCGCCGCCGGCGGGACGCCTCGGACTCGACCACCGGGCTCGCCACGGCCGGAGGCTACCCGGCCGCTTCGGGCGCCCGGCCACTAACCTGCCTCGGCGTGCACCACGTGGAGGTCAAGCGCCGCATGGGCGAGGCCGACATCGCCGAGGTCTCGGCCCTCCTGGCCGAGGTGGCGGCGGCCGACGGCCACGCGCCCTTGGGGGAGCACAAGTGGCTGGACCTGGTGCACGGGGGCCGGACCGGCTTCGCCGGCTTCGTGGCCCGGAGCCGGGAGGACGGCCGCCTGGTGGGCTACGCCCAGCTGAGCCGAGGGCATGGGACCTGGGGGGTCGAGGTGGTCGTGCCCCCCGAGCGGCGCCGCCCCGAGGACTCCCTGGGGTCCGACCTCCTGCGGGCCGCCCTCGGCGAGGTGGCCGCCCAAGGCGGGGGCCACGTCCACCTCTGGGTGCCCAAGCCGACCCCGGCCACCGACGCCATGGCGGCGGCCTGCGGCCTTCGTCGAGGCCGGGACCTCCTCCAGCTTCGTGTGCCCCTCCCCCTCTCCCTCCCCGTCCCCCCCCTGCCCCTTCGGGCCTTCCGGCCCGGCGAGGACGAAGAAGCCTGGCTCGCGGTCAACAACCGGGCGTTCGCCAACCACCCCGAGCAAGGCGGCTGGACACTGGAGACGATCCGGGAACGGGAAGCCGAGCCCTGGTTCGACCCCGAGGGGTTCTTGCTGCTCGTCGAGGACCAGCGCCTGCTGGGGTTCTGCTGGACCAAGGTCCACGCCACCGCCGATCCTCCCCTGGGCGAGATCTACGTCATCGGCGTGGACCCCGAGGCCCAGGGCCGGGGGTTCGGCCGGGGCCTGGTCCTGGCTGGCCTCGCCCACCTGGCCGGCAAGGGCCTCACCGTCGGCATGCTCTACGTCGACGCGGCCAACGAGCCAGCCGTCGGCCTCTACCGCTCCTTGGGGTTCCGCGTGGATCACGTCGACCGGGCCTACACCGGGGACGTGCCGGCCGCCGCCTCGGCACCCGCCGGCGCCGGGGCGTGACGCCCCTCGCCCCGGGACCGCCCGTTCAGGTCGAGGGGACGGCCACCCCGATCGCCGCGCCGATCCCGTAGGTGACCCCGGCGGCCACCGCTGCCAGGAGGAGCTGGCGGAGCGCCGACCACCACCAGGAACGCTCGGTGAAGACCGCCAGGGCTCCCCCGACGACCAGGGAAGCCACGCCCCCGATGACCACCGAGAGGACCACGGCGAGGGAGCCGGCGGTCGCGAACCACGGCAGGAGGGGCAGGAGGGCACCGACCCCGAAGGTCACGAACGACGAGATCCCGGCAGCGAAGGGCGAGCCGAGCTCCGAGGGGTCGACGCCGAGCTCCTCGCGGGCATGGGTCTGGAGGGCCAGCTCGGGGGTCCGCATCATCGCCGTGGCGAGCTCCCGGGCGGCGGCCGGGTCCACGCCCCGGCTCTCGTAGATGTGGATGAGCTCGTGCCGCTCCCCCTCGGGCCGACGCTGGATCTCCTCGCGCTCCTTGGCCAGCTCCCGCTCGAGCAGCTCGCGCTGGGCCCGCATGGAGACGTACTCCCCCATGGCCATGGACCAGCAGCCCGCAACCAGGCCGGCCACCCCGGCCAGCCGGACGACCGTCGGGCCGGGATGGGCGCCGGCCATGCCCAAGATGAGCGAGACGTTGGTGACGAGCCCGTCGCTCACCCCGAAGACCGCGGCTCTGGCCCAGCCCCCTTGGATGTCCCGGTGCCGGTGGCCGTGGAGCTCGCTGCTCGGGCCGTGCCCCCCGGCGTGCTCGACCGGCCTCGACCGCCGCTCGGGCGACAGCGGGCGGTCCCGGCGCAGGCGTTTGCCCAGCCAGGGCACCGGGGTGTCGGTGTCGGCCCGCACGGGGCGCAGCATAGCCACCCGGCCCGGCGATCCCGTGGGGAACCGCCCGCCCCTGCCGCCGCGCCGGCTGGGGGGCCTGGCAGACTGGGCCCATGGAACCGCGTCGCTGGCTGAACTCGAGCCAACCCCCGACCCTGCAGAACGCCGTGGTGCTCTGCTACCTCGACGCCGTCCTCGGTCTGTTCAGCGCCCTCGTGGCGGGCGGGGTCGGCCTCTTGCTGCTCGTGCCGATCCTCCTCGGCGTGGGTGGCCTCGGGATCGCCAACGAGAAGCGCTGGGGCTACTGGCTGGCCGTCGTCCTCGCCGGCTTGAGCCTGCTGCTGGCCGTGGTCGTCATGGCCCTCGCCCCCGGGATCGGCGCGGTGCTGAACCTCTTGTTCGACGGCGCCCTGGTGGCCCTCCTGCTCCACCCCATGAGCCGGCAGTACGAGCGGCTCTGGTTCCACCGCTGAGCCGGCACGCCCGCGCCAGCGGCCGTCGAGGGTCCCGGCCAGGGACCGCGGGACCCTAGACCGGCAGGTCGCCGAGGGCCGGCGCGGTGGAGCCCTGGGTGGCGAAGGTCTCGATGACCTCGGTGGCCACCCGCCACTTGTGGACCTCGTCGGCCCCGTCGGCCAGCCGGCTCCAGCGGGCCTGCTGGAGCATCTCGGCCAGGGGGCTGTCGGTCGAATAGCCGAGGGCGCCGTGGACCTGCAGGGCCCGGTCCACCACCCGCCAGAGGGTGTTCGCCACGTGGTGCTTCGTCATGGACACCGCCGTGCGGTAGTCCCGCCCGTGCTCGATGAGGTAGGCGGCGTGGAGGACCATGAGCTTGGCCTGGTAGAGCTCGATGGCGGACTCGGACACCAGCCACTGGATGCCCTGCTTCTCGGCCAGGAGCGAACCGTGGGCGTAGCGGGTCCGGGCCCGGGCGACCAAGAGGTCCAAGGCGGTCTGGATCTGGCCGAGCCAGCGCATGCAGTGGGCCAGGCGCGCGGGGCCCAGCCGGGCCTGGCCGAGGCGATGGCCCCCGCCCCGCTCCCCGAGGAGGTTGCCCGCGGGGACCGCCACGTCGGTGAAGCGCAGCTCGCAGTGGTTGTGGCTGCCGGCCATGGTGACCACGTCCCGGACGATCTCGAACCCGGGCGAGGGGATGTCGACGATGAGGGCCGAGGTCGCCGCCTGGGGCACCGGCGGGTCCGGCTCGGTGCGGGCGATGACGATAGCGAACCCCGCGCCCCTGGCACCGGAGATGAACCATTTGTGGCCGTTCAGGATCCACTGGTCGCCTCGCAGCTCGGCCCGGGTCTGGATCAAGGTCGGGTCGGAGCCGGCCACCTCGGGCTCGGTCATGGCGAAGCAGGAGCGAAGCCGACCTTCGCACATGGGCCGCAGGTAGCGCTCCTTCTGCTCGGGCGTGCCGAAGTGCAAGAGGGTGTGCATGTTGCCTTCGTCGGGGGCGTAGCAGTTGAGCACGTAGGGCCCGAAGCGGGTGGTGGCGGCCTCGGCCGAGACGGCGGCCAGGGCAGTGGGACCGAGGCCCATGCCGCCCCAGTCGGGGGGCATGTGAGGCATCCACAGACCCGCCTGCTGGGCCTCCTGGCGAAGCCGGTCCAGCTCGGCCCGCCACTCGGCCCGCCCGGCCCGGGCCTCGCTCAGGCGCTGCTCGGTGGGCCGGACCTCCTCGTCCAGGAAGGCCCGGACCCGCTGGCGGGCCTCCTCGACCTCGGGCGGGAAGGTGAAGTCGATCGCCATGGCCGCAGTCTCCCACCCCTCCCCCCGCCCCTCCAGCCCCGTCATTGGAGCGGCAACTGTGAGAGTGCTCGCTCACGCGCTCGGGGGACGGGACCCTAGACTGGCGGTCGTGGAGTCGGTCGAGCTGCGAGTCGAGGAGCTGGCCGCGGCAGCCGGGGTGCGCGTGGACACCGTCCGCTACTACCAGGCCAAGGGGCTCCTGCCCCCGCCCCGGCGGGCCGGCCGGGTCGCTCTCTACGACGAGCGGCACCTCGAGCGGCTGCGACGGGTCAAGGCCCTCCAGGCCAAGGGGCTCAGCCTGGCCGTCATCCAGCGGGTCCTCGAGGGCGGCCTGGACCCCGCGGACGAGGCCCTGCTCGGGGCGGTGAGCGACCGCGGCGCCCCGGACGAGGAGCTCATGGACCTGGAGGACCTGGCCCGGCGCACCGGCATCCCCGAGGCCCTGCTCCAGGCGGTCGTGGCCGAGGGCCTGCTGGTGCCGGTGCGGCGAGCCGGGCAGTCGGGCTACACCGAGCAGGACGCCAGTGCGGCCCGCGCTGGATTGACCCTGCTCTCCTTCGGCCTGCCCCTCTCCGAGCTCCTCGGCCTCGCCGGGCGGCACCACGAGCACGTGGTCGAGATCTGCGAGCGCGCAGTGGCCCTCTTCGACGAGCACGTCCGGACCCCCCTCCGGGCCGATCCGTCCCTCAGCCCCGAGGAGCAGGCCAGCCGGCTGGTGGCCGCGTTCGAGGCGCTGTTGCCGGCGGTCACCACCCTCGTGGCCCACCACTTCGCCCGGGTGCTCCTGGATCGGGCGACTCGGCACCTCGAGGCGGTCGGGTCGGCGCCCGAGCGGGCCGCGGCCGGTCGGGTCCGGCCGTGAGCGGCGCCCAGCTGGCCCGGGGAGGCCGAGGGCTCACGGGGCCGGCGGGCCTGCCGGTGGGGTCCGAGAAGACCCGGCTGGTGCGGTCCATGTTCGATGCCATCGCCCCCCGCTACGACCTGGTCAACCGGCTCATGACGTTCGGCCTGGACCAGATCTGGCGCCGGCGCTGCGTGGCTGCACTCGGCCTGCCGGCAGGGGCCGTGGTGCTCGACCTCGCCTCGGGCACCGGGGACCTGAGCCGGGAGCTCGAACGGCGGGGCCTTCGCGCCATCGGCGTGGACCTCTCCTGGGGCATGCTGGCCGCCCGGCGAGCCCCAGCGGCGGTCGCCCAGGGGGACGCGGCCGCCCTGCCCCTGGGGGACGCCACCCTCGACGGAGCGGTCTCGGGGTTCGCGTTGCGCAACCTGACCGATCTGCGGGCGAGCTTCGAGGAGCTGGCCCGGGTGCTGCGGCCCGGCGGCCGGGTGGCCCTGCTGGACGTGGCGCCCATGGCGGGACTCCGGTCGGCCGCGCAGCGACTGTGGTTCGAGCGAGCGGCCCCGGCGATCGGCAGCCTGCTCTCGGATCCCGAGGCCTACCGCTACCTGCCCCGTTCGGTCGCCTACCTGCCACCGCCGGCGACCCTGGTGGCCGAGCTCCGGCGGGCTGGTTTCTCGGCGGTCCAGCACCGGGTGCTTGCACCCGGAGTGGTCCAGCTGCTCACCGCCACCCGGCGGGGACCGGCGGGGACGCCGCAATGACGCGGACGCAGCCGCGCGCCGAGCAGGTCGCGGCGGCCGACCCCGACGGGCCGGGTCGCTGGCCGGACCCGGGGACCTTCGCGTCGGGCACCGTCGAGCTCGACCGCTCGGTCCTCGAGGACCCCCCGGGGTGGCTCGACGGGGGCCTCGGCCCGCTGGGGGTTGGCGACGAGGAGCCCCGGTTCCTGCTCTGGGGACCCGCGGAGGTCGTGATCGGCGCCGGGGTCGCCGCCTGGCTGCCCTTGCCCGGGGGCCTCCGGGGGCTTCGATCCGAGGCGCCACGGCGCAGCGCGCGCTGGCTGGCCCAGCTGGCCCGGGAGAAGCCCGACGGGCCCGGCCCCCTGGCCGTCGCCAGCCTGCCGTTCGACCCGGGCGAACCGGGCGCGCTGGTGGTGCCCCGGGTGGTGCTGCGGGCCACGCCCGAGGGTCGGGCGTGGCTGACCGTGGTGGCCCCCCGCCACGAAGGCCTGAACCTGGGTGCCCTGGCGGCCCAGGTGGCTCGGGCCCGCCCGGCCCGGTCGTCGAGAGCCGCCGCCCTCCCGAGCCTGCGCTGGGCTCGCCCTGATCCCCCCGAGGACCATTTCGAGGCCCAGGTCGCCGAGGCGCTGGCGGCGATCGGGCGGGGCGAGCTCCGCAAGGTGGTGTTGGCCCGGCGAGTCCGCCTGGGCCTGAGCAGCCCCCCGCCCCTGGCCTCGGTGCTCCGTCAGCTCCACCGGGCCGAGCCCAGCAGCACGGTCTTCGCCTGGGGGCGGCGGACGTCCTGGTTCGTCGGGGCCACGCCCGAGCTGGTGGTCGCCCGGGCGGGCCGCCAGGTCCTGGCCGCGCCACTGGCCGGCACCGCCCGCCGGCCGGCGGCTCCCGACCCGTCGGCCCTCGCCACCACGGCCGCGGCCCTCCTGGGCTCCCCGAAGGAGCGGGCCGAGCACCAGGCGGTCGTCGAGGCCATCGCCCAGGCGCTTGCCAGGCACTGCCCTCGGCTCGTGGTGCCCGAAGCCCCCTCGCCGGTCGTGCTCCGCCACGTGGTGCATCTCGGCACCAGGCTGGAAGGCTGGCTCCCCAACCGGCCCCCTGAGGCTCTGCCCGACGCGCTGGACCTGCTGGCCGCCGTCCATCCCACGCCGGCGGTGGCCGGGGTGCCGACGGAGCTCGCCCTGGGGGTGGTCGGTCGGCTGGAGGCCGGCTCGCGCGGCCCTTACGCCGGGCCGGTCGGCTGGGTCGACGCTAAGGGCGACGGGCAGTTCTGGCTGGGGATCCGCTCGATGGTCCTCGAGGGCCCCGAGGTCGTGGCCTTCGCCGGCGCGGGGATCGTGGCCGGCTCGACGCCCCGCGCCGAGCTGGCCGAGACGGCCGCCAAGCTCGACACGGCCCTCTTCGGCCTGGGCCTGCGGGCCGAAGACCTCCTCGGGGCCTCCCACGGGCCTGCCCCGATGCGGGACTCAGGGTGACGGCGGCGCCAGGGGCAACCGGACGGTGAACCGGCAGCCCCGGCCCGGCCGGCTGTCGACGTCCACGCGGCCGCCGTGGGCGGCGACGAGGGCAGCGACAATGGCCAGGCCGAGGCCGGCGCCGGCGGTGGCGCGGGCGGCGGGGGACCGGTAGAAGCGCTCGAAGATCAGGATCTCCTCCCCTGGGGCCAGGCCGGGGCCCTCGTCGGCCACGACGAGGACGGCCTCCTCCCCCTCGGCGTGCACCCCCACCACCACCGGGGTGCCCGGCGGGGTGTGCCGGAGGGCGTTTTGGAGCAGGTTGTCGATCACCTGCCGCAGGCGCAGGGGGTCCCCGACGACGGGGACCGAGGCGGGGCAGTCGACGGTGAGGGGATGGTCCTGGGCGCCGACCCGGGCGGCCTGGGCGGCCTCCCGGGCGAGGACCGCCAAGTCCAGCCGCTGGTGGCTCAGGGCACGTCCCTGGTCGAGCTGGGCCAAAAGGAGCAAGTCGTCGACGAGCAGCCCCATCCGGGCGGCCTCCCGTTCGATGCGCGCCGCCACCTCGCGCTGGGCTTCGGCAGAGGCGTAGGCGCCCTTGCGGAGCAGCTCGGCGTACCCCCGGATGGTGGTCAGCGGCGTCCGCAGTTCGTGGGAGGCGTCGGCGACGAAGCGCCGGAGCCGACCCTCGGAGTGGCTGCGGACGGCGAAGGCCGCCTCGATCTGGCCGAGCATGGTGTTGAGGGCCTGGCCCAGCCGGCCGACCTCGGTGCGCTCGTCCCCTGGGCGGACCCGCCGGCTGAGCTCGCCGGCGGCGATGGCCTGGGCGGTGGAGGCCATCTCCTCGAGAGGGGCCAGGGCCACTCGGGTGACCACCAGGGCCACGACGACCGCCACGAGCAGCACGCCGAGGGACACCAGGACCTCGATGCGCAGCACCCGGGCCAAGGTGGCCCGATCGGCGCTGAGCGCCACCGCCGAGACCAGGACCCCGCCGGGCAGCTCGACCGCCTCGGCCCGATAGGCCACGGCGCCGCCCACGGCCGGCACGGTGAAGGCCTGTTGGTTCGGCAGGAACGCCGAGCCCCGCGCCCCGAGGGGCGGCCGGGCGGGGACCCGCTGGATCGGCATGGTGGTCGGCAGGGCCGGAGCCGGGTCGCAGCCACCCGAGGGCCGCACCGCCAGCACCCGGCGCCCGGGTCCGAGGACCTCGAGGTAGACCTCGGGGCTCACGCCCGCGAACGGGTCGGGGCGGTGGAGTCCAGGGCGGGGCCTGGTCGGGGGCGGCTGGCTGGTCGCCGTCAGCTTCGTGGCCGTGAGCGCCGGGCAGTTCGGCCCGGGCACCCCGGCGACCTCGGCGGCCAGCCAGGACGCCGGGTCCCGGCGGGCGCGCAGCTGGTCGGCGGCCACGGCCCGCCGATAGGCCAGCCAGATCCGGTCGAAGACCTGCTGTTCGGCCACGTCCAGCTGGGCGTCGAGGCGGCCGGCCAGGAAGGTCCCGAGGGAGTGGTAGGTCACGGCATCGGTCACCCCGATGGCCACGGCCAACAGCGCCAGGATCCCGAGCAGGAGGCGTCGCCGCAGGCTCACGGTCAGGTTGCGTCCGGCGGAAGGCGGAGGCAGTAGCCCACGCCCCGGACGGTGTGGATCAGGGGCGGGTCCATCCGGTCGACCTTCTTGCGCAGGTAGCTGATGTAGGTCTCCACGATCGCCGGGTCGCCCTCGAAACCGTCCTCCCAGACCCAGTCGAGCAGCTCGGCCTTCGAGAGGACCCGGCGAGGGTGCAGGAGCAGGCAGTGCAGCAGCCGGAACTCGGTGGCCGTGAGCTCGAGCGGCTCACCCGCCCGGCGGGCCTCGTGGCGGTCCTCGTCGAGCTCGAGGTCGGCGAAGCGCAGGATCCCCTCGGCGACCAGGTCGCTCGGGCGGGACCGCCGGAGGACCGCCCGCACCCGGGCGACGAGCTCGTCCAGGCTGAAGGGTTTCGGGAGGTAGTCGTCGCCGCCGGCCTCCAGGCCGGCGATGCGGTCCTCGGTGGCGTCCCGAGCGGTGAGGAACACCACCGGCACGTCGACCCCGTCGGCTCGCCAGCGCCGACAGACCTCGACCCCTTCGAGGTCCGGCAGCATGACGTCGAGCAGCACGAGGTCCACTCCCCCGCGGCGGCCCGCCGCCAGCGCCTCGGCGCCGGTGCTGGCCACCTCGACCTCGAACCCCTCGAGGCGCAGGGCCGCCCGGACGAGATCGGTGATGTAGGGCTCGTCGTCGACCACCAGCACCCGGGCCGGCAGGCTAGGCACGGCACCATGGTGCCAGGTTCGCCTCGACGCCCCGGTGCCCCGCCGAGTCGGGGCAGCCGGTGCCGGGGGCGGCTCAGGGGAGACGGTTCAGCGGCCGCTTCGGCCCGGGCGGCGCTGCCGACGGGGAGCCAGACGGTCGGCGAGGCGCCGCAGCCCCCACCAGGTGACCAGCCCGAGGGCCTCGACGACGATGGCGGTGGACATCTTCGAGGTGCCGCGGACCCGGTCGACGAATCGAATGGGTACCTCGGTGACCCGGCCACCGGCCTGGAGGACCCGATGGCACATCTCGATCTGGAAGCCGTAGCCGTCGGCACGCACCGAGTCGAGGTCGACGGCCTTGAGGATCTCGGCCCGGTAGGCCCGGAACCCCGAGGTCGAGTCGGTGACCGGCATGCCGAGCACCCAGGCGGCGTAGAGGTTCCCGCCCCGGGAGAGCAGCCAGCGGCTCCTGGACCAGTTGGGGATGGAGCCGCCCGGCACGTACCGGGAGCCGACGACCAGGTCGTAGCCCTCCGCCAAGGGGGCGACGAGCGAGGGCAGGGCGGCCGGGTCGTGCGAGAGGTCGGAGTCCATCTCGACCATGGCCTCGAACCCGTGCTCGAGGCCCCAGCGGAACCCGGCCCGGTAGGCGCTGCCGAGCCCCTGCTTGCCCGAGCGTCGGAGCACCGCCACCTGGCCGAGCTCCTCGCCCAGGCGCTCGGCGATCTCGGCGGTCCCGTCGGGGCTGCCGTCGTCGACCACGAGGACCGACCCCTCCGGGAGGTTCGCCCGCACCCGCCGCAGCACCTCTTCGATGTTCGCCGCCTCGTTGTAGGTCGGCAGGACGACCAGCACCCGCATCCTGGCCAGCTTAGGGCAGCGGTTCCCGATCGACCTCCCGACGCTCCAGCCGACCGGGATCCGGGTTTCCGGGTTCGTCGACCGGGTCGGTCCGGTGCCAGAGCTCGACGGCCACCACCTGGATCGCCCCGGCCAGGGGCACGGCGAGGAGCGTGCCGACCAGGCCGCCGAAGACGCCCCCCAGGCCGTCGCCCAGTTCGGCGCCGACGAGCACCGCGAGGAGGACCAGGAGGGGACTGACCCGGACGGTCTTGGCCATCACCACCGGGTTCAGGACGTGGTTCTCGAGGAGGCTGTAGACGACGAAGACCACGAGGACCACGATCCCTTGGACGAGGCCGCCGGCGATGGCGGCGAACACCACGGTCGGCACCCCGGCCAGGAGGCCCCCGACCATCGGCAGGAAGTCGACCACCGCGACCCACAGTCCCCAGAGCAGGGCGTCGGGCAACCCCAGGATCACGAGGGTGAGGGCCACCACCAGGCCGGCGATCACCGAGGTGAGGAGGTTCCCGAGCATGTAGCCGGTCACCGCCCGGCGGACCGAGCGGGCGACCCGCTCGACCTCGACCCGGCGCTCGGGGGCCAGCAGCGCCAAGGTGCCCCGTCGGAGTCGGGGCCCTTCGAGGAGCAGCAGGAGCACCAGGACCACGAGGGCGACGAAGGACACGAGGGCGGTGGCCGCCCCTTTGCCGAGGCTGAGCGCTGGCTTCGCCAGGTGCCGGGCGGCCGCCTCGAGCTTGGGGGCGTTCTGCTTGAGCAGCCGGGCCACGTGGTAGCGCCGGACCAGCCGACCGACCCAGCCTCGGCCGTGCTCGGCTGCCGAGACGGTGCGGTCGAGGTGGCTGAGCAGGTGGGTCACGCCGTCGACCAGGGGGTAGCCGAAGGCGGTGGCCAGGCCGGCGAAGACCGCGAGGGCGGCCAGGAACACCACGGCGACGGCCACCCCTCGACGTCGCAGCCCCGGCAGGCCGGTCCGCTGGACGCCGAGGACGAGGGGATCGAGGAGCAGCGCCACGAACCCGGCCACCACCACCAGCAGCAGGACCTGGCGGATCCTGATGACGACCAGGGCCAGGAGGACCACGGCCACCGCGACGCCGGCCACCGCCAGGATGGCGGCGAGGGGCACCCCGCGGGCCTGGGCGGCGGCGAGCAGCCGGCCCCGCCGGGTGGTCGGGCCGGGACGCCCCCCTGCTCCCGGCGCCCCGTCCTCCAGCACGCCACCAGCATGGCAGGCGGCCGGTGACGTGGGAGCATGGGTTGGTGGGCGACCAGGAGCCCCCGACGGACCAGCCCGCCGAGGACCACGCCGGTCCTGCGACTCCCGGCGCGCCGGCGACGCAGCACGCGGAGCGGACAGCGGGCCTGACCCCGGGTGGATCGTCGACCCCGGAGGACCCGGACCGGGATTCGAGCCGGCCGAACCGCCGGCACCTGCGGCGGGAGGTCAAGTGGGGGGTCGGGGCGTTCGTGCTGGTCCTGCTGCTCGAGTACCTGGTCCTCCCCGAGCTCGGGGGGTTCCGGGAGGCTCTCTCGGACCTGGGCCGGGTGGACGTCGGCTACCTGGTGCTCGGCTTCCTGCTCGAGGCGGCTTCCCTGCTCTCCTACGCCCAGCTGACCCGGGCGGTGTTGCCGGATGACGCGCCGAGCACCGGCCAGCTCCTGCGGGTGGACCTCTCGACCCTGGCCGTCAGCCACGTCGTCCCCGGGGGCACCGCGGGCGGGGCAGCCCTCGGCTACCGCCTGCTGACCTCCTCGGGGGTGAGCGGCGCCGACACCGGCTTCGCCCTGGCCATGCAGGGGGCCGGATCGGCGGTGGTGCTGAACGCCATCTTCTGGCTGGCCCTGCTGGCCTCGCTGTTCCTCCGGGGCTACAACCCCCTCTACGCCCTGGCCGCCGGCGTCGGGGTGGTCCTCATGGCCGCCTTCGCCACCGCCATCGTCCTGCTCGTGCGAGGCCACCGGCGGGTGGTCGACCTGGTCCGCCGAGCCGCCGGCGCCGTGCCGTTCCTCGACGCCGAGCGCCTGGCGGACGCCACCGACCGCTTCGCTCGGCGTTTGCGCACCTTCACCGCCCAACGCCAGGTCCTGCGCCGGGCCGTGCTCTGGGCGGCGGCCAACTGGCTGTTCGACGCGGCGTCCCTCTGGGTCTGCGTCCTGGCCTTCCACGTCCTGCTGTCGCCCATCTACCTGCTCGTGGCCTACGGGCTGGCCAACATCCTGGCCGTGATCCCCATCACCCCCGGGGGCCTGGGCATCGTCGAAGGCGTCCTCATCCCGACCCTCGTGGGCTTCGGCGTGCCGAACAAGGGCATCGCCTTGCTGGCCGTCCTCATCTACCGCTTCTTCAACTTCTGGCTCCCCATCCCGGTTGGGGGCGCCTGCTACCTGAGCATCCGCTTCTCGGGCGAGCGCTGGGGCCAGCGGATCCGGCACGTGAAGGAGGAGGTCGTCGAGGGGGAGGCCCAAGCGGCCTCCCCCTCCGGACGGCCTCCGGCGGCCTAAGGACGGGGTTCAGGCCCCGAGGGCTTCGGGCTCGCGGCGACGGCGGGCCCGCTCGACGGCCTGCTCCTGGAGGGTGCGCTGGAGGCTGACGCCCCGGCGGGTGGGCACGCGGTGCCAGCGACCCTCGGGCCCGAGGGTCCAGGCGTTCGTGTCGTCGGCCAGGGCGAGCTCGAGAACCTCGAGGAGACGGTCCTGGAGCTCTGGACGCCGAACCGGGACGAGCGTCTCGACCCGACGGTCCAGGTTGCGCTCCATGAGGTCGGCCGACCCGATGAGGACGGCGCGGGGCCGCTCGTGGGTCCCCCCGAAGACGTAGATGCGGGAGTGCTCGAGGAACCGGCCGACGATGGAGCGGACCCGGATGGTCTCGGAGAGACCGGGGACCTGGGGGTGCAGGCAGCAGACCCCCCGGACGACGAGGTCCACCGGCACACCGCGGGCCGAGGCCCGGTAGAGGGCGTCGATGATCTCGGGGTCGGTCAGGCCGTTGACCTTGATGACGATCCGCCCCTCCGGACCGGCCTGGGCCTCGGCCTCGATGAGCTCGAGGAGGCGGCGACGCAGGCACGTGGGGGCCACGACGATCGCCCGGTACTTCGAGTGGCGGGAGAAGCCGGTCAGGACGTTGAAGAGGTCGCCGACGTCGGCCCCGATCTCGGGGTCGGCAGTGAGCAGCCCCAGGTCCTCGTACTGCCGGGCGGTCTTCGCGTTGTAGTTGCCCGAGCCGATGTGGCAGTAGCGGCGGATGCCGTCCTCCTCGCGGCGGACCACCAGGCAGATCTTCGAGTGGGTCTTCAAGCCGACCAGGCCGTAGACCACGTGCACCCCGGCCTCCTCGAGGGCTCGGGCCCAGGCGATGTTGTTCTGCTCGTCGAACCGGGCCTTGAGCTCGACCACCGCCGCCACCTGCTTGCCGGCCTCGGCCGCCCGGATGAGGGAGCGGACGATGGCGGAGTCCCCCGAGGTGCGGTAGAGGGTCTGCTTGATGGCCAGCACGTCGGGGTCGGCGGCCGCCTCGGCCACGAAGGCCTCGACGGAGGTGGCGAAGGAGTCGTAGGGGTGGTGGACCAGGACGTCCTGCTCCCGGAGCACGGCGAAGAGGTCGGCCGGCTCGTTGCCCGCGTTGGCGAGCGGGGCCGGGGTCATGGGGGTCCAGGTCTCGCAGTGCAGGTCCGGCCGGTCGAGATCCACCACCGCCCAGAGCCCCCCGAGGTCGAGGGGCGCGGCGCTCGGGTAGACGTCCTCGGCGGTGAGGTCGAGCTCCCGCACGAGGAGGTCTTGGAGCTCGGGGCTCATCTCGGCGGCCACCTCCAGGCGGACCGCCCGGCCGAAGCGCCGGCGGCGCAGTTCCATCTCGACCGCGGCGAGCAGGTCGTCGGCCTCGTCCTCCTCGACGGCCAGGTCGGCGTTGCGAGTGACCCGGAAAGCCACGTGCTCCCCGATGTGCATCTCGGGGAAGAGGACCTGGAGATGGGCGGCGATGACCTGCTCGAGGGGGACGAAGCGTTCGCCGTCGGGCATGACGACGAAGCGGGGCAGCAGGGGTGGCACCTTGACCCGGGCGACCCGCTCGATCCCGGTCACCGGGTCCTGGACCTTCACGATGAGGTTGAGGGAGAGGTTGGAGATGTAGGGGAAGGGGTGGCCGGGGTCGACGGCCAGGGGGGTCAGGACGGGGAAGATCTGCCGGTGGAAGACCTCCACCAGGTACTCCCGGTCGTCGTCGTCCAGGGTGTCCCAGCCCGAGAGCCGGACCCCGTGCGCCGCGAGGGCCGGGACGACCTCGTCGAGGAAGATGCGGGCCTGGCGGTCCTGGAGCTCCCGGACCCGGACCCGGACGGCCCGCAGGGTGTCGGGGGGCCGCAGGCCGTCGGGCGAGCGGGTCCGGAGCCCGGCGTCGACCTGGTCCTTCACGCCGGCCACCCGGACCTGGAAGAACTCGTCGAGCCCCTCGGAGAAGATGGCCAGGAACTTGACCCGCTCGAGCAGGGGCAGGCTCGGGTCGGCCGCCAGGTCGAGCAGCCGGTCCCCGAAGTCCAGCCAGGACAGCTCCCGGTTCCCGAAGCGGGCCGGCCCGAAGCGCTCGGGGCCCTGGACCAGGCCGTCAGCGGACCCCGGACGGGGGCCGGGACCGCCGGACTGCCAACCGCGCTCGACCGACTGCTGGTCGACGGCAGCCGCCGCCGGGGCCGCCGTCTGGCCCACCCCCTGGTCCATGGCGTCTCACCTCCGCCTCCTCGACGATAGCCGCCGGGCCGAGCCGGCACGGTGCCTCCCGCCTGGGACCGTTCCCGCCCGGCGAAGGCCCGCCCAGTACCATGCGGCGTGGTGGCCCCGCTCTCCGTCCGCCTGGGCATCGCCCCCGCCGAACGCCGCCGGGGCAACCCGGCGCGCCGGGCCGAGCTGGGCCTGGTGGTCTTCGCCTCCTTGATCGTGACCGCCGCCTACGTAGTGGCGTCGATCGGGACGACCGCCAAGGTGCCTCCCCACCTGGCGGTCTTCCTGGCCATCGTCCTCGGCCTGGGCCTCCTGGCCCACCTCGGCACCCGGTACCTGGCCCCCGACGCCACCCCGGTCCTGCTGCCCCTGGTGCTAATGCTCAACGGCCTGGGCTACGTGACCCTGGCCTCCATCGACCAGCCGAACCTCTACCCGCCCTCGCTCCAGGCCATGTGGACCGCGGTCGGGGTGGCCGGCTACGTCGTGACCCTGCTCCTGGTCCGGCGGACCCGGGACCTGGACCGCTACCGCTACCTGCTGGTCCTGGTGGCGGTGTTCCTCATGCTCTCACCCCTCATCCCCCACTTCGGCTACGCCGTGGGCGCCTACGACGAGAACGTGCGCCTGTGGGTGCACATCGGCCCGATCTCGGGCCAACCGGTGGAGTTCGCCAAGATCCTCCTCGTCATCTTCTTCGCCTCCTACTTCGCCGAGAAGCAGGAGCTGCTCTCCATCCCGACGACCCGGCTGGGCGGGCGCCTCGTCACCGACCCCCGTCCCCTCGGCCCCATCGTGCTGGTCTGGGGCTTTTGCATGCTGGTCCTGGCAGTGGAGAAGGACGTCGGCTTCGCGGTGCTGGTCTTCGTGCTCTTCATCGCCATGCTCTGGACGGCCACCGGCCGGGCCGGCTACCTGCTCCTCGGGGTGGTCCTCTTCGGCGCCGGGGTGGTGGTGGCCAGCCACCTCTTCCCCCAGGTCGACAGCCGGATCGCCGACTGGCTTCACCCCTGGACCCGGGTCAACCTGCCCGGCGGCTCGTACCAGACCGTCCAGGGCATCTACGGCCTGGGCTCGGGGGGGCTGGTCGGCACGGGCATGGGCTTCGGCCAGCTCTCGGCCATCCCCCTGGTGGGCTCGGACTACATCTTCGCCGCCATCGGCACCGAGTGGGGCCTTCTGGGCTCGACGGCCGTGGTCTTCGCCTACCTGCTCATCGTGGGGGCCGGCTTGCGCATCGCCCAGACCGCCCGCTCGGACTTCGCCAAACTGGCCGCTACGGGACTGACCGTCATCTTGGGCATCCAGTCCTTCTTCATCATGGGCGGAGTGGTCCGCCTGTTGCCCGACACGGGCCTGACCCTCCCCTTCATGGCCTACGGCGGCTCGGCCCTGGTGGCCAACTACATCCTGGTCGGCCTCCTCATGCGGATCTCCGACGAGGGCAACCGCCCGGCCCTGGCGCGGGCGGCCACGGCCTCCCGGGTCGACGGGGACCGCCAGGAGGCCCCGAGCTCCCCAGCGGAGCCGCTCAGCCCGGCTGGGACCCGCTGAGCTCGGTCAGGACCCAGTCGGCGACCACGATGGGCACCGGCGGCTGGCGCCGGAGGGCCAGGGCGAAGCCGTCCGAAGGGCGACAGGGCACGACGTGGCGACCCGCCCGGCTCGAGGTCTCGAGCTCGGCCACGACGTTGCCCTCGACCACCGCGGTGAGCCGCACCGCCTCGACCGAGACGCCGTGGCGGTCGAGGACGTCGGAGAACAGCTGGTGGGTGAGGGGACGCGGGGTCGGGCGGCGGCTCAGGGCGTAGGCGATGGCGGTGCCCTCGGGGAGCCCGACCGGGATGCGGGCCTGGCGCTGCGGCGGGACGACCTCCTGGAGCACCACCAGGGGGTACTGCGAGGGGAGGTGCATCTCGACCCGCACGACGGTGGCGACCCGCCAGATGGAGGCCGGATCGGCCGGCGCCCCGGACCCGGTCGGGGCCGCCAGGGGGTCCGGACCGGTCACCGGGCCCGTCGGAGCTGCACCGAGAGGGCCAGGCCGATGGCTGCGAAGAACGCCACCGCGGCCGAACCCCCGTAGCTGAGGAAGGGCAGGGGGATGCCGGCGATGGGCATGATGCCCATGGCCATGCCGGCGTTCTCGAACACCGAGAAGGCGAAGAAGGCGAAGGCCCCGATGGCCACCAGCCTGCCCAGGTCGTCCCGGGCCTGTTGGGCCGCTCGGAGCAGCCGCCAGCAGACCACCGCCTCGAGGACGAGGACCGCCACGGAGCCGACGAAGCCCAGCTGCTCGCCGACCGCCGAGAAGATGAAGTCGGTCTGCTGCTCGGGCACGAAGGCCAGGTTGGTGCCCAGGCCCTTGAACAGGCCGGTCCCGAGGAGGCCGCCCGAGCCGATGGCCGCCACCGACTGGTGAAGGTTGTAGGTGGTGCTCTGAGCGCCTTGGTTCTGGTGGAGGAAGCTGGTCAGTCGCTCGAGCTGGTAGTGGTGGAGCAGCCCGAAGTGGATCATGGCGAAGGCCGCCAGGGCCGCGGCGAGGACCAGGGCGACGAGGTGGCGGTTGGGCAGGCCGGCCATGATGAGCATGACCACCAGGACGACGCCGAGGACGATGGCCGAGCCGAGGTCGGGCTGCTTGACCACCAAGATGATCGGCACGGCCTGCAGGAAGAGGATCTTGAGCAGGTCCCGGGTCTCCAGACCTTCGGGGCGGCGGGCGCAGTAGGCGGCCACGACGCAGATCTCGGCCAGGACGGCGAAGGCCGAGGGCTGGAGCTGGAACGGCCCGATGTTGATCCAGCGGGTCGCCCCGAGGGCCCGGTGGCCGATGGCGAACATGGCCAACAGCGCCAGGACGATGCCGACGTAGAGGACGGTGCTGGCCGCCTCGACCCAGTGGTAGTCGACCGCCGCCAAGACCACCATCACCACCAGGCCGAGGACCACGAAGATGGCCTGGCGCTCCATGAAGTAATGGGGGCCCAGGCCCAGGGCGGCCTGGCCGTTGCGGGTGGCCGAGTAGACCATGACGACGCCGATGGCCGCTAGGACGAGGCTGGCCCCGACCAGGAGCGGATCGGCCCGCCACCAGGAACGGCGGACCCCGGCGCGACGCTCGGCAGGGAGGGTGAGGACGCTCATGGTGCTGTCGGCTGCTCAGGCTACCGGCTCGCCGGTCCCCGGCGAGGACGCCGAAGGGGTGCCCCGGTCGTCACTGCCTGGCCGACGGAGGCCGGCCCAGAGGGCGTCGAGGGGTGCCGGCCGGCCGGTCCAGTGCTCGAGGGCCAGGGCCGCCTGGTGAACGAGCATGCCGAGGCCGTTGGCGGTGGCGGCCCCCCGGGCTGCCACGGCCGCCAGCCACGGGGTGCGCAGTGGGTGGTAGACGAGGTCGACGGCCAGGTGCCCTGGTCCGAGCAGCTCGGGGTCGAGGGGGAAGGCTCGCTCCTGGCCCCCGCCAGCCATGCCGAGGGGCGTGGCCTGGACCACCAGGTCCGCGCCGGCCGCCTCCTCGGCCCGACCCGGGCGACCGGCCGGGCCCGCCAGGGACGCCGCGCGCGCCGCGGCGTCAGGACGGCGGGCCACGACGAGGACCTCCTCGGCCCCGGCCCGACCGAGGGCCTCGATGACCGCCCGGGCCGCGCCGCCCGCCCCGAGGACCAGGCAGCGACGGCCCCTCGGGTGGAACCCATGCTCGGCGGCCAGGGCCCGCAGCAGGCCGTCGCCGTCGGTGTTCTCCCCCACCACCTGGCCGTCCCGGTGCACCAGGCAGTTCACGGCCTGCAGCCGCTCGGCCACGGGACTGAGACGGTCACAGGCGTGGGCCACCTCCTCCTTGAGGGGCATGGTCACGGACAAGCCCGGGAGCCCGAGGGTGGCGACCGCCTCGACCAGGGCCCGACCCTGGCCGGCGGGGACCTCGAAGGCCACCGAGGCCCAGTCCAGACCCCAGGAGGCGAAGGCGGCGTTGTGGAGCCGGGGCGAGAGGGAGTGGCGGATGGGCGACCCGGCCACGCCGACCAGGGTCGTGGTGGCGGTGGGCCAGGCCGGGTCCCGCCGGGGCCGGCCACCCGCGGGTGCCCTGGTCCCGGTCACGGCAGGCCCCGGGAGCGGGCCAGGGCGATGTCCCGCAGGTGCTGGGCGTAGGTGGTCTCGAAGGCTTCCCGGCCGCTCGGGCTGACCAGCTCGAAGTAGAGCCAGGGCCCCGGGGTCGGGTGGAGGGCGGCCCGGAGGGCGCCGCTCGAGGGGAAGCAGATCGGGGTGGGGGTCAGCCCGGTGTGGAGGTAGGTGTTGTAGGGCGAGGGAACGGCTTCGTCGGCCGGGGTGACCGGCCCGCCGTCCTGGTGGAGGGCGAAGAGGACGGTGCTGTCCATCTGCAAGGGCATGCCCTTGGCCAGGCGGTTGTCGATGACCTCGGCCACCTTGCCGAAGTTCTCCGGCACGTAGCCCTCCTTCTCCACGATGGAAGCCACGATGATCAACTGGTAGGCGTCGAGGCCCTGGGCGCGGGTGGCCGGGGTGAGCCCCAGGTGGGCCGCCTGCTGGTCGAAGCGCTGGACCATCTGGCGGAGCAGGGTGCTCGGCCGCTCGCCGGGCTCGACCTCGTAGGTGCCCGGGCCGAGGAGGCCGTCGAGGTCGTGGACCCCTGACGGTTCGAAGGGCGAGCGGACCCGGCGCGCCGCCTGGAGGACCTGCTCGGCGCTCCACGCCGGCACGTCGTCGGCCACCTGCTGGGCCAGCTCCACCACGGTGGTGCCGACCTGCACCGTGACCGGGTAGCGGGTGGGCCCCAGCAGGAGCCGGAGCACCACGGTCCCCACCCCGACCACCGCCCCGGCCAGGACCAGGACACCGAGCACCCCGAGGAGGACCCAGCGGGGCCAGCGACGCCGGGTGCCCTGGGCGTGGATCCCCTGGGCGTGGATCCCCTGGGCGTGGGCCCCCTGGGAGCGGGTCCCCGGGGCCAGTCCCCCCGGGGACGGGCCCAGCGGAGGACGGGCCGGGGCCGGCTCAGGGCTCACCCTGGTCCTCGTCGACGCTCCTGGGTCCCTGCCGAGCGTCGAGCCACCCTTGGAGCAGCTCGGTGGCCGCCGCGGCGTCGACCCGGGCGCGCTGGCGGCGGCCCCCGACCCCTGCGGCGCGGAGGGCCCGGCTCGCACTGACCGTCGTAAGGCGCTCATCTTGGGTGGTCACGGTGAGGTGGCGGGCGGCGAGGCGCTCGGCCAGGTCGGCGATCCGGGTCCGGGCCGCCACGGCGGCAGGACCCTCGCGCCCGTCGAGGGACCGGGGCACGCCGACGACGATGGTCCGGACACCGAGCTCCTCGGCCAAGGAACCGACTGCGGCCGCCAGGGCCTCGTCCCCCTGGTCCCCGGGCAGGGTGCCCCAGGGGAGGGCGAGGCGGCCGGCCGAGTCCGAGACCGCCACCCCGACCCGCCGGGCCCCGAGATCGAGACCGAGGGCCCGGCCCGGCCGTTCGCCGCTCACCGCCCGGGCGCCCCCAGGAGGGCGCTGCCTGGGGCGGCCAGGAGCTCGCGGGCGGCCTGGAGGGCGTCCTCGATCCCCTCGGGGTTCCGACCACCGGCCACGGCCACCTCGGGCGAGCCGCCCCCGCCCCCGCCGATGCGGCCCGCCACCGCCTTGACGAGCTCGCCGGCGTGGAGGGACCCGTCGGTGGCGCAGGCCAGTTGGGCCCGACCGGGACCGGGCGAACCGGCCAGGACCACGGCCCGCAGGTCCCGGGCCCGGCGGGCCAGGGCGGCCAGCTCCCGGAGGGCGTCGGCCGGCAGGTCGTCGCGGCGGGCCACGAGGAGGCCGTCGCGGGCGTCCTCGGCGAGGGCCGCTGCCTCGGTCGCCAGGGCTGCGCTCCGCAGGCGGGCCAGCTCGCGGTCCTGCTCGCGCTGACGGTGCACGAGGCGCTCGAGGGCCTCGAGGACCCGGTCCGGCTCGACCTTGAGCAGGCCGGCTGCCTCCTCGAGCGTGCGGCGCGCCGCGTCGAGGCGGGCGAGGGCCCCGGGGCCGGCCACGGCCTCGATGCGCCGGGTCCCCGACCCGATGGAGCCCTCGGAGACGACGGTGAGCGGCCCGATCATGCCGAGGGCCGGCACGTGGGTGCCGCCGCAGAGCTCGACGGAGCGGGGGCCGGCCCGGACCACCCGGACCCGTTCGCCGTAGCGGTCGCCGAAGAACGCGAGGGCACCGAGGCGGTCGGCCTCCTCGCGGCTGGTCTCGACCACTTCGACCGGGGCGTCGCTCAGCACGTCCTGGTTCACGAGCTCGACCACCGCCTGGAGCTCCTCGGGGGCCAGGGCCGCGGGGTGGCTGAAGTCGAAGCGGAGCCGGTCGGGGGCGACGAGGGAGCCCTGCTGGTGGACGTGGTCCCCGAGGACCTCCCGGAGGGCGGCGTGGAGCAGGTGGGTGCCGGTGTGGTGACGCCGGGTGGCCTCCCGGCGGGCCAGGTCGATGGCCGCCAGGGCGTCCTGGCCGGGCCAGAGCTCCCCCTGGACGAGGCGGGCCCGGTGGACGGTCAGGCCGGGCACCGCCTGCTGGGTGTCGACCACCTCGGCCCGGCCGGTCTCGGTCGTGATCACCCCCTGGTCGCCGACCTGGCCGCCGCCCTCGGCGTAGAAGGGGGTGCGGTCGAGCACCACCTCGACCACCCCGGCCTGCTCGGTGGGCAGGACGGCCACCACCTGGGCCGCCTCCTGGGCGTGCTCGTAGCCGGTGAACCGGGTCGGACCCCGCTCCTCGAGGAGGTCCCGGTAGACGGCCTGGTCCCCCGCCGACCGCCGCCGGGCCGCGTCGGCCCGGGCCCGGGCCCGCTGGGCCGCCATGGCCTGGGCGAACCCCTCGAGGTCCACCCGGGCGCCGGCCTCCTCGGCCAGCTCGACGGTGAGCTCGACCGGGAACCCATGGGTGTCGTGCAACCGGAAGGCGGTCTCCCCCGAGATGACCCCCTGGCCCCGGGCCAGTTCCTCGGCGAGGAGGGCCGACCCCTGCTCGAGGGTCCGCCGGAAGGCCGCCTCCTCCCGGTCGAGGGTCTCGGCGACGGCGTCCAGGCGGGTCCGGACCTCGGGGTAAGCGTCGCCAAGGGCGTCGGCCACTGCCCCGGCGAGGCGGGCCATGAGGGGGTCCTCGACACCGAGCTGGTGGGCGTGGCGGACCGCTCGACGGACCAGGCGCCGCAGCACGTACCCCCGGCCCTCCTTGCCGGGGAGGACCCCGTCGGCCACCACGAGGGTCGCTGCCCGGGCGTGGTCGGCCAGGATGCGCAGCGAGACGTCGTGGCGGGGATCCTGGCCGTAGCGGGCGCCGGTGACCGACTGGGCGGCCTCGAGGACCGGGGCGAAGACGCTGGTCAGGAAGAGCGAGGGCACCCCTTCGAGGATCGGGAGGAGGCGTTCGAGGCCTGCCCCGGTGTCGATGCTGGGCCGGGGCAGGGGCGGGAGGCTGCCGTCGACCTGCCGGTCGAACTGCATGAACACCAGGTTGTAGAGCTCGACGAAGCGCTCGGGCCCGCCGGCCGCCGGGCCGCCGGCCGGACCGTGCTCGGGCCCGCGGTCGTAGTAGACCTCGGAGCAGGGCCCGCAGGGACCGGTGTCCCCCATGCGCCAGAAGTTGTCCTCCCCCATGCGCTGGATGCGCTCGGCCGGCACCCCGACCGCCTCCCGCCAGATGGTCTCGGCTTCCTCGTCCTCGAGGTGGACGGTCACCCAGAGCCGTTCGGGGTCGAGGCCGAGGGTGCCGGTCAGCAGCTCCCAGGCGTAGGGGATGGCCCGCTCCTTGAAGTAGTCCCCGAAGCTGAAGTTGCCGAGCATCTCGAAGAAGGTGCAGTGGCGCTCGGTCGTGCCGACCACCTCGATGTCCACCGTCCGGAGGCACTTCTGGACCGAGGTGGCCCGGGGCCAGGGGGCGGGCTCCTCGCCGGTGAAGTAGGGCTTGAAGGGCACCATGCCGGCGATGGTGAACAGGACCGTCGGATCGTGGGGGACGAGGCTGGCCGAGGGCACCACCTGGTGCCCGCGCTCCTGGTAGAAGCCCAGGAAGGCCCGGCGAAGACCGGGGGCGTCCATCAGCGCTCGGCCCGTCCCCCGACGGGCCAGGCTCCTCGCCGCCGGCGCGGCGTCCCTCCCTGCGGCGACGGCTCCACGGGCGGCGATGCTAGCGGGCCCAGGGTGGGCCGGGTTCGCCGGGCGAAGCGGGCGGGGACGTCCCGATGGCTGGCGGGCTCCAGGTACCGCCGGGTGAGCTCCAGGCGGGTCCGCTCGGCGCGCTGCCGACCGGCACGACGGGCCTCGTCGGCGCGACGGGCGAGGACCCGGGCCCCGAGGCCGAGGGCCCCACCGGCCCGCCGGCCGAGGGTGCCGACGAGGTCCCTCGTGGCCTCGAGGGCGGGTTCCTGGCCGAAGCGGCGGGCGAGGGCCCGCCGTCCCCAGAGGGCCCCGGCCGCCCCGAGCCCCGCCCACCAGAGCCGGCGGGCCATGTCAGTCCCGCTCCCGGCGACCGAAGAACCGCCGGAGGGCGCCGTCTACGCCGGCGGCCGCCGAGACCGCCCGGACGAGCGGGTTGCCGAGGGCCCGGTAGGTCAGGCGGGAGGCGGCATCGACCGTGGTCTGGACCGCCTCGGCGGACTCCAGGACGTCGCCGACCCGCTCGAGCTCGACCGCCGCCTGGTCGGCGAGGCGGCGGCTGCGGTCGGCCAGGACCACGAGGTCTCCTTCGAGACGGTCGACGGCGGCGCGCAGCCGGCGGACCTCACGACCCAGGCGGACCAGCAGGGCCACCAGGGCCAACGCCAGGGCCAGCGAGACGCTCGCCGCCGCCAGGGCCAGGGCCGTCCCGTTCATCGGCCCTCCTCGGACGAGGCGTCCCGGTGGGCTGGGTGGGCGCTGGGCACGGGTCGAGGATGCCACGCTCCTCCCGGGCGGCGCGCCGCTCGGCCCGCCAGGCGGCGAGCCGGCGGGCCAGCTCGGCCTCGAAACCCTGGCCGCTTGGCTCGTAGAGGACCTGGCCCTCGAGTCCCTCGGGCCGATGGGCCTGGCGCAGGGCCGCTGCGGGGTCCTGGTGGGGCGAGCGGTAGCCCTCGCCGTGGCCGAGCTCGCCGGTGGCCGGACCGTGGGCGTCGCGCAGGTGACGGGGCACGACCGCGGTGGGCCCCTCGAGGACTGCCCGGCGGGCCCGAGCGAGGGCCTCGGTCACGCGGTTGGACTTGGGAGCCAAGGCGAGGTAGAGCGCGGCCTCGGTGAGGAGGAGGGCCGCCTCGGGCAGGCCGACCAGCTCGCTGGCCGCCGCCGCGGCCTGGGCGACGACGAGGGCCTGCGGATCGGCGAGGCCGACGTCCTCGCTGGCGAGGATCAGCATGCGGCGGGCGAGGAACCGGGGGTCCTCCCCTGCCTCGAGCATCCGGGCGAGCCAGTAGCACGCGGCGTCGGGGTCCGATCCCCGCAGCGACTTGATGAAGGCGCTGGCCTGGTCGTAGTGGGCGTCGTCGCCCTGGTGGAGCAGTCGGCCCCCCTGGGCCTGGGCGAGCTCGGTGGGGCCGATCCGCCCTTCGGGCCGGGCCAGGGCCGCTGCCCGCTCCAGGGTGCCGAGGAGGGCTCGGGCGTCCCCGTCGGCCCCGGCCACGGCGGCCGCGAGGACCGCGGGCTCGGCCGTGGCGCGTAGGACCCCGAGGGCTCGCTCGGCGAGGACGCCGAGATCCTCGGCCGAGAGGGGCTCGAGGGTCCAGAGGGAGCAGCGGGAACGGAGGGGCGGGACGACGGCGAAGCCGGGGTTGACGGTGGTGGCGGCCAGCAACCAGACCTGGCCTTCCTCGATCGCCGGGAGCAGGGCGTCCTGCTGGGAACGGCTGAAGCGATGGACCTCGTCGACGAAGAGGATGGTGCCCACGCCCTCGGTGCCCAGCCGTTCCTCGGCCTCGGCCAGGGCCGCCCGGATCTCGGCCACCCCCGAGGAGACGGCTGGGACCCGCACGAAGGCGCGGCCTGAGACGCGAGCGACGAGCTCGGCCAGGGTGGTCTTGCCGGTGCCCGGGGGCCCGAAGAGGATCGCCGAGCCGAGCCGATCGGCCTCGACCAGCCGTCGGAACGGCGCGTCGGGGGCCACGAGGTGCCGCTGGCCGACGACCTGGTCGAAGGACCGGGGACGCAAGCGGGCGGCGAGGGGGGCCTGGGCCTCCTGGCGGGCCCGGGCCGCGGCCTGGAAGAGGCTGGGTCCCGCCGTCCGATCCCGACCCTGGTGGCGGGCCACCCGACCCCTTTCGCCTCCTCAGCCCCCCGACCCTGGGGAGCTCGACCCGAGGGTCGGGGGCAGACCGAGCTCCCGGAGCTGCCGAGGCCCGAGGGGCTTCGGGGCCCCGGTCAGGGGGTCGGCCCCGGACTGGGTCTTCGGGAAGGCCACCACCTCGCGGATGGTCTCCTCCCCGACGGCCAGGGCCACGAGCCGGTCGATGCCGACGGCGAACCCCCCGTGGGGCGGGGCCCCGGTGCGAAAGGCAGCCAGGAGGAAACCGAAGCGGGCCTCGGCCTCCTCGGGTCCGATGCCGAGCAGGGCGAAGATGCGGCGCTGGATGTCCTCCCGGTGCACTCGGATCGACCCCGACCCGAGCTCCCAGCCGTTGAGGACCAGGTCGTAGGCCAGGGAGCGGACGCTCGCCGGCTCGGTCTCCAAGCGGTCGAGGTCCTCGGGGTGGGGCATGGTGAAGGGGTGGTGGGCGGCGGCCGGCCGCCCTTCGTCGTCGACCCCGTCGAAGAGCGGGAACTCGGTGACCCAGCAGAGCCGGCGGCTGTCGTCGTCGAGGGCGGCGCGCCCGAGGGTGACCCGGAGCTGGCCGAGGGGCTCGACGCACGCTCGCCACTCCCCGGCCACGACCAGGAGGAGGTCCCCCGGCGCGGCCCCGGCCGCCTTGGCAAGGGCCTCGTGGCGGTCGGGGTCGAGGAAGCGGGCCAAGGGCGAGTCGAGGACCACGCGCCCGTCGGCCTCCTGGACCCGGAACCAGGCCAGGCCCGGGGCCCCGGCCGCCTTGGCCTGCTCGACCAGGGCATCCAGCCGGCCGCGGCCCAGGGTGGCCCCGCCGCGCTGGACCAGGCCCCGGACGCAGGGGCCCTGGAGGGCCCGGACCTCGGTGCCGGCCAGGGCGGCTGCCAGGTCGACCAGCTCCCCGGGCAGCCGGAGGTCCGGCTTGTCGGTGCCGTAGCGGTCCATGGCCTCGCGCCAGGTCATGCTGGTGAGGCTGGTGGTCGGCGGGTGGTAGGAACCGGCGGTGAGCTCCCCGAGGACCCGGTCGGCGGCGGCGAGGGCGTCGAGGACGGCCCGGGAGACCGCGGCGTGCACGTCGGCCGGTTCGCAGAAGGAGAGCTCGACGTCGAGCTGGGTGAACTCGAACTGGCGGTCCGCCCGGAGGTCCTCGTCCCGGAAGCACTTGGCGATCTGGTAGTAGCGGTCCAGGCCGCCGACCATGAGGAGCTGCTTGGCGATCTGGGGGCTCTGGGGCAGGACGTAGAACCGGCCGGGCTGCAGGCGGGACGGCACGGCGAACTCCCGGGCTCCCTCGGGGGTCGGGGTCCAGAGCATGGGGGTCTCGACCTCGCAGAACCCCTGCTCGTCCATGGCTCGACGGATGGCCCCGACCATGGCCGCCCGGACCCGGAGGTTGCGCTGGAGCCGGGGGCGTCGCAGGTCGACGTAGCGGAGCCGCAACCGAGTGGTCTCGTCGACCTCGGCCCGGTCGTCCACCGGAAACGCTGGGGGCTCGGCCCGGTTGAGGACGGTGAGGACGCAGTCCCCGAGCTCGACCTCGCCGGTGGCGAGGGCCGGGTTCTCGGTCCCGGGCGGACGCCGCCGGACAGTGCCCTCCACCTGGACCACCCACTCTGGTCGGGCGTCGACCTGCCCGTCGACGACGCACTGGAGCAGGCCGCTGCGGTCCCGGAGGTCGACGAAGGCGAGGTGCTCGCCGTGCTCGCGCCGGCGAGCCACCCAGCCGCAGACCCGGACCCGCTGGCCCTCGTCGGCGGCCCGGAGCCGGCCACAGAGATGGGTCCGCAGGGCGGTCGCCTCCCCCAGGCCGACTGGGGCCTCGGGTCCGCCGGGGGCGCGCTGGTCCTCGCCGCCCGCCCTTTCGTGCCCGAGCTCCTCCCGTGCTGGTCGTCCGTCGCTGCTCACCCTGTCCTCTCGATGTCGTCGTTCGCTGTCGTCGTTCGCTGGTCGGGGCCTCATCCGGCCGTGGCCGTCCCGCCTGCCGATCCGGGGCTGGAGGTGGTCGCCGGGCTGGGAGCTGACCGGTCACCCCCGGCATGACGGAGCAGGAAGGCCCGGAGCTCCCCGAGGGGCACCTGGTGCTGCTCGGCCCGGGCCAGGAAGCGGACCGTGGCCGTGCCCGAGGCCCGCTCCTCTCGACCGATGAGCACGGCGAAAGCCGCCCCGAGACGGTCGGCCTCCGGCGCAGATCGAGCACCAAGGCGGTGGCGTCGCCTCCCCCCTCGAGGTCGACCACGAAGACGTTCGGCGTGGGGGCCTGGGCCACGGGGAGGACCTCCTCGGCGTCGCAGGCCAGGAGGACCCGTTCGAGCCCGATGCCGAAGCCAATACCCGGGGTTGGCGGTCCCCCGAGCTCGGCCACGAGGCCGTCGTAGCGCCCTCCGCCCCCCACGGCGTTCTGAGCGGCCTCGAGGGCCTCGGCGGCGAACTCGAAGGTGGTGCGGGTGTAGTAGTCGAAACCCCGGACCAGCCGGGGCTCGACCCGGGAGGGCACCTCGGCCTCGGCCAGGCCCTGGCGAACCCGGGCGAAGTGCGCGGCGCAGTCCTCGTCGAGGAAGTCGAGCAGCCAGGGCGCGTCCGCCGTGGCGGCGCGACAGGCCTCAGTCTTGCAGTCCAGGACCCGGAGCGGGCTGCGCTCGACCCGACCCTGGTGCTCGGAGCAGAGCCGCTCGACCCGGGCCGCCAAGAAGGCCCGCAGGGCCGACAGATAGGCGGGCCGGCAGCGGGGACAGCCCATGGAGTTGATGATCAAGGAGACCCGGCGGAGCCCGAGGGCCCGGTAGAGCTCCCAGGCCAGCACGACGACCTCGACGTCGAGCTCGGGGTCCTCCACGCCGAGGGCCTCCACGCCCAGCTGGTGGTGCTGGCGGTAGCGCCCGGCGGCTGCCCGCTCGTAGCGGAAGGCCGGCGCCAGGTACCAGGCCTTGAAGGGCAGGGGCGGCCGGTGCTGGACGAAGGCCCGGACCACCGAGGCGGTGCCCTCGGGCCGTAGGGCCAGGTGCCGGCCGCCCCGGTCGGTGAACTCGTACATCTCCTTGCCGACGACCTCGCTGTCGTCGCCGATGCCCCGGCGGAAGACCCGGACGTCCTCGAAGACGGGGGTCACCACCATGCCGAAGCCGAAGCGCTCGGCCAGCTGGGCGAAGCGGGCCACCACCACCTGCCAGCGCCAGGACTCGGGCCACAGGACGTCCCGCGTCCCCCGGGGGGCCTGGAGCGGCCCGCCAGCAGCCGATCCGTCGGTGGCCACGCTCACCCCTTGCGCCGGGGCAGGACCCGGTAGGCGTCGAAGACGCCGTCGAGGTGCTTGAGGGAGCGCAGGAGGGACTCGAGGTGCCCAGGGTCGGCGAGTTCGACGTCGAAGCGCATCCGGCTGACCCGATCCGGCCCGGTCTGGCTGGCCGAGGCGACGATGTTGAGGTGGTGCTCGGAGACCACCCGGGTGACGTCGGCGAGCAGCTGAGCCCGGTCGAAGGCCAGGACCTCGACGGAGGCCACGACGGTCGAGCTGCCCTCCCGGTCCCACTCCACCTCGATGAGCCGCTCGCCGTGCGAGGCGGCCAGCACCGCCGCGTTGGCGCAGTCAGCCCGGTGCACGCTGACCCCGCGGCCGCGGGTGACGAACCCGACGACCGGGTCCCCGGGTACCGGGGTGCAGCAGCGGGCCAGGCGGACCATGACGTCGTCGAGACCCTCGACATAGACCCCCCCGGGGCCCTTGGGCGCGCGGCGGTGGGGACGTCCAGGGCTGACGGTGGTCGGGAGCTGCTCCTCGAGCGAGCCGCTGCGCAGCGCCCGGGCGAGGCGCTGGGCCACCGAGCGGGCCGAGAGATGCCCCTCGCCGACGGCGACGAGCAGGCCGTCGAGGTCCGCGAAGTGCAGGGTCTGGGCGAGCTCCTCCAAGGCACCCGAGCTGCCGAGCTTCTGGAGGGCCAGGCCCTCCCGGCGCAGGGCTTTGGCCAGCTCCTCCCGGCCGGTCTCGATGGCGTCCTCGCGGCGCTCCCGGCTGAACCACTGCCGGATCTTGTTACGGGCCCGGGGCGAGGCCACGATGCCGAGCCAGTCCCGGGACGGGCCGGCCGAGGGCACCTTCGAGGTGATGATCTCGACGGTGTCGGCCGACTGGAGCTTGGTGTCCAAGGGCACGAGGCGCCCGTTGACCTTGGCGCCGATGCAGCGGTGACCGACCTCGGTGTGGATGGCGTAGGCGAAGTCGATGGGGGTGGAGCCGGCGGCCAGCGCGATGACCTTGCCCTTGGGGGTGAAGACGTAGACCTCGTCCTGCTCGAGGTCGAGCTTCAGGGCCTCGAGGAACTCGAGGGGGTCGACGGTGTCGGCCTGCCAGTCCACGATCCGCTGCAGCCAGGCGGCCTCGGCCGCCTGGCTGAGGGGGTCCCGGGCCCGCTCCTTGTAGCCCCAGTGGGCGGCGATGCCGTACTCGGCGCGCCGGTGCATCTCGTGGGTCCGGATCTGGACCTCCACGGGCTTGCCCTCGGGACCCACGACGGTGGTGTGGAGGGACTGGTAGAGGTTGAACTTCGGGCTGTTGATGTAGTCCTTGAACCGACCCTGGACCGGGCTCCAAATGGCGTGGATGGCCCCGAGGGCAGCCCAGCAGTCCTTCTCGGAGCCGACGATCACCCGGATGCCAACCAGGTCGTGGATCTCGGCGAACTCCTTGTGCCGGACGACCATCTTCTCGTAGATGCTCCAGAGGTGCTTCGGTCGCCCGGTGACCTCGGCCTCGATGCCGGCCGCCGCCAGGCGCTCCCGCACCGCGACGAGCACCCGGGCCACCAGCTCGTCGCGGGCGGGGGCCCGGGTGGCCACCATCTGCTCGATCTCGGCGTAGCGCCGGGGGTGCAAGGTGGCGAAGGCCAGGTCCTCGAGCTGCCACTTGACCTCGGAGATGCCGAGGCGGTGGGCCAAGGGGGCGTAGATGTCGAGGGTCTCCTGGGCGGTGCGCCGCTGCTTCCACTCGGGCATGACCGCGAGGGTCCGCATGTTGTGGAGACGGTCGGCCAGCTTGATGACCAGGACCCGCCAGTCCCGGGCCATGGCCACGAGCATCTTGCGGACCGTGGCTGCCTGCTGGGCCTCCTTGGAGTCGAACTGCAAACGGTCGAGCTTCGTAACCCCGTCGACGATGGCGGCCAGCTCGCCCCCGAAGCGCTCGGTGAGCTGCTCGACGGTCACCCCCCCGTCCTCGACGGCATCGTGGAGGAGGGCGGCACCGACCGCGGTCGAGTCAAGGCCGAGATCGGCCACGATGGCCGCCACCGCCAGCGGGTGGGTGACGTAGGGCTCGCCGCTGCGCCGGAACTGGCCCCGGTGCGCGTCGACCGCGAGGGCGGCGGCCCGCCGGACCTCGTCGACCTCGGTGGGCTCGAGCTGGGGGCGGCGTCGGGCCATGGCCGCGAGGACCGGCGCCAGGAGCTCCTCGAGCTCCTCGTCGGGGCTGTCCCGACGGGGCAGCGGCTCAGCAGCCAGGGCCATGCTGCCACCGTACCGCGACCCTGGGCCCGCTCAGCGCCTCTGCCCTGGGCCGACGGCGGAGGGCGCCCGGGCGGTGGCTGGGGTCAGCGACGACGGCCGTTGCGCTTGGCCCCGCCCTTGCGACGGGCCGGGGGTTTGGCACGCCGGGCCCCGGCCGCGGCACCCGGGCGTCCGGCGGACTGGGTCGCCGGACGGGCGCTGCCGGCTCGGCCCGCACCCCCGTTGGAACCAGCCGCCGACCCGCCGACGGCAGCGGGTTGCTCGACGAGGGACCCGGGCGCACCGGCGTCCTCGTCCCGGGAGACCTGGCCGTCGCCGGTGGCCCCCGGGGGATCCACTTGGGCGAGCCGCCGGCCCGACCGCCCCTGCCCGGGGCGGAGGAGCGGGGCCGGCCCGCCGGCCGACGGGCCCGACGCGCCTCGGGCCCGGCCCGGTCGAGCCGCCCCTCGGGAGCCGGCTCGGGAAGCCGGGCGAGCCGAGCCGGAACCGGCCAGGGCCAACTGGGCCGCGGCTTTCGGGGTGAGCAGCCCGCCCCGGTCGGTTCCTGCCGCCAGACGCTCCCGGAGGCTGCGGTAGCGGGGTTCGCGCTCTTTGAGCTGGGCCAGGAGCGGTGAGGCGATGAAGATGGAGCTGTAGGCCCCCGAGAGCAGACCGATGACGAGGGCGAAGCCGAAGTACTGCAAGGTGGTGGCCCCGAGCAACTGGGCCCCGATGACGAGCACCGAGAGGACCGGCAGGATGGCCACCAGCGAGGTGTTGATGGACCGGGCCAGGGTCTGGTTCATGGAGAGATTGACCACGTCCTCGTAGGTCATGCGCCGGGTGGCTCCCAGCCCCTTCGCGTTGTCGGCCACCCGGTCGAAGACGACGACGGTGTCGTAGAGGGAGTAGCCGAGGATGGTGAGGACAGCCACGACGGCGCCGGCCACGACGAGCAGGTCATGGAGCACGGCGACCAGCGCAGCGACGGCCATCTTCCACTCGAAGCGGAAGGAGATGTAGAGGACGACCACCACGAAGAAGACGATGACGGCCAAGACGGCCTTGTGGGTGATCTGGCTGCCCCAGGTCGGCCCGACGTCGGTCACGTCCTTCTCGGCCTGGGACACCGGGGTGTGGGTGAGATGGGCCAGGGCGACCGCCACCTTGTCCTCGACGGCGGTCCGCTGCGCCACGGGCAGTTTCGTGAGGTCGGCCTCGACCTGCAGGTGCGCGCTCGAGCCGACCCCGACGCCCTCGACGACCGACGGGGTGACCCCGACGGCCTCGACCGCCTTGGTGGCTTGGGCCACGGTGACCCCGTGGGCCGGGACCTCCCAGGAGGTGCCGCCCTTGAAGTCGATGCCAAGGTTCAGGCCCCGGACCCCCAAGGAGACGAGGCCGGCGAGGATGACGAGCCCGGACAGCAGGTACCACCACCGGCGCCGGCCGACGAAGTCGAAGGCGGTCTCCCCGCGGTAGAGGCGCACCAGGACGTTGGCTCGGCGGCCCTCGCCAGCCGGGGCCAGGTCGTGGGCCACCTGGGACTCGGTCCCGCTCATCGTTCGTCCCCCTCGACGGCCAGGCCCCGGGCGACGCCGATGACCCGGGCCTCGGTCACGACCCGGCTCTGCCCGAGGAGCATGACGAGCGGCCGGGTGAAGAAGTAGGTGGTGAAGATGTCCAGCAGGGTCGAGAGGCCCAGGAAGAAGGCGAAGCCCCGGACCGTCCCGATGGAGAGCAGGTAGAGCACGACGGCAGCGGCCAGGGAGACCAGGTCAGCGGCGAGGACCGTGCGGAAAGCCCCCTTGAAGCTGCTGGCGACGCTGGTGCGGATGGATCGCCCGGCCCGCGCCCGGTGATGCCGACCGAGACGATCAAGCCGGTCACGCCCGAGAGGTCGAGGGTCAGGCCGACGCCCGAACGGCCCAGGGCGCTGATGATGGCCCAGAGCAGCCCGCCGGTGACGACCAGGCCCGAGACGACCACGATCCCGAGTCCTCGGTAGTAGAAGATCATGTAGAGCAGCACCAGGACCAGGCCCCCGATCCCGGCCGCCAGCCCGGCCCGGAGGGAAGAGCGGCCCAGGGTCGGGGTGACGATCTGCTTGTTGACCTGGTTCAGTTTGACGGGGAGCGCCCCGTAGGTCAGGTCGAGCGCCAGGTCCTTCGCCTGGGTCTCGGTGAAGCTGCCACTGATCTGGACGCTGTTCCCGAAGGACTGGAAGGTGCTGTTGGTGGGCTGGGTGAGCGGGGCCGAGATGACCTCGCCGCCAAGGTCGATGCCGATCTCCTGGTGGAAGTTCTTCGCGGCGAAGGCGTTCCACTGCGAGGCACCCTTCCCGGTCAGGGTCACGTCGACCACCCACTGGGAGTTCACGAACTGGGCGGTGGCCGAGGCGATCGCCTTCCCCGTCAGACCGGCCGGGCCGAGCACGCAGCGGGGCGAGCAGCCCGAGCTCGGGGTGCCCGGGAGGAGGACCTCCTGGTTCTTTTCGGCGTAGTCGACCGTCGGGGAAGTCGACGGGTAGGACGCGAAGACCGGGTCCGGGGGGATGGTGTTGGCGGTGTAACTGGTGGTGGTGGGCCGCACGTCAAGGTTGGCTGCCGTGAGCTGGTACTGGGCAGCGCAGGCGGGCAGGGAACCGCTCGGGCTGGCGCCTTTGCCCTTCGGCGGGCTGTAGGCCGGCGCGTTGCAGAGCACCGGTCGGAACAGCATCTGGGCAGTCGTGCCGACCAGGTCGATGATGCGCTGGGGGTTCTTGATGTTGGGCAGCTCGACCACGACGTCGTTGCCCTGGGACTGGACCTGGGCACCTGACACGCCCGCCCCGTCGATGCGGTTCCGGATGATGCTGATGGTCGTGGCCATCTCGCCGCTGTTGATGTGGCGAGCCGGCTGGTAGACGACCTCGGAGCCCCCGGCCAGGTCCAGACCGAGGCGAGGCGCCCACCCGGCCGCCACGGTGGCCGCCAGGGCCCCGAGGGCGATGACGACGCTGACCAGGAGGCTGACGACCAAGGGCCGCCGGTTCACCGTCGGCGCCCCCGTTGCCGGGCACCCGTGGCCGTCTTGCCGTTGCTGGCCGCTGACCCGCCGGTCGACTCGGCCCCAGCCTCGGCGCCGGTGTCGGCGTCGTCGTGGGCTTCGGCCGGCTCCTCGACCTCGGCGTCGGCCGAGGCCGGGACCTCAGAGGGCCCTTCGGCCTCGTCCTCCCACTCCTCCTCGTCGCCCTCCTCGTCCCACTCGTCCTCGGCGTCGTCCTCCTCCCACGCGTCGGCGTCCTGGTCCTCGTCGTCGCGGGCGTCGTCGGAAGCCTCGTCCTCAGGGACCGAGGAACTCGGCGACCAGCCGCCGGCCAGCGGTTGGTCGGCGGGGTCGATGCGTCGGGCGATGGTCGAGCGAGCCACGGTGAGGCGGGTGCCGGGTGCCGTCTCGATGGTCACCCGGTCGGGGTAGACGTCGAGGACCGTGCCGTAGATCCCGGCTCCGGTCAGGACCTCGTCCCCCGGGCTCAAGGTTTCGAGGATCTGGCGCTGCTGCCGGGCCTGCCGGCTCCGGGGCCTGACGAAGAGGAAGTAGAAGGCCACGATGAGCAACAGGATGATGAGGAGCGAGATGTCCCCGGACCCCGAGCTGGTCGTGGTCTTGGAGGCCTTGGTGGCGGCGAGGAGGAGTACGGCACTGGGCATCGGCGTGATCCCTGCTGGCTGGGGTGGACGAACGGCCGGGTCGAGCAGGCCCGGTTCTGGCCGCTCGACCTTAGCCGACCTGGGGCTGGCCGACGGGGCGCCCCTCAGGACCCTCGGGGAGGTCCAGCAGGCTGGGTTGGGCGCCGGCCAACGCGCCGGTCGAAGGGGCGGGCAGGCCGAGATGGGCATAGGCCCGGGCGGTGGCCATGCGGCCCCGGGGGGTCCGCAGGAGGAGTCCCTGACGGAGCAGGTAGGGCTCGTAGGCGTCGAGCAGGGTCTCGGGTTCCTCGCCGACGCACTGGGCCAGCGTGGTGAGACCCACGGCTCGACCGGGGAAGCGACTGCAGAGGACCTCCAGGATGGCCCGGTCGACCTTGTCGAGGCCGAGCTCGTCGATCCCGAAGAGCTCCAGGCCGGCCAGGGCGGTCTGCTCGGTGACCACCCCGTCGGCCCGGACCTCGGCGAAGTCCCGGACCCGGCGGAGCAGGCGGTTGGCGATCCGGGGCGTGCCCCGGGCCCGCTCGGCGATCCGGCTGGCACCACCGGCGGTGATGGGCACCCCGAGGATCGCCGCGGCCCGGCGGACGATGGCCTCGAGCTCGGCCACCTCGTAGAGGTCCAGGCGGCCCACGAAGCCGAAGCGGTCCCGGAGGGGGCCGGTGAGCAGGCCGGTCCGGGTCGTGGCGCCGATCAAGGTGAAGGGCGGGAGCTCGAGGCGGACCGAGCGGGCCGTGGGCCCCTTGCCGACCACCAGGTCCAAGCACCCGTCCTCCATCGCCGGGTAGAGGAGCTCCTCGACGGCTCGAGGCAGCCGGTGGACCTCGTCGATGAAGAGCACCTCGCCGGGTTCGAGGCTGGAGAGCAAGGCCGCCAGGTCCCCGGGTCGGACCAGGGCGGGACCCGAGGTGACCCGGAGTCCACTGCCCAGCTCGCCGGCCACGATGCCCGCCAGGGTGGTCTTGCCGAGACCCGGCGGGCCGGCGAAGAGGAGGTGGTCGACGGCCGCACCCCGCTGCCGGGCGGCCTGGAGCACGATCTCGAGGTGCTCGGTGAGCTGACGCTGGCCCACGAAGTCGGCCAGGCGCCGGGGGCGGAGCCGGAGCTCCTCGAGTTCGGGGTCCCAGGCGGCGTCGCCGCTCGGGTCGAGGACCCCTCGGCGCAAGGCCGGTCGGTCCTCCGCCACGCCCCCCTCGGCCAAGGATCCGAGGACCTCCCGCCTCGGGCTCATCGGGCCCCCGCCAGGTGCCGGAGGGCCGAACGGAGCTGGTCCTCGACCGGCGCGGCCGGGTCGACGCCAGCCAGGGCTGCCCGGACCTCCTCAGGGCCGTAGCCCAGATCGGCGAGGGCGTCGGCCGCCGCCGTCTGGGGCTGATCCTCCCCGATCCCCCCGAGGCTCGGATCGGCGCCGCCGACGGAGCCGAGCCGGGAGCGCAGCTCGAGGAGCAAGCGGGCCGCCGTCTTGCGACCGACCCCGGGCACGCCAAGCAGGCGATCGACGTCACCGGCCTCCACGGCAGCGGCCAGCGCGTCAGGGGTCATGACGGAGAGGATGCCGAGCGCCAGGCTGGGCCCCACCCCGTGGGCGCCGAGCAACACCTCGAAGCAGCGCCGTTCGTCGAGGTCCTGAAAGCCGTAGAGGACGAGGGCGTCCTGACGGAGGTGCGTGTGGACGAACAGCTCGGTCTCGCTCCCCGGGGGACCGAGCCGAGCGAGGACCCGACTGGGAACCTGTAGCCGGTACCCCACCCCGGCGACGTCCAGCACCAGCTCGTTCGGCGGTTCGATGCAGAGCAGCCGACCCCGGAGCCACCCGATCATGGTGCGACCCCCTGGGCGGCGAGGGCCCGGCGCAAGGGCAGGCTGGCCAGGTGGCAGAGGGCGAGGGCCAGGGCGTCGGCGGCGTCCGGCGGCCGCGGCGGGGCCGGCAACCGCAGCTGGTCGGCCACCGCTCGCTGGACGGCCCGCTTGCCGGCAGCACCGTCCCCCGCCACTGCGAGCTTCACCTCGTTGGCGCTGTACTCGACCACCGGGCATCCCCGGGCTGCGGCCTCGGCCAGGGCCAGCCCACTGGCCTGGCCCGTGGCCATGGCCGTCGTGGCGTTCACCTGGAACAGGACCCGTTCGACCACCACGACGTCGGGTCGGAGGGCCTCGAAGAGCTCGGCCAGGTCGCGCCGGAGCCCCGCCAGACGGACCGGCAGGGCGAGGCCGGGGTCGCTCTCGAGCACCCCGGCGCAGACCGCCTGCCACTGCCGGCCCTGCGACCGGACCCCGCCGTAGCCGCAGCGGGACACACCCGGGTCGATGCCGAGCACGAACACTCGTTCGAGCGTAGTCGATGCGGTGGCAGGCAGCGGGGATGGTCGAGCCGGGGCCGGTGCCGTCAGCCGACCGCGGCCAGCACGGCGTCAGGGATGTCGAAGTTCGACCAGACGCTCTGGACGTCGTCGAGGTCGTCGAGGGCCTCGATGAGCCGGAGCACCCGCCGGGCCTCGGCCTCGTCCTCGACGGGCACCGAGGTGGTGGACAGGAGCTGGAGCTCGGCGTCGAGCGGCTCGATCCCGGCGTCGACGAGGGCCTGGCGGATGGCGGCCAGTTGGGTCGGCTCGGCGGTCACGACCCAGTGGTCGCCCTCGTCCCGCAGGTCCTCGGCACCGGCCTCGACCACCAGTTCGGTGAGCCGGTCCTCGTCGACGGCGCGGTCCACGGTGAGGACGCCCTTGCGCTCGAACTGCCAGGCCACCGCCCCCGGCTCGGCCATGGAGCCGCCATTGCGGGTGAAGACGCTGCGGACCTCGGCGCCGGTCCGGTTGCGGTTGTCGGTGAGGCACTCGACGATGACCGCCACCCCCCCGGGGGCATAGCCCTCGTAGGACACCTGCTCGTAGCGGACCCCTTCGAGCTCGCCGGTGCCTCGCTTGATGGCCCGCTCGATGGTCTCAAGGGGCACCGACGCGGCCCGGGCCTTCTCGAACATGGTCCGCAGAGTGGGGTTGGCATCGGGGTCCCCGCCACCTTCCCGGGCGGCCACCTCGACCTGCCTGAGGATCTTCGCGAAGACCTTCGCCCTGGCCTTGTCCTGGGCGGCCTTGCGGTGCTTGGTCGTCGCCCACTTCGAGTGCCCTGACATCACTTGCTCCCTTCTTTGCGCCAACCCGGCTCAGCCGGCCAGGCGCTGACCGCTCGTCGTCCCTTCGGCCACCTGACGCAAGAACCGTTCGTGGATCCGGTCGTCGCCGCTCAGCTCCGGGTGGAAGCTGGCGGCGAGGACCCCAGCCTGCTGGAGGAGGACCGGGCTGCCCTCTCCCCGGCCCCCAGGCCCCCGGGGAAGGCGGGCGAGGACAGCCACGTCGGGGCCGACCGCCTCGACCAGGGGGGCGCGGATGAAGACGGCCCGCACGGGCCGGTCGCCCAGGCCAGCGACGGGCAGGTCCACCTCGAAGGAGTGGACCTGGCGCCCGAAGCCGTTGCGACGCACCTGGGCGTCGAGCAGCCCGAAGCGGACCTGGTCGGGCCGCCCATCCAGCACGTCCCGGGCCAAGAGGATCAGGCCGGCACAGGTGGCCAGGACCGGCAGACCCTCCCGGAACGCGCCAAGCAGGGCTTGTTCGAGGCCACTGGAGCGGAGCAGGAGCGACAGGGTGGTCGACTCCCCTCCCGGCAGCACGACCCCCTCCACCCCGGCCAGCTGGGCCGGGGTCCGGACGGGCCGGGTCTCAGCACCGAGCCGCTCGAGGGCGGCCCGGTGCTCGGTCACGTCGCCTTGGAGGGCGACCACGCCGATGCGCACCTGGGGGCACCTCCGGGTCCTCCTGGCGGCGGACCCTCACCAGCCCCGCTCGGCCAGACGCTGCTCCAGCCGGTCCAGCTCCACCCCGGGCATGGGCTCGCCCAGACCCTTGCTGACCTTGGCGACGATGGCCGGATCCTCGAAGTGGGTGGTCGCCTCTACGATGGCCCGAGCCCGACGGGCCGGGTCGGCGCTCTTGAAGATGCCGGACCCGACGAAGACCGCCTCGGCACCGAGCTGCATCACCAGGGCGGCGTCGGCCGGGGTGGCGATCCCGCCCGCGCAGAACAGGGGCACGGGCAGCCGGCCGGCCTCGGCCACCTCCTCGACCAGGGGCAGGGGGGCAGCCAGGCGCTTGGCCCAGGCGTAGCGCTCCTCGGGCCGGGCCACCGAAAGGGCCCGGATCTCGCCGGTGATGGCCCGCAGGTGCCGGACGGCCTCGACGACGTTGCCGGTCCCGGCCTCCCCCTTCGAGCGGATCAAGGCAGCTCCCTCGGCGATCCGCCGCAGGGCCTCGCCAAGGGAGGTCGCCCCGCAGACGAAGGGCACCGTGAAGGCCCACTTGTCGATGTGGTGGGCCTCGTCGGCCGGTGTCAGGACCTCGCTCTCGTCGATGTAGTCGACCTGCAGGGCCTGGAGCACCTGGGCCTCGGCGAAGTGCCCGATGCGGGCCTTGGCCATGACCGGGATGGTCACGGCCCGCTGAATGGCCTCGATGAGGGCCGGGTCGCTCATGCGGGCCACCCCGCCCTGGGCCCGGATGTCGGCCGGAACCCGCTCGAGGGCCATGACGGCCACGGCACCGGCGTCCTCGGCGATCTTGGCCTGCTCCGGGGTGACCACGTCCATGATCACCCCTCCCCGCAGCATGTCGGCGAGGCCACGCTTGACCCGGAACGTGCCGGTCGTGGCCGTCGGGGCGTCCTGGGCAGCCACCGGGGCCTGGCCAGGAGCGGGAGTGGGACCCTCGGTCATGCCGCCAGCTTAGAGGCGTCGCGCCTGGTGCCCGCGACGGCGCCAGGGTGCCAGGAACAGGAGGACGGCGACCCCGACGTAGACCAGCCAGACGGCGAGCTCGAGGGGGTTGGGACGCTGGACATAGCCGAGGAAGCTATGGGCAACGTCACCCAGGGAGCTACCCTCGGCGAGCAGCCGACTGGTGTCCCACAAGGGACCGCCAGCCGAGGGAAGCCACCCCAACTGCTGGAGGTTCTCGGTGGCGTCGACCAGGAGGGCAGCGGCGAAGACCATGAGGAGCACGCCGACCACCTTGAAGAAGGCCCCGAGGTTGATGGTGAACCGTAGGCGATAGATGGCCAGGGCCAGCCCGAGCGCCAGCACGAGGCCGATCAGGGCGCCCAGCCCTGCCGAGGCGGGCGTCGTGGAGAAGACGACAGCCAGGGTGAACACGGCCGTTTCGAGACCCTCCCGCCCCACCGCTTGGAAGGCCAGGAGGAAGAGCCCGCGACGAGCGCCTTTCGACATCGCCGCCTCGGTCCGAGCCCGGAGTTCGGCCGAGATCGTTCGGGCGTGGTTGCGCATCCAGAAGGTCATCCCTGTCAGGACGGCGGCCGCAACCAGGAAGGTCACGGTTTCGAAGATCGTCTGGACCTTTGAGCCGTCGTAGTGCCGGATGGTGAGGTACGCCGCAACGCCTCCGGCGGCTGCCAGGCCGAGGGCACTCAGCACCCCGAACACGACGTCCCGGAAGTAGCGCCGCTGGCCGATGCGATCGAGGTAGGCCAGCAAGATCGTCACGATCATGCTGGCTTCGACCCCCTCTCGCAGGAAGATCACCAGCGTCGCCAGCACCACACCACCTTGGGTCCTGCCGGGTACCCCGAGCGCACGAAATATCGGATCACCACAGAAAGTGTAGAAGGCCGGCCGAAGACGCGGCCTCTGGGGAGACGGGCCTCGGCCGGGGTCTCAGAGCTCGTCGAGGGCGTCGGCCCGGACCCGGGGGGCGTCGAGCTGGCCGATCAGGGCGTCGCCCTCCAGGGGAGGGCCGGGCAGGACGGTCCAGAGCCAGCGGGTGGCTCGACCGTCGGGCCGGTCCAGCAGCCGGGTGCTGCTGGCGCTGGCCGCCATGCGCCGCAGGGCGTCGCCGAGCCCAGGTGGGTAGCGGGTGACGGCCAGGGCAGCCAGGTCGGTCCGAAGCTCGTTGCCCTGGCCGAGGATCCGGTGGAGCCACTCGCCGAGGTCTCCGACCCAAGCCAGGCGGGCCACCAGGGCCCCGGCCACCGTGCGGAGGGCGGCGTCCCCGTGGCGGAGGTGGCAGAGCTCGTGGGCGAGCACCGCCTCGAGGGCCACGGGGTCGAAGGTCGAGAGCAGGCCCCGGGTGACGACGACGACCGCCCGGCGGGGCGAGGTGGCCACCACGGCCGCGTTCGCCGAGGGGTCCTCGGTCAGCCAGAGCGCCGGGACCACCAGACCGAGGCTGGCGCAGAGGAGCTCCAGGGTTCCTCGGGCCCGCAGGACCCCGAGGTCGTCCCGGTCGACGAGGGGGGTCGCCCCGAAGGCCCGCAGGAGCCGACGTGGGGCCCCCTTCCAGACCCAAAGACCCACGAGGACCGCCACCAGGACCCCGAGGGGCGCGGCGACCATGGCCCCGAGGGGCACGAGGAGGATCCCGAGCACGACGGCACCAGCCAGGACGGCCGGGACCACGAGGAGGCCGACCAGCCACCGGGCACGGAGGGTGGTTCGTTCGAGCGACTCGGGCACCCATCCCGGCAGGCCGGTACCCGGCGCGGAGAGGAAGCGAGGGGGCTGGGCCGGCACGAGACGAGTCTAGGGGTCCCCGCACCCGGGTCCCGAGGCCAAGTAGCGGTCGGCGAGGGCGTCGAAGGAGAACCGGGCGGCCCAACGGCGGCCAGCCGCGAGGCTCGCCGGGTCGGCCGGCGGCAGGCCACGCTGGACGGCCTGGACGGCCTGGTCCAAGGCCCTGGCCCAGGCCTCGAGGTCGCCTGGGGGCAGGTAGCGGGCGTGGGGTCCGGCCACGGCGCGGAAGGCCGGGAGGTCGCTAGCCAGCAGGACGCTGTCGGCAGCCAGGGCCTCGAGGAGGACCACCCCGAAGGACTCCCCGCCGAGTGCCGGGACCGCCACGACATGGCTGCCCCGCAGGAGACAGCCCAAGGTCGCGTCGTCCACCACCCCCCACCACCGGACCTTGGGCCCGAGGGGGTAGCGGCGGCGAAGCTCGGCGGTCAGGGGACCCTGGCCGACCACCCAGAGGGTCCCCGGCCAGCGGGGCCCCAGGCGCTCGAGCGCGCCGAGGAGCACCTCCAGACCCTTCCGGGGCTCGTGCCGGCCCACGAAGAGCACGGTGGGGCCGCTGGTCGGCTCCGGGGTGGCCTCGGCCAGCCGGGCAAGGTCGACCCCGTTGGGGAGCACCAAGCAGGGCCGCTGGCCGAGCACCGGTCGGGCGGTGCAGCGGGCGGCCTCGGACACCGCCGTGACCGCGTCGAGGGCACGGAGGGCGAGGCGACCAGCCGGCCAGAGGAGTCGGTAGGGCTCGCCCCCGGCCCGGTGGAAGGTGCCCACGGCGCGACCCACGGGGAGGCGGCGACGGGCCAGCAGCGCCGCCCAGGTGGGTCCGGGAGCGAGGGGCTCATGGAGGTGGAGGAGCTCGGGGGCGTGGCGCCGGAGGACCGCAACGCTTCGAGCCAGGGCCGAGGGCTGGAGAGCCAGGGGGGCCACGGAACCGTTCGCCCGGACCCCCAAGCTGCGCCCCACCCGGACCGCCACGAGCTCTCCGGGCGACGGCGGGGTCGGCAGGGACTGCCGACCGGCCCCGTGGACCGAAGGGGCACCGGGCGCGAGGAGGGTCACGGCACAGCCCCGACGGGCGAAGGCGGCAGCCAAGCCCCGGGCCTGGCCCTGGACCCCCCCGGGCCGATCGAGGTCGTAGGGGCAGACGACGGCGACCCGCACGGCCGGTGGGCCTAGGCGTCGCCGGGCCGGGCGGCCCGACGACGAGCCTTGGCCCGGTACATGCGGGCGTCGGCCTCGGCCACCAGCTCGTCAGGGTCGGCCTCGGGGTCCTCGGCGACCACCCAGCCGACCGAGGCGCTGACCTCGAGGGTCAGCTCCCCGACCCGGTAGGGGCGAGCCAGGGCCTCCTCGACCCGCAGGGCGATGAGGGCCACCTCCTCGGCCGCGCCGGCGACGTCGCAGACGACCACCAGCTCGTCGCCCCCCAGGCGGGCCACCGTGTCCTCGGGCCGCACGGCGGCCGCCAGCCGACGAGCCACCATCTGGAGGACCTGGTCCCCGGTCTCGTGGCCGTAGCGGTCGTTGACCTCCTTGAAGCCGTCGAGGTCCAGCAGGAGCACCCCCACCCCCCCGCCGCTTCGCCGCAGGCGTTCGAGGGACCGCCGGAGCCGGTCCTCGAGGACCAGGCGGTTGGCCAGCTTGGTCAGGGGATCGGTCAGGGCCAGGCTGGTCAGCTCGGCCTCGGTGCGCTTGTGCTCGGTGACGTCGTGCAGCGCGAGGACCGCGCCGATCGGCTGGCCCTCCTCGCTGGCGAGGGCTTGCGCGTTCGCCTCGACCACCCGGGCGGTCCCACTCCCGTCCTCCAGGAGCAGCTGGACCTCCCGGACGCTCTCGCCCCGCAGAGCCCTGGCCAGGGGCATCCGGCTGGGGTCCAGGGGCCGGCCGTCGAGGGTCCGCCAGGTCGCCTGCCCCGCGGGGTCGGCCGGGCCGGCCAGGGCGCCGGCGTCCGTCTCGGTGAGACCAAGGAAGCGACGACCTGCCGGGTTCACGATGGTCAGGCGGCCGTCCTCGTCGCAGGCCACGATGCCCTCCTCGAGGTTGTCCAGCAGAACCCGCAGGAAGGTCCGCTCCCGCTCGAGCTCGCCCAAGGCCACCATGAGGTCCCGGTCGGCTCGCCGCAGGGCACTCACGTCGGTGATGGAGCTGACGGAACCGACGACCGCCCTCCGCGCGTCCCGGACCGGACGGGCACTCACCTGGCACCAACAGACCGAACCCTCCGGTCGGCGAATGCCGAGCAGCTGGCCGAGGACCGGCTGCCCCGACCGCAGCACCGCCACGGTCGGGTGGGCAGCGGCCGGCAAGGGCCGGCCGGCGGCGTCAAGCGTCCGCCACCCCAGCTGCCGCCCCAGCTCGAGCACGGCCGGCAGGGACTTGCCGAGGAGGGCCGCCAGGGGCACCTCGAGGAGCCGCTCGAGCGCACTGTTGCCCAACAGCAGCACGCCGTCCCGGTCGGTGAGGGCCACGCCCTCGGCCAGGGACTCCACCAAGGTACGGTGCAGCCGGTCAGCGGCTCTGGCCTCCTCCTCGGCCCGGGTCCGAGCGGTCACGTCCCGGACGGTCACCACCACGCCGGCCACGCCCGGGTCGGCCAACCGGTTGGTGGCCAGGGCCTCGGCCACCATGAGGCTGCCGTCGGCCCGCCGGAGGCGGAACTGCAGGGGCACGCGGCGGCCCGAGCCGGCCATGACGGCGGCGAACGCCGCCTGGACCCTGGGCAGGTCGTCGGGGTGGACCGCGGCGAACGCCGACTGGCCGAGCCACGCAGCCAGGTCGTACCCCAGCCGCCTCGACGCCGGGTTGGCGTAGCGGACGGCCCCGGTGGCGTCCAGGACCACCACGATGTCGTTCACGTGCTCGACCAGCGCCGAGAAGCGCCCCTCGTGGCCGACACCCGAGCCCGGGACCCCCGGGGCGAGGACCTCGGACACCGGCGGTCCCTCGAGCACCTGCCTCACGACGCCGACCCTCCGCTCGGCCCGAGGGGGCTGAAGGCGAACCACTGGTCGGGGGCCCGCCGGATCAGCCGCTCGAAGGCCCGGGCGAGCTCAGCGGTGACCCGGGCCACGTCGGCTCGCAGCCCGGCCCGCCGGCCGGTGTCCAAAGGTGGCAGGACCACGCCGGTGTGCAGGGGACCCGGCCCCTGGTAGACCGCAGCGGGGAACAGTGCCGCCCCGGTCCGCAGGGCCAAGGTGGCCGGCCCCCCCGGCAGGGCGGCCGGGCGGCCGAAGAACTCGACGGGGATCCCCGTCCCCTCGACCACGCGGTCCGACACCAGCCCGACCAGGCCCCCCGCCCGGAGGGTCCGCAACAGGCTCGGGCCCGGGTCGTCCGCCAGGGAGAGGACCTCGAGGCCCATGGACCGGCGTTGGGCGGCGAACCAGTCGAAAAGCGCCCGGGGCTCGAGGGCCTCGGCCACCACCGTCATGGGGTAGCCCCGGCGGGCCAGCCAGGCCCCGCCCCACTCCCAGCTACCCAGGTGCGGGAGCGCCAGGACGACCCCCTGGCCGGCGTCGAGGGCTTCCCGGAGCAAGGGGAAGCCGTCCTCGACCACCATCCGCTCGTCGATCGTCTCGCCCGAGGTGCCAGGCAGGCGGGCCCCCTCCAGCCAGTAGCGACCGTAGGCGGCGGCCACCCGGTGGCACCACCAGCGGGCCTCGGCACCCCGAACCCGGCGCGCCAGGACGGCTTCGAGGTTGCCCAGGTAGGACGCCATGGCCTCCCGCCGCGCCGGCAGGAGGAGCTGGCTCACGACCAGCGCCCCGCCCGACGCCACCGGCTCGCCGACCCGCTGCATGGCGGTGCCCAACCCACGGTAAAAGGCGTAGGTCCACCACTGGCTGAGCTGGCCTGCCCAGCGCGGCACTGGACCGGACGGTGCCGGCTGCACCCGCTCCCCCATCCCCGAACGCCCGGGGCCTCAGCGGCCGCTCGGTTGCCCGACCCGACCCCAGCTGCGCCGGGCGGTGCGCGCAGTCCCCTGTCGGGACGTCCGCTGCCGGAGCGTCCGCTGTCGGGTCCGGCCGGCCGCCGGCTCGCTGCGCCGGAGCCGCCAGCGTCGAGCCGGCTCGGCCCCCCCGGCCCGCCACCCCGCGGAGCGGGGGCCCCGCGCCGATGCGGGCCGCGTCCGACCCTCCTCGTGCCGCCGGGCTCGCCAGGCGCGCCAGCGCGACTCGAGACGACGTCGGGGCACACCCCGTCCGGACCCGAGGACGCCGGGCCACCAGGACCCACCGAGCAGCTCCTCCCCTGGGCGGTGCCGATCGAGGGCACCACCGGGTGCCGGGACCGCGGTCGCCGGCGCCGGGATCGGCGCCTGGACAGGCCGGGGTGTTTCGTGGGCCTCGTCGGCCACCGCTCCCCCCGCAGCCCGCCACACCCGCACGAAGCGGCCGAGGGCGGTGGCGCCGACCAGGACCAGGAACCCGACCAGGAACGGGACGAGCAGGCCACCGTCCACGGCCCCAGCCAGCAGGCAGATGCCGAGGGCCACGAAGCGTTCGGCCCGCTCCATCAGGCCCCCTCGTGCCGGGATGCCGAGCAGCTCGGCCTTCGCTCGCTCGTAGGACACCACGCTGGCCGCGGCCGCCAGGCCGAACGGCACGAGCACGGCCGTGCCGTGATGCGTCGCCGCCAGGTCCCAAGCCACGCCCCCGTAGAGGGCGAAGTCGGCCACCCGGTCGGCGACCGAGTCGAAGAACGCCCCGCGTCGCGAACTGGTCCCCGACGCCTTGGCAACGGGCCCGTCGAAGAGATCCGGGAGACCCGAGCCGACCATGGCCACGATCCCCCAGGCCAGGTGGCCCGTCCCGATGACCACCGCCGCCACCCCGGCCAGCAGCAGGCCACAGCCGGTCAGGACGTCGGCCGTGACCCGGAAGCGCACCAGCGCACGGCCCACCGGGGCAGTCGCCCGGTCCACACCCTGCCGGAATCGGCCGTCGAACATTGCGCCGCGCTCCTGCTCCCTGCCTCGGGTCAGGCTAGCACCCCGCCCTCCCCTGCCTTCGATCGTCCGGCTCGGTAGGCTGGCCGCGTGGGCAGCCGGCCCGCGGCCGGTGGGGGAGGCCTCGACAGCCGCTCGATGCACGGGCGGCGCGAGTCAGCTCACGGGGAGGGAGGTCACGGTGCAGAGCTATCCACCGTCCCGGATCCGGAACGTCGCCCTGGCCGGTCACCACGGCGTCGGCAAGACCACCCTGGTCGAGGCCCTGCTCCACGCCGCCCGCGTGCTCGCCAAACCGGGCCGGGTCGAGGACGGCACCACGGTCTGCGACTTCGAGCCCGAAGAGGTCGAGCACCGCTTCTCCGTCCAGCTCGCCACGGCCCCGGTGCCCGTCGGCGAGGTCCTGCTGAACCTCGTCGACACCCCGGGGACCGCTGACTTCAGCGGGGAGCTGCGTGCCGCGCTCGGGGTCTGCGACCTGGTGGCCGTCGTGGTCTCGGCGGTCGACGGGGTGGAGGCCCAGGCCGAGGCGGCCTGGGAGCTGGCCGCCGAGCTCGGCCTGCCCCGGCTGGTGGTGGTGAACAAGCTCGATCGCGACCAGGCGAGCTTCGACCGGGTCCTCGCTGCGCTCCGGGAGCGCTTCGGGGCGGGCCTGGCCCCCCTGGAGCTGCCGGTCGGCGAGGCCGAGGGATTCCGGGGCGTCGTCGACCTGCTGGCCGACCAGGCCGTCCTCTACCAGGACGGCCGGCCCGTCACCGGGCCGGTGCCCGAGGAGGTGGCCGACCTCGAGCACCAGGTCCGCGAGCAGCTGGTCGAAGGGATCGTGGTCGGGGACGACGGCCTCATGGAGCGCTACCTCGAGGGCGAGGTGCCCACGGCGGCCGAGTTGGAGGCCGCGCTGGCCGGCGGAGTCCACCAGGCCCTCGTGTTCCCCGTGGTCTGCTGCTCGGCCACCACCGGCGTCGGGGTGGACCGCCTGGCTTCGCTCCTCGCCGAACTGGCCCCCTCCCCCGACCAGCGCGCCCCCTACCGGGTCCAGGCCGGCGACACCGTGCAGGAGGTGGCCTGCGACCCGACGGCCGACCCCTTGGCCTTCGTCTTCAAGACGTTCTCCGACCCCTACGTCGGCCACGTCTCGCTCCTCCGGGTGGTCTCGGGGACCATCCGGCCCGACATGACCCTCACGAACCCCCGGACCCACGCCGAGGTCCGTCTCCACGGCCTCCAGCGGCTTCGGGGCAAACAGGCCGAACCCATCCCCGAGGCTCAGGCCGGGGACCTGTTCGCGGTGACCAAGCTGACCGAGGTGACCACCGGTGACACCCTCGCCCCCAAGGGCACCCCCGTCCGGGTCCTGCCGCTTTTGGCGCCCGAGCCGGCGGTCCACGCCATGGCCGTGGTGCCCCAGTCCCGGGCCGACGAGGACAAGCTCATGACCGCCCTCCACCGCCTCCAGGAGGAGGACCCCAGCCTGGTAGTGGAGCGCTCTGACGAGTCCCGGCAGACGGTCCTTCGGGGCGCCGGGGAGACCCACCTGGCCCTGGCCTGCGAGCGCCTGAAGCGGAAGTTCGGGGTGACGGTCAGCCTCGAGCCGGTCGCCGTGCCCTATCGGGAGACGATCACCCAGGAGGCGCAGGCCGAGGGGAAGTACAAGAAGCAGACCGGCGGCCACGGCCAGTTCGGCGTCTGCGTGCTGCGCCTCCGGCCGCTCCCCCGGGGCGAGGGGTTCCGCTTCGTCGACGAGGTGGTCGGCGGGGCCATCCCGAAGCAGTACATCCCTGCCGTCGAGAAGGGCGTCCAGGAGGCGTTCGCGTCGGGCGGACCCCACGGCTTCCCCGTGGTCGACGTCGAAGTGACCTGCCTGGACGGCAAGTACCACCCGGTGGACTCCTCCGAGATGAGCTTCAAGATGGCCGGGGCGCTGGCGGTCCGGGAGGCCCTGGCGAAGGCCGGCGCCATCGTGCTCGAGCCGGTCGAGCGGGTCACCGTCGAGGTGCCGAGCGCCCTCCAGGGCGACGTCCTCGGCGACCTGAACGGCCGGCGTGGCCGGGTGCTCGGCACCGAAGCCCTCCCGGGCGACCGCCAGCGCATCGAGGCGCTCGTCCCCAGTGCCGAGCTCCAGCGCTACGCCCCCGAGCTGCGCTCGTTGACCGGCGGCCGGGGTCGGTTCCGGGCGGTCTTCGACCACTACGAGCCTCTCCCCGGACCCCTCCAGGACAAGGTCCACGGCGTCCCCGACCGGGTGCCGGCGGGTCGGGCCTGACGCGGTCGGGGCGGGCGACGGGGCCGGGGGTCAGGACCCTCGATCTCGTTGTGGAGTTTGTGTGTCTTGTTGTGTTTCGGGGGCCGACGATGCCCCGGCCGTCCGCATCGAGCGCTGGGCTGGGCGGGCCTCACGCCGGCTCGTCGGCCGGCCCGTCCCAGGCCTCGACCACCCGGCGCCAGGAGCTCGGCAGGTCCTCGGGGAGGACCCGGACGCCGCCGACGGTGGTCATGAAGTTCGTGTCCCCACCCCAGCGGGGCACGACGTGGAGATGGAGGTGGCCGGGAATGCCGGCGCCGGCCGCCCGGCCGAGGTTGGCGCCGAGGTTGAGGCCGTCGGGACGGTAGGCCCGGGTGAGGGCGGCCACGGCCCGCTGGGCGACCCGCCAGAGCTGCTGGGACTCCTCGTCGGTCAACTGGTCGAGCTCGGCGACGTGGCGGCGGGGCAGGACGAGGAGGTGGCCGCTGGCGTAGGGGTAGGCGTTGAGGACGACGAAGCAGAGGGGATCGAGGTGGACGACGCCGTTGTCGGCGCTGGGCGGTCCGCTGGCGGCGAGCTCGCAGAAGACGCAGCCCCGTCCCTCGCCGCGGCGCTCGGCCTCGGTGGCCCCGCTGACGTAGTGGTGGCGCCAGCCGGCCCAGAGCTGCTCGAGGCTCACCGGAGGCCCTCCTCGACGAGCTCGTCGAGGAGGCGGTCGAGGGGCACGTCGCGTTCGGGCTGCTCGACCCCCCGGCGGTTGACGCCGACCGTGCCGGCCTCCTGGTCCTGCTGGCCGACGACGAGGACGTAGGGCACCCGCTCGAGGCGGCGCCGGCGGATGCGGGCCCCGAGGGGCTCGGTGGCAGGGTCGAGCTCGACGCGGATCCCGGCGCCGGCCAGGGTCGAGTGGACCCGCTCCGCGTAGCCCTGGTGGTCGTCGCGGACCGGGAGGACCGCGGCCTGGACGGGAGCGAGCCAGGTGGGGAGGTGACCGGCGGTGTGCTCGAGGAGGATCCCGAGGAAGCGCTCGACCGAGCCGAAGAGGGCGCGGTGGATCATGACGGGGCGATGGCGGGCGTTGTCGGGGCCGACGTACTCGAGCTCGAAGCGCCGGGGCAGCTGGAAGTCGAGCTGGACGGTGGAGACCTGCCAGTGCCGGCCGATGGCGTCACGGACCTGGACCGAGACCTTGGGGCCGTAGAAGGCGCCGCCGCCCTCGTCGAGGACCGTCTCGAGCCCGACCGCCGAGGCTGCGGCAGCGAGCGCTGCCGTGGCCTCCTCCCATTCCTGGTCGGTGCCGAGGGCCTTGCCCTCGGGTCGGGTGGAGAGCTCGACGTAGAAGTCGGCCAGGCCGTAGTCGCGGAGGGTGCCGAGGGCGAGCCGGAGGATCCCCTCCAGTTCGCCGGCCATCTGCTCGCGGGTGCAGAAGACGTGGGCGTCGTCCTGGGTCATGCCCCGGACCCGGGTGAGGCCGTGGACGACGCCGGACTTCTCGTAGCGGTAGACGGTGCCGAGCTCGAAGAGCCGGAGGGGCAGTTCACGGTAGGAGCGCTGGCGGCTGCGGTAGACGAGGATGTGGAAGGGGCAGTTCATGGGCTTGAGGTAGTAGCGCTGCCCCTCGTCGAGCTCCATGGGCGGGTACATGCTCTCGGCGAAGGTCTCGAGGTGCCCGGAACGAGCGAAGAGGTCCTGCTTGGTGACGTGGGGGCTGTAGACCATGTGGTAGCCGGCCCGTTCGTGGGTGCGCCGGGCGTCCTCCTCCATGAGGCGGCGGACGGTGCCGCCCCGGGGGTGGAAGAGCACCAGGCCGGGCCCGACCTCGGCGGGGAAGGAGAAGAGGTCGAGCTCCTGGCCGAGCCGGCGGTGGTCGCGGCGCTCGGCCTCGGCCAGGCGGTCGAGGTGGGCCTGGAGGGCCTCGGCTGACTCCCAGGCGGTGCCGTAGACCCGTTGGAGCTGGGGGCGGTGCTCGTCGCCTCGCCAGTAGGCGCCCGCGACCCGCTGGAGGGCGAAGTGGCCGAGGCGGCCGGTGGAGGGCACGTGGGGCCCGCGGCAGAGGTCGACGAAGGCGCTGCCGTTGCGGTACACCGAGAGGCGCTCCCCCGCTTGGGCGTCGGCCGCCGCCTCGGGCGGGGCGCTCGGGTCGCCAGCGGTGACGGCGTCGATGACCTCGCGCTTGTAGGGCTGGTCGGCGAAGAGGGCACGGGCCTGCTCGGGGTCGAGCTCTTCTCGGGTGAAGGGCTGGTCCTCGGCGATGATGCGGCGCATCTCGGCTTCGATGCGCACGAGGTCGTCGTCGGAGAACCGGGCGCCGTCAGGGAGCTCGAAGTCGTAGTAGAAGCCGTCGGCGATGGCCGGGCCGAGGGCGTAGCGGGCCCCTGGCCACAGGGCGCAGACCGCCTGGGCAAGGACGTGGGCCGTGGAGTGGCGGAGCACGGCCCGGCCCTCGTCGCTGTCGGCGGTGACGATGGCGACGGTGGCCCCGTCGGGCAGGGGTCGGCTGAGGTCCACGAGCTGGCCGTCGACGGCGGCGGCCACGGCGTCGGCGGCGAGGCGCCGGCCGAGGGTGGCGGCGAGGTCCATGGCGCTGGACCCTGGCGGCAAGGACCGTCGGCTCCCGTCGGGCAAGGTGACGGTCAACGGCTTCGACATGCTCCTCGTCCTCCTGGGGCCGGCAGCGGCGGAGACGGCCGGCGAGATGCGCGGCCGCGGCGGGCGCCGCGGACCCCGTGGACACCAGCCGAGGTCGGCCCGCCCACCTGGGAGCCCGGGGCGCTCACAGGGTAATGCCCAGGAGTGCGGCCCCGTCGAGGACGCCCCGGCCGGCTCGGGCCAGCTCGTCGAGGGCGGCGAGGGCGCCGGGGCAGTCGAGGTCGCGGTCGAGGTGGGACCGCACGGCAGCGAGGGCGCCGTCGTCGCCGTGGCGGGGGGCTTGGCGCCAACGAGCCAGCCGGTCTCGGGCCTGGAGGAGGTCCTCGGGCCGCCAGTCCCAGTCCTCCCGGTAGTGGTGGGCGAGCAGCGCGAGGCGGACGGCTGCCGGCTCGGCCTCCTTGAGGAGGTCGTCGGCGAAGACCAGGTTGCCGAGGGACTTCGACATCTTGACCCCGTCGAGGCGGACCATGCCGACGTGGAGCCAGTGGCGCACGAAGGTCCGACCGGTGACGGCCTCGGACTGGGCGACCTCGCACTCGTGGTGCGGGAAGACCAGGTCGCTCCCACCGCCGTGGAGGTCCACGGTCTCGCCGAGCTCCCGCATGGCCAGGGCCGAGCACTCGATGTGCCAGCCGGGCCGACCCGGTCCCCAGCGGGAGGACCAGGACGGCTCGCCGGGTCCGGAGGGCTGCCAGAGGACGAAGTCGAGGGGGTCGGCCTTCGCCGGGTCGTCGGGTCGTCCACCCCGTTCGGCGGCAAGGGCGAGCATCTCGTCGCGGCGCAGGCCGCTCAAGGCACCGAAGCGGGGAAAGCTGGCGACCGAGTAGTAGACGGCCCCGGCTGCCCGGTAGGCGTGGCCTTTGTCCAAGAGGGCCTGGACGAGACTGAGGACCTCGGGGATGGCCGAGGTGGCCCGGGGCTCGGCCGCCACGGGCAGGAGGCCGAGCTGGTCCATGGTGGCGTCGAAGCGGGCCATCTCCTCGGCTGCCAGGTCCAGGTAGAAGACCCCGAGCTCGCGGGCGCGCCGGAGGATGTCGTCGTCGACGTCGGTGACGTTGCGGACGAGGCGGACCTGGTGGCCGGCGTCGAGGAGCCGCCGGTGGAGCACGTCGAAGGTCAAGTAGACCTGGGCGTGGCCGAGGTGGGCGGCGTCGTAGGGGGTGATGCCGCAGGAGTAGAGGGTCACGAGTCGGCCGGGCCGGAAGGGCACGACCGCCCGTCGGGCCGTGTCGTAGAGCTCCACGGCTTCAGCCTGCCGCCGCCGCCCCGTCGCCGTGCCCGGGCACGCCGGCGAGCCGGAGGGTGGCGTGGGCACGGTGCCCCATGTTGACGGTGACGAGCACGGCGGTGAAGGCCTCGATGGCGGCTGCCTGGGCGAGGGAACCGGCCAGCAGGGGGCGAAGACCAGGGACCCGCTGGAGGAGGTCGGCAACCTGCTGGCAGGCGGGCCGGTCGTCCCCGCAGACCAGCACGTCGGCCTCGAGGGTCCGCTCGAGGTCGACCAGGACCGGGGCCGGCAGGTGGTGCCCGGCGGCCACGACCCGGGCCTCGGGCAGGGCAGCTTGGACCATGGCGGCCACCGAGCCCCGGGGCGGGACCACGGCGTGGGCCTCGCGACCGAGGCGGACCAGGGCGTTGCCGACCGAGACCACGGGCTTGCCGGCGAGCCGGTCGGCCAAGGGCGCGGCCGTGGCCACGGCAGCCTCCCAGGGGGTGGCCAGGACCACGAGGGCGGCGTCGGCTGCCTCCTCGTTCGTGACGCCCCGCAGGGCGGCCAGCCGTCCGGGCCACCGATCCTGGAGTGCCTGGCAGACCTCGGCGGCCCGCTCGGCCTGGCGAGACCCGAGGGCCACCGGCACCCCCGCCGCAGCCAGGCGCACCGCGAGGCCCTGGCCAAGCGGCCCGGTCCCTCCCACGATCCCGACGTCGATGCGTGCGTGCTCCACCGCCGACACCCTTGCACAGAGCGAGCAGCCGACCAAAGTTCGCCCCGGGGGGCTGGCCCCGCTAGCGTCCCGGTCCGATGGGCCTGCTCGACGGCAAGCGGATCCTGGTGACCGGTGTCCTGACGGACGCCTCCTTGGCCTTCGCCACCGCCCGACTCGCCCAGGAGGAAGGGGCTGAGGTGGTGCTGAGCAGCTTCGGCCGGGGGCTGTCCTTGACCCGACGGACGGCCCGCAAGCTGCCGGCCCCGGTCGAGGTGCTGGAGCTGGACGTCGCCGATCCGGAGCATCCGGGGCAGGCGGCCTCCTGGGTGGCCGAGCACTGGGGACGCCTGGACGGCCTGCTCCACGCCATCGGCTTCGCGCCCGAGGCCTGCCTGGGCGGGGACATCTTGCGGGCCAGCTGGCCGGAGGTGGCGGTGGCGTTGCAGGTCTCGACCTATTCCCTGGCGTCCCTCGCCCGGGCCTTCGTCCCTCTGTTCGAGGCGGCGGGGGGCGGCAGCATCGTGGGCCTGGACTTCGACGCCCAGGTGGCCTGGCCGCTCTACGACTGGATGGGGGTGGCGAAGGCCGGCCTCGAGTCCTTGGCCCGCTACCTGGCCCGGGACCTGGGCCCCCGGGGGGTGCGGGTGAACTTGGTGGCCGCCGGCCCGGTTCGGACCATGGCCGCGAAGTCCATTCCGGGCTTCGCCCGCTTCGAGGAGTCCTGGGGAGCCCGAGCACCGCTCGGCTGGGAGGTGACCGACGCGGAGCCGGTCGCCCGGGCCTGCGTGGCCCTGCTCTCGGACTGGTTCCCGCGTACGACCGGCGAGATCGTCCACGTCGACGGCGGCGCGCACGCAGTGGGCGGCTAGCCAGCGCGGCGAAGCGCCGCGGCGCAGGCCCACCGGCCGGGGCCGACCGGAGGCCGGGGGCCGACCGGAGGGAACTCAGCTGCCGCCGAGGACAGCCCCGAGGGAGCTGCTGGGCACCGAGCTGGCGGTGGCGGGCTGGGGCGCTGTCGACGGGTCCTGCGAGCCGCCAGCGAGGAGGTCGCCGAGGGCGTGGACCACGCCCCCGGTCAGACCGGTCGTGGCGGTGTGCGCAGCCCCGAGCGTGCCGGCCAGGGCGCCGAGCACGGTCGACGAGGCTGCGCCGGTCGGCGTGGGGCTGGAGGTTGTCGGAGCGCCCGAGGTCGGGGCGGATCGAGCGAGCAGGGCGGTACCCGGCCCGAACAGACCGGGCAGGAGCTCGCTGGACGACACGCGGGCACCACCGTTCGGGATGCTGGCACCGCCGCTCGGGGTGCCGGCGTCGGCGGCGACGGGGGTGCCGTGGGGTGCCGCCGAGGTGGGCAGCGGTTGGCTGCCAGCGGCGTGGGTGCCAGCGACCCCAGGGGCGGGGCGGGGAGGGGCTGGCGCGGCCGCCTGGACCCGGGGACGGGCCGGCGTGGGGCTGGCCGGCCCGAGGAGGGTGCCGGCCGCCACCCCTGCCCCGAGGACCGCGAGGGCGACGGTGCCCTTGACCAGCCCGCTGGCTGCCGGTGCCGACGACAGGGAACTGGTCAGGGCTTGCTGGGCACCGAAGAGGCGACGGCGGAGGCCGAGCAGGCCGCCGAGCACCGCCAGGGCGCTGGCCCGGGTGCCGTCCTGGGCAGCGAGGACGAGCTTGCGGAGGGTGCGCCGGGCGCGGAACAACGCGGTCTCGACCGTGCTGACGGGGACACCCTCGGCGGCGGCGATCTCCTGGTAGGACCAGCCGAGTTCTTCCCGAGCGAGGAGCAGGCGCCGGTGCCGGCCCGAGAGGCGACGCAGGGCATCGGCGACGACCTCTCGGTCGCTGGCCGCGACCACCCGGTCCTCTCCCGTGTCCTCGTCGCTGACCAGCCGGCTGACCGCCAGCTCGGCCACCGGGGCCACCCGGCGGCGGCGGGTCTCCTCGTCAATGCAGAGGTGCGCGGCGATGACCGAGAGCCAGGGGTAGAAGCGGCGCTCGCCGCCGAAGCTCGGCAGGGCCCGCCAGGCCCGCGCGAAGGCCTCCTGGACCACCTCCTCGGCGAGGTCCCGGTCCCGGAGCCGCCGGGCACAGACCCGGAGGAGCCGGTCGTGGTAGGTCTCGTAGAGCTCGGCGAAGGCTGCCGGGTCGCCGGCCTGGGCCCGGGCGACCAGCTCGGCGTCCCTGGCGAGGTCGACGTCGCCGGATCGGCGCCCCGGGGGGCCGCTGCGCACGGCCGGTCCCGCCCCCCGATCGACGATGGTGGTCATCGTGGCCTGGCCCTCCTGCCAGTGCGCCCGCGAGCAATTATCCCGGGCCGCCCCCCGAGGGCCCAGTGGCCCGCTCGTCGGCCGGCTCCCCTGGGCGAGGGGGCAGCCCCGGTCGGACCTCGTCCACCATGCTAGCCAGCACCCCGTTCACGAAGCGCCCGGAGTGCTCGGTGGAGAACCGCTTCGCCAGCTCGACCGCCTCGTCGATGACGACGGCGACGGGCACTTCGGGGACCTCGAGGAGCTCGGCGACGGCCAGGCGGAGGATCGCCAGGTCCACCCGGGCCAGGCGGCCGAGCTCCCAGCCGAGGGTCGTCTGGGCGATGAGCTGGTCGATACGGTCCCCCGCAGGGGACACCCCTTTCGCCTCGGCCTCGTAGAGCAGACCGAGGACCCGTTCACGGGCCAGGCGTCGACCGGCGGTCAGGTTCGGAGGCTCGGTCGGCGCGTGCCCCCTCGCCCGTTGGCCGGCCTCGTCCCTCTCTGGTCGCTCGGCCAGCGGCGAGGGCCCAGGCGACTCTGGGCTCAAGCCCGGGTGATGTACTCGCCGGTCCGGGTGTCGACCTTGACCCGGTCCCCGACGTTGACGAAGAGGGGCACCTGGACGACCAGTCCGGTCTCCAGGGTGGCCGGCTTGCGGGCCCCGGAGACCCGGTCGCCTTGGACGCCGGGTTCGGTCTCGGTGACGGCGAGCTCGACGGCTGCCGGCAGGTCGACGCCGACCACCTCGCCCTGATAGAGCTGCAGGACGGTGCTGTCCCCGTCCTTGAGGAACCGGGCAGCCTCGGCCACGGCGGCCACGGGAACCGGGAGCTGCTCGAAGCTGGTGGCGTCCATGAACACCAGGCTGTCGCCCTCCCGGTAGAGGAGCTGCATCTCGCGCTTCTCGACGATGGCCTGCTCGACCCGCTCGTCGGCCCGGAAGGTCCGCTCGAGCACGGCGCCGGTGCGGACGTTCTTCAGCTTGGTCCGCACGAAGGCGCCGCCCTTGCCGGGCTTGACGTGCTGGAACTCGACCACGGCGAAGAGGCCGTCAGGGAGGTCGAGGGTCATGCCGTTGCGGAGATCGTTCGTCGTCACAGCCATCGTCGAAGTCGGTCCTCGTGCCTCGGGGTCCTCACAGCGGGAGGACGGGTTCCTTTGGGAACCGGGTCAGGGGTCGGCAGCCGTCGTCGGTGACGACCACCGTGTCCTCCACCCGGACCCCGCCGCGCCCGGGCAAGTAGACGCCGGGCTCGACGGTGACGACGACGCCGGGGGCGAGGATAGCAGTGGCACCGGCGGCCACGGCCGGGGCCTCGTGGACCTCGAGCCCCACCCCGTGGCCGGTGGCGTGCTCGAAGCGCTCGGCCAGCCCGGCGGCAGCGATGCGGTCCCGGCAGGCGGCGTCGACCTCCCCGGTGGCCCGGCCGGGCGCGACCGCGGCCACGCCGAGGGCCTGGGCCTCGTGGACCAGGGCCACGGCCGCCTCGAGGTCCTCCCCGACCGGCCCCAGGGTGAAGGTCCTGGTCATGTCCGACCGGTAGCCGTCGACGGTGGCCCCGAAGTCGACCACCACGGTGTCCCCGGGGGCTAGGACGCGATCCCCGGGGCGGGCGTGGGGCTTGGCCGCGTTGGGCCCGGAGGCCACGATGGTCTCGAAGGCCCGGTCCTCGGCCCCCAGGCGTCGCATGGCGTGGTCCAGGGCCTCGGCCACCTCGCGCTCCTGGTGACCAGGGGCCAGCAGGCCGAGGACCTCGGCCAGGGCCTGGTCGGCCACGTGGGCTGCGGCCTCGAGCCGGGCGAGCTCGGCCGGGTCCTTGACGAGCCGGAGGCCCTCGACCAGGCCGGTGGTGGGCACCAGCTCGGCCTCGGGCAGGAGCTCGGCGGTCCGGCGAGCGGCCGACCAGCTGAGGTGGTCGGCCTCGAGGCCGACCCGGCGACCCGAGGCCCCGAGCAGCTCGACCAGAGCCTCCTGCTGCCCGGCCAGGCCGCTCACGCGGGGCTCGACGAGGCCCCGGACCCCGGCCACCTGGAGCTGCTCCTCGACCTGGGTGCGGTAGCGGCCGTCGGTCAGCAGCAGCCCGTCCTCGGGCGTCAGGACCAGTCGGCCGGCCGAGCCGCTGAACCCGGTGAGGTAGCGGACGTGGACCAGGCTGGTGACCACCAGGGCGTCCAGGCCTTCCTCGGCGAGGCGCTGCCGGAGGCGAGCGAGGCGCCCCGGATGGTCGCCGGGGGGAAAGGGTCCAAGGGGTGCCTGGGTCGTCACGGGCCCTCCTGTCGACGCTGGGCCAGGAGCTCGGCGACCGCCCGGACGGCCAGGCGGTAGCCCAGGCCACCGAAGCCGGCCACGAGGCCGTGGGCCACGGGCGCCACCACCGAGGTGTGCCGCCAGGGCTCCCGTGCCGCCGGGTTGGAGAGGTGGAGCTCGACGACCACCCCGTCGAAGGCCGCCAGGGCGTCGTGCAGGGCCCAGGAGTAGTGGGTGAGCGCCCCGGCGTTCACCACCAGGCCGGCTGCCCGCGTGCGGGCCCCGTGGACCGCTTCGAGGAGGGTGCCCTCGTGGTCGGTCTGCTGGTGCTCGAGCTGCAGGCCGAGGGCCTCGGCCTCGGCACGAGCCGCTGCGACGTGGTCCTCCAGGGTTGCTCGGCCGTAGACCTCGGGCTGGCGCTGACCCAGCAGGCCCAGGTTCGGCCCCGAGAGCAGCAGGACCAGCGGACGGGCCGGCGCGCACGGGCTCACCCTCGACCACCTCTCAGGGACGACGGGACTTGGGCCGACGGGACTTGGGCCGACGGGACTTGGGCCGACGACATTGGGGCCGACGACGCCGGGGCCGATCGACTGGCTCCGAGCATCTCGGCGAGGACCTCCCGCACGACGTCGACGGGGACGCCTGGGACCGGCTCGACGCCACGGGGGCCGTCGAGCACGAAGGTCAGCTCGCCCCTGGCCTTCTTGTCCCGAGCCATGGCCGCCAGAAGCATCTCGGGGTCGAGGCCCGGCGGCGGCAGGCTGGGCAGGCCGAGACCCTCGACCACCGCTCGGTGCTCGGCCACCCGGTCCTCGTCGATCCGACCGAGGCGGCGGGCCAGGAGGGCGGCGAAGACCAGGCCGATGGCCACGGCTTCCCCGTGGCGGAGGTCGAGCGAGCCCCCGGCCAGGCCAACGGCCTCGAGGGCGTGCGCCAGGGTGTGGCCGTAGTTCAGCACCATGCGCCGCCCCCCCTCCCGTTCGTCCTCGGCCACCACGGCAGCCTTCACGGCCACGCAGCGGGCCACTTGCTCCTCGAGGGGGAGGGCCGCCAGGGCCGCCGCCGCCCCGGCGCCGGGCGGTCGCCCGTCGGGGCCGGCGAGGAAGGCGTACTTGGCCATCTCGCCTCGCCCCGAGGCCCACTCCCGGGCCGGCAGGCTGGCCAGGGTCTCGGTGTCGCAGCAGACCGCCGCGGGCTGCCAGAAGGCCCCGACGAGGTTCTTGCCTTCGGGCAGGTTCACCCCGGTCTTGCCCCCGATCGCTGCGTCGACCTGGGCGAGCAAGGTGGTGGCGACGGTGAGGTAGGGGATGCCCCGGTGGTAGCAGGCAGCGGCGAAGCCGGCCAGGTCGCTCACCACGCCCCCGCCGACCGCCACGACGGCGTCGGCCCGGGACAGGCCGGCGGCGACGAATGCCCGACAGAGCCGCTCGACCTCGCCGAGGGTCTTGGCCGACTCCCCGTCGGGCACCTCCAGGCGGACCAGGGGCACCCCAGGGTCGACCTCGACGGGGATCCCGGCCTGGGTGACGACCGCGACCTTGCGCGCCCCGGGCGGCAGGAGGGCGGCCAGCTGGTGGCGGGCACCCGGGCCGACGAGCACCGGGTAGCGGCGCGGCCCCAACTCGACGACCAGCTCCTGCACGGCCCGGCTCACGGCTGGACCGGCAGCGGGTCGGCGACGGCCGGGGCCCGAGACGGGGTGCTGCCGAGGGCCTCGGTGGCGGCGCGCCAGTTGCGGACCAGCTCGGCGAGGGAGTCCCCGCCGTACTTGCGGACAGCCTCGGCCGCCAGCACCCAGGCCACCATGGTCTCGGCCACCACCCCCATGGCGGGCACGGCCGTGACGTCGGTCCGCTCCTTGAACGACTTCGTGGGCTCCTTCGTTTCGACGTCCACGGTGGCGAGGACCGGCCGGTTCAAAGTGGCGAGGGGTTTCATGGCGGCGCGCACCACGAGGAGGGCCCCGGTGGACATCCCGCCCTCGATGCCCCCGGCCCGGCTGGTCGGCCGGCGGTACTGGCCGCCTTCGGCGTCCCACTCGATGGCGTCGTGGGCCACCGAACCCCGCAGGCTGGCGACCTCTTCCCCCTGGCCGACCTCGACCGCCTTGATGGCGGGGATGCTCATGACCGCCTGGGCCAGGAGGCCATCGAGGCGACGGTCCCAGTGGACGTGGCTGCCCAGACCGACCGGCACCCCGTAGGCGAGCACCTCGGCGACCCCGCCGAGGGAGTCCCCGTCCTTGGCCGCGGCCCGAATGGCGGCCACCATCGCCTCCTCCGCTACCGGGTCGAAGCAGCGCACCGGCGAGGCGTCGACCCGTGCCAGGTCGCCGGGCCCGGGGCGCAGGCCACCGTCGGCCCGGGCCTCGCCGAGGGCCACGACATGACTGAGGACCGCCACGCCGAGGTGGGAGAGGAGGCTCTTGGCCAGGCAGCCGGCCACCACCCGGGCTGCGGTCTCTCGGGCCGAGGCTCGCTCCAAGACGTCCCGGGCGTCGTCGAACCCGTACTTCAACATGCCGGCCAGGTCGGCGTGACCGGGACGAGGGGTCGTGAGCCGACGGCTCGGCGCCCCCGGGTGGGGCGACATCTCCTGCTCCCACTTGGGCCACTCGGTGTTGTCGATGAGGACCGCCACCGGGGACCCGAGGGTCCGGCCGTGCCGGATCCCGCCCAAGAGGGTCAGGCGGTCGACCTCGAAGCGCATCCGAGGACCCCGTCCGTAGCCGAGCCGGCGACGGGCCAGTTCCCCAGCGATGGCTTCCTCCTCGATCGGCAGCCCCGCCGGGAGGCCCTCGACCACGACGACCAGGCCACGCCCATGGGACTCCCCGGCGGTGAGGAAGCGGAGCACGTCGTCAATCTAGTCAGGCCGCCCAGCCAGGCCCGAGCTGGCTCGTCCCGGTCGCAGGCGTCGGCTCGGTCGTCCGCGCCCGCTCCTCTGGGGGGCGGTCAGTGGCCGGCGTGGAGCACGAGGCGGCCGAGGGGCCCGCCGAGGAGCAGGGCGCTGAGGGCCCCGAGGGAGAGGAACGGACCGAAGGGCAGCCGGGTCCGGCGCCCGTGGCCGGTCACCACCATGACCACCACGCCGACCAGGGCGCCGAGGACGAAGGCGACGAAGAAGGCCACGAAGACCCGCTCCAGGCCGAACCAGCCGCAGCCCAGCCCGATCAGCCCGGCGAGGCGGACGTCGCCGAAGCCCATGCCCCGCGGGGCTACCAGGTGCACCAGGCCGAGGGCCGCCAGGGCGAGCACCGCCCCGAGGACCGCTCGGCCGAGGTCCGCCCAGTGCCCGCCCCAGGCAGCGGCCAGCAGTTCGAGACCCCCGACGGCCCCGGCGGTCGGGTAGAGCAGGCGGTTGGGCAGCCGGTAGGTGGCCAGGTCGACGGCGCTCAGGGCCAGGAGGCCGAGGGTCAGGGCCATCTCGGCCAAGAGCACCGGGTGGGGGCCGAGCCGGGCCGCCAGGGCGGCCAGCAGCCCGGCACCCAACAGGGCCAGGAGGCCCGCCCGCCCGAGGGCCGCTGGCGCTCCGCACCCTGGGCAGGGATGCCCCGGTCGTCCGAGCGAGGCACCACAGGACCGGCAGCACCAGCGGAGGACCCAGGGGTCCCGGTGGGTCTGGGCGGCGGCCACCGGCAGCTCCAGGGCGCCCCCGAGGACGAGACCGAGGGCTCCCCCGCCGGCGACGACCAGGCCGTCCACCTGTTCGAGGCTAGCCGTCGGGGCCTGGCCGGGGCGGACCCCGCACCGGACCCCTCGAACGACCCGCCTCCGATTTGACGGAAGTTCAGGGTCGCCCGGACAATGCGGGGCCGTGCCCACTCGAACCCCGCCGAGGCCGCCCGCCGCTGCGGACCTGCCGGCGGGACGCTGGGTGGTCGAGGCGACGTCCGAGGTGGGTTTCGTGGCCCGGGAACTGCTGGTGCGGCGGGTGCAGGGCCGCTTCCGGCAGTTCGAAGGCGCGCTGGAGGTCCGCCCCGGCATCACGGGGACGACGGTCGCCGGGCAGGCCCTGGCGTCATCGGTGGACACCGGGGACCCGGCGCGGGACCAGCACCTGCGCCAGGAACTGCTGGAGGCTGGCCGGTTCCCCTGGCTGACCCTGGCGGGCGAGGTCGTGGCACCCGGATCGGTGGAAGGCAGCTGGCGACTGGCTGCCGTCCTCGGTATCCGGGACGCTCGGCGGCCACTGGACCTCGAGGTGCACGTCCACGGCACGCAGGACGAGCAGGCTCGACCACGCTTGGCCATGACCGCCCTCGGGACCATCAAGCGGTCGGCCTTCGGCCTGCGCTTCAGCTCGGCCCTCGAAACCGGCGGGGTGATCGTCGCCGACGAGGTCGAGCTGGTCCTCCGGGTGGCCGCCCGGCCGGCCTACTTCTTCGACGAGGTGAAGTAAGGATTCTCCCCCGAGGCGTGGTCGGTGACGTCGACCACTTCGGTGATCTCGGGGATCTCGTCCCGAAGCGCGACCTCGATGCCCTGGGAGAGGGTGACGGCGGCCAGACCGCAGCCCTGGCAGCCCCCGCCGAGCTGGAGGTAGACGACGGTGCCGTCCACCGAGACCAGATCGGCGCGGCCCCCGTGGGCTGCGATGGCCGGGTTGATCTGCTCTTCGAGGACCGCCTGGACCCGACGGGCCAGGTCGGAGTCCAGGTCACCGGGGGGCGGAGCGGGCCGCTCGCTGGCCGGCGGGGTGTTGGGGTTGACGATGACCAGTCCCCCCTCCCCCTCGTCCGACCAGTCCAGCCGGGCCCCCCGGAGCCGGGCGACGCTCCGGGCGGGCACGACGACGGCCAGGCCGCCGACCTCCTGGACCTCGTCCCGGGGCCCGGCGTCCGCAGTGGCCTGGAAGTAGATGTCGTAGGTGTAGCTGCCCCCTTGGGCCCCGGTCACCTCGACCCAGAGCGCCAGCCGGTCGGCGTCGGCCTCGGCGTCACGTGCCTGCTTGACGACGCTCAGGGCCGCCTCGGTGATGGCGAGGACGGGGCCCGCCGCGGTCACCGTGTTCTCCGGCATGGCAGCACCTCCCGGCCGTCATCATAGAGGGGTGCCGCGGGTCCTCCTGGTCGTGCCCTCCACCACCTACCGTGCCGAGGCGTTCTTGGCCGCCGCCGCCGAGCTGGGGACGGAGGTGGTCGTGGCCGCCGAGGCCACCTCGCCCCTGGCCAGCCAGCCGGGCCATCCACCGGCCCTGGCGCTGGACCTGGAGGACCCCGAGACGGCTGCGGCCGCCGTCGTGGCCTACGACCGCTTGCATCCCCTGGACGCCGTGGTCGGCGTGGACGACCGGAGCGTGCTGGTCGCCGCCCGGGCCGCCGCCGGCCTGGGCCTGCCGCACGCCGAACCGGGGGGGGTGGCTGCCAGCCTGGACAAGGCGGTGACCCGTGGTCTGCTGGCCCAGGCCGAGGTGCCCCAGCCCCGGTACGTTGTCGTGCCCCCGGACGACCCCCGAGCCCTCCAGGCGGCGCTGGCACAGGTGGGCACGCCGTGCGTGGTGAAGCCGGTCGGCCTGTCGGGCAGCCGGGGCGTCCTCCGAGCCGACGACCTGCCCGCGGCCCTGGCAGCGGCCGAGCGAGCCGCTGCCATCGCCCGAGCCGCAGGCGAAGCGCCGGCACGACCGCTGCTGGTGGAGTCCTACGTGGCCGGCCCCGAGGTGGCAGTCGAGGGGGTGCTGGTCGAGGGCAGCTTGGAGGTGCTGGCCATCTTCGACAAGCCCGACCCCCTGGAGGGTCCGGCGTTCCAGGAGACGATCTACGTCACGCCCTCCCGGCTGGAGCAGGTCGTGCAAACCGAGGTCGTCCGGACCACGGAGGCGGCGGTGAGGGCCCTGGGAATCGGAGCGGGGCCGGTGCACGCCGAGCTGCGGCTCGATGCCGGGCGCCCCGTGGTCCTGGAGGTGGCTGCCCGGACGATCGGGGGGCGCTGCAGCCGGGTGGTCGAGGTGGCCTCGGGTCGGCGCCTGGAGCGGCTAGTGCTGGAGGCGGCCCTCGGTCGGCGGATCGCCGACGCCCGGCGACGGCGGGCCGCCGGGGTCCTGATGGTGCCCCCGCCCCACCCCGGTCGTTTCCTCGGGCTCCGGGGCGTGGCCGAAGCGGAGGCCGTGCCGGGGGTCGTGGGCGTCGAGGTCACGGCCCGGCCCGGGCAGTGGGTGGCCCCGGCTCCCGACGCCGAGGGCTACCTGGCCTTCGTCTTCAGCCAGGGGCTCCGGCCGGCCGACGCCGAAGCTGCCTTGCGGCGGGCCTGGGCGGCCCTGCGGATCGAGCTGGCCGGCGACGCGGGCACGGGCACCGAGGGCTGAGGCGGCTCAGGGACGGAGGTAGGCCCAGCCCTCCCGCTGGCGGCGAACCAGCTCGCTGACCCCGGCCGGAACCACGTGGACCCCCGGCAGCAGGGCGCTTCGCTCCAGGCCTCGGGCCGCCAGGGTGTTGGCGCAGGCGGCCACCACCACGCCCTGGCCCTGGAGCGCGGCGAGATCGCCGGCCAGCGGGCTGCCCTGCAGGGCCACGTCGAGCCCGGGCCCGTTGACGACCAGTTCGACCGGACCGGCGGCGGGGCCGAGATCGGCCAAGAGGTTGGCGACGTTGGCGAGGGCCAGGCGCTGGCGGGCGGGGTCGGCCTCGTCGAGGTGGACGACGACCCCGGGCCGAGACCCGTCGACCACGGCTCAGGCCCGCCGGATCTGGCGACCCGAGAGCTCGCGTGCCTCGACGCGGACCACGGCGTGGCGCTCGCCGCCGGCCCAGGGCACGAGCCCCCGGTGCTCGACGGCGGCCAGGCCCTCGGGGTCCTCCAGGAAAGCGGCTGGGCCGCGGACCAAGACGCTCCAGCCCTCGCCCCGGACCTCGTCGAGGTGGTCGACCTCGAGGGCCAGGGGCCGGCCGGCCCGCAGGGCCCGGGCGATCGGCCCCTCGGCGGCGGTCCGGAACACCAGGGCGCCGTCGAGGACCACGTAGTTCACGGGCAGGGCCGCCGGCCCCTGCTCCTCGTCGAAGACCACCCGACCGACGCCCCGCTCGCCGAGGTGCTGCCGACAGGCCCCCTCGTCGAGGACGTCCAGGCTGGGCACCCCGCCGGGGTCCGGGCCGGCCCCCGGGGCCCGCTCGGTCCCCCCGCCTCGGAGCCAGGCCACCGACGTGCCGAGGACAGCCGCCAGACGGGCGCAGGCCGCCGGGCCGGGTCGGGCATGGGCGCTGTGCTCGACGTAGCGCAGGTACGCCGGGGCCATGCCGGCCCGGCGGGCCAGCTCGTCCACGTCCAGGCCCAGGGCTGCCCGTCGCTGGGCGATGCGCCGCCCGAGGTCCCCGGGATCGTCGGGCGTCGCGGGCCGCTGCTCGTCCACCACCGGGCCATCATGCCGGCACCGGGGCCCGCCCGCCATTCGCCCTGGGCGACAGGCGGCGCTCGGCGGGCCGCTACGGTGGCGCCGTGCGCCTGCTGGTGGTCTCGACCTACGAGCTGGGCCACCAGCCCCTCGAAGCCGGCCGGGCCGCCGCTGCGCTCCGGGCGGCCGGCCACGAGGTGGCGGTCGCCGACCTTGCCGTGGCACCGCTCGAGGACCGCCTGATCGAGTGGGCCGAGGGCCTCTGCGTGACCGTGCCCATGCACACCGGCCTCCGGCTGGCCCGTGCCCTGGCTGCGTCGGTCCGCCGCCAGCGCCCGGACCTGCCGATCTGCTTCGTCGGGCTCTACGCCGTGGTCCCGACCGAAGGGGTGGCCGGGTTCGCCGGCGAGTACCTGGGTGACCTGCAGGCCTGGGCCTCCCGGCCGACGGCCGGCCCCCCGCGGGTCAGCCTGCGGACGACGGTGGATCCCCTGCCCGACCGTCGGGACCTGGCTCCCCTCGCCCGCTACGCCCGGCTCCGGGTCGCTGGCGAGGAACGCCTGGCGGCTGCGGTGGAGGCCAGCCGGGGATGCGCCCACCGGTGCCGGCACTGCCCGGTGCCGGTGGTCTACCAGGGCCGGACCCGAGTCGTGCCCCCCGAGCAGGTGGTGGCCGACGCAACCCAGGTGGTGGCCGCCGGGGCGACCCATCTGAGCTTCAGCGACCCGGACTTCTTGAACCGTCCAGCCCATGCCGGGCGGGTCGTGGCCGCCCTCCACGAGGCCTTCCCTGGCCTCACCTTCGACGTGACGGTGAAGATCGAGCACGTCCTGCGCTACGAGGACCGCTGGCCGGCGTTCGCTCGGGCCGGCTGCCTGTTCGTGACGACGGCCCTCGAGACGGTCGACGACTGGGTCCTGGCGCGCCTGGCCAAGGGGCACGACGCGGCGGACGCCGAGGAGGCGGTCGGCGTGCTGCGGCGGGCCGGCATCGAGCCCCGCCCCTCGCTGCTGCCCTTCACCCCCTGGACCACCCCGGCGAGCCTTCACGCCCTCTTCGACGCCGTGGCCCGCTGGGACCTGGTCGGCAACGTCGACCCGGTCCAGTTCGCCGTTCGGCTGCTCCTCCCGCCGGGGTCCCTGCTGCTCGAGGACCCCGACGTCCAAGCCGCCCTGGACGGCTACGACGACGAGGCCCTGGGCTGGCGCTGGCGGCACCGCGACCCGCGCCTCGACGACCTGGCCGAGCGCCTCGGCTCGCTGGCCGAACGGGCCGCCCAGGAGGGATGGGGGCCGGTCGAGGCCGACGACGCCCTGCGGGCCGAGGCGGCCAGCTCCCTCGGTCTCCCGGCCCTCCGGCGCCGCCCGGCCGTCCAGCCCGGCCTGGCCAGCGCCCTGCCGGCCGACGAGCGACCCCGGCTCACCGAGGCCTGGTTCTGCTGCGCCGAGCCGACCCGGGGCCAACTGGCACGGGCCCAGACCGGCGGAGGGAACGACATCGGCGAGCGGCCCGCAGCGGTCGCCCTGGGGCCCTGCCGGTGAGCCCGACGACGGTGATCCCGACGACGGGGGGCCCGGGGTCCGGGGGGACCAGCGGGGTCCGGGAGTGGCTGGGGGTGGAGGACCCTGCCGAGCGGCGCACCTGGCTCTTCGACGTGGCGTTCCTCCTGAGCGGCTGGCACTGCCTGTTCGGCTGCGGCTGCCAGGGGGTGCTGACCGCACCGACCCCCGAGCGCGGCGAGGGCTGCTGCTCCTACGGGGCGCACTTGAGCGACCGCCACGACGCCGCCCGGGTCGAGGCAGCGGCCGCGGAGATCCCCCCGGCCCTCTGGCAGCACCACCGTCAGGCCTGGCGCCACGGTCGCCTCCAGGTTCTCCGGCGAGCCCCCGGCGGGGGTTCGATGACCCGGCAGGTGGCCGGGGTCTGCATCTTCCTCAACCGACCCGGCTTCCCCGGCGGGAGCGGCTGCGCCCTGCACCTCTCCGCGCTGGCCCGGGGTGTCGCCCCGCGGACCACCAAGCCCGAGGTCTGCTGGCAACTGCCCCTTCGCCGAGAGGACCTCCGCCACGAGGACGGCAGCGTCACAACCCTCATCCGCCGCTGGGAACGCCGGGACTGGGGCGAGGGCGGCGCAGCGTTCGCCTGGTGGTGCACCGAAGCCCCTGAGGCCCTCGGCGGGCGCACGCCCCTCTACCGGGCCCTGGCCGAGGACCTCCAGGCCATGGTCGGTCCCGAGATCTACCGCCGCCTGGCCGACGCGCTCGATACACGAATCCGACGCCGGCCCCGACGTCGCTCCCTCAGCGCCACCTGAGTCACCGGGCCTCCTCGGGCACCGGCGCCACCCCAGGCCCCAAGGCGACCATCACTCGGCGAGCGGGTCGTCCTCGTCGAAGCCCGACCGTCCCGAGGAGACCGGGCCGAGCAGCTCCTCGAGCTGGTCCACCTCGGCCAAGCACCAGGACGCGTGCTCGTCGTCAGGCTCTGCGCCGCACTCCGGGCAACGACGACTCGCGGTGGCGACGGAACGCTTCAGGCTCCGAGCCTCTTCAAACCGGCGGTGCCGTCCCTTCTTCACAGCGACTCCTCCATGGGCCAGATCGGGGCCCTGGCTGCGGTACTCCCATCCTACTGTCGGCAGTGACCGCCGTGGCCGGCCGCCGCCGAGGCGGCGCCGCTGACCGGGACACCGATGCGTCGGAGACGACCCCCAGGCTAGCGCGAGGAACGCGCCAGGAGGCGGCGCTGGGCCGAGAAGCCGGCTGGCGGCCCAGGCGGGAAGCGGGGGTCGGTAGCATCCCCCCGTGGCCGAGGAGTTCGACCCCGCCGCGATGGTGGCCCGGTTCCGGGAACGGGCCCGGGCGGTGCGGGAACGGGGCATCCCCCCGATCGAGGGCGCCGAGCGCCGCCGCTTCATCGAACAGGCCCAGCTGGACTACATGGACTTCGCCATCCTGGGCGACGCCGAGGCCCGCTTGGAGGACGGCGTGCTGGTCCTGCGGGTCGATCTTCGGCCCCCCGAGGCCCGCGGAGGCACCGCCGGGGAGCAGGGAGCGGGTTAGCCGCCGTAGCGCATGGGGGTCTCCCCGAGGACCAGCACGGTCCCTGGCTCCCCTCCTCGCCCCCCGCCCGGGGGTCCCTCGGCGGCCATCAGGGTGCCGATGACCAGCACGTGGCTGCCGAGCTCGAGCTGGTGGGCCACCCGGCAGTCCAGCCAGGCGACGGCGTCGACCAGCACCGGGGCGCCGCTGGGCGCCGTACGAACCGGGACGCCCCGCAGGCTCCCGGTCCCCCCCGGGTCACGGATCGTCTCCTCTGCCGGGACCGGTCGAGCGAAGCGACGGACCAGGGGCCGGTGCTCGGGCCCAAGGACGCTGACGGTGAAGACCCCCGAGGCGCGCACCAGGGCCAAGGTCCGCGAGCCGGCCTCGAGCCCGACGGCCACCTGGCGGGGCTCGGTGGCCACCTGGGTGACCCAGCTCGCGGTCATGAGGTTCCACGCGTCCCCGGCGACCGACCCGACCAGGTAGAGGCCGCTGGTCAACGACCACAGCGCCCGACGGACCGTCCGGTCCCGCTCGGGGTCGTCCCGAAGGGCGTCAGGCAAAGGGGTCACCGCCAGTGGGGCCCTCCGAGGGCGGGGCGGGGGTGGTCGAGGGCACCTGGCCGTCCAGTTCGGTCACCTCCTGGAGCGCCTCTTCCATGAGGCCCTCGGCCGAGGTCATGTCCTTGAGGGCCTGGGTCAGCCGCGGGGGGTACGGCGGGGCGGTGGGCTGCCCGTAGCAGAGGTTGGCGGCCGCCAGCTCCAGCCGGTAGGCGCGCTGGAGCTGGTCGGTGACCGACGTGACCGGGCTGGGCAGGTGCCCCGCAGCGGTCGACGCGTCGTCCTCGAGGACGCCGCACCAGGCCCGCAGGGCGCCGGGTCCCTCGTCGAGTCGGACGACCTTCTCGATCTGGCCGCTGTCTTCGAGCAGGGCACCCACCGAGCCCCCGAAGTCGGCGCTCGACACCCAGGTGCGGACCCGGCCGGCCACGCTCGTCCCCCCACCGCCCCCGCAGCTGGCCGCGCCCAGTGCCAGGCCGATCAGGGCCACCGCACCGGCGACCCGCAGCCGCCGAGCCCTCACGGCGCGCCTGCCTCCTGGCGGCCCCAGGTCGGGTCGAGCTGGGCCAGGAACTGCCGGCAGCGCTCGGCCTCCTCCTGCTCCCCGATGGCCTCGGCAGCCCGCGCCAAGCCGGCCAGGGCGGCCAGGAACCCTCGGTTCCCCGGGTGGGCCGCCCGCACCAGGCCGCTCCCCCGCCAGCCCGCCGCCCGGAGCTGGTCCAGGCCCCGGTGGTAGCCGACCCGGTAGCAGGCGTAGGCGTCGAGGGGATCGGGACTGTGGTCCCCGAGCGCCGCCCAGGCCTCGGACCACCACGGCGCGCGCCGGACCACCTCGGCGATGGCGTCCCGTCGCTCGTTGGGGTCCCTGGCCAGGGCGCGCGCCAGGGCCTCCTGCAGCCCTGCGGGCGCCTCGGGCAGCTCGGTCTCCGGCGGCCGGCTGCCGATCTGCAGAGGTTCCTGGGCACTCATCGGGGCTGGTCTCGTCGCTTCCCGGCCGGGGAGGGGTCGACAGGGAGCCGGGCCCGGGCGAGGAGGACCGCAGCGGGGTCGGGCGCATCCGGCGGCGCAATCGACCGCGGGGCGACCCGGCCCGGCGCGACCGGCCTCGGCGCGACCGGGTCCGGCACCACGACCCCGGCCCGGCGGCTGGCGGCGGCCCGGGGCACGGGGCGGGGCCGGGGGCCCGGGCGCGCCGGCGAGGGACTGGCCGGACCGGTTCGGGGCGGCGGGGGCGGGAGCACCCGCACCGCCGGGCGCACCTGCCGCGCCGGAGGAGCGGCGGTCCCCGCCCGTGGTGAGGGCGTCCTGGGTCGCGCCGACGAGGCCGGCGCCCCGGCCGGGGCCGAGCGCCCGAAGAGACCGATCGTGCCGATGGCCAGCACCCCGGCCACGACCGCCAGCGACACGATGACGAACACCTCGGTGACGCCTCTCTCCTCAGGGCCTCTCTGGCCTGGCTCTGGCCTGGCCCTTCCCTGGCTCCTGCGAGCAGCGTAGCGGGCACCCCAGACGAGGGCGCCAGCCGGCTAGGAGCGGACCTCTCCGAGGGACGATGGCGCCGGCCGCCCCGGGGCCGGGCTGCCCTGCTCCTGCTCGTGGTACACGAACTTCCCGCCCCGCAGCCACGATGCCCCGGCGGCCACCAGACAGGCGATCATGGCGAAGAGGAACGCCTCGTGGAGGCCGTCGTGGAACGGTCGGCTGATCAGCGCGGGGAAGAACTGCCGCCCGGTCAGGACGGCGGCCTTGCCTGGCGGTAGGTGGTCCAGCACCGTGGGCCCGAGCAAGTGCGCCATCGGGCTGTAGCCCAAGAACGCGGCGAAGAGGATCGAGACCGGGGGCAGGTGGGCGATCCGGGTGGCCACGCTCCGGGGGACGCCGTTGGTGACCAGCCCGTGGAAGAGGGCGCCCGGCAGGGCGCTGGCCAGCCCGGCGATCATGAGGGTGAAGAAGATCCCGATGGAAAGCACCTGGGCGGAGTTCTGGAACGTCGAGTTCATGCCCGACCCGGCCCCCCGGTGCTGGGGCGGGAGGCTGTTCATGACCCCGGCCCGGTTGGGGGCGGCGAAAGCACCCATGGAGAGGCCGTTCATGAGCAGCAGGAGGGCGAAGAGCGGATAGGGGAAGTCGACGGGCAGCAGCTCGAGCAGCAGGAAGGAGACGGCCGCCCCGATCATGCCGCCCGAGGCGAAGGGCCGAGAGCCGAAGCGGTCCGACAGGAACCCCGAGAGGGGCCCGGCGAGGAGGAAGCCGCCGGTCAGGGGCAGCATGTAGATCCCGGCCCACAGGGGGGTTTGGCTGAAGCTGTAGCCGTGCTGGGGTAGCCAGATGCCCTGGAGCCAGATGATGAGCATGAACATGAGCCCGCCCCGGCCGATGCCGGCGAGGAGGCTCGAGAGGCTTCCGGCGGTGAAGGCCCGGATGCGGAAGAGCGGCAGGCGGAACATGGGGTCCTTTGCCCGCCGCTCGTAGAGGGCGAAGACGACGAGCAGGGCCACCCCGACCCCGAGGGAGGTGTCGACCAACGGGCTGGCCCAGCCCATGTCGCTGCCCCCGTAGGGCTGGATGCCATAGGTCAACCCGATCATGACCCCGACGAGGCCCAGAGCGAAGAAGACGTTGCCGCCCCAGTCGATCCGAGCACTGGCGCGCCGGGGCACCTCGCGCAGACGCAGATAGGCCCAGACCGTGCCGAAGAGCCCGATGGGCACCGAGACCAAGAAGATGAGCCGCCACTCGATGGGGGCCAGGACCCCGCCGAGGACCAGGCCGATGAAGGAACCCGAGATGCCGGCCACCTGGTTGATGCCGAGCGCCATGCCCCGCTGGTGTTCGGGGAAGGCGTCGGTGAGGATGGCGGCCGAGTTGGCGATGAGGAAGGCCGCGCCCACCCCCTGGCCGATCCGCATGAGGACCAGCCAGAGCGCCCCGGCCGGCCCGCTCATCCAGGTGATGGTGAGGAGCAGCGAGAAGAAGGTGTAGACGGCGAAACCCAGGTTGTACATGCGGACCCGGCCGTACATGTCGCCCAGCCGCCCCAGGCTGACGACCAGCACCGAGCTGACCACGAGGAAGCTGAGGATCATCCAGAGCAAGTAGAAGGAGTTGCCGGGGACCAAGGGGTCGATGTGGATGCCCCGGAAGATGTCCGGCAGGGCGATCAGCATGATCGAGGAGTCGATGGTCGCCATGAGGACGCCCAGGGTGGTGTTCGAGAGAGCGACCCACTTGTAGCGGTCCCGCTCCGACGGGTCCAAGGCCCGCCGGTCCCGTCCCGACCCGCCGCTCCCCTGGCCTGCCCGTCCGACCATCGCCACCCCCTCCGGCGCGGCCCACCGTGCTTCGCACCGGGCCGCTCCAGCGAGGTTAGCGCCGAGCCCCCCGGATCCGGCTCGATCGACCCGGCTCACGCCCCGGCCGGCGCCGGGCCAAGGGCAGCCTCGACCGCAGCACCGATCTGCTCGTGGAGGGCCCCCAGGATCGCCCGCTCTTGGTCGGCCGGAGGCATGACCACCCGGACCACCCGTGGTCCCCGCTCCCGGTCCCCGCTGAGCGCGTCGGGCAGCTCAGCCAGCTCCCCGACCTCCACGAGGGGCACCCCGAGCCCGGCGCAGACCTCCCGGACCTGCTGCCGCTGGGGGGTGGCGAAGAGGGCCTCGAAGCGATCGACGGGGAGGACCTCGGCCTGGGCCAGGTGGGAGAAGATGCCACCCCCCCCGTTGTCCAGCACCACCACCGTCAGGGCCAGCCGGTCCTCGACCTGGTCGTTGCGGGACGCCGCGGGCCAACGAGCCGGCTCGAGCCAGGCGGTCAAGTCGTGGAGGAACGCCAGGTCGCCCACGAGGGCCACCACCGCTCGACCGGTCATTGCCAGCCCCCGGGCCGTCGAGACCACCCCGTCGATCCCGTTCGCCCCCCGGTTGGCCAGCACCCGGGGTGGATCGGGGCGGACCGGTCCGTACCACTCGACCCCCCGGACCGGCAGGGACGCCGAGCAGAGCACCGTGGCCTCGGGCGGCAGGCAGCGCAGCGCCAGGCGGGTGACCTGGGCCACGGTCGGCGGACCCCCTGCCCGGAGGTGCTCGTCCACGACGCCCTGGGCGGCCCGCTCGGCGCGCCGCCAGCGCTCCAGCCAGGTGGGATCGGGGGCCGAGCGGGGGTCGGGGGCCCGGGCCTCGAGGGCCTCGGCCAGGGCCCAGACCCAGCCGGTCGGGTCACCGGAACCCACCAGGACGGCCCGTCGGGACGGGTCCCGCCAGGCCCAGTCCCGGTCGAGGACCACCTGGGGCACGCCTGGGTCGAGCTCGTCGAGGAACGCGCCGAGGGCCTTGGAGAGCCAGGGCTGGCCCAGGCGGAGCACGGCCCGGGGACGCAGGGCCTCGCGGGCCCCCGGGTGCCGCAGGATCCCGTCGGCCGCCCCGACGACCGCCCGGCCGGGTCGACGGCAGCCGGACCGGGCGTCGGCGAGGAGGGGCCAGCCGAGCGCTTCGGCCAGGGCCACGACCTCGGTCGGCGGACCGCTGCCCTCCCCGGCCACGACCACCCCCGGTACCCAGCCGTCCTCGAGGCCCAAGGCGGCCAGGACGGCCTGCCCGTCGACCGCCTGAGCGGACCGGCTCGCCAGCGCCCGATGCCAGGGCCCACCCCCTGGCCGACCCGGCGGCAGGCACCCGGGCTCGCCGACCAAAGGCTCCCGAAAGGCCAGGTTCAGGTGGACCGGGCCGGGGCCGCTCGGGTGGCATCTGGCTTCGAGCACCAGCCGGGAGGCGAAGGACCGCCAGCTGGCGAAAAGCCCAGGGTCGGCCGCGTCGAGGGTCACGGCGAAGCGGACGCTCGCCCCGTAGAGGCCGGCCTGCTCGACGGTCTGCGGAGCGCCGACCCGCTGGAGCTCCGGTGGCCGGTCAGCGCTGACCACCAGCAGGGGCACCCCTGCCTGGTGAGCCTCGACCACCGCGGCGTGGACCTCCGTGGCCGCCGTGCCCGAGGTGGTGAGCAGGACCGCCGGCCCGACCCCAGCGAGGCCCACCCCAAGGGCCGAGAACGCCGCCGAGCGCTCGTCGAGACGAACCGCCACCTGGATCTCGGGCCGAGCCGCCAGGGCCAGGGCCAACGGCGTGGAGCGGGACCCTGGGCAGATCACGGCGTGCCGGACCCCGCAGCGGACCCACTCGTCGACCAGGGTGGCGGCCACCGTGGCCTGCCGCCTGGCCAGGTCCTCGGGGGGACGCAGGGGATCGTCGGGCACCGGTTAGCCTCCTCGCTCGTGCTGGCCTCGCAGCAGGTCACCGCCTCGGCGCCACCCGGGGACCGCACCGCTGGGCGGGCCGCCGGCGCGCCCACCCTCGTGGTCCTCCACGGCTTCACCCAGCACGGCGGCCTGCTCGGTCCCCTCCCCAGCTGGCTGGCGACCGACCGCCCGGTGGTGGCGGTCGACCTGCCCGGGCACGGCGCGTCGGCCACCATCGACACCGACCTGCCAGGCACGGCGGCGCTCCTGGCCGACCTCGTGACCAAGCGTGGCCCCGGCCCGGTCGACGTCCTCGGGTACTCCCTGGGGGGCCGGGTCGCCCTCCACGTCGCCCTCGGGCACCCCGGGCTGGTCCGGCGCCTGGTCCTCGTCGGGGCCACGCCGGGCCTCGAGGACCCCGAAGCTCGGGAGCGTCGTCGGGCCGCCGACGAGGCCCTGGCCGCCCGCTTCGCCCAGGAACCCCTCGCCGAGGTGCTCGCTGCCTGGTTGGCCCAGCCGCTGTTCCGGACCCTTCCCCCCGACCGGGCCGGGCTGGCCGCCCGGCAGGTCAATCGCGGCGAGGACCTGGCCCGAGCCTTGCGCCGGCTGGGCACCGGCACCCAGGAGCCACTCTGGTTGCGCCTGGGGTCCTTGCCCCCGACCCTCTGGGTGGCGGGCCAGCTCGACTTCCGCTTCGCCGCGGTGGCGGTCCGCGCCGCCCGCCGCAGCGGACCCGGCTCGGCGTGCCACCTGGTGGCCGGGGCCGGGCACGCCTGTCATCTGGAACGACCCGAGGCCTTGCTGCCCGTGGTGCGGGCCTTCTTGGCCCCCTGAGGCGCACCCGGCGAGCTGGGTCGTTCGGCTCATCGTTGGGCCCCCGCCAGGGCCAGTCCAAGGGCCGCCAGCGCCCCGACGAGCAGCTGGAACCGAGCGGTGCCCACCAGGAGGGGCAACAGGGACCGCCCCTCGCCCGGGCCGAGAGCCAAGCGGACCGGGCGCCAGGCGGCCGGGACCGCCAGGAAGGCGAGGGCCGCCCAGGGGGTGACGAGGGCGGCGAGGACCAGGACCAAGGCGAGCGCGCCGAGCAGGGTGACGAGGTAGGCCCACCCCGCCCGCCGCCGGCCCAGGCGCACCGCCAGGGTCCGCTTGCCCGCAGCCGCGTCCCCGGGCACGTCCCGCAGGTTGTTCGCCTCCAGCAAGGCGCAGGCCAGCAGCCCGGCGAGGACCGCCCCGAGGACCACCGGCTTCCCCGACCAGGTCCCATCCAGCACGTAGGCCGTCCCGGCCGTGGCCACCAGACCGAAGAAGACGAAGACGAACACCTCTCCGAGGCCGAGGTACCCGTACGGCTTGGGGCCACCGGTGTAGCCCCAGGCGGCCAACGCACTGGCCGCCCCGAGCGCGAGCAGCCACCAGGAGGTGCTGGCTGCGAGTCCCAACCCGGCCAGCCCGGCCACCCCGAGGGCCACCAGGGCGGCCCGCCGGACCGCCGACGGGCTGGCCAGCCCTTGGCCCACCAGCCGCACCGGCCCAGCCCGCTGGTCGTCGGTCCCCCGCACGCCGTCGCTGTAGTCGTTGGCGTAGTTCACCGCCACCTGCAGGGCCAGGGCCACTAGGGCCGCGAGCGGCAGCCGCCAGAGCACCGGGTGGTGCAGGCCGGCGGAGCAGCGGACCAGGCAGGCCCGCCGATGGTCCTGCCAGACGAGCCAGCCGGCCACCGCCCCCAGTCCGACCGGCACCACGGCCGCCACCAGCGTCCGGGGTCGGGCACCGGCGACCCAGATCCCCGCCCGTCCGACCGTGCGACCAGACGCTCCAATGGCGGAGCGATCACTCATATGGTCGCTAGGGTAGCGCCGTGCGCAACGTGGTGGCCGTGGACCTCCCCGGCGGCCCAGCCTTCGTGGCTGCCCTCCAGCGGGTCTGGGACGCCGGCGACGCTGCGCTGCCCCTCGACCGTCGTCTGCCCCCACCAGCCCGGGCGGCGGTCCTCCAGGCCCTGGCCCCGACCCATCTCCTCGGCGAGGACGGCGAGTGGCGGCGTCTGCCGGGGGGTCGGCCCTGCGAGGATGGTGACGCCCTGGTGCTGGCCACCAGTGGGACCACCGGCCAGCCCAAGGGGGTGGTCCTCACCCACCAGGCCGTCGCCGCCTCGGCGGCCGCCACCCACGCCCGGCTCGGCGCCGACCCGGCCCGCCACGCCTGGGTGGCCTGCCTGCCCCTGGCCCACGTCGGGGGCCTCGCCGTTGTGACCCGGGCCCTACTCGGCGGCTTCCCCCTCGAGGTCCACGACGGTTTCCGGGCCGAGGCGGTCGCCGAGGCGGCGGCCCGCCTCCGGGCGGCTGGGCGTTCGCCGCTGGTCTCCCTGGTGGCCACCGCCCTCCGACGGGTCGACCCGACGGTCTTCGACCGCATCCTGCTCGGCGCGGCCGCCCCGCCGGCCGATGTGCCGCCGAACGTCGTCGTGACCTACGGCATGACCGAGACCGGCAGCGGGGTGGTCTACGACGGCGTCCCGCTCGAGGGTGTCGAGGTGGCCATCGGCGACGGCCAGCGGGGCCAGGTCGGCGAGGTGCTCCTGCGAGGCCCCATGCTCCTTCGGACCTACCGGCACGGTCCCGCGCCGTTCCTCCCCGGCGGCTGGCTGCCCACCGGGGACGGCGGCCGGATCACCCCTGAGGGCCGCCTGGAGGTCCAGGGGCGCCTGGCCGAGGTCATCGTGACCGGGGGCGAGAAGGTCTGGCCGGCGGCGGTCGAACGGGTCCTCCAGCAGCAGGCCGGCGTGGCCGAGGTGGCCGTCGTCGGCCGGCCGGACCCCGAGTGGGGACAGGCCGTCGTGGCCCTCGTCGTCCCGAGCCCCACCGCCCCACCCCCGAGGCGAGAGGCTCTCGCCGAAGCCGTGAAGGCCACCGTGTCGCCCTGGGCCGCCCCGAAGGAGGTGGTCCTCGTGGACGCCTTGCCCCGAACGCCGAGCGGCAAGGTGGCCCGGTCCCGCCTGGCCGCCCTGCTCGAGCAGGCCGGGGCCGGCCGCTGAGCTCAGACCCCGCCGCTCGGGGTGACCATGGCCCCGCCGTCGACCACCAGGGTCGAGCCGGTGATCCACGAGGCCGCGTCCGAGCAGAGGAACAGCGCGGCCTTCGCCACGTCGTCGGGCTCCCCCAGGCGCTTGAGGGGAAGACGGCTGGCCACTCGGTCGCCGTGGTCCTCCCAGAGGGCCCGGGCGAAGACGGTCCGCACGAGCCCCGGGGCGAGGGCGTTCACCCGCACCCCCGGGGCCAGTTCCGCAGCCAGCTGGCGGGTCAGGTGGACCAGGGCCGCCTTCGTCACCCCGTACCAGCCCATGCCCGGCTCGGGCGAGAGCCCGCCGATCGAGGCGACGTTGAGGACCACCCCTCCGTGCTCGGCCATGGCCGCCCGCCAGGCGGCCTGGACCCAGGCCAGGGGCCCGAACTGGTTGACCTCGACGGTCTTCTGCGCCCGGGGCCCGTCGAGGCCCACGAGGGGGCCGTAGTAGGGGTTCGTGGCGGCGTTGTTCACCAGGATGTCCAGCCGGCCCCACCGCTCGAGGGCGTCGGCGACGCAGGCCTCGGCCGCCGCCGGGTCCCCGGCGTGGGCGACCCGCCAGGCCACCTGGGCCCCCGGCACCGCGGCGAGGAGGGAAGCCGCCGCCTGCTCCAGCTCCTCGGGTTTGCGGGCGCTCAGGGTCACCGCTGCGCCGGCCTCGGCGAAGCGCTGGGCGATGGCCAGGCCGATGCCTCGGCTGGCCCCGGTCACGAGCGCACTGCGACCATCCAGTCGGAGTTCCATGGCCCCGGGACCTTAGAGGCTCGTCGAGCCCGCCGCCCCGATGTGGGTGGCTCGGCTCGCCACGAATCACAACATGTCACACAAACTCCACAACGGCTGGCGGGACGACCGGCCTCGTCCTCCGTCCCACCCCCTCGCCACCCCGGTGCCGCCCCGGCGACGACCTGCGTGGTGGACCACCGCGTCACCGGCTGCCGATCCGGGGGGCGAGGTCGGCACCTAGGATCGCTGGCGTGAACCGCCTGGCTGCCGAGCCGAGCCGTTACTTGCAGGAGCACGCCGACCAACCGGTCGACTGGTGGCCCTGGGGCAAGGAGGCGCTCGCCGAGGCCCGCCGGCTGGACCGACCGCTGTTCATCTCGATCGGGTACTCCGCGTGCCACTGGTGCCACGTCATGGCGCGGGAGTCGTTCGACGATCCCACCGTCGCCGAACTGCTCAACGACCACTTCGTGCCGGTGAAGGTGGACCGCGAGGAGCGCCCGGACGTCGACGCGCTCTACATGGAGGCAGCGCTGGCCGCCACCGGACAAGGAGGGTGGCCCCTGTCGGTCTTCGCCACCCCCGACGGCCGGCCCTTCTTCACCGGCACCTACTTCCCCCCCGAGGACCGCCACGGCCTCCCGGCCTTCCGGCGGGTGCTCGACGCGGTGGCCGACGCTTGGGCCACGCGGCGGGAAGCGGTGGAGCGGGATGCCAGCGAGCTTGCCGGCGCGATCGCCCGGTCGCTCGCAGGGCCGACAGCCGAGCGCCCGAGCGCGGCACCCAGCTGGCAGGAGCTGGCGAGCCGGGCGAGCGAGCAGCTGGTCGGACGCCTGGACCGACCCTGGGGTGGCTTCGGGGGACCCCCGAAGTTCCCTCAGGCGCCGGTGCTGGAGCTCTTGCTCGTGGACGGAGCGCTGCGGGGCTCGGCCGCCTCGATCGAGGCGGCCGAGGTGACCCTGGGGGCCATGGTGGCCGGGGGTCTCTACGACCACCTCGAAGGCGGCTTCGCCCGGTACTCGACGGACCGGACCTGGACGGTGCCGCACTTCGAGAAGATGCTCCCCGACCAGGCCCTGTTGGTGCGCTGCGCCCTGGCCGCGTGGCAGGTCGGGGGCGACGCCCGGTTCCGACAGGCGGTCGAGGAGACGGTGGGCTACCTCCTGGGCCGACTGCGGTTGCCCGGGGGGGGCTTGGCCGCGTCGGAGGACGCCGACGCCGGGGGTGTCGAGGGCGGGCACGCCACCTGGACCAGCGAGGAGCTGCGGACGGTCTTGGGGCCCCGGTACGACGAGGTGGCCGCCTGGTACCAGCTGGATGGTCCGCCGGCGTTCGAGGGCCGTCATGTGCTGCGCCGGCCCCTGGGTGCACCCCTGGCCCGGCCCGACGGGGTGCAGGAGGGTTGGGAGCTGCTGCGGGCCGCCCGGGCCGAGCGCCCGAGGCCGGGGCTGGACCCGAAGGTGGTCACGGAGTGGAACGCCATGGCGGCGGTCGCCTTGGCCGAGGCCGGGGGGGCCCTCGGACGACCGGAGTGGGTGGCGGCCGCGGGCGAGGTGCTGGAGGTGCTCTGGCGAAGCGCGCGACGACCGGGGGCCGGCTGGGCGCGGACGGTGCAAGACGGGCAGGCCCGCCATCCGGCGACGGCCGCCGACGTGGCCTGGGTGGCGGCGGCCAGCATCGCCCTCGCCGAGGCCCGCGGGGAGGACGAGGACTGGCGGCGGGCGATCGACGCGGCTCGGGTCCTGCTCGCGGAGTTCCAGCTGCCCGATGGGCTGCTGGCGACGAGCAGCCGGGACGCCCAGACGCCGGTGGTGCGCCCGGTGGAGCTGGCGGGGAGCGCGGCTCCTTCGGCCAACGCGGTCGCGGCTCGGACCTTGACCCGCTTGGCCGCCTTGACCGAGGACTCGACCTTCGGTCGGGCCAGGGACGCGATCCTCGGAGCCCTGCGGCCGCTCGCCGCTCGCCAGCCGGTCGCGCTGGCCGATGCCGTCGTGGCCGGCCTGGTGGCCGAGGCGGGCACCGTCGAGGTGGTCGTGACCGGGTCCCGGCCGGACCTGGTGTCCTGCGTCCAGGAAGGCTTCTGGCCGACGACGTTGCTGGTGCACGGCGAGCGAGGTCCCTGGCCGCTGTGGTCCGGTCGGCCGGACGACGGGTCGGCCTACGTGTGCCGGGGCGGTGTGTGCCTGGCCCCGGTCGGTGAACGGGGCGAGCTGGCGCAACGGTTGGGCGAGCTGACCCGAACGAGCGCCGAGGCGGCCCGCCCGACGATCCGGGCGGCGGCCCAGCCGTGACGAGCGGGCCCCTCGACGAGGTGGCCCCGGCGATCCCCGACGGCGGCGAGACGGCGGTGGTCGAACCGGCAACCCGGCCGGGCCGGCGTGCTCGGGGGCGGCATGCTCGAGGCCGGCGTGCCCGGGGCCAGCAGCCGGTGGCCACGTTCCGACCAGGCCGGCTGGCCAGGTTGGCTGCCGGGGCGCGACGGTTCGTGGTGCTGAGCGCCCCGAGCCCGGAGGGCGACGTGGTGGTGGTCGATCTGGCCACCTCGGTGCTGGCTCGCCTGGAGGGCCTGCCGGGGATCGTGGGTGCGGCGCAGCTCCCCGGCGGTGCACTGGGACCCTTCGCGGTGCTGGACGTCCCGAGCGCGGCCCTCGGCCCACCGAATGACCCGGCCCGTCCGGAGTCCCGTCGGGTCACGGCACCGGCGAGCGTGGCGGGGATCCTGGGCCGGCGTCGCGCCCGGCGCCTGCTTCGGACCCTGCTGGCACCGCCCGAGCCGCAGCTGCTCGGTTTCGCCGGCCCCTCGTGGCCGTACTGGGAGCTGCGGGGCGATCGACCCTCGGTGGCGGTGGTGGCGCCGACCCGCGGCCCGGTGGTCTACCGGCGGGCCGAGGACGACGCGGTCTGGATCCGCTTCGGCTGGCACCGGACGGACAACTGGCTACCGATGACCGACCCGGTGGTCACCGACGCGGTGATGGCGAGCGGACGGACTCGGCTCGGGGGCCGCGCGTTGGCCGCCGCCTTGGGCTTCCGACCCAGCTACCTGGTGGTGGTGGTTGGCCGTCCCCAGGAGGGCTACTGCCCGAAGCTGGTGGTCGCGATCTTGCCCCGACCCTGAGCCGGCCGAGCGGGCCGCCCGGTGGTCGGTGGGGGCCGACCGGGCAGGCTGGGCTCGGTGGCGGGTCAGGCCCCGGTGCGGGCAGCCCGCGGGATGAGCGTGCCTTCCGCCAGGTCCTCGGCCATGGCCCAGCCGAAGGTGGGCCGTCGAAGTCGAGGGCCCCGCAGGGGTCTCCGTCGCCGGTCAAGACGAAGCTCCGGTCGTCGATGCGGTTGTCTGCCCCGAATCGTTTGGCGAGGCGCCGACCCCAGGCTCGTTCCTCCCCGGTGGCCTTGTGGTCGGGTCGGGGCACCACGTCGGTGAGGCCGTCGAAGGCCCGGTAGGCCTGGGGGGTGGCCAGCCGGGCTCCGACGAGGACGTCCTCGTCGGGGAAGGCGAGAAGAGCCCGTCGGTACTGGTCGCCGAGGAGCAGCCGGAGGACGTGCTCGGCGCGGGCCACCCGGTCGACGGTGGCGACCCCGACGAGCATGGCCGGGGTGCCGCCGATGCGCTCGAGGGTGCAGAACGAGTAGCCCCGCAGCCGCTCCCCTTCGCGGACGGTGGTGATGAGGACCCACTCCTCGGCCTGCTTGGAGAGGAAGCCGACGTCGAAGGGCAGGCCGTGAGCCGTCGAGAGGTCCGCCATCTCGGCGAGCTCGCTGTCGCTCAGCGACGTGCAGTCCTTCGTCCCGACCTCGAATGGCATGGCGTGCTCCGTGCGCTCGTCCGGCGTGACCGCCGTGCCGGCTGGCACGCCCCTTCACCACCTCTCGTGGCCGACGTGCGACGGCACGAACGGATGCTGGCCACCATTGTAGGAGATCAGGCAGAGGTCGCCCATTCGGTGGGTGGGAGGACCCGGGCAGCGGTGCCGAGGGCTTCCCGGAGGGGACCGAGGAGCCGGCGGCTGTCGACGCTCCAGGCGGGCGGGAGGCGCAGGGCGGTCTCGCCGACCTCGAGGACGACCGGTTCGGGCCCGGGGTGCTCCTCGAGGAGGGTCCGCAGACGGGCGGCCAGGGCAGCGCTGACCTTGGTCGGTTCGAGGGCGACTCGGAGCGCAGGGGTGCCCTCGGCGGTCGCCTGGACGCGCTCGAGCTCCATGCAGACCAGCTTGACCTGGTCGTCGCGACGGTCCACCCGACCTTTGACGATGACCACGGCGTCGTCGGCGAGCAGGTGGTCGACCTGGGCCATGACCTTCGGGAAGACGAAGACTTCGACGGCTGCTTGGAGGTCCTCGAGGACGAAGGTGGCCATGAGCTCGCCCCGCTTGGTGTAGCGCCGGGAGAGGTTCGTGACCACGCCGGCAACGGTCCGCACGGCCCCTTCGGGTCGAGCCGGGTCGAGGAGGGGCCCTTCGTCCTTGAGCTCCGCGGCCCCGCAGGGGGTGGTCGCTGACGTAGAGGCCGAGCATCTCCTTCTCGAAGGCCAGGCGGTCGGCCCGGGAGAGCTCCTGGTCGGGGATGGGGACCCGGCCGGTCACCGAGGCGGTCTCGGGGTCCCCGGCGTCGAGGCTGCCGAAGAGGGAGACGATGCCCGCCTGCTGCTCCCGGCGGCGCTCCAAGGTCCGGTCGACGAGCTCGTCCATGGCCAGCAAGAGGCCCTGGCGAGGGTGCCCGAGGGAGTCGAAGGCTCCGGCCTTCACCAGGGACTCCACTGTCCGCTTGTTGAGGACAGCCGGGTCGACCCGCTCACAGAAGTCGTAGAAGTCGGCGAAGGGCCCGTTGCGGTCCCGTTCTTCCACGATGCGCTCGACCAGCCCCTCCCCGACGTTGCGGACGGCCGCCAGGCCGAAGAGGATCTGGCGCTGGCCGCCCTGGTCGAGCACGGGGGTGAACTCGGCGGTCGAGCGGTTGATGTCGGGTACGAGGACCTCGATGCCCATGGCCCGGCACTCGGCTAAGTAGACGGCGGTCTTGTCCTTGTCGTCCTTGACCGAGGTCAGCAACGCTGCGAGGTACTGCACCGGATAGTTGGCCTTCAGCCAGGCGGTCTGGTAGGCGACGTAGCCGTAGCCATAGGAGTGGGACTTGTTGAAGGCGTAGTCGGCGAAGGGTTCGATGATGTCGAAGAGCTTGGTGCCGAGCTCCTCGCCGTAGCCTTGGGCGACGCAGCCGGCGACGAACTTCTCCCGTTCCGCCGCCATGATGGCCCGGATCTTCTTGCCGGCGGCCTTGCGGAGATTGTCGGCTTCTTCGAGGGTGTAGCCGGCGAAGCGCTGGGCCACCCGCATCATGGACTCCTGGTAGATCATGAGCCCGTAGGTGTCCGCCAGGATGGGTTCGAGATCCGGGTGGAGGTAGGTGATGGGCTGGCGGCCGTTCTTGCGGTCGGCGTAGTCCCGGTGCATGTTGGCCGCCATGGGGCCGGGTCGGTAAAGCGCGACGAGGGCGGCCACGTCGTCGAAGGTCGTGGGCGCCAGGGAACGGATGAGGGCCCGCATGGGCCCCCCTTCGAGCTGGAAGACCCCGATGGTGTCGCCCCGACGCAGCATCTCGAAGGTCGCCGGGTCGTCGAGGGGGACCCGGTCGATGTCGGGCCGCTGGCCGGTGGTCCGCTCGACGAGGTCGAGGGCCCGTTCGATGACCGAGAGGTTCCGGAGCCCGAGGAAGTCCATCTTCAACAGGCCCAGTTCCTCGACCCCGTGCATTTCGTACTGGGTGACGATGGGGGCGTCCTCGGGGGCCTGGCCGGCCTCGGGCTTGCGCTGGACCGGCAGGTACTCGGTGAGGGGCTCTTTGGTGATGACCACGGCAGCGGCGTGGATGCCGTCCTGGCGGCGCAGGCCCTCGAGACCCCGGGCGACGTCGATGACCCGGCGGGCGTCGGGATCCTGCTCGTACATCTCTCGGAGGCCCTGGGCGGCCACGTACCCGTCCTCGTAGCCCTCGGTGCGCTCCAGGCAGGCCCGGAGGGGGGTGTCGCGGCCCATGACGAGGGGGGGCATGGCCTTGGCGATGCGGTCCCCGACGGCGTAGGGGTAGCCGAGCACGCGGGCGGCGTCGCGAACGGCGGCCCGGGCCTTGATGGTGGAGAAGGTGACGATCTGGGCGACGTGGTCGACCCCGTAGCGCTCAGCGGCGTAGCGGATCATCTCGCCCCGGTAGCGCTCGTCGAAGTCCATGTCGATGTCCGGCATCTGCTTTCGACCGGGGTTCAAGAACCGTTCGAAGAGCAGGTCGTAGCGGATGGGGTCGAGTTCGACGATCCCGAGGCAGTAGGCCACCAGGCAGCCTGCGGCCGAGCCCCGACCCGGTCCGACCCGGATGCCGTGCTCCTTGGCGTGGCGGATGAGGTCGCCGACCACGAGGAAGTAGGCGGCGAACCCCATCTTGCCGATGACCCCGAGCTCGTACTCCAGGCGCTGGGTGACGACCTCGGGGAGCTGGTCGCCGTAGCGGCGCTTGGCCCCTTCGAGGGCCAGGTGCCGCAGGTAGGCCTGGGCCCGGGCCTCGTAGGTCGGCCCCTCGAAGGCTGCCGGGATGGGCGGTTCGGGGAGGGCGTCGAGGCCGAAGGCGATCTCCACCTGGGCCCGTTCGGCGATCAGCAGGGTGTTGTCGCAGGCCTCGGGCACCTCGGCGAACAGGGCCCGCATCTCCTGGGCGCTCTTCAGGTAGTGCTCGGTTCCCTCGAAGCGGAAGCGCTTGGGGTCGTCGATGGTGGCGCCGGTCTGCACGCAGAGGAGGGCGTCGTGGGCCTCGGCGTCCTCCCGTCGGGTGTAGTGGCTGTCGTTCGTGGCCAGGAGCGGCGCCCCGATCCGGCGGGCCAGGGCGATCAGCTGGGGGTTGGTCCGGTGCTGCTCGGCCAGGCCGTGGTCCTGGAGCTCGACGAAGAAGCTGTCCTTGCCGAAGATGTCCTGGAGCCGGCCGGCGAGTTCGGTGGCCCGCTGCTCGTCCCCCGCCAGGAGCGCCTGGAGGACCACACCGCCCAGGCACCCCGAGGTGGCGATGAGCCCCCGGTGGTAGCGCTCGAGGAGCTCCCAGTCGCAGCGAGGCTTGTAGTAGTAGCCGGAAAGATAGGCCTCCGAGGACAGCTTCATGAGGTTCCGGTAGCCCTCGGTGGTCTCGGCCAGGACCGTCAGGTGGTAGTAGAGCTTCTGGCCGCCGTCCACCTCCCCGCCGGTGTCGTCGAGGCGTCCTCGGCGGACGGGCCGCTCGTGCCGGGACTCCCCGGCCATGTAGGCCTCGGTGCCGATGACCGGCGTGATGCCGTGTTCCCGGCAGAGCTTGTAGAAGTCCAGGACCCCGTACATGTTGCCGTGGTCCGTGATGCCCAGGGCTGGCTGGCCGTCGGCCAGCGCGGCCCGCACCAGGTCGCTCAGCCGGGATGCCCCGTCGAGCATCGAGTACTCCGTGTGGGTGTGCAGGTGCACGAAGGACTGCCCCGCACCCATGACCTGCCTCCTCCCCTGCCTGAGCGGCCCACGAACGGGCCCGCTCGGACGCTACCAGGGCCCTGCGCCGGAACTGGGCACCTCGGGCGGGTGCCGATGACCCCGCTGGCGGACCGCGGTGAGCCGACCGGCCAGCCGGTCAGAGGTAGGTGCCGGGCCGGCTCGCCGCCTGCCCCTCGTTCCCCCCACCCGGGGGCAGGCCCCGCTGCCGCATCTCCTGGAGCTGCGCTCGGGCCGCCATCTGCTGGGCCATGAGCGTGGCCTGGATGCCGTGGAACAGCCCCTCGAGCCACCCGACCAACTGGGCTTGGGCCACCCGGAGCTCGCTCTCCGAAGGGGCGCTCTCGTCGAAGGGCAGGGCCATGCGGTCCAGTTCGGCTGCTAGGTCGGGGCTCAGGGCGCTGGCCAGCTCCCGGACCGACAGCTCGTAGATCTCCCGCAGGCGGGTCCGACTGGCCTCGTCGAGCGGCGCTGAACGGACCTCGTCGAGGAGCTGCTTGACCATGGCCCCGATCCGCATGACCTTCGCCGGCTGCTCGACCGACTCGGTGGCTTCGGGCTGTGGGTCCTCGGTCCCTTGAGGCCCACCCGAGGCCGGCCCGGCGGGCCGGCGGCTCCCCGGGTCGAGAAGGATGGCCTCCTCGTGGCTCGAGGGTCGAACGGGGCTCGCCGAGGGATCGCTCATGGCCTCGATCCTGGCAGCTCCATCGACGCTCGGCACGTCCGGTCAGACCCCGCCCGGGCCCGGCAAGCCGAGGAAGGGCACGAGCAGCTCGGCGTCGGTCAAGGAGCCGTGGCGGGCGGCCAGGCGGGTCTCCCCGGTGTCGGCGGGGTCCAGGAACGCCACCGGCTCCCGAGCCACCAGGGCCACGTCGCCGAGCCGCTCGGCCACCCTGGGAGCGAGCGTCCCCCCGAACCAGGCCTCGTCCTGGACCTGCTCGCGGGTCACCACCCAGGCCTCGTCCCCGTGCTCCTCCCGAGCAGCCGCCAGCACCTCGGCGGCAGCGCCCGGTCGGGCATGGAGCCAGCGGAACCGGCCCTCCCCCGAGAGCAGCTCGACCGCCGCGAGGAGACCGGGGCTCGGCGCTCGAATGGCCGACCCGACCTCGACCTGGCCGTGATCGGCGGTGATCGCCAGGGCGGCACCGCTGGGGAGGGCTTCGAGGAGGTCCCCGACCAGGCGCTCGACGGTCACGAGCTCGGCCTGGTAGTGCTCGCCGAGGCCCTCGGCGTGGGCGACCTTGTCGACCCCGTCGTAGTAGGCGTAGACGAACGGCACCCCGGCGCGGAGCAGCCGACGGACCTCGACCACCAGGCCCGAGGCGGTGGCCCAGCCCACCAGCTGGGCTCCGCCCAGGTGGGCGGCGCTGAACCCCGTGGCGGCGAACTCTGCCCTGGTCACCACCGGGATCGGCTGGCCCAGGAAGGCGGCGATCGGCTGGAGGGTGGGGGCCGGGAGCCGACGACGGGCGTCGCCCCGCTCGGTCCGCCAGCGCAGGACGTTGAGGATCTCCTGGCCGAAGCGCAGGCGGTAGCCGAGGATGCCGTGGCGGGCCGGCGGGCTGCCGGTCGCCAGGGAGGTGAGGGCCGTGGCGGTGGTCGTGGGGACCACCGAGGCGATGGGACCGCCCTCGGCCGCGGCGAGGGTCGGCAGGCGGGACGCGTGCGCTTGGAGCTGTTCCCAGCCCAGGCCGTCGAGGACCAGGAGGACCACTTGCCGGGCCTGGTCGAGCACCTCGGGCACCCAGGCCGGGCGGGGCCCCTGGCCTCGCCCGAGGAGCGCCGGGACGACACCGCTCAAGCAGGGACCGTCGTAGCGGGGCAGCCGGGGTCCCTCAGGCACGGCCGGCATGCTAGCCCCGGCCCTCGGAGCGGGGCCCCGGTGCCCCTGGCGGTACCATCGGTTCGTGAAGGTCTCGACCCGGGGTGATTACGCCAGTCGGGCCTTGCTCTCCTTGGCGCTCCATCCCGACGAGCAGCCCACCTCGGTACGGGACATCGCCGAACGGACCGGTCTGCCCCAGCCGTACCTCGAACAGATCCTCTTGGCCCTGAAGGGGGCCGGTCTGGTCCGCTCGAAGCGGGGCGTCGGGGGCGGCTACGTCCTGGCCCGGCCACCGACGGAGATCACCCTGGGGCAGATCGTGGCCGCGGTCGACGGCCCAATCGTGGCGGGGGACTTCGGCCGGCCCCACGAGAACGGGGCCTGCGAGCACGAGGGGCAGTGCGCCCTCCTCGCCGTCTGGGCCGAGGTCGGGGAGCACATGCGCGAGCACCTGGACTCTTTCACCTTGGCCGACATGGTCGAGCAGGCCCGAGGGATGCGGGCCCCGAGCCCCTTGCACTGACCAGCGGCACTGGCCGGCCCCGACCCGGCCCCCGATGCCGGCGACCCCCGATGTCGGGGCCCCCGGTGGCGGGGGCTCGTGGCGCCGGACCGCCCGGGGTCAGGGAGCGGGGACCGGTGCAGGGGGCTGCAGGTTCCAGGCCTCGATGGCCGGCCAGTCGTGCTCCCAGCCGAGGACCCCGAGCGCCCCAGCCCCGAGCAGGTAGTGGCGGCCCTCCCCGGGAGGCTGGCCGAGCCAGCGGGCACAGAGGACCCGGAGCTGGTGACCGTGGCCGAAGACCAGGGTGTCGCCGACCTCGGCCAAGGCCCGCTCGATCACCCGATCGGCCCGGCGGGCCACGTCGCCTGGGCCCTCCCCGTGGGGCACCCCGTCGCGCCAGAGGTCCCAGTCGGGTCGCTCCCGATGGATGTCAGCCGTGGTTCGGCCCTCGTAGGCCCCGTAGTCCCACTCCTGCAGGTCACTGCAGGTCTTGGCCTGGGACCCGAAGCCGGCGAGCTCGCAGGTCCGGCGGGCCCTGGTCAGCGGGCTGGTCAGGACCTGGACGAAGGACCGCCCGGCGAGCAGCGGTGCCCAGGCCGCCGCCTGGGCCTCCCCGGCGGGCTCCAGGGCCAGGTCCGTGCGGCCGGTGTGCTGCCCGGTCCGGGTCCAGGCGGTGTCGCCGTGGCGGATCACGAGGAGCCGTGGTCGACGGGTCGGGGGTGCGGCCGGGATGCGCGACACGGGAGGTAGCGCAGCACGGGGTGGGTCGCCTCGGCAAGCCGCGCCCGACGCCCCGGGCCGGGACACGACCTGGCAAGCCATTCTCAGGAAGTTCCCAGGAATGCAGAGGACGACATCGGTGTTGTGCTCCTCGTACGACGAGGCATGGAGAGAGCGATCCGATGGCGAAGCGCACCGCATCGAGCCCTGACACCATTCGCCTGTTCCTCGACGACCTGGAGCGGTACCCGCTGCCGGGCCCCGAGGAGCAGATCGAGCTGGCCAAGGCCGTGGCCGCCGGGGACGAGGAGGCCCGCCGGCGGATGATCGCGGCCAACCTGCGGCTGGTCATCCACTGGGCCCGCCGCTACCAGGATCGGGGCGTGGACTTCGCCGACCTGCTCCAGGAGGGCACCTTCGGCCTGATGCGGGCCGTAGACAAGTTCGACTGGGAACGGGGCTTCCGATTCTCCACCTACGCCACCTGGTGGATCCGCCAGGCCCTCCAGCGGGCGGTCCAGCAGCACGGCAACACCATCCGGGTGCCCATGGAGGTCGCGGAACTGGCCCAGCGGATCGATCGGGCCACCTGGGAGCTGGCCAACGAGCTGCGCCGTGACCCCAGCCGGGCCGAGGTGGCCGAGGCCGCCGGCGTCGACGAGGAGACCGTGGACCAGCTCGGTCAGGCCGCTCGGGTGACCGCCAGCCTGGACCAGCCGGCTGGCGCGGACAGCACGACGCCGCTCGGCGACCTGGTGGGCGCCGAGGACGCCTCCTTCGAGGACGAGGTCGAGCGGGAGCTCGTCATGGAGCGGGTCCGGGCGGCTGTCGACCGGCTGGGCGAGCTGGAGCGGGCCGTGGTGCGGCTGCGCTTCGGGTTGGACACCGGGTCGCCCGCCTCCCTGCAAGCCACGGCCGCCCAGCTCGGCATCGGGGTCCGGCGGGCCCGGCAGGCGGAGGCCCGGGCGCTCGAGCAGCTGGCCCTGCAACCCGAGGTGGTCGCCGCCCACGAAGCAGCCTGAACGGGCCCGCCCCGGGCCGCCCGGCTCGGTGGGGCTCAGCGACAGGCCTCGAGCACGGCGCGGAGGTCCGCGGGCAGCGGGGACTTCGCCCAGAAGGGACGGCTGTCCGCCGGGTGGGCCAGGGCGAGTTCGCTCGCATGGAGCCACTGGCGGGCGGCGCCGAGAATGCGCTGGTCGCCGGCACGGCCGTAGCGGCGGTCGCCGACCACGGGGTGGCCGATGGCCGCCATGTGGACCCGGATCTGATGGGTCCGACCGGTCTCCAGGGTGACCCGCAGGAGGGCCAGGGACCGGGGCTCGTCGTAGCGGGCCAGGACCTCGAACCAGCTGCGGGACGGCCGGCCCCCGGCCTGGACGGCCATGCGGTCGGGGTGCCGGAGGGAGCGGCCGATGGGCGCGTCCACCAGGCCCCGGTCCTCGGGCTGGCCGTGGACCAAGGCGAGGTAGGTCCGTTCGACGCGGTGCTCGTCGATGGCCTGGCGCAGGGCGTGGTAGGCGGCGGGGGTCCGGGCCACGACCAGGAGACCCGAGGTGTCCCTGTCGATGCGGTGGACGATCCCCGGCCGCGAGGGGTCCCCGGCACCTGCCGACGGGAGCTCGGCCAGCTCCGGATAACGGGCCAGGAGGCCGTGGACCAGGGTGCCTGAGGCCTGACCAGCGCCCGGATGGACGCTGACGCCCGGGGGCTTGTCGATCACCAGCAGGTCGGGGTCCTCGAGGACGACGTCGTAGGGCACGCTCGGATCGGGGGCCAGGGCCGCCGGGCGGCCCGGCAGGGTCACCTCGAGGTGCTGGCCCTCGCGGAGCGGCTGGTGGCGGATCCGGACGGCCACGCCGTCCACCTTGACCCGACCGTCGCTCACCAAGCCGGTGGCCTGGGCCCGCGAGACGTTCAGCAGGAGGGCCACGGCCCGGTCCAGGCGTTGGCCGGCCAGGGAACGGGGGACGAGCACCTCCCGGGACCCCTCGGCCTGCCCCGGAGAAGCCCCCGCCGGACCCCTCACCGGTCGGCCTGGGCCTCGGGCCGAGCCGCCTGGCGGCTCGGACGGACCAGCCACGTCCAGCCCAGGATGATGACCCCGATGGTGATAGCGGCGTCGGCCACGTTGAAGGTCGGCCAGAAGCCCAGGGCGATGAAGTCGACGACCCCCCCATGGAAGTGGCGGAAGACCCGGTCGTAGAGGTTGCCCAGGGCACCCCCCACCACCAGGCCCATGGCCAGGGCCTGCCAGGTGCTCTGGAGACGACGGCTCACGCCGACCAGGGCCACGACCACCAAGACGGCCAGGGCGCCGATGACCGGCGCCCAGCCCCTGCCGATCCCGAAGGCGCTCCCGGTGTTGACCGCCAACTGGAAGGACAACGGACCAACAACGTGCAGCGGGCCTCGACGCAGGCGGTCCACGGCCCAACTGGTCGAGAACTGGTCAGCGACCACGACCACCACGGCCACGGCCGCGACGACGGCCAGTCGGCGACGACCCGACCCTCGGGTCCGGGACGCACCGTCGTTCCCGGACACCGGGTCGGAGCGCCTCAGCGTCGGTGCAGTCCCCCGCTCTTGCACGCCACGCAGAGCCGGGCGTACGGCAAGGCCCGCAAGCGGGCCTGCGGGATGGGTTGGCCGCACTGCTCGCAGACCCCGTAGGTACCAGCCTCGATGGCCGCCAGGGCAGCGTCGATCTCGGCGATCGTCGAGAGGGCCTGGGCGGACAGGGTGAGGTCCCGTTCCCGGTCCACCGCTGCCGTGCCCCCCTCCCCAGACTCCTCGTCGAACTGCACGTCCCCGGGTTCCCGCTCCAGGGCCAGGCTCTCGGCTTCGGCCCGTAAGGCCTCGGCCTGCTCTTGGTACGTGGCCCGTTCCTCGAGCAGGGCCGCCCGCTGCTCGGCCAGGAACGCCTGGTCCTCGGCGTAGGGCCCGGCATTCGCCCCCTGCTCGGCGGGGCCGCCCGTCGGCCGCCGTCGGGGCAGCGTTCCCCGACCCCCGCCGGATGACGCCGCCGATGCGTCTGCTTGCAGTGCGCGCTGGGCCGACACCGTCTCCGTTCGCTCCCTCTCCTCGACGACGTCCCGACTTCGCGCCTCTGGCGACGTGGACGTCTCTTCCTGGACCGGCGGAGCAGCTGGGGGCCCCTCCGCTGGGGTCTCCACCGTAGCGGGTCGAGCTTCCCCCGACGGCTCGCCCGTTCGCTGCTCAGCGTCCCCAACGGCCGACTTCGACGCCGTCGCAGGGACACCCTTCGCCGCCGTGCTCCTCGACGCCCGCCGGACCGATTCGGGCTCCGCTCCGGACGCCTTCGATGTCTGCTTCGCCGCCGCCGCCGGCGGGGCCGACGCCTTCGCCCGAGCACCCGTCCCGAGGGTCCCCTTCACTGCCCCACCCTTGGCCGCGGAACCCTTCGCCGCTGGGCCCTTCGCCGCGGAACCCTTCGCCGCTGGCCCCTTCGCCACTGGGCCCTTCGCCACTGGGCCCTTCGTGCCCGCCGGCTTCTTCGCCGCCGACCCCTTCGCTGCCGGCTCTTTCCCCGCCGACCCCTTCGCCGCAGG